>NZ_JAWQJT010000001.1:2977214-4465822 GCF_033441515.1 Amycolatopsis solani
CCAGCGGCCGCCGGTGCGGCCGGACCTGGACGAACAGGAAGGCCTCCAGCGGACGGCCCAGCTTGGCCGCGTCGACCGAGGCGTGCTGGCCGGTGATCACGCCCGTGTCGCGCAGCCGGGCCACGCGGTCGAGGCAGGTCGAGGGCGCGATGCCGACGGCGGCCGCCAGGTCCTTGTTCGTGATCCGGGCATCGTTCTGCAGCAGACGCAGAATCCGGAGGTCGACCGGACTCAGTTCGACGGAATCGGACATCGGCGAATGATATCCGAGAGTCTTGCTCTCGATCCGGGGAAAGATCGAGCATGCTCGCATGACTTCCGCGCTGCGAACCCGAGCTGTCCACGCCGGCCGTGACGATCTCACGGACCTCGGCGTGCACGCCGCTCCGCTCGACCTGTCCACGACCTACCCGTCCCGCGACAGCGCCGCCGAAGCCGCCCGGATCGACGACTTCGCCGCCGGCGGCGAGCTCGACGGCCCGCCGATCTACGGCCGGGTCGGCAACCCGACCGTCGAACGGTTCGAGCGGGCGCTCGCCGAACTCGAAGGCTTCGACCACGGCGTCGCGTTCGCCAGCGGGATGGCCGCCGTCTCGGCCTGCCTGCTTTCCGCGGTGGCGCAAGGGAAACGGCACGTCGTCGCCGTGCGCCCGCTGTACGGCTGCAGTGACCACCTGCTCGAATCCGGGCTGCTCGGCACCGAGGTCACTTGGGCCGCGCCGGACGCCGTCGCCGCCGCGCTCCGGCCGGACACCGGGCTGGTGTTCGTCGAGACGCCGGCGAACCCGACGCTGGCCGAGGTGGACATCGCCGAGCTGGCGGCGGCCTGCGGGGACGTGCCACTGGCCGTGGACAACACCTTCGCCACGCCCGTGCTGCAGCGTCCCGGCCGCCACGGCGCCCGGATGGTGCTGCACAGCGCGACGAAGTTCCTCGGCGGCCACGGCGACGTGATGGGCGGGATCGTCGCGTGCGACGCCGAAGAAGCCGCGCGGTTGCGGCAAATCCGCTTCGCCACCGGCGGCGTGCTGCACCCGCTCGCCGGATACCTGTTGCTGCGCGGGCTTTCCACGCTGCCGCTGCGCGTGAACGCCGCGTCCGCGACCGCGTCGACGCTGGTTTCCCGGCTCGCCGGGCACCCGGGCGTGAGCGCCGTCCACTACCCGCGGATCGGCGGGCCGCTGGTGGCGTTCGAGGTCGAGGGCGACCCGCACGCCCTGATCGGCGCGGTCCGGCTGATCACGCCCGCCGTCAGCCTCGGCAGCGTCGACACGCTGATCCAGCACCCCGGTTCGATCAGCCACCGGATCGTCGACGAGGGCGACCGCCGTGGTGCCGGGGTGTCCGACCAGCTGGTCCGGATGTCCGTCGGCCTCGAGGACGTCGAGGACCTGTGGGCCGACCTGGAACAGGCGCTGAAGGCGCTCTAGCCGCAGCAGCCGCCACCACAGCAGCCGCCACCGCCGGCCGGGGCCGCGGGACCGCTCGCGGCCCCGGTGAGGGCGACCGTGGTGAGCAGCTTGACGGTGTCGGAGTGCCCCTCCGGGCAGGGCGCCGGCGCACCGGATTCGCTCATCGGGCGCAGGAGCTCGAACGTCTCGGTGCACTCGCGGCAGCGGTAGGCGTAGGTCGGCATGCCGCGATTATCGCCGGACCGCCCGGCGGAAGGGAAGGCGGCCGCCGGACCGGGGATTCGCCGCTCGGACCGCCGCGCGCGCCCGGCAGTGGGAAGCTGGGCGCGTGCAGCCGCCTTCGCTCGCCGACGTCCCGCACCTCGGCCAGGTCGTCCCGTCCCTGCTCGCCGCGCTCGGGGTGCCCGGCTGCGCGAACACCCTTGCCCTGCCGGAGGTGCGCAGCGCCGGGGTGCTGCTCGTCGACGGGCTCGGCTGGGAGCTGCTCGCCGAACACGCCGCGGACGCCCCGGTGCTGACCGAGCTCGCCCGCGAGTCGCTGCGCGTCGGCTTCCCGTCGACGACGGCCGCCGGGGTGGCCGCGATCGGCACCGGGCTCGCGTCGGGCGAACACGGCATGGTCGGCTACACCTTCGAAATGCCCGGCGCGGGCGTGCTCAACGCGTTGCGCTGGTGCAGCCACGAGGACGGCAGCGACTTGCGCGGCGCCCTCCCGCCCCGCGACGTGCAGCCGCTGCCGACGACGTTCGAGCGGGCCGCCGCGGCCGGGATCGACGCCGCGGTGGTGTCCGCGGGGAAGTTCGCCGACACGGCGCTGACCCGCGCCACCCAGAGCGGAGCGCGCTACGCCGGGGTGCACGCGCTGGGCGACCTCGCCGCGCGGACGGTGGACGTGCTCGGCGGGCGGGCGTTCTGCTACTCCTACCACAACGAACTCGACCTGCTGGGCCACGTCTACGGGCCCGGCTCGACCGCCTGGCGGATGCAGCTGCGGCACGTCGACCGGCTCGTCGAGTCCATTGTGGACAACCTGCCGGCCGGGGCGCTGCTCGCCGTCGTGGCCGACCACGGGATGGTGACCGTCGACGACAAGCTCGACCTCGAAGACGTCCCGGAGCTGCTGGCCGGCGTGCGGACGTTCGGGGGCGAGGTGCGGGCCCGGCACGTCTACACCGAGCCGGGCGCGGCCGCCGACGTCCTCGCGGTCTGGCGGGCGGTGCTCGGCGAGCGGGCCTGGGTGCGCTCGCGCGAGGAAGCCGTGGCCGAGGGCTGGTTCGGGCACACGGTCAGCGACCGGGTGCTGCCGCGCATCGGCGACGTCGTCGCCGCGGCCCGGGACCGGTTCGGGATGGTGCGCGGGCTCGCGGAAGCCGTCGAGAGCTCGCTGGTCGGGCAGCACGGCTCGCTGACCACCGCCGAACAGCTGGTGCCGCTCGCGCTCGCCCAGGGTTGAGGCGTCCCCCTTTCCGGGAACGTGCCCCGGCGGGAACTTTCCCCCTTCCGGTGCCGACCTGTCCACTGCGTACCGGACTGACGGGAGTGGGCGGAATGAGCGTGCTGGACGGGATCGGGGTCGTCGGAGCGGGCGGCGAGGGACGGGCCGTGGCCGCGCACCTCGCCGCGCGGGGACTGCCCGTGCACCTCTACACGCGGGAACTGGCCGCCGTGGCGGGGATCGCGCGCTGCCGGGAGATCGTCGCGCACGGCGTGCTCGAGGGCCGGTTCCCGCTGCGGGAGGTGACTTCCGACCCGGCGGGGCTCGGTGCACGTGCCGTCGTGCTGATCGCCACCGTGACCACGGCCTACCCGGACGTTGCCGCCCGCCTCGCGCCGCACCTGCGCGCGGGCCAGGTCGTCGTGCTGTTCTCCAGCAAGCTGTGCGGGAGCGTCGAGTTCGCGCACGCGCTCGCTGCCGCCGGGGCGCCGGCCGTCGACGTCGTCGAGACCGACGCGCTCTTCGCCGCCCGGCCGGCCGGGACCGACGGGGTGACCGTGCTGGGCGCGAAGGGCTGGAACCTCATTTCCGGCAGCACTCCGGCCGCCGTCGCCCGGCGGGCCGGGCTGCTGCGCGAGTGGTTCCCGATGCTGGAGATCGCGCGCAACCCGGTGGAACGCGGGCTGCACGACTTCGGCGCGGTCGCGCACGTGCCGATCGCCCTCGCCAACCTCGGGACCATCGACCGCGCGGAGGAGCTGCTCTTCTACGTCGACGGCGTCTCGGCGCGCACGATCGCGTTGCTGGAGCGGACCGAGGCCGAGTTCGCGCTGGTCGCGCGGGCGTACGGGGCCCGGCTGATGCCGATGACCGAGGTGCTCGACCGGTACTACGGCTGCCCGGCCACGACGCTGCTGGACGCGCTGCGGACGGTGGAGCCGTACCGGACGATCGCCGCGCCGACCAGCCTCGACCACCGGTTCCTGACGGAGGACATCCGGTCGACGCTGGTGCCGCTGCAGGCGCTCGCGCGGTGCGCCGGGGTGGCCACGCCGGTGGTGGACGCCGCGATCACGATCATGTCCGTGCTCGGCGGGGAGGATTTCCGCCGGACCGGGCGAACCTTGGGGAGGCTCGGGTGGGAGGGGCTCGGCCATGAGGGGATCGTGCGCCGGCTGGGGGCCGGCGGCGGGGTGGCGGACCGGGCGGCTTGAGGTCTCGTGGGGTGGGGTGCGAGCGCGGAACCTCGCGGCGCGGGGTGGTCGGCCGGGTGGCTTCGGACCCTGGTCAGGCGGCCGGGTGGCTTACTGCCTGGCGGGGCCGGGGCGGGTGGGTCGGCGGGGCGGATTCGGCCGGGATCGCGCGGGGTGGTCGGCCGGGTGGCGTGCTGCCGGGCGGGCTGGGCGAGTGGGCCGGCGGGGGCGGATTCGGCCGGGACCGCGCGGGGCAGTGCGCGCGGGTCCGGTCGGGGTGATGTGCCGTCCCGGGAACGCGCGGGAGCCTTGGAACCTCGCGGGTGGGCAGTGGCGGCCGGATGGCGCTGATCGTGGGCAGGGGCGGGCTCGGGACGGGTGGGCCGGAGGTGGTTGCCCGCGCTGGACCCGTGGGCCGACCGGGCTGGGGAGGTGGCGCGGGCCGGACCAGCCGGTGTGGACCGGAAGCCGTCGCCTGAACCGGTGGCCGTTACCGTGGTGGTGTGCCTCGACGGAACCGTCCCGGCCGCCGGTCGGACGGTGGCTTGTCGCCTGAACGGGAGCTTGGTGGCGCTACCGGGTGGGCTCGGGCCGAGGCCGGGAGCGATGGGGACTGGCTCGTGCGGACCGTGCCCGGGTCGCAAGCCACCAAGTTCTACCGCTGCCCCGGCTGTGACCACGAGATCCGGCCCGGGACGCCGCACCTCGTGGTCTGGCCCGCCGATGACACCGGGTCCGTCGCCGACCGGCGGCACTGGCACCGGGCCTGCTGGGAGGCGCGCGCCCGGCGGCGGCCGACCCGGCGCCGGTGATCCTTCACTCTTGAGTTGTCAAACAACGGTCCGGCTCAGCGCCGGTAGTGCCTCGACATCGCGCCGTCGTACATCTCCTCCGTGTACTCCGTGAAGCCGAGGCGCTCGGCCACCCGCAGCGACGGCTTGTTCGCGATGCTCACGCTCGCCAGCACCGGCACGGTCGGCAGTTCACGAGCGCACCACTCGAGGACCGCCTGGCCGGCCTCGACCGCGTACCCCTTGCCCCACGCCGACGGCCGGAAGCGGTAGCCGAGGTTCAGCACCTTCTCGCCGTGGAACTCCCGCAGCCGGACGCCGCACATGCCGAGCACCTCGGTGCCGCCGCGTTCGAGGACCGCGGGGTAGCCGAAGCCGTGGTCGGCCCAGTGCTCCAGCCACTCCGAAAACATCGCCGACGCGCGCGGGACGTCGGGCGGATCCGGGTGGAAGCGGTTGGTGCGCGGGTCGGTGTGGATGTCGACCATCGCCTGGCGATCCGCCTCGTGGAGCGGACGCAGCAGGAGCCGGTCGGTTTCGATGTCGGTGAACACATCGGCGAAGCTAGCGCGGGGGTCCGACAAAATAGCCGGCATGACCGAACTGCCGCTGGTCCTCCTCCACGCCTTTCCGCTGGACGCCCGCATGTGGAACGCGGTGCGCGAGCCTCTCGCTTCACACCTTCGGGTGATCACCCCGGACCAGCGCGGGCTCGGCCGCTCGCCGCTGCCGGAGTCCGATCGCGAACCCAGTCTCGACGACGCCGCGCGGGACGTCGTCGCCCTGCTCGACCGGCTGGAGCTGGACCGCGTCGTGCTCGGTGGCTGCTCGATGGGCGGCTACCTCGCGATGGCCGTGCTGCGGCTGGCGCCGGAACGGGTCGGCGGGCTCGTGCTCATCGACACCAAGGCCACGCCCGACACGCCCGAGGCCGCGCAGTCGAGGCTCGACGTCGCCGCCCGCGTCGACCGGGAGGGCACCAAGCCCTGGCTGGCCGAGGCGAACCTGCCGAACCTGCTGGCGGAATCGACCCGGAACGCACGGCCCGAGCTCGTCGAGGACGTCCGCGGGATCATCGAAGCCCAGCCGCCCGCCGGCGTCGCGTGGACGGCGCTGGCGCTGCGTGCCCGGCCCGATTCGCGACAACTCCTGCGGGAATCGGACGTGCCGACGCTGGTCATCGTGGGTGAAGCGGACCCGATCACCCCGGTCGAGGCGGCGAGCGAAATGGCCGAAGCCGTCGACGGCGCCACGCTCGTGGTGCTCCCGGACGTCGGGCACCTGACGCCGCTGGAAGACCCCGCGGGCGTCGTCGAAGCGATCCTGTCCTGGTACCCCGCGACTCACGAGAAGTAGGCAGCCAGCGCGGAACGGGCTTCGGGCAGGCGGTGCGGGAACCGCTTCGCGATGACGTAGCGCCAGGCGACGGCGAACAGTTCCCGCAACCGCGTGCACACCTCGAGGTCCGCGGCGGACACCGTCTCGGGGTAGGCAGCCAGGTACTCGGGGCCGCCCTGGCGGGCCAGGACGGCGAGGTCCCAGGCGAGCGGCCCGTGCCAGGTGTCCTCGAAGTCCAGCCAGCAGGGGCCGCCGGGCGTCGCGATCAGGTTGCCGGGGTGGGCGTCGCCGTGCAGCGGGCGGCCGTCGGTGTCCGGCAGCGCGGCCGCGATCCGCGCGGCTTCGGCCGCCAGCCGGGGTGCCGCGCCGTCCATCGCGTCGCCGTGGCGCGCGAGGATGCGCTCCAGGTCGTCGAGGGGCCCGCGGCGGGGCAGTTCGCCGGGGTACTCGCGCAACGCCGAGTGCACCTCGGCGAGGGACCGCGCGACGGTGTCCGGTGCGTACCGGTGGCCCGGATCGTGCGGGGTGTGGTGCCAGAGCGTGACCGGCAGCCCGGCCGCGAAATGGGGTCCGGCCGGGGGATCCGTGGTGGGTGAGACGACGCGCACACCACGGTCCGTGAGGAACCGCGAGACCGCGACGTCCCGGGCCAGCCAAGCCGTCGGCTCCGGCCGGGCGAGCGTCGTCGTCCCCGGCACCCGCGCGACCACCGGACCCAGTCTCACCAGCACGTTCGAGCGCTCGTGGAGCACTTCGGGAACGTGCTCCGGCAGGCCCAGCCGGGTGGTCGCGGCCAGTGCCGCGCGGACCGCGTTCCGCGTGTGTTCGTCGGCCACGGCCCGATCTTGCCAGCCGGTGCGCGCGACTGTCGGTAGCGAGGGCTACGATCCCCCTAAGCCGCCGGACCGGGTGTTCCCGAGCCCCGGTGGCCGGACGATGACCACCACAAGGTTTCAAGTGTTGGAGGCAGGAGTGACGGCCGTAGCCCCCAAGCCGATCGCGACGCGCCCGTACCCCGCGCGCGAGTCGGTCAAGGGTTCGTACCTGCTGCGGTTGTTCCGCACGACGGACCACAAGCAGATCGGGATCATGTACCTGGTCACGTCGTTCGCCTTCTTCATGGCGGGCGGCGCGATGGCCATGCTGATCCGCACCGAGCTGGCGCGGCCCGGGCAGCAGTTCCTTTCGCAGGAGCAGTACAACCAGCTGTTCACCATGCACGGCACGGTGATGCTGCTGCTGTACGCGACCCCGATCCTCTTCGGCTTCGCGAACTTCGTGCTCCCGCTGCAGATCGGCTCGCCCGACGTCGCGTTCCCGCGGCTGAACGCGTTCTCGTACTGGCTGTACCTCTTCGGCGGCCTGATCGTGCTGTCGGGCTTCCTGACGCCGGGTGGCGCCGCCGACTTCGGCTGGTTCGCCTACACCCCGCTGTCGGACGCGATCCACTCGCCGGGCGTCGGCGCCGACCTGTGGATCTCCGGCCTGGTGGTCTCCGGTCTCGGCACCATCCTCGGCGCGGTCAACATGGTCACCACCGTGGTCTGCCTGCGCGCGCCCGGCATGACGATGTACCGGATGCCGATCTTCACCTGGAACATCCTGGTGACGTCGATCCTGATCCTGCTCGCCTTCCCGATCCTGACCGCGGCCCTGATGGGCCTGCTGGCGGACCGGCACCTCGGGGCGCACGTGTTCGACCCCGAAAACGGCGGCGTGATCCTCTGGCAGCACCTCTTCTGGTTCTTCGGCCATCCCGAGGTCTACATCGTCGCGCTACCGTTCTTCGGGATCGTGTCGGAGATCTTCCCGGTGTTCAGCCGCAAGCCGCTGTTCGGCTACAAGAGCCTGGTCTGGGCGACGCTGGCCATCGCGGCGCTGTCGGTCGCGGTGTGGGCGCACCACATGTACGCCACCGGCGCCGTGCTGCTGCCGTTCTTCTCCTTCATGACGTTCCTGATCGCCGTCCCGACCGGCATCAAGTTCTTCAACTGGATCGGCACGATGTGGAAGGGCCAGCTGTCCTTCGAGACGCCGATGATCTTCTCGATGGGCTTCATCGTCACGTTCCTCTTCGGCGGCCTGACCGGCATCCTGCTGGCCGCGCCGGCGATCGACTTCCACGTGTCGGACAGCTACTTCGTCGTCGCGCACTTCCACTACGTGCTCTACGGCACGATCGTGTTCGCCACCTTCGCCGGCATCTACTTCTGGTTCCCGAAGATCACCGGCCGGATGATGGACGAAAAGCTCGGCAAGTGGCACTTCTGGACCACGTTCATCGGCTTCCACGGCACGTTCCTCGTCCAGCACTGGCTCGGCGCGGAGGGCATGCCGCGGCGGTACGCGGACTACCTGACCAGTGACGGCTTCACCACGCTGAACACGATCTCCACGATCGGCGCGTACATCCTCGGTGCCTCGACGCTGCCGTTCATCTGGAACGTCTTCAAGAGCTACCGGTACGGCGAGATCGTCACGGTGGACGACCCGTGGGGCTACGGCAACTCGCTCGAGTGGGCGACCTCCTGCCCGCCGCCGCGGCACAACTTCACCGAGCTGCCCCGGATCCGCTCCGAGCGGCCGGCGTTCGAGCTGCACTACCCGCACATGATCGAGCGGCTCCACAGCGAGGGCGAGATCGGCTTCTTCGGCAAGCAGAAGGTCAACAGCCACGCGGCGCCGTCGCAGCTGCTGACCGAAGCGGTGATCCCCGGAGACCACTCCAAGGACAACGCCAGCGAGCAGGGCGACAAGTAAGCACCTGATCGAGTGAGCGCGTGCCCGGCTTTTGTGAAGCCGGGCACGCGCTCTACTTTTGTCCGACCCCGGACCGGCAGACTGACCGTGCAGCGTTGCCGAACGAGGGATGACCAGTGACCCAGACCCCCGTCCTGATCACGACGACCGGCCCCGACAAGCCGGGTGTCTCGTCCGTGCTGTTCGCCGTGCTGACCCGGCACGACGTCGACGTCCTCGACGTCGAGCAGGTCGTCATCCGCGGGCAGCTGGTGCTCGGCGTGCTCGCCGGGGTCTACCGCGACCCCGAGGGCCTGCAGGAGACGGTCGAGCAGGCGATGGCGTCCGTCGGCATGCAGGTCGACGTCAAGATCGGGTCGGCGATCGGGGACGACCCGTTCGCGCTGGGCCGCCGCGACTCCACCCACGTGCTGGTGGTGCTCGGCCGCCCGGTCACCGCGCGGGGCTTCTCCGAGGTCGCGCGCCGGCTGGCCTCGCTCGGCGCCAACATCGACGCGATCCGCAGCGTCGCCGACTACCCCGTGACCGGGCTGGAGCTGTACGTCTCGGTCGACCGGGACACCCCGGAAGCCGACACCGCGCTGCGCTCGGAGCTCGCCGACGCCGCCGTCGAGGCGGGGGTCGACATCGCCGTGGAGCGCGCCGGGATCACGCGCCGGGCCAAGCGGCTGGTCGTCTTCGACGTCGACTCGACGCTCATCCAGGGCGAGGTCATCGAGATGCTGGGCGCGCACGCCGGGGTCGAGCCGGAGATCCGCGAGATCACCGAAGCGGCCATGCGCGGCGAGCTCAACTTCAGCGAGTCGCTGGAACGGCGGGTCGCGTTGCTGGAGGGCCTGCCGGCGACGGCCATCGACGAGGTCGCCGCGTCGATCGAGCTGACCCCGGGCGCCCGCACCACGATCCGCACGCTCAAGCGGATGGGGTTCAAGACCGGCGTCGTGTCCGGCGGGTTCACCCAGGTCATCGGGGGTCTGGTGGAAGAGCTGGGCCTCGACTTCGCGGCGGCGAACGAGCTCGAGATCGTGGACGGCAAGCTCACCGGGAAGGTCATCGGCGAGGTCGTCGACCGGGCGGGCAAGGCGAAGGTGCTTCGCCGCGTCGCCGGCGAGTACGACATCCCGCTGGAGCAGTGCGTGGCGGTCGGGGACGGCGCCAACGACATCGACATGCTGTCGGCCGCGGGCATGGGCGTCGCGTTCAACGCCAAGCCCGCGCTGCGCGAGGTGGCCGACACGGCGCTGTCGCACCCGTACCTCGACGCGGTGCTGTTCGTGCTCGGGCTGACCCGCGGCGAGGTCGAAGCGGCCGACGCCGCCGACGGGCTCGAGCTGATGCGTCCGTGAGCAGCGTTCTCGACCCCCTTGGCGCCCGCTACGCCTTCTGGCTGGGGCTTCCGCCCGAAGACACGTCGGACACCTCCGACGAGGTCCCGGAAGAAGTCCGCGCGATGCCGGTGATCCTGCGCATCGAACGCGCCGAGCCGCCGGGCCGCACGCCGTTGCTGGAAGCCGCGGCGGCGGCCGCGCTGGCCGTGTGCCTCGACGAGCGCGCCCAGCCGGGCGGCGAGTGGGCGGAGCCGATGCACGCGTGGCTCGACAACCGGATCCGGAAGGTCGCGCGGCGGGCCCGGGGCGCGCACTGGGCCGCGGTGCAGGACCTGCCGGGCGTCACCGTCGAGGTCGACGGCGCCGAAGCGCGAGCCCTCGTCCCGGGCCTGATCACCGAGACGCCCAAGGAAGTCGCGCGGCTGCAGATCTCGGGCAGCGAACTGCCGCCGGACGAGCCGGGGCCGATCCCGGACGGGGTGCCGTTGCTGCTGCTCAACCCGCACGTGCCGATGACCGTCGGCAAGGCTTCGGCACAGGTCGGCCACGCGACGATGATCCTCGCCGCGCTGCTCGACGACGCCGCGCTCGCCGGCTGGGCCGCGCGCGGCTACCGGACCGCCGTGCGCACCGCGAGCCCCGTGCAGTGGAAGGAACTGCACCCCGGCGACGACCCCGAGGGCGCGTGGCGGCGGGACCGCGTCATCGCCGTGCGGGACGCCGGGTTCACCGAGGTCGATCCGGGCACCATCACGGTTCTCGCCCAGTGGGCGCCGGAACAAGCGGCTCCCTGAGCCGGTTGGAGCGGGCATGGGACTCGAAGTTCAACGCGACGGGCAGCACGCGTTCGTGGGGCGCAATGATCGGGGCGCGGAGGTCCGGCTGGGCCGCGCGGGCGCCGAAGGGGCTTTCTCGCCCGCCGAACTGCTGCAGATCGCGGCCGCGGGCTGCAGCGCGGTGACCGCCGAAGAGCTGATCACGCGACGGGTCGGCGAGGACTCGAAGTTCCGCGTCACCGTCACCGCGGATCGGCGTGAAGGGGCTTCGGAACTGGACGCCGTGCACGTCGCTTTCGACGTCGACGTGTCGACATTGGCGGCGGATCAGCGGGAAGCGCTGGCCGGCGCCGTGGACCGCGCGATCGAGCGGCTGTGCACGGTGAGCCGGACGCTCAAGAAGGGGATTCCGGTGACGGAGGAGTTCCCGGGCGCCTAGTTCTGCGCGGATTCCCAGACGACGTAAGCCTGGTCGGCGTCGGTCGTCATGGCCTCGATGAACTTCTCGTTGTCGAAGCCCGGCAAGGACTGCAGGCGCTCGATGAGCGCGTCGGCCGCCGGGTCGCCGCTCGGGACCGCGGTGCCCTTGCCGTCGGTGCCCACCAGCATGAAGAACACGTCTTCGTTCCACGGGCCGTCGGGGATCACCCGGACCATCACCGACGACAGGCCGGCCCACGTGACAGCTTCTTCGCTGCCGTCCGCGAGGCGCCGCCGCACGCCGGTGTCGTCGACACTGACGGTCCGGGACTGTGCGCTGGACGAATCCTGGGTCAACCGGTGCTCCCTTTATTGCTTCGGTTGCTTCACCGTACCGGTCGGTGCTGTGGACCGCGTCACGCGGGCGCGGCTGCGTCGAGCCGGCGCAGCGCTTCGCGCACCACCTTCGGGTCCATCGTCGGCCAGAACGGCGGCAGCGACGCACGGAGGAATCCGCCGTAGCGGGCGTTCGCCAGCCGCGAATCCAGCACCGCGACCACCCCGCGGTCGGTGACCGAACGGTGCAGCCGCCCGGTGCCCTGTGCCAGCAGCAGCGCCGCGTGCGTGGCCGCGACGGTGAGGAACCCGTTGCCGCCGCGGGCTTCCACAGCGCGCTGGCGGGCCGATGACACCGGGTCGTCCGGGCGCGGGAACGGGATCCGGTCGACCACCACGAGCTGCAGCGACGGCCCCGGCACGTCCACGCCCTGCCACAGGCTGAGCGTGCCGAACAGGCACGTGCGGACGTCCTCGGAGAACTTCTGGACCAGCAGCGACGTCGAATCCTCGCCCTGGCAGAGGATCGGGAAGTCGAGCCGTCCGCGCATCTCCTCGGTGGCCTGCTTGGCCGCCCGCATCGACGAGAACAAGCCCAGCGTGCGCCCGCCCGCGGCCTCGATCAGCTCGGCCAGTTCGTCCATTGTGGACGACGCAAGCCCGTCGCGGCCCGGCGGCGGCAGGTGCTTGGCCAGGTAGAGGATGCCGTTGCGCTTGTGGTCGAACGGCGAGCCGACGTCCAGCCCGAGCCACTTGGGGCCGGTGCCGGCGTCCGACGGCGCTTCCTTCTCCGTCGCGGCTCCGGGTGCCTGCTCGACGCGCGCCGCGGCCGGCGGGAGACCCCATTGGCGCGCCATGGTGTCGAACGTGCCGCCGAGGGTGAGCGTCGCCGAGGTCAGGATCGTCGTGTGCTGGTTGAACACGCGCTCGCGCAGCAGGCCGGCGACGCCGAGCGGCGCCACCTTCAACGCCGGCGGGCGCGGGTTCGACGAGAACTTGTCGCCGGACAGCCAGACGACGTCGCGCTGGTGCGCCTGGTCGTCGTCGAACGCCTCCAGCAGCCGGACGGCGGTGTCGTGCACCTCGTCGAGCAGCGAGCGCGCCAGCTTGCGCGCGGTCGCGCCCTCGACGTCCTCCTTGCGATCCGAGCCCAGCGCCGTGATGCACCGGTGCGCGGCGTCGCGGATCGCCGGGATCGCGCCCTTCAGCGGCTGCGGCAGCTCGTCCATCCGGCCCGCGGGCAGGTCGTCGATGATCAGGGCCAGCCCGTCACCGGCCTCCAGGAGGCCGTCGGCGACGTCGGCGTCGATGAGCTTGCCGCAGCGGCGGGCGGCCGACGCGCACATCGCGCTGGTCAGCTCGCCGGTGGCGACCGAGGTGACGCGGTCGACCAGTTCGTGGGCCTCGTCGATGATCACCACGTCGTGGTCCGGCAGCACCTGGTAGCCCTGCAGGGCGTCGATCGCCAGCAGCGCGTGGTTGGTGACGATGACGTCGGCGCGGCCGGCCTCGGCGCGGGCCTTCTCGGCGAAGCAGTCCGTGCCGATCGGGCAGCGCGAAGCGCCGAGACATTCCTTCGCCGTCACGGAAACCTGGCGCCACGCCTGGTCCGTGACGCCGGGGACGAGCTCGTCGCGGTCGCCGGTTTCGGTGTCCGACGCCCACTCCCGCAGCCGCGTGACCTCCTTGCCCAGCCTCGACACCGCGAACGGGTCGAAGAGCTGCGCGTCCTCCGGCTCGTCCGGCGCGCCGGAATCCAGCCGGTGCAGGCACATGTAGTTGCGGCGGCCCTTGAGGATGGCGAAGGTCGGTTCGCGGCCCAGCGGCTTCTTCAGCGCCTTCGCCAGGCGTGGCAGGTCGCGGTCGACCAGCTGGCGCTGCAGCGCGATCGTCGCCGTGGACACGACGACCGTGGCTTCCTTCTGGACGGCGTGGCGGATCGCGGGCACGAGGTACGCCAGCGACTTGCCGGTGCCGGTGCCCGCCTGCACGGCCAGGTGCTCGCCGGTGCGGATCGCGCGGCCGACGGCGTCCGCCATTTCGACCTGCCCTGGGCGCTCGGCACCCCCGACGGACTCCACCGCGTGGGTGAGGAGTTCGAGGACGCCGGGGAAATCAGTTCGAGCGGGCACAGCGACACACATTAGCCGCCGGGACCGACAGGATCGGTGATCCGTCGCGAACGGGCCGTTCGCGCCGGATCACCGACGGCGTCAGTCCTGCTCGCGGCCCGAGACGAGCTTCCAGGTGAGCGGCAGCAGACCCGCCGCCACGACGATCTTGATCGCGTCGCCGACCAGGAACGGCGTGACGCCCTTGGCGAACGCCGTCGAGAGGTCGAAGCCGGTCGACGCCATCAGCCACGGCACGCCGAACGCGTAGATCACGAGGTTGCCGAGCACCATGGTGCCCGCGGTGCGCACCGCCGTCCGGTCGCCGCCGCGGCCGGCGAGGGCGCCCACGAGCGCGCCGGCGAAGACGAAGCCCACGATGTAGCCGGCGCTCGCGCCGGACAGGCCCGCGGTGCCGTGCTGGAACCACGGCACGCCCACGGCGCCGACGAGCAGGTACACCAGCATCGACGCGGCACCGCGCGACATGCCGAGCGACGCGCCGACGAGCAGCGCGGCGAACGTCTGGCCGGTCATCGGCACCGGGCTGCCCGGCACCGGGATGGTCAGCTGCGCGGCGGCGCCGGTGAGCACGGCACCGCCGGCGACCAGCGCGATGTCCCGGACGAGCGAGCCGGGGACGAGGTCGGCCAGCACGGGCCGCTTGCCGGCGAAGGACAGCGAAGACACGAAACCTCCCTGGGTGAGCAAAGTCGATCGAGGTTAACGCTCGTTACCGCCGCAAAACCCGCGAAGTTGCGTTCCTCACCGGCCACTCGTCCGGGTGGACCCGATCAGGGACGGCGGCCGGGCTGCCGATGACGTAGTGGGTAACTACGACCTGTCACGAAACCGAGGAGGCCGGTGCATGCGAAACGCCAGGAAGAGGACATTCCGGTTGCTGGCCGTGACGACGTTGAGCGTGCCGCTCCTGGCCGCCGCGGCCCCCGGGACGTCCACCGGATGGGCGTCTTCGGGATCGCTGGACGTGACGATCGACAACGAGCACGTCGTCACCGGCGAGCTGGCGAAATGCACCGCCGACGGGCCGTACAGCGCGCAGACGCAGGGTGGTGCGACGGGCGACGTCGCCGCGTTCGGGATGGGCGAGTCCGGCTGCGGGCGCTCGGGGGCCGTCGCGGTCGCGCAGGCGTCGGGGCACCGGTTCTCGGCCACCGTGCTCAAGCGCTACGGCGGCCCGGTGATCACCGTGCGCACCTTCTCGGCGAAGTGCGCGACGAGCGAGAACGGCAGCGGCGGCGAGGTGTCGATCGGCGCCGTGCAGGGGATCACCGTGCCCGAGCAGATCCCGCCGAACCACCGGATCGTCATCCCCGGCGGTGCCGCGGGGACCGCGCTGGCGACGGTGGTGCTCAACGAGACCGTGACGCCGCAGCCGCCGGACGGCAGCCTGGTGACGCACGCGGTGCACATCCGGCTGTTCCCGCAGGGCGGCCCGGCGAGCGGGGACATCTACCTGGGCACGGCCGCCTGCGCCCCGTTCGGCAAGAAGTGACGGCGGAACTTTCCCTATGAAAGTGCCGCTTTGCGCCGCAAAGCGCAGCTTTCATAGGGAAAGTGGCGCCTCAGGGCGTGGTGAAGCGGGCGGCGGCCGCGACGAACTCGCCCGCGCGGGTGGCCAGGTCCGGGAGGCTGCCGCCGGCGGACAGGGCGTCCCCCAGCAGCGGGGTCGCCGCCGCGATCGCGATCGCGCCCGAGCGCAGGTAGGCCTCGACGTCGGCCAGGTGGACGCCGCCGGTCGGGACCAGCGGGACGTCCGGCAGCGGGGCGCGGACCGCGCGCAGGTACGCGACGCCGCCGACGGCCGCGATCGGGAACACCTTCACCGCGGCCGCGCCGAGGCGCCAGGCCTGGTCGATCTCGGTCGGCGTCAGCGCGCCGCAGACCACCGGCGTGTCCAGCTCCGCCGCGCGCTCCAGCACCGCCGGGTTGACCGTCGGGGTGATCAGGTACGCGGCGCCGGCGTCGACCGCGATGTCCACATCGGACGGTTCGCGGACGCTGCCCGCGCCGATCAGCGCGTCCTCGCCGAGGGCCAGGCGCAGCGCGGTGATCGCCGCCGGCGCGCCCGGCGTCGTCAGGGTCGCTTCGAGCAGGCGGACGCCCGCCGCGTGCAGCACCATCGCCGCGTCGGCGAACCGCGACGCGTCCGAGGCGCGCAGGATCGCGACGAGCCGGTGTTCCGCCAGCGCGGCCCGCAGGTCCTTCACGAAGCCGGCGGCACGGCGGCGGTGCCCGTGTAGGAGACGCCGGCTTCGTCGAAGTCCTTCAACGTCGCGTCGACCGTCGGCTGCGAGCCGCCGACCGTCAGGTCCAGCAGCACCCGCACGCCGAAGCCCGCCTTCGCCGCGTCGAGCGCCGTCGCGCGGACGCAGAAGTCCGTCGCGATGCCGACGACGTCGACGTCGGTGACGTCGTGCTCGCGCAGCCAGGCCTCCAGCGACTTCCCGTCGCGGGCCGCGCCCTCGAAGCCCGAGTACGCGGCGCTGTACTCGCCCTTCGAGAACACCTCGCCGATCGGGACGACGTCGAGCGCGGCGTGGAACGACGCCCCCGGCGTGCCGGCGACGCAGTGCACCGGCCAGCTGTCCTTGAAGTCGGGCGTCTCGCTGAAGTGGTCGCCCGGGTCGATGTGGTTGTCCCGGGTGGCCACGACGTGGCTGTACCCGCCCTCGGCGGCCTGCTTCGAGATGCCGGCGGCCGCGGCGGCTCCGCCCGGCAGGCCGAGCGAACCCCCCTCGCAGAAGTCGTTCTGCACGTCCACCACGATCAGCGCGGTCCCCATGGTCGGGCTCCTTCAGAGAAACAGCGTCGGGATTGCGGGCTCGCCGTGCGAGAGCTTCAGGCCCTCCCACGGCAGGCTGACCAGGCCGCGGCGCAGCCGTTGCCTGGCGTCGTCGAGCGTAGGCAGATCCGGCACCGGACGGCCAGCACGGATCAGCGGCAGCTGTAGCGGCCGGTCGTTGGGCTCCGCGGCGGGCGCCGTGCCCGCCGTGGTCCAGACGACCTCCTCGACCGCCGTGCCGGTGCCGCGGTGGCGCCGCAGCGCGGACTTCCGGCCGCCGCGCGACTCCTTGTGGGCACTGCGCTTGGCGACCGGCTTGCCGTCCACCTCGACCAGCTTGTAGACCATGCCGGCGGTCGGCGCGCCGGACCCGGTGACCACCGAGGTGCCGACGCCGTACGCGTCCACCGGCTCGGCGCGCAGCGCCGCGATGGCGTGTTCGTCGAGGTCACCGGAGACGACGATCCGGGTGTCCTTCGCGCCGAGGGAGTCCAGCTGCTCGCGGGCCCGGCGGGCGAGCGGGCCGACGTCGCCGGAGTCGATCCGGATCGCGCCGAGCTCCGGCCCGGCGACGCGGACCGCCGTCTCGATGCCGGCGGTGATGTCGTAGGTGTCGACCAGCAGCGTCGTGTCCGCGCCCATCTTCTCGACCTGCGCGCGGAAGGCCGCCTCCTCGCTGTCGTGCAGCAGCATGAAGGCGTGCGCGACGGTGCCCCGCGTCGGGATGCCGTAGCGGCGGCCCGCTTCGAGGTTGGACGTCGTCGCGAAGCCGGCCAGGTAGGCGGCGCGCGCGGCCGCGACCGCCGCGTACTCGTGCGTCCGGCGGCCGCCCATCTCGATGATCGGGCGGCCGTGCGCGGCGCCGGACATCCGGGCCGCCGCCGACGCGATCGCGCTGTCGTGGTTGAGGATCGACAGCACCAGCGTCTCCAGCAGCACGCACTCGGCGAACGAGCCGGTGACGGTCAGGATCGGCGAGCCGGGGAAGTACAGCTCGCCCTCGGCGTACCCGTCGAGGTCACCCGAGAACTCGTAGTCGGCGAGCCAGGACAGCGTCGCGTCGTCGACGACCGCGGTCGCCTCCAGCTGCGCCAGTTCGGCGTCGGTGAAGCGGAAGTCCGCGATGGCGTCGAGCACGCGCGCGGTGCCCGCGACGACGCCGTAGCGGCGCCCGTCCGGCAGGCGCCGGGCGAACACCTCGAACACGCAGGGGCGGTCCGCCGTCGCGTCGGCGAGCGCGCTGCCCAGCATGGTCAGCTCGTAGTGGTCGGTGAGCAGCGCAGTGCTGGTCGTGGCCGGCTCCGGTGAACCCATGGGGTCAGCCTATTCACCCACATGGCCGGACCTGGCGCGGCGTACCCCGTGACCCCCGTGACACCATGGGGTGCATGTCCACGCCTGTCGCATCCGAACAGACGCAGGTCGAGCCGGCCGGTGCGGAAGTAGCCGAGTCGGACACCCCCTGGCGGACCGTGGTCTGGAACGACCCGGTGAACCTGATGTCGTACGTGACGTACGTCTTCCAGAAGCTGTTCGGCTACAGCCGCGACCACGCCACCAAGCTGATGCTCGACGTGCACCAGAAGGGCAAGGCGATCGTGTCGTCCGGCAGCAAGGAGAAGGTGGAGACGGACGTGGCGAAGCTCCACGCGGCCGGTCTCTGGGCCACCATGGAGCAGACGTCGTGAACGGCTGGCGGCGCAAGGGCGCGGTCATCCACGCCGGGTTCGAGCAGCAGGAGGCCGCCGTCCTGCGCGGACTGGTCAGCCAGCTCGAAGACATGCTCACCGCGCGCGCCGAGGAGGCGCCGCAGGACGAGCTCGCCGAGCTGACCGGCATCCGGACCGGGCCCACCGAGTCCCCGGACGACCCGGTGCTCTCGCGGCTGCTCCCCGACTTCCACAAGCTCGACCCGGACAACCCGACCCGCGAGGACCTCGACTCGGCGTCGGCGATGCGGTCGCTGCACGAGCCGGAGCTGCTGGACATCAAGGTCGGCGTGGCGAAGATCGTGCTCGACACGCTGCCCCGCGACGGCGGCCACGTCCGGCTCACCGAGGAGCAGGCCGACGCCTGGCTGGGCGCGCTCAACGACGTCCGGCTGGCGCTGGGCACCGCGCTCGACGTCACCGAGGACATGCCCGACGAGCTGCCCGAGGACGACCCGCGGGCGCCGCACCTCGGCGTCTACCACTGGCTGACCTGGGTGCAGGAGACGCTGATCCAGGCGCTCACGGGATGATCACCGACGTCCCCGGCGTGCTGGTCGGGCACCACGAACGCGTTGGTGACGGCTGGGCCACCGGGACGACGGTGGTGCTCGTCCCCGGCGGCGCGGTCGGGGCCGTCGACCAGCGCGGGGGCGCGCCCGGCACGCGGGAGACGAACCTGCTCGAGCCGGAGAACCTGGTCCAGCGGGTCAACGCGGTGTGCCTGTCGGGCGGGTCGGCGTACGGCCTGGCCGCGGCTGACGGCGTGATGCGGTGGCTGTCGGAGCGGAACCTGGGCTTCCCGGTCGGCGCGCAGCCGCACGAGGTGGTGCCGATCGTGCCCGCGGCGGTGCTGTTCGACCTGCCGCGCAGCGAGTGGGGCAACCGGCCGGACGCGTCCTTCGGGTACGCGGCCTGCGACGCGGCCGCCCCTTCGTTCGCCGAGGGAACGGTCGGGGCCGGCGCCGGAGCGGCCGTGGGGTCGCTGAAGGGCGGGATCGGCTCGGCGAGCGAGGTCGTCGACGGGTTCACCGTCGGGGCGCTGGCGGCGGTCAACGCGGCCGGCGAGGCCGTCGACCTCTCGACCGGCCGGGCGTACGCGGCCGACCACGGCGACTTCGGCGTGACGTGGCCTTCACGGGCCGCCTCGCTGCCGTCTCGCCGGACCGACCTGAACACGACGATCGGCGTGGTCGCGGTCGACGCGGCGCTTTCGAAGGCGGAGGCGCGGCGGATCGCGGTCGCGGCCCAGGACGGGCTGGCGCGCGCGGTGCGCCCGGCCCACACGATGTTCGACGGCGACACGGTGTTCGCGCTGGCCACGGGCGAGCGCGAGCTCCCGGAGGCGAGCGGCCCGTTCGGCGCGGCGGCCCGCCCGGTGGCGCTGGACGCGCTGTGCTCGGCGGCGGCGCGGGTGTTCGCCCGGGCGATGGTGCACGGCCTGCTGGCGGCGACGACCGCGGGCGGGGTGCCGGCTTACCGGGACGTGTGGCCGGAGGCGTTCGGCTGAGTCGCCGCTGTGCTCCTGAGCACAGCATCTCAGGATATGGATCGCTTGTGTCCACGACCTAAGATGTCGATGTGCTCCGGATTCGCCGTGAACTCGTCGACGAGATCGTCGCCCACGCCCGCCGTGACCACCCCGACGAGGCGTGCGGGGTGATCGCCGGGCCCGAAGGCTCGGATTCGCCCGAGCGGTTCATCCCCATGCTGAACGCGGCCCGCTCGCCGACGTTCTACGAATTCGACTCCGCCGACCTGCTGAAGCTCTACCGCGAGCTGGACGCGAACGACGAAGCGCCGGTGGTCATCTACCACTCGCACACCGCGACCGAGGCGTACCCGTCGCGGACCGACGCGAACATCGCGGCCGAGCCCGGCGCGCACTACGTGCTCGTCTCCACCCGCGACCCCGAAGTGCACGAGTTCCGGTCGTACCGGATCGTGGACGCCGAGATCACCGAGGAGCCGGTCGAGATCATCGACTGACGACCGGAACAAAGCGCGCGCCGAGTGCGTCTGCGTCTAGGAAACCACCGGAGGTAAGAACCCATGGCCGTGACCGTCTCCATCCCGACGATCCTGCGCACCCACACCGGCGGCGAGAAGTCCGTCGAGGCGAAGGGCGCGACCGTGCTCGAGGTCATCGACGACGTCGAGTCCCGCCACGCCGGCATCAAGGGCCGCCTGGTCAAGGAGGAGAAGCTGCACCGCTTCATCAACGTCTACGTCAACGACGAGGACGTGCGCTTCGCCGGCGGGCTCGAGGCCGAGGTCAAGGACGGCGACACCCTGACCATCCTGCCCGCCGTGGCCGGTGGCTGATCGATGGCTCGCTTCGAGTCCCTGCTCGACGCGCTCGGCGGCACCCCGCTGGTCGGGCTGCCCCGGCTCTCGCCGACGCACGACGTGCGCCTCTGGGCGAAGCTGGAGGACCGCAACCCGACCGGCTCGATCAAGGACCGCCCCGCGCTGGCCATGATCGAGGCCGCCGAGCGCGAGGGCAAGCTCCGGCGCGGCTCCACGATCCTGGAGCCGACGTCGGGCAACACCGGCATCGCGCTGGCCATGGCCGCCAAGCTCAAGGGCTACGGGCTGGTCTGCGTCATGCCGGAGAACACCTCGACCGAGCGCAAGCAGCTGCTGCAGGCCTACGGCGCGCGGATCGTCTTCTCGCCCGCCGCGGGCGGCTCGAACGAGGCCGTCCGGCGGGCGAAGGAACTGGCCGAGGCCAACCCGGAATGGGTGATGCTCTACCAGTACGGCAACCCGGCCAACGCCGACGCGCACTACCGCGGCACCGGCCCGGAGCTGCTCAAGGACCTGCCGACGCTGACGCACTTCGTCGGCGGCCTCGGCACGACCGGCACGCTCGTCGGCTGCGGGCGGTACCTGCACGAGGCGAAGCCGGACGTCCAGATCATCGCGGCCGAGCCGCGCTACGGCGAGCTGGTGTACGGCCTGCGCAACCTGGACGAGGGGTTCGTGCCCGAGCTGTACGACCCCAGCGTCCTGAACGGCCGGTACTCGGTCGGCGCGTACGACGCGCTCCGCCGCACGCGTGAGCTGCTGGAGCACGAAGGCATCTTCGCGGGCATCTCGACGGGCGCGGTGCTGCACGCGGCGCTGGCCGTCGCCGAGAAGGCCGCGGCTCGCGGCGAGACGGCCGACGTCGCTTTCGTCGTCGCCGACGCCGGGTGGAAGTACCTGTCGACGGGTGCGTACGCCGGTTCGCTGGACGAAGCGGCGGAGCGGCTCGACGGCCAGCTCTGGGCCTGAGCTACTCCGCTTTCCAGAGTTCGGGCAGGGCGAGGCCGACCCCGTCGGCCTCGGCCAGCCGCTCGAACGTGGCCATCGTCGTGCCCAGGTCGTCGAAGACCTTCGGCAGGAGCTTGAGCGGCTTGTTCAGCGGCCGCCAGAAGGCGTCCCAGTGCACCGGCCGGACGGTCCGGGCGCCGACCGCGCCGACGGTCTCCCGCCAGTACTCCTCTCGCCAGTCCTCGGTCTGCTTCCCCGCCGCGCCGATGCCGAGGTAGACGACGTCCGCCGCGTAGCCGTCGAGCGCGCCGGGCACGAAGTTCGCCGACGCGTGGACCAGCACGGTGCCCGCCGCGTGGGCGATGTGGAACGAGTAGCACCGCCCGGTCTTGAACGCCTTCGTCTTCGCCGGCAGCCGGACCGGCTCGGTGATCTCGCCGGGCACGCGGTCGCCGTCGCTGTGGCGGGCGTCGACGGGCGTCACGGTGAACGCGCCGAACTTCACCGGCGTACCCGGCACCAGCTCCTCGAACGGCTCGGCCGCCAGGTCGTAGCCCTCCTGGATCTTGCGCGTCGAGGCCGACCCGGCCAGCGTGGCGCCGGTCAGCTTCGCGACCACCGGCGCGTCCAGGGCGTGGTCGACGTGCGAGTGCGCGACCAGGACGGCGTCCAGTGCCGTGATGCCCAGCCGGCGCAGGGCCTCGTCGATCCGGTCGCGGTCCGGGGCCACCCGCGTCGCCAGCTTCAGCGGTGACGGGCGTGAGAAGAAGCCGTCGACCAGCACGGCCGATCCGCCGTCGGTGACCAGGACGTTCGAGACCCCGGCGAACGCCGTGCGCAGTTCGGGCATGCTGTCACTATGAAGGTCATCGGGCTGCTCGGCGGGATGAGCTGGGAATCTTCCGCCCAGTACTACCGGCTCGTCAACGAACGGGTGAAGGACGTCCTCGGCGGGTTCCACTCGGCGCGCACCGTGCTCTACTCGGTCGACTTCGCCGAGATCGAGCGCATGCAGGCCGACGGCCGCTGGGACGACGCCGGCGCCGAGCTGAACCGCGCCGCCAAAGCCCTCGAAGCGGCCGGTGCCGACGTCGTCGTGCTCTGCACCAACACCATGCACAAGGTCGCCGACCAGGTCGAAGAGGGCCTCGGCATCCCGCTGCTGCACCTCGGTGACGCCACCGCCGCGGCCGTGCGGGCCGCCGGGATCCGCCGGGTCGGCCTGCTCGGCACCGCGTTCACCATGGGACAGTCCTTCTACCGCGACCGCCTCGCCGCGCACGGCCTCGACGTGCTTGTGCCGCCCGCCGAAGACCGCGACCTCGTGCACCGGGTGATCTACGACGAGCTCGTGCTCGGCGTCGTCGAACCCGCCTCCCGAGAGGCCTACCGCGGGGTGATCGCGCGGCTCGTCGAGGCCGGTGCCGAAGGCGTGATCTACGGCTGCACGGAGATCGAGCTGCTGGTCGGGCCGGAGGACTCCCCGGTGCCGGCCTTCCCCACGACCCGCCTGCACGCCGAGGCGGCGGTGGACTACGCGCTGGGCACCACCTCGCTGCCCGTGCCGCCGGCGTGAGCCTCGTGCTGGGCGGCGCACTGCCGCCACAGCCGCTCGCGCTCCTCCGCCGTGAACAGCGACGACCGGATGCCGAACACGTCACCGGCGGCCGCCCACCAGTCCGCGGGTGACTCGATCAGCTCCTTGGCGCCGTGGCGGTTCAGCGTCAGCGCGCGCAGGGTGTCGACGCCCGCCTCGTCCCGCCGCTGCACCACGCAGACCCGCACGAACCCGGACTCCGGGGCGCTCGACAGCCACGCGTGTTTCTCCGCGAAGTCGGTCATCTCCGCGACTCCGGGCGCGAAATCCATGCCGGTGAAGCTGCCGGAGGGGTCGTGCTCGAACCGCCAGCCGCCCGGCGCCACTCGGACGGCCGCAGCCGGTAGGTGTGCGGGCCCTGCACGTAGGTGCCTTCCCGGAGGGGGAGCGGCTCGTGCGGGCCGTCGCCGAGCCCGGTGTCGGCCAGGAACTCCGCGCCCGGCGCGTCCGGCAGCCCGGCGACGGTCAGCGCCAGGTGGTTCCGGTCGATGTTCGGCGCGTCCGCCGCGCTGCTCTGCACCCCGCCGATGTGCCGCGTCACCTGGTAGCCGAGCGCGCGCAGCAACGCCGAAAAAGCGCCGTTGAGGTGGTAGCAGTACCCGCCGCGGCCCCGCAGGATCCGCGCCAGCGAAGCCGGCGGGTCGAGCGGGGCCGGCCGCCCGAGCTGGACCTCGAGCGCTTCGTAGGGCACGCGTTCGACGTGCGCCGCGTGCAGCCGCCGCAGCGCGGCGAGGCTCGGCGGCTCGGGACCGAGGCCGAGCCGCGCGAGGTAACCGGTGACGTCCATGCCGGCCACGCTAGCGGCGGGCACCGACAAAACCGCCGGATCAGGGATTTCACCCGAGGCGCGGGCGCCGGACCCGGACGTAGCCTCGAACCGTGAGCACACCGATCCCCGCCCCGGACACCCACGCCGCAACGGATGCCGCCAAGCGCGTGCTGCCGCCGCGACCGAAGGCGGCCGCGCTCGTCGCGCTGTCGTTCACCCTCCTGCTCTACCTGGTCGAGCTGGTGGACGTGATCTTGCCCGGCGACCTCGACCAGGGCGGCATCCATTCCCGCGAGCTGTCCGGGCTGGACGGTGTGCTCTTCGCGCCGGTGCTGCACGCCGGCTGGTCGCACCTGTTCGCGAACACCGTGCCCGTGCTGCTGTTCTCCTTCCTCGCGATGGCCGCGGGAATCGGCCGGTTCGCGCTGGTCACGGCCATCATCTGGGTGGTGTCCGGGCTCGGCGTGTGGCTGACCGGGCCGGCGAACGCGGTCACCGTCGGCGCGTCCGGGCTGGCCTTCGGCTGGCTCGCCTACCTGCTGGTCCGCGGCATCTTCAACCGCGCCGCCGGGCAGATCCTCGTCGCCGTCGTCCTGCTCGGCGTCTGGAGCGGCATGCTGGCCGGGCTGCTGCCGGGCAACACCGGCGTCTCCTGGCAGGGCCACGTCTTCGGCGCGCTCGCCGGCGTCCTCGCGGCGTGGCTGACCACCCGCCGGTCGCGCAAAGCCGTCCCGGCCGCGCCGGGTAACCTCGAGGTGTGACGTCTCCGCCCGCTGATGCCCCGGTCGGCGTGTTCGATTCCGGCGTCGGCGGGCTCACGGTCGCGAGGGCGATCCTCGAGCAGCTCCCCGCCGAGCAGCTCCGCTACGTCGGCGATACGGCGCACAACCCGTACGGCCCGCTCCCGATCGCCACCGCGCGCAGCTACGCCCTAGCGGCGCTCGACGAACTCGTCGAGAGCGGCGTGAAAGCCTTGGTGATCGCCTGCAACACGGCGTCCGCGGCCTGCCTGCGCGACGCCCGCGAGCGCTACGACGTCCCGGTGATCGAGGTCGTGCTGCCCGCCGCGCGCCGGGCCGTCGTCGCGACGCACACCGGGCGCGTCGGCGTCATCGGCACCGAGGGCACCGTGCGGTCGAGGGCCTACGAGGACGCGTTCGCCGCGGCGCCGGCCATCACGCTCACCAGCGTCGCCTGCCCGCGGTTCGTGGACTTCGTCGAGCGCGGCATCACCTCCGGCCGCCAGGTGCTCGGGCTCGCGGAGGGCTACCTGCAGCCGCTGCTCGACGCGCAGGTCGACACGCTCGTGCTCGGCTGCACGCACTACCCGCTCCTGCAGGGCGTGCTGCAGATCGTGATGGGCCAGGAGGTGACCCTGGTGAGCAGTGCCGAGGAGACCGCGAAGGACCTCGTCCGCGTGCTCACCGAACTCGACCTGCTGACCACCCGGGACACCCCGCCGCAGCACGAGTTCGTGGCCACCGGCTCGGCCGAGCCGTTCGCGCGGCTCGCCCAGCGGTTCATGGGCTTCGCCCCGGGTGTCCTCGCTCCCACCACCGCGTGATCAACGCGGCGGACGCTTAGGGTGTCGAAGTGCGACTGACCATCCTCGGGTGCTCCGGCAGCATCCCCGGGCCGAACGCGGCCGCGTCCGGTTACCTGGTCGAGGCCGAGGGCTTCCTGCTCGGCCTCGAACTCGGGAACGGCACGCTGGCGCAGCTGCAGGCCGTGGCCGACCCGTTCGACCTCGACGCGCTCGTGCTCACGCACCTGCACCCCGACCACTGCGCCGACGTCAGCGCGCTCACCGTCCTCCGGCGCTACCACCCGGCGCCGCCGTACCCGGCGCGGCCGCGCCTGCTGCCGCTGTACGCCCCGCCGGACGCGCCCACCCGGCTGGCCAACGCGTACGCGCCGAACGAGACCGAGCGGGCCGTCACGGACCTCTCGGACGTCTACGCCTTCCGGCCGCTGCGGGCGGAGCCGTTCCGGATCGGGCCGTTCGACGTCGTCGCGGTCGAGGTCGACCACCCGACTCCCGCGTACGGCCTCCGGATCTCCTACGGCGGCCGGATACTGGCGTTCACCGGCGACACCGGGCCGTGCGCGGCGCTGAACGAGCTCGCCGACGGCGTCGACCTGCTGCTCGCGGAGGCGTCCTGGACGGATTCGGCGGAGCGGCCGCCGGGTGTGCACCTGTCCGGCAAGCAGGCGGGCGAGCTGGCGCGCGACGCCGGTGTCGGCCGGCTGCTGCTGACGCACATCGCGCCGTGGACCGACGCCGGCGCGGTTCTCGCGGAGGCGTCGGCCGAGTTCGCCGGGGCCGAGGTCGTCAAGCAGGGTGCCGTCTACGACGTGTGAACGGCCGGTCCTAGAGTGCTCCCGTGGCTCGAAAAGATGGCAGGAACGACGACCAGCTCCGTGACATCAAGATCACCCGGGGGTTCCAGCAGTGGCCGGCGGGTTCGGTGCTGATCGAATTCGGCAACACGCGGGTGCTGTGCGCGGCGAGCGTCACCGAAGGCGTCCCGCGCTGGCGGGCCGGCTCCGGCCTCGGCTGGGTGACGGCCGAGTACGCGATGCTGCCGTCCGCGACCAACACCCGCGGTGACCGCGAATCGGTGAAGGGCCGGATCGGCGGCCGCACGCACGAGATCTCCCGGCTGATCGGCCGTTCACTGCGCGCCTGCATCGACCTGGCGGCGCTGGGCGAGAACACGATCGTCATCGACTGCGACGTCATCCAGGCCGACGGCGGCACCCGCACGGCCGCGGTGACCGGTGGTTACGTGGCGCTGGCGGACGCGATCACGTGGCTGGGCGCGGCGAACCGCCTCAACGACCCGCAGCCGCTGTCGTCCTCGGTGGCCGCGGTGAGCGTCGGCGTGGTCGACGGCCGCGTCCGGCTCGACCTCCCGTACGAAGAGGACTCGCGCGCCGAGGTCGACATGAACGTGGTGGCGACGGACGCGGGCACGCTGATCGAGGTCCAGGGCACCGGCGAGGGGGCGACGTTCGCGCGGTCCACTTTGGACAAGATGCTGGACATCGCGCTGGCGGGGTGTGAAGAACTGACCCGCTTGCAGAACGAGGCGCTGGCGCTGCCGTACCCCGGGGAGCTGCCGGAGCCGCGGCCGGACAAGAAGAAGGGGTCGAAGTGACGAAGCTGCTGCTGGCTACGCGGAACGCGAAGAAGCTGGGCGAGCTTCGGCGAATCCTCGAGGCTGAGGGGATTTCGGGCATCGAGGTGCTGGGTCTCGCTGACGTGCCTTCGTTTCCGGAGGCGCCCGAGACAGCTCCGGACTTCGAGGGCAACGCTGTCGCCAAGGCCCGGGATGCTGTTGCGGCTACGGGGTTGCCTGCCATTGCCGATGACTCCGGTCTGGCTGTCGATGCGTTGAACGGGATGCCCGGGGTGTTGTCGGCTCGGTGGTCCGGTCGTCACGGGGATGACGAGGCGAACCTGGACCTGGTGCTGGGGCAGCTCCGGGATGTTCCGGACGAGCGCCGCGGGGCCCAGTTCGTGTGCGCGGCGGCGTTGGTGCTGTCGTCGGGCGAGGAGACGGTCGTTCGCGGCGAGTGGCGTGGGAGTCTGGTGCGCGCTCGGCAGGGCGTGAACGGGTTCGGGTACGACCCGATCTTCCGGCCGGATGGGGAGTCGCGCACGTCGGCGGAGATGGAGCCGGCGGAGAAGGACGCCCTTTCCCACCGGGGGCGGGCTTTGCGGGCGCTGCTGCCGGCGTTGCGGGACCTGGCTTAGACCAGTTTGACGCCGGGGCCGAGCTTCTCCGTGCCGAGGAGCTCGGTTCCGGTTGCCTGGATGATCAACTGTTGATCGGCTAGTGAGCTGAGGTCAACGGGTGTGGTGAGAAAATCGAGCGAGAGCTTGCGTATCCGAAGAGTGGCGAGGGGTGCGAGATCGCGGAGTTCCACGCCCGACAAGTAGAGCGCGGTGATTCGTGGGAAGCATTTGGCGACTGCTTCACCGTTCACCGTGTTCGCTTTCGAGCCTATCTGTCGATAAAAGCCTATCTTCGTGGGTGCGGTAAGGGGTGTCGAGGCATTGAGTGCTCTTGCTTGAATTGCCGTGAGCCCGAGCGTCTCGAGTCTGTTGAGAAAGCTCAAGGGATTGAGGGATTCTGTTAATTCCAGGTTTCCGAGAGCTAGGTATCTGATACTTGTCAACTCGCTGAATTCATCGAGACTTTGCCAAGGAGCATTGTTGTCAAGGGTGAGGATTTCAAGCTTCTTGAGACTCTTCAATCTTCGAACGTTGGCGAAGCTGTGCGCGGAGTAGATCGATACTTCAACAAGTCCTGGATGCTTGTTCAACGGATCAAGATCGACAGTTGTCTCGTTGTGACTGAAGTCCAGCGCGATTCGAGTCAGGTGGGGCAGTTCGCGGAGAGAGTCAAGGTCGAGGTCGAGCGGTGTCTCCGAAGCGCGAAAACCGAGGCTCAGCTCGGTCAGGTTCTTCAGGTGGTGGACATGCGACAACAGCCGCGCGGTTTCGAGCTCGATAGCGCCGTTCTCCAAGGGGGCATCGGCCAAGACCTCGACCGCGAACCGCTCGGGATCGAAGTACTGCCAGGCTTGAACCAACTGCCTCTGCACCGCCGAGCGCGGGTCCTGTGCGTACCCGCGCAGCAGGTTCAGCGCATCAGCTCCCGCGGTGAGCGCCGCGGCTCGGACCGTGGCCGCGGCCACTGCGTCCGACAGTCCCCCGAGGGATTCCGGCAGGTACCGCAACACGCGGTGCCCGATCGACGCCAGCGACCGCGTCTCCCGCAAGCTCCGCGGCGGCACCAGCTGTTCCCGGATCACCGCCTCGACCCGCGCGATGACGTCCGGCGAAGCGTTGCTCACCGTCTCCAAGCACGCCGCCGCCAAAAGGCGCAAGTGGCGCGCGTGCCGGGGTTCCTCGTCAGCCCGGTCCAGGATCCCGGTCAACAACGTCCCGACCTGGTGGTGCTTCCCGTGGCCGCAGGCCATCACGAACGTCTCCCACCACGTGTCCAGGTGGGCCTTCGCGATCAACGTCTCCAGGTGGTCCTGTTCCGTGGCTTCGTTGGCGGCCAAGCACTCCTGAAACGTCCGGTGCACGAAGTCGACCCGGTCCCTGACCGGCTCCCGCAGCACGCCGCTGCGTTCCAGCAGGTGGTCCAGGACTTCGGCGGGCGTGTGGTCGACGTGCGGCAGTGAAGGCAGCCGGCGCGCGAGGTGGGACAGCACCCGGTCCTTCGGCAGCTCCACTTTCGACGCCAGCGAAAGCCGCCAAGCCAGATCGCCCAGCAGGACTTCCTTCTGCGTCTCGGTGAGCAGCACGCCGATGTGGCGCTCCGCGTCGCGCAGGTGAAGCAGCATCGACAACGCCTTGCGGTACAGGTCCATCCGGTCCCGCGGCAGCTCGGACCGGTGCGCCAGGTTCAGCGCGCACAACATCGCGCACAGCAACGGGCTCGCGGCCAGTGTTCTCAAGTGCGGGCGGCTGTCGAGCTGGTTCAGCAGCCGCCGCTGGACCGCGGGGACGTCGGTGCCCGGGCGGACCGTGCCGCCGGCCGCGGCCGCCTTGTGCCAGCGGGCCACCAGTGCCTCGATGTCGTCCGCGCTCATCGGTTCCAGCAGGAGGCTGCCGAAACCCTCCTGCGCCAGCCAGCGCTGGTCGGCCGCCGCCGTGCGGGCGGTCACCACGATCAGCGTGGCGGGGAACGCCGAAGACAGCTTGCGCAGCCACGACTTCACCTCGCGGCGGTGGCTGGTGCCCACTTCGTCGACGCCGTCGACCAGGACCAGCGCCCGGCCGCTTTCGAGCACCCGGCGGGCCCAGCCCGGCGGCGGCGCCTGCATCGGCGCGATGTGGGCGAGGAAGTCCTCCGGCCGCGGCAACGGCTCCGCGGCGAAGCTGCGCAACCGGATCGGGAACGGGACCCGGCCGTTCCAGCCCGCGAGCTTGCCCGTGAACCGGCCGCCGGCCGCCGTCACCGCCAGCCAGTCCAGCAGCGTCGTCTTGCCCGACCCGGCCTCGCCGCGCACCAGGACGCGGGTGGCGCCGCTCAACGCCGTCTCGACGCGCATGTTCCCACTGCCCGCCCGGCTCTGGCGCTTCTCGAACCAGAGCTCGTCCAGGCGGCGGTCCGCCCGGCGCGGCTCGCCTTCCGGGGAAACGCTCAGGCTCAGGTAGGCGACCGTCAGCGGCAGCGCCGGCTGGTCGTCCACGGTCAGGCCGAGCAGTTCCAGCCGGTCGAGCTCGCGGGCCAGGAGGCGCCGGTACGCCGCTTCGAACTCGGCGTCGTGGTCGACCCCCTCGGGGGCCGCGAGGCTCGTCTTCGGCACCCGGGCCAGCAGTTCGTCGAGCTGGTCGCTCTGGCGGCTCAAGCGGCCGAGCACCTCGGCCAGCGCGCGGGGCTGGAACGACGGCAGGTGGCGGACCACCTGCACGAGGTGACGGCACGACAGGTCCAGCACCAGCTCGTACAGCGCCGCCGCGCGCGGGGCGAGAAGCCGTTCGCGTGTCAGGTCGCCGCGGAGCTTCCTGGCCAGCTGCTCGGGATCCGCGTCCACCGTCAGGAAGGCTTCGTCGGACAGGTCCGCGCCGGTCAGCGCGTCTTCCACGGCGAGGAAGGCGGCGTCGATCTCGTTCTGCGGCAAGGAAGAGAAACGGTCGGCGAGCACCGCCTCCAGCTGCTCGGCCACCTGCGTGCCGATCGTCCGGACGAGGTTCTCGAGCTTGCGCCGCTCCAGCGGTCCCTTGAGTTCGCCGGCGGCCAAGTCGGCCAGGTCGGCGGAGCGTTCGTAGCTCGCCTTCCGCCGCCGCAGCCACGACTTCGCCGCGGCCGAGGCGATCTGCCCGCCCAGCTTGAGCGCCGGCCCCTCCAGGCTCGTCAACGCGTCAGGAGGCGAGGCCGAGGTCTCGGATCAGCTTCGCCACGTGGCCGGCCGCCCGGACGTTGTACCAGGCGTGGGCGATCTTGCCGTCCGGGTCGACCACGAACGTCGAGCGGATGACGCCCATGTACGTCTTCCCGTAGTTCTTCTTCTCGCCGTACGCGGCCCACGCCTCGATGACCGACTTCTCCGGGTCGCCCAGGATCGGGAACGTCAGCTTCTCGTGCTCCGCGAACTTCGCCAGCTTCGCCTGCGTGTCCGGGGAAATGCCGATGACGCGGTAGCCGGCGTCGTTCAGCTGGGCCAGGTTGTCGCGGAAGTCGCAGGCCTGCTTCGTGCAGCCCGGGGTGCTCGCCGCCGGGTAGAAGTAGACGACCACGGACTCGCCGCGGAAGTCGTGCAGGGAGACGTCCTTGCCCTCGCTGTCGGGCAGGGTGAAGTCCGGGGCTTCGTCACCCGGGGAAAGACGCTCGGTCATGGGCCGAGCCTAACGTCATGCAGGACCGCAGTAGGTGACCACGGCGGGTTCGGTCGCGCTCGGGCGGAACTGCAGGCGCAGCTGTGCCTGCTCGCGCGGTACCGCGAACGCCAGCGTGAGGTGCGCCGAACGGCCCGGCAGCACGTCCTTGCCCGCGTCGGTGATGCCCGTGAAGCCCTGTGTCGTGTCCACGACCTGCTTGACGGCCGTGCCCGACACCGTCGCGGTGACCGTGAGGCCCGACAGCTTGTAGATCGTCGCGCCGTCGTTCGTCAGCTGGATGTCGAACGCCGCGCCGCGCGGGCTCTGCGGGTACGCCGACGAGCTGGGGCGGAACGACTTCGGGGAGCCGACCGAGATGGTGAGGCCGCTGGCGAACCGGTGGTCGGCGCCGAACTTCAGGTCGTTGCCCGCCTGCGAGGCCGAGACCCCGGCACCGGCCGGGGAGCCGGCGGCGCCCAGTGCCGCCGTGCCGCCCTGCGTCGAAGGGACCCCGCACGCCACCGCCAGGCCGAGCAGTCCTGAGGTGAACATGATCTTGCACGTGCGCGCGAGCGCCATCGCGGGTACTCCAGTCGGCGGGTCGGGGGTGCCGTTCGGCAACGGGGGATGCCGGGCGAACCCGCTCCACTCTGGCCGTGATCGCGCGTGGTTACGAGGCGCGACGGGGGGTTGTCGCGCACCTGGTGCCACCCCGTGGCCAATCCGTGACCGGAAGCGCACCGCTGGTGACAATCACTGCCCACATGCCACTTAAACGGCGAGCGCGAACAGCAGGATGAAGATCGCCACGCCGGCCACCCACGCGGCCATCAGCCAGCCGAAATCGCGGATCGGGTCGACCGCGCGGCTCTCTTCGCCGGGCACGTAGACGCCGCGTTCCTCGAACCAGTCCGCCCAGCGAGCGAACCAGCCCAACGGGTTGCGCGACGACATGCTCCACCTCCGGCCCGGGCACCTGGAGTCACAGTACGGGGTCGTCGGTGGCCACCGAAAGGCATGTGACTGCTTACCGCCCGTGACTCGACGTGCCACGGGCGAGTGAACTCTGACGGCGCCCGTGTAGACCTTCAGGCGGCGCCGTTGCGCTGGAGCACCGACACCGCGCGGACGGTCGCGTAGCCCCGCCATTCGAGCTCCGCGGCAGGCGAATAGCTCGCGAAATCGACCCGCCAGCCGCCGTCGTCCTGCTGCTCGCCGGCCAGCCGCCGCAGTTCGCTCTCGATGACACCGTCCTCGAACAACGCGCGGGCCGGGCGGTCCGGCAGGGGCGCGAAGTCCAGTGCGCGCAGGGTTTCGCCGTCCGAGCCGCCGGCCACCGGGGCCAGGCCGTCGGGCGGGACGAACGCGGCCAGGCGGTCCAGCAGCCCGGGCGCTTCCGCGTGGAGGTCGTGTGCGGCGTCCACGAACTGCACCGCGAACGACAGCTCGATCGCGTGCGGCGCCGCGGAAAGCGCGCGGATGGCGCGGAAGCAGTACTGCGTCGCGGCGGCCAGCCACGGGTGTTCGCGCACGGCGGGGTCGTGGCGGGCGACGCGCAGGGCGACACCGGCGGTGAACGCGGTGCTCTGCAGGGTGGCGACCGCCGGATCGGCCTGCGCCCAGAAGGGCGCGCAGCCCGCCGGGTCCGCCACGGGCACGGCGAAGGGCAGGCCGCCGTCCGGCAGCGAGACCGACGCGAGCCAGTCGCAGAGCTTCGCCGCGTGCGGCGACGTGCCGGGCGCGATGTCTTCGAACACCTCGAAGGCGTGCAGCGCGCCACCGGGCTGGCTCTCCGGCGCCCGCAGGTCCGGCTCGAGGCCCCAGCCGTAGCCGCCGTCGGGGTTGCGGTACCCGTCGACGGCGGCCAGCACGGCACCGGCATCGGTCCGGCCGCCGAGCAGCTCGAAGCGGCGGCGGTCGAGGAGGCGGGCGTGCGTCGCCATGAACGACGCCGCCGCGGAAAGGTTCACCGACATGCGGTCAGCCTCGCACCCGGCCGGGGCGGCGGTCTTGAACGGATCGGCACCCGGCGTGCGGAGTCAGGGGAGCTGGGGGCCGGCGGGCGCCGCGGCCTCACGAAGGCGGGCCGCGTCCTGGCCCGGTGGGGCGCCGAACAGGCGGCGGTACTCGCGGTTGAACTGCGACGGGCTGTCGTAGCCGACCAGGTGGCCGACGCCCGCGACGTCGCCCGCGTCCGCCAGCAGCAGCGAGCGGGCCTCCTGCAGGCGGATGCGCTTCTGGAACTGCAGCGGGCTCAGCGCCGTGACCGCGCGGAAGTGGCGGTGGAACGCCGACGGGCTCAGGTCGCTCAGCCGGGCGAGTTCCTCGATCCGCATCGGCTCGGCGTAGTTGGCCCTGATCCACCGGATCGCCCGGCTGACGTGGGACAACCCGCTGTCGGCCAGGCCGATCTGGCGCACCAGGCCGCCGTGCGGGCCGGTCAGCAGGCGCCAGAGGATCTCGCGCTCGATCAGCGGGGCGAGCACCGGCGCGTCGGCTGGGTGGTCGAGCAGCCGCAGCAGCCGCACCGCCGCGTCCAGCAGCTCGGGGCTCGCGTCGCCGGTCGCGATCGGGGACGGCGGTGGCGTGCGGGACCAGCGGCCGGGCGGGGACTCCAGCAGCAGCGGGGCGATCGCCGCCGGGCGCAGGGGCAGGCCGAGACCCAGCGCCGGGGTTCGCGGGGTCGCGCCGATGAAGTGGCCGGTGACCGGCAGTTCGGTGCTGACCAGCAGGTACTGCCCGGCGCGGTATTCGTGGACGCGGTCGCCGAGCAGCAGCCGCTTGCCGCCCTGAGCCATGACGACGAACAGGGGGTCGGCGAGCGAGTGGTGCGGCTCGCTGGTGTCCACTTTGGACAAGAGGAGCCCGGGGACCGGGGTGCGCAGGTCTTCGCGAGCGTGGGTGGCGACGAGGTCCCGCATCTTGGTGAGCACTCATCCAGGAAACCCACATCGAGAGGATCGTGCAAGGGCGTGCGGGCATCGATCTACCGAACGCCGGGTTAACGCGGTTTCCTGGGTTGACCGATCCGACACGCAAGGAGAGTTTCGTGCCACTCGACCACTACGTCACCCTGGGCCGGTCCGGCCTCCGCGTCAGCCCCTTCGCCCTCGGCGCGATGACCTTCGGCGAGGACCCCGGCGGCGCCGGCTGCAGCGTCGAAGAGTCCGAAAAGATCCTCGCCACCTACCTCGATCTCGGCGGCAACTTCGTCGACACCGCCAACTTTTACACCAACGGCCACTCCGAAAAGATCCTCGGCGACTTCTTCGCCGCCCGCCCCGGCCGCCGCGAGCACGTCGTGCTGGCGTCCAAGTTCTTCGGCAACATGTTCCCCGGCGACCCCAACGGCGGCGGCGCCGGCCGCGCGTCGATCATCGCCCAGCTCGACGAGTCGCTCCGGCGGCTGCGGACGGACCACCTCGACCTGTACTGGCTGCACAACTGGGACCGCCACACCCCGATCGAAGAGACCATGCGGACCCTCGACGACCTCGTGCGCGCGGGCAAGATCCGGTACCTCGGCTTCTCCAACACCCCGGCGTGGGTGACCGCGCAGGCCCAGACGGCGGCGCTGCTGCGGGGCTGGACGCCGCTGATCGCGCTGCAGGTCGAGTACTCGCTGCTGGCGCGGACGGTCGAAGGGGAACTCGCGCCCTTCGCGCTCGACCAGGATATCGCGCTGACGCCGTGGAGCCCGCTGAAGAACGGCTTCCTGTCGGGCAAGTACCGGCGTGGCACGGAGGTCGCCGACTCGGCCCGCGCGGCCTTCGTCGGTGGTCCGTCCGAAGCGGAGTACGCCGTCATCGACGCCGTCGCCGGGATCGCCGTCGAGCTCGGAACGACGTCGGCGGCGGTGGCACTGGCGTGGCTGCTGGCCCGGCGCGGCACGGTCGTCCCGATCGTCGGCGCGCGGCGGCTGGAGCACCTGACCGGCAACCTCGCGGCGCTGGACGTGACGCTTTCGCCGTCCCAGCTCGCGACGTTGGACGAGGTCTCGGCGCCCAGTTTGGACTACCCGGCCCCGATGCACGGCGCCCAGCGGGCGATGCTGCAGTTCGCCGGCACGACGGTCGACGGCGAACCGTCCACTGTGTACCCGCCGCTGCTGCAGAACGATGTGCGCTACTGACCTTTCACGCGGGCGAGGACGTCGTCGAGACCCTTGCGCACCCGCTCGGGGTCCCGCACCGCCGTCCGGAACTGTTCGTTGATCCCGCCCGGTGTCTCGTGCTTGCGGGCCAGCTCGCCGAGGGTGCCGCCGAACCCGGCCAGGGTGCGGCCGAGTTCGCCGAAGACGTGCGCGAGGTAACCGTCGGCGTCCGCGGGCGCGACGCCGTGCTCGGCCATCCAGCCCGCGATCGTGGCGAGCTGGTCGAGGTGCGCGGAGAAGGTCGCGGTGGCGGCGCTGAACGTGGCCAGCGCCTGCTCGTCCGCGGGCACGACGACGTCGCCGACGCGCTCGAACAGGGCACGCGCGACGGCGTCGTCGGGGTACATCGCGGTGCGGCTGGCGCGCCGGCTCGCCGTCGGCAGCGGGATGGACCGGACGACCCTGGTGGCGGGGGCGACCAGGTCGCGCAGCTCGGCGAGCGTGACGGCGGCGACCGCGCTCACCACGACGTGCTCCGGCCGGAACGTCAGCTCCGCCAGCACTTCCCGGGCGATCTGCGGGCGCACGGCGACGACGACGGCCGTCGCACGATCGAGGGCTTCCTGGTTGCTGCCGCAGACCCGCACGTTCGGGAAGCGGGCCGCGAGGTCGTGCGCGATCTTCTCGTTGCGCGGCGACAGGAAGACCTCGGGTGCGTCCGTGCTGAGACCTTCGACGATGGCGGCGGTGAGCTCGCCGGTGCCCACGAACCCGTACGACCGCATGGGCGAACCCTAACCGCGGAACGTGCGGCGGTAGGTGTCCGGGGGTACGCCGACCGCGCGGTTGAAGTGGCGGCGCAACGTCGTCGCGGTGCCCATGCCGACCGCCTCCGCGATGGACTCGACGCCGTCGTCGGTGTTCTCCAGCAGTTCCTGCGCGCGCCGGATCCGCTGGGTGAGCAGCCACTGCAACGGCGTCGTGCCGGTCGCCGCCCGGAAGTGGCGGCCCAGGTGGCGGGAGCTCATGTTCGCTTGGCGGGCCAGGTCCTCGACGGTCAGCGGCCGGTCCAGGCGGGCGGTGATCCACGGGAGCAGCGCGGAGAGGGGGTGGTCGTCGCGCGTGGGGACCGGGGCGGCGACGAACTGGGCCTGGCCGCCGGCGCGGTGCGGCGGCACGACCAGCCGCCGGGCGACCGCGTTGGCGACCGACGGGCCGTGGTCGGCGCGCACCAGGTGCAGGCACAGGTCCATGGCCGCGGCCTTGCCGGCGGAGGTGAGCACCTGGCCGTTGTCGACGTAGAGCACGTCCGGGTCGACGGTCACCCGCGGGTAGCGGGCGGCGAGGACGTCGGTGTGCGCCCAGTGCGTGGTCGCGCGCAGCCCGTCCAGCAGGCCCGCGGCGGCCAGCACGAACGCGCCGGTGCAGAGGGACGCCACCCGCGCGCCCCGCGCGTGGGCGGCGCGCACCGCGTCGACGAGCTCGGCGGGCGGGTCCGCGTCGACGTCAGCCCAGCCCGGTACGAGCACGGTGCCGGCGCGCGCCAGCCGGTCCAGGCCGTCGTCGGGCTCCAGCAGGAACCGGCCGACCCGCACGGGCTCGCTGCCGCACACCGCGAAGTCGTAGCGCGGGTTCTCCCCGAACACCTCGGTGGCGATGGTCAGCTCGAACGAGAGCATCCCGTCGGTGGCGGCCAGCGCGACAGCGTGCATGTCCGAAAGTGTACGCATCACGTCGTTCCGGACACTGTCGTCGGCGAAGGGCTGGCGCGAGGATTTCTTCATGACTTCGGTACTGGTTTACGGCGCTTACGGACTCACCGGCCGCTTCGTGGTGGCGGAGCTGCGCGAACGCGGCTTCACCCCGGTCCTTTCCGGCCGCGACGCGGCGAAGCTGCCGGGCGGGCGGCCGGCGTCGGTCGACGACCCGGCGGCCCTCGACCGCGCGCTCGACGGTGTCGCGGCGGTGATCAACTGCGCGGGCCCGTTCGCCGCGACGGCCCTCCCGGTGGCCGCGGCGGCGATCCGCGCCGGCGTCCCGTACGTGGACGTCGCCGCGGAGATCGAAGCGAACCTCGACACCTTCGCGCTGACGGCGGACACCGCGGTGGTCCCCGCGATGGCGTTCTTCGGCGGCCTGGCCGACCTGCTGGCCACGGCGGCGATGGACGGCTGGACGGCGGCCGACGAGGTCCACGTCGCCTACGGCCTGAGCGGCTGGCACCCGACCCCGGGCACCCTCGCGGCCGGCCAGGTGTCCCGCGAACGCCGCGGCGGCCGGCGCGTCCGGTTCGCGGGCGGCCGGCTGGAGCACCGCGACGACGCCCTGTCGACGCTGGAGTGGAACTTCCCGGCGCCACTCGGCCCGCGGCCGGTGCTGGGCGAGTTCTCGATGGCGGACATCGTGACGATCCCGCGGCACCTCGAGGTGCCGTCGGTGACGTCGTACATGACGGTGGCCGCGGCCCAGGGCCTGTCGGCGGCCGCCGAGCGCGATTCGGCGGAGACGTTCGTGGTGGACGTCCGGGTGCGCCTTGGTGCGCAGGAGCGGCGGGCGGTCGCTCGCGGGCAGGACATCTACGCGGTGAGCGCGCCGCTGGCGGTGGAGGCGGTGGAGCGGATCCTGAGCGGGCGGACGCGGGGGAAGGGGGTGGCGTCGGCGGGGGAGATCTTCGACGCGCCGGACTTCCTGCGGGCCTTGGCGCCGCACATCACCGTCGACTTCAGCTGAGCGAACGAACGAAGGTGACCACGGCAGGGGGTCCGGGGGCGAAGCCCGCCGGGCGGGGCCCGGGGGTTGCACCCCCGGAGGGAACGACGAGCGAGTCCGGCGAAGGCGCGCAGCGCCGAGCAGGACTCATCAACTCGCTCGTGGGCCCGGAGAGACTCGAACTCTCACTGGCATGGACCTAAACCATGTGCCTCTGCCAATTGGGCTACGGGCCCCCAGCACCGGGAAGCGTAGCGTGCGGCGTGGCCCGTGCGGAGGCGGTGGGGCGGTCGACTAAGTTGGGGCGCGGAAGACCCATGCGGCGAGGAGGACACGTGGCTCGCGATCCCGAGACGATCGAGCGTGAGATCGAGCAGGCAAGGACCGCTCTGGCGGCGACGCTCGACCAGCTCACCGTCAAGGCCGACCCCAAGAAGCTCGCCGACGCCGCCAAGGACGGCGTGCGTGCCAATCTGGACAACCCGAAGGTGAAGTACCCGCTGATCGGTGGCGGGATCCTCGTGCTGGTCCTGCTGGTGCGCAAGCTCCTCAAGTAGCGCTCAGGCCTGTTTGGCCGGCGCCTTGCTCTCCGTGGCGGGCGCCGGCTCGGCGGGGGCCTTGCGGTCCTCGACGGCCTTCGGGAGCTGCTTGCTCGGGGGCAGCTGCGGCTTCTTGTCCGCGGCCTCCGTGGTCTGCTGCTTCGGCACGCTGCCGGGCGGCGGGACCTCGAGCGGCGGGAGCTTGGGGAGCGTCAGCCGCGCTGTCATGTAGGCGCTCGTGAAGTCCAGTGCGCTGCCGTTGAGCAGGTGCACCACCGTCGCCTTGCCGTCGCCGAGCTCCTCGACCAGCTGGTCCGCCCGGTCTCGCGCGGCGATGATGCCGGGTGCCCTGGCGCTCAGCTCCTTGCCGCGGCCGCTGACCGTGATCGCCCAGTCGGCGTCCTCTTGGACGTACGTCGCCGTGATCGCTTCCACCATCTGCCTCACGCCCCTCTCCTCCACCACCATGCTTTACACAACCGTGACGCGGCTACCGCATTCCCATGACGCGGTATTCGCGCCCCCTCTCGGCTGCGAAAAGTCCAGCACCTTTTCTACCGTGTCCTCGATACCGTAGAGCAACTCTGTGTCACAGGACACGACAGCAGTGAGTAACGACCGAATGGCCTAATGCACTTGCAAGTTACCGTGCACGGTGCCGCAGGCCGGTCCACAGCACGTCCATGGCGTATTCGGTGGCCGTCGCGGGGTCCACTTCGTCGTGCTTCTCGCACCAGATCGCGAGCCGTTCGCAGGCGCCGACCACGAATTCCGCGGCCGCTTCGGCGCGCAGGTCGTCGCCGCTGTCGAAGTAGCCGCTCATCAGCGCGGCGATCAGATCGGTCTGCTGGCGGCGGGTCTCCTCGACCTCGTCCGCGGCCGGCGTGCCGATCAGCGCCATCTCGTGGCGCAGCAGCGACCACGCCTGGCGCCGTTCCCGGATGAAGACGAAGAACGCGAGCAGGCCGCGGCGCAGCGCGTCCTCGGCCGTCGTCGCGCCGACCGTCGCCTGCTCGGTGACCTCGCGCAGCACTGCGCGCGACTCCCGGATGCAGGCCAGCAGCAGGCCTTCCTTCGAGTTGAAGTACTCGTAGAGCATCGGCTTCGAGACGCCGACCAGTTCGGCGATCTCGTCCATCGACGCCGCCGCGTAGCCGCGTGCCGCGAAGACCTCTTCGGCGACCTCGATCATCTGTCGCATCCGCTCGGCCCGGGGCATGCGCTTGCGCTTCGCGGTCGTCATGGGCAACACTCTACCGGCAGTAACCTACTCTGAGTAAGATGGACGACGGGTAACAGGAACCGGGAGGCGCCATGGGCAACCGCACGGAGACCGGGGTCGTGATCGTCGGGACGGGCTTCTCCGGTCTCGGCATGGCGATCCAGCTGCGCAAGGAGGGGCGCGACGACTTCGTCATCCTCGAAAAGGCGCACGACGTCGGCGGTACGTGGCGGGACAACAGCTACCCCGGGTGCGCCTGCGACATCCCGTCGCACATGTACTCGTTCTCCTTCGAGCAGAACCCCGGCTGGTCGCGGGCCTATTCGCCGCAACCGGAGATCTGGCGCTACATGCGCGAGGTCGCCGACAAGTACGACCTGCGCCGCTTCGTCCGGTTCGGCCAGGAAATGACCGGCGCCCGCTGGGACGCCGAGGGCAACCGCTGGCACGTCGCCACGAGGGGCGGCGACGAGTTCGTGGGGAACGCCCTGGTCGCCGGGGTCGGCGCGCTGCACCTGCCGATGGTGCCGGACCTGCCGGGCATCGAGAAGTTCGAGGGACCGGCCTACCACTCCGCGCAATGGCGCCACGACGTCGACCTCGAGGGCAAGAAGGTTGCCGTGATCGGCACCGGCGCCAGTGCGGTCCAGTTCGTGCCGAAGATCGCGCCCGAGGTGGCGGAGCTGACGCTGTTCCAGCGGACGCCGCCGTGGATCATGCCGAAGGCCGACCACGAGATGTCCGGGCGCACCCGCGCGCTGTTCAAGGCGTTCCCGCCGGCCCAGCGCGCCTACCGGAACCTGCTGTACTGGCTGCTCGAAGCACGCGCGATCGGCTTCAACGGCCAGTCGTGGGTGATGAAGCTGGGCCAGCGGCTGGCCAAGCGGAACATCGACCGCGCGATCACCGACCCGGCCTTACGGCGTAAGGTCACCCCGGACTACACCATGGGCTGCAAGCGCGTGCTGATCTCCAACGAGTACTACCCGGCGCTGGCGCGGGACAACGTCGACGTCGTGACCGGCGGCGTCCGGGAAGTCCGCGAACGCAGCGTCGTCGACGCCGCGGGGGTCGAGCACGAAGCCGACGTGATCATCTACGGCACCGGGTTCCACGTCACCGACGCCTTCGACGACCTGGAGATCGTCGGGCGCGACGGGCGCAACCTCGGCAAGGAGTGGGCGACCGAGGGGATGCGGACGCACCTCGGGATCACCGTCGCCGGTTTCCCGAACCTGTTCTTCCTGCTCGGCCCGAACACCGGCCTCGGGCACAACTCGGTCGTGTTCATGATCGAGGCGCAGATCTCCTACGTCGCGGAGGCGCTGCGGCTGGCCCGCGGGCAGGCCATCGAGCCGAAGCCGGAGGTGCAGGAGCGGTTCAACGCCGAGATCCAGCGCAAGCTGGCGAAGGGCATCTGGACGCGCGGCGGCTGCAAGAGCTGGTACCTGGACGCCAAGGGCGTCAACCGGACGATCTGGCCCGGCTTCACCTGGCGCTACTGGCTGGACACGCGCAAGGTGCGCCGGGAGGACTTCCTGGTCGGCTGACGCTCCTCACGACCCGGGCGGGAGCGGAGGCTAGCGGGAGGCGTAGCGGCGGAGGCGGGCGATCAGCTCGACCGTCGGCAGCTCGCAGAGCTCGGCCATGCGCTCCAGTGCGGGCAGGTCGAGCGCGATCTCGGCGGCGCCGTGGTCGCCCACCTGCCGCAGCCGGTCCTCGGCCCAGCGGCGGAGCGGGAGCAGCTCGGCGGACTCGTCGGCGACGACCTTGCGCAGGTCGACGCGGACCCGGCCGGGCTCGTCGACGAACACCCGGCGGTGCACCTTGGCCAGCAGGTCCTGGGGCAGCTCGTCCATCGCGACGCACAGCTCGACCAGGCGCACGACGGAGCACTGTCTCGTGCCCAGCTCGTAGGTGGCCAGCGTCTGGAGCGAAATCTCGCTCTGCAGGTGCTGGTTGAGCTCCTTGCGCGTCCAGCCGCGGCTGCGCCGGAGCTTCCGGAGCTCGTCCCCGAGAATCCGCTGGTACTCCTCGCCGTCGATCAGCACATCAATTTCCCCTGCCGTGCGCTCCCGCGGCACCCGTACGGCTGTGACAACTTTCCCGTGCAGGTGCACCCTCACATGTATGTAAGTGCGCGGAGGCCCGGCCCTTACGCGGATTCGCGCATGTCTTTGATACCGATTGCGCGAGTTAGGCCGAACGGGTTAACGAAGTCCCGGCGACCGGGTCAGTTGACGCAGGGGACGCCCTCGGCGGTGATCGGCTTCTCCTCGTCGGCCGGCGGCGCCGCGGCCTGCGACGGCGCGCTCGACGAGGCGCCGGCACCGGCGCCCGAGCTCGCGTCGGACGTCGTGCCCTCGAAGTCCGAGCCGAGGAAGACCGTCACGTGACCGGCCTGGACGCTCTTGTCCTCCTGGATCGTCGGCGAGCCACCGAGCGCTTCCGCGACGGCCTGGCCCTTGTCCTTGCCGCCCTTCGGCACCCAGATGACCGTCGTCTTGCGCGAGGTCGCGTTCGCCGTTTCGCCGGAGGTGAAGCCCTTGCCTTCGAGGGTCTTGGCGACGCTCGCGGCCAGGCCGGTCTTGCCGGAGGCGTTGCGGACGTCGACCGTGGTCGCCTTGTTCGCCGGGTCGGCCTGCTGCGCGGGCGGCGCGGTCTGGCCCGCCTGCGGCCCGGCGAGGCTCTGCACGAACTGCTTCACCTCGGCCGGGTCGACCTGGATGGCCGTGCCGTCCTCGGGGGTCTTGTACTCGATGTTCTTCACCGGGATGGTGCGGAACTCGAGCTGGCCGCCGGTCAGGCCCTTCATCTGCTGGGCGAACCCGAAGATGTCCCAGTTCTGGTTGAGCACGACCGACTTCTTGATGGCGTCGATCAGGTCGTTGAGCTTGCCCGGGTTGGTCAGCGTGCCCGCCGACAGCACCTTGCGCGCCATGCCGGCCATGAACACCTGCTGGCGGACGACCCGGTCGAGGTCGCCGTTGGGCAGGCCGTGGCGCTGCCGGACGAACTCCAGCGCCTCGACGCCGGAGATCGTGTGCTGGCCCTTGCTGAAGTTCGCGCCGGAGTACTGGTCCTTGACGTTGTTGTTCAGGCAGACGTCGACGCCGCCGATGGCCTTGGTGATGTCGCTGAAGCCGAGCAGGTTGACCGCGGCGTAGTTGTCGATGGTCGACCCGGTGAGCTTCTCGATGGTCGCGATGAGCTCCTTCGCCCCGGCCTGGTTGGCCTTGACGTCGAGCTCCTTGGGGTCGGTGACGCCCTGTTTCTGCAGGTCCTTGCGGGCCTGCAGCATCGCGCGGGCGTAGGCTGAGTTGATCTTGTGCTTGCCGAAGCCGGGGATGTCGACGTAGGAGTCGCGCGGCAGCGACATCGCGACGGCCTTGCTGCCGTCGTTCGGGATGTGCACGAAGATCAGCGAGTCGGTGTTGAGCTCGCCGTCGGAGTCGCCGGCCCGCAGCTCGTCGAGCACCTCGCGCGAGAGCGGGTTGCCCTGGGCGTCGGTGCGGCTGTCGAGGCCGACCAGCAGGATGTCGCGGGCGCCGTCGGCGGGCTTGTCGCCACCGCCGCCGTCGCTGATCACGTTCGCGTAGTTCAGACCGTTGACCAGGCCCTGCATGGCCGCCCACGCGTACCCGGTCAGGCCCATCACCAGCAGCGAGACGACGGCCAGCGCGATCTTCGCGCCGCGGAAGGAGTTGCGGCGGCCCCGCGCGACCGGGCGCGGCTGGGGGCGGCGCGGCGGAGGAGCGGCACGCCGGGCGTCCACGGGCTCGCGGCGGGGCGCGGGGCGGCGTGACGGCGGTGGCGTGCGCCGGCCTGGCTCGTCCTGCCAGGGCCGGGCGGGGCGGCGGTCGCCTTGCCCGTTCCGAGGCGGGTGATCCACGCGGGCGACTCCTCACTGCTCAAATCGGTGGTCCTGGCGTTGGGACGCATGGTGCCCGCCCCGGGTTGCCGTAGCGTTACACATCCCCCCGCGAATGTGGCACGCACCACCCAGTTTCCCGCACCTCCGGCGCTTTCGCCTGGTCAGGACGCCGCGCCCGCCGGGCGTCTGGCGGGCAGCAGCGTGCCGGCCGCGGCGAGCAGGGCGAACGCCGCCGTCACCGCGTGCAGCGTGACGCCGAGGAAGCCGGGCGTGCTGCCGTCGGCGGCGAACAGCAGCGAGGGCGCGCAGGCGAGCGCCGTGGCCAGCCAGGTGCCGGTTGCCGCGCCCGCCCCGATCCGGATCGTGTGCAGCAGGAAGACCCCGAGGAGCAGGTGCACCAGGCTCTGGATCGGGTCGAGCCGGAGGCCGAGCAGGTCGGCGTCGGCGGCCACCCCGCCGAAGCGGGTCAGCGCGAAGCCGAACACGCCGAGCATCGCGTAGCCGATGCCGAGCGCGGCCGCGGCCCTGGTCAGCACCGCCGTCCGGCGGCCGGGGAGGTCGGCGGCGCGCGGTGCCCGCGCGCCGTGGGTGTGCCGCTCGAACCACCAGAAGACGACGGTCGCGGGCACCGCGAGCAGGCCGACCGCGACCAGCGTCCGCGGCCGGACCAGCCAGCTCAGCCCGTCGGCGATCCGCCCCGGCAGGTAGACGACGGCGACGAGCAGCAGCATCGCGGCGAGGAAGGCCAGGTAGAGGCTCATCGGCGCGCGCACGACGAACCGGCAGGCGGTGGCGACGCCGGGCCGCGCGGCGAGACGCGCCAGCGGGACGGCGAAGAGCCCGAGCAGGCCGAGCTGGACCAGGCCGAGCAGCAGCACGCCCCACGGCGGCGCCGACAACGCCGCCGGGGCGCCCGGGCTGCCGAGCAGGACGGGTGGCCCGTCCCGCAGGACGCTCGCCACGACCAGTCCCGCGACCCCGGTCGCGGCGGCCACGGCGAGCAGGCGACGCGACGGGCGTACGCCGTCAGCGTGCGCGAAGGCGAGTTGCTGGGCGAGGAGCGCGAGGGCGAACGTCGCCGCGTAGCGGGGCAAGGGCGAGCCGGTCGCGCCGGCGGCCACCTCGCCGCCGACGACCAGCGCGAGCAGGCCGGCGGCCGCGCTCACCGGCGCCCGGCGGTGCAGGGCCAGCAGCGCCGGCGCGCAGACGATCGTCAGCAGGTAGACCCCGAGCAGCCAGAGCGGGTGCAGCGCGATCCGCATGACCGTGGCCGTCGTCCCGGACGGGCTGCCGAGCAGTTCGAGCGCGAGCGGCGTCAGCAGCGCGACGACGGCGAAGATCAACGCGGGGCGCAGCAGCGGGCTCGCGCGTTCGGCCAGGAAGTGGCGGTAGCCGCCGCCCCGCTCCTGTTCGGCGCGCCAGCCGGCGGCGTTGGCGTGGCCGCCGGCGAAGAAGATCAGTGGGGCGAGCTGGGTGAGCCAGGTGAGCGGCCACCACGCCGTCTCGGCGGCCCCTGCCCAGTGCGCCAGCGCCGTCAGGGACTCGCCGACGAGCAGGAGGACGACGCCGGCGGCGCCGAGCAGCGCCCAGCGGCTGACGTCGACGGGCGTGGGTGCGGGTGCGGTCCGCCGGGGTTCGCGGCGGGCCCGCAGCCAGCCGCGCAGCCGGAACACGAGCAGGCAGGCGATCACGAGCACCCCGGCGACCATCGGCCCGATGGGGTCACCGACCGGCGGGCCCCAGCGCTGGTGCCACGAGTTGACGACCAGGCCCGCGGAGTAGAGCGACGCGACCACCCGGCAGGTGAGCGCGGAGTTCATCGGGTTGAGGTCGCAGGCGTGGTGCATGTCGGTGGAGAGCCGGTCGTCGAGCGCCGCCCGGACCTCCGGGCCGAGCGGGTGGCCCTTGCGGTCGGCGTACCGCAGCAGGTCGTAGCCGAGGTCGTGCGCCTTGCACGGCACGGCGTAGTCCCACTTGGTGTTGTCGTCACCCCACGGCGTCGAGCACCCGCCGTCGACGTGGACGGCGCGGACGGTGCCGTCGCGCGCGGTCATCGCACCCGGGGTGACGCCGCTGAGCGCGGTGAAGTCCTTCGGCAGTTCCGCGAGCGCGTCGGGGTGCGGGCCGGGGTGCACAAGCGCGTCGATGGCGTTCTGCGCGGCGAGCACGTCCCCGGTCGGCGGCCCCTGATCGGGCGGCGACGGCGGGCGCGACGCGATCAGCCCGAACGCGAAGACGACCAGCAGCACGAGCATCAGCCACCCGGACGTCGACCAAGGTCGGCGGCGACGCGGCGGCACGGGCTCGGCTGGCATGGGGTCCAGGGTGCCAGTCCGGTGCCGGGCCCGGCATGGGGACAACCCCAGTGTCGCGGCGCGGGTTTCCCCTAAGCTGCCCGATCGGCCGCCCGATCTCCTCTTCCCGCCCGCATGCGGATCGGTGACGCTGTCCCCGGGGGCGCGGTGACCAGGAGGGCGTGCGGTGAGCTCGACCGATCCCGGAGTACCGGTGGAGAACACGGTGCGGGCGTTGCGCTCGCTGGCTCCCGGCGCGGTGCTGCGCGAACCCCGGAGCCCGGACCTGCGCGCGCTGGCGCGGGCGTTGCGCTCGCGATCACCGGCCGAGCTGGCCCGGGCTTGCCCGGGCGCGGTCGCGCGGGTGGTGCTGGCGGGGCAGTTGAGCGCCCTCGGCCAGGCGATGACGGGCGTGTACGGCCCGGACGGCAGCTGCCCGGAGGCGGCGAGACTGGTCCGGGCGGCGCGGTACAGCCGGAGGTGGGGGCGGGTGGGCCCGTTGCTGGACCGGCTCCGCGGCGAACCGGGGTTGCGAGCGGCGGCGCTGGGGTGGGCTGGGGTGAGCGGGTGCCGGTTGCTGGCGGATGAGCTGCTGGGGTTGCCGTTGGTACCGGCAGTGGAGGACGGGCGCCGGGCGGCGGAACTGGCGGTGGCGGCGGTGGTGCCACGGCTGGCGTTGGGGGATCTGGGGCTGGGTGAGGCTGGCGGGGAGGGCGGCTCGGTCCTGGGGGATGGGCTTGGGTCGGGCGGGCCGGGTGGTCCGGTGGCGGGTGGTGGCGTGGGGAGTGGGCTTGGGCCGGGCGGTCCGGCGGCGGGTGGGCTTGGACCTGGTGAGCCAGCGGCGGGTGGCGCGGGGGGCGAACGCGACCCGGGCGGTTCGGCGCTGGGCGGCGGACCCGGGTCGGGTGAGCTCGCGGGGAGTGGGCTTGCGTCAGGTGGGCCGGTGGCGGGCAATGTCGGCGGAGTGGGGACCGGACCCGAGCAGGGCGATCCGGCGGTGGGCGGCGGACCCGGGTCGGGCGGCCGGGCGGCGGCTGGCGAACCCGGGTCGGGCGGGCCGGCGGCGGGTTGCGCCGGTGGCGCGGGGGCTGGGCCGGCGCCGCGCGATGCAGGTGCGGGGAGGGGACCAGCGTCGGACCGCGGTCATCACCCCGCCGACCCTCGTCCGCTCCGGGCTGCCGGTGCCTTCCTCCGCGTTCGGGCGCTCCACCTAGGCGCGCTCGGCTTCCGCGTCGACATCGACGCCGATCCGCCCGTCGACCTCGCTCTCGACGACGAAGGGACGACCCTTCGCGCGCTCTGGTGGAACGGGCTGGGCCGGGTGGCCGACGACCTCGGGCACGAGTACCTCGTCCTCGCCAAGGACCACGCAGGGACCGGGACCGTCCGGCACTGGTGCCATCCGCGGCCCGCGGCCGGGGCTCGGTTTCTGCGGCTCGAGTCCGCCGGTTATCGCGGGGAGCTGCTGCGGCTCGCTCCCACCGCCGCTCGGGCCTGTGCTGACGTGCTCGTGAAGCTCGAGCTCACGGTGCCGCTGGGGGCGTGAGCGTGTCCGGGGCGAAGCAGACCTGGTCGCGGCCGTTCTCCTTGGCCAGGTAGACCGCCGCGTCCGCGGACTGGAGGAGGCGCTCCAGGGTGTCGCCGTGGCGGGGGTGGCGGGCTACTCCGATCGACGTCGTGCGGTCCGCGATCGTCGCCGGGTCGCCGCGTTTGTCCGTGGTCACGATGTGCAACTTCGCAATCGCGGCGCGTATCCGCTCGGCCGCGTCCCAGGTGGCCTCTTCGTCGATGTCCGGGAGCAGAATGAGGAATTCCTCACCGCCGAAACGGCCGACCAAGTCGCTCGGTCTCGTCACTTCGTCGAGCGTTTGCGCAACGGTGCGGAGCACGTCGTCGCCCGCCGGATGTCCATAGGTGTCGTTAATCCACTTGAAGTGGTCGAGATCGACCATCAGGAGTGCCAGCTGATCACTCGATCGTGCGGTCCGTTCCAGCGCGCGCTCCGCCGACTCCGACCAGCCGCGCATGTTGAGAATGCCCGTTTTCGGGTCGGTCCGGACGTCGTTCTGGAGCTGGTCGAGTTCCGCGAGCCGATTGAAGACCACGGTGGCGACCGCCATCACCACGACCATCGGCGGGACGACGGCGAGCAGAATCGCGGTCACCGCGCCGAGGCCGACGGTGATCGCTTCGAGCATGTTGTCGGCCGGGCTGCCCAGGACGTTACGCACGGTGGGCTCGGAGGACATGCCGAGCGCGAGTGCCCCGCCGACGTAGACGATCTGGATCGCCTCGTAGATCGCGGCGGTGACGACGATCGCGCCGAACTCGGCGAGGAAGTCGGCCCAGCCGGTGCCCAGGAAATGGGGGCCGAGCGCGGTGTAGGTGAGGTGCGCGAGCACCGCCGCGAGACCGTGCGTGATCGACGAGAAAATGAAGTTGTGGGCCGGGCGGCGGGCGATGAACCAATGCTGGAGCCGGACCACGAAGATGACGAGCAACGTCAGGGGAACCGGCAGGATCATCGCCGCGGAAAACGTCCACACGGCGGTGAGGTCGATCAGCACCGTCTTTTTGCGGTTCCGGCGCCTTTCCTCCTGGCGCTGGGTGAGCTGAATGTGCACGGTGGCGCCGGCGGCGAGGATTCCGAAGTTCAGCCAATCGCGGGAAACGAGCGCCTGTGAATGGGCGAGCGAAATGGCGAGAACGGCGATGGCCAATCCCTCGCTGCCCAGCATGAAAGCGATGACGCGGGGGCGGCGCCGCCAGAGCGCCCAGTTCCGCGGCGAGTACGGGTGCTCGCGCCAGACCGTCCGGGGTGGACCACCGGGCGTGGTCGGCTGGTCCGGCTGTTCGTGCGGCGACGGCGGCCGCGGCCGGTCGTCGGCCGGGGGTTCGCCGGCGCCGGTCGCGGCGTCGTCTGGTCCGGGATGCAATTGGTCACCTCCTTTCCAGCCTACTTCGGGTCTTGAGTAATCTCATCGGTACCTGCCAGAGTGTTCACGCATTCCCTTGGCGGGTACCATCCCACTGCAACGGAACTGCCGAGTCCTCGGTGGAACTGCCGGGAACGCGGACCAAAAGCATCTTCAGGCTCCCCACACGGAGGTGGCACCGTTGACCAACCGCGATCTCTGATGAGCCGTCGAATTGTCCTCCCCGATTACCCGAGAGGTGGCGACCGTGCGCAACCGCGACCTGTGACCGACTGAATACCATTCATGATCTTCACTGCACGGAGAGGTGGCTTCCGATGGCCAACCGTGACCTCTGAAACCCCGGCTCATGACGGCCGCGGTTCCGGCTCGCCGCCGCCCACCCGGCGCCAGGCGAACCCCACCGGGACGGCCAGCAGCAGTCCCACCGCACCGGCGAGCGCGATCGTCGCGTTCGCGGAACCAAGGCCCTGGGCGGCCAGCCCGCCGATGCCGACGCCCACCCCCTGCGCGACCCGCAGCCCGGTCCGGTACAGCCCGCCGGCGCTGCCCCGGATGTCGTTGGGCACCCACGTGATGAACGTGGCGGACACCGTGATGACGTACGCGCCGGTCGCACCGGCCAGCGCGAGCAGGACCAGCGCGAGCACCAGGTTCGGGTGCAGCGCGAACGCCGCGAGCGCGGCCAGCGGCAACGCGGCCAGTACGCCCAGCAGCTTGCGGCGGTGCTCCGTCGAGACGAACCGCGACAGCAGGAACGTCCCGACCACGAACCCCAGCGGATCGGCGGCCAGCAGCCAGCCGACGGCCTGGTCACCCGCGCCCAGCTGCGCGGCGAGCGGCGCGGCCAGCCCCTCCGGGATCACCGCCAGGCCGACGAGCCAGGACAGGTAGAGCAGCACCCGCAGCCGTTCGTCGCCGAAAACCTGCCTCACGGCGCCGAACCACGGTGCGTTCCCGTTCCCCGCGGCCGGGCGCCGCCGCATCATCAGCCGCACGGCGACGGCGGCGACCAGGAACGTCAGCGCGTCGATCGCCAGCGCCCACGACGTCCCGATCCCGGTGACCAGCAGCCCGCCGACGGCGAGCCCGGCCAGCATGGCCGTGTTGTTCGTGATCCCGCGCAGGTCCTGGCTCTGCAGGTAGACGTCGTCGTCGGTGAAGATCTCCCGGCCGAGCGCGTTCTGCGCCGCGTTGCACGGCGCGTTCGCCAGCCGGGCGAAGACGAACAGGACGAACAGCCAGCCCATCGGCATCCCGGGCACGGCCATCAGCCCGATCAGCCCGGCCTGCGCGAGCGAGCCGGTCGCGAGCACCGCGCGGCGGGGGAACCGGTCGGCGAGTTGCGACAGCCCGAGCCCGCCGGCGAGCGCGGGCAGGAACGTCAGGGAGTAGACGGCGGCGGAGAGCAGCGGCGACCCGGTCCGGTCGAAGATCAGGATGGCGAGGGCGACGATGGTCAGCTGGTCGCCGAGCATCGACTGGGTTTCGGCGAACCACAGCGCGCGGAACTCGCGGTTGGCCAGGACGGCCCGCAGCCGCGGTGTCGCGCGCGTCGTCACCTCGTAACCACCGTCCCCCGATCGAGTGAACATGGACCGTCCGCATTGTGCCTCGCCAGTGACGACCCCGTCCGGGGGAGTCACCGCTGACCTCCCGGAAGCACTAACAGTATGGCGCCGACTACGCGCCGATGTCCTCGGAACGGACGCCACTCACCCCGTCGAGGGGCCGATCGGGTCACCCCCGAAGAGGCGGTGGACGGTGGCTCTGACCGGTGCGCGGGTACCTCCGGACTGATCGAACCGGATTCGCTCGGCGCAAGGCGGCCGCCGCTCGTCGTCGGGGCGCTGCCCCGCTGGGCCGGATGGGCCAAGACTGGACTCAGAGCCGGCCGGGGTGGACGGGACGCGCGCGCCGCCGGCGCCGCAGAGCGGGGAGTGGACGATGGACGGGTTGATGCAAGGCAAAGCGGTCGTGGTGACCGGCGCCGGCCGGGGTCTCGGCGAGGCGTTCGCGGTGCACGTCGCCCGCGCGGGCGGCGCGGTGGTCGTCAACGACATCGACGTCGAACTGGCCGAGCGGACGGCGGAGAGCATCCGGGCGCACGGCGGACTGGCCGTCGCCAGCGGGCACAGCGTGGCCGAAGCGGGGCAGGCGCAGGAGATCGTCGACCTGTGCGTCAAGGAGTTCGGCGGGATCGACGGGCTGGTCAACAACGCCGGGCTGAACTACGAGGCACTGCCCTGGGAGGACGACGCCGAGCAGGCGCGCGAGCTCGTCGCCGTCAACGTCATGGGCGTGGTGAACACCGGGCTGGCCGCGATCAAGGCGATGGTCGGCGCGGGCACCGGCGGGTCGATCGTCAACATCTCCTCGGGCGCCTCGCTCGGGCAGCGCAAGCTCGGCGTGTACGCGGCGAGCAAGGGCGCGGTCGCGTCGCTGACCTACTCCTGGGCGCTCGACCTCGAGGAGCAGGGCATCCGCGTCAACGCCGTCTGCCCGCTCGCGCACACGCGCATGGTGTGGAAGTCCGAGCGCTCGTTGCGCGCCTGCCCGCCGGACCGCACGCCGGCCCGGATCGCCCCGGTCGTGCTGTTCCTGCTCGGCGCGGGCTCGCACGGGATCACCGGCCAGATGATCCGGTGCAACGGCCCGCAGCTGCACGTCATGGGCCAGCCGTTCCTCAAGCAGCCGATCCTCGAGCGCGAGGTGTGGGACACCGAGACGGTGCAGAAGGCGTTCGACGAGGTGTTCTCCGCCCACCTGGAGAACTACGGCCTGGAAAAGCGCGTCCCGCCGCGGCTGCGCAAGTGGACGGAGTCGACCTCACCCCGCACGGCTTGACCGAAGGCGGCACTTTCATAGGGAAAGTGCCGCCTCCCGGTGTGGAGCTTTCGTAGGGAAAGTGACGCGAGGGGTCAGGCGCCGGCGGCCGGTTCGGGGTCGCGGGTTGCCGCGTACAGGGCCTCGATGTTCGTCGAGTAGCGGTCGTTGATGACCCGGCGCTTGAGCTTGAGCGTCGGGGTCAGCTCGCCGGATTCCGGGGTCCACGCCTTCGGCAGCACGTGGTAGCGCTTGATCTGCTCGATCCGGGCCAGCCTGCTGTTCGCCGACTCGACCGCGCGCTCCAGCTCCGCGCGGACCGCCGGGTGGGACGGCAGCTCCTCCGGGGTGGCCTCGACGCCGTTCGCCGCGGCCCAGCCGGGGGCGATTTCGTCGTCGAGGACGATCAGGGCCGTCACGTACGGGCGGTCGTCGCCGATCGCGACGGCCTGGCCGATCAAGGGGTGCTCCTTGAGCAGGCCCTCGATGCGGGTCGGCGCGATGTTCTTGCCGCTCGAGGTGATGATCAGTTCCTTCTTGCGGTCGGTGATCGTCACGAAGCCGTCTTCGTCGATCGTGCCGATGTCGCCGGTCGCGTACCAGCCGTCGGCGTCGGTCGCGTCCTGGATCGTCCCGTCCTCCTGCAGGTAGCCGAGGAAGACGATCGGGCCGCGGACCAGCAGCTCGCCGTCGTCGGCGACCTTCACCTCGACGCCTTCGAGGGGCTTGCCCACTGAACCCGCCCGGAAGTCCGTGCTCGAGTTCGACGTCGCCGCGCCGGTCGTCTCCGACAGGCCCCAGACCTCGCAGATCTCGACGCCGAGGCCGGCCAGGAAGTAGATGATCTCCACCGGCAGGGCGGCCGCGCCGCTGGAGGCGACCAACAGCTTGTCGAGGCCGAGCAGCCCGCGCACCGGCGCCAGCGCGGCTTCGTCGGTCTGCCGGATCTTCTCGGCGAGCTCGGCCGGCACCTCCTGGCCGGCGCTGCGCAGCTTGTAACCCTGCTGCAGCAGCTCGTTGGCCTGCAGCAACGCCGTGCGCCGGTCTTCGGGGACGCTGCCGAGCATGTTCTTCAGGCCGGCGACCATCTTCTCCCACACCCGCGGGACGCCGAAGAAGCTCTGCGGGTGCACCTGGCCGAGCGCACCGGCGACCGCGGTCGGGTCGGCGAGCGTGTGCACGTGGCCGGCCCACACGATCGGCAGGTAGACCGACAGCTCGCGCTCGGCGATGTGCGCGAGCGGCAGGTACGCGATGTTGGTCGCGTGCATAGGCGGGTGGTGCAGCTCGGTGACCGCGTACGCCTGGTGGATCGCGTTGCGGTGCGACAGCACGACGCCCTTCGGGTCACCGGTGGTGCCCGAGGTGTAGATCATCGACAGCGGGTCGTCCGGCTTGATGTCCTGCCACGACCGCTCGAACGCGTCCGGGTCGGCGGCGAGCGCTTCCCGGCCCCAGTTCCGGAGTTCGGCGAGGGAGAGGAACCGGCCGTCGCCTTCCGGGATCGCGGCTTCGTCCATCACGACGATGCGGCGCAACGCGGGGAGGTCGTCGAGCACCGGGCGCCAGCGCGCCAGCTCGGCCTCGCCGCCGAGCACCACGATCGGTGCCGCGCTGTGCCGCGCGACGAACCGGATCTGGTCCGGGCTGAGCGTGGCGTAGGCGGTGCACGGGATCGCGGACAGGTGCGTCGCGGCGAGGTCGGCGATGATGTGGTCGGGGCAGCCGGGCGCCATGATCAGCATGCGGTCACCCGCGGCGAGCCCGAGCCCGGCCAGTCCGCGGGACACCTCCGCGATCGCCGTGCGGAATTCCAGCCAGCTCAGCGTCGGCCGGCCTTCGAGGTCGAGCGAAGTGATCGCCGGCAGGTCCGGGTAGTCGACCGCGTTGCGGTGCAACAGCCGCGGGATCGTCTGGCCTTCGGTCTGCTCGGCGACGGACGGGGTGGTCAACGCTGGCCTCCTCGGAGCTGCGGATGGCCACACTGTAGGGGCTCCCGGCCGAGGTGGATAGAGAATCGCGGCCACGACAACCGGCACCGTCGAAACGGACATCCCGGTCAGGCCCCCACGACCGTCCACTGTGTACACGGGCGCCCGCGCGCGAACCGCGCTTCAATGGGAGGACCACGGACTCCAGGGGGAAGCGATGACGCGGTCCGCTCGTGCACTGCTCGAAAAGATCCAGGCCGAACTCGCGCCGCGCGACGGCGACAACCGGCTCGTGCCGTCGATCGCCGCCGGCCGGGCGCCGCGCGCGGTGTTCGCCGCGCTCGCCGCCGAAGAAAAGCTGATCACGCTGTCGGACTGGCGGAGCTTCCACGCGCTCGCCGCTCGCGCCGACGAGCCGAAGGCGCGCGCTTTCTTCGGCGGTCTCGCGCCGGGGGAGCAGCAGGCGAACGCGATGCTGGACGCGTTGCTGGCGGCGACTGGTCCGGACCACGGGAAGGAACTCCCGCGCGCGGGCTGCCAGGCGTACCCGGCGTACGTGGCGTGGCTCGCCCTCAACGGCGAGTCGGGGGCCGCCGTGGCCGGGATCTTCGCGAACTTCGCCGCCTTCGGCCGGTACTGCCGGGACGTCGCCGCCGCGATGCGCGAGCACTACCGCTTCACCGACACCGAGTGCGCGTTCTTCGACTTTTTCGCTGCGGACGTTCCCGAAATCGAAGAACAAGCGCTCGCGGCGATCCAGGCCGGCCTCGACGCGCGGCGGCTGGACCCGGCCGAGGCCCGCCGTTACGCGCGGCTGTTCCAGAGTTACGAACTGCTCTTCTGGAACACCCTCGCGGACGAGTTCCCGGGCTGACGGCCCGCGGAACCGGTACCGGCGCCACCACGCGTGCCCGCGCGGGCACGCGTGCGGAAAGGCGGGAATTCCGGTGCGCTCTCCGGCGAATCCGCGGCGTGCTTCGCGAATATCGCGTATTTCCGCTTTCCGGAAGCGGTCTCGCCCGTACGAAGCCGTGGCGGGTGACCGGGTTCACCGACCCGTGACGTTTCTCACCGAACCATCCGGCGGCTTCGTACGTAGCGGCCCCGGGCCGGCTCGGCGCGCGGACCGCAACCGGTACCAGCGTGCACCCCTGTGAGGAAACGGAAGTCGACCTGGGACGAACGTCACGACTTTCGGTGGTGGACTTTCCAAGCGCAGGCAGCAAGTGTGGACGGGTCACCGTTCCAAGATCACGTTCTCGCCACGGACTTGACGCGCCCTGAGCGGCTGCATACCGTCGTCGCGGGCGAAGCAGACCACGGTGATGTTGATCCGGCTGGTCGGAATCCGGGTGTTGACCACCTCGGGCGACCCGAAACCATGTACTGCCGGAAGGAAAACGGACCCAGGTGAAGCAGATTTCTCTTCGACGAAACCGGGGATCCTCGATTCGGAAGCGCGTGCTCACGATCGCGCTCATCCCCAGTGTGGCGTTGTTGCTGGTGGGCGTGGCCCTCGCGGGCTACCTCATCTACGACGCGGTCACCGCACGCGACTACACCACGCGCATCCGGAATTCGGAAGCCCCGGCGATCCCGTTCTTCGCCGCGCTCCAGCAGGAGCGCCAGGCGACGCTGAGCCTCCTCGCCGGCCAGGGCAACCAGCGGGCCGTGCTCGCGGCCGTCCGGCCGAAGGTCGACCAGACCGCCGCCAAGGAGATCGAGAACCTCCGGGACAACTTCGCGGACTACAACGACACCCCGCCGAGCGTCCAGAAGAACATCGCCACGTTCTTCGGCGTCTTCCAGCAGCTGCCGCAGACGCGCCAGGCGGTCGACAGCGGCCAGATCCAGATCAGCCAGGCCTTCGCCTTCTACAACAAGATGCTCGACCAGTTCACCGACGGTGTGGCCGGGCTGGCGCAGAAGGCCCGTGGCGCGCAGAACGCGTTCGACCGGCTGACCGCGATCCCGCTGTTCACCGCGGCGGACGCGATGCAGCGCAGTGACGCGCTCGCCGCCGCCGGGCTCGCCGCGGGCGGGCTCACGAACGACGACTTCCGCGCCTACGTCGGCCAGGTCGGTGCCTACCACGCCCAGCTCGACGCGTCGGCGCCGAAGATGATCCCCGAGGTCAAGGCCAAGTACGACCAGCTGCTGGCCAGCCAGCCGTGGCAGGTCGTGACCCAGGTGGAAACCGCTTTCCTGCGCGGTGACCTAACGAAGCTGCCGGTGGCGCAGGACCAGTGGCGCACCGCCGCCCGCCAGGTCGGCGACGCGCTGATGGGCATCTTCGTCGCGCAGAGCTCGAACGCGAGCCAGGCCGCGATCGACGACGCCGACTCGACGTTCACCGAGTCGCTGATCGCCGGTGTGATCGCCGTCCTGTTCGCGGTCTTCGTGGTCTTCGTCGCCGTCCGGCTGTCCAACCGGCTCATCGGCCGGCTGCACCGGCTGCGCGAGGACACCCTCGACGCGGCCGAGGTCCGGCTGCCCGAACTGGTCGCGCGCGTCCAGGCCGGCGAGCCGGTCGACCTCGAAGAGGGCGGGCACTTCCTCGACCACGGCACCGACGAGATCGGCCAGGTCGCCGACGCGTTCAACAAGGCGCAGCAGACCGCCATCGCGGCCGCCATCGACGAGGCGAAGACCAGGGAGGGCACCAAGACGGTGTTCCTCAACATCGCCCACCGCAGCCAGGTCATCGTGCACCGCCAGCTCAAGGTGCTCGACCAGGCCGAGCGCAAGCAGGAGGACCCGGAGCAGCTGGACACCCTGTTCCAGCTCGACCACCTCTCCACCCGCGCCCGCCGCAACGCCGAGAACCTGATCATCCTCGGCGGCGGGCAGCCGGGACGGCAGTGGCGCAACCCGGTCGGGCTGGCCGAGCTGGTCCGCGGCGCGTCCGCCGAGACCGAGGACTTCGCCAGGGTCAAGACGGCGGTGCTGCCGCAGATCGCCATCCGCGGCCCGGTCGTCGGCGACCTCGTGCACCTGCTCGCCGAGCTGATCGACAACGCGACGTCGTTCTCGCCGCCGCAGTCGCGGGTCGAGATCCGCGGCAACGTGGTCGGCAAGGGCGTCGTGATCGAGGTCGAAGACCAGGGCCTCGGGCTCGAGCCGGACCAGACCGAAGAGATCAACGGGATGCTGGCCGACCCGCCGGACTTCGGGATCATGGCGCTGTCGGACGAGCCGCGCCTCGGCCTGTTCGTGGTCGCGCGGCTGGCCGCGCGGCACGGCATCCAGGTGCACCTGCGGGAGTCCGCCTACGGCGGCACCCGGGCCATCGTCCTGGTGCGCACCGACCTGCTGGCCCCGCTCACCGAGCTCGAGCCGGAGCAGCCGATCACGCCGCCGAAGCCGGAGCTCGTCCCGAACCCGGTCGAGCCGGAGCCGGGCAACGACGAGGTCGCGCCGCTCAAGCGGCCGCAGCGCCGTCCGGCCCGGCACCGCACCGAGCCGCCCGCGGCCCCGGTGACGCCCCCGGCCCAGCCCGCCGTCGTGCCGCCGCCGGCTCCGGTCCAGCCGCCGTCCGCGCCGACGCCGGTCCCGGTCGGGTCCGTCTCGGAGCCGGTGAGCCAGCCGACCCAGGCGCAGCCGGTGGCCCCGGTCCGCCCGCCGTCCCCGCCGAACCGGACCGCGCGCCCGGCCCGCCCGGCCGCGCAGCAGCCGGCGTGGCCGCCGCAGGAACCGCGGCCCGCGGTGCCCGAAGGACGGCCGCAGCAGCCGCGCCGCCCGGAGGCGCCCGGCCGGCCGCCGCTGCCCCAACGGCGACGCCAGCAGAGCCTCGTGCCCCAGTTGCGGGAAGATAAGCCCGTGCAGGAACGCGAAGAGGTGCGGTTGGACTCCCCGGAGGCCGCCCGCAGCAGGCTGTCCGCGTTCCAGCAGGGCACCCGCCGGGCCCGCGACGCAGAGTTTCCCGAGAACGACGACACGTACGGAGAGCGCGAGTAATGGTCAACTCAGGCGCCCACGAGCTCGACTGGCTGCTGGACGACCTCGTCAAACGGGTCGCCGGGGCGGACCGGGCGGTGGTCTTGTCCTCGGACGGCCTGCTGATCGGCCGATCGGGAAACCTCTCCGAGGAGGACGCCGAACACCTGTCCGCCGTGGCTTCGGCGTTCCAGAGCCTCGCGCGCGGGACCGGACGGCACTTCGGCGGCGGCAACGTCCGGCAGACGATGGTCGAGATGGACCACGCGTTCCTGTTCGTGACGGCGGCCGGGCGGGGTGCCTGCCTGGCCCTGCTCGCCCGTGAGGACGCGGACATGGGCCTCGTCGCGTACGAGATGAACTTGATGGTGAAACGGGTCGGTCAGGTGCTCACCTCCGCCCCGCGGGCCGGCGTCCAGCCCACGTCGCCATGAGCGGACGGCACGAAGCCTGGTTCGACGACGAGGCCGGCCCCCTGGTCCGGTCCTACGCGGTCACGGGCGGCCGCACGCGGTCGGACACGCTCGGGCTCGACCTCATCACGCTCGTCGTCGCCCTGCGCACCGCGCACGAAGCGGGCATGCTCGAACCGGAGTACGCGCGCATCATCGCCTTGTGCCAGCGGCCGGTCTCGGTGGCCGAGGTGGCCGCCCGGGTCGATCTCCCGCTGCCCGTGGTGAAGGTGATGCTGAGCGACCTCATCGAGCAGAACCTGGTGCTGTTCCGTACCGCGGCACCGGTCCAGGAAACCCCCAACCGACACGTATTGCAGGCGGTCCTTGATGGCATCCGGAAACTCTGACCCCCGGCGGAACCTGACCGCGACCGCGGTCAAGGTACTCATCGCCGGCGGGTTCGGGGTCGGCAAGACCACGATGGTCGGCTCGGTGAGCGAAGTGCCGCCGCTGCGGACCGAAGAGGTCATCACGACCGCCTCCGAGGGGGTCGACGACCTGTCGGGCGTCGAGCAGAAGACCACGACGACGGTCGCGCTCGACTTCGGCCGCATCACGATCAACCCCGACCTGATCCTGTACCTGTTCGGCACGCCGGGGCAGGACCGGTTCTGGTTCATGTGGGACGAGCTGGCCGAGGGCGCGCTCGGCGCCGTCGTGCTGGCCGACACCCGGCGCCTCGACAGCTGCTTCGCGGCGGTGGACTTCTTCGAGCGCCGCAACCTGCCGTTCGTCGTCGGCGTGAACTGCTTCGACGGCGCGTACCGCTACGGCACCGAGGAGGTCCGGCAGGCGCTCGACGTCGGCATGGACGTCCCGCTGCTGCTGTGCGACGCGCGTGAGCGCGAATCGACGAAGCAGGTGCTGACCAGCCTGATGGAACACGTGATGGCGCGGTCCGATCTCGCAGCCGCCCAGGGTGGCTACTGACCGGACCGCGCTCGGGTTGCTTCAGCGGCGGCGCTTGATGAGCGTGTCGAGCGCGAAGCGGCCCGGGCCGATCGCGGCGAACAGCAGGAAGATCCACGCGTAGACCGCGGCGGGCTCGCCCATGTTCTGCAGGGGCAGCAGGCCCATCGGGGCGTGCACGGTGAAGTAGGCGTAGGCCATCACGCCGGAGAGCAGGATCGCGGCGGGCCTGCTGGCGAGCCCGACGAGGAGCAGCAGGGCGCCGGCGAGTTCGAAGACGCTGCCCCACCAGCCGGGGAACGAGCCGAACGGGACGCCGCCGCCCTGGCCGTCGATTCCGCCGAAGAAGCCGAATCCCTGCAGGCCGTGGAAGCCGAACAGGAACGAGATCACGATCCGGCTCGCGCCGATGACGACTCCGGTGACCTGGTTCTTCGCGGTGGCGGTGGTCTGGGCTTCGCGGGCGATGGTGGTGGTCATTGCGGGGTTCCTTCCCTGGGTTCTTCCTTGCCTTCTGCCTAGGCGTCGAGCGGGTCACCGCCGGATCGACAACCCCGCCGGATTTTTTTCGGCGGGTTTCGGCAGACTGGGGCGATGGCGGGTAAACGCAGTGCCGGGCTCCTGCTCCACCGCGGGCAGGGCGAGGCCCTCGAAGTGCTGCTCGGGCACATGGGCGGGCCGTTCTGGGCGAAGAAGGACGCGGCGGCGTGGTCGCTGCCCAAGGGCGAGCTGGACCCGGACGAGTCCCCGGAGGCCGCGGCGCGCCGGGAGTTCACGGAGGAGCTGGGCCTGCCGGCGCCCACCGGCGAGTACGTCCCGCTGGGCGAGGTCAAGCAGTCGGGCGGCAAGGTCGTGACGGCGTGGGCGGTGGCCGCCGACCTCGACCCGGCGGCCGTCGTGCCGGGGACGTTCACCATGGAGTGGCCGCCGCGGTCGGGCCGTCAGCAGGAGTTCCCCGAGGTGGACCGCGTCGCGTGGTTTTCGCTGGAGGTGGCCAGGGAGAAGCTGGTGAAGGGCCAGCTGCCGTTCCTGGACCGCCTGCTGTCAGTCTTCGAGTAACGCCTCGAGCGGCTTCGCGGTGAAGGACGGCAGCACGACGTCGGCCTGCCGGAAGTCGAGGCTCTCGGTGATGGCGTTCGGCACGGCGACGCAGGTCAGCCCGGCGGCCTTGGCGGCGGTGACGCCGTGCGGGGTGTCCTCGAAGGCGATGGTCTCGTGCGCGTCGGTTTCGAGGGCGTTGAGCGCCGCGAGGTAGAGGTCCGGGTCGGGCTTGGCCTGGTGCAGGTCACCGGTGAGGACGGCGTCGAAGTACCGCGCGATGCCGAGCCGCTCGAGGTGCGGGTTCACCCAGCCCCCGGACGAGCTCGACGCGACGGCGAGCTTGAGGCCGTGTTCACGCGCGGTTTCGAGGTAGGTCTCGACGCCTTCGCGGGGACCGAGGGTCTCGAGGAGTTCGTAGACCCGGGCTTTGGTTTTCGGGCGCAGTGCATCGGGATCGATGCCGGGGACGTGTTCGGCGAGCAGGGCGAACATCGCGGGCGTGGTGTGCTGGGTGCCGATGACGGCGTACCAGGCTTCGAGGGGCAGCTCGGTCCCGTGCTCGCGGAAGACCTCCTGCCAGGCACGGAGAACGGCGGACTCGGTGTCGGCGAGCGTGCCGTCGAAGTCGAAGACCAGGGCGCGGGTGGGCACGCCTGCACCCTGCCCGGTCGGTGATCGTTCAGGCAAGTGGGGTGTGACGAGCCTCGAAGGCTTGGAGCGCGTGTTCGCCGCGGAGGGCGAAGACGACCTCTTCGATGCCGCCGTGATCGGCTCGGCTGACGGCGGCGAGCGCGATCTCGGCGGCCGGCTCGAGCGGCCACCGGTAGACGCCGGTGGAGATGGCGGGGAAGGCGACGGTCTTGGCGCCGAGGTCGTCGGCCGCTTTCAGCGAGTTGCGGTAGCAGTCGGCGAGCAGCCCGGACCGGTCTTCGGTGGCCGACCAGACCGGGCCGACGGTGTGCACGACCCACTTCGCGGGCAGGTTCCCCGCGGTGGTGGCGACGGCTTGCCCGGTCTTGAGGCCCTTGCCGTAGTGCCCGGCGCGGAGCTTCCGGCATTCGGCGAGGATCGCGGGGCCGCCCTTGCGGTGGATGGCCCCGTCGACCCCGCCCCCGCCGAGCAGCGAGGAGTTGGCGGCGTTGACGACGACGTCCACCTCGAGGGTGGTGATGTCGGCGTCGAGGATCCGGATGCGCATGGGCGTGATCTTGCCGGACACAACGGGGTTCGTGCTGCTGAATTCCATCGCCGAGCTGGCCACCGAGGAGTACCTGGTCGAGCCGGCGGACCACCTCGCCGAAGCGCGGCAGAACACGTGGTCACTGGGCGCGTCCCCGGAGGAGCGGGCCGGGCTGACCGTCGAGCAGGTCGTCGCCGCGTTCGAAGCCGTGGGGCGGTCCCTCGAGGGGCTCGCCAGTGGGCCGGTGACCTTCTACGTCTGGCACGACCGGCAGGCCGGCGCCCTCAAATCTTCGCTTTCGTCGCTCGGCCCCAGCGAGCTGCTCTTCGGCGCCGAGTACGCGCCGGCCCACCAGCTGGGGCCGATCGTCGAGGAGTTCCTCAGCGACGCGAGTCCCGGGGCGGTCGCCGAGCCGCTCGCGCCGCTGCCCGTGTGGGTTCGGGCGATCGCTCCCTAGCCCAGGAAGAACTTCGTCAGCACCGGGGCCAGTGCCGCCGCCTTCACGATGTGCGTCTGGCCCGGCAACGTCGCGTACTCCGCCGAAGGCAGGACCTTCGCCAGCGACGACACGCCGTTGCGCATCCACTCCGGGCTGCGGCCGCCGTCGATGACCAGCGTGGGGACTGTCACCTCCGGCCAGGACGGCGTCAGGGGCTCGCCCGACTGGCGGTCGCCCACCAAAGCCGTGTCGTACGGGAGTGTGTAGGCCACCTTCTTGAGCTTCGACCAGAACGGCATGATCCGCATCAACGCCACCGTCGCGTTGCCCAGGCCGACGCCCTCGGTCATGAACATCTTGACGGCTTTGCCCCGCTTGCCTTCGGCGAGCGCCGCGTCGAGGCGGGACGGGTAGTCGGCTGGGACGCGGGGGCGGGTGCCGTCCACCACGTACGGGGGTTCGTACAGCGCCAGCTTCGGGGCCGCGAGGCCGCGGGCCGCTTCGAGGGCCAGTGCCGCGCCCGAGGAAATGCCGAACAGGAACGCCTCGCCGCCTGCTTCCTTCAGCAGTGCCGCGATGTCCTCGACCTCGCGGTCGATCGCGTACGGGGCCGTGTCGGTGCTTTCGCCGCGGCCGCGGCGGTCGTACGTGTACACCGTGAAGTGCGCGGACAGCTCCTTCGCCAGCGCGTCGTTCGGGGACGAGCCGCGGTAGCACATCGCGCCGTCGACCAGGACCAGGGCGGGGCCGGTGCCCGTGCGGGTGTACGCGATCTTCGTGCCGTCGGCGGAAATCGTCGTGGTCATCGGGACTCTCCTCGCGGCATCAGGTGGGCGGACGTCGTGGCGAGCCAGGTCCAGGCGATCACCACGGCCGCCCAGAAACCGAGGGTGACGGCCGGGCTCGCCGAGCCGGACGCTACGCCGCCGAAGCCTACGAGGAACAGCAGGCCGGTGATGCGCGAGTACCACGCCCGGGCGGGCGGCAGGTGCGAGGCGATCGCGAAGCAGGCCGCGACCAGTGCGGCGAACCCGAGGCCGCCGCAGGCGAAGTGCAGCATGCCGTGCCAGCTCACCGACGCCGGCGGGCCGGCCGGGGTGCCCAGCGGAAACCCGTCCTGCGGGTCGGCGCTGAAGATCCCGGCGCAGATGAGGCTGACGCCGTACACCGCCAGCAGCCTCGGCCCCCATCTGCCGGGCAGGACGCGCCGGAGGCCGGCCGCGGCCGCGAGCGTCAGCAGGCCGGTGACGACGAAGTTCGCGATCTGGACGAAGCCGAGCGAGCCGTTCGCCAGCACGCTCGCCGGGTGGCGCGTGAAGTCGAAGCCGGCGCGGGTGAGGCCCTGGAGCACGCCGGCGCCGACGAACACGGGTCCGGCGAGGATGCCGCAGGTCAGCAGGGTGCGGGTGCGGGTGGGAAGCGCGGTGGTGGTCATGGCGGACAGCGTGGCATCCGATGATTACAACTGTCAAGACAAAAAAAGTTGTCGGTGCGCCCCAAGGTGGCCTTGGTTGCGTCAGACGCACCGAAGGCCGCCTTGGGGCGCTTGGGTCAGGCTGAGCGCAGGGTGAGGAGCGTGATCTCGCTGGGCGCGAAGACGCGGAACGGCGGGCCCCAGAAGCCGGTGCCGCGGCTGTTGTACAGCTGGGTCGGACCGTGGCGGGTCAGGCCGGACAGCGTCGGCTGGTCGAGGCGCACCAGCAGGTGGAACGGCCAGATCTGCCCGCCGTGCGTGTGGCCAGAGATCTGCAGGTCGACGTCGGCCTCACGGGCCTCGCGCACCTGCTTCGGCTGGTGCGCGAGCAATACCACCGGGACGCCGTCGGGCCGGTCGGCCAGCGCCGCGGCCAGGTCGGGGCCGTGGCCGGGGAGGCCCGACGAAGTGCCGGTCGGGTCGTCGATGCCGGCGAACAGGATCCGGTCGCCGCCGCGTTCGAGCAGGGTCGAGCGGTTGTGCAGCGTGTCCCAGCCGAGCCCTTCCATGTGGTCGAGCCACGCCTGGGCTTCGCCGAAGTACTCGTGGTTGCCGGTGATGTAGAAGCGGCCGAGCCCGGCCTGGACGCCGCCGAGCGGGTCGACCTGCTTGCGTCGCTTCGCCACCGCGCCGTCGGCGAGGTCGCCGGCGTGGCAGACGACGTCCGCCTCCAGCGCGTTCACCGCCGCGACGACCCGCTCCGACCACTTCGTCCGGTCGATCGGCCCGAAGTGGGTGTCGGTCAGCACGGCGACGCGCAGGCCGTCGAGGCCCGGCCCGAGGCGCGGGATGACGACGTCCGTCCGCTTCACCGGCGGCACGCGCATGGCGACGCGGTTGCCGTGCACGAGCAGGACGGCGGACACCAGCACGGCCGCGCCCGCGACGATTCGCGACCGCAAGGGATCCTCGACGCCGAGCAGCGCGACGCGCAGGACAAGGCTCAGGATCGACCAGGTGAACAGCACCCAGATCACGGCGAGCAGCGAGTCGCCGAGGCGCGCGGACGCGTCGCTCTGGCGCTTGGAGTGGCCGCGGAACATCGCGATCGGCATCGTGACCAGGCCTGCCGCCAGCACGGCGGTGCCGGCGATGGTGCCCGCCAGGCCCCACTCCGGCGCCAGGACGAGCGTCCACCACGGGACGCCGTACAGCAGGAGCATGGCCAGGATCGGCACGACGACGAGTTGCCCTCTCATCGAACCAGGTTACAGCCCATCGGGCTGTTAGCGTTTTCGCTACTCTGGTGGGGAAGGGAGGGGGACGCCGTGCACACTTTGCTCCAGCTCGCGTTCCCCGTGGTGAGCAGCCCGACCGCGCTGGTCGCCTTCGCCTCCCTCGCCGCCGCGAGCCTCCTGGTCGTGCTGCTGGTCGGCAGCACGCACCGCAGCGAGCTCGCGCTGTGGTCGGCGCCGGTGCGCAGCCGCGTCACCGCGTTGCGCCGTCGCGCCCGCCGCGCCGAGTCGATCCGGCTCCGCGACCCCGGACGACCCGGCCGCAGCAGGCCACGAGCACCCGGTTCCCGCAGCCCGGCTGCGTGACTCGACCCGCAGCCATTCCGCCTTTCCCCGTTCCTTCCACTCGTGCGGAGTGCTGCCCATGTTCGGCTTTCTCGACGTGCCCGTTTCGGGCGCGTACCACCTGATCCACGCGCTCACCGGCCCGCTCTCGACGGCGCTGGCCATCGTCGTTTTCACCCTCGGCGTGCGGCTCCTGCTGCACCCGCTCGCCCGATCGGCCGCCCGCGGCGAACGCGCCCGGGCCACGCTGCTGCCGGAGCTCCGATCCCTGCAGGAGAAGCACGGCGGCGACCGCGACCGGCTGGCCGCGGAGGTGACGAAGCTGCAGCAGGAGTCCGGGACGTCGCTGTTCGTCGGCTGCCTGCCGATGCTGCTGCAGCTGCCGTTCTTCACGGTCATGTACCGGCTGTTCACGACCCCGTCGATCGGCGGCGAGCCCAACTCGCTGCTGGGCGCGACGCTGTTCGGGACGCCGCTGGGCGCGCACGGCCTGTCCGGCAGCCCGCTGGTGTTCGTGATCGCGGCGGGGCTGGCGGTCGTGGCGTGGTTCTCGGTCCGCCTGCAAGCCCGCCAGGCGGAGGTGCCGGGCGGCAAGCTCGTCCGCCTGCTGCCGTACGGCACGGTGCTGGCGACGCTGGTCCTCCCGCAGGCCGCGGGGATCTACCTGCTCACGACGACGGCGTGGACGGCGGCCGAGCGGGCGCTGCTACGACGCGGCTCGTGAGCGGCGCCAGTCCTGGACCGCTTCCTCGACGTCCACCAGCGCCACCGTCAGCGGCGGGCCGGTGTGGTGGTTGAGGTAGGCCTGCCGGATCCGGTCGTTGAGGTCGGTCACGACCTCGCGCACCCGCGCTTCGGTGCACTCGGTGGCGAGCGTCTCCGGCAGGTCCTGGACCTCGCGTTTGAGCGCGAGCGCCGGGGGCAGCAGGGCCTTCGTGTCGTGGCCGCCCTTGCGCACTTCGCGGAGCACCCAGTCGGTCGCCGCGTCGTTGCCGGTCGGTTTCGGCAAGGGCCGGCCGGTGCCGGGCAGGTCGTCGAAGTCGCCGCGGTCGCGGGCCTCGGCGATCTGCCGGTCGACCCACCAGCGGAACGAGACCTTGGGTGGTTTGCGTGGGTTCATCGGCTCGCACCCCCTCGTCCCCAGGGTAATCTCCGAGGGAGGAGCGAGGGGACCGCATGACCGTCGAACGCAGTGGCGCCGATGACGTCGACCGCACACTCGCGCTGCTCTGGCGCGCCCGCGGCGGCACTTCCGAACCGACCAGGGGCCGCCGGCCGACGCTGAGCGTGGAGCGGATCGTCGCCGCCGCGATCCGGGTCGCGGACGCCGACGGGCTGGCCGCCGCGTCGATGCACCGGGTCGCCAAGGAACTCGGGGCCGGCACGATGACGCTGTACACCTACGTGCCCGGCAAGGCCGAGCTGGTGGACCTGATGGTCGACGACGTGCTCGTCGAGCGGCGGCTGCCGGGGCCGGGGGAGCCGCGCGAGGGCGACTGGCGCGCGCAGGTGGCGCTCTACGCCGAACGGACCAGGGCGGCTTACCGCACGCACCCGTGGCTGTGCGAGGTTTCGCGGGTCCGGCCGCCGCTGGGGCCGGGGCAGCTGGCCGGGCAGGAGTACCTGTTGTCCATTGTGGACGGACTCGGGCTGCCGCCGCGGCAGGCGGTCGCCGCGGCCAACGCGATCGGCACGTACGTCGACGCGAACGCCGCGCTCGGCGCGGAGAACACCCGCCTCGAACGCAGCACCGGCCAGTCGACCGAGGCCTGGTGGCACCAGCGGTCGTCGTTCTGGGAGGACTACTTCGTGGTCGACGCGCACCCGGCGATGAACCGGATCTGGCTCGGCGGCGGCTTCGACCAGAGCGCCGAAGCCCAGGGCGACAAGGCGTACGAGTTCGGCTTGAACCGCATGCTCGACGGCATCGAGGCCCTGGTCGGCTAACGCCGGCTGCGCCACCGCAACCGGCGCCGCTCCTGGCGGGGCACCTCGGCCGTCGCGTCGCCGCGCAGCAGGTCGCGGCAGACCGGGTCGAACCGGCCGGGTGCTTCGATCATCGGCGCCGCCAGCACCAGGTGCCCGCACACCGCCCGGAACCGCCCGTCGTGCCGTCCGGTCGCGAACTCGTCTTCGGTGACGGCGTGGGTGTAGCCGTCGGTGTCGCAGCGGATGTGCACCAGGAACGGCTCCACCCGGCTCACCCCGCCGGGGTGGTCGAGGTGGTTTCGGTCGGCGTGGCCGCCGAATCGGCCGGGGTCGTGCTCGACGTCGTCTCCGGCGGCGGGGTGGTGGTGCTGGTCGTCGACGGCGGCGGCGTGCTGGTGGACGGCGGCGTCGTCGTCGGGTCCGTGGTCGGGGTGGTCGGCTGGGTGGTGGGGCTGGTCGTCGGCGACGTCGGCGTGGTGCTGCCCGGCGGCGTCGACGTGCCCGGCAGCGAACCCGGCGGCTGGGCGGTCACCGGGGGCGCGGGCGGCGCCGGGACGCCGACCGGGGCACCGGCCGCGGCGGCGTCCGGGGCGTCGGGCGCGCCGATCGGCACCTGGCTGTCGGGGAGCTGGGCCACCCCGCTGCGGTAGGCCGAGGCCCACGCCAGCACGGTGTCCACATAGGACTGCGAGTTGTTGTAGCGGCGCACGGCGATGCGCTGCCCCGCGTCGGTCGAGAGGTCCAGACCGCCCGAGCACAGGTAGCGCGCGGTCGCGAGGGCCTCGTCGTAGATGTTGTTCGGGTTCGACACGCCGTCGCCGTTGCCGTCGGAGGCGTAGCCGCGCCACGTCGACGGGATGAACTGCGTCGGGCCGACCGCGCGGTCCCACACGGCGTCACCGTCGTACTTGCCGCCGTCGGTGTCCGGGATCGCGGCGAACGCGCCGGCGCCGTTGAGCACCGGGCCGAGGATCGGCTCGAGGGTGTCGCCCTTGGCGTCGACGTACCCGCCGCGGGCGTGGTTGGACTCGATCCGGCCGATGCTCGCGATCAGCGCCCAGTCCAGGTGGCAGTTCGGCTGTTCCTTCGCCAGGATCGCGGCGGCGTTCTGGTACGCCTTGAGCATGCTGGCCGGGATGCCGAGCGGCCCGGAGATGCCCGCCGAGCCGGCCCGCCCGCCCGGCACGACCAGCGGCGTGGGCAGCGGGGGCTGGGGCAGGCTGCCGTCGACGGCGATCGGCGGCATGACGATGTTCGGCTGCTGCAGCGGCGCGGCCTGGTCCGGGAGGGCGTTGCCGGTGTCGGCGACCACGACCGGCGTGGGCAGGCCGGCGGTCAGCGTCGGCAGCACGACGAGCGCGCCGCCCGCGAGCGCGGCCGCGGCGCGGCGGACCGCCCGCGAGCTCTTGCGACGTGGCCGGTGCTTCGGCATGGTCGTCCCCGCTTCCCTCGATCTTCGCTGATCGCCTCACCCGATCGGCCCCACCCACCGGTACTGGCCGGTAGGAGCAAGCTATCCGATGGAAGCGAACTTTGGCGAATGGCACAGCGAAATCCGGCCGTCGCGGAGAAGTTCGTCCTGATGGCACAAAACCTTCGTAGGGAATCTGTCACATTCACCAGGACTTAACGGGTCGCTGAGGACAGTTTGCCGAGCAGGGCGCCGGGGACGGTGATCCCGCGCTGGACCACGTCCGAAGAAAACCGCCGGACGAGCGAATCCGACGGAGTCGCGGCGAGCACCACGACTTCGCGGTGCAGGGCCGGCTCGAGGTGCCGGAGCGCACCGGCGAAGGTCCGGCTGAGCGCGGTCGTCGGGACCAGTGCGATGCCGAGCCCCGCGGCGGCGAGCTGAGCCGCCGTCGATGCCTGTTTCGTCCGCATCACCGCCTCCAGCACGGCACCGTGCCGGGCCGCCTGCTCGTCGAGCCAGCCGCCCAGGCCGTTGTCGGGGTGGTAGTGCACCACCGGCACCCCGGCGAGGTCGGTCATCGCCACCGCCGTCCGGGTGGCCAGCGGGTGGTCCGCGGCCAGCGCCACGACGACCTCCTCGCGCCCGACCACCTCGGCCGGCCCGCTCCAGCGGCTCGGCCGCGGTCCTGCGGCGACGTCCGCTTCCCCGGATTCCAGCGCCCTGACCAGCGCGTCCGCGCTCGTGGTTTCGGTCAGCGTGATCAGCACTTCCGGGCGGTGGCGGTGCCAGGCCCGCAGCACGGGGGCGAGCAAGCCGGCGGTCATGCTCTCCGCGCACGCGACGCGCAGGCTGCCCGCGCCGCCACCGGCCACCGCGCGCCCGGTCCGGATGACGCGCTCGGCGGCGGCGAGCGCGGCCCGCGCGTCGGCCAGGATCGCGCGTCCCGCGGCGGTCGGGCGCACCCCGCGCGGCAGCCGTTCGAGCACCGGCGCGCCCAGTTCCCGTTCCAGCGCGCCGATCTGGTGGGACAGCGCGGGTTGCGAGAGGTGCAGCCGCGCGGCCGCCTCGGTGATCGATCCCGCGTCCAGGACGGCGACCAGGCACTCGAGCGCGCGCAGCGTAGGCATTCGCCGATTTTATCGCAACCATCGAAAACCTTCGGATCAGGACGGGATTGTCAGCGGGCTCGCCGGCGCTGAACGACGTGTGCGAGACGAAAGGAGCACGGAAATGTCGTTCGAGGGAAAGCGCCTGGTCGTCGTGGGCGGCGGTTCGGGAATCGGCCGCCGGATCGCGGCGGACGCGCGCGACGCGGGTGCCGAAGTCATCGTGGCCGGCCGGAACCCGGCGCGGGTCACCGATTCCGGGGTGCGGGCCGCATTCGCCGATCTGTCCGAGGAATCGTCGGTGAAAGCGCTTGCCGAGGCGGTCGGCGAAGTCGACTACCTGGTCACGCTCGCGTCGGCGCCGGCGAACGGCCCGGTCACGACGCTGGACCGGGACGCCGTGACGCGGGCGTTCGACGCGAAGGTGATCGGGCCGCTGCTGCTGGCCAAGCACTTCGCCCCGCGGTTCCGCGAAGGCGGTGCCATGGTGCTGTTCTCCGGGGTCGCCGCCTGGCGCCCGGCGCCGGAGCGGACGGTCATGGCCACGACGAACGGCGCGGTCGCTTTTCTGGCGCAGGCGCTCGCGGTCGAGCTGGCGCCGATCCGGGTCAACGCGATCTCACCGGGCATCGTGGACTCGGGCGCCTGGGACCGCCTCGGGGAAGCGAAGGACGAGTTGTTCGTGCGGACGGCGGAAGCGAACCCGGCACGCCGGGTGGGTCGGCCCGAAGACGTTTCGGCGGCCACGCTCCAGCTGCTGTCGAACCCGTTCACCACGGGCTCGGTGTACCACGTGGACGGTGGCGGCCGACTCGCCTGAAACCCAGGGTGAGCAAGCCTTTACACCGAGGTGGACCATTCCTATGATCGGGCCGACCGGGCGCGCCGCCGCGGTCCGGTCGGCCCGAGGTGGAGGGTTTGATGACACGTAGGGCGCCGCGCGGGGAGCACGTCACCGTCGCCGAGCTGCTGGTCCGGACCACCGCGCCGCACGACCGCACCGGCGGGACGAGGGCACGGCACCGGGAGAAACCGCAGGTCCTGCGTTCACTCGCCCGGCTGCGCGTCGTCTCGGTGGTCGCCGGGGCACTGGCACTGACCGGCGGGGTCGGCGCGGCGGTGTCGATGCCGGTGCAGCGGGGCGCGGGCGCGACCTGGCCCCCGGCCGGCCTGGAACCCCCGCCGGTGGCACTGATCCCGCTGCCGGCCGACGTCGTGGTGCCGGCTGCGCGTCCCGATGCGGAATCCGTGGTGCCGCCGGGTGCTCAGGCCGTGAATCCTCCTGCGGCGGGTGCGCCCGAGCCGGATTCCCGGATTTCGGCGGGGCATCGCGGAACGCTCGCCCGGGCGGTCAAGATCGTCGGCAAGGCGAAACCGAAGCTGAAGAAACCCGAGCACGCGGCGCCGGTGCGCCACGAAATCCGGGAAGTGCCGATCTGGTCGCGCGACCGGGCGCCGGCCCCGGACCGGCAGGCGGTCGCCCGCCACCACGGCGGCGGGCACCACGACTGCGGTGGCGGCGGACGGCACCGGCGCGGAAACTAGGCGTCCAGCGGGATTTGGTGATGCATGAAGCGCGCCGAGCGCGTGCCTGCGCTCGGCGGTGATCATGCAGTCAGGCTGGTCCGCCGGACACAACTGGCCAGTAAGGTGACGAACCCGAATCAAATTCATAGAATCGGGGAACTCGGTCGGCAGCATTCACGCGGAGGTTCCTGATGGCGCGCACAGCGCACCGTGGCAGTGGCAGACCCGTCACGGTGGGAGAGCTGATGCTCCGATCGGACGTCCACGGCAGGCGCCGTCCCGAGGACCTCGAGGTGCTCGAACTGGCGTACCGGATGCGCCGCCGCACCGGCGCGGCCGCGGATCTCCCCGTGGTGAAGAGTGGCTGGTGGCAGGTGCTGCGCCGCGGTTTACGCCGGGGCTGAGCTACCGGAACGCGACCGCCACGGCCAGCGCCGTGGCGAGGACGCGGTGCCCGGCCGCGCTCGGGTGGACGTCGCAGCCGCCGTCCGGGAGCTTGACCAGCAACCCCGCGGCGCACGGGTCGCCGCCGGTGCGCAGGGAAGCCAGCCGGAACGCGGTGAAGCCGTCCGCGACGGCACCGCGGTAGTGCCGGGTCACCTGGGCCAGCGTCGCGTTGATCGCCTTGGTCTGGGCGACCTGCGCCGGATCGCGGTAGTCGAGCGAGTAGTACGACACGAGCACGAGTTCGCCGCGGTACTGCGCGCGCACCGCGCCGAGTATCGTCGCCAGGTTCGCGCCGACCTGCTTGAGCGCGGCTTCGAACGTGGCGCCCGTGCAGTGGTCCGGTGTGGTGTCGCGGCAGCGGAACATGTCGTTGGCGCCGATGGTCAGCGTGACGAGCCGCGTGTCCCGGTGGGTCTTCAAGTACCGCACGGCGTAGTCGATCTGGGCGCCGGGATAGGCGACGTGCAGCGGATACGCCAGCCGGTAGGCGTTTTCGCAGCCGTTGCTCGGCGCGCTGACGGCCAGCAAGCTCCCCGTCGTCTCACCCGGGCAGGACGCGTTGGCGAGCTTCAACCCGCGCGCCGCCGCGTACTTTTCTGCATAGCCGCGGAAGTTGTCCGCGTCGAGGTAGTCCGCACCGGCGTTCGGCCGGTACCCGAACGCGACCGAATCGCCCAGTGCCAGGTACCCGCCGTGGGCCCGGGCTTCCGCCGGTGCGATCAGCAGCGCGCTCGCCGCCAGGACCGCCGCCGTGACGGCGAAGAATCGACGAAGCATTTCCGGGCTCCTTCCGCGCACCGCTGCGTGGCCGGCACCGATTCTGCCGGGTCCGGCCACGCGGCGGAAGGCGTCAGAAGGCGATCGTCGACGGCGGCTTCGGCCCGGCGATCCGCGCTTCCGGCGTACCCGGCTCGACCGCGGCGCAGTGCGTGCCCTTGGCCGGCATCTTGCCGCTGATCAGGTAGTCGTCGGTGGCCTTGGTGACGCACTGGCTCTTCTTGAAGTACGCGCCGTGGCCCCAGCCGTCGTAGGTGAGCAGCGTGCTGCCGCTCTGGCGGGCCGCCGTCTGCGACCACGCGTACGGCGTCGCCGGGTCGTGCCTGCTGCTGAGCATCAGCAGCGGCGGCGCGCCGTGGACCTGCAGCGGGTGCTGCGGGTTGCTCGCCCGCTCCGGCCAGCCGATGCAACCGGTGACGGCGGACCAGCCCAGTGAGTTGACCTTGACGTCGGGTGCCAGCGCCGCGGCGCCCCGGCGGTAGGCCTCGAGTTCGGCGAAGTTGTGCACCGGCAGGCGCCAGTCGTCGCAGAACACGCTCTGGAACACGTTGTTGATCGGGATGTCTTCACGCAGCCGCGCCGACGCGGGCGGCTGGGTACCGTCCTTGAAGGACTTGAGCGTCGTCGCGAGACGGTCCCAGCTGGGACCGTAAAAACTGCCCTGGATGATCGACGCGAGGTCGAGCGGCGTGATCGGCTCACCGCTCTGCGGGTCCTTCAGCTCGCCGCGCGCGGCCTTGTCCTGCAGGTCACGCGTCACCTTCGAAACGTCCTGGCCGTGCAGCGCGCAGCTCGCCGTCCGGGCGCACCAGGCGGCGAATTCGCCGAATTCCGCTTGCACGGTCTGGGTTTCGCTGTTCAGGAAGTCCCACGCGGTGACCTGCGAGTGGTCCATGTTGCTGTCGAGCACGAGCGCGCGGACCTTGTCCGGGAACAGTTCCGCGTACTGCTGGCCCATCAGCGTGCCGTACGAAACGCCGTAGTACGTCAGCTTCCGGTCGCCGAGCGCGGCGCGGATCGCGTCCATGTCGCGCGCGACGCTCTTGGTGTCGGCGAAGCGCGCCAGCGGCCCGGTGAGCCGTCCGCAGCTTTCGCCGAGTTTCCGGTTGTACTGCGCGAGCTGCTCGAACTCCGCCTGGTTCGCCGGCACCTTCGGGTGGTCGGCGATCAGTTCGTCGAGCCCGCACTTGATCTGCGTGCTGTCGCCGACGCCGCGCGGGTCGAACCCGACGGTGTCGAACCTCTTGGTGATCTCGGCCGAAAGCCCCCAGCCGCCCTTCACCTCGCCCGCGCCCGCGCCGCCGGGACCGCCCGGGTCCATCAGGATCGAGCCGATCCTGGCCTGCGGATCCGTGGCTTTGCGCCGTGCGAGCGCGATGGTCGTGGTGCCCCGGTCCGGGTGTCCCCAGTCGACCGGCACGGTGACCGTGCCGCAGTCGACGTCCGGTGCGTCCGCGCACGGTTGCCAGTCCACGGATCCCGCCGCCGAAGCGGGTGCCGCGAACAGGCTCCCCAGTACCGCGGTCGTCGCCGCGGCGGTCAGCAGCCGCCTCATTACCCCCGACATTGCCAGCCCTTCCCCTCACCGACAGTGTTTGTTCGGCTCCAGGAAATCACCGATCCGGTGATCGCGCCAGCTTCCCAGGTGGATCAGGCCGTGGCGTCCATTGTGGACGTACGCTCGGCGTGCCGGAGCCACGCGGTGGCGAGCACCCCGAGCGCGCACAGCGTTCCCAGCACCCCGAACGCCCAGCCGAACCCGGTCGACGCGGTCACGGACAGGCCGCGGGACAGCACGATCACGCACAGCGCGCCGCCGACCGCGCCGCCTACGCGCATGACGATGTTGACCAGCGCGGTGGCGTGCCCGAGCTCGTCGGCGGCGACCGACGCGTACGCCGCCGTCGACGCGGGCATGATCGACAGGCCCAGTCCGGCGCCGCGCAGCAGGAGGACCCCCTGGACCAGCCACATCGGCGTGTCCGGGCCGAACCACGGCAGCGGCACCGTGCTCGCCAGCACGACCAGTGCCCCGGTGAGCGAGACGGTGCCACCGCCGTACCGGTCGGTCAGCCGGCCGGCCACGAGCACGAACACCGTGGTGGCGAGCCCCATCGGCGCGAGCAGCACGCCGGCTTCGGCGGGCCCGGCGCCGAGCCGGACCTGGAACCACAGCGGCAGCAGCAGGACCGCGCCGAACATGCCGGCCCCGGCGAGGAGCACGGACGCCAGCGCCGAACCCAGCACCGGCCGCGCGGCGAGCCGCAGCCGCAGCACCGGGTGCCGCACGCGCAGCGACCACCACGTGAACACCGCGAGCGCGCCGGCGCCGGCGGCCGCGAGCACGCCGTTCAGCTCGGTCAGCGCGTAGACCAGCAGCGGCAGGCCGAGTGACACCAAGGCCAGCCCGGGCCAGTCCATCGGCGGCGGCGCGTGCCGCTCGCCGCGCGGGACGTACCGCAGCGCGAGTCCGAACGCGACGAGCCCGATCGGCAGGTTCAGCCAGAACAGCACCGGCCACGAGAAGTGCGCGAGCAGGAACCCGCCGACGCTCGGCCCGACGACCGGCGCGAGGCCCACGACCAGGCCGAGCGTCCCCATGGTGCGGCCCAGCCGTTCCGGGCCGACGGCCAGCCCGATCACGGTCTGCCCGGCCGTCACCATGACCCCGGTGGCCATGCCCTGCACCGCCCGGAACGCGATCAGGGTGACCGCGTCCGGCGCGAGGGCGCAGGCCACCGACGTCAGGAGGAACGCGGCGAGCGCCCACAGCCACAGCCGCCCGGCGCCGAGCTTCCGCACGAGCCACGGCGTGAGCGGGAGCGCGGCGGCGAGCCCGAGCAGGAAAGCCGTGGCCACCCACTGGATTTCGATGAGGCTGACCCCCAGGCGCAGCCTCATCGATTCCAGCCCGACGGCGACGATCGAGCCGTCCATGTTGCCCAGGAACCCGCCGAGCGCCATCACGCCGGAGGCGATCCAGACGGTGCGCGGGATGGGAGGTGCGGTGGTCATGCCGACGACGGTAAAAGCTCAAGGAAGGTCGAAGTCAACCGTCGCGGCTCGAACTGTCCCGGACGATGAGCTGCGCCGCCATGGTCGTCGAGGTCGGCGGACGGGCGCCGTCGGCGATGCGGTCGAGGAGCAGGCGGGCCGCGAGCTGCCCCATCGCGTAGGCGGGCTGGGCGACGACCGTCAGCGCCGGCGTGATCAGCGTGGCCCACGGGACTTCGTCGAAGGAGACGATCCCGATGTCGCGGCCCGGCCGCAGGCCCATCTCCGCGAGCACCTGCAGCACGCCGACCGCCATCGGGCTGCCGGACACCAGGAGTGCGTCCGGCGGATCGGGTTCGGTCAGCAGCCGTTTCGCGGCTTCGCGGCCACCGGCTTCGCGGAATCCGCAGCGGTGCACCAGTTTCTCGGAATAAGTCAGGCGAGCCGCGTGGAGTCCGTCGCGGTAACCGTCGAGCCGCGCGTCCGCGGTGGTGATGCCGGGCGGGCCGGCGACGCACCCGATCCGCCGGTAGCCGCGCGCGATCAGGTGCCGCACGGCCGCGGCAGCCGACTCGCGGGAGTTGACGAGCACCGCGTCGCAGTCGGCCGAAGCGAGCCGCCGGTCGACCGTCACGACCGGCGTCCGGTGCGCGAGCAGCGGCCGGACGTCGCTGTCGGGCGTGGGCGAGAGGATCACGCCCGCGAGCCGTTCCTGCACCGCGGCTTCGACGTACCGGCGTTCCTTGGCGGTGTTTTCGTCGGCGTTGCACAGCAGGACCGAGAAACCGGCGGCCTGCGCGGTGTCCTCGACCCCGCGCGCGATCGCCGTGAAGAACGGGTTTTCGACGTCGGCGATGATCAGCGCCAGCACCGCGGTTTCGCGGCGGCGCAGGCTGCGCGCCAGGCCGTTCGGCGTGTAGCCGAGCTGTTCCACTGCTCTCGTCACGCGATCCGCGAGCACCGGATCCACAGTGGACTTGCCGTTGAGCGCTCTCGACACGGTCGCGGTCGAGACCCCGGCCAGCGCCGCCACATCGGAGATCGTCGCCACCGCGTCCTCATCCACTCTCGTCGTTTGACGGGGTTTTCGGCACACCATAGCGTGAGGTGGGTGACGGGACTGCTGCTCGGCGTGGACATCGGCACGGCGGGGTCGAAGGGCGTGCTGCTGGACCCCGGTGGCGCGGTGCTCGCCCGGTCCGTCCGCGAGCACGCCGTCTCGGCGCCGCGGCCGGGCTGGTTCGAGCACGACGCCGAAGCCGTCTGGTGGGCGGACTTCACCGCGATCGTCGCGGACCTGCTGCGCGCCGCGGGCGGGCGGCCGCTCGCCGGGCTCGGGGTGAGCGGCATCGGGCCGTGCCTGCTCCCGGCGTCCGCGGCGGGCGAGCCGTTGCGGCCGGCGATCCTCTACGGCGTCGACACCCGCGCGGGCGAGGAAATCGCGTCGCTGAACGAAGAGCTGGGCGCGGACGCGATCCTGGCGCGCGGTGGTTCGCCGTTGACCAGCCAGGCCGTCGGGCCGAAGGTGCGCTGGCTGGCGCGCCACGAGCCGGACGTCTACGCGCGCACGGAAAAACTGCTGATGGCGAGCTCGTTCCTGGTGCACCGGCTGACCGGCCGGTACGTACTGGACCACCACTCGGCCAGCCAGTGCACGCCGCTGTACGACCTCGCCGGCGGCAAGTGGGCGGTGGACTGGGCCGAGCGCGTCGCACCCGGGTTGCCGCTGCCGGAACTGCTGTGGCCGACGGAGACCGCGGGCGAAGTCACGCCCGCCGCGGCCGCGGCGACCGGGTTGCCCGCGGGGCTGCCGGTGACGGCCGGGACGGTCGACGCGTGGGCGGAGGCGGCCAGCGCCGGCGTCCGCGAGCCGGGTGACGTGATGGTGATGTACGGCAGCACGCTCTTCCTGATCCAGGTGCTCGCCGAACCGCGGCCGCACCACGGCTTGTGGGGCACGCGCGGCGTCGATCCGGGCAGTTTCACGCTCGCGGCGGGCATGGCGACGTCGGGCGCGGTCACCGGCTGGCTGCGGGATCTGGTCGGCGGCTCGTACGCGGAGTTGACGGCGGAGGCCGCTTCCGTGCCGGCGGGCAGCCGCGGGCTCCTGCTGCTGCCGTACTTCGCGGGGGAGCGGACCCCGCTGTTCGACCCGGCCGCGCGCGGCGTGCTGGCCGGGCTGACGACCGGGCACGGCCGCGCGGAGATCTACCGCGCGGCTCTCGAGGGCACGGCGTACGGCGTGCGGCACAACCTGGAGGCGATGACCGCCGCGGGCGGGGCGGCCGGGCGGCTGGTCGCGGTCGGCGGCGGGACCACGGGCGGGCTGTGGACGCGCATCGTCTCCGACGTCACCGGGCTGCCGCAGCGGATCCCGGCCGAAACCATCGGGGCGGCGCTGGGCGACGCGCTGCTGGCGGCGGAGGCCACCGGCGTCGAGGTCGACTTCGCGCGCGTCAACCCGATCGCCGAGACGGTGCTGCCGGACCCGGCGAACAGCGAGCGGTACGGCGAGTTCTACCGGCATTACCGCGCGCTCTACGAGGCCACCGCGGAAACCACGCACTTCCTGGCCGCGCAGCAGCACGCGGCCGCGCGTTAGCGCTGCTCCGTCCGGTCCTCTTCGGACTGCGCCGGTCGGGGTATCACCGGGCGGGCCCGCGCCGGGCGGCCGCGCCCCGCCACCCGCGTCCGGCGGCCAGCCCCCGGTAGTGCTCCAGCGCGGCCACGGACTCGGTGACCTGCTCGAAGCTGGGCAGCGCGCGCACGTTGGCCACCAGCGTCATGTCCTTGCGCGGGATTTCGATGAAGCACACTTCGATGCCGGAGCGCTCGGCCTGGGCGGCCACCTGGGCCCGCCATTCGGGGAGGTCGTGCTCGTCGCCCAGCCATTCGTGCAGGTAGACGCACCACTTGCCGCGCTGCAACTCACCCGCGATGGCCTCGAGATCGACCAGGTACGGATCCGTCACGTGTTCGGCCATGACCGATCCCCGCAACACCAAGGCACTGCTTCCCTCCTGCACTCCGGCGGTGACCCGTACCGACCGGAAAGCGCTTCCCCCGGCGGGGCACCCTCCCTGGTTCCACCGTGCAGCGCGCCGCCAACTTACCGGCGGAACCCGGACGCGGCAACCGGTTCGCCGTACCGGGCGGAGATCACGTGCACCGGCGGCGTGCGGATGCACGTGCTGGGGGTGACGTGCGGCTTCCGGCCTTCGTCCGAAGTGGACAGGGCCGGTCAGAGGTCGCGCGCGAAACACCGCGAGATCGGCTCGCCGACGTACGGTCCGTACGGCTCGATCGGTTCGTAGCCTTCGCGCTGGTAGAAGCGGATCGCGTCCGGCTGCCCGGCCCCGGTCTCCAGCAGCAGCCGGGCGATGCCGAACGCCCGCGCGTGGTCTTCGAGCGCGCGCAGCAGGGCGGTCGCGACGCCGGTGCCGCGGGCCGCCGGCTCGACGTACATGCGCTTGACCTCGCCGGACCCCGGCCCGAGCAGGCGCAGTCCACCGCACCCGAGCGCCGTTCCGGCGGCATCCCGGGCGATGAGGAACACGGCGACGGTCTCGGCGGTCGGGGCCGCGCCGGGCTCGTGGTCGTCGGTGCCGTAGCGGGCGTCCAGTTCGGTGCGCTGGGCCGCGCGCAGGCGGGCGGCGTCGGGGTCGTCCCAGGTCACGGCGTCGATGGCGAACGTGCAGTCGAGCATCAGGTCGTACCCCCGTTTCGTAACGCTTGTTACCGTAGCACCTGTTACGCTTCCGGGGAAGGAGGTCGACGTGCCGAAGCAGCGTGATGTCGAGGCCCAGCGCGAACTGCTGTCCGCGGCGACGTGGCAGGTGCTGGCCGAGAACGGCCTCCCGGGGCTGACGCTGCGCGCGGTCGCCGAGCGCGCCGGCTGCACGACGGGCCTGGTCATGCACGCGTTCCCGACCAAGAAGGCGCTGCTGCTGCACGCGCGAGACTTGCTCTACGAACGCACGGCCGTCCGCGCGGACGCGGCCGAGGCGGCTCGCTCCGACGCGTTCGGGGCCCTGGAAGCGGTTCTCGGCCAGGCGGTCGACCTCGCGCACGGCCACCACGACGAATCCCGCGTGTGGGTGGGCTTCCTGGCGGCGGCGCTGGCGGACGACGACCTGGCCGAGCGCCACCGCGCGGCCAACCACTCGTTCCTTTCCCGGGTCAGGAGGTTGGTGTCGGCATGTCGTCCTGAGTGGACGGACGAGGACGTCGAGCTGACGACGAAGAGCCTGGTGGCGTTGGTGGAGGGCATGAACGTCCTGGCGGCGGCGGACCCGCGCGGCTACCCGGCGCGGCTACAGCAAAAGGCGCTGGCCGCGGCGCTTTCCCCGCTGCGTTAACCCCCGGAGTTGTGCACGTCGCCGTGCACGCGCCCGATCTGGATGGCGGTGCCGCCGTGCATCTCCTTGATCACGTTCGAGGTCCCTTCGTTCCGCACCTCTTCGGTGGCGGCCAGCTTCTTTTCGTAGTCCTTTCCGACGCCGTTCTTCAATAGATCACCGCTGGGGTTCGGCACGTAGAGGTAGACGGTCCCGCGGTATTCCTTCACCTCGACGTCGGCCGGCACGACCCGCGATTTCGGCAGCGTGGCGTAACCGCTGGCGAGCACGTCGTCGAAGATCCGCTGGGAAAGCACGACGGACAGGAAGGTCTGATCGGGATCCGACAGGGTGAGCACTTCCCGCACCGGCGCGGAATCGAGCAGCCGGTGCGTGGTGATCACGGCGGCCCCGATGGCGACGGCGGAACTTTCGCCGTCGCTTTCCCGGATCGGCCCGACGTTCAGGCTGGCCCGCATCCGCATCCGCAGGTACCGGCTGGTCGCCCGCAACCGCGCATCCCGCTCGGCGAGCACGCTTTCGAGCGCGTCGAAGAGTCTCGAGACGACGGCGGGCAGGAAACGCGGGTCGAACCCGACGCCGTACCCATCACCGGTCCCGTGCGGGAACAGGGCGGTCTTCCAGACTTCCGCGAGCCCGGCACGTTCGAAGGCTTGCCCGAGCACATCGGGAATCATCTCGGCGAGCACGCCTTGGTCGGCATCGGAATTGCTCCCGAACCCCTTGGTGTCCACCACGAGCAAGGCCCGATACGGCGGCAACTCAGTGTCGGTCATGATCCCGTCCTCCCCGTCCGTCATCACCGAGTGTGGTTCGGCCGAGCGGGTGAGCTTTCGGCTTTCCCCACGGCCACCCGATCCACTGGTCCCGCAGAATACGCCGCGGAGGCGGTCCCGCGTGGGAGGATCCCGGCCCGGCAGGAGGAGGCTGCGTGGCAGAGGAAGACACGGCCAACGTGATCTCGGGCAAGGTCGACGGCACGGCGGTCCAGGTGGGGGCGGTGCACGGGAACATGTACGTGGGTGTCCCGCGCCCGGCGCCACCGGTGCCGGTCGACCCGCCTGCGGGGTGGGATGAGCTGCCGGAGCTGCCGCCGAAGATCGTTTCGCTGTTGCGGGCGCAGATCGAGAACGCGGAGATCATGCCGTACCGGCTGCGAGGCGCACGGCGCACCTCGTTGGCGACCGTGTACGTCCGCCAGGACGTGACGACCGGGTCCGAGCTCCAGCCTTCCGACCAAGCGCGGCCGCTTCCGGTGCTCGACAGCATGGGGCGGCTGATCGACGTCCCGGGCCGGCCGGTCGCGCGGGTGGCCGTGCGTCCACCGTCGAGGAGTGTGCGGGATGCGCTCGACGGCGCCGAACACATGCTGGTTACCGGCGGACCTGGCCAAGGGAAGTCCACGCTGTCGCTCCGGCTGGCCGCCGACGTGGCACGTCAGTGGCAGAAATTCGACTCACCACCGTTGGGTGAGCCTGTCATCCCGCTGCGACTGACTGCGCGGGAGCTGGCGGCCAGACTCGAACTGCCCTTCTTCGAGGCACTGGCGGAAACCGTCCGCGGTGAATACGGGGCGATGCTCGCCCAGCCACTCGGGCCGGACGACCTCACCGGGCGGGTAGGCGGCTGCCGGTGGTTGCTGCTGGTGGACGGCCTCGACGAGGTTGCCGACACCGCCGTCCGTGACCGGCTGGTCACGGTGCTCGCCGCCTGGGCTTCGGACGCCACCGCCGCCTACCGCGTCGTCCTCACCACCCGGCCGATCGAGGGGGCCACGCTGGCCCCCTTCCAGCGCATCGGGGCGGCGCGCTACGAATTGCTGCCGTTCGATGAAGAAGCGTTCCGCCTGTTCGCGGAGCACTGGTTCAGCGAGAACGCCGGCGAGGCGCAGAGGTTCGTGCGCCAGGTTCGTGACGCTCACCTGGACGAACTGGTCCGCGTCCCGTTGCTGGCCACGATCGCGGCGATCATCTTCGGGCAATACACCGATCGGCCGCTGCCGGACAACCAGTACGAGCTCTACGAAACGTATCTGGAATTCCTGCGGTCGGGTCATTCCGTACCGCCGGGACCGTTCGACGAATACTGTAGAAGATTGCTGGAACACCTCGGCCGAGTCCGGCTCGAAGAGGACACGTCCCTGATAACGGCGGCTTGCCGCTGGGTAGGTGCCCAGCTCCCCGAGCTGGGCACCGAGGCCGACTGGCGCGAACGACTCGTCGGTTACCTCGGTGCGGTCGGCCCCTTTCTCCTTCGCGGTGACGACCTCGGCTTCCTCCACCACAGCTTCGCCGAGCACCTCGCGGCCACCGCGAAGGCCCGGCTGCTGCCAGAGAGTTTCGCGCCGGCGCACCGTGACTTCGTCGAGCTGCTGCACGCGGCCGAGCCCAAAGAGCGCGGTCGCTACGCCAGGCGAGTTTTGCTGCACTACACGCGGCTGTATCCCGCGGAAGCGGACCGGCTGATCCGCCACCTCCACGAGGGGGGACCACAACAGCACCTGCTCGCCGCGCGCCTGCTGGCTTGGCACGCGCCGGCGGGCGCGGAAGTCGTGGGCGCATTCCTGGCTAAGGCGCGCGCGTGGGCCGCCACCGCCCAGTACCCGGGCGGCGAAATCCTCGCCGAGGTCAGCCGGGCCGCGCACCATCCCGGCTTGGTGGGCTGGCTGCAAGATCTCATGCGCGATAGCGGCGTCCCGTGGCCGTCGCGGGTCGAGGCCGCCGTGGCGCTGGCTACGCGGCTCGGCAATGACGCCCGCGCGGAGGCTGTGGAGACACTCCGGACGAGCGTCCGGGGCGTGGGTATCGACGTCCAGGCTCGTCTCGACGCCGCTGAAGCGCTCTCCCAATGCGGCGACGAGGAGCGCGAGGCTGCGGTTTTCGGGTTGGAGTCCGTTCTGAACAGCCCGGCGGCCACCGCGACCCAGCACGGAGATGCCGCGGTGGTCCTCGCCGGGTTGGGCCCGGAGCCGCGGGCCCGCGCGATCGAGAGTTTGACCGAGGTCATCGAGCACCCCTGCGCGACCGATCAGGATCTGGTCGCGGCCGCGGTCAGCTTGCTGGAGATCGACCTCAAGGGTCACGAACGGCGTGCGGCGGTGCTGCGGGCCGTGTTGCACCGACCGTCGTGGTCGACCAACGCGATCGAGGACGCCGCGCTCGGCCTGGCGTCGTTGGGGCGGGAACACCTGGCGGAGGCCGCGGCCGCGCTCGAACACCGCATCGCCGACTGCAGGCTCGACGGCGTCGACCGAGTGCACAGCGCACAGGTTCTGCTGCAGCTGGGTCCGCAACACCGGGCTCGGGCCGGCGAGCTGATTTCCGGATTGGCAACGAGCCCGGCCCGCGGCACCTTCGACCAGGCGTACCTCGGGTCGGTGCTCGCCGACTGTGGGCCTGAGTTCCGCGAGGCGGCGGTGGCCCTCATCCGGACGGAGCTGGATGATCCCGGCGCGTCGGCGGGATTCCTGCTCACGGCGGGGAGCAGGTTGATCGACCTGGGGCCCGACCACTGGCCGGATGCCGCGCGGGCGCTCACCCGCGCTGCCGCTCATCAGCTAGGACTCGACGGACTCGCGGTGAACGCCCTCAGGTACCTCGCCGCGCTGGGGGCGGACCACAAGGCATCGGCCGTGGCTGAGCTCCGCGCGCTGGTGAGCCGACCGGAATCCACGGTGGCAACGCAGTTCCGTGCGGCTTCCGAACTCTCCTCGCTCGGTACGGAATTCCACGCCGAAGCGATCGGCCGGCTGGTCGGCCTCACGCGCGCTTCGCTCCCGCTCAAGCTCCGGCTCGAGATTTGGCGGCAGCTCAAGCGCCTCGCCCCGGACCTCGACCAGAGTGCTTCCGCCGGGGTGATCGGCTTGCAACTCGGGGAGGAAGGCGGCGAGGCGTGGATTGAAGGTCTTCCGCTCTACCGCTGGGATGTCCCGGAGCCGGATGAGCTGGAGGAGTTGCTGGAAGCGGTGATCGGCGACCGCGAACTCAGCGGTCGGCAACGGTCCGACGCCGCGGTTCTCCTGACTTTGATGCACCACCGCTACCACCCGACGGCCGCGCGGGGGATCGTCGAGCTGCTCCGAGACGATGTCGCGGGTGACGGGGAGATCGGCCTCCTGGGGCGCCAAGCCAGTCACACCGGCGCCTGGTCGCGCCGTCTCGTGGCCGATGTTCTGCGCGACACTGCACTTTCGCCCGAGGTTCGTACCAGCAAGATCTGCGCAGCGGCGGAGGGGCTGGCCGCGCTGGACGCGTTGGACGACGACGTGCTTTCCGTGTTGAGGGAGATCGCCGCCGACTCTTCGGCGAGTGCGAAATCCCGGTGCGACGCGATGATCCTGCTGGCGAAGAACCGCGTCGTGGATGCTTCGGACGCGCTCCAGTTGATTCTCGAACTCCGGCCGAAGCTGGATAATTTCGTGTGGATCCGCCGCGTGCGGACGGCGGCCGAGTTCGCTGCGGATGTGCTGGACGGTCTGCGTGTGGTATTGCGTGACCGGGACACGAACTTCAGTCATCGGCAGCAAACCGCCATCCTCTTCGTAGAATTGGTCCGGTCTCCCGCTCCGGAAGCGATTGCTGAGTTGAGGTCGCAGGCGGATGATCCGTTCATTTCCTCCGGCTGGCGATCCAGTGCGACTGCCGAACTGGCGACGGCGGACTCCCGCAACGCGGCTGCGTCCGCCGCGGCCCTCCGCGTCACGATGGTGGACGATCGGCAGCCGGTCGACCAACGCAGCTATGCCGCTTATCAGCTCGCGACCATCGATCAATCGGCTGGAGAACATGCTCGTCGGACTTTGGCGCGACTGACTGGGGCGCCGGAGCTGACGCCGGAGGAACGCGGCGAAGCCTTGCGCTACCTCCACAGCTTCCGAGCGGATGTCCCGATTATCCGATCGAAGCTGGCGTTGGCGCACGATCCGGCAGCTGCTTCCGGGCAAGTGCGCGCCGGTGTGTTGCGCGATCTCACCGGGAAGGAACGCCGATCCGTCGGACGCGCGCTGGTGTCGGACTACCTCGTCTCGCCGCAGACATGGTCGGACTACGTCGACCGCTGGACCGACGGCGCGTTGGCTGGGGAAGTCGAGCGCGTCCTCCGTGATCGGCTCGCCAACCCGGAGTCGATGCCGGTCGACCGGATCAATGCGGCCGTGGCCTTGAGCAAAGTTTCGCCGGCGCTTGAGCCGGAAGCCGTCGCGGCTCTGGAGGAGCTGAGCCGTGGGCGTGTCGCCGCCAGTCGAGCACGGCGGGAGCTGGCGTTGCTGGATTGTCGCCGGCGTGGCTGTTTCGTCGCCGACGCGCGGGCCGTGCTGGCTGACGCGGGGCGATCCGGGCGTGATCGGGCCGAAGCCGGATTCGTCTTGTTCGCTCTCACGTCCGAGCTGCCAGGGCAGTGCCGGATGCACCTGGAGGACGTCTTGGCCGATCGACGGCTCGCCGGCCGGCTCCGGCTTCGCATCCTGTTCGAGTTGAGGCGCTTGGACGACGTTCGGTCGCTGCGCGACGACCAGCGCGAACCGCTCTCGCTGCGGTTGAACGCGGCGACGAGGATGGCCGCTTACAGCAGGGAAGACCGCGTCGTGGCCGCAGAGCTCTTTCACGCCGCCGCCACCGATCCTGACCGCCACCCGAACCTGCGCTGGTCGGCCGCCAAGGACCTCGCCGAGCGCGGGATTCGTGGACACGAACTCGGGACGGCTTTGCTGGCGTCGCAAATGCAGGACGAGGCGTTCCCGGTCGCCGCGAGGCGAGATGCTGCCGAACAGTTGGGAACGCTCAGGCCGGATTTGCGCGGCGACGTACTCAACGTGCTGCGCCGCCTCCGGGCAAAGGCAAGCCCGCTCGTCCGGGTACGGGTCTGGGAGGCGATCGGAAGCTTCGAGCCCGACGAAGGTGCGCGTGGGCTGCTTGGCATGGCACGGGACCAGAGCCTCGGGCCAGTGGTTCGCTGCCGCTGTGCCTGGGCTACCGCGGAGTTGCACCGCGACCATCGCGAAGCCGCCGCGATCGTGGCGCGCGAGATCGCGCACGACGAGCAGGCTCCGCGGCACGTCCGGGTCTCCGCCGCTCGGTTGCTGGCGCTCGTCAGCGAACTGTGCCGCCCCGAGGCGCGTGAGCTGATCGAGCGGTTGCTACGCAGCTGGGCCGAAGCGGCGGCGATACGCGCTCGGGCTCAACCCCGTGTGCCGCCGCAGTTGTAGGCGCAGGTTCGCCGCCGTTCCGAAGCCGCTGGACTCGGCCACTCGGTCCAGGCGCAGCTCGCCGCGCTCGATCAAGCGGCAGGCCAGTGAAACCCGCTCTGTCGTCAGCCACCCCAACGGCGTGGTGCCCAGCTCCGCCCGGAACTTCCGGTGCAACGTCGCCGGGCTGGTCGAAGCGCGAGCGGCGAGGTCGGTGACCGTCAGGGGCTGGTCCAGACGAGTCAACGCCCAAGCCAGCACCGGCGCCAACGAAGTGTCCGGCACCGCCGGCACCGGCCGTGCGATGAACTGCTGCTGTCCGCCGTCGCGGTGGCCCGTGAACACCAACCGGCGGCTGACCGCGTTGACCACCTCCGCGCCGTGGTCGCGGTGGATCAAGTGAAGGCCCAGATCCAGCGAAGCCGCACTGCCGGCCGCCGTCAGGATGGTGCCCTCGTCGATGAACAGGACGTCCGGCTCCCAGTGGACCGCCGGGAAGCGTGCGGCGAACTCCGGGGCCCACTGCCAGTGCGTTGTCGCGCGGTGGCCGTCCAGGACGCCGGCTTCGGCGAGGGCCAGGGCGCCTGTGCAGAAGCTGACCAATCGGGCGCCGCGAGCAGCCGCGCGGCGGATGGCCGTGATGATCGCGGGGTCGGTCGGGACGGTCGTGTTGGGGCGGGCCGGCACGATCAGCGTGTCCGCCGTCTCCGCCGCTTCGAGGCCGGCGACTCCTGACAACGTGAACATCCCCAGGTTCATCCGCACGTCCGGGGTCGCCGAGCAGAGGGTGAAGTCGTACCACGGGCGGTCCAGCTCCGGCCTCCGCAGGCCGAACAGCTCCGTCGTCACGCCCATCTCGAACGGGTTCGACTCCTCCGTCACGATCGCCACCACGCGGTGCGAGAATTCTTGCGGCATGTGCGATTCCTAGCACTCGCGCCCGGGAAACGCCAGGTCGAGCATGGGACGCATGAACCCGATCGACCTCAATGAAGTCCTCGCGAGCTTCGACGCCGCCTGGAGCCCGCGGATCGTCAGCCGCGTCAACGACTACGACATCCGGCTCGCGCGGTTCGATGGTGAGCACGTCTGGCACGTGCACACCGACACCGACGAGTTCTTCCTCGTGCTCGACGGGGAGATCGAGATCGGGGTGCGTGATCCGGAGGAACGCGTGGTGAACCTGGCCAAGGGGCAGGTCTTCGTCGTCCCGAAGGGCACTTTCCACAAGCCGTCGTCGAAGGGTGGGGCCAGTGTTCTGCTGGTCGAGCCGTCCGGGACGCTCACGGTCGGGGATGATCACGACGAGGTTCCCGACCACGTCGACGTCACCACCGGGCACCTGGTCTAGCTTCACGGAGATGCTGACCGTCGTACCCGTCGACCAGGTGGACTGGACCGACCTGCAGGCGATCTTCGGCGACCGCGGGGATCCCGCCCGGTGCCGGTGCCAGTACTTCAAGGACACACCCGCCGAGTGGCGGGCCGGGACTCCCGGTGAACGCGCTGAGCGGTTGCGGGAGCAGACCGCCGAGCGGGCTACCGGGATCGTCGCCTTCCTCGACGGGGAGCCCGCCGGGTGGTGCGCGGTCGAGCCGCGCACCACCTACCGGCGGCTGCTCAAGAGCCGCGTCGTCTGGGACGGGCGGGACGAGGACCCCGCGGACGACGGCGTCTGGGCCGTCACCTGCTTCGTCACCCGGAAGGGGTTCCGGCGGCGCGGGGTGAGCGCCGCGCTCGCCAAGGCCGCGGTGGACTTCGCGCGCGAGCGGGGTGCCCGGGCCGTCGAAGGGTACGCGATCGAGCCGGGGGAGAACGTCGCCTGGCCGGGTGAGCTGTTCGTCGGCACCCGCAAGACCTTCGCCGACGCCGGGTTCGAGGAAGTCAGCCGGCCGACCGCTCGGCGGGCGGTCATGCGGCTGACCTGCTGAGTCTCTCTGCGAAACGGCGTACTCTCGGCCGCATGAAACGCACATCGTTCGCGCAGTGGCCGTGCTCGATCGCGCGCACCATGGATCTGCTGGGGGACTGGTGGACGCCGCTGGTGCTGCGGGACGCCTTCTACGGCGTGCACCGCTTCGACGAGTTCCAGCAGGCGCTCGGCATCGCGCGCAACACCCTCGCCGACCGGCTCAAGCGGCTGGTCGAGGAGGGGCTGCTGGAGAAGGTCGCCTACCAGACCGAGCCGGTGCGCTACGACTACGTGCTCACCGAGAAGGGCCGGGACTTCTACCCGGTGCTGCTCGCGATGACCCGCTGGGGCGACAAGTGGCTCGCCACCGAGGCCGGCCCGCCGATCACCGTCCACCACCTCGCCTGCGGGCACGACACGCACGCCGAAATCGTCTGCGCGCAGTGCGGGGAGCCGATGACGCCGGACGAGACGCGGATGCGCCGTGGTCCCGGGTTCCCGCCACGGCTGGCGCAGCGCCCGGACGTCGAGGCGCGCTTCGCCCGGCAGGAGTGACGTTGACAGGCTGGGTCTATCTACGCAACTATCGTGGTCAGACGGCTCTGTGAGAGGGGTGCGACCACGATGGAGTGGACCGGCGCGAGGTACGCCGACCTGCCGACGGCCGAGGTCTCGACCTGGATCGACGCCGTGCCCGAGGACGTCTGGCCGGTCGTTTCGGACATCTCGCTGATGCCCGAGCTGAGCGCGGAGCTCCAGTCCGTCGAGTGGTGCGAGGCCGGCCGCAAGTTCGTCGGACGCAGCAAGCACGACGCCTTCGGCGAGTGGGAAACCACATCGTACGTCGTCGAGTGCGAAGCGCCGCGGGTGTTCTCGTGGGCCGTCGCCGATCCGGCCGAGCCGAGCGCGGTCTGGAAGTTCACCCTCGAGCCCGACGGCGGCGGCACCCGGCTGAGCCAGTGGGTGCGGATGGGGCCCGGGCGCTCCGGGCTGTCCTTCGCCATCGACCGGATGCCCGAAAAGGAACAGAAGATCGTCTTCGTCCGGCTGCGCGAGTTCGAAACGGCGATGACCGGGAACCTCGCCGCGATCAAGGACCGCGTGGAGAACCGGTGAAGACCGCGACGACCGTCGAATTCTCCGGAGACACGCGCGAGACGCTGGACTTCGTGCTGGAGGCGGAAAAGCTCGGCCTCGACGTCTGCTGGGTCGCCGAAGCCTGGGGCGCCGACGCGCCGTCCGCGCTCGGCTACCTCGCCGCGCGCACCGACCGGATCCGGCTCGGCTCCGGCATCATCCAGCTCGGCACGCGCACGCCGGTCGCGATCGCGCAGGCCGCGCTCACCCTCGCCGACCTGTCCGGCGGCCGGTTCGCGCTCGGTCTCGGCCCGTCCGGGCCGCAGGTCATCGAGGGGTTGCACGGCGTTCCGTTCGCGAAGCCGCTGACCCGGATGCGGGAGACCGTCGAGATCATCCGCCGGGCGTTCGCCGGCGAGAAGATCGCGTTCTCCGGCCGGGCGTTCGAGATCCCGCTGCCCGGTGAGGCCCGCCCGATGCGGCTGTCGACCGCGCCGAACCCGGACATCCCGATCTACCTCGCGACGCTGTCGCCGAAGCTGCTCGAGCTCACCGGCGAGGTCGCGGACGGCTGGCTCGGCACCAGCTTCGTCCCCGAAGGCGCCGACGCGTACTTCGGCCCGCTCGACGCCGGACTCGCGAAGGCCGGCCGGAAACGCTCGGACATCGACGTCTGCCAGGGCGCCGAAGTCGCCTTCGCCGCCAACGAAGACGAGCTGCGCACCCTGGTCGGCAGCCGCAAGAAGGAACTCGCCTTCAGCCTCGGCGGGATGGGCTCGGCCAGCACGAACTTCTACAACAACGCCTACAGCCGCCAGGGCTGGGCGGACGTCGCCGCCGAGGTCCGCGAGCGCTGGCAGGCCGGGGACCGCGACGGCGCCGCCGCGCTCGTCACCGACGAAATGGTGCTCGGCACGACGCTGATCGGCACCGAGGACATGGTGCGCGACCGGCTGCGCGTCTGGCGCGACACCGGTATCGACACGGTCCGGCTGTACCCGGCCGGCGAAACGCTCGAAGCGCGTCTCACGACGCTCGGCCGCGCACTGGAGCTGATGTGACCGGCGAATGGCAGCGCACCGCGTGCAGCCTCTGCTACCTCAACTGCGGCCTGGAAGTGCAGGTCGAGGGACGGAAGATCACCCGCGTCCGCGGGGACAAGGCGCACCCGCGCTCCGCCGGGTACCTCTGCCAGAAGGCGCAGCGCCTGACCTGGTACGGCGACCACGAAGACCGCTTGACGACGCCGCTGCGCCGTCGCCCGGACGGCACCCACGAGCCGATCGGCTGGGAGACCGCGCTCACCGAGATCGCCGCCAAGCTGCACGCGATCCGCGACGCCGACACCGCGGCCGGGCGGCCCGGCTCGTTCGCCTACGTCGGCGGGGGCGGCCAGGGCAACCACTCCGGCGGTGCGTACGGCGCTTCGCTGCTGAAGTGGATGAACTCGACGCGCCACTTCAACGCCCTTTCGCAGGAGAAGACCGGCGACTTCTGGGTCAACGGGCAGCTGTTCGGCTCGGCGCTGGTGCACACCGCGGAGGACGTCGAGCACTGCGACCTGCTGATCGTGCTGGGATGCAACCCGTGGCAGGCACACGGGTTCAGCAATGCGCGGCACGCGCTGAACACGCTCAAGAACGACCCGGCGCGCCGGATGATCGTGATCGACCCGCGGCGCACCGAAACCGCCGAGATGGCGGACCTGCACCTCCCGCTGCGGCCGGGCACCGACGCCTACCTGCTGGGCGCGATCCTGGCGCTGCTGCTCGAACGCGGTGGCGTGGACGAGACCTTCGTGGCGGAGCGCACCGAAGGCTTCGACGAGGTTGCCGCCGTGCTCGCGAAAGTGCCGGTGGACGCGTGGATCGCGCACGCCGAAGTGTCCCGTGTGGACGTCGAGCGCGCGGTCGAGCTGATCCTGGCGGCCGAGGCGATGACCGTGCGCGTCGAGCTGGGCATCCAGCAGGGGCGGCACTCGACGCTCAACAGCTACCTCGAAAAGCTGCTGTACCTGCTCACCGGGCACTTCGGGCGCCGCGGCACGAACAACCTGCACTCCTGGCTGCTGCCGCTGTGGGGGTCGGCGAGCGGAAAGCGTTCCGAGATCACCAGGTTCGAGTACATCGGCGGCCTGCTGCCGGCGAACACGCTCGCCGAAGAGATCCTCGCCGACCACCCGAACCACGTCCGCGCGCTCTGGGTGGAGTCGTCGAACCCCGCCAACACCTACGCGGGCACGCGGGAAGTCGAACGCGCCATCCGCGCCGCCGAGCTGTCCGTGGTCGTCGACGTCGCCTACACCGAAACGGCCGCGCTCGCGGACTACGTGCTGCCGGCGGCTTCCCAGCACGAAAAGTGGGAGTTCACGCTCTTCACGTTCGAATGGCCGACGAACTACTTCCAGCTGCGGCGCCCGTTGCTGGAGCCGGTGCCGGGCACGCTGGTCGAAGCCGAGATCTACACCCGGCTGTTCGACGCGCTCGGCGTGCTGCCGCCGTCCGACGTGCTGGCCGAGCTGGCCGCGGGGCCGCGTTCGGAGCTGCAGAACGGGATCGGCGCGCTGGTGCGGGCGATGCCCGAGCGCGCGGCGATCCTGCCGGTGCTGCTCTACCGGACGCTGGGGGCCTCGCTGCCCGACGGCGCCGCTTCGATCGCGCCGCTGTGGGCGGGGTGCCACCGCGCGGCGAAGACGATGACCGTGCCGGTGCAGCGTGCGCTGGGCAGCACGTCGACCGGTGCGCGGCTCGGCGAGGAGCTGTTCGAGCGGGTGCTGGCCGGTCCGACGCCGTTTTCCACGCACGAGCAGGAAGAAGTGTGGAGCCTGATGCGCCGCGAGCGCGTCCGGCTGGCGGTCCCGGAGCTGCTCGACTGGGTGACGGCGCTGGACCCGGCGGCGGAACGGCCCGATCCGGCATTCCCGTTTTCGCTGCTCAACGGGCAACGCCGGGCACACAACGCGAACCAGATCCTGCGTGACCCGCGCTGGCGGCGCACGGATCCGGACGGCGCGCTGCGGGCGCGTCCCGAGGAACTGGCGTCGATCGGGGCCTCGCCGGGGGACTGGGTGGCGGTCGTGACGGCGGCGGGTCGCGTCGTCGTCCGCGCCGAAACCGATCCCGGGCTGCGGCCGGGGCAGCTGGCCCTGCCGCACGGCTACGGCATGGCGCACCCGGTCGCCGACGGCGGCCGCGTGGTCAGCGGCCCGCGGATCAACCTGCTCACCGACGCGCTGGACCGCGACCCGATCGCGGGCACGCCGCACCACAAGGACGTCCCGGCGCGGCTGGAACCGGTGACCGACGAAGAACGGGCGCGGGCGGAAGCGGACAGCGTGCGGGTGCGTGCGACCGTCGCGAGTGGACGGTCGGGCCGGTTCACCGGTTTATAGTGGGCGCATGCGCAAGATCGTCGCCAGCCTGTTCATCTCGCTCGACGGCGTCGTCGAAGCGCCCGACAAGTGGTCGCTGCGGTATTGGAGTGACGAAATAGGCCAAGCGGTCGGCAGCGGGATGGCCGCGGCCGACGCAATGCTGCTCGGGCGCGTCACCTACGAAGGGTTCGCCGAGGCGTGGCCCGGGCGGACCGCCGAGGACGACGAAGGCGCCGAGTTCATGAACAGCGTGCGCAAGTACGTGCTGTCGTCGACGCTGACCGAGGTCACCTGGAACAACTCGACGCTGCTGACCGGCGATCCCGCCGAGGCGGTACGGGCGCTGAAAGCCGGGCCCGGCGGCGACATCATCACCAGCGGCAGCGCCACGGCGGTGCGCTGGCTGCTGGCGGAGGGACTGGTCGACGAGCTGAACCTGCTGCTGTACCCGATCGTCGTGGGCCGGGGGCGCCGGCTGTTCCCGGACGAAGGCACGTCGTTCCCGTTGGTGCTGGCGAAATCGGCCACGTTCTCCAACGGTGTCGTCCAGTTGACGTACGTGCCCGCGTGATCGCGCCGTTCCGGATCGAGGTACCCGAGGCCGACCTCGAGGACCTGCGGGCGCGGCTGCGCCGGACGCGCTGGCCCGAGGCGGGGCCGGACGACTGGAGCCAGGGCACGCCGCTGGCGTATCTGCGGCCGTTGTGCGAATACTGGGCCGAGTCGTACGACTGGCGGCGCGTGGAGGCGCGGTTCGCGCGGTTTCCGCAGTACCGCACGGAAATCGACGGCTTGGGCATCCACTTCCTGCACGTGCGTTCGGCTCGGGAAGACGCGCTGCCGCTGCTGCTGACGCACGGCTGGCCCGGGTCGTTCCTCGAGTTCGGGAAGGTGATCGAGCCGCTGGCGGAGGAGTTCCACCTGGTGATCCCGTCGCTGCCGGGCTACGGCTTCAGCGACAAGCCCGCGTCGCCGGGGTGGGGCATCGAACGGATCGCTTCGGCGTGGGCCACGCTGATGGCGCGGCTCGGCTACGCGCGGTACGGCGCCCAAGGCGGCGACTGGGGGACGTCGATCACGACGTCGCTGGCCCAGCAGGACGCCGAGCACCTGGCGGGCATCCACCTGAACCCGCCGATCGCGGCGCCGGACCCGGCGACGTTCGACGACCTGACCACCGCCGAGCGGGCGGCGCTCGACGCGCTGGCGCACGCGCAGCGCTGGGAGGACGGGTATTCGGTGCTGCAGTCGACGCGCCCCCAGACGATCGGCTACAGCCTGCTCGATTCGCCGGCGGGACTGTGCGGCTGGCTGGTGGAGAAGTTCCACGCCTGGTCCGATGGCTTCCCGTTCACGCGCGACGAGCTGCTGGACGACGTGACGCTGTACTGGCTCACCGGCACGGCGGCGTCGTCGGCGCGGCTGTACTGGGAAAGCATCCGGAAGGTGCAGGCGTGGTTCTCGGAGGCCACGTCCGACACGGTCGACGTGCCGGCGGGGTGCTCGATCTTCCCGAAAGAGATGCCCCGCCCTTCACGGCGATGGGCCGCCAAGCGGTACACCGACATCCGGCACTGGCACGAGCTCGACCGCGGCGGCCACTTCGCGGCGTACGAGCAGCCGGAGCTGTTCGCCGAGGAGGTGCGGACGTTCTTCCGGCTGGTCCGCTAGTTCACCTGACGGGACTGGCCTTGCCAGAACGGCTCCCGCAGCTTGAACTTCTGGATCTTCCCGGTCGCCGTCCGGGGCAGCTCGGCGAGGAACTCCACCCGCTTCGGGCACTTGTACCCCGCCAGGTACTCGCGGCAGTGCTTGATCAGGTCCTCGGCGGAAACCGGGGAGCCGTCCGTGACGACCAGTGCCGTCACCAGCTCGCCCCACTTCTGGTCCGGGATGCCGATCACGGCGGCCTCACGGACCGCCGGGTGGGAGTTCAGCGCGTCCTCCACCTCGATCGACGACACGTTCTCGCCGCCCGAGATGATCACGTCCTTCTTGCGGTCCGCGATCGTCAGGTAGCCCTCTTCGAAGGTCCCGCCGTCGCCCGTGTGGAACCAGTTGCCTTCCTGGACGCGCTCGGTTTCGGCCGGGTTCTCCCAGTAGCCGTCCAGGTTGTGGTTCGACCGCGCGAGCACCTCGCCGTCGGTGTCGACCTCGATCCGGACGCCCAGCGCCGGCGTGCCCGCGCGGCCCAGCAGGCGGGCCTGTTCGTGCGGGTCGAGGCCGGCCCATTCGCTGCGCATCCGGTTGACGGTCAGCAGCGGGGCCGTCTCCGTGAGGCCGTAGATCTGGATGAACTCCCAGCCCAGCTCGGCGCGCACTCGCTCGATCGTGCGCGTCGGCGGGGGTGCGCCGGCCACGACGATCCGGACGCGGTCGCGGCCCGGGATCTCGCCGTCCCAGGTCGCGGCGCCGTCCAGGGCCGCCGTGACCACCGCGGGGGCGGCGCACAGGATCGTCACGCCGTGCTCTTCGATCCGCCGCAGGATTTCGGTGCCGTCGACCTTGCGCAGCACGATGTGCCGCCCGCCGAGGCCGGTCACCGCGTACGGCATGCCCCAGCCGTTGCAGTGGAACATCGGCAGCGTGTGCAGCAGGACGTCGTTGTCGCTCAACGTCGTGTGCAGGCCGAACACCACCGCGTTCAGCCAGATGTTGCGGTGGGTGAGCTGGACGCCCTTGGGACGCGCGGTCGTGCCGGAGGTGTAGTTGACGGTCGCGGTGGCGGACTCGTCGCCGTCCCAGGGCTCGGGCGTGGCGTCGCCGCCCCAGATGGCGTCGTCGTCGCGGCCGAGGACGAACACGTGCTTCGCCGTGACCGTGTCGAGCAGGTGTTCCAGCTCCGGGTCGACGATCAGCACCTCGGCGCCGGAGTGCTCCACGATGTACTTGACCTCGGCCGGTGCCAGCCGGAAGTTCACCGGCACCAGGATCCGGCCCCAGCCGGACACGCCGAAGAACGACACCAGCAGCCGCGCGGCGTTGTGGGACACCATCGCGACGCGCCCGCCGGCCGGCACGCCCAGCGCGTCGAGGTGGGCGGCTTGCGCGCGGGCCCGGCGAGCCACTTCGCGGTAGGTCAGCGAACCCCAGCTCGGCGCGGGCTGGTCCGGCTCGTCGACCACCGCGACGCGGTCCGGGTACACCGTTTCCGCGCGGTCGAGGAAGTCCCGGACACCCAGATCGAAGAACATGCCCCCGATGATGACTCGTCGCAGGTGCTCGCACCAGTCCGATGTGGTTCGCTGGAGCACGATGGACCTGGACACGGTGGCCGGCGAGCTCTACGGGGGTGACCTCGCGGAGTTCGTCAGCGCGCGCAACGCGGCGGCGAAGGCGGCGAAGGCCGAAGGGAATGCCGAGCTCGCGAAGCAGATCCGTGAGCTGCGGAAGCCGACGACGGCCGCGGCGATCGTCAACCGGCTGGCGCGGGAAGACGACAGCCAGTTGCGGGAGCTGGCCGAGCTGGGCGACGAACTGCGCGACGCGCACACCCGCCTCGCCGGCGACGACCTGCGCGCGCTGACCCGGCAGCGAGGCGAGCTCGTCCGGCGGATCATGCGCGAGCTGCCGTCGATGAGCGACACCGTGTCCCGCGAGGTCGAGGCCACGCTGGAAGCCGTCGCGGCCGATCCGGACACGGCCGCGCTCGCCGTCGCCGGGCGGCTGACGTCGGTGGCGCACCAGGACACCGACCAGTGGTTCACCCTCGCCGCCACCGTCCCGCCCGCCACCGGGCAGCGCTCGAAGAAGCTGGTCGACCAGGCCGAACCGGCGAAGCCCAAGCGCGATCACCGCCGTGAGGAAGAGGAACGGGCGCGGGCCCGCGCCGAACGCGACCGCCTGCGCAAGGAGGCCGCGGAACTGGCGAAGGAGCGCGCGGTCGTCGAGCGCGACCTCGTCCGGACTCAGCGGGCGGCCGAGCAGGCGAGCGCGCGGGTCGAGGACCTGCGCACCCGCCTCGCCGAAGCCGAGGAACGCGCCGAGCGCGCGACGGCGGAGTTCGAGGAAGCCAAGGAAAAGTACGAACAGGCGGACTCCGCCGCCAACGAGGCGCAGAAAGCCGCCGACGCCGCGCGCTGATTCCGTGCTACTGTGCGGATGCGCCCCGGATGGGCCTACGCACGGAGGTAGTGGCTACTACAGCCCCCCTGAAGTCGACACGTTCTGCCTTGCCTGGCAGGAGTGTGCCCTCCGCGCGCCCGTCCCGTGTCGCTTCACGGCCTCCGGCGATCACTTTCCTCGCCGAAGGAGCACCTTGATCCACCTCACCACCACCGGCGCCCGCACGGGCCGGCCACACCGGGTTCCCCTGGGGGACTTGACGATCGACGGCCGCCTGGTCGTCATCGCTTCCGCGCTGGGGTCGCCGAAGGATCCCGACTGGTGCCACAACATCCGCCACAACCCTTTGGTCACCGTGGAAACCGGCGCGGAGACCTTCGAGGCGGCGGCCGGCTTCCCGCCGGACCGCGACGCGTTGTTCGCCGAAGTCGTCGCGCGGGAACCGGGGTTCGCGGAATACCAAGCGCGGACGACCCGCGTGCTGCCGGTGGTGGAGCTGCACCGGCTCGACAACGGGAATGAGCCCGGTTGATCAGAGCAGCACTTCGGCCAGTTGCCGCTGGTGCCGCGCTTCGACCTCGGGGGACGGGCCGAGCACCTGCACGGCCACGTGGTCGGCGCCGGCGTCCACATGGGACCGAAGTCCCTTCGCCACGGTTTCCGCTGAGCCGTGCAGGACCAGGTCGTCGATGAGGCGGTCGCTGCCACCTCCCGCGACGTCGGCCTCGGTGTAGCCGTGGCGCCGCAGGTTGTTCACGTAGTTCTGCAGCCCCAGGTAAGGGTTTTGGACGTACGGGCGGCCGATGGCGCGCGCGGCCACCGGGTCTTCGTCGACGACCACCTTGTGCTCGGGGGCGAGCAGCTTGCCCGCGCCGAGGACCGAGCGGGCGTGGCGCGTGTGCGCCACCGGTACGAGGTACGGGTGCGCGCCCGCGGTGCGTTCGGCGGCCAGCTTCAGCACGCGGTCGCCGAGTGCGGCGAGGATCCGGGCGTCCGCCGGGACGCCGGCCGCGTCGAGCCGGTCGAGGTAGTCGACGAGCTTCTCGTAGGGGCTGCGGTATCCGGTGACCGCCTCGGGGTGCCCGACGCCGATGCCCAGCAGCAAGCGCTTTCCGTAGCGGCCGGCGAGCCGGTGGTAGGACTCCGCGAGGGTCTCCGGCTCGTCGACCCACACGTTGACGATCGCCGTCGCCACGGTGATCCGCTCGGTCGACGCGAGCAGGTCTTCGACGAGGGCGAGGTCGCCGACCGAGTTCCGGCCGGTACCCAGCCAGACTGCGCCGTAGCCGAGCTCGTCCGCCGCGATCGCCTGCTCCTTGCGGGCCGCGTCGTCGCGGTGCGGGGCGAGGAACAGGCCGAACCGCTTCACTACACTTGTCATAGACGTGAATGTAGCAAATGTAACGCCGGGTGTCAGCCCGCGATCCGGTGCAGCCACTCCCGCAGCATCTGACGCTCGGTCGTCGTGAGCGCGTCGACGTCGTCGGCCAGTGCGGTCGACAAAGCGACCGCCAGGGCGCCGACGGACGTGCCGCCGGCCGGCTCCTCGGCCAGCAGCCCGGCCAGCACGGACTCCCTGACCTGCGCCGACATCGCCAGGTCGCGGCTGTCCTCCGGCTGGGCGATGAGGCTGAGCGTGACTCCGCTGTTGGCCGCCGCGAACTGCCTCGCGGCCTCCGTCGCCTCGACGCGCAGCCGGCCTTCGCGGGCCAGCGGCGTGAACAGGTCCAGCAGCATCGCTTCCGCGCTGGACGTCAGGTTGCACGGCACGCCCGGCTCGATCTGGCCGTAGAGCAGCACGTAGAACGCGGGGTGGGCCAGGCCGTACTCGACGTGCCGGTCCCAGCCCGCGCGGATCCGGTCCACCGGGTCGCCGCCGGCGTCCGGCGCCTGGACGTACTGCGTGAAGCCGTAGTTCACGACCGCGTCGAGCAGGCCCTGCTTGCTGCCGAAGTGGTGGTACAGCGTGGGAGCCTGGACGCCGGCGCGCTCGCAGATCGCCCGCGTCGACACCGGCCCGTCGCCGGCCTCGTGCAGGAGCTGACCGGCGGCCAGCAGCAATCGGTCGCGGGTACTGGTGGCGTTGCTCGATCGTCCAGCCATGTAGCAATTGTAACGCCACGCTGTAACGCGCAACTTTCCCTATGAAAGTGCCGCCCCCAAGGCCGCACTTTCACGTGAAAGTGCGGCTTTGGAAGGGGCGGGGGTGGAGCTTTCGTAGGGAAAGTTGCGCTTTGGGGGTCAGCGGAGGTGGAGCTGGACGCGGCGGAGGGCGGCGAACGCGGCCAGGACCAAGGGGTCGGTTGTGGCGGCGGCCGGGCGCACCGAGCGGTAGCCGTCCAGCAGGGCCTCCCGCAGCTCTTCCCGCTGCGGCAGGTGGCGGAGCTCGCCGAGGGTCACCGCGAGGTCGTAGGCGTAGTGCCCGAACCCGCAGTCGTCGAAGTCGATCGCGCGCACGCGGCCGCGGTGGAACAGGTAGTTCACCTGGCGCAGGTCGCCGTGCACCAGGCCGAACGCGTCGGCGCCGAAGCCCAGCTCGGCCCGCACCGCGCGGGCGCGCTCGACCGCGTCCCGGATCCGCTCGTCGCCCGACTGGGCGACCGCCCGCTCGACGACCGCGGCCGAGAAGCCGTCCACCTGCGTGCGGCCGAAGTCGGTGAGGTCGTCGACCCGGCCGCGGTCGAGGCCGTTCATCCGGGCGCCGTGCAGGTGCAGCCGCGCGGTGAACTCGCCGACCGCGTACAGCTGCGGCGCGCTGAGCCGCTCGTCGACGAACCGGCCCTCGACCCAGTGGCAGAGCACGCACGTGCGGGGTTCCGGCACCGCCGGGTCGGCGACCACGGTGACCAGGTCCCGCTCGCGCGTGGGCACCGGCAGCGGGACGACGAGGTCGGTTTCGCGGCGCAGCGCGGCGAGCCACGCCATTTCGGACCGCACCCGCGCGGGCCCCGGCCCGTCCGGGCGCTGCACCCGCAGGACGTACCGGTGGCCGTCCGCGCCGTCGACGCGGAACGCCGTGTTGAGCCCGTGCGCCAGCGGGGTCAGCCGGGCCACCGGCACGTCGTAAGCGGTCAACGCCGCTTCGGCGAGCCGGCGCAGGCGCCGCGTGCGGCCGGCGCGGTCGAGTTCGGCGAACGGCCGGGTGTTCGCCTGGAAGTCGGCCATCGCCCACGTGCTCAGCTGATCGACCGTTCCGGTTCGCGGGAGTGCGAGACGAGCTCGATCGTCGGCGTCGAGTGCCGCCCGCCGCCGAGCCGCTCGACCCCGCGCAGCCCTTCGACCAGCCGCTCGACTTCGGTGTCCGGCCGCACCCCGAAGCGCATGAACTGGCTGGTCATGCCGATCTTGTTGCCGCACTGGCGCACCAGCAGGTGGTGCTCGGCGAGCAGGTAGTCGCACAGCTCGGCGCCGTCGACCGAGCCGGGCAGCTTGACGAGCAGGAAGTTCGCCTGCGACGGGTAGACCGTCAGTTCCTGGAACTGGTTCAGCTGCGAATTCATCATGAACCGGTCGAGCGCGAGCTTCTTGAGGCTTTCCTCGTATTCCGCGCGGTGCTCGGCGAGCATGAAGATCACGGTTTCGGCGAGCGAGTTCAGGTTCCACTTCGGCAGCGCGGCCGACAGCTTGCGCGTCAGCGCCGGGTTCGACACCTGGTAACCGAAACGGATGCCGTGCAGCCCGAAGTTCTTGCCGAGGCTCTTCAGCACGATCACGTTGGGACGGACGACGGCTTCGGCGGCCACCGACGCGTTCATCTCCACCTCGACGAAGTCGATGAACGATTCGTCGATCACCACCAGGTCGAGGTCCTCGAGGGCGTCCATGAACCGGATGACTTCGCGGCGGGACAGGTAGCCGCCGTCGGGGTTGTTCGGGTTGCACAGCACCGCGACCCGGGAGCCGCGGCGCTTGATGAAGTCGATGTACTCGTCCACCCGGAGCTCGAAGTTGTTCGCTTCCTTGAGCACGAACATGTCGACGCGCTTGCCGGTCTCCAGCGGCTGGTCGGTCCAGCGGCCGAACGTCGGGATCGGCACCGCCACACTGGATCCGACCAGCAGCTGGTCGATCCAGGTGATCAGCTCGGTCGAGCCGTTGGCGAGCGAAATAGTCGACGGGTTGAGCCGCAGCACACTCGCCAGCTGTGCGGTGATCGCGCCGGAGTCGCTCGGGTAGAACTTGAGGATGGTGCGGAGGTTGCGCTCCAGCTCGCCGAACATCTCGTCGGTGGGGAAGTACGGGTTGCAGGGGATGCAGAAGTCCGCGAGGTCGTCGGCGAGCTGTCCCATCGCCCTGGCCACGGAGAAGAACGACGGACTGTGGGCCGCGCTCTGCTGGAAGAGGCCCCTGGTGGTCATGCCGTGCCGCACGCGTGTTCTCCGTCCGCCGCTTTACCGGCCCCTTGCCTTCCCATCGCGAACACGTACGAATCGGGAACCCGGTTCAACGCCGCTCAGCGCGTAGCCGCCGGTGCCGGCCAGCGCGAGCGCGGCCAGCGCGGAGAGGGCCAGCACCGGCAGCGGCGCGGCGAGCGGGTCGGTGCCGGTGAAGGACTCGACGCCGATGACGGCGGTCAGCACGGCGTCGGCGGCGACGGCGACCTCGACCACGAGCAGCCGGTGCGCCTCGGGCCAGCGGCTGAACCGCAGCAGCCAGGCCAGCGCGGGCAGCACGAGGATGGCGTGCATCGCGACCGCGTGCAACGGCTTGAGGGAACCCGCCGTCGTGTAGGCCAGCTGCGGGTCGCCGCCGCGCGCCGCCACGACTCCGCGGCCGATCATCACCGCGCCGGTGGCCAGCGCGACGAGCAGCACGACGAGACCGGCCCGGATGGCCAGGCGCAGGCTGGGCGCGGCCGGGCCCGGCTCGACCAGCGCGGCCGCGGTGAAGCCGATGACGGTCAGGACGAGCACCCCGCCGCCCGCGGCGAGCGTCATCGACACGGCGGTGTCGACCGGCGTCTCGAAGTTGAAGTGCGACGGCACCCCACGCCACGCCTGCACGCTGACCAGCAGCACTTCGACGACGCTCGCGACGGTGAACGCGCCGAGCAGTGCGGTGCGCCAGCGGGCGCGGACGGTGAGGAACGACGTCGCCCAGGCCACCGACGCCAGCGTCAGCCCGAACGACAGGCCGAACGTGACGGCCTTGCGCAGCGACAGCGGCCCCAGCCACGAGCCGCCGGTGGCGAGCAGCACGACCGCGTGCGCGAGGCCGCTGAGGAACAGCGCCGCGCCGACGGCGTAGGCGACGCGCTCGGCCGGCCGGATCCTCGTCTGTGCGTTCATGGTCCCGAGTGTCGCGCGGTGGCGCGGCCACCGCGTCGGCTCGGCGGCGACACCGCGTCGTACGACAACGGGCGTACGGCAATCGGCGGGAATGTCGAAAAAGTGTTGGTAAAGGAATTTCCGTTTCCTTGACCGGAACTTCGGGTGCGCGGTGACCGGAAGAGTTCTACCATCGAATCATGTACATCGCACTGTTGACCTACACGGCGCCCGAAACAGAAGTCGACTACGCGCTCCCGGACCATTCGGACTGGGTGCGCAAACAATTCACGAAAGGACTCTTCCTGGTTTGCGGAAAGGGTAACGGCGCGGCCGACCACGTGATACTGACCCGCCCGATGCTGCGGGGCAAGCTCGACGCCGTGCTCGCCAGCGACCCGTTCGTGGTCCAGCGCCTCGCCCGGTACGACGTCATCGAGTTCACCGCCACGCGGACGGCGCAGGAACTGAGGGCGATCAACGAGGCGCTCGCCTCCTGAGGAATCCGCCGCGAGTCGGGTGGCCCGGCGACGATGCCCCGCCACCTGACGGCGAAAGTGCTCCCCGCCGTGCTCGCTTATGATCGCGAAGCACGGATGTCCAGCAGGGAGAGCGCGATGAAAACCCCCGACCTCGTTTTCCGGGGCCGCCGGTTGAGCAGTGACCACGCGCTGGTGCTGGCCGTGGTGCAGGTGCTCCCGGAGCCCGACGCGGCGAGGGCGGCGGTGTCGAGTGCCGTCGCGGACGGTGCCGACCTGGTGGGTTTCGCCGGAACCGGCGTCGAACCCCTGCTCGCGTGGGCCCGCGAGACTTTTCCCGGCCTGGTCCTGGCGGTCGACACCGCGGACGTTTCCGTCGCTTCGGCGTGTTGCGAAGCGGGCGCGGACCTGATCCTCGCGCGCGCCGACCTCGTCGACGTCGCAGCCCGCTTCGGCGCCGGATACGCCGGGCCGTCGGTGTCCGGCGCGGTGGCGCGCGGAGTGCCCGCCGAGGGAGCCGTCCTGGACGTGGGGGTGGTGCGGGCGGCGCCTTCGCTGCCCTCGGAGGTGCCCGTGCTCGCCGAGGTGGCCGGCGACGGGACCCCCGCGGGCCTGGCGCTGGCGGCGCTGACGGCGTCGGCCGGCGCGGCGATCATCCGCACGGCGCACCCGCGTTCGACGCGGTACGTGGCCGAGATGGCGGCGAGCATCGCGGGCACCCGCCCGCCGGCGAAGGCGGTCCGGTGGGAGTGATCCGGCAGGTCTGGCCGGCCGAACGCGACTTGGCCGACGAGGACCTCGAGCAGCTGTACCGCTACCCGGCCGACCCCCGCTGGCTGGCGGTGAACTTCGTGTCCAGCGCGGACGGCGCGATCACCGTCGACGGCGTGTCGGGCGGCCTGTCGACCCCGGCCGACCGGATCGTCTACCGCCTCGGCAACGACCTCGCGGACGTCGTCCTGGTCGGCGCGGGAACGGCGATGGCGGAGGGCTTCGAGGGCCTGCGCCCGGACGCGCGCACGGCGGAGCGACGGCGTCGCTTCGGGCTGGCCCCGATCGCGCCGGTCGCGGTGGTGACTTCGGGCCGTTCGCTGCCGCCCGACGCCCCGGTGATCACCCGGGCCCTGGTCCCGACACTGGTGTTCACCTCCGCGGCGGCTCCCGATTCGTTGCGCGCCGCTTGGGCGTCGAACGGCGCGCGGGTGTTCGTGGTGGACTCGGCCGCCGGCGCGGTTTCGACGTTGGTCGCGGAGGGCCTGGGCCGCATCGACTGCGAGGGCGGCCCGCGGCTGTTCGGTTCGCTGATCGAGGCGGGCGTGGTCGACGAGTTCCGGTTGACGGTGGCGCCGTTCCTGGTGGCGGGCACGTCGAGCCGGGCCGCCCTCGGTGGCGTGGTCGACCCGGCCGCACTCGAGCTGGCCTCGGTGCTGACCGACGGCGCGAGCGTGCTGCTGCGGTACCTGACGGCTCGTTAGGCCGCCGGGAGGCGGTCCGGCAGGCCGAGCCGGGGGAACCGGTCGGCGTGGAACGTCGTGATCTCGGCGATCGCCCCGCCCGCGACGCGCAGGACGTCGATCGTCAGCGGCAGGTAGGCATCCTCTTGCTCCTGCCACAGGTAGAAGGCGACGGCGGGCTGCCAGTTCACCGACGTGGGGACCGCACGCAGGCCCGTCATGCTTTCGAAGCCGCTCTCGCGCCAGTCGTTCACGACCGCGTCGCGGCCGATGTGCAGGCCTGGCGTGGGTGGCATCGAGCACCGGACGTCGTCCCGCAGCAGGGTGGCGAGCCCGTCGATGTCGGTGGCGACGCTGGCGTCGGTGTAGCGGCGCACCAGTTCGCGCGTGCCGGCGTCCTCGCCGCCGCCGGTCCAGTCCTGGCGCTCGGCGGGAAGGTGCGCCCGCAGGCCGGCGCGGGCCCGCTGCAGCGCGCTGTTCACGGAGTTGACCGAGTCCCCGAGCAGCTCCCCGACGTCCTTCGCGGGCCAGCCGAGCACGTCCCGCAGGATCAGCACGGCCCGCGGCCGCGGCGCGAGGTGCTGCACGGCGACCAGGTAGGCCAGCTCGACGGTCTCCCGCGCGACGGCGACCCGCTCCGGCTCGTCGGCGTCCCCCGCGGGCAGCTCGTCGAGCAGCCGGTCCGGGTAGGGCTGCAACCACGGCACCTCACCCCCGGCCGCGGGCTCCGGGCGGCACTTGGCCAGCAGGTCCAGGCAGGCGTTGGTGGCGATCCGGTAGAGCCAGGCCCGGAAGGTCGACCGCCCCTCGAAGGTCTCACGCCGCCGCCAGGCCCGGAGGAAGGTTTCCTGCACGGTGTCCTCGGCGTCCTCGAAGGACCCGAGCATCCGGTAGCAGTGCACGTGCAGCTCCCGCCGGTGCCGCTGGGCGAGCCCGGTGAACGCGGGCTCGTCGACCTCGGCCAGTTCCTTCAGCATCGTGTCATCCTCCCGGTTGTGGTGTGCCGTCGAAAGTGAGACGGCGGCGGGCGGGACAACTCATCACCGGTGTCAGGGGCCGTGTCAGCGCAGTGGCCGTCCGGTGTCAGGGCGGGCGGCGATCTTGGATCCAGCAGCCACAAGATGCGTCACCACCAGCGGGGACGCCTGACTCTCCGGAGAGCACGATGCAGAAGTTCGACACCCTCGCCCCCATCGCCACCGCCGGGCCGGACCGGCCCGAGCTGCAGGCGGCCGTCCAGGCCTTCGTCGAAGCCGGGTTCGCCGGCGCGGAGGTTCGGGTGCACGACTAGCACGGCGACTGGGCCGGCCGCGCCGGCGTCAGCGAGCTGGGCGGGACCGCCGAGCCGCCGGCCGACGGGCAGGCCTGGGTGGGCAGCGTCACCAAGGCCTTCACCGCGACCCTGGTGCTGCAGCTGGTGGCCGACGGCCGGATCGGGCTGGACGAGCCGGTGGCCGGGCACCTGCCCGAGCTCGGGCTGGACGAGCGGATCACGGTGCGGATGCTGCTCCAGCACACCAGCGGGCTCTACAACTACACCGGCGAACTCGGCACCGACGGGACGTTCGAGATGGGGCTCCCGTCGCACGGCAAAGCGTGGGTGGACAACCGGTTCCGCACCTACCGCCCCGAGGAGCTCGTGCGGTACGCGCTGTCCCAGCCGGCGCGTTTCGAACCGGGGACCGACCAGAGCTACGCCAACACCAACTACACGGTGGCCATGCTGCTGATCGAGAAGGTCACCGGCCTTTCCTACGCCGAGCAGGCGCAGCGGCGGATCCTGGGGCCGCTGGGCCTGGCGGACACCGTCGCGTCGGCCACCTCGGCGGAGCTGCCCGGGCCGCACGCCCACGGCTACTACCGCTACGAGGACGACGGCGAGTGGAAGGTCGTCGACGTCAGCCGCCAGAACCCTTCGCTGCTGGCCGGGGCCGGCCACCTCGTCTCGACGGCCAAGGACCTCGGCACGTTCATCTCCGCACTGCTGGGCGGCCGGCTCCTGCCCGCCGAGCTGCTGGCCGAAATGCGCACGCCGCACGGCAAGTTCGGGCTCGGACTGGGACTCTGGGTGCAGGACCTCGGCGCCGGCACGATCGTCCACCACAACGGCAGTGCCCCGGGCGGCTACGGCGCGCTGATGATCAGCACGCCCGACGGTAGCAAGACCTTGACCGCGACGCTGACCACCGGGGACAGCGACCCGGCCGGGGTGTTCCCCACGGCGTTGGGCGCGCTCATCACCGCGGTGTTCGGCGACGGGCAGGCCTGAACCCCGCCTCACCGCAGGACGGCCGCCAGCACGTCGGTCCCCAGCGCCGTCAGCTCGGGCAGGTTCACGGAGTAGCTGACGTAACGCCCTTGCCGCCGGGTCGTGAGCAGGCCCGCGCGGCGCAGGACGGCGAGGTGGCGGGACACCTCCGGGGGTGAAAGTTCCCACGCCAGCGCCAATTCGCCGGTGGTGTGCGGACCGCGGGCCAGTGTGCGCAGCAGGCGCAGCCGGACCGGGTGGGCGAGGGCCTCCAGGCGGCGCGTGATCGTCTCCAGGGACACCGGTTCCGGCGGCCCCGGCTCCGCGACGGGGTACTGCAGCACCGGCTGCCACCCCGGCGCGTGGACCGCCACCAGGTGCGGGCGGCCGAACACACTGGGGATCAGGACGACACCGGCACCGGCGGTCGCGTTGTCTTGCAGCTTGTCCACGACGATGCCGTCGCCGTCCGGCGCCAGCGTGACGGCGCTGGAGACGGACGCGAGTGCCGCCGCGATGCCTTGGCGTGTCAGCAGTTCGTGCTTCAGGCGGACGTCGGTGGCGAGCTGGCCGGCGACGTTCGTCCAGGCGGCGTCGAAGAAAGCTTCCGCGCACTGTTCGAGGGTGTGCCGGACCCGGGCCCGCACGGCGCCGGGGTCCGCGAGCAGCCGTTCCGCGAAGGCCTCCTGGAGCGCGCCGCGGGCCTGGGCGAGGTCCAGGGCCCGCTCGCGCGCCGTCGCGTCGGCGAGCGGTGACGGCGCGCCGAAGTGCACCCGGTTGTTGCCGCACGTCGTGACGAGCGCGGCGCTCACGTAGGTTTCGTCGTCGATCCGGTCGACGTCGTCGAGCTCCTCGGCGAGGGCCGGCCGGGGCCGGGCGGGGACGAGGAAGTCGGCGCGGGAGGACCGCCAGAGGAACTCCGCCTCCCGGAGCCGTTCGGCCAGTTCCGGCCGCAGCCCGCCCCAGACGTCCGTGGCCCAGCCGGCGAGCCGCGGGTGGTGCCCGGGTTCGGCCAGCACGTGCAGCATCGCGGTCAGCTCGGCCAGCGGCGAGACGGCGAACCGCAGCCGCCCGGCCGGCGGGCCACCGAGGTCGATCCGCACCGTCATCCCCGCATTCTCGCCGGACGGACGGCCGATGACCGCACCGGTTGACGGTGTTCGTCAATCGGCGTGGCGGGACCGGCGAGCGGACGCACGGTGGGCGCCATGACGACCAAGATCCGGCCCCGCGCCCTCGTCCGGGCTTCCGGCGGCCCCCGGTACGCCGTCGCGCTGGCCGTGGACGCCCTCGGCACCGGCTTGCTGCGGCCGTTCCTGCTGCTCTACGGGGTGACGGTGCTGCGGCTGTCCGCGCCGGTCACCGGCATCGCCATGACGGCGGGCATCGTCGTGGGCCTGGTGTGCCTGCCCGCTGCCGGCCGGTGGCTGGACCGGGGCGCGCGCAGCACGGTCGTGGCGGCGTCGATGCTGGTGCGGGTGGTGGGCGTGGGCGTGCTGCTCGCTGCGCCGGCCGGGCACGCCGGGCTGTTCGCGGTGGCGGCGCTCTTCCTCGGCATCGGCAACCAGGCCTGGCCGGCCGCCCACGCGGCCGTGGTGGCGACGGTCGCCCGCGGCCGGGACCGCGACGCCGCGCTCGCGGGCGGCCGCGCACTGCGCAACGCCGCACTGGGTGTCGGCGGGCTGCTCGCCACCGCGTGCCTGGCGGGCGGCACCACCGCGTTGCGGGCGATGGCGGCCGGCACCGGGCTCGCCTACCTCCTCGCGGCGGCGTTGGCGTGGTCGGTGCGGCTCCGCGCGGCTCCCGCCATCCCCACCGGGGACGGCGACCGCGGGCCCGCACCCCGGCTGCGCAAGCTCCTGGCCGCCAACGTGGTCTACGTCTTCTGCCTCAACGTCCCCGAGATCGCGGTCCCGCTGGTGCTGGTGACGCAGCTGCACGCGTCCCCGGTCTGGCCGGCGGCCGTGTTCGTGGCCAACACGGTGCTGGTGGTCACGCTGCAGGTGCCGGTCACTGTGCTGCTGTCCCGCTTCCCCCGGCGGACCGCGCTGGCACTCGGCGGGGTGGTGCTGACCGCGTCCTACCTCGGCTTCCTCGCGGCCACCTCGCTCGGCGACGGCTGGGGCGCCCCGGCCGTCGCCGCGGTCTCCGTGGTCTGCACGCTCGGCGAAGTCGTCTACGCGGGCAGCGCCACGGCGCTCGTCACCGCCCTCGCGCCGCCCCACGTCCTGGGCCGCGCGCTCGCCCGCTTCCAGCTCTCGACGGGCTTCGGCCTCGCCGTCTCCCCGGCGGTCCTCACCGCGCTCGCCGCCCGCGGCCCGGCCGTCCTGTGGGGCGGCCTCGCCGCCGCGACACTCCTGTCCGCCTCCGCCGTGGCCACCGAGCAGGACCCGGTGACGCTTCGGTGACGGCTCGACCACGCGCCGGGTGCCAGTCTGGGCCGGCACGGTCCCTTTGACAGGAGGGATGTCGCTCATGGGCTGCCGGCGATGGCCGCGACCGCGAAGCTGACGGCGCCCGCCCGGCCCGCCCCGGCCCGGCGGCCCGCGCCCACCGTCGCGCGGGCCGCTCCGGCGCCCGCGCGCACCGGGATGCAGAGCGGCGTCGGCAACGCGGCCACCAGCCGGATCCTGGGCACCACCGGCACTTCCGCCGCGGCCCTGCTCGGCGAAGCCCCCGAGACCGCCGGGAACTCCGCGGTCGCCACCTCGCTCACCGGGTCCCCGCCCGCGGCGGCGAACGCCGGCGGAGGATCCGGCGTCGGCGCGTGGTTCGGGCGCAAGTTCCGGGCGGCCGGCCGGTTCCTCACCGACCAGGGGTGGTCGTTGCTGGAACGGGTCGCCCCCGAGCTGGTCCCGATCCTGCGCCAGGGCGTCGGGAACTGGCTGCGGGACCAGCTCGCCGGCGCCATGCAGTCGCTCTTCGCCGTGCTGACCGCGCCGGTCCGGGCCCTCGACAGCGCCGTCGGCGCGCTGAAGCTCTTCTTCGCCGGGCTGGTCGGCTGGATGCGGACCGGCGTGGCGAAGATCGTCAGCACCAGCTGCGTGGTGCTGTCCGGCGCGGCCGACCGCGTCACCCACGTCGTCGACGGGATCGACACGGCCGAGACCGGGGTGCTGGGGAAGCTCAAGGACCTGGCGAGCGGCGCGGGGAAGTTCCTCGGCGGGCTGTGGGACCGGCTCGGCGCGCCGGTGGCCGACCTGCTCGGCCGGGCGGGCTCGGCGGCTTGGGCGCGGATCCAGCAGGTCGCGCAGTGGCTGTGGGACAAGACCCAGCCCATCCGCGACACCGCCGCGGCCGCGTGGGGCTGGCTCAAGGACGTCATCGGCATCGGCGACGGGCCCGACGGCCGCAACGGGATCATCCAGTGGGTCCAGGCCCGCGCGCAGGACGCGTGGAACTGGCTCAAGGCCAAGCTGGGCCCGATCGCCACGCCGTTGAAGATCGCCGGTGGCGTGCTCCTGCTGCTCTCGCCCGCCGGACCGTTCCTCGCGGCGGGCGCGGCGGCCTACGGCGTGCTCAAGGGCGCGCGGTGGCTGTGGGAGAACCTGAGCGAACCCGAGTCTCTGGTCCGGATGCGCAAGGCGCTGGTCAACGACATCCTGCCGCCGCTGATCGAGGGCGTCGGCACCGTCGCCGGGAAGCTCAAGGACGGGGCGAACTGGCTGGGTGGCGTGCTCACCACGGCGTGGCAGGACCTCCGCAAGCTGGCCGGCGCCCTCTCCGCGCCGATCCTCGGGCCGCTGCGGGAACTCGTGGACTGGCTGGGGCAGCAAGCCGCCGGGCTGCTCGACTGGGTCAACCGGAACGTGCTCCCGCTGAGCGACCTCGTCGCCACCGGCCTCACCCACCTGCGCCGGCTCGGCACCTTGCTGCTGACCGTGCTGAAGAAGGTCATTTCCGTCGTGGCCAACCCCTTCGGCATCGTCGGGCTCATCGAGGGCGCGGCGTGGCGCGCCCTGCCGTCGTGCATGCGGCGGCCGATCCTGCGGTTCCTGCTCACCATCGTCAAGGGCGCGCTCAGGCTGATGCCCGTCACCCTGCTCGGGCCGCTCGGCGCGGTCATCAGGGAAGCGCTGATCGGGTTCGTCGACCGGGCCCTGGAGAACGAAAGCCTGGCCAACCTGGAGCAGCTGGCGAACCGCTTCGCCAAGATCGCCACCGAAGGCAGCTGGGACTTCACGGTCGGCTACGGGCTGGGGATCCTGAAGGGCGTCTGGGACGGCATCAGCGGCCCGTTCATCCTGCTGTGGGACATCGCGAAGCTCATCGGCAACGCGATCGCGTGGCTGGCGAAGACCGTCGTCCACGGCCTGCCGCCGGCACTGCGGGAACTCGTCGTCGCCATCCGGGCGACCTGGGAAACGATCGCGAAGGACATCTGGCCGGCCGTCCGGACGTTCTTCGCGGGCCCGATCGACGTGCGGCGCATCATCCAGCTGGTCCGCGGCGTCATGGACCAGGTCGCCCGCGCCGCCCGCGCGGCCGGAGCCCAGGTTTTCGACAGCGTCGTCAAGTTCCTGCGCCAGCCCGACCGCAAACTCGGCGAGTCCATCGGCTACGTCACCGGTGTCGTCGTCTTCGAAGTCACGTTGATCGTGCTCACCGCCGGCGGCTACGCGGCCAAACCGATCATCCAGCGCGTCGCGGCGTTGTTCACGAAGGCCGCTACGCGGATCACTGAGCTGCTGTCGGCGTTGGGGTCGTTGCTGCCGCGGATCAGCCGGATCCTGCGGACGGTGCGGGAATTCGCCGCCGACAACGCGGCGCTGAAACGCATCGTCGCGGGTGTCGAGTGGATCTTCCAGAAGTTCCTGGCCTACCTGCGGATGTCCTACGGCGTCGGCCGCGGGGGCCAGGGCACCGCCGAGGCGGCCGCGGCACGCGGCGGCCAGGAGGTCGTCCGGAACGTCGCGACCAGTCTCGAAGAGGTCCGGCGGGTGTTCCTCCGGGGCACGAGGGTCAACATCGACGCCGACCTGGCCAATTCCTTCCTCCGGGCCGCGGACCGGGCCATGGCCGAGGAGAGGATCGCGTTGTACGCGGGGACGCTGGAACAGAAGAAGGCGGCGCTGACCGCCCTCCTGCGGCGTCACGCACCGGCCGGCTACGACGTCGAGGCGCGTGTCACGGCTCTGCTCGAACGGCTGGAGCGTGAAGGCATCGCCGGCCTGTACGACCCGGTGACCAACACGATCATCGTGCGCGGCAACCGGACGGCCGCCTCGATCGCGGCGACGCTCGCCCACGAACTCACCCACCAGCTGCAGCACGCCCGCGTCGGCCTGGGCACCATGCGGAAGATCGACATCGAGTTCCAGGCCTTCTACCTGCAGAAGCTGTTCCTGCAAAGCCTGGACCTGCCCCTGCACCGCATCCCCGAGAACTACCGCTGGCTGGTCAACGCCGACTTCGCGGCGATCAGGAAGTACGTGGAGGATGCGTACAAGCCCCGCGCCGGCGGGAGCCCCTACTTCAAGAACCTCGAGGAGTCGGCCGCGTGGATTCTCAAGAAGCTGAAGGAACTGTGAACGCCACGATCGCCCGGCGTCTCGTCACCGACTTCTTGCTGCCCGACGGTGACGAGGTCATCGAGGTCATGCCCGGCGAGGTGGCCTCGATCGTGGTCACCGGCCGGGCCGACTGGCGGGTGGAGCCCCTCCGGGAGATCGGCACGACGGAGACCAGCCCCGGCTACCGGTTGTTCGTCGCGGAGTCGGCGATGACCGACGTCGGCGATCCGGAGGACGGGTTCGCGGTCCTGCCCGACGGCCGGGCCTTCCACCTCAACGATCCGGCACAGCTGAAAGCTTTCCACCGGCGGGTCGGAACCGGCCCGCTGGAGACGGCGTTCCTGGTCGCGTCGTACGTGGAACCGCAACCCGCGCCGCGTTTCCTCGTCACCGGTCCCGACCCCGAGCCACCCGTTCTCACCGGGGACGGACCCACCCGGGTCACCTTGTGCACCTACACCCGGCGGGGCGAAGGGGAACGGGCTTACGAGCGCTGGGAAGTAGCCGTGGGCGAGGACGTCGAGTGGACCCGCGCGAACCTCTGACCCCGGCCACATCGGACACCGTTTCAGAACAACGTGGCGGGCTCGATCGGCTCCGGCTCCGGCAGGGCCTCCAATTCCGGCACCAGCGCGCGCACCTCGTCGTGGAAGCGGCGGGCGAGGGCCGGGGCGTCGTGGTTGTCGGGGGTGTGGACGAACACCGTCGGGGTGCGGCCCTCGCGCAGCCAGCCGGCCACCGTCGTGAGCCAGGGTTGCCAGCCCTCGACCGTTTCCGCTTCCGCGTCGCGGCCCAGGTAGCGGACGACGGGGTGGCCGGTCAGTGCCTTCGTCCGGCGGGGGAGGCGGGGTTTCTTGGCCCAGGCCTCCTGTTCGCCCTCGCTGGTCGGCGGGCTGCGGAAGAAAACCGTGGTGTCGAAGGGCACCCACTCGGCGTCCGCGGCGGCCAGTGCTCCCTCCAGCAGGGACGTCGAGCGTTCGTCGGTGAAGAAGTCGGGGTGGCGCACCTCCACCGCGCGGCGGCGGCCGGCGGGGAGGCGGCGCAGGAAGCGGGTGAGGGCGTCGACGTCCGCCGGGCCGAACGAGCCGGGGAGCTGGGTCCACAGGACCGCTCGGTCGCCCAGGGGTTCCATCGCGTTCAGGAACGCGCGCATTTCGGTCTCGACGCCGGCGAACCGGCGCTCGTGCGTGACGACCTTGGGCAGCTTGACGACGAACCGGAAGGCCGGATCGGTTTGCCGGGCCCAGGTTTCGACAGTGTCGCGGGCGGGAGTCGCGTAGAAGGTCGTGTTGCCTTCGACCGCGTTGCACCAGCCGGCGTAGGCGCGCAGGCGCTCCTTGGCCGGCAGCGACGGCGGCAGGAACCGGCCGGGCCAGGCCTTGTGGGTCCACATCGCACAGCCGACGTGTAGACGTGCCACTGACTTCAGTTCCTCTCGATGACTTCTTCGCCCCGGCCGGCCGAGTCTAGCGGTCCAGCAGCCGCCGGAAGTGGTCCGGCAGCGGCAGCTCCCGGGCCTGCGCCCGGGTCAGCCAGGCGAAATCGTCGTGCTCCGCCGGGTTGAGCACGACCTCGCGCGTCCCGATCTCCTCGACCCCGTGGACCACGGCGTGGATCCGGAGGTCCCGCCCCGCGATGTCCGGCCACTCGTCGCGCGCCAGTTCGGCCGTGACGCGAACCGCCAGCCCGGTTTCCTCGGCCGCCTCCCGGACCGCCGTCGTCTCGTCGGGTTCGCCCGGCTCGACCGTGCCGCCCGGCAGTTCCCACTGGCCCGCGCGGAACACGCCGGCGGCGCGGCGGAGGAACAGCACCCGCTCGCCGCGGGCGATCCAGCAGTAGGCCAGGTGCTTTTCTTCCATGCCCGGCATTCTCGCTCAGTTGGTCTTGGACGTCGGCAGGTGGGCGCCCAGGTAGCCGACGTACACCGTGCCCGTCCGGTCGGTGTCGTCGAGGAAGTGCAGCCGCGGGGCCGGCGCTTTGAAGCGCTCCAAGGCGATGTGGGCGCCGAAGTAGTCGCGGCCGCAGGGACTGGTGCGGGGGTCGACGCGGAACGTCCTGGCCTGGCGCAGCCGCTCGTTCGTGGTCACCGTGTCCGACTCGGCCAGCGCGATGATGTTGGCGCTGATCAGCGAACCCGGCTGGCCGGTGCGGGCGAACGCGAGCACGTCCGACAGCCCGGGGCCCGGGTCCTGGCCCGCGTGGAGCAACGAGGTCCGCGCGCTCGCGTACGCGTCCAACGTCCGAAGCGCGTCCCACGCCTTGCGGCGCCAGGCGGCGGCTTTCGGGTGGTGGTCGAGGATCGCGGCCGGTGCCGGGTCGGCGGTGAGCGCGAGGTGCTTCAGCGACGCCGTCGCGGCCGCGATCAGTTCGGCGAAGCTGGGGAACTCCTCCGGCGGCCGTCCGGCGGCGGCCACTTCGTCGTCCGCGTCGTGGTGGCGGGCGAGGCGGCCCGCCAGCAACCCGTTGACACGCCGGAGTTCGTCGCGCTCGGCCTCGGTCTCCTCGAACGCGCGCGCGTAGTCGTCGACCTCCTCCTGCAACTGCGCGAGCTGCTTCCGCAGGCACACGACGTCGGTCGCGGAGACGTCCTCGAGCCGGCCGCGCAACGCCTTCACCTCGCAGGCGTGGCGATCGCGCTCTTCGGCGTGCGCCTTGGCTTTCTTGCGCAGGATCGTGATGACCCGGCGGGCCTCGGCCAGCTCGCGCGCGGCGTGGCCGAGCTTTTCGGTCAGTCCGGCGTCCGGCCGGGCGGGCGAAACGAACGGATCGGCCGCGTACCAGGCGCGAACGCTCGCCACCTCGGCCCATTCGTCGGGCAGTGGCGTCCGGCCGCGTGCCTGGATGAGCTGCGTGATCGCGCCTTCCAGCGCTTCGCCGGACACGGGGCTGGCGGTCTCGACGAAGTCCGGGAGCTGGTCGCACGGCGGCGCGTAGAGCCGCGCGCCCGCCGGTACCGCGCAGCCGAGCGGGAGGTTCCGGTTGAGCGTGCGGCGGAAGCGGTCGTCGACGTCGAAGACGTTGACCAGCCCCGGCCAGCCCGAGACGGGCACCGTCGGCGGCTCGGCCAGCACCAGCACCGCCGACGTCCGCCACGGGGCCACCAGCGCCTCGCCCAGCAGATCGGCGAGGTGGTCGCACTCCTCGCGGGACCAGCCGCGCATGGCCAGCACGGGAGTTTCGATGGGGATTTCGTCGTGGCCGCTGGCGCCCAGCTCCTCCAGCCCGATCCGGTGCGCCGGCGCGGGGTGGCAGCTGCGCCACGGCCGCGTGCACGCCGCGGCCAGCAACCACGTCACCCGGTCCTCGCCGGCGTGGTAGCAAAGGGAAAGGAACACCTGAACGGAGTAGCGGCCTTCGCCGTCGCCGTAAGCGAATTCGAGATCGCACCGGCGCGATCCGCCGTCGTCGGACGAGCCGAGATCGGTGACGGTGTAGTCGTCGTGCTGCCGCTGGCGGCTGATCAGCCTGCTGCGCAAGGCGTCGAGGGGGCGTTTTCCTTCGGTGGGGACGAGGCCGTGGTGCCAGATCCGGTGCACCCCCACAGGACTCAACTCCGTTCGCCGCGACGCCGACCTCAGCCGAACATAGCGGATCCTGTGACCGCTCGAACGCGGGGCGTCACCTCGTCCAGAGGCAGAACGGGTGCCCGGCGGGGTCGAAGCAGACGCGCACGTCGTCCTGCGGCTGGAAGTCCGCGACGACGGCTCCGGCGGCGCGCGCGGCCGCGGTCGCTGCCTCGAGGTCGTCGACTTCGATGTCGAGGTGCAGCTGCATCTGCTGAGCGCCGTCGGCGGGCGGCCAGGTGGGCGGGACGTGCCCGGTTTCGAGCTGGAACGACAGCCCGGCACTCCCGTCGTCCGGGCGCAGGGTCACCCACTCCGGCTCATCGGTGCGGATCGGCCAGCCGAGCAGCTTCGAGTAGAACGCGGCGAGCGCGCGCGGCTCCGGCGCACCGAGCACGGTGGAGGTCAGCTTCATGATCGGCTGGTACCCGCCGGCGCCGTCCCGTACCCGCCCGGTCCGGAGTCGATCACCCGGCGTATCCGGAGGAACACGTGCCTCCGAAGGCCTCTGTGGCCGTTCCCCCAGCCGGTCGGATGCACGTCCTTCGTGGACGTCGTTACAGACTTCACTCTTTAGGACGTTCCCCTCCGAACATCTAGCCTGTTCACAGCGTTCGGTCTGACTTTCCGTAGCTAAAACCCTCCCGATCATTGCTCCGTTGTGGAACTATTGGGCCGTTCGCGGGGAGAGGGCCCCGCGAGGGGGACTCACCGTTACGGCCAGCGTCCCCATGCAGATCCCCAGGGGAGAGGAGATCGACCATGTCGACGCCCACGGACACGAAGCCGGAAGAGACGCCGGACCCGATCGAGAAGGCCGGGCCGGTGGTCCCGCACCCGGAGCCCGACGAGCACGGCTGGGTGCACATCGACCACGGCCCGGTGGTGGCGGACAAGAAGGACGGTCCGGTCGTGACGCCGAACTGCGCGCCGCCGTGCTACCAGGTGGCTCGCTGAGCTTCACCCGGTTGTAACCGCCCGCCTGCCGATCTTCGACCGGTAGGCGGGCTCCTTTCGGCAACCTGTGTGCTGTCATAGGAGAGTGCCTGTGACAAAGCTGGATCCGTCCGAAGTCATCGACAGGGTCCGCAAACTCCAGCAGACCGCTTCGGACGTCTCCTGCCTCGGGCGTTTCCACGAAGGTGTCCGCCTGCTCCGCAAGGGGATGGGCCTGCTGGACGGGATGTATCCGGTCGCACCTGAGCACCGCATCGACTGGATGGTCACGCGGATCCGGCTTTCCAGCACACTGGTCGCGCTGACCTCGGAGATCACCGGTGATTTCAAGGCCGGGCTGGCCGGGCTCGACGACATCCGCCAGCTCATCGCCGGAGTCGAAGACCCGGTGGTGCGCGCCGAGCTGAGCGCCGCGCTGGAGCACAACTACGGCGCCCGGCTGATGAGCGTCGGCCGGAACGAAGACAGCCTCGGGTACTTCGGTACTTCGATGGAGCACCGGCGCTACTGGCTCGATCACACCCTGGAAGCCGAGCCCCGGATGGTCGGGCTGGTGCAGACCCTCGCCGCCCGGGGGTGGGTGCACACGAAGCTGGGCAACGTCAGCCAGGCGCGCGAAGATCTGAACCGCGCGATCGAACTCGCGGAGAAGTTCGAGCTGCGTGCCGACGCGGCCGACGGGCGCCGCTTCCTCGGGACGTTGGCGCTGCGCACCGGTGATGTCCCGGAGGCGCTTCGCCTGTACGAAGTCAGTGAGCGGTCGTACCGGGCCCTCGACCTCGACGTGCCGTCCCAGCTGAGGCTGGAGCAGGCGGAGGCGCTGCTGGCCGCCGGCCTGGCCGGCGAGGCGGGCGAGCACCTCGACGACCTGATGGCCTCGATGCGGTCGCAGCCGAGCGTCACCCGTGAGCTCGCCTACATCGAGCTGCACCGAGCGGAGGCGGCGCTGTTGGCCGACGACCTCGTGCTCGCCCGGCAGATGGCCGGGTCCGCCCGGCGCCGGATGCTCAAAGTGGGCTGCCAGACCTGCGTGGGCAACGCGAAGATCATCGGGTTGCACGCCGATGTCCGGGAGGCGCTGCGCTCCGGGGAGATCCCCGCCGCGTTGCCGTACCGGGCCATCCGGACCGCCGAAACACTGCCGGTTCCCCGGCTGGCCGAGCAGGCCGCCACCGCGCGGATGCTTGCCGTGCGGCTCGACATCCGGCGGGGCAACCTCAAACGGGCCGCCGAGACGCTCCGGATGGTGCCGCGGCCCGGGCAGCTCACCCCCATCGACTACCGGATGCTGCGGCGCCTCTGCCGGGCCGAGCTCGCCGTTGCGGAAGGGCGGCGGGGGAAGGCGCTCACCGAAATCCGGTCCGGGCTCACCGAGCTCGACGCCGTGCGGGATCGGATGGGTGGGCTCGATCTCGTCTCCGGGACCGCGCTGCACGGGCAGGAGCTCGCCGACCTCGCCGTGAAGCTCGTGCTCGAACGCAGTGACGCCCGGCGGCTCTTCGTGTGGCTCGAACGCACGCGGGCGCAGACCTACCGCTACGAACCGCTTTCCGCCGGTACCGATCCCGAGCTCGCCGCGAGCGTGGCCGAGGTGCGGGGGCTCGGCCAGGCCATCCAGGAGGCCCAGCACGACGGGCACCCGATCGCCGGGCTGCGGGCGAAGTACAACGAACGGCTTCGCGAAGCCCAGCGGCTCGGGTGGCACACCGGGCGGTGGGGGCGGCCGCGGCCGGTGGCCGGGCTCGGGGAAGTCGTCGCGCGGCTCGGGGAACGGGCCATGGTCAGCTTCGCCGCTTCGGGTGACGAGCTCGTCGCCGTCGTCGTGGCCGGTGGCGAGTGCCGGCTCGTGCGGCTCGGATCGGCGGAAGCCGCCGCGGAGTCCGCGCGGGTGCTCAACGTCGACCTCGACGCGCTCGCGCCGGACAACCTGCCCGAGCGGCTGGCCGAGGTCGTCATGGCGTCCGCGCGCAAGCAAGCCGACAAGCTCGACGCGCAGCTCATCCAGCCCCTCGCCGAGCTGTTCGGTGAGCGGGAACTGGTCATCGTCCCGACCGGGCCGCTCTACGCCGTGCCGTGGGGCGTGCTGCCGGGGTTGCGGGGGCGGCCGACCGTCGTCGCGCCGTCGGCGACCGCGTGGCTCGCCGCCGAGCTCACCAAGCTGACCCGGGCGCGGAAGATCGTGCTCGTGCGCGGGCCGGGGCTGGCCGGGGCGCGCGGTGAGCTGGAGAAGCTGACCACGCACTACCGCACCGCGACGACCATGACCGGCGCCAAGGCCACCGTGAAGTCCGTGCTGCGCGCGATGGACGGCGCGAAGCTCGCGCACTTCGCCGCGCACGGCGCGCACGAGCCGGAGAACGCGCTCTTCTCCCGCCTGGAACTCGCGGACGGCGCCCTCTTCGGGCACGAGATGGCCGGGCTGCGGCAGCCGCCGCGGCAGGTCGTGTTCGCCGCGTGCGAGCTCGCGCTGAACCGGATCCGGCCCGGCGACGAAGCTCTCGGCTTCGCCAGCGCGCTGCTGGCCAGCGGCTCGCGCACGGTGATCGCGCCGCTGTCCCGCGTCGGCGACCTGGCCTCGGCGGCCGCGATGGACGACTACTACCGGGCGCTGGCCGAGCGGGAAAGCCCGGCGCTGGCGCTGGCGGACGCGATCGCCGTGGACCCGTTCCGCCGCCCGTTCGTCTGCCTCGGCGCCGGATGACGTGAATGACTCATTCCTGTCGTCGGACGACAGGAATGAGTCATTCACTACGTTCGGGCCGGGCTGGGCTGAGCGGGCGGGGACCAGACCAGCCGCGGGTCGGTCTGGACGAAACTGCCGAGCAGGTGGTCGATCCGGGTCAGCACGTCGAGGTCGAGCCGCACCCCGGCGGCCTTCGCGTTCTCGGTGACCTGCTCCGGCGTGCTCGCCCCGGCCACCGTCGCGGCGACGCCCTCGTGCTGCAACGTCCACGCCAGCGCGAGCTGCGCCATCGTCAGCCCGGCGTCGTCGGCGACGCCGCGCAGGAGCTCCACCCGCTCCAGCAGTTCCGGCATCAGCAACGGCCGCGCGTACGCCGGCCCGGCCGCGCGGGAGCCCGCCTGGATGCGGCCGTCGTGGTACTTGCCGGTGAGCACGCCCTGCGCGAGCGGCACCGAAGCGAACTGGCCGACGCCGATCCGGTCGCTCACCGGCATCACCTGCGCCTCCGCCACCCGCCACAGCATCGAGTAGTGCGGCTGGTTGGCGATCAGCGGGACGTCGTAGCGCTGCGCGGCTTCGTGGGCCTGCAGCAGCTGCTCGGCCGTCCACTCCGACGTGCCGGCGTACCGGATCTTCCCCTGCCGCACCAGGTCCGACAGCGCGAGGAACGTCTCCGCGACCGGGGTGCGGTAGTCGAAGCGCAGCAGCTGGTAGACGTCGACGTGGTCGGTGCGCAGCCGCCGCAGCGAGCCTTCGCACGACGCGATCACGTGCTTGCGGCTCAGCCCGGCGGCGTTCGGGCCGGGGCCCTCCGGCCAGAAGACCCCCGTGCACAGGACCAGTTCGTCGCGTGGCACCCCGGAAAACGCCGCGCCGTAGGCCTCTTCCGCCGCGCCGCCGTCCCACGCCGCCGCGGTGTGGAACGTCGTGACGCCGGCGTCCAGCGCCGCCGCGACGCAGCCGGGTTCGCCGTGCGTGAGCCAGTTGCCGTACGCGATCTCGCTGACGGCGAGGCCGCTCGCGCCGAGCCTGCGGTACTCCACTTCAGCCTCCCACGGCCATCTCGTCGATCCACGCGTCGACCGCGCCCGCCTTGCGGGCGAAGGACTCCCGCACGGATTCGTGCGGCAGGATCAGGAACTCATCCTTGCCGAGCCCGTGCACGACCGCTTCGGCGACGTCCTCGGGTTCGAGCAGCGGGGCCGCCGCCGCGATGGCCAGCGCGGCCGGGTGACCGGCGGCGATCCCGGGTTCGAGCAGCGCCGTCCGGACGCCGAGCGGGCACAGCGCGCTGACCCCGATCCCGCGCGGCCGGTAGGTGATCGCCAGCCACTCGGCGAGGCCGACGGCCGCGTGCTTGGTGACCGAGTACGGCGCGTCGCCCGGGGTGCCGAGCAGCCCGGCGGCCGACGCCGTGAGCAGCAGGTAGCCTTCGCCGCGCGCGAGCATCGCGGGCAGCACGGCCTGTGCGGCGTGGACGTGCTGCAGCACGTTGATCTCCCAGGACTTCTGCCACTGTGCGTCGGACGCGTGGACGCCGGTGCCGAACGCCGCACCGGCGTTGGCGCAGAACAGGTCCACCGGGCCGAACTCGGCGCGGGCCGTCGCGACCAGTGCCTTCAAGTCCTTTTTGGACGTCGCGTCGGCGGCCACCCCGACGGCCCGGCCGCCCGCGCCGGTGATCTCGGCCGCCACCCGGGCCGCGCCCGCGGCGTCGACGTCGGACACCACGACGCCCGCCGCGCCCTCGGCGGCGAAGCGGCGGGCCATGGCGGCCCCGATCCCGTGTGCCGCGCCGGTCAGCACGACCACCCGTCCAGTCAGTTCCACGCGGGCTCCAGGTATTTCGAAGTCGAATTGTCACTTGCGTGCGGGAAATGCATTCCGAGATTGCGATCCAGGTGATAAAAGTGCTGTTCAGGGCCATGATCGTGACGTGTCCAACGGTTTCCTACCCTAGCACGAGTATTGCTTTTCACCGGTCCGGTGCGTTATTTCTGAAGATCGCCCCACCCCGCGCTCAGGAGGTCCGCCGATGGCCGAGCTCGTCCCGCCGCCGCACGTCCGGCGGCTGCGTTGCCTGGGCATCGGCGACCCGGACGCCGTCGCCGCGGTCGCCCGCGGTGGCGGCCTCGGCGTGCTCGACGGCGCCGATCCGGCGGCCGTCGCGCTGGTCGCCGGCCGCGTCCGGGTGCCCTACGGCGTGCGCACCGACGGCCCGCTACCCGCCGGTGCGGCGTTCGCCCTCCGCACGCAAGCGCCGTGGGCCGGCGCCCTCGCCGAAGTCGCCGACGTCGCCACGGCCGCCGAAGCGGTGCGTGGCGGTGCGCTGGGGCTCGTCGCCCGCGGCGGTGAACTGAGCGATTTCGTTCTCCTGCAACAGCTCCTGAACGCCTTCGGTGTCCCGGTGTGGGGGACCGTGGCGGGGCCGCGGACCGCCGTCGGCGCGCTGGCGGGCGGGGCAGCCGGTGTCGTGAGCAAGTCCACAGTGGAATCGAACACCGTGGAATCGGACGTGCGCCGGATCACCGGCGCCGCCGTGCCCGCGGTGCCCGCACCGGACCGGCTCCTGCGGACGCTCGGCACCGCGCTCCCGGTGGTCCAAGGGCCGATGACGCGGGTGAGTGACCAGCCCGGGTTCGCGGCCGCAGTCGCCGAGGCGGGCGGGTTCCCGTTCGTGGCGGTGGCCACCGCGAACGGCCCGCGGACCACGGAACTCCTGACCCGCACCGCCGAGCGGCTCGGCGACCGGCCGTGGGGCGCGGGGATCCTCGGCTTCGTCCCCGACGACCTGCGGGCCGCGCAGCTCGCCGCGATCCGCGCCGCCCGGCCGCGGTGCGTGCTGATCGCGGGCGGGAAACCCGGGCAGGCCAAGGCTTTGGAAGCGGAGGGGATCGCGACGTTCGTGCATGTGCCGTCGCCGGTCCTGCTCGGCCAGTACCTCGACGCGGGCGTCCGCCGGTTCGTCTTCGAGGGCGCCGAATGCGGCGGGCACGTCGGCCCGCGCACGAGTTTCGAGCTGTGGGAGGAACAACTGGCCGTGCTGGGCGCGGCGAAGGACGTCGAGGTGCTGTTCGCCGGCGGGATCCACGACGCCCGTTCGGCCGCGGTGGTCCGGGCGATGGCGGCGCCGCTCGACGCCGTCGGCCTCCTGATGGGGACGGCGTACCTCTTCACCGAAGAAGCCGTGGCGCACGGCGCGATCACGGACCTGTTCCAGCAACGCGCGATCGGCGCCGAAGCCACTGTCACGCTGGAGACCGCGCCGGGGCACCGCACGCGCTGCCTGCCCAGCCCGTACACCGCCGAGTTCGAGCAGGTCAAAGCGAGCCTGCGGGACGTGCCCGCGCAGGAAGCCTGGCAGCGCCTGGAAGAACTGAACACCGGACGGCTGCGCGTCGCGAGCAAGGGCGTCCGCCACGGCGGCGCGGCGCTCGACGCGGAAACCCAGCTCGCCGAGGGGATGTTCATGGCCGGGCAGGTCGCCGTGCTGCGCGACCGGAGGACCACCATCGCCGAGCTGCACCGCGAAGTCGTGGCCGGGAAAACGTTCACCCGGCCCGAAGCGCCCTCGCCAGCGGAGACCACCGGTGACATCGCCGTCATCGGGATGGCCTGCACGTTCCCCGGCGCGCCGGACCTCGAAGCGTTCTGGTCGAACGTCCTGCGCGGCGAGGACGCCGTCACCGAGGTGCCGCCGGAGCGCTGGGACCCGGAAGTCTACTTCGGACGGTCTGCGTCGAAGTGGGGCGGTTTCCTGCCCCCGGTGGCCGTCGACCCGCTCGACTTCGGGATCCCGCCGTCCGCGATGGGCAGCATCGACCCGGCGCAGCTGGTGTCGCTGGAAACCGCGCGCCGGGCGCTCGAAGACGCCGGGTACGCGCACCGCGACTTCGACCGCGAACGCACGAGCGTCGTGTTCGGCGCGGAGGCGGGTGGCGACCTCGCCAACGCGAGCACCCTGCGGTCCCTGCTCGACGGCTACCTCGACGAGGTACCGCCCGAACTCCTGGCGCAGCTGCCGGAGCCCACCGAGGACACCTTCCCCGGCACGCTCGCCAACGTCATCTCCGGCCGGATCGCCAACCGGCTCGACCTCGGCGGCGCGAACTACACGGTGGACGCCGCCTGCGGTTCCTCACTGGCCGCACTGGACCTGGCGGCCAAGGAACTGCGCGCCGGGACGAGCGAGCTGGTCCTCTGCGGCGCGGTCGACCTGCACAACGGCATCCACGACTACCTCATGTTCACCTCGGCGGGCGCGCTCTCGCCGACCGGCCGCTGCCGCCCGTTCGACGCCGCCGCCGACGGGATCGCGCTCGGCGAAGGCGTCGCCTGCCTCGTGCTCAAGCGCCTCGCCGACGCCGAGCGCGACGGCGACCGGGTCTACGCCGTGGTCAAGGGCATCGGCGCGGCCAGCGACGGCAAGGCGCTCGGCCTGACCGCGCCCCGCCCGGAAGGCCAGTACCGCGCCCTCGAACGCGCTTACCGAGACGCCGGCGTGTCCCCAGTGGACGTCGGGCTCGTCGAAGCGCACGGCACCGGCACGGTGGTCGGCGACGCGACCGAACTGCGGACGCTCACCGGGTTCTTCGCCGACGCCGGTGCCACGCCCGGCAGCTGCGTGCTCGGCTCGGTGAAGAGCCAGATCGGGCACACGAAGTGCGCGGCCGGGCTGGCCGGGCTGATCAAGGCGGCGCTGGCGCTCTGGCACGAGGTCGTCCCGCCGACGCTGCACCTGAGCAAGCCGAACGCGGCCTGGGACGCGGCCGCCAGCCCGTTCACCTTCACCACCGCGGCCCGCCCGTGGGCGGACCCGGCCCGGCTGGCCGGGGTCAGCGCGTTCGGCTTCGGCGGCACCAACTTCCACGCCGTGCTCGGGGCCGGCCCGGTCGCCCCGGACCGCCGCCACGGCCCGCGTGACTGGCCGGCCGGTGCGGAGAAAGCCCTGGCCGGGATCCGGCGCGCGGACGCCGACCCGGGGAAGATCGCGTTCCTCTTCCCCGGGCAGGGCAGCCAGCGGCCCGGCATGCTGGCCGAGCTGTTCGTGCACTTCCCGGAGCTGGCCGAGCTGCTCAAGCTCGCGCCGGACGTCGCCGGGAAAGCGTTCCCGCCCCGGGCGTTCGACGCGGACGCCGTGCAGGAGCAGGAGAAAGCCCTTACCGACACGCGGGTCGCGCAGCCCGCGCTCGGGCTCGTCGAGACGGCGGTGGCCCGGCTGCTGGACCAGGTCGGCGTCCGCCCGGACTTCCTGGCCGGGCACAGCTACGGCGAGCTGGTCGCGCTGTCGGTCGCGGGCGCGTTCGACACCGCGACGCTGCTGCGGCTCAGCCGGGCCCGCGCCCGGGCCATCGCCGACCTCGCCGAGCCCGGCGCGATGGCCGCCGTCAAGGCACCGCGGGACGCACTCACCCCCACCCTGATCGGCCCGGACGTCGTGGTGGCCAACCACAACGCACCCGAACAGGTCGTCCTCTCCGGCTCGGTCGCCGCCGTCGAACGCGCGATCCGGCGGCTGCGGGAAACCGGGTTCGCCGCCAAGCGGATCCCGGTCGCCTGCGCGTTCCACAGCCCGCTGGTCGCCGCCGCGGGAGACGTCTTCGCCAAGGACCTCGCCGGGGAGTCCCTTGTGGACCCGAAGCTGCCGGTGTGGGCGAACCGCACCGCGGCGCCCTACGACGGCGACGTCAAGGCCGAACTCGCCGCGCAGATCGGCGCGCCGGTGCGGTTCCTCGACCAGATCGAGTCGATGTACGCGGCGGGTGCGCGGACGTTCGTCGAGGCCGGGCCCGGCCGGGTGCTGTCCCGGCTGGTCGCGGAAATCCTCGGCGACCGCCCGCACACCGTGGTCGCGTGCGGACCCGACCTGACCGGTTTCCTGACCGCGCTGGCGGAACTCGCCGCCGCCGGGGTCGACGTCCGCACCGAACGCCTCGAGCGCGCGAAACCCCCGGCACCGTCCCCGACCGCCTGGGCCGTGGACGGGCGGTCCGCCCGCGCGCCCGGCGCCGAGGTCCCCGCCCTGCCCCCGGCCCGACGAATCCGGAGTACCGCCATGCCCCAGCCCGCTCCCGGCCGCGACCAGGCCGTCGTCGACTTCCTGCGCACCACGCGCGAACTCGTGGCGGCGCAACGGGAAGTGATGCTCGGCTACCTCGGCAGCGCACCGGCCCCGGCGCCCGCGCCCGCTCCGGTGCCCGTGGTGCTCGAAGAACCACAACCGGAACCCGAGCCCGTCGCCGCGGCCCCGGCCGACGTCCTGGGCACGGTGATCGGCGTGATCAGCGAACGCACCGGCTACCCGGCCGAGATGATCGCCGGTGACCTCGACCTCGAAGCCGACCTGTCGATCGACTCGATCAAGCGCACCGAAATCGCCGGCACGCTGCTGTCACGGCTGGGGCTCCCGGCCGACGACCGCACCGACCAGCTCAGCCGCGACCGGACGGCCGGCGCGCTGACCGCACACCTGGAGAGCTGGCTGAGCCCCACGCCGGCGGCCGCCGCACCCACTCGGTACCGGCTCGACCGGGTGCCGGTCCCGCTCGACCCGGATCCCGCGCGGCTGCACGGGAAGTCCGTGGCGGTGGTCGGCGACGACGCTTCCGTCGCGGCCGCGTTCGCCGCGGCCGGGGCGGCGGTCGTCACCGGGGACGCGGACATCACCGTGCTCCTCGCCCGCGACCTGACAGACGTGTTCGCCCGGCTCAAGGCGCTGCGGGGAACCGTGCTCGTGGCGGCCGAGCCGGGCGCGGTGCCCGGGCTGCGCGGCCTGGTCCGGTCGGCCGCGCTGGAACGGGACGGCGGCACACGGCTCGTCGAGGTCACGCAGGACGTCGCCAAGGTGCTGGTCGACGAGGCACTGAGCGACGGCCCGTCGGTGGTCGGCCACGACGACGGCGGGCGGTTCACGATCGAACCCCGGCCCGCGGACCTGGGTTCGATCGCCTACGCCGGGGCCGGCCCGGGCGGCGGCGAGCTCGCCGCGCTGGGCCTCGGCCCGGACTCCGTGGTCCTCCTGGTCGGCGGCGCCCGCGGGATCACCGCCCGCGCGGCCGTCGCGTTCGCCGCGTCCGGCTGCCGGATCGAGCTCGCCGGCCGCACGCCGTGGCCGGGCGAGCCGGACGACCTGCCCGCCGACCCCGCCGCGATGCGGGCGGTGCTGGCCGGGCGCGGTGGCTCGGTCGCCGAGATCGAACGCCGGGTGCGGACCGTGCTGGCCCAGCGCGAGATCGGGCGCACCATCGACGAGGTCCGCGCGGCCGGCGGCGATCCCGCGTACCGGTCGCTCGACGTGCGGGACCCGGACGCCGTGCGCCACCTGGTCAAAGAACTACGCGGCCGGATCGACGGCGTCGTCTTCGCCGCCGGCGTGCTCGACGACAAGCTCATGGCGGACAAGGACGAGCGGTCGTTCCGGACCGTCTTCGAGACCAAAGCGGACGGTGCCCGCACGCTGCTCGCCGCGCTCGCGGAGGCCGGCGCCGAACCGGGGTTCGTCACGTTCTTCGGCAGCATCGCCGCGGTGCTCGGCAACCGCGGCCAGACCGACTACGCCGCGGCGAACGACGCGCTGGAGCCGCTGGCGGCGAGCTGGCCGGGCCGGGCGGTGACCGTCCACTGGGGACCATGGGCGCCCGCCGCCGACCACAGTGGCATGGTCTCGCCGGAGCTGGCGCGCGAGTACGAACGCCGGGAGATCGGCCTGCTCGACGCGGACGAGGGCGTCGCCGCCCTGCTGCGTGAGCTCGCCTACGGCACGGACCGCGCGGTCCTGTACACGGCGTCGTTGTGGTGAGCCAGGAGCCGGTGGCGATCACCGGAATGGGTGTGTTCCTGCCCGGCGCATCCACAGTGGACCAGTACTGGCGGAACCTGGTGGCGGGTACCGACGCCGTCACGGAGATCCCGCCGCACCGCCGTGACCCCGCGTTCCACGGGCACGACGGCGCCGCGCCGGACCGGACCCACGGACGGCGCGGCGGCTTCACCGCGGACACGCTCGACTTCGACCCGGCCGCGCACGGCGTGCCGCCGACGTCGCTCGGCGGCACCGAACCGGACCAGCTGACGGCGCTGGCCGTCGCGGTGGCCGCGGTCGGTGACGCCGGGGGCCTCGGCCGGCTCGGCGACCCCGAGCGGATCGGCGTCGTGCTCGGCCGCGGCGGGTACCTCTCGCCCGGGCTGCAGGGCTTCGACCAGCGCGTCCGCACCGTCCGGCAGATCACCCGCACGGTCGGCGAGCTGATGCCCTCGGCCGGTCAGGACGTCCTCGACCGGCTGCGGACCGCGTTGCTGGAGCCCCTCGGCGAGTTCCGGCCGGAGACCGCGGCCGGGCTGGTGCCGAACCTCGCCGCGGCCCGCGTCGCGAACCGGCTCGACCTCGGCGGCCCGGCGTACACAGTGGACGCCGCCTGCGCGTCTTCGCTGGTCGCGGTCGACCAGGCGATCGGCGAGCTGACCCGCGGCCGCTGCGACGCCGTGCTGGCCGGCGGCGCGCACCAGACGCAGGACGACACGCTGTGGGCGCTGTTCACCCAGCTCGGCGCGCTGTCGCCGAGCCAGCGGATCAGCCCGCTGTCCCGCGCGGCCGACGGCATGCTGATCGGCGAGGGCACCGCGATCGTCGTGCTCAAGCGGCTGGCCGACGCCCGCCGCGACGGCGACCGCGTGTACGCCGTGATCCGCGGCAGCGGCACGTCGAGCGACGGGCGGGGCGCGAGCCTGCTCAGCCCGTCCGTCGCCGGGCAGACCCTCGCCCTGCGGCGGGCCTGGACCGGGCTGGACCCGGCGGGGATCGGCCTGCTGGAGGCCCACGGCACCGCCACCCCGGCCGGGGACGCCGCCGAGCTGACCACCGTCGCCGACGTCTTCGGCCACGCCGCCGGCCCGCGGGCGGTGATCGGCTCGGTCAAGTCGATGATCGGGCACACCCTGCCGACCGCCGGGGTGGCCGGGCTCGTGAAGGTCGCGCTCGCGCTGCACCACGGGGTCCTGCCGCCGACGCTGAACTGCGCCGACCCGAACCCGTTGCTGGACAAGACCCGGTTCCGGGTGCTGGCCGAGGCCGAGCCGTGGGGCGGGCTGCCGCGGGTGGCCGCGGTCAACGCCTTCGGCTTCGGCGGGGTGAACGCCCACGTCGTGCTCGAAGCCGGCGATCCGGCGCCGAAGCGGCGGGTCCGCGTCGACGAGCCGGAACGCGTGCTGCGGCTGGCCGCGGCCACGCCGGAAAAACTCCTGGAGCAGCTCGAGAAACCCGGTGACGGTGACGGTCCTTGCCGGCTCGGGATCGTCGGCGCGGACGAGCGCAAGCTGGCCACGGCCCGCCGCGTGCTCGCGAAGGTGGCGGCCGCCGGCCGGGCGTGGCACGGCGGCGGCGACGTCTGGTGCACGACCGATCCGCTGCTGCCCGGCGGGAAGACCGCGTTCCTCTACCCGGGCCTGGAAGCCGACGCCGAGCCGCGTCTCGAAGACGTGGCCCGGCACTTCGGCCTAGACCGTCCACAGTGGTCGACCGCGACCGTGCCCGCCCGCGCCACGAGCGTGTCGTCGACCGGGCTCCTGCTCGACCACGCCCTGCGGCGCCTGGGAATCCGGCCGGACGCGCTCGCCGGACACAGCGCCGGCGAGTGGACGGCCATGCAGGCCGCCGGGATGTACCGGGCCGAACCGGACCTGCTGGAACGTTACTGGCCCGGCGGGTTCGAGCTGCCCGAAGCCGATTACCTGGTGCTCGGCTGCCCGGCCGCGCGGGTGACCGAGCTGCTCACCGGTGATCTCGTGATCTCACACGAAAACGCCGCTCAGCAGACCATCGTGTGCGGTCCGCCGCCCGCCGTCGCGGAGTTCGCGGCGACCTGCCGCGGGCTCGGCATCGTGGCCAGGACGCTGCCGTTCCGATCCGGCTTCCACACCCCGCTGATGGAACCGCACCTCGCGCCGTTCGCGCGGCTCGTCGCGGACCTGGACCTGCTGGCCCCCGCGGTACCGGTGTGGTCGGCGACGACGACGCGGCCGTACCCGGCGGCCGCGGCCGACGTCCGGCGGCTCTACCTCGACCACCTGCTGCGCCCGGTCCGGTTCCGGCAGCTGACCGAAGCACTGCACGACGCCGGGTTCCGGGCGTTCGTGCAGGTCGGCGCCGGGCAGCTCGGCTCGTTCGTCGCCGACACCCTCGGCGAACGGCGGCACCTGGTCGTCGCGGCCGCGTCCGGCACCCGGCCCGGGCTCGCGCAGCTGCGGCGGGTCGCGACCGCGTTGTGGACCGAGGGCGGCGACCCCGATTTCGCGGCGCTGGAGCCGCGGCGGATCCGGCTCAACACCGGGAAACCCCTGCTGTCACTGGGGGCGTCGGCCCGCGGCCTGCTGGACAGCGCGGCGCCGCCCGAACTGCCCGCGGGGGTACCCGACGCGATCGTCGCGGAATTCACCGCGCTGCTCAACGAAACCCGCCGGACCGCGGCGGACGTCGTCGCGGCGGCCGCCCGTCGCCGGGTCGAGTCCACTGTGGACGTATCGATGACCGCGATGCCGTACCTGCGCGACCACCGGTTCTTCCGGCAGCGCGAGGACTGGCCCGACGAGGACGACTTCCGCCCGGTGGTGCCCGCGACGACGCTGGTCGACCTCGCCTGCCGGGCCGTCGAACGCACCTGGCCGGGCACGAAAGCGGTGACCGTGGGGGACGCCGTCTTCTCGCGCTGGCTCATCGCCTCGCCCGCCCAGCGGGTGCCGTTGGCGCTGAGCCGCGAGGGCGATCGCGTGACCGTCGAGATCGGACCGTACGCGCTGCTGACCGTCGAGGTCGGGACGTTCGCGCCACCGCCGTCGCCGTCCGGGGTGCCCGGGCCGGAGACCGCTCCGCCGCTGAGCGCCGCCGAGATCTACGAGCGGCGCGAGATGTTCCACGGCCCGGCGTACCAGGGCCTGGCCCGGCTGACCGGGCTCGGCGAGCAGCACATCCGCGGCGAACTGGTCGTGCCGTCCGCGCCGGGTGGGCTGCTCGACAACGTCGGCCAGCTGCTCGGCTGCTGGCTGATGGCGACCCGGTCCGACGACCTGCTCGCGTTCCCGCGCTCGATCGGCAAGCTCACCTGGTACGGCCCGGAACCGCCGCCGGGGACCCGCGTGACGTGCCAGGTGCGCGTCCGGCTGCCGCGGTCCGACGTCCTCGAGATGGACGCCGAGCTCGTGCGGGACGGGCGGGTGCTGGCGAGCGTCGAGGGCTGGCGGGACGTCCGGTTCCCGTGCGACCGCGCCGCTCACCGCGTCTACGCCTTCCCCGCGGAGAACCTGCTGTCCGAACGGCGGGAGGACGGCTCGGTCGCGGTCACCGACCGCTGGCCGACGGTCGCCGCGCGGGACATCTACGCCGGGATCTACCTCAGCGCCGGCGAACGCGCCGAGTTCGCCGCCGTGCCGCCGCGTGAGCAGCGCGGCTGGCTGCTGCGGCGCATCGCCGCGAAGGACGCCGTCCGGGCCCGGCTCGCCGAACCCGTGTACCCGGCGGAAATCCGCGTCCACGACGACGGCACGGTGTCCGGCAGGCACCGCGTTCTGCCGGGTCACGCCGTCACGGTCGAGCTGACCGGGGAGACCGCCATCGCACACCACAGGAGCACGTCATGACCATCGACCACGCGTCCGCGACGTTCGACGTCGTCGCCGAGCTGCTCGCCGAGCTCGTCGGCGACGCCGAGGTGCTCGGCATCGAGATCACGCCCGACACGACGTTCCACGAGGACCTGCAGCTGGAGAGCATCGACCTGGTGACCTTCGCGAGCATCCTCACCGAGCACTTCGGCGCGGACGTGAACCTCGCCGAACACCTGGCGGAGAAGGACCTCGACGACGTCATCGGCCTGACTGTCGGCGACATCGCCCGGTTCGTGGGGGAGCGCACGTGCCCACGATGACCGTCAACGGGCTGCGCACGAACGTGCAGCTCGTCCCCGCCGGCGGCACCGAGACCGTGGTGTTCCTGCACGGCATGGGCACCGACAGCCTGGCGAGCTTCTACCTGACGTTGGCACCGCCGGTCGCGGCCGCGGGCATCGACGTGATCAGCTACGACCTGCGCGGCCACGGCAAGACCGAGCGTCCGGTGCACGGGTACACGCTCGGGGACTTCGTCGCCGACCTCGACGACCTGCTGGTGCAGCTGGCCGTCGACCGGCCGGTGCACTTGGTGGGCAACAGCTTCGGCGGCACGCTGGCCTACAGCTACGCCGTGGCGCACCCTTCCCGGGTCCGCAGCATCGTGTGCATCGAGTCCGAGCCCGCGACCGACGTGTGGGCGGGCAAGATGACCGAGATCCTCGCGCACACCGTGCGGTTCCTGCAGGTGGAGGAGAGCTTCGACTGGATCGAGGCGAACTTCAGCGCGCACCACCGGCGGCTCGCGCGGCTGGCGGCCGAGCGGATCACGTCGACGAAGATGGCGGAGGAGGTGCCCCTCGGGCCGTTGCTCAGCTGGGAACAGGTGGCCGCGATCGGCTGCCCGGTGCTGTCCATCTTGGGCAGTCACGGCTACCAGGCCGACGACCTCGAAGCCCTGACGTCGTTGCTGCCGCACGGCGAGCTGCACGTCTTCGAAGGCCAGGGGCACTCGGTGCTGGTGGAGCAGCACCGCGAGGTGCGCGAGCTGGTGCTGAAGTGGATCGATCGGCACGCGGCGTGAAGTTCCTGCTGGTCGTCCCGCCGCTGACCGGGCACGTGGCGCCGCTGCGGCGGGTGGCCGCGGTGCTCGAAGCTCGCGGGCACGCGGTGGCCTGGTGCGGCCCGGTGCCCGCACTGTCCACAGTGGTCCCCGGCCGGGTCTTCCCGGCCGGGGACTCCGCGCCGTTCTCCCTGGCCTTGCGGCCACCGGAGCTGCGCGGGTTCGCGGCGCTGAAGTACCTGTGGGAGTCGTACCTGGTGCCGTTGGCCGACGCGATGGTGCCCGGGGTTGCCGCGGCCGTCGCGTCGTTCGCACCGGACGTCGTCGTGGTGGACCAGCAGGCGATGGCGGGCGCGCTGGTGGCCGCGCGGTGCGGGCTGCCGTGGGCGACGTCGGCGTCGACGTCCACCGAGCTGGCCGACCCGCTGGGCTCGCTGCCGAAGATCGCGTCCTGGGTGGACGAGCTCCAGGCGGGCCTGAGGGCCCGGCACGGCGTGCTGCTCGGCGACCTCCGGTTCTCACCGCACCTGGTGCTGGCGTTCACGACCCGGGCGCTGGCCGGCGATTCCCGGCTGGCGGTGCCGGTGTCCTACGTCGGCCCGGCGTTGTCTCCGGCGCCCGGTGAATGGTCCCCTGTGGACGATCGCCCGCTGGTCGTGGTGACGCTGGGAACGTCGAACGCGGCGGCGGGGGCCCGGTTCCTGGCGGAGAGCGTGGACGCGCTGGCGGGCCTGCCTTCGGTGCAAGGCCTGGTGGTGGACCCGAGTGGCCACTTGATCAGTGAAAGTGTCGCGCTGGCCCGGCGGATCCCGCAGGTGGCGGTGTTCGCGCGCGCGTCGGTGGTGGTCTGCCACGGCGGGCACAACACGGTGTGCGAAGCCCTGGCGGCCGGGGTGCCGCTGGTGGTGGCGCCGATCCGGGACGACCAGTCGATGCTGGCCCAGCAGGTGGTCACGGCGTCGGCGGGCGTGCGCGTGCGCTTCGACCGCGCCAAGGCAGCGGACCTCCGCACGGCGATCGAAGCGGCCGGGGAGCACCGCGAGGGTGCGGAGAAGATCCGCGACTCGTTCGCGGCGGCGGGCGGCGCGGAAGAAGCGGCGACGCACCTCGAGGCGCTGGGTTAGGCGCGGTTGCGGAACGTGCGGGCCGCCAGTGTCGAGCCCGCCACCGCCGCCACCGCCGCGATCACCAGGGCCGTCGCGACCGACCAGCCGATCGGGCGGGCCAGTGCCAGCGCGCGGGTCGCGTCGATCGCGTACGTCAGCGGGTTCACCGCCGACACCACCCGGACCCACGCCGGCATCGTGTCCAGCGGCATGTACGCGCTGGAAGAGAACATCAGCGGGAACATCACCACGAACGACGCCGCCTGCAACGTCTCCGCCTTGCGCAGCCAGGTCGTGATCGCCACGAACACCCAGCTCAGGCACCAGCCCACCACCAGGGTCAGCAGCAACGCCAGTCCCAGGCCCAGCACGCCGCCCGCCGGGCGGAAACCGAGGAACAGCACGCTGGCCAGCGCCGTCACCACCAGCTGGACCGCGAGCCGCGCCGCGTCGGACAGGGTGCGGGCGACCAGTACCGAGACCAGCGAGATCGGCAGGCAGCGGAGGCGTCCGGTGAAGCCGCCGTAGATCTCCGCCAGCAGGCCCGCGCCCGAGCTCATCGCCGTCGTCATCGCGATGTTCACCAGCGTCGCCGGCACCAGGAAGTTCACGTAACCCTGGTACGCCGCCACCCCCGGCAGGGCGCCGACGCCGCTGAACACCTGGCTGAACAACAGCAGCAGCACCACCGGCTGCAACAGTCCGAAGAAGACCAGCCGCCGGTCGCCGAACGCCGTGCGCAGCGAACGGCCCGCCAGCACGCGGACCTGCGTCCAGAAGCCGGATTCCGGCCACGCCGCCGGGTCGCCGAGCGCGGAGACGGCCGCTCGGTGCCGCGCCTGCGTCACCAGCCGACCGCCGTCCGGTGCAGGGACAGGTAGACGTCGTCGAGCGTCGGCTCGGTCACCGTCAGGTCGCGCAGCGGCGCGCCCGCCGTGTCGAGCGCGCGCACCAGCACCGGGATGTCGCCGGGTCCGGTCAGCGGCACGGCGAGGACGAGCCCGGTGCGCCCGGCCGCCATGCCCAAGCGGGACAACGCGGCCACGGCCCGCTGCAGCGCCAGTTCGGTGCCGAAGGTCAGCGTCGCCGTCCGGTTGCCGAGCCGCCCCTTGAGCTGGGCCGGCGTCCCGGACACCGTGATGTGCCCGAGGCCGAGGACGACGACGTGGTCGGCCAGCCGGTCGGCCTCCTCGAGGTACTGCGTGGTGAGCACGACGGTCGTGCCGCGCGCCGCGAGCCCTTCGACGACCGACCACAGCCCGGACCGGCTCACCGGGTCCAGCCCGGTCGTCGGCTCGTCGAGGAACAGCACCTGCGGCGCGCCGACGAGACCCGCGGCCAGGTCCAGCCGCCGCCGCATGCCGCCGGAGTAGGTGGCGGCCGGGCGGTCGGCCGCGTCTTCGAGGCCGAAGGACGCGATGAGCTCGGCCGCCCGGGCCTGGGCCTGCCGGGGTTTCGCACCCAGCAGCCGGGCGATCAGCACCAGGTTCCCGCGCCCGGACAGGGCGTCGTCGACCGCGGCGAACTGCCCGGTCACCCCGATCCGCCGCCGGACCGCACGCCCGCGCTGCACGACGTCGTAGCCGCAGACGCGGGCGGTGCCGGCACTCGGCCGGACGCGCGTGCTGAGGATGTCGATCAGCGTGGTCTTCCCGGCGCCGTTGTGGCCGAGGACCGCCAGCACCGCGCCGCGGGCGACGCTCAGGCTGATCCCGGCGAGCGCGGTGACTTCGCCGTACTGCTTCGCGAGGTCGGTCACGGCGATGACCGGCTGGTTCATGGCCGCTCCTTCCCCTACTTTTGGAAAAGGTAACGGGACGCGGGCACGGCGGGCAAGAAGATCGCGGCCACCGGCCGTGCGCGTGACAATTTTCGCCGCCCCGATTCGTGCGCACGTGACAAGCGCTGACCTGCATGACCCTTCCCGCCGGGGTCCTTCCCCTGCGCGTGACAAAGAAATCGGCGCTGCTTGTTCGGCCGGAATGGCGGAGGTACTTTTCGCTGACATTCCCCCATTCCCTGAGGTGACGACCCGTGAGATTTTCGTGGAAGTCGAGAAAGCCCGCGTACGGCTTGGCCGCCGCTACCGTCGCGGGGGTCGCGGCGACCGTCGTGCTCGTCGGGGCCGGGCCGACCGAGGCCGCGCCGGTGTCCCTGACGCTGAACTACAACTGCCCGTTCCCGCTGATCGGCGACCAGGTGCTGTCGGTGAAGATCGACACGAACCTGCCCGACAACGCCGTCGCGGGCGCGTCGTCGACGCCGATCACCTTCGACGTCGACGTGACCGTGCCGGAGACCGCCACCGAGGGCCTCGCCCTGGTCGGCGCCACCTCGCTCGACGGCTCGGCGAAGGCCGCGGCGCAGCTCAAGTACCCGGTCGACAAAACGCTGAACCTGAACCTGCCGCTGACCATCGCGTCGACGCCGGTCCCGCCGTCGGGCGCGTTCCACGTCAAGAGCAGCGGCAAGGCCCCGGCGGTGACGTTCCCCAGCCCCGGCACCGCTTCGGTGACGGTCGGGAACTTCAGCACCACGATGACCCCGCGCACCGCGGACGGCCAGCCGACCGACCTGGGCACGTTCACCTCGGACTGCGTCGCGGTCCCGGGCCAGAACCAGCTGCTGGGCACGTTCGAGATCAAGCCGGCGGGCGGCACCACGACGCCGACGACCCCGACCACGCCCACGACGCCGACGACCGAGCCCACGACGCCGACGACTCCCACGACGGAGCCGACGACCCCCACGACCCCGACGACGGAACCCACGACTCCCACGACGGAGCCCACGACGCCGACGACCGAGCCGACCACGCCGACGACTCCCACCACCCCGACCACGGAGCCCACGACTCCCACGACGGAACCGACGACTCCCACCACCGAGCCGACAACTCCCACCACCGAGCCCACGACGCCGACCACTCCCACGACTCCCACGACGGAGCCGACGACCCCGACCACGGAACCGACGACTCCCACCACCGAGCCCACGACGCCGACGACCGAGCCCACCACGCCGACGACGGAGCCGACGACCCCCACCACCGAGCCGACCACGCCGACGACCACGCCGCCCGGCGGGATCGACGTCAAGTACTCGGTCAAGGGCAAGTCGGTCCTGAAGCAGCTGCACGCCACGCTGCCGCTCGGCCCGGGCAGTCTGGACGCGAAGCTCGACGCCGCCTCCGGCAAGTTCGGCGTCCGGCTCGCATTGCCGAAGTCCGATGTGGACTTCCGTGTCCTCGGCTTCATCCCGGCGTCCGCGACGGTGCAGCTCGACCAGGTCGGCGCGATCAACGGCACGCTCACGAGCGGTGCGGTCAAGGCGGACGCGCGGATCGACGTCCAGCTGACCAAGGTGCGGGTGTTCGGCTTCCCGATCCTGCAGTCGAAGTCGTGCCACACGGTGAAGCCGGCCGACGTGCCGCTCGCCTCGGCGCCCGGGTTCGACCCGCTCAAGGGCGGCAAGCTGACCGCGACCTACGGCATCCCGCAGTTCACCGGCTGCGGTTTCCTGACCGGCCTGATCAGCGGCCTCACCTCCGGCCCCGGCAACAAGCTGGAAGTGACGCTCACCAAGAAGTGAAGTAGCGGCGCGAAAACGCAGACCGGCGTGACAAGAACGTGAACAACCCTTGTACCGCAACGAGAATCGTCAGTAGCTTCGGAAAGGATCACCTTCGATGAGGAAGGCTGGAAGTCCGTGCTGACCCGGTTCTCGCTGCCGCTCGTGCTCGTCGGAGTCGCGTTCTCGTTGGGTGCCGCGGAAGCCGCACCCAACGAGGACGCGCCCCCGGCACAACCGCAAGCGGCCACGCAGATCCCGTTCGGGTTCACCCTGGGGGACGCGCGGCAGCCGACCACGAGCCACGTGGCCAAGCTCGGGTCGGACATCGCCTTCCCGCCCGGCACCTTCGACGGCAACCTGGGTGGCCTCACCAGCACCGTGCCCATCACCGGGAAACTGGCCATCCCGCCGGCCGACGGCTACTTCGTCGCGTTCCGGTTCATGGGCACCACCGGCCGGGTCGAGATCGTCCCGGACGGCGACGCCGCCGGCACCGCCACGGTGAAGACCGGCAAGGACACCAACTGCAAGGCAACGCAGACGAACATCTGCGCCGACACCGACGTGACCGCGAAGGTGTTCATCAAGCTCTCGAACGTCAAGGTGGACGGCAAAGCCCTCGACGTCGGCCCGGACTGCCGGACCGCGCAACCCGCCGCCGTGAACATCAAGGCACTGGTACCGATTTCGCTGCCCGCCCCGCCGGTGAAGGTGACGTCGACGTTCACCACGCCCGCGTTCGCCGGGTGCACCGGGCGCGAGGACCTGAGCCGGCTGCTCACCGGCCTGGTCTCGGGGCCCGGCAACACCTTCGTCTCCAACCTCACGTTGCGGTGCTTCAGCTCCGGGTGCAAGCCGGCATGACCACGCTGCTCACCGAAGCGCCCCGCAAAGCCGCCAACGGCCTGCGTGAGTTCGGCCGCATGTGCGCGATGGGCCTCGACATCGTCCTCGCGATGGCCCGCCGCCCGTACCAGGTCCGCGAGTTCGTCCAGCAGTTCTGGTTCATCGCCAGCGTGTCCATCACGCCGGCGATCCTGGTGTCCATCCCGTTCGGCGCGGTCATCTCGCTCCAGCTCGGCTCGCTCACCAGCCAGATCGGCGCCCAGCAGTTCAACGGCGCCGCGAGCGTCCTGGCCGTCGTGCAGCAGGCGAGCCCGATCGTGACGACGCTGATCATCGCCGGCGCGGGCGGCAGCGCCATCTGCGCCGACCTCGGCGCGCGCAGCATCCGCGAGGAGATCGCCGCGATGGAGGTGCTCGGCGTCTCGCCGATCCACCGGCTGGTCGTGCCGCGGGTGCAGGCCGCCGTCGGGGTGTCCGTGCTGCTCAACGGCCTGGTCAGCGTGGTCGGCGTGCTGGGCGGCTACTTCTTCAACGTGATCATCCAGGGCGGCACGCCCGGCGCGTACCTGGCGAGCTTCAACGCCCTCGCGCAGTTGCCGGACCTCGTCGTCAGCTCGGTGAAGGCGGTGATCTTCGGCTACCTCGCCGGGGTGGTCGCCTCCTACCGCGGCCTGAACCCGAAGGGCGGCCCCAAGGGCGTCGGCGACGTCGTCAACCAGTCCGTCGTCATCACCTTCCTGCTGCTGTTCTTCGTCAACACCGTGCTGACCGCGCTGTACCTGCAGCTCGTCCCGGCGAAGGGAACCTGAGTGGCCATCCTCGGCAAACCGGGCGACCGGCTGTTCGAACTCGGCGACCAGCTGATGTTCTACGTCCGGGCGATCGCGGCCGTCCCGCTCGCGGTGACCCGCTACTTCCGCGAGGTGGTGCGGCTGCTGGCGGAGGTGACGTTCGGCAGCGGCGCGCTCGCGGTCATCGGCGGCACGATCGGCGTGATGGTCGGGCTGTGCGTGTTCACCGGCGTCACCGTGGGCCTGCAGGGGTTCAGCGCGCTGAACCAGATCAACATCTCGGCGATGACCGGTTTCCTGACGGCGTACTTCAACACGCGCGAGATCGCGCCGCTGGTCGCCGGGCTCGCGCTGTCGTCCACAGTGGGCAGTGGGTTCACCGCGCAGCTGGGCGCCATGCGGATCTCCGAGGAGATCGACGCGCTGGAGGTGATGGCCGTGCGGAGCATGCCGTACCTGGTCACCACCCGGATCGTCGCCGGGTTCATCGCGATCGTCCCGCTCTACGTCATCGGGCTGCTGATCTCCTACCTCGGCTCGCGGCTGACGACGGTCGTCTTCTTCGGCCAGTCCGGCGGCACCTACGACCACTACTTCACGCTGTTCCTGCCCCCCGGCGACGTGCTGTGGTCGTTCGGCAAGGTGCTCGTCTTCAGCGTCGGCGTGATCCTGACCCACTGCTTCTACGGCTACCGCGCCAGCGGGGGGCCGGCGGGCGTCGGCGTGGCGGTCGGCCGGGCCGTGCGGACGTCGATCGTGCTGATCAGCGTGCTCGACCTGTTCCTGTCCCTGGCCATCTGGGGCGCGACGACCACCGTGAAGGTGTCCGGATGAGCCGCTTCGCCACGCAGCTCGCCGGGGTCGCCTTCCTCGGCGTGCTCGTGCTGCTCGGCTACCTCGCGGTCGCCATCTACGACAAGGACTTCGACGACGCCGAGCTGGTGACGCTGCGGGCGGACCGGGTCGGCAACCAGCTCGCGCCGACCGCCGAGGTGAAGGTCAAGGGCGTGCCGTTCGGGGAGGTCCGGGCGGTGCGCAGCACGCGCACCGGCGCCGAGATCGACCTGGCGCTCGACCCGGCCAAGATCGGCCAGCTGCCCGGCAACGTCTCCGCGCGGCTGCTGCCGAAGACCGTCTTCGGCGAACGGTACGTCAACCTCGTGCTGCCCGACCGTCCACAGGGGAGGCTCGCCGCGGGGGACGTCATCGCGCAGGACCGCTCGTCGAGCGCGATCGAGCTCGAACGCGTCCTCGGCGACCTGCTGCCGCTGCTGCGCGCGGTCCAGCTCCAGAAGCTGAACAGCTCGCTGGGCGCGATCTCGCAGGCCCTCGACAACCGCGGGCAGCCGATCGGCGACAGCATCGTCAAGCTGCAGGACCTGCTCGCCCAGGTGAACCCGCTGATGCCGCAGTTCAAGGCGGACATCACCGGGCTGGCGAACGCGGCCGACGTCTACACCGGCGCCGCGCCGGACATCCTGCAAGCCTTGACCGACCTGTCGACGACCGCGAAGACCATTGTGGACACCCGGGCCGACCTCGACCACCTCTACACGAGCGTCACCAGCGCCACCGGGCACCTGAACGACTTCCTGCGGAAGAACAAGGACAACATCATCGGCGTCTCCGTCGAAAGCCGCCCGTCGCTGGAGCTGCTTTCCCAGTACTCGCCCGAGTTCCCGTGCCTGTTCGACGCGGTGAACCGGCTCAAACCGCTGATGGAGAAGGCGCTGGGCAAGGGCACGAACGAGCCGGGCCTGCACGTCACGCTCACCGTGCAGGACCCGCGCGACAAGTACGTCCCCGGCCGCGACACCCCGCGGTTCGACGCCACCGGCGGCCCGAAGTGCTACGGCGGTGGGGCCGCGGCACCGGGAGCGACCGACGGCGACCTGGGTCCGGCGAACTCGCCCGGTGAGCGGCAGCTGGTCGCCGAGCTCCTGAAGCCGGCGCTGGGTGACGTGCCGGACTGGAGCAGCGTCCTGATCGGACCGGCCCTGCGCGGGACGGAGGTGACCGTCCGATGAGGAGCGTCACCGGTCCCGCCGTCAAGGGCCTGATCTTCTTCCTGGTCACCGCCGTGGCCACCGGGATCCTCGCGATCACCATCGCCAACTCCAGCGTCGGCGCCACCATCGGCTACACGGCCCGCTTCACCGACGCGACGTCGGTCAACCCCGGCGACGAGGTCCGGATGGCCGGCGTGCGGATCGGCCAGGTCGACTCGGTGCGGGTGGTCGAGCACCGCCTCGCCGACGTCGACTTCTCGGTCGACCGCACGCACCGGCTCACCGCGTCGGCCGCGATCACCATCCGCTACCGCAACCTGGTCGGGCAGCGGTACCTCTCGGTCGACCCTGGCGCCACCGACACCTCGCCCACGCTGGCCGAAGGCGCCGAGATCCCCCTGGACCGGACCACACCGGCCCTCGACCTCACCGCGTTGTTCAACGGCTTCAAGCCGCTCTTCCAGGCGTTGTCGCCCACCGACGTCAACCAGCTGTCCTTCGAGATCATCCAGGTGCTGCAGGGCGAGGGGAGCACGATCGAAAGCCTGCTGCGGCACACGGCGTCGCTGACGTCCACTTTGGCCGGCAAGGACGCCGTCATCGGGCAGGTGATCGGCAACCTCAACACCGTCCTCGACACCGTGAACGCGCAAGGCGACCAGTTCGACGCCCTGGTCGACACCACCGCGCAGCTGGTCACCGGCCTGGCCGCGGACGCGAAGCCGATCGGGCAGGCGATCGGCGGGCTCGGCGAGCTGACCACCGCCACCGCCGGGCTGCTGGAGCAGGGGCGGCAGCCGCTCAAGGACAGCATCACCGCGCTCGGGGACCTGTCGAAGAACCTGGCCGACAACACCCCGGTGTTCCAGTCGTTCGTCGACAACCTGCCGAAGAAGCTCGACCGGATCGGCACGCTGTTCTCCTACGGCTCCTGGGCGAACTTCTACCTCTGCTCGGTGCAGACCGACGCGAAACCGGCGCCGGGCGGCCCGCCGCCGGGCATCCCCGTCACGGCCGGGAGGTGCCGGTGAAACCGCCCCGCATCAAGCCGTTCCGCAGCCGGAACCCGATCGCCGTCGGCGCCGTCACGGCGTTGGTGATGGCCCTGATCGGCGGGGCCACGTTCTTCTCCGACGACCTCCCGCTGGTCGGCGGCGGCACCACGTACCGGGCGGAGTTCCGCGAGGCCGCCGGGCTGAAGCCGAACGACGAGGTCCGCGTGGCCGGGGTGAAGGTCGGCGAGGTCACCGACGTGCGGCTGGCCGGCGACCATGTCGAGGTGCTGTTCCGGGTCAAGGACACCTGGGTCGGGAACCGGACGACGGCGGCGATCAAGATCAAGACGTTGCTCGGCCAGAAGAACCTCGTGCTCGACCCGGTCGGCAACGGCGAGCTGGACCCGGCCCAGCCGATCCCGCCCGAGCGCACGAGTTCGCCCTACGACGTGACCGCGGTCTTCAACGACCTGGCCGGCACGGTCGGGGCGATCGACACCGACCAGCTCGCGCAGGCGTTCCGCACGCTGTCCGACACGCTCGGCGCGTCGGCACCCAGCGACGTCCGGACCGCGTTCGACGGCATCGCCGCCCTGTCGCAAACGCTGGCCTCGCGCGACGAAGAGCTGGTCAAGCTGTTCCAGAACACCAACCAGGTGGCCAAGACGCTCGGTGAGCGGTCCGGCCAGATCCAGGCGCTGATCCGCGACGGCAACACGCTGCTGACCGAGCTGAACGCGCGCAAGGACGCGATCGCGCAGCTGTTCAGCGGCATCAAGAACCTGGCGATCCAGCTGCGCGGGCTGGTCGCGGACAACCAGAAAACGCTCGGCCCGGCGCTCGACCAGCTCGACCGCGTCGCCACCGTACTGCAGCAGAACCAGGGGAAGCTCGAGGACAGCCTGCGCCTGGCCGGGCCGTTCTACCGGCTGCTCGGCAACGCCGTCGGCAACGGCCGGTGGATCGACACCTACATCTGCGGGCTGATCCCCACCGGCACCACGCCGGGAAGCTGCCTGCCGCCGAAGAACGGGGGACGCTGATGGCGCACCAGCTGATCGACCTGGGCGCGCGGGCGCGACGGCGGACGCGACTGCGAGCGCTCACGGTCGGCGTGCTGCTCGCGCTCGTCGTCTCGGCGGCGTGGCCGATCGCCACCGCGCCCGGCGAGCGGACGTTGACCGCGTACTTCACCGCCGCGGTGGGCATCTACCCCAACTCCGACGTGCGCGTGCTCGGGGTCGCCATCGGCTCGGTGTCCAAAGTGGAACCGAACGGCACGGACGTCAAGGTGACGATGACGCTCAAGCCGGACGCGCAGCTGCCCGCGGACGCCGGTGCCGTCGTGATCACGCCGAGCCTGGTCGCCGACCGGTACGTGCAGATCACGCCCGTCTACCGCGGCGGGCCGCAGCTGCCCGACGGCGCTTCGATCCCGCGTGAGCGCACCGCGACCCCGGTCGAGGTCGACGACCTGCTGCACAGCCTCAACCAGCTGATGTCCGCGCTGGGCCCGCAGGGGGCCAACAAGGACGGCGCCGTCAGCGAAGTGCTGACCAAGTCGGCCGAATACCTCAGCGGCAACGGGCAGACCATCGGCACGGCGATCAAGAACCTCGGCGAATTCGCCCGTGCCGCCAGCGATTCGAAGGACGACCTGTTCGGCTCGGTGGACCACATCAGCGAGTTCACCGCGATGCTCGCCGCCAACGACGGTCAGGTGAAGCAGGCGATCTCGCAGATCGCGTCGCTGAGCAAGGTGCTGGCCGACCAGCGCGACCAGTTCTCCGGTGCGCTGACCGAGCTGACCCAGGCGCTCAGCGTCGTGCAGGGGTTCATCAAGGACAACCGCGGCAAGGTGCGGTCCGATGTGGACAAGCTCGCCGACGTCACGAAGATCCTCGTGAACCAGAAGGATTCCCTCGCCGAAGCCCTGCAAGCGGCGCCGAACGCGCTGACGAACCTCCTGGGTGCCTACGACCAGGCGAACGGGACCATCGACGGCCGCGGCAACCTCCTCGAGTTCCCGGAGGGCAAATGAAGTCCCTGGTCAAACTCGCTGCGGTGGTGACGCTCGCGCTGGTCACCACCGGCTGCGGGCGCGGGGTGAGCGTCTACGACATCCCGCTGCCCGGCGGCGCCGCGCTCGGCGACCACCCGATCCACGTCACCGCGAGCTTCACCAACGTGCTCGACCTGGTGCCGCAGTCCGGCGTCAAGGTCAACGACGTCCCGGTCGGGCAGGTCGTCAAGGTCGAACTGGCGCCGGACGGGCACAGCGCGATCGTGGAGCTGCTCCTCAACGGTGACGTCGACCTGCCGGGCAACGCCGTCGCGCGGCTGCGGCAGGCCAGCATCCTCGGCGAGAAGTTCGTCGAGCTGGCCGCGCCGGACGTCGCGACGCCGTCCGGCCGGCTCCTCGACGGCGCGACCATCCCACTGGACCAATCCACCCTGACACCCGAGATCGAGGAGGTCTTCGGGGCGCTGTCGCTGCTGCTCAACGGCGGCGGCGTGGCGCAGGTCCAGAACATCAGCCACCAGCTCAACGAAGCCCTCGGCGGCCGCGAAACCGCGGCCCGCAGCCTGCTGTCCAGTTTGGACACCTTCGTCAAGGGGCTCGACGAGCACCGCACCGAGATCACGCGCGCCATCGAGAGCGTCAACAAGCTCGCGCAGACGCTGAACGCGCACACCGACCAGATCACCACGACGTTGAACGGCCTCACACCCGGCATCGGCGTGCTCAACCAGCAGCGGGAGGCGCTGGTCGGGATGCTCAAGTCCCTCGACGGCCTCACCTCGGTCGCCGTCGACACGGTGAACAAGAGCAAGGACGACCTGGTCGCCGACCTCAAGGCGCTCGAACCGCTGTTGCGGCGGCTGGCCGACTCCGGCGACAAGCTGCCGAAGGCGATGGAGATGATCTTCACCTTCCCGTTCCCGGACGCGGCGCTCGACACCATCCGCGGCGACTACCTCAACGGCTTCCTCAAGGTGGGTCACTGATGCTGACCCGGTTCGTGCGCGTGCAGGTGACGATCTTCGTGGTCATCGCCGTCCTCGGCGTGGCCTACGTCGGCGCCACCTACGCCGGTCTCGACAAGGTGTTCTTCGACCGCGGCTACACGGTCAAGGCGCAGTTCCCGACCGGCGGCGGCATCTTCACCAACTCCGAGGTCACCTACCGCGGGGTGCCGATCGGCCGGGTCGGCGAGCTGCGCCTGACCCCGGCCGGGATGGAAGCCGACCTCGAGATCGACTCGGGCACCGCGCCGGTCCCGGCCGACACCGAGGCCGTCGTCGCGGACCGCTCGGCCGTCGGCGAGCAGTACGTCGACCTGCGCCCGCGCACCGACGGCGGGCCGAAGCTGCGGGACGGTTCGGTGATCACGCAGGCGGACACGAAGATCCCGCTGCCGGTCGACGTCGTCTTGTCGACAGTGGACACGTTCGCCAACTCGGTGCCGAAGCCCGCGCTGCGCACGGTCGTCGACGAGCTGTACCACGCGACCACCGACGCCGGCCCGGCGCTCGACCAGCTCGTCGGCCGCGGCATCGAGTTCGTGCAGGCGGCGAGCGCGCACGTGGCGCCGCTGACCCGGTTCGTCACCGACGCGCACGTCGTGCTGGACACCCAGGTGCAGCAGGCCGGCGCGATCCGCGAGTTCGGGGCCAACGCGAAGCTCCTGGCGTCGACGTTGAAGCAGGCCGACGGCGACCTGCGCACGCTCATCCCGGCGGTGCCCGCCGCGGCGAACGAAGTCGGCGCGCTGATCCGCGACTCGGGGCCGCAGCTCGGTGTGCTGCTGGCGAACCTGCTGACCACCGCGGACGTCCTGGAGAACCGGCGGGACGGGCTGCGGCAGCTGCTGATCACCGCACCGCGGGCCGTCGCCGCGGGCAGCGCGGTGATCCGGCCGGACGGCGCCCACTTCGGGCTGTCGCTGACCTTCTTCGACCCGCCGCCGTGCACGACCGGCTACTCGACGCCGTACCGCGACGGCCTGGACACCTCGACCCGCCCGCTGAACACGGCCGCGCGGTGCGCGTTGCCGAAGGGTGACCCGACGAACGTACGGGGTTCGCAGAACGCACCGGGAGGACGGCCGTGAAGATCTTCTTGGTGGTGGCCACGGTTTTGGCGGCCGTCGCCGCCGGGTGGTCCGGGTTCACCTGGTGGCAGGCGGCGCACGACGACGGTGTCGCGCGCGCGGTCGTCCGCGAGGACGCGCTGGGCGCGGGCCGGGCCGCCGTCGCCGGGCTGACCACTTTGGACTACCGGCAGGCGGCGCCGGGGTACCAGCGCTGGCTCGACGTGTCGGGTGGCGCACTGCACGACGAGCTGGCGGCCGACCGGCAGGGGAGCCTCGACCGGATCGCGCAGGCGAAGACCGTCACCACCGGCAAGGTGACCGACGCGGCGGTGACCGAAGTGGACCCCGGCGCGGGCACGGCGAAGCTGATCGCGTCGGTGGAGCTGGTGGTGGCCCCCGAAGGCGGGGACGCCGTGACGAAACGCAACCGGTTCCAGGCCGAGCTGACCCGCGGGCCCGACGGCTGGCGGGTCACCGGGCTGGGCCAGGTCCCGACCGGGGAGACACCTTGACCCAGACCAAGAAACGGACCGTGAAGGTGGCCGGCCGCCTGCACGAGGACCAAGACGGTCGTGAGTGGAAAGGAGGGTTAGAACCCGACTTATCACTCACGACCACGGGACCACGGCGGCGGGTGTGGTGGGGGTGCCTGGTTGCCGCGGTGGTCATGGCGGGGCTCGCCGGGTGGTTCACCGTCGAGGCGCGGCAGACGAACGCCGTCGTCGCGCACAACCGTGCGCTGTCCGATGCCTCGGGTACCGCGGACGTCGCGAAGCAGATCAGCGCCGCGCTCGGCACAGTCTTCTCCTGCCGCTTCGACGACCCGGCGAAGAGCGAGCAGGCGGCGAAGGACGTCCTCACCGGTCCCGCACTGGCCCAGTACGACCAGCTCTTCGGCCAGGTGCGCAAGCTCGCCGCGGACCAGAAGCTGGTGGTCACCTCGACCGCCGTGACGTCCGGCGTGAAGCTCCTGGACGGCGACCGCGCGGCGCTGCTGGTGTTCCTCGACCAGACCGGGACGAGGGGCGACGGGCAGCGCAGCACCGGTGCCGCCCAGCTGAGCGTCACGGCCGAGCGCGCCGGCGGGAAGTGGCGCGTCACCGGGATGTCCGCCGCTTGAGAAGGCACGAGGAACCGATGCTCACGAGTTCTGAACGGGCCACGACGCTCGCCACGCTCCTGACGGCCCGCGCCGCGGCCGCGGGTCACGAGAGAGCGCTTTCGCGGTGGGACGGCGCCGAAGAGGTCACCGTGACCTGGGCTGAGCTGGACCGCCGGGTGACCGCCGTCGCCGCCGCCCTGCGCCGGGTCACCGAACCCCGGCAGCGCGCGGCGATCCTCGTCGCGGACCCGCTGGAGCACGTCGTCGCGTTCCTCGGCGTGCTCCGGGCCGGGCTGGTCGCGATCCCCGTCGGCGCCGACCGCGCTCGCGTCCTCGCGGACGAGGAACCGGCGATCGTGCTGGCGACGTCGGCCACGGTGGCCGGGACCCGGCTCTTCTTGTCCACTTTGGACACGATCGGGCACCGCGTGCTCGCCGTGGACGCCGTTCCCGGCGCGCCGGATTTCCCCGAAGCCCCGGTGGCCGCCGAAGACGTGGCCTACCTGCAGTACCCGGGCGGGGTGATGGTGGCGCACGCGAACATCGTCGCCAACGCCCGGCAGGCGGCGCCGGTGCTGGGGCCGGGCACGCTGGTGAGCCGCTCGCCGGTCGGCGATCCCCTGGGCGTGCTGCTCGGGGTGGCGGTGCCGCTCGTGACGGGACGGCCCGTGGTGTTCGCCGAGCGGCCGGACTCGCTGGCGGGCCCGGTGACGACGCTCGTGAGCACCGCTGACCCCGAACTGGGCCGCCTTCGCGAGGCGTTCGGGCCGCTGCGGGTTTGCTACAGCGTGCCCGAGGCGACCGCATTGGTCGCTTGTGGACACCCGGCGGGCCAGCGCGTGGCGATCGTCGATCCCGGCGGCAGGCGGCTGCCCGCGGGAGAGGCGGGCGAGATCTGGGTGAGCGGGCCGAACGTCGCCCGCGGCTACTGGAACCGGCCGGAGGAATCCGCCCGCGTGTTCTGCGCCCTCATCACCGGGGACGACGAGCCGCGGTGGTGGCTGCGGACCGGTGACCGCGGCCGCCTCGACGAGTCCGGCGAACTGACCGTCCTCGGCGAGGACCTCGTCGCCGGGCATCCCGCGCGAGACCTCGAAGCGACCACCGGGGAAGCGCACCCGGCGATCCGGGGCTCGACCGCGGTTGCCGTACGCGGCGAGCAGGCCGTCCTCGTCGTCGAGCTCGCGGCGGGCGTCGTGCCGCCGCGCGGTGAGGTCGAGCGGGCCGTGCGCGGTGCGCTGGCCGCGCGGTACGGGCTCACCCCGCGCCGGGTCGTCGTGCGCACCGCGGCCGCGGAAGGCCTGCGGTGACCGGGCCGGTGGAGGACGAACGCGCGGTGGCGGCGGACGTCCCGTTCGCCACCCGCGCGTTCGAGGTGATCTGGCCCGAAGCGCCGTTGCCGCCCGCTCCCCGGTGGCCACCGGGCTCGTGGCTGCTGCTCACCGACGAACACCCGGCCGCGCTCGGCCGGGCCGTGGCGCTCGCGCTGGCGCTGGCCGAGACCGGGGACGAAGCCCTTTCGCTGCCCCAAGACGACTTCGGTGAGCTGCCCGGGTTCCTGGCCGGCCGGCCGGTGCGCGGCGTCGTGTTCCTCACCGGGGCACCGCACGCCTACCACGACCCCGAAGACGCGCGCGAACTCCTGCGCACGGTCTCGTCGGTGGTCGCGCGGCTCGACCGCGGCGTCCGCTTCCACCTGGTGACGCAAGCCCGCGACGAGCCGGGGCTGGTGTTCCTGCGCGGGCTGATCCGGGTGCTCGCCTGTGAACGCCCGGATCTGCGGGCGAGCATCGTGGACTTCGACGCCCGGTCCGATGTGGACACCCTCGCGCGGGAACTGCGGGCGGACGCGCCGGAGGACGAAGTGCGCTGGCGCCACGACGTCCGGTACGCGGCCCGGCTGACCCGCGTCGCGCCGGCCGCCGAAGTGCCGGCCGGGCCGGGTGCGTACGTGGTCACCGGCGGGTTCGGCTCGCTCGGACTGGCCACCGCGCGCTGGCTGGCGGACCACGGGGCCACCCGGATCGTCCTTTCCGGACGCCGCGGCGGCGTGGCCGACCTCCCCGGGGTGGACGTCGTGGTCGTCGCCGGGGACCTCGCCGAGCCCGGCGTCGCGGACCGGTTGATCGCCGAAGCGACGGCGGGTGGCTTGGCGTTGCGGGGGATCGTGCACGCGGCCGGGGTGTTCACCGAGGACGCCGAAGCCGTGTGGCGGGCCAGGGTGCTGGGTACGCGGCGGCTGCACGAAGCGACCTCGGAGAGCCAGCCGGTCTGGTGGCTGCTGTGTTCGCCCGCCACCGCCCTGTTCGGGTCGCCGGGGCGGGTGGCCGGCGCGACGGCGGACGCGTGGCTGGACGCGTTCGCGGCCTGGCGGCGTTCCCGGGGCCTGCCCGCGGCGATCACCCGGGTCGGTGCCGGGCAGGTCTCGCCGGCGGTCTGGCGGCCGTACTTTTCGGCGGTGCTCGAGGAGTTCGTGCACCACGGGGAGGAGCCGGGGAGCCCTTAGGGCAGCCGGTCGGCCAGCAGGCCGCGGAAGTGCGGGCAGGTCATGATGTCGTCGTGCGGGCAGGGACCGCCGGCGAGCAGGTCGAGCGCGGCCTGCGTCCGGGCGAGCCGGGCTTCCAGCCGCCGCCGGTGCTCGGCCAGGAGTTCTTCGCGCGCCGGAGCGGATTTCGCCGCCAGCACCGCCCGGATGTCCGCCAGGCCCAGGCCGGCCTCCTTCGACACCAGGATCGCCGCGACCCGGTGCTGGTCGGCGTCGGTGTAGCGGCGGCGGTTCCCGGCGCGCGCGGGAGCCAGCAGCCCCTCCGCCTCCCAATGGCGCAGCACGTGGGCCGGTACCCCGAACCGGGCCGCCACTTCGCCTATTGACTTCATGCCGACATTAAGTCCCAAGATGGCGGCCATGTCCACGTTGCTCGCTCTCCTGGATGCCTTCGACGACCGGCCCGCCGCCCGTGACCTGCGCGAACTCACCTACCGAGGCTTGGGCGCGACGGTGGTCGACGTCGGCTGCGGCGGCGGGCGCGCGGTCGGCGAGCTGGCCGCCCGCGGCGTCCGCGCCCTCGGCGTCGACCTGAACGCCGCCATGATCGAGGCCGCGGCCGAGCGGTGGCCCGCCGGCGAATTCCACGTCGCCGACGCGACTTCGCTGCCCCTCGACGACGGTTCGGTCACCGGCTACCGCGCCGACAAGGTGCTGCACACCCTCGCCGACCCCGGGCGGGCGGTCGCCGAAGCCCGCCGGGTGCTGGCGCCGGGCGGGCGCGCGGTGCTCACCGGGCAGGACTGGGACACCTTCGTCATCGACTCCGACGACCCGGCGCGCACCCGCGCGCTCGTCCACGCCCGCGCGGACCGGGTGCCGCACCCACGGATCGCCCGCCGTTACCGGAACCTCCTGCTGGACAACGGGTTCACCGGCGTCACGGTCGAGGTGCGCACGGCGGTCTGGACCGACGCAGCGGTGTTGCCGATCCTCGCCGACCTCGGCGGCGACGGCGCGTGGCTCGACGAGCAGAAGGCGAGGGCCCGCGACGACCGCCTGTTCGTGGCGGTCCCGTTCGTGGTGGCGGCCGGGATCCGCTGACCGGAGACGGGCTCAGGCGCCGTAGCGGAGACCGTCGACGAGGACGGCGACCATGCGCCTGCCGTGCCCCGGCTCGCGGCCGGGTACGGGCTGGCACAACAACGCGATCGTGTACAGGAGGTCCTCGGCGCCGAGGTCGCCGCGGATCGCGCCGTCGGCGGCCGCCGCGTCGAGCAGGGCGGTGAGCGTGGGACCCAGCCGTTCCATGAAGTAGCCGGGCAGCCCCTCGAACGCCGGATCGCCCGAGTGCAGGGCCGAGGCGAGCCCGCGTTTGGTGCCGAGGAGCTCGACGAACCGGTCGATCCAGAGCGAAAGCGCCCGCTCCGGCGGGTGGGCGGCGCTCAGCTCCGGGCCGGCGTCGGCGACGGCGTCGATCCCGGTCCGCACGACGGCCTTCACCAGGTCCGAGCGCTGCGGGAAGTGCCGGTACAGCGTGCCGACGCCGACTCCGGCGAGGTCGGTGATCTCCTTGGCCGGGGCGTCCACGCCGGAGGTGGCGAAAACCGTCCGCGCCGCCTCGACCAGGGCCTCGACGTTGCGCTGGGCGTCGGCACGCCGACGCCGGGTCTCCTGGGTCACTTCGCCCCTCTCGGTTGCGTAACCGGAAAGCCTTTCCGTATAGTTCCGGAATAGCTTTCCACTTACGGCCAGCGTACGGCATCCGCGCCGGCCGGCACCTCGACGGGAAGAGAACCCATGCAGTACCGCACCCTCGGCCGGACCGGGATCAAGGTCAGCCCGTACGCGCTCGGCGCGATGATGTTCGCGACGTCCTTCGGCAACCCCGACCCGGACGACTCCGCCCGCATGATCCACCGGGCACTGGACGCGGGCATCAACTTCATCGACACCGCCGACGCCTACGGCGACTCCGAAGAGGTCGTCGGCAAAGCGTTGCGGGGCCGCCGCGACGAAGTCGTGCTCGCCACCAAGTTCGGCCGCCAGGCCGGCGACGACCCGCACCACCAAGGCGCGTCCCGCCGCTGGATCGTCACCGCCGTCGAGAACTCGTTGCGGCGCTTGCAGGTCGACCACATCGACCTCTACCAGCTGCACCGCGCCGATCCCACGACGGACGTCGAGGAAACGCTTTCCGCGCTGACCGACCTGCTCCGCGCCGGCAAGGTCCGCGCGATCGGCACGTCCCAGAGCCTCGCGTCCGACCTCGTCGAGGCCCAGTGGGTCGCCGAACGGCGCGGCCTGGCACGGTTCCGCGCCGAGCAGGCGGCCTACTCGCTCCTCAACCGCGGCGTCGAACGCGAAGTGCTGCCGCTGGCCCAGCGCTTCGGCATGGGCACGCTGATCTGGGGCCCGCTCGGCCAGGGCCTGCTCACCGGGCGCGTCCGCAAGGGCGAGCGGAACGACCTGCGCCGGGCCCACCTGCTCAAGCACCTCAGCGACGAACGCCGGCTCGACGTCGTCGAGCAGCTCGTTCCGCTGGCCGCCGAGGCGGGCCTGCCGATGACCCACCTCGCGATGGCCTTCGTCATCGCCCACCCCGGCGTCACCAGCGCGCTGCTCGGCCCGCGGACCATGCCCCAGCTCGACGACCTCCTGGCCGGCCTCGACGTCCGGCTCACCGACGACGTCCTCGACCGCATCGACGAAATCGTGCCGCCGGGCACGAACGTGGGCGCGCTCGACCAGAACTACCAGCCGCCCGCCGTGCACGACCCGGACCTGCGCCGCCGCCCCCTCGCCGAGCGCGCCGCGGCCTGAACCGGCGACGGGACGTCCGCCGGTCGGCAGACGACGGCGAGCTCGTCGTAGCGAGTAGCCAGAACTCCTGACTTGGCTCAAGATCGCTGATCTTGGGTAGGGTGCTGGCTGTTGAGCTGCGGTTTCGTCGTGTGAACGGCGAAAATCTGCGCACTAAGCGGCCGGTTCCAGGGGTCTGCCCATCGCTTCCCGGTTACGGCTTCAGCGACAAGCCGGCCGCGCCGGGTGGGGGATCGAGCGGATATCCGACGCGTGGTGCGAGCTGATGGCCCGGCTCGGCTACCGGCGGTTCGGCGCCCAGGGCAGCGACTGGGGCACCAGCATCGCCACGAGCATCGGTCAACGGCAACCCGATCGGGTCGCCGGCAGCCATCTCATGCCGCCGCTCGCACCGCCCGATCCGGCCACGTTGGACGACCTCACCGGTGCCGAGCGGGCGGCGCTCGCGACACGGGGGGAGGCGGACGAATGGGGCTGGCGGATACTCGGCGCAGCAGTCGACCCGGCCGCAGACGGTCGGCTACGGGCTGGTCGACTCGCCGGCCGCCCACTGCGCCTGGATCGTCGAGAAGTTCTGGTCGTGGACCGACTCCGGTGGCGACCTGCATCGGGTTATTGCCCGGGATGGGCTGCTCGACAACCTGATGCTCTACCGGCTGCCCGGCACCGGCGCCACATCCGCCCGGCTGTACTGGGAAAGCCTCCGGCAGGTCAACGAATGGATCTCCGGTCGGCCGGCGCGCCGGTTCCCGAACATCCGGTACTGGAACGAGCTCGGCAAGGGCGGCCACTTCGCGGCGTTCGAGCAGCCGGCGTTGTTCGTCGACGAGGTCCGGTCATTCTTCCGGCTGGTCCGCTGATGGTCACCCGTACTCGGTAAGCGGCTGACTGAAGATCAACAAGTGCCCATCGGGTGTCCGTACGTTGAAGTCGCGCATCCCGTAGGGCCGGTCAGCCAGTGGCTCGACGATGTCGGCGCCGCGGGCGCGCAGCTCGTCGTGGCAGGAATCGACGTCGTCGACGACAACCGTCACCCTGGCCGGGCCGACGCTGCTTTCGGCGTACAGGTGGAACTCGGCGGTGTCGCGGATCACGGCCGCGTAGCTGGGTGGGGTCTCCCAGGTGAATATGGTGTCGAATCCGAGCGTGTCCGTGAAGTACGACCGCGCTGCCTGCACATCTCGGCACGGCAGCACGGGAACCGCCACCCGCATGACCATTCCGTCACCTTATCCGACTTTGGCTCAAGATCGCTGATCTTGGGTAGGGTGCTGGCTGGTGAGCTGCGGTTTCGTCGTGTGAACGGCGAAAATCTGCGCACTGAGCGGCCGGTTCCAGGCTGTCTCTCGTGGCGTATGCGCGCACGGTGAAGACGGCGTCGCCGGCCGTCCGGCGATGCCACGTCCGGATCGTCTGCCACGGACCGAAGACCGTCGGCGCATCCCGCCACGCGATCTCGACCGTGGCCTGCGCGTCGGAGAACGGCCTGCCTCGCTTACCGGCGACGGGCCGGCTACGTCAAGGTCGCGCGGAGGGCGAGGATCATCTCGAAGCGGTCGTCCGGGTTGCGGAGGTGGTCCGCGAACAGGGTTTCCAGCTCCTGGGCCCGGGCACGGACCGTCTGCGGGTGGATCGCCAGGCGGTCGGCGACCTCGCGGACGTTGCCGCACGTCTCCAGCCACGCGAGCAGCGTGTCCGCCAGGCGGTTGTACTGCTTCGGCGTCAACGCGGTCAGCGGGGCCAGCCGGCGGCGGCACACCTCCGTGGCGAGGAACGGCTCCTTGCGCAGCCACAGCGTCGCGAGGTGGTCTTCGCACCAGGTCAGCGGCTCGTCCGGGAGGACGTCCGCGGCCGCCAGGCGCAGGGCTTCCTGCGCCGTCGCCAGTGACCGGCCCGCCTGGCGCGGCGGCACCGGCGGCCCGACCGCGGCACGGTGCCCGGCCAGCGCGGCCGTCAGCGCGTCGCGGTCCTCGGGCGCGGCCAGCAGCAGCCGCGGCGTCCCGTCTTCGAAGTCCTCCAGCGCGTCCAGGCCGCTGACGTCGGCGGCCTCGTCGAGCGCCACCGCGACGAGCCGGTGCGGCAGCGGCCATTCCGCCGCCGCCGCGGCTTCCTGGACCGTCCGCGACGGCGACGGCGGGTCCGCCAGCAGCAGGTCCAGCAGCCGTCGCCGGCGCCGTTCCAGCGCGCCCGCCGCGCGCGCCTGCGCCGCCGCGTGGCCTTCGATCGACAACGCGGACAGCTCGTCGATGTAGGCGAAGATCGCCTCGGCCAGCAGGCACAGGGTCGCCGAGGGCACGCCGGCGCGCGTCCCGACCTCCGCCATCCGCCGCCACGTCACCCGCGCGCCGACCCGGTAGGCCGCCTGCAGGACGTCGAGGTTGCGGCCCTGCGCGAGCTCGTGCACGCCGAGCCCGACGAACAGCTTCCGCCGGTCGTCCGGTGCCGGGCCGGACGCGGCGATCCGGTCGATGAACTGCAGGATCGCCGCCTGCACGCCGGCCCGCAGCGCCTTGCCGAACGCGCCGTCGAGCGGCCGCGCGTAGTCCGGGATGGTCCGCTGGATCTCGCGCAGCACCTCGTCGGCGACGTCCAGCATCCGCGGCCGGAACACCGCGGCCAGCTCACGGGGGAGCAGGGCCCACAACCGGCCCGGCCGTCCGTCGCCGCCGAGCATCGGCCCGTACGTCGTTTCGACGGGAGGTCCCGTCATGCGCCCACCTCATTGTGGTCAGGAACCGAGGAGAGCCTCCGCGCGCAGGGCGATCTCCATGTCGAGCCGGTCGTCGGCGTTGTTCAGCCGGTCGCCGAACAGGTCGATCAGCTGGTGCATGCGGTACCGCACGGTCTGCGGGTGCACCTTGAGCTTCTTCGCGATCTCGGGTGCGCTGCCGCGGGACTGCAGCCAGATCAGCAGCGTCTCGCCGAGGCGCGCCCGCTGCTTCGGGGTGAGGTCCTTGAACGGCTCCAGGCTGCGCGAACACAGCTCGCGGACCAGGAACTCGTCGGCGAGCAGCCACAGCGTGGACAGGTGATCGGTGCAGCGCGTCACCGGCGCGTCCGGCAGCACGCCGCGCTGGACGAGCTTCAACGTCCGGCGCGCCCAGAGCAGCGACCGCGGCGCGTCGGTGAGCCGCACGGTCGGGCCGACCACCGCGCGCCAGCCGCGCAGCCGCTCGGAAAGGTTGGTCAGGTGCTTCGCCGGGTCGCCGGTGACCAGGCACGGCTCGCTGCCCTCGAGATCGACGAGGACGTCGGAGTGCAGGTCCGGCGCGGCGAGGCTGTGCTGGTCGGCGCGGGGTTCGAGGGCGACGACGGTGACCTCGGCCGGCAGCGGCCACTGCGCCGTGGCGGCCTGCGCGGTGATGGTCTGCGGTGCGGACGGCGGGTCGGCGAGCAGCAGGTCGAGCAGCCGTCTCCGGCGGCGGGCCCGGGTGCCGGCGGCTCGCGTCTGGGCCGCGGTGTAGCCCTCGATCGACAGCGCGGAGATCTCGTCGACGTAGGCGAAGATGGCCTCGGCGCTCGTGCACAGGGTGTCCGCGGCGAGGCCGGCGGCCTGCCCGAACTCCGAGATGTGCCGCCACGCGACCCGCCCGCCGACCCGGTACGCGGTCTGCAGGCAGTCGAGGCTGCGGCCTTCGTTGAACTCGATCTTGCCGAGGTTGCGGAACACGGTCGTCCACGTTTCGAGCGGGACGGCACCGGGGGTGCCGACACTGTCGAGGCACTGGATGATCGATTGCCGCACACCCTGCGTGATGATGTGCCCGAACGCGCCTTCGAGCGGCTGGCGGTACTCGGGCACCGCCCGCTGCACCTCCTGCAGGATGGCGCGGGCGAGCGGGTCGACCCGCGGCTTGAACCGCACGGCCAGCTCGCGGGGCAGCGAAGCCCACAGCCCGATGGCGCCGGAAACGCGCCCGTGCTGGGGGTCCGCCGGTGTCCGGGGGACGGGTGGGTAGGCGGGCCGGGGCCGGTCGGCCGACACGGACTGCTGCCGGTGAGCCGGTCCGGAAGAGCGTTCGCCGGGGTGGGGCCGGTTCGCCCGCAGGGCGGGGCCGGCGTACCCGGTGTCCACGTCGGTCATGTGTTTTATCCTTGCTGGCAACAAAATCGGCCTCTTCGTCGTCGAAGCCGATCCGATTTTTGTGGCTCAGGCAACATAATTTCGCGCGAACGGCACTGTCAACGGGTTCTCCGCTGACTTCGGGGTAACCCGTCCGGACTACACCCGAACGGGTGGACTGGCGCGAGGGGAGGTGACACTTCCGCCGCGGGCCGATGGTGCGCGGGTGACAACTTTTCCGGCAGCCGTTTCGGGTGGCTCAGCCGGCCATGAGGCGGGCGACGACGTCGTCGAGCGTCAGGCGCGCGGGCGTGGTGCCCGAGACGAACTCGTTCAGCAGCAGGCAGAACCCGTCCGGGTCGGCCACGTGCGGAAAGTGTTTCACGTTTTCCAGCACCGTCAAGCGGCTGTCCGGCAGCAGTGCCGCGGTCCGGCGTCCGTGCGCCGCCGGGATCAGCGGGTCGCGGGCGCCCCAGACCAGCAGCATCGGCACCGATTCGGCGAGGTAGAGCTTCTCCACGGCACTCGCGCGCTGGCCGCGCAGGTCGATCAGGCTCCGGGCGATGGCGAGGAACGCGCGCCGCCGCCCGGGGTCGGCCAGCGAGCCGAAATGCCGGGCCAGTTCCCGTGTTTCAGGTTTCACCGATCTTTCGAGCCGCCGTGCTGGCCGGGCCGCGGCGCGGGCGGCCGCGAGCGTCCACCGGTTCACCGCCAGCGCCACGGCGAGCCGTGCGCCCGGCAGCGCGGTCGCCCGCAGCACCGGGCTCACCTCGGGGCCGAGGCCCGCACTGGCGACCAGGACGAGGCGGTCGCACATTTCCGGGAACTGGTAGGCGAACTGCATCGCGATGCCCCCGCCGAGCGAGTGCCCGACGACGGTCGCGTGCCGCACCCCGGACACCGCGAGCACGTCCCGGACGATGCTCGCCATCGCGCCGAGGCCGTAATCCGTGCGCGGCGCGTCGGATCCCCCGTGCCCCGGGAGGTCGGGGGCGAGCACGCGGCAGCCGGTCCAGCGCCGCAGCACCGGTGCCCAGGTTTCGGCGCTGCCCGCGATCCCGTGCAGCAGCACGATCGCTTCGTCGCCGTCGCCCGTACCGGGCCGGTGCTCGTGCAGCCGGACGCGACGGCCGTGCAGGGTGAGGTCGTGGGTTTCGAGTGTCATCGGCGGCCTTTCTCGCGAACTCGGAAAATAGGGCATCCGACTACTCGCTCCCGTGTGGTGAACACCACTCCGGCGGAAACCGCGTCGAGCATGACAAGAAGTTTTGCGGAAAGGTGCCCGCGCGTGCGGGTTTTATGGACATACGGGGAAAGTGTATCGACATTCCGCTGGTATCCGGGTAATTCTCGGAGGCATGGTCGCAATGACGCACCGGACGCGCTGATGTCCTGCCGCGCGAGTATTCATTTCGCCCCCGGGCTGCCCCGGCGCCGCCCTGGACGCCGCTGGCGGCGGGTGCTGCCGATGCCGGTGCGCGCGCTGGACCGCGCACTGCGTCGGCCTGCGCACCCCCGGGCCGGCGCACCTGCGAGCCGCTTGGGTGGGGCGCTCGTCAGTTCTCCGGGGGCCGGTGTGCCCGCATCAGGCGTTGCGCGCGCAGTGCCAGTTGCATCCCCAGGCGGTCGTCCGCGTCCTTGAGGCGGTCGCCGAACAGTTCCTCCAGCTGGCGCAGCCGGTTGCGGACCGTCTGCGGGTGCACGCCGAGGCGCTGGGCGATCTCGGGCGCGCCGCCGCGGGTCTCCAGCCAGGCCAGCAGCGTCTCGCCGAGCCGGTCGCGCTGCTTTTCGCTGAGCGAGGCGAACGGGTCGAGGCTCTGGCGAGCCAATTCGGCGGCCAGGAAGTCCTCGGCGAGCAGCCAGAGCGTGGCCAGGTGGTCGCGGCACCAGATGATCGGGCCGGGGACGTCCGGGCCGGACAGCGACAGCGCCCGACGGGCCGTGCGCAGGGCGGCCGGGGCGTCGGCCAGCGGGACCGTCGGCGAGACGGCCGCGCGCCAGCCGTCGAGCTTGGCCTCCAGCGGCGTCAGGTCGGAGTCCGGATCGCGCGTCAGCAGGTGCGGCTCGGGACCGTCGAGGGCGGCCAGGACGCCGTCGCCGAGCAGGTCGGCGGGGAAGTCGGCCGCGTCGGGGCCGCGTTCGAGGGCGACCATCGCCGCGGTCTCCGGCAGCGGCCAGCCCGCGCCGCCGGCCAGCTCCGCGATGCTGCTCGTGGCGCCTTCCGGGGCCTGGACGATCAGCTCCAGCAGCCGTCGCCGCCGGACCGGGACGGCGCCTTCGGCCTTGGCCTGCGCCTCCTGGTACCCCTCGATCGCGGTGGCGCACAGCTCGTCGACGTAGGCGAAGATGGCCTCCGCCGCGACCGAGATGACGGCCGGGTCGACACCCGCGGCGACGACGCCGGGGTGCATCGCCCGCCAGGCCACCCTCGCCCCGATCGTGGCGCTGTCCTGCAACGCGTCGAGGTTGCGGCCTTCGGCGAACTCGATCCGGCCGCGGCCGCGGTAGAAGTCGAGCCAGTGCTCGTGGGACAGGTTCGGCTCGCCCATCGAGTCGATGCAGTGCTGCACGGCGAACTCGACGCTCTTGACCAGGACTTTCCCGAAGACGCCCTTGAGCGGCTGGCCGTAGGCCGGGACCGTGCGCTGGACCTCCTGGATCATCGCGGCCGCGGCGTGCCCGACGTGCGGGCGCAGGCCCGCGCCGAGCGCGCGTGGCAGCGAGGCCAGCAGGCGGAAGCTGCGGTACTCGACCACCAATCCCCCTTCGAGTCCGGTGTCGGCTGAGCGTATCCGACCGGTGCGTGACGGAATAATCAACGACTGGTTCCCTGAAAGGGTGACGCGCCCCCGCACTTTTGACACGGACGGGTGCGCGTTCTACGCTCCGTGTCGGGTGGCGGGGTTATTTCTGCGGTGTCAATTCCCAGTGGAGGACTGAATTCCCCATGCGCGTTCCCGCTGCGTCGGACGGCTCGGTGTGGTCCCGGCTGCCGCACGAACTCGGTGACGCCGTGCGACCGCGGATCCCGGAGATCGCCCGCGCCTGCATCGACGCCATCGCCACCGAGGTTCCTGAATATTCAAGGACTTTCGCCGTCGGCCCGACCCGCGTGTCCGCCATGGAGCAGGCGCGGCGCGGGATCGAGCGCGACGTCGACCGCGTCGGCACCCCCGCGATGTGGCAGGCCGACCGGCTCGCCGAATTCCGCGGCCACGGGCGCGCGGCGTTCCACAATGGCCTGAGCCGCGAGTCGGTGCAGGCGGCGGTGCGCGTGTCGAGCCGGGTGACGTGGCGGTGGATCGCCGACATCGCACGGGAAGCGGGCCTGTCCGGCGACGTCCTGTACGGCGCGGCCGAGGGCATGTTCGCGGACGTCGAGACGTCGATGGCGGCGGTCGCGGAGGGTTACAGCGCGGCGGAAGCGGCGGTGTCCGGCACCGGCGAACGCCACCGCCGCGTCCTGCGCGCCCTCCTCGGCGGCCGCACACCGGCCGAAGTGGACGGTCTGGTCGCCGCGTCCGGTCTCCCGGTGCCTTCGCGCGTGGCCGCGGTCGCGTTCCGCGCGCTGCCGGGCGCCCCGGAGTTCCCGCCGGGCCTGCTGCCCGAGCACGTCCCGGCCGACCCGTCGGGCGACCCGCCGGCGGCGCTGACCCCGGCCCCGGACACGGACCTGGCGGGCCTCTCGGCCCTCCCGGCCGGCTGGACGGCGGCGGTGGGCCCGCTGGTCCCGCTCGCATCGGCCCCGGAGTCGTTCCGGGTGGCCCGCCGCGCGGTCGACCTGGCGGCGCGCGGAATGCTGGACGCGCCGGGCCCGGTGGTCTGGTGCCGCGACCACGTGACGACGCTGCTCCTGCTGGCGGACGAGTTCCTGGTGGCACAGCTGGCGGAGACGACGCTGGAGCCGCTGTCGGGCCTGTCCGGGCGGCGCCGGGAGCAGCTGGCGGAGACGTTGCTGGCGCTGGTCCAGACCCGGGGGAGTGCGCCGGAGCTGGGCCGGCTGCTCGACCTGCACCCGCAGACGATCCGGGCCCGGCTGAAGAAGCTGTCGGAACTGTTCGGCGAGAGGCTGGACGACCCGTCCGAGCGGCTGAGGCTGGAGCTGGCATTGCTGGCCGAGCGCGCCCTCCCGGGCCGCGACTGACCCTGCCGGACCCGCGCCCGCCCTCCCGCCTGACCCGCGCCCGCCCTCCCGCCTGACCGGATCCCGCTCGCCTGGCCCGCGCCCGTCCAGCCTCGGCGCGCGCCCGCCCGCCGGGCCCGCGCAGGCCCGCCGGGCCCACGCCGGTCCAGCCTCGACGCGCCCGGCCTGCCCTGCCTGCCCCGGTGTGCACGGCCTGTCCCGGCCCCCGACCCGCTCGGCCCGCCGGCGCAGATGACGTGAATGACTCACTTCATGTCGTCTGACGACATGAATGAGTCATTCAAGGCACCCGGCAAGATCGAACCGGCCGGGGTCGGTGGCGCGGTGCATGTCGTGAATGACTCATTCAAGACATCCGGCGACATGAATGAGTCATTCAAGACATCTGGCGAGGCCCGGCAAGATCGGACGGCGCGAACGGCGGAGGGCCGCGGGAGGCCCGAGTGGACTGGTCCGGCACGCTCGGATTGGCACTGGGGGCAGGGCCAATCCCACCATAAGCTCGGCACCATGACCGGATTGCTCACCGAGCGGCTGCACCAAGCCAGCGAGAACGCCGTCGCGATGTGGACCGCACTCGCCCGCGCCCGGGGCGACCGCGTCCTCGACCGGCCCGGCTTCACCGCCATCGACGGGCGCCGGTACCGGGTCATGCTCCGCACCGGTGACCCCGACGCCGCCACCACCCGCGAACTGACCGAACTCGCCCGCGAGAAACGAGCCGAAGGGCGGACCGTCGTCGTCGAGGATCCCTTCCGGGTGCTCGACCTCCGGCACGTCGGGATGGCCGCCGGGCAGTTGCCGGTCATGGTGCGGGAACCGGCTCCCGCGCCCGAGCCGGCCGGGGTCGTGCGGGTCCGGAGCGCCGACGCGCTCGCTGCCGCTGTCGACATCGTTGTCGGCGGGTTTCCGCTCGAGGAGTACCAGGGTGACGACGCCGACGACGTCTTCCCGCGGAGCCTGCTGACCGAGCCGGGGCCCGCCTTCTTCGCCGACCCGGGCCGTGGCGCCTGCCTCACCATGGAGCACGGCGGGGTCGGCGGCGCCTACTGGGTCACCACGCTGCCGGAACACCGCTCGAAGGGCGTCGGGCGGGCGCTCATGCACGCCGTCCTACGGCACTTCGAGGACCGCCCCGTCACGCTGACCGCCGCCCGGGCCGGGAAGCCGCTCTACGACAAGCTCGGGTTCACCGGCTTGGGGGACGCCAATTGGTGGCGTTGACCGCGGGAACACCCACCGCCGGTAGCCGTACCAGCGGAACGCCGTGCCGGCCGCCGTGCCCAGCACCATGCCCGCCACGAAGTCCGCGATCTCCTGGGCCACGAAGCCGACGTGCGGGACGGACAGCAGCAGCACGTACCGCGACACCAGCGGCGGCACCAGGTTCACGGCCACCGCACCCGCGTTGACCACGAAGAACAGCGTCGCCTCGCGCAGCCGCCGGTGTCCGCCCCGGTCCGCGAACGACCAGCGCCGCGACAGCAGGTACGCGAACGCCGTCGAGGCGATCGTGGCGATCGCGAGCGCCGTCACCGGCTTCTCCCGGAACACGGTGAGCTTCAGGCTGTAGTCGCCCAGTAGGGTGACCCCGTACGCGGCCGAGCCGACGACGGCGAAACGGAGCAGCTCTCGCGGCTCGGGCATGGTTCCTCCAGGTGACGCCGACAGGGTGGAGGTCTTTCGATGGCACGCAAGGGCGAGGGGAGCGAGCTGCCCTCGGTCGCCGAGCTGGTGGACCTCTCGCAGACGAGACCGCTGGTGATCCGCGGCGAACTCGACGCGAAGCTCGCCGAAGAGCCCGCACCCGAGCCCAAGCCCGATCCGCTCGCCATCCTCGACGCCGAGCTGGCGGCGCCGGAGCCCGGGGACGAGCGCCCGCTGGACGCGCCGCCCGCGGACACCTCGCGCCGCACGAAGCCGTTCATCCTCGCCGCGGGCGGGGTCGTCGCGCTCGGGCTGGCCGCCGTCGTGCTGTTCCAGCCGCACCAGGTCGGCGGGACGGCCGTGCCGCCGCCCGGTGCCTCCGCCGCCGTCCCGCCGCCGACCTCCAGCGAGGCGGTGGAGACGATGAGCGCGTCCGCGGCGCCGCCCCCGCTCACCGCGGAGGTGCACGACTCCCCGGCCAAGAAGCCGAGCGCGCCCGCCGGCGCGGGCCGCAAGCCCGCGGGTCCCGCGACGACGGCGCCGCCGCCGGACCAGCAGGACCAGTGGCGCGAGTACGTCAGCTCGGTGATCAGCTCGTGGCAGCAGCAGCGCCCGCACGGCGGGCGGAACCGCTGATCAGCAGTTCGAGCTCGCCGGCTTCCCGGCGATCCGGTCCTTGACGAAGGCCAGCACGTCGGCGTTGCCGGTGTAGACCAGCGTGATGTGGTCGGTGTCGTAGGTCTTCCACGTCTCCGCCACGCCGGCCGCGCAGTACGCCTTGTGCAGCGCGTCGGCCTGCGCGAACTGCACCAGCTGGTCGCCGGTGCCGTGGTACTGGAACACCGGCACCTTCGGCGGGGTGCCGCCGAGCTTGTTCTCGTTCAGCCGCGCCACCCACGCCGGCTTGATGTAGCCGGGGCCGGTCGTGTAGTCCGCGATCTTCTGGTTCGCGTACGTCGTGAGCAGCTCGAACGTGCACGCGCTCTGCTTCATTTCGGCGAGCTTCGCCCGGCCGTTGTCGCTGAGGAAGGAATCGAGCTGCAGTTCGGGATAAGCCTGGTCGAGCCCCGCCAAGGCGTAGGCGAACACGCCGAACCCGAACTTCCCGTCCAGCTGCAGCGTCACCTGGACCAGGTCCGCGGGCACGCCGCCGGCCGCGATCCCGACCAGGTTCAGCTCCGGCGCGTAGGCCGGCTGCAGCTCCCCGGCCCACGCCGCGGCACCGCCGCCCTGGGAGTAGCCGCGGAACACGACCTTCGCCGTCGGGGACAGCCCGGCCGCGGTGAGCCGCTGGGCCGCGCGCACGCCGTCGATCACCGCCGGGCCTTCGGAGCGGCCCACGACGTAGGTCGTCTTCGGCGTGCTCTGGTAGCCCTCGTAGTCCGGGACGGTGACGGCGTACCCCGCGTCGAGCAGGTCGTCGAGGCCCGGCTGCTCGTAGAACGCGCCGATGTCGATCATCTTCGACGGCGTGCAGGCGAACGCGGGCCCGTGCGTGCCCGGGTCGAACGAGACGATCGGGGCGGTGGCCCGGTTCGCGGTCTTCGGCACCAGCACGGTGCCGGTGACCGCGTCGGGCTGCCCGAGCGCGTTCGTCGACAGGTACATCACCTGCCACGCGTCGACCGATGCCTGGCGCGGGCCCGCGTTCGACGGGCGCCAGCGGATGACGTCGCCCGGCTTGCCCTGGGGCAGCGGGGACGGCGGCGTGTAGAACGAGTCGTCGAAGGGGCCGGCCGACGGCGCCGCCGAAGCCGCGGGCGCGAACACGCCGGCGAGCGCCAGCGCCAGGAAGACGGCGAGCACGCGGCGGGCGGTCACGCGCCGCTCCCGTAGACGCGCTTGCAGGTCGCGGATTCGCTGAAGGCCAGGTCCAGCTCGGGGTTCGCCTTGAGGTCCTTGATCGGGCCCTCGGGGTCGGCGAGCTGCCCCATCGTGGCGTCGGCTTCGGAGATGACCTTCCGCAGGCTGGCGTCGTCGGTGACCTTCGCCTGCTCCATCTTGGTCTTCGTCTCGCCGACCTTGGTCCTGGTCTGGGTCAGGTTGCCGGTGGCTTTGTCCACTGCGGACTGTCCATCCGGGACGGGCGGGACGCCCGCCCCGCGGATGCCGCCCGCCATGTCGTCGAGGGCGGAGCCGAGGCGCGCGAGGAAGTCGACCATCGCGTCCCGGGTCTTCACCGGGTCGGCGTTGTCGACGGCGGGCGGCTGGGCCAGCTTCGCCGACCCCGCGGCCACCCCGGTGCACACCTTGTCGACCCACGCGAGCGCCGCCGGGTCGGCGTGCCGGCCCGGATCGGCCGGGGCGTCGGAGCCGCAGGCAGCGCACGACAGAAGTGCGGCCGCCGCCATTGCGAGCACCGCGCTGTGCATTCTTTTCATGGGTTTCGAAGCTACGCGGCGCGGTTGTGCGCGAGCAAGGAGAGAATGGCCGGTTGGCACGTGCGTCAACATTGCGCGAAGGGAATTTGTCACGCGCGTCAGCGGTTCGGCGAACGCGCTGTGCTGGGGAAACCTTCCTGGGGTTGCTAGGAACCCGGGTCCCGTGGCGTGCCGGTGTGACAATTTGCCGGTGCGGCGTGGCGTTTTCACCAAAAGCTCTTGATTGCCGCCATCTGCGCTCGTTAGCTTACTGTCCGGTAGCGATTTCCGGGGAAAACGCGTGCCGTTTCGTATCACTGTTGATACACGGAAGGACCATCGTGACTCACCCAAGAGGCAAGAAGAAGACGGTCGCGGCCGCCGCGGCCGCGGGCGCGGTGGGGCTCGTCGCCACCGCTCTGCTCGTCGGGGCGCAGACCAGTGCCGCCGACCCGATCTCGCTGACGCTGAACTACCACTGCACGCTCCCGCTGGTGGGTTCGCAGTCGCTGAAGGTGGTGATCAACACCGATCTGCCGACCACCGTCAACACCGGCCAGCCGACCGGCGCCTTCGACATCAAGGCCGTGTCCACGATCAACGCGGACACCGTCGCCGGCCTCAGCCTGATCGGTGCCACGACGATCGAGGGCACCGCGACGGCGGCCGCGACCGTCGCCGCGCCGAGCCTCAACCTGCCGGTCAACGTCCCGATCACGCTGGACAAGACGAACATCCCGGCGTCGGGTGAGCTGAACATCAACGCGTCGGGCAAGACGCCGTCGCTGACGTTCACCCAGCCCGGCCAGGCGAAGATCACCGTCGGGGACCTGCAGCTCAAGGTCACCCCGCGCAAGGCCGACGGCTCGGTCACCGGCATCACGCCGGACGGCACCATCGACGCGCCCTGCACGCAGGACACCGGCCAGAACAACACGCTGGCCACGATCACCATCGCGGGCGGTGGCGGCACGACCCCGCCGACCACGACCCCGCCGGTGACCACGCCGCCGACGACCACGCCGCCGGTGACCACCCCGCCCACCACGACCCCGCCGGGCGGTGGCATCAAGTACTCCTTCGGCATCACCGGCCAGACCGCGCTGAAGTCGCTCGGCAGCACCGCGCCGATCAAGGGTTCGTTCGACGCCGACGTGAACCTGTCGGCCAAGACCTTCGTCGGCGACCTGAAGCTGGACCCGACGCACACCGAGTTCAAGCTCCTCGGCTTCCTGCCGGGCAGCTCGGACGTCAAGGTCGTGCAGAACGGCCCGCAGACCGGTGAGCTCGTGGGCACCGGGTTCAAGGCGCACATCAAGTTCGACACGTTCCTCACCACGGTCAACCTGTTCGGCTTCCCGATCAGCACCGACCCGAAGTGCGGCACGGTCTCGCCGTCGACCAGCGAGATGACCACCGGCGCCGACTTCGACCTGCTCAAGGGCGGGAAGCTGTCGGGCACCTACTCGCTGTCCGCGCTGCAGAACTGCGGTGCGTTCAACGACTACATCAGCGCGTTCGCCAAGAGCGACGGCAACTCGCTGGACCTGGTGCTCGCCAAGAAGTGACCCGGACTGCCGGCCCCCGTCGCGCCGCGGCGGGGGCCGGTGCCATGCCCCGAAAGGAAATCCCGTGCCGAACGCCCGGTCGCTGCTCGCGGCGGCTCTCGCCTGCCTGGTGCTGCCGCTCGCGGCCGTGCCCGCGCACGCGTCGACGCCGATCACGAAGAAGCTGAGCTACACCTGCCCGTTCCCGCTGATCGGGCTGCAGAAGCTGGACGTGGAGATCAAGGCGTCGTTCGAGGTGCCGTCCGCGCCGGGCGGCACGTTCACGACGGCGGACCTCGCGGTCTCGGTGACCGTGCCCGACAAGTCCACCCGCGGCCTGGCCCTGGTCGGCGCGGCGAGCATCGAAGGGACGGCGTCCGCAGGGGTGACGCTGACCAACGGCCCGCTGACGCTGCCGCTGGCCCTGCCGCTGACGGTGGCGAAGACGGCGGTGCCGTCGTCGGGCCCGTTCACCACGAACGCGTCCGGCTCGGTCCCGCCGGTGCGGCTGCCGAACGGGGGCAAGACAGCGCTGACGATCGGCGGCTTCAGCACGCGCCTGACGCCGAAGAAGGCCGACGGCTCGTTCACCGGGCTGGGCTCGTTCACCTCGGACTGCACGCTCGACGCCGGCCAGGACCCGGTGCTGCTGTCGTTCGACCTGGGCTCCTCCCGCGACTACGGCGTGACCGGCGCCACGACGCTGAAGACGCTGGGAGCGACCGCGCCGCTCACCGGCTCGTTCACCGGGTTCAGCCCGGCGTTCGACCGGGCGCGGGCGGAGTTCAAGGTCTTCGGGTTCGTGCCCGGGACAGCCGACCTGCAGTTCAGCCCGGACGGCCCGCAGACCGGCGAACTCGCCGGCGACGGCTTCGTCGCGCATGCGAAGCTGGCGCTGACGCTGCCGCAGGTGACGCTCTTCGGCCTGCCGGTCGCCGACGCGGGGTGCCGGGCGAGCGCGCCGATCCCGGTCGACCTGCGCACCGGCGCCGGGTTCGCGCTCGCCACCGGTGGTCCCGTCACCGGCGGCTACGCGATCCCGGCGCTGACCGGCTGCGGGACGTTCACGGCGTACCTGAGTTCGCTGTTCCAAAGTGACGGCAACACGTTCGCCGTCACTTTGGCCGTTCGCTGACCGCGATTCACCTCGGCCGGGTAACTCTGGTCGGATGCGCCGAACCACTGTGGGGACCCTGGTCGTAGTCACGCTGCTCGCCACCGCCGCGCCCGGGGAGGCGGCCGGGCTCGCCCGTGACCCGGTGGCGGTGGTCTACGACCGGGACCACGCGCTGCACACGCTGAACGGCGGCGCGACCGACGACGAGCTGACGCTGCGGACGCAGGCGCTCGCGTCGAGCGCGTGGGCGTTCTTCCGCGGGACTTCACCGCTCTACTACCGCGACCTCGGCGAACTGCCGAAGTCCGCGTACGCCACCGCGGGCGGCGACGTCTGGCTGACCGGCGACGCCCACCTCGAGAACACCGGCGCCGACCGCGGGGCCGACAACGAAGAGCAGTTCGCGCTCAACGACACCGACGACGCCTGGCGCGGGTCGTGGACGTGGGAGGTGCGCCGCGAAGCCGTCTCGATCGTGCTCGCCGGACGCGCGAACGGCCGCAGCGCGAGCCGGATCGCGACCGACGTCGACACGTTCGTCGCCGAGTACGCGCAGTGGATCGGGAAGTTCCACGGCACGGACGACGAAGCGAGCTGGCGGCTGACCGCGAGCAACACCTCGGACCTCGTCGGCGACCTGATCGACGCTTCCGCGGGGGACAAGCGCGCGGACCTCGTCGCGAAGTGGACCACCGGCGGGCACTTCAAGAGCGACCCCGAGCTGCAGACCGTTTCGGCGGCGACCCGGACGCAGATCGCCGACGCCGTCGCCGCCTACCGGACGACCGCGGGCCAGCCGCTCAAGACGTCCGAAGCCGTCGTGAAGGACGTGCGGCGGCGGACCGGCGCGGGCACCGGCAGCCTCGGCCGGTTCCGCTGGTACGCGCTGGTCGAGGGCGACACGACGGCTGCGTCCGACGACCGGATCCTGGAGCTCAAGCAGGAGGTCGACCCGGCGCCGAAGCAGCTCGCGCCGAACGCCACGGCGCTGACCGGCGGGCAGCGCCCGGCGCTGGCCCTGCGGTGGCTCGCCAACCGGTCCGACCCGCTCGCCGGCTGGGCCAGCGTCGGGAGCACGCCGGTGCTCGTCAAGGAGAAGTCGCCGTTCGCCGAAGACCTGGAGATCGGCGATCTGACGTCGACGGCGATCTGGGACGACACCGTCCGCGACGTCGGCCGCCTGCTCGCCGCCGCGCACTCCCGCGCCGACCAGGACATCCCCGGCACCGGGCTCGCGTATTCCGCGGACGCCGCCATCGACGGCGCGATCACGTCGGTGCCCGGGCTGCAGGCCGAGACCCGGGCCTTCGCGACGAGCTACGCCGACCAGGTCACCACCGACTGGCACGCCTACGTCGCCGCGAAGAATTCCGGGCGCCCGTTGTTCTGAGTTGTCGATTTCGCCGCCCCTCGCGTGACGGAGTAGGAAAGGACCACGACGAGAGGAACGGCCATGGCGCAGTACGCGGTGCTGATCTACGAGCGGGTGCCGCCCGAGGAGCTGCCGAAGGAGATCATGGACCGGCACCTGGGGCTGCCGGAGCTGATCGCCTCGAAGGGCGGCAAGGTGACCGCGGGCCTGGCCCTGCAGCCGAACGAAACGGCCACCGCCATCCGCGGCGACCTCGTCACCGACGGGCCGTTCGTGGAGACCAAGGAGGTGCTGGCCGGGGTGTACCTGCTGGAGGCTCGCGACCTCGACCACGCGCTCGCCTGCGCGAAGCTGACGCCGGTCGTCGACGGCGGCGTCGAGGTCCGGCCGCTGATCGACTTCCAGGTGGTGCCGGACTGACCTCCGCCGCGGACGCCGTCGCCGAGGCGCACCGTCGCGAGTGGGCCTACGTGCTCGCCGCGACGGTGCGGGTCAGCCGCGACCTCGACGAGGCCGAAGAGGCCGTGCAGGACGCGTACCTGCAGGCGCTGGAGCGCTGGGCACGCGACGGCGTCCCTGACCGGCCCGGCGCGTGGCTGACCACGGTCGCGCGCCGGACCGCGCTCAACGGCGTCCGGCACCGGGAGGTGCTGCGGCGCAAGCTCCCGCTGCTGGTCGAGCCCGAGGCCGCCGAACCACCGGAGCCGGCCGGCCCGATCCCGGACGACCGGCTGCGGCTCGTCTTCACCTGCTGCCACCCGGCGCTGGCGCAGGAGGCCCAGATCGCGCTGACGCTGCGGCTGGTGTGCGGCGTCGCGACCGCCGACATCGCGCACGCGTTCCTGGTGCCGGAGCCGACGATGGCCGCCCGGATCACGCGGGCGAAGAAGAAGATCGCGGCCGCGAGCATCCCGTACGCGGTCCCGGCCGCCGCCGACCTGCCCGCGCGGGTGTCGGTCGTGCTGACCGTCGTCCACCTGCTGTTTTCGGCCGGGCACACCGCACCCACCGGCACCGACCTGGTCCGCGCCGAGCTGACCGCGCGGGCCCTCGACCTCGCGCGGATGCTGCGTGCCCTGCTGCCGTCCGACACCGAGGTCGCCGGGCTGCTGGCGTTGCTGCTGGTCCACCAGGCCCGCCTGCGGACCCGGACCGACGCGGCCGGGCGCTTGCTGCGGCTCGAGGACCAGGACCGCGCCCGCTGGGACGCCGAGCTGATCGCGGAGGCCGAGGGGCTCGTCGTCGAGGCGCTGAAGTCCGGGCCGCCCGGCCGGTTCAGCGTCCAGGCCGCGATCGCGGCGCTGCACGCGCAGGCGCCGAGCTACGCCGAGACGGACTGGCCGCAGATCCTGACCCTCTACGACGTGCTGCTCGGCCTGTGGCCGTCCCCGGTGGTGGCGCTCAACCGCGCGGTGGCACTGTCCATGGTGGACGGTCCGGCGGCGGCGCTGGCCGAGGTCGCCCGGCTCGAGTCGGACGGCAGGCTGGCGGGCTACCGCTACTTGCCCGCGACGAAGGCGGACCTGCTGCACCGCCTGGGCCGCGACGCGGAGGCGGCGGAGGCGTACCGGGCGGCTCTGGAGCTCAGCGACAACGCCGTGGAGCAAGAGTTCCTCGCCGCCCGCCTCGTGAGTGTTTAGGTCGGTTAGAACCGTCCTAAACACTCACGAGGGCTTGAACAGCAGGACGAACCCCGCGCCCGAAAGGACCAGTGCCGCCAGGAAGAACGCGCCGTGGCCGTAGGCGCGTGTCACGACGTCGCCGACCAGCTGCACCACCAAGTCCACGATGCCGAGCGCACCCACGATCGCCAGCGCGGTCCGGGTCCCTTTCACCCCGCGGTACACGCCGTAGACGAGGAGCGCCCACAACCCGGCGCAAACGACGTACGCGAGTACGGCGACCGGCGGCGGAACGGCCGCCTCCACCGGGGTGCGGCGCCCGCCCAGCAAAGTTCCGAGGAACCAGCACGCCGTCGCGCCCCACCAGGCGAAAGCGGCGCGGGGCGCGGGCATGGCCGGAGCGTAGGCCGGGAACACGCCGATCCGGCACGGCCGTGCACCGAACTGTTACCCACCAGGTGTCACACCGGGGTGCTATAAAACGCTACCCCGGTGAGACCGGTTCCGCGGCCGTAGGCGGCCGCCGCCGGTGCCGCTAGGGTTGATCGTCTGGATGTGCTGGCCGAGGGCAGCCGAACGGGAGAAGCCGGTGACCGCCGACTCATCGTGGGATCCCGGCACCCGCTTGCGGGTGCTGCTGGTCGAGGACGACGACGGCGACGCGCTGCTGGTCGAGGAGATGCTGGCGGACACGTCCGTCCCGTTCTCGCTCGAACGCGTCGAAACGCTCGCCGCCGCGCTGACCGGCCCGCTCACCGCCGACTGCGTCGTGCTCGACCTGCAACTGCCCGACGCGATGGGTCTCAGCGGGCTGACGAAGCTCGGCCAGCACGCGCCCGGCGTCGCGATCGTGGTCCTGACCGGCGGGCACGACCAGGCCACCGGCGTCGCCGCGGTCGCCGCCGGCGCGCAGGACTACCTCGTCAAGGACCAGGTCGACGGCCCGCTGCTGGTGAAGGCCCTGCGTTTCGCCCGCGAGCGCAAGCGCGCCGAGCAGGTCGAGCAGCAGTTCCTGCAGCAGCAGCTGCTCGCGCGGGAGAACGCGCGGCTCGAACGCGGCCTGCTGCCCAGCCCGCTGCTGCGCGACTCCCACCTCGACCTGGCCGCCCGCTACCGGCCCGGCCGCAACGGCTCCCTGCTCGGCGGCGACTTCTACGACGCCATCGAGCTCGCCGACGGCAGCGTGCACATGATGATCGGCGACGTCTGCGGCCACGGCCCGGACGAGGCCGCGCTCGGCGTCGCGCTCCGGATCGCCTGGCGCTCGCTCGTGATGGCCGGCCTGCCGATGGCCGACGTGCTGAGCATGGTCGAGCGGGTGCTGGTGCACGAGCGGATCGAGCCGCTGTTCGCCACGGTCTGCATGGTCGTCGTCGCGCCCGACCGGCGGTCACTGCGGCTGTCGCTGGCCGGCCACCTGCCGCCCCTGCTGCTCACCCCCGGCGACGGGCACCTGCTCTCCGGCGAACGCCTCGGCGTCCCGCTCGGCATCGTCGAGGGCGCCAAGTGGGACGCCCTCGACGTCACGCTGGAGCCCGGCTGGTCGCTGCTGCTCTACACCGACGGCGTCTTCGAGGGCCGGGTCGGCGCCGGGTCCGAGCGGCTGGGTCACGAGCGGATGGCCGAGCTCGTGCTCGACATCCGGCGCCGCGGCGGGCTCGACGGCACGGACCTGCTCGACGAGCTGATCGCCCGCGCCGAGCGGTTCAACGCCGGCCCGCTCGACGACGACGTCGCCCTCGCCCTGCTGAGCCACGACCCGGGGAGCCCGCCCGATGCCCGCTGAAGCACGCGGCTGGTCGATCGGCCGCTGGCTGACCCTCCTCGCCGTCGCCGAGACGGCGTTGCTCCTCGCCGCGCTGATCGGCGGCGGGATCGCGCTGAACAACCTCACCGACGCCCGCAACCGCCTGCTCGACGTGATCGGGCCGCAGCGGCTGGCCGCCCTCCAGCTGTCGACCGCGCTGCTGGACCAGGAGACCGGTGTCCGCGGCTACCAGCTCGGCCGTCAGCCGGAGTTCCTCGAGCCCTACACCGACGGCGTCCGGGCGGAGGCCGTCGCCGTGACCCAGCTGCGGCAGGCCGGCGCGGCCCCGGGCACCGAGCTCGGCGACGACCTCGACGCCGTGGTCCGTGCGGTCACGGCGTGGCAGGCCGCGGCCGCGCCGACCATCGCCCCCGGCGCGCCGCCGGTGACCCCGGCGCAGGTCGAGCGCGGCCGGGAGCTGTTCACCGCGGTGCGCACGGCGCTCGACACCCAGCTCGGTCACCTGGCCGCGGTCCGCGACACCGGGCGCGCCGAGCTCGACGCCGCGGCGAGCCTGCTGAACGCGATGCTCGTCGCCATCGCCGTGCTGCTCGTGGTGCTGTTCGCGGCGCTGTCCTTCGGGCTGCGGCGGATCATCACCCGGCCGATCCTCGGCCTGGCCGACGAAGTCCGGCAGGTCGCCGACCGGGACATCCACCGCCCGGTGCACGGCAGCGGGCCGCGGGAGATCGCGCAGCTCGGCGCCGACGTCGAAGCCATGCGGCAGCGCATCCTCGACGAGGTCGCCGAGCTGGAGCGCGCGCACGCGATGCTCGACCGGCGCACGCGCGAGCTGGAGCGGTCCAACGCCGACCTCGAGCAGTTCGCCTACGTCGCTTCGCACGACCTGCAGGAGCCGCTGCGGAAGGTCGCCAGCTTCTGCCAGCTGCTCCAGCGGCGCTACCAGGGCCTGCTGGACGAACGCGGCGACCAGTACATCGAGTACGCCGTCGACGGCGCGAAGCGGATGCAGATCCTGATCAACGACCTGCTGGCGTTTTCGCGGGTCGGCCGGAAACCGGGCGAGCACGTGCTGATCGGCGCGGACCGGCTGGTCGACGACGCGCTGGCGAACCTGGAGGTCGCGCTCTCCCTGAGCGGCGGCAAGGTCACCCACGTCGACCTACCCGAGGTGCGCGTCGAACCGGCGCTGATGACGGCGGTGTTCCAGAACTTGATCGGCAACGCGCTGAAGTTCAAGGGCGAGACCCCGCCGGAAGTGCGCGTCACCGCCGAGCGCGACGGCGACGACTGGGTGTTCACGGTGTCGGACAACGGGATCGGCATCGACGCGGAATACGCCGAACGGGTGTTCGCGCTCTTCCAGCGCCTCCACACGCGATCCGCCTACCCGGGCACGGGCATCGGTCTCGCCCTGTGCCGCCGGATCGTCGAGTACCACGGCGGCCGGATCTGGCTCGACACCGCGGCCGCGGACACGACGTTCCGCTTCACCCTGCCGGCACGAGAGGACAATGGGGAAGTATGACGCAGGCGCCTGCCCCGATCGACATCCTGCTGGTCGAGGACGACCCCGGCGACGTGCTGATGACGCGGGAAGCGTTCGAGCACCACAAGATCCGCAACGCGCTGCACGTCGCGGCCGACGGCGTCGAGGCGCTCGAGTTCCTCCACCGCGAGGGGCGGTTCCGGACGGCGCCGCGGCCCGGGCTGATCCTGCTCGACCTCAACCTGCCCCGCAAGGACGGCCGCGAGCTGCTCGCCGAGATCAAGCGGGACGGGGACCTGTGCACGATCCCCGTCGTCGTGCTCACCACGTCCGAGGCGGAAGAGGACATCCTGCGCAGCTACGAGCTGCACGCGAACGCCTACGTCACCAAGCCGGTCGACTTCGAGAAGTTCATCGAGGTGGTCCGGAAGATCGACGAGTTCTGGGTCTCGGTGGTGCAACTCCCGCACCGGTAGCCGTTTGCCGGGGAGTGGGGCACGATGGAGTGCCGTGACCTCTTCATCACGGGATCTTCCCGCCACCGAGCTGGCGGTCACGCTCGCTTGGCGGGGCCGGGCGGCGGTGCTGGGCGTGGCGGGGGAGATCGACCTGCTCAGCGCGCCGGAGTTCGAGGACGTCGTCGACGCGGTGCTGGCCGACGGGCCGGAAACGCTGGTCGTGGACCTGCGGTCGGTGACGTTCTTCTGCTCCGCGGGGCTGCAGGTGCTCGCCTCGGCCCACCGGCGGCTGGCCGAAAGCGCGTTGCGGGTGGTCAGCGACTCCCCGGTGACGTCCGGCCCGCTCAAGACGACCGGCCTCGACACGTGGATCAGCGTCCACCCGACGGTCGACGAAGCACTCACGTGACGGCCCGCGGCACGGAAGAAGGGCGACCCCCGATGCACGAACCCGCCGGGTCGTTCCGCTGCCACGGCGTCGAAGCGGTACCCGAGGCACTGCGCCGGCTCCGGCACGACCTGATGGCGTGGGTGCTGGCGGTGGGCGTCGACGAGGCACTGGCGAGGGACATCGTGCTGGCCGGCTACGAAGCACTGGCGAACGTGGCCGACCACGCGTACGGCGGCGCGGGCGCCGGGGTGGTCGACCTGGACGCGACGGCCCACGACGACCGGATCGAAGTGGTGATCACCGACCACGGCCAGTGGCGGGCACCGGTGGTCGACCCGCGCCCGGTTTCCCCGCGCGGCCGCGGGTTGCTGCTGCTGCGCGCCAGCGCCGACCGGGCGGACATCTCGTCCGGCGAGAGCGGCACCGTGGTCACCCTGACCTGGGACCTCGACCCGGTCGGCTGACGCAAGCGCCCCAATGTGGCGTTCGGTGCGTCCAGCGCACCCAATGTGGCGTTCGGTGCGTTGGACGCAACCAACGCCACATTGGGGCGCTTCGGGCTCTAGCTGTGCGTCACCGCGCCGGTCTTCGGGTCGAGGGTGACCTTCTTCGCCCGCGGCCACCAGAAGTCGAACATCCCGTTCATCGAGCCGGCCCGCGCGTCGAACGACGAGTCGCCGATGCGGCCGGCGAACCAGTTGTCCTCGATGAACTTCAGCACCGACGTCTGGTCCGTCAGCGTGTGGTCGACGTGGTTCACCTTGCTGTACGGCGAAATCACCAGCAGCGGCAGCCGCGGGCCGTAGCCGCAGCGGTCGGCGTACGTGCCCACCGTCGTCGGCTTGCCCGTGCAGATCGCCTGGTCCTGCGAAGCGTCGTGAGAACCGTTGACGACCTTCGAAGACACGTGGTCGTACCAGCCGTCGGAGTCGTCGTACGCCAGCACGATCGCCGTCGACTTCCAGTCCGGGGACTGCTGGATCTTGTTGACCTCGCTCACCACGAACTGCTGCTCGTCCAGCGGGTCCGAGTAACCCGCGTGGCCGTCCTGGTACTCGGGGGCCTTCAGGAAGCTCACGGCGGGCATCGAGCCGGCCTGCAGCGAGTCGTTGAAGTCCGAGATGTCGTACTGGTGGTTGGCGCGGTCGGTCTGGCCGATCGCCTGCACCGACGACGGCGGGAGGTGCTTCGGGTTCGCCGTCGACGGGTAGTACTGGAACGGCTCGTGGTGCGGGCTGTAGTCGACGACCGCGTTGCCGCCGACGTTGGTGTGCGTCTGGCCGCACACCGCGTAGCCGTTGGCCGTGCCGGTCGGGCGGAAGCCGCCCTGGAACCAGCCCCACGTGACACGGCGCTGGTTGAGCAGGTCACCGATGTTGCGGCCGTGCATCGTGGCCAGGTTGTCCTTGCTCGTGTGGTTCTTGCCCGAGCAGTCGTCCCACGCCGGGTCCGGGTCGTTGATCATAGTGCCGACGCCGTTCGCGTCCGGGGACTGCACCGCGTAGGCGTCGCTGACCGGCTCATGCGTGACGGGGTCGACCGCCTGCACGCCGTGGGTGTTGCCCGAGATCAGGTCGATCGCGCCCGGGCTGGACGGCCCGAACACCGTGTTGAACGAGTTGTCGTTCAGCGCGTAGTGCTGCGCGTAGTTCCACATGCCGGTGACGGTGTTGCCGTCGTAGTAGTCCATCACCAGGCCGGGCTCGCCGAACAGCACCGGCTGGCCGGTGCACTTGTCCGTTTCGGTCTTCTCGACGAACTTGTCCATCTTGCCGCCGTTGAACGCGGCCTGCTCGGCGCCGTAGTTGTGGTTCTGGTCGCAGGTCATCGCCTGCTCGTGCGTGAGCCGCTTCGGGTTGTACGCGTTCGGGTTGTCGGTCAGCAGTTTCTTGTCGAGGCCGTTGACCTTCGGGGTGCCGTGCGCGGCCTGGAACGGCGTGCCGTCGGTGTTGGCCGCGTTCGGGTACGTCCCGAAGTAGTGGTCGAACGCGATGTTCTCGCCGAAGATGACGACGACGTGCTTGATCGGCGTCGCGGTCGGGATCCAGTGGGCGGGGAACAGGTTGAGCGGCTGGGCGTCCGCGGTGGTCGCCGCGGAGCCGGTGACGACGGCCAGCGCGGCGACCGAGGCGAGTGCCCCGGCGCCGAGCAGGCCACGCCGTCGCCGGCGGGTTCTCGTGTCCACAGTGGATTCCTTTCGTGGTGGGTGCGTCAGTCAGGTGAGCAGGGAACGCCCGAAGTGGTCGTCCGGGCCGGTGACGCCCGGCAGCGCGAAGAAGTAGCCGCCGCCGAACGGGGAGATGTAGTCGGTCAGGGGTTCTTCGGCCAGCCGCGTCTGGACCGCCTCGAACTGGCGCTCCAGGTCCTGCTGGTAGCAGACGAAGATCAGGCCCATGTCGAGGTTGCCGTTGCTGTCGACGCCGCGGTCGTAGTTCACCGCGCGGCGCAGGATCCGGCTCGCATCGGTTTCCGGGGTGCGCGGGTTCGCCTTGCGGATGTGGCTGGTCAGCGGGATCACCGTGCCGATCGGGTCGTCGGCGTAGCGCGGGACGTCTGTCTCGGCGGTGCCGTCGAGCGGGGCGCCGGTGTCGCGGCGGCGGCCGAACATGTTCTCCTGCTCGGCCAGCGAGACCCGGTCCCAGAACTCCACCAGCATCCGGATCAGCCGGACCACCTGGTAGCTGCCGCCCGCGGTCCACGCGGGTTCGCCCGCGCCGGTCGTCCACACCAGACTGTCCACTTCGGAGCCGGTCGGGTTGGCGGTGCCGTCCTTGAACCCCATCAGGTTCCGCGGCGTGCCCGCCGGGCGCGGCGGCGAGCTGAAGCCGCTCAGCTTCCAGCGCGGCTGCATGCCGCCGCGGGTCGCGCGCGCGATGTCGCGCAGCGCGTGCAGCACGGTGTCGGTGGAGTTCGCCGACAGCGTCAGGCTGAGGTCGCCGTGGCACTGCGCGGGGTCGAGGGCGTCGTTCGGGAACGTCGTCATCGGCTTGAGCTTGGCCGGTTTGAGCTTCGCGAGGCCGAACCGGTCGTCGAAGAGCGACGCGCCGGCCCCGAGGACCACGCCGAGGTCGCCACCGGGCACGACGGGCCCCAGGACGCCGGAGTCGGCCGGTGGCGCGCTGATGCCGAGCGCGGCCGGCGCCCCGCCGGTGGTGAGGAACCGCGCCCGGTCGGTGATCGCGCGGAAGAGGTCGGTCAGCTCGGCCTTTGACTCCGCGACGACGTCGAAGGCGGCGACGATCGTCTGCGTCGGCGGGTTCCGCAGGATGGCGGCCTGGTTCCGGCCGTGGAAGGGAACGGGTGCCGCGCTGTCGATGACGGAGGAGGCGCCGAGCCCGGCCCCCGCGGCGACGGTGAGGCCGGCGCCCATCGCGGCCCGGCGCAGGAAGGAACGGCGGGGCAGGCCGGTCACGAGACCCTCCTCGGCTCGGCGATCGCGGCGATCGGGGCCAGCAGTTCGGTCAGCTCGCCGACGTCGGCATTCAGCTTTTGCCGCTGCAGCTGGGAAAGCTGCTTCAGGGGTGTCCAGCTGCCGTCCGGGTGGTGCGCGGCGTCCAAAGCGGACTGCGTGCGCGTCAGCCAGCTGTCCACCTTGGACAGCTCGGGGTAGCGCGGGGCCAGCAGCGGGCGGAGGACGTCGAGCACCGCGCGCGTGCCGTCGAGGTTGGCGCGGGCGGTGGCCAGGTTGGTGCCGCTGCCGTAGTCGGTGCGGCCGGTGAGTTCGAACTGCAGCGTGTTCTCCATGATCTCGTGCGCGCGCAGGCCGAGGTCGTTGCCGTCGACCTGGCTGTCGCCGAAGGACGCCTGCAGCGCGCGGGCGTCGGTGTCCAGCCGGTCGGCGACGGCGGCGAGCGCGCCCAGGTCCTCGCCGTGCCAAAGGCCCTGCTCCAGGCGGTGGAAGCCGGTGAACCCGGGGTCGGCCGGGCCGGCGGGCAGGCCGTCGGCGGTGCCGTTGAGGGCGCCGTCGGAGTCGCCGAACGCGTCGTAGGCGGCGCCGAGGCGCTCGTAGGTCAGGTGCGCGGTCAGCCACGCGGCCTCGCCGGCCGCGCGGTCGCCGCCGTGGACGGCGTCCTTCAGCGCGGCGGTGTTCGCGACCAGCTCGCCGAGCCCGGTCGCGACGTGCTGCTGGTAGGCCTTGAGCGGCCCGAGCAGGTCGTTGTGCGTCACCGGCGCGACGCCCGGCCCGGTCCGCTCGGCCCCACCGCTGACCCGCACCGCGGGGCCGACGATCGCGCCCGAGTCCTCGGGCAGGCAACGGAAGGCGTAGCTGCCGTTGCCGAGGTTGACCTGCAGCGGCCGGGTGGTGTCCGGGCCGAGGCCCTCGACCTCGCCGTAGATCACGCCGGTCGCGGGGTCGATCAGGTCGACCTCGGCGGTCACCGAGCCGGTGTTGTGCAGGCGGAACGTCTGCGGCCCCGGCTTCGGCTCCGACCAGCCCGCGCCGCACGCCGAGCGCGAGACCGCGATCTCCGGATCCCCGGCGGCGGCGCTGTCCGGCCAGAAGACGACGACAGCGCCCGCCACGACGGCGAGCGCGAGCGCCGCCACGATCCAGCGAGCACGTACTGACCCCGGCACGCGCACTCTCCCGTCACTCGATCGGACCATCACCGGTCACGGATTATGCGAGCCTAACGCCCGCGAAACCGCATCGGATGGCGTCGATCGGAGGGAATTCACCCGGACTTCAGCCTGCCGCCCACGAAAGGGGGAGAATTCAGACTTTTCCGTGTGTCAGATCTGTCGCGTTCGAGAGAAACGACCGATTGGCCGGGATCACGGAAGGGGGACGCCGGTCTCCAGCAGCGTCTTCAGGCTCGACAGCAGCGCGGGCCAGCCCTGGCTGCACATCGCCCGCGTCGTGCTGTCGTCGTCGAAGCCGTCGTGCAGCACGGTCAGCTTCACCAGTTCCCCCTGCGGTTCGAGGGTGAACGTGACCTTCGTGCGGCTTTCGCCCTGCAGTTTCGCGAGCGTTCCGGCGTTGATCCCGTTGGCGTCCGCCCATTCCGCCGTGAAGGTGTGCCAGGTGTAGGAAAGCCGGCGGTACGGATCCGATTCGAGGACGACCTGTGCCGGGTCCTCGGTTTTCGCGCCGCTTTCGGCCCAGGCCATCGGCGAACCCTTTTTCCAGTCGGTTTCGAAGGAAACACCCCAGTACTGGCGGGTGAAGGCCGGGTCGGTAAGCGCTTTCCAGAGCTTTTCCGGCGTCGTGTTGATGTAGGTGGTGTAGGCGAATTCGTTCATCGGTGCGGACTCCAGTGCTCGTTTCAGGTCGGCCAGCGCGCCGGCCCGCCTGCGGTCGTAGCGGGTCATCCAGCGGTCGGCGATCGCGTTGATCGGCGCGGCGTCGAGGTGGTGCAGCTTTTCGCGGCCGCGCCAGGTCGTCGTGACCAGCCCGGCCGTCTCGAGCACGGCCAGGTGCTTGCTCACCGACTGGCGGGCCATCTCCAGCCCTGCGCAGAGTTCGCGCAGGGTCTGGCCGTTGCGCTCGTTGAGCACGTCCAGCAGCAGGCGGCGGCTGGGGTCGGCCAGCGCTTTGAAGACCTCGTCCATCACGCCGTCCGACAATAGGCAGCCAGATGGCTGCATGTCAACCGCGGGTCACCGGAAGCGGATCACCGTGCTGCCGGCGAGGACGAAGAACACCAGGATGACCAGCGTGCCGGTCTGCCCGCCGGAGGAGCGCGTGACGACCTGGTCGACGGCACCGGTCAGCCGCACCCCGCACTCGGCGACGACGGTGTGCCGCCCGGCCTCGATGCGCGTGAACTCGACGGGCGCGGTGAACGCGCCGGAGCTGTCGGTCAGGGCCGAGCCGACTTCGGAGCCGTCGGAGGTCAGCGTCACCAGCCGGCCCGGCTGGCACCCCCGTCCCGACGCGGCGAGGGACTCCCCGGGCTGGATGCTCGGCCGGTCGAGCACGAGTTCACCCGGCTGGGGCTCGGTGCTGGTCGTGGTGGTGGTGCCGGGTGTGGTGGGCGGCGTGGTGGTGGTCGTCGTCGGCGGCGGCGTGGTCGTGGTGGACGGCGGCGTGGTGGTCGTGGCCGGCGGGGTCGTGGTGGTGCCCGGCCTGGTCGGCGTCGTGGTCACGGGCGGCCGCGGAGTGGTGGTCGTCGGCGGTGGCGGGGTCGTCGTGGTGACCCCGGTGACGACGAAGGTGCCACTGGCCGTCTGCTTCTGGCTCGTGCAGGTCGCGGTCACCGTGTAGGAGCCCGGCTTCGCGGTGGCCGGGACGGCGGTCGTGATCTGCCCGCTGGTCGCCGGTGCCACCTTCTGGGTGAGCGCCGTGCCCGCCCAGAAGAAATTGATGGTCCGGCAGGTAGGGAAACCATTCCAGGAAATGGTGAAGGAACTGCCCGCCGGGCCGCTCGACGGTTTCAAACCAACTGACGGCGGAACTTGTGCGCCGGCGCTGCCCACGAACGTGAGCAGCAGCAACACTCCGGCCACGGCGCCCAAAAACAGCCGAACCACGAATCGCATCGGACGTCCCTCCCCGGTGTGTGCTCGCTGTAGCATTCCGGACGAGTTGGATTACGCAAGTAGGGGATGCCCAATGGGACGTGTCATCGCGGCGGGGGTTGCGTTGGGTTTGTGCGCGCTGGTGCTCGGCGCACCGGCCGCGTCGGCCGAATCCGGCTCGCTCGAACTGCAGGTGTCGATCGACCGGCGGCCGATCGAGGACGCCACCGTCCCGATCGACCCGGCGAGCCAGGTCGAGCTCAAGGTCGTGGCCACCAACACCGGCACCGCGCCGGTGAAGGTCCGCAGCGTGCGGCTGTCGGGGGTGGCCCTCGCGCTCACGTTCTTCGCCTACGACACGACGGCGCCGTTCGAGGTGCCGGCCCGGGGCTCGGCGACGCGGACGTTCGTCCTCGACCTCGGTGACCTCAGCGGGCAGGCGACCGGGTTGCTGCCCTCGTCGGTGGAGCTGCTCGACGCGCAGCGTGGCACGCTGGGGGAGGCGGCGACGGTCGCCGACGTCCGCGGGTCCGTCTGGTCGGTGTACGGCGTGTTCGGACTGGCGATGCTCGTGCTGACGGTCCTGGCCTGGGCGGCCGCGCTGCTGGCGCTGGCCCGCCACCGCCTGGCGCCCAACCGCTGGCGCCGCGGCCTGCGCTTCCTGCCCGCCGGGTTCGGCACCGGCCTGGTCGCGGTGATCAGCCTGTCGGTGCTGCGGCTCGTCCCGCCGGAGCCGGCGATCGAGATCCCGGTGGTGCTGGGCGCCGCGGCGATCGCGTTCCTGCTCGGCTACCTGACCCCGCACCCGGCACCCCCGGCGGCCGCACCCGCCGAAGACGGCGCCACGGTCCGGCTCCCGCTGCCGTCGACGCAGGAATTCACCCGATGAGCGCACCGGCCGAGCTGGTCGCCGCCCTGCCGCAGTACGACATCGGCGCGGAGATCGGCGAGGGCGGCATGGGCGTGGTGTTCGCGGGGGTGCACCGGACGCTCGGCCGCAGCGTCGCGATCAAGCAGCTGCCCTGGGACATCCTCAACCACGCGGCGAGCAGCGAGCTCTTCGACCGCGAGGCGCGGGTGCTCGCGAGCCTGGACCACCCGCACATCGTCCCGGTCTACGACTACGTCCGCACGGGCCGCGAGCACCTCCTGGTGATGGAGCGCCTCGACGGCGGGACGGTCCACAGCCGCTTCCACGGCGACGGCCTCAGTGGCGAGCAGGCGTGCGCGATCGGCCTGGCGATGCTGGCCGGCCTGCACGCGGCACACCGGGCCGGCGTGCTGCACCTCGACGTCAAGCCGCGCAACCTGCTGTTCAGCACGCAGGGCGTGGTGAAGGTGGCCGACTTCGGCATCGCCCGCGTGATCAGCGAGGGCGCCACCCTGGTGACCCACGGCGGCGAGATCCTGGGCACCCCGGCGTACATCGCCCCGGAGCAGGCCATGGGCAACGCCCTGAGCCCGGCGGCGGACGTCTACGCGGCGGGAACGGTGCTCTACGAGCTGCTGTCGGGCCGCCTCCCGTTCGACAACACCCGCGGCGCGATCAGCATGATGCGCCAGCACATGTTCACCGACCCGATGCCGATCGCCGGCGTACCGATGCCGATCGCGGGAGTGGTGATGAGGAGCCTGGCCCGCGAGCTGGACGCGCGTTACCGGGAGGCGGAGTCGTTCGCGGCAGACCTGGCGGCAGCCGCGACGGCGGTGTACGGCCAGGGCTGGCTGGAGCGGTCGGGGGTGCCGGTGCTGCACCTGCCGCCGAGGGTGATCGCGGGGTTGAACTCGCCGACCGCGCCGCAGGGAGCCGGACTGGGTGTGGCCGGCGCCGGCGGGCTCGGTGCGGCGGGAGCCGCGGGGCTCGGCTCGGCCGGTGTGGCTGACCCGGCTCGCACCCGGCCGGTGCAGCGTCCCGGCGCGCCCAACCCCACCCTGGCCGCGCCCCACGTGCACCTCGACCCGCGCCTCACCGGCGGCACGCCCGAACAGCAGCCCTCCGGCGGCTCCGCCTCGACGTCGTCCGTCGTCTGGCTGCGCGTCGGTGCGGCACTCGCCGGCCTCGCGCTGATCGTTCTCGCGCTCCTCAACCCCGAACGGCTGCCGCACTCGGCGTCGCCGACGCTGAACCTCGGCGGGTCCGCCGTCTCGGCTCCGGTCGAGGTGGACCTGAGCAAGCCGCTCATCTTCAGCGGTCCCGGCAACCCGGGGCCGGTCGCGCTCGACCTGTCCGCCGCGGGGATCCCGCTCGGTTCGGCCGCGGCCGACGCGAAAGCCGAAGGCAACGGCTTCACCGCGGAACTCACCCTGCCGGGGATCGCGCGGTGGGTCGTCGGCGGCGCGGTCACGGCGACCGTCCGGACCGGCCCGATCACGCAGACCTTCACGCTCCTCACCAGCCAGCACCCACTGGCCAGCGCGATGGGCGCGGGCAGCCTCATCCTGGCGCTGTTCGCCCTCGCCTACCTCGAATCCGGGCTGCGCACGATCCGCAACGGCCACCGCTGGCGCGGCGCGTCGGTCGGCGCCCCGGTGCTCGGCATCCTCTTCGGTGCCGCGCTGTGGCTCTGCTTGACGGCGTTGCGCCAGCACGAACCGTCGCCGGGGTTCGGCGCCGGCTGCGCGGTGGCGGGCGCGCTCGCGGCCGGACTGGTCGTCACGGCGGCGCGGCGCCGGGTGTCCACAGTGGTCAGTCGACCATCCGGACGGTGACGTGCGGGCTGTAGCTCTTGCGACGGCTCCACCCGGATTCGGCGCACAGGCTCAGCTGGATCGCGCGATCGGCGGGTGCCCAGTAGCCCGTCCGGACGAAGTATCCCTCCATCGTGGTGAGCGCGCCCAGGCGTTTGCGCGCCGAGCACATCTCCCAGCCCCACTGCCGGCCCGACTTCTCGACACCGTTGCGCCGCACGGAAAGGCACGGGTTGCCGACCGCGCGGATGTCGGCGTCACCGTCGGTGACGTAGACGACGCCGTCGATCTTGTAGAAGCGCTTGTTGTCGAGCAGGGACACCTGACCGGACAGGGTTACCGCGACCTTGCCGCCTTCCTCGCCCGCGAGCGTCCAATCGAGACAGAATTCCTGGACCGGGAGTTCCAGCGACTGGGTCATGACGAGTTCCCCTGTTCTAGCCGTGTCCCTTCAATAAGATAAGGATTTCTCGGGCGCCGGGAAGGGGTCGGCGCGAACTTCACCCGAAGTGACCGCCGACGAATGCGTTGTCCCGCATGGGTTTTCCGCCGTGTCGCACGGCGCGTGACGTCCGCGCGTCCGGCCGGGTGGCGGCCCCCGCGCGGACGGCGTGGCGGTCACTGTCCGTGAGTCGATGGTAAAGGAACCATTACCTTCGGCCGGGCGTTGAGCGGGCATGAGCGAGCCCACTGTCATCGAACTCGGGCCACGCGACATGCTGGTCGTGGCGGGTCTGCCGGGCGCGGGCAAGACGACGATGCTCCGCCACGCGGCGACGGGCCTGCCGGTGCTGGACTCCGACCAGGTCCGCGAGCGGCTCGGGGCGGTGGTCCCCGCGGTGCCGTACCGCTGTTATCGGCCGGTGGTGCACGCCTGGCACCGCGCGCGGATCGTCGGGCGCGCGCTGGGGGTGGCGGGCCCGATCGTGGTCCACGAGCCGTCGACGCGCGCCTCGACCAGGGCGCTCCTGGCACTGGTCGGCGCGGTGAGCGGCCGTCCGGTGCGATTGCTGTTCCTCGACGTCTCGGCGGAGCAGGCGCTGGAGGGGCAGCGCCGCCGGGGCCGGGTGGTGCGGCCGCGGTCGTTCGCGCGGCACGTGCGGCGGGTGGGGAAGTGGCGGGCGGAGCTGCTCGCCGAGCGCGTTCCGCCGGGGTGGAGCAGCGTGCAGGTGATCGACCGCTCGCGCGCGGGCCGGACCCGGCTGGTGGCCAAGGCGCTGGCGGAGCTGCCTTCCTGAGCGCCCGGTTGCCCGGTGTGGGCCGGCCCGAACGTAGTGAATGACTCATTCCTGTCGTCAGACGACGTGAATGAGTCATTCACGGCGGTCGGAGCCAGGCCTCCGGCAAAGTCGCCGGCCTCGGCTCGCTTCACCGCCGGCAGAGAGGGCGGGCAGTTCGAGCGAGGTCGCGAATGAGTCATTGGCGGCTTGGGAGGTCCCGAATGGGTCATTCGCGACGCCGCCTTCGGCGAGCTGCTCGGTGCGCGGGAGGTGGCGTCCGGGGATCGTGGTGGACGGGTCGTTCATGACGTCGGGGCGGATCCGGCCGATCGCGCACACGCGACTTTGCCGGGACCCCGGCGGTCGGAGCCGGGCGCGAGCGATCCGCCGGCGCCGCGGGAGCGAGGAAACCCGGCGCCCACCCAGTTGGTCTGGACATTTTACATATTGGTCTAGACAATATCGGGTATCTCCCCGACTGGAGGACCCGATGAGGCGTTCCAGACTGTCCGCAACCCTCGCCGCCTTCGTGCTGGCGCTCTCCGGTCTCGTGACCGGGAATGCCGAAGCGGCCAACCTCCTCACCAATCCCGGTTTCGAAGCCGGCTCCCTCTCCGGCTGGACCTGCTCCGGTGCCACCACCGTCAGCACTCCCGTGCACGGCGGCAGCTACGCCCTCGCCGCCACCCCGGTCGGTGCTGACTACGCCCAGTGTTCGCAGACTGTGTCCGTTCAGCCGAACACCACCTACACCGTCTCCGCCTGGGTGCGGGGGAACCCCGTCTACCTCGGCATCACCGGCGGCGCCTCCACCTGGTCCGGCAACTCGGGCGCCTACAACCAGCTGCAGCTCACCTTCACCACCGGCAACCAGACCTCCGCCCAGCTCTACCTCCACGGCTGGTACGGCGCCGGCACCTACTACGCCGACGACGTCGTCCTCGACGGCCCCGGCGGCAGCACCCCCGGCACGCCCGGGGCCCCCGCCACCCCGGCCACCGGGGCGGTCACGAACACTTCCATCGCCCTGACCTGGGGCGCGAGTGCCGGCACCGTGACCGGGTACCGCGTCTACGAAGGCGGCACCGTCGTCGCCACGGTGACCGGGACCAGCGCCACCGTCGGAGGGCTGAAGGCCTGCGAAACCCACAGCTACTCGGTCGCCGCCTACAACAGCGCCGGTGAATCTCCGAAGAGCGGTACCACCAGTGCGACCACCACCGGGTGCGTCGACACCGGGCTGCCCAAGCACGCGCTCGTCGGCTACCTGCACGCCAGCTTCGCGAACGGCTCCGGCTACGTCCGGATGGCCGACGTGCCCGCCGCCTGGGACATCATCGATCTCGCCTTCGGGGAGCCGACCTCGGTCACCTCGGGCGACATCCGCTTCACCCGGTGCCCGGTCGCCGAGTGCCCGAACGTCGAGAGCGACGCCGACTTCACCGCCGCGATCAAGGCCAAGCAGGCGCAGGGCAAGAAGGTCGTCATCTCCATCGGCGGCCAGAACGGCCAGGTGCAGCTGACGACGGCCGCCGCGCGGGACAAGTTCGTCAGCTCCGTCTCGGCGATCATCGACAAGTACGGGCTCAACGGCCTCGACATCGACTTCGAGGGCCACTCGCTGTCGCTCAACGCCGGGGACTCCGACTTCCGCAACCCGACCACGCCGGTGATCGTCAACCTGATCTCCGCGCTGAAGACGCTCAAGGCCAAGTACGGCTCGGGCTTCGTCCTCACCATGGCACCCGAAACGTTCTTCGTGCAGGTCGGTTACCAGTTCTACGGCGGCACGAGCGCCGGGGACGCGCGCACCGGCGCCTACCTGCCGGTCATCCACGCGCTGCGCGACTCGCTCACCGTGCTGCACGTCCAGGACTACAACTCCGGGCCGGTCATGGGGCTGGACAACCAGTACCACAACATGGGCGGCGCCGACTTCCACATCGCGATGACCGACATGCTCAAGGCCGGTTTCACCGTCGCGAACACCGGCCAGTTCTTCCCCGGGCTGCGGCCGGACCAGATCGCGGTCGGCCTGCCCGCCGCGGTCAGCGCCGGCAACGGCTACACCTCGCCCGCGGACGTCCAAACAGCCGTGAACTGCCTGGTCAAGGGCTCGGGTTGTGGCTCGTACGCGCTGCGCGGCGGGACTTCACCCGCGCTGCGCGGGCTGATGACCTGGTCGATCAACTGGGACAAGTACTACAACTGGGAGTTCCAGAACAGCCACGAGCCGTTCCTGAACTCGCTGCCGTGATCGTGGCGGTGTGCCCCGCCACCCGAGGTGGGGCACACTGCCTGACGTGGTGAAACGCGACTCCGTGCTGACGCGTGTCGTCCGGATCTTCGAGACGTTCGAACCGGACGCGCCCGCGCTGCGTGTCACCGACATCGCGCGGGGCGCCGGGCTGCACGTCGCGACGGCGTCGCGGCTGATCGAGGAGCTGGTCGGGCACGGCTGGCTGCGGCGCGACACCGATCGGAGGGTGCGGGTGGGCGTCCGCCTGTGGGAGCTGGCCTCGCGCGCTTCCCCGACGCTGGGGCTGCGCGAAGCGGCGATGCCGTTCATGGAGGACCTGCACGCCGTCGTCGGGCACCACACGCAGCTCGCCGTGCTGGAGGACCGCGAAGTGCTGTTCGTCGAGCGGCTTTCCGCACCAGGGGCGGTCGTGAACGTGACGCGCGTGGCCGGGCGGCTGCCGCTGCACGCGTCGTCGTCCGGGCTCGTGCTGCTCGCCCACGCACCCGCCGAGCTGCAGGAACAAGTGCTGGCGGGCCCGCTGGAAGCCTTCCGGCGCACGACGTTGACCGAGCCCGCGCGGCTGCGGCGGTTCCTCGCCGACGTCCGGCGGGACGGCTACGCGTACTGCGCGGGCTTCATCGACGAAGAGACCACGGGGATCGCCGTCCCGCTGCGGGGACGCGGTGGCGACGTCGTCGCCGCGCTGTCGGTGATCGTGCCCAATGACGACTCCGCGCGGATGCAGATCCCGGCGTTGCGCGCGGCGGCCCGGGGGATTTCGAGGATGCTCTCTCATTGAATGAGAGTCCGGTGGTGGTCGCCGGGCGCGCGGGAGATGCTCGGAGCTCTCCCCGCGAAAGGACGTTCCCGTGCGCACCCAGGTCGCCATCGTCGGCGCCGGCCCGGCCGGGCTGCTGCTGTCCCACCTGCTCGGCCTCGAAGGCATCGACTCGGTGCTGCTCGAACGGCAGACCGCCGACTACGTCCAGGCGCGCATCCGTGCGGGCATGCTCGAGGCGGGCACGGTCGGCCTCCTGCGCGAGACCGGGCTCGGCGCCCGGCTCGACGTCGAGGGCATGGAACACCGGGGCATCCACCTGCAGTGGCCCGGCGAACGGCACGACCTGGACTTCGTCGACCTCGTCGGCCGGTCGGTGACGATCTACGGGCAGACCGAGATCACCAAGGACCTCATGGCGGCGCGGGAAAAGGCCGGCCGCCCGGCGTACTACTCGGCGTCCGACGTCACCCTGCACGACGTCACCGGGAAACCGCACGTCACCTTCGTGGACGTCGAAGGCACCGCCCGCCGGGTCGACGCGGACGTCGTCGTCGGCTGCGACGGCTTCCACGGGCCGAGCCGGGCGTCCATCCCGGGCGCCGAGGTGTGGGAGCGCGCTTACCCGTTCGCGTGGCTGGGTGTGCTGGCCGACGTCGCGCCGTCGGCCGACGAGCTGATCTACGCGTGGCACCCGGACGGCTTCGCGATGCACAGCATGCGCTCGCCGCGCGTGAGCCGGTTCTACCTGCAGGTGGCGCCGGACGAGGACATCGCCGCGTGGAGCGACGACCGGATCTGGGACGCGCTCGCCACGCGCCTCGGCCACCCCGGGTGGAGCCTGGGGACGGGGCCGATCACCGAGAAGAGCGTGCTGCCGATGCGCAGCTTCGTCGCGACGCCGATGCGGCACGGCCACCTCTACCTCGCCGGGGACGCCGCGCACATCGTGCCGCCCACCGGGGCGAAGGGGCTGAACCTGGCGGTCGCGGACGTCGCCCTGCTGGCGAAGGCGCTCACCGCCTCGCTCAAGGACGGCACCGACGAGCTCGTCGACGCGTACTCCGACACGGCGCTGCGGCGCGTCTGGCGCTGCACGCACTTCTCCTGGTGGATGACGTCGATGCTGCACCGCCACGGCGACGACTTCGACGCCCGGCTCCAGCTGGCCCAGCTCCAGCGCACGGTGACGTCGGTGGCTGCGGCGACCGAGCTCGCGGACAACTACTCGGGGCTTCCCCTGTAAGCACCGATTCCTTTCCGGCTCGCGCGCGGTCCATTGACCGGAAGAACGCGATCCGAGCCGCGAGGAGTCCCGAGTGCGCGTCGAAACCCCGCCCACGCCGGCGGTAACCGAGGTAGGAACAGCGAAGCGACGGTGGGTCCTGGCGATCACCTCGGTCGCTTCGATGATGGTCGTGCTCGACGCGCTCGTCGTGGCGACCGCGCTGACCGCGATCAGGGCGGGCACGGGTGCGTCGGCCGCCGAGCTCGAATGGACGGTGAACGCCTACGGCCTGAGCTTCGCCGTCCTGCTCATGACGGCCGCGGCGGCCGGGGACCGGTGGGGACGGCGGCGGGTGTTCACCGCCGGGGTGGGCGTGTTCGCGCTGGCGTCGCTGGTCTGCGCCCTCGCGCCGGACGCCGGCACCCTGATCGCCGGCCGGGTCCTGCAGGGCGCCGGCGCCGCGTTCGTCATGCCGCTCGCGCTGGCGCTGCTGGGCGCCGCCTTCCCGCCGGAGCTCCGGCCGAAGGCCCTCGGCGTCTTCGCGAGCGTGAGCGGGGTGGCGGTGCCGCTCGGGCCGCTGCTGGGCGGCGCCGTCGTGGCGGGCATCTCCTGGCCGTGGATCTTCTGGATCAACGTCCCCGTGGGCGCGGTCCTCGTCGTCCTCGCCCGCACCCGGGTCGAGGAGAGCCACGGCCCCGATCGCGCCCTCGACGGGCCGGGCCTGCTGCTGGCCGGCGCCGGTTCGTTCGGGGTGGTGTGGGGCCTGGCCCAAGTCGGCACCGCGAGCTGGGCGGGCGTCGTGGGACCGGTCGCGGCCGGGCTGGTCGCGTTCGGCGCGTTCGTCGCCTGGCAGCGGCGGGCGGCGCACCCGATGCTGCCGCTCCGGCTGTTCCGCTCGCGCCGGTTCTCGGCGGGCAACGCGGTGATCTTCTTCCACTGGGCTTCCGCGCTGGGCGCGACCTTCTTCATGGCCCAGTTCCTGCAGGAGGGGCTCGGGTACGGGCCGCTCGCCGCCGGGGCCGGGCTGGCGCCGTGGGGGCTGACCACCGTGGTCGTCCCACAGCTGGCGGGGCGCCTGGTCGGCCGGTTCGGCGAGCGGCCGTTCATCGTCGCCGGCCTGGGCGCGCACGGCCTCGCCATGCTCTGGATCGCCGTGGTCGCCGGCCCGGCGAGCACGTACTGGGCGATCGCCGCGCCGCTCGTGCTGTCGGGCACGGGCATCGCGATGTGCCTGCCCGCCGTGCAGAGCGCGGTGCTGACGTCGGCCGGGCCGCGGTTCCTCGGCAAGGCCTCCGGCGCCTTCAGCGCGATGCGGCAGCTCGGCGGCGCCTTCGGCGTGGCCGCCCTGGTCGCCGGGTTCTCGCTGGCCGGCGGCTACTCGTCACGGGCCGCGTTCGCCGACGGGTTCACCGCCGCCCTCGTGGTCAGCGCCGTCCTCGCCGCCGCCGGTGTGCTGGCCGGCTGTTTCGTCCCGCGTCGCGAACCGAAGGAGAACTGAGCCATGAGCGACCTGAAAGCCCATGCCGACCTGCTGCGCGAACTGCACCACGGTGAGCTGCTCGTGCTCCCGAACGCCTGGGACGAAGCCAGCGCCGAACTCGTCGTCGAGACGGGGTTCCCGGTGGTGGCGACGTCCAGCGCCGCGGTGGCCGACGTGCTCGGGCACCAGGACGGCGAAGCGGCGCCGTGGCGGGAGATGTTCGCGGCGGCGGCCCGGATCGCCCGCGCGGTGCCCGTCCCGGTGACCGTGGACGCCGAGGCCGGCTACGGGCTGGCGCCGCGCGAGCTGGTGGACCGGCTCCTCGAAGCCGGCGCGGCGGGGTGCAACCTCGAGGACACCGACCACCGCGCCGGGCGGCTCGCGGACGCGCAAGCGCACGCGGACTGGCTGGCCGAGGTGCGCGCGGCCGCCGACGCGAGCGGGGTTCCGCTCGTCGTCAACGCGCGGATCGACGTGTTCCTGCCGCCCGCCGGGGTGCCCGAGGGGGATCGGGTCGCGGAGGCCGTCCGGCGCGGCCGCCGCTACCGGGAGGCGGGCGCGGACTGCGTGTACCCGATCGGGGCGCCCGGCGACGCGCTGGGCCGGGTCGTCGCCGAGGTCGGCGGGCCGGTCAACGGCAACACCCAGCCGGCGCTGGACCTGGCCGGGCTGGCGGCGCTGGGCGTGGCGCGGGTGTCTTACGGACCCCGGTTCTACCGCTCCGGTTTCGCGGGGATGAGGGAAGCTGTGGAAGCCATCCACGAGCGGGGAGTGCGCGATGTCAGCTGAGGTGCTGGTCGGGAACGCGCGGCTGCGGGACGAGTTCGACGCGCTCCGCCCCGCGTTGCTCGCGCACTGCTACCGGATGACCGGGTCGTACCAGGACGCCGAAGACGTCGTCCAGGAGACGTACCTGCGGGCCGCGCGCGGGGTCGGCGCGTTCGAAGGGCGCTCGTCGCTCAAGACGTGGCTGTACCGGATCGCGACCAACGCGTGCCTCACCGAGCTGAAGCACCACAGCCGGCGGGTGCTGCCCGCCGGGCTCGGGGCGCCGTCGAGCGATCCCGACGTCCGGGTCTTCGGCGCGGGCTCGTTCGCGTGGCTCGAGCCGCTGCCCGACGCGGTGCTCGGCGACCCGGGCGAGGTCGTCGTCCGGCGCGAATCGGTGCGGCTGGCGCTGATCGCGGCGCTGCAGCACCTGCCGGCGCGGCAGCGGGCGGCGTTCCTGCTCCGGGAGGTGCTGTCGTGGTCCGCCGCCGAAATCGCGGAGACCCTCGGCGTCAGCGTGCCCGCGGTGAAGAGCCTGCTGCAGCGGGCCCGGCAGCGGCTCGACGAACTGGACCTCGACGCGGCGCCGCCGGACTCGGCGCTCGAACGGGCGTTGCTCGACCGCTACGTCGCCGCGTTCGAGGCGCAGGACACCGCGGCCATCCGGACCGTCATCCACGACGACTTCAGCCTCGAAGCCGTGCCGCACCCGGTGTGGTTCAAGGGACTGAGCGTCTGCCTGCCGTTCCTGGAGCGGTACGCCTTCCGGGCGGACAAGGGGATCCGGCTGCGGCCCACGCGCGCCAACGGCCAGCCCGCCGCGGGCAGCTACCGCCCGGACGCCGGGGGAGTCCTGCGCGCGGAAGCGTTGTGGGTGTTCACCGTGCGGGGGGAGCGCCTGTCGCGGGCGGTCAAGTTCCCCGGCCCGGAGTTCGTCACGGCTGCCGGACTGCCGGCCCGGCTGGCTTGAACCACGGAGCCCAGGCGAGGAGAGCGACCAGACCGGTCAGTATGAACACCGTCTGAAGCCCGAAGGCGCCCGCGGCGGCCCCGGCGAGCGGGGCGGCGGCGGTCTGCCCGACGCCGAGCCCGACGAACGACCAGGTGACGCCGCGGGCGGGCCGTCCGGGTGACACGCGGGCGGCCCAGACAATGCACAGCCCGGTCAGCGCCATGTACGTGCTGCCGAAGAGCGCGCTGGAAGCCAGCGCGCCGGCCAGTCCGAGGCCGGGGACGGCGAGGAGGGCGAGGCCGGCCGCGGCGAGCGTACAGGTCACGAGGTTGGCGGCCGGCAGCCCGGCGCGTTCGACGACCCGGCCGGCCAGGCCGCCGAGCAGCCCGGCGACCCCGATCGTGGCCCAGCACCAGGTCGCGGCCACCGGGCTCAAGCCGGCTTCGGCGAGCCGGGAGCCGGAGAAGGTCCAGTAGGGCGCGCTCGTCACGCCGATGAGCGCGGAGTTGAGCACGAGCGGCTTGAGGCCCTCGCTTTCGCCGTCGGCGGTGACGGCCGGCCGGGTGCGGGGGAGCGTGCGCCACGCGAGCAGCGTCACGACCGCGCCGAGCCCGGCGAACGCGGCCCAGATCAGGGGCCAGCCGACGGCCAGCAGTGGGGTGAACGCGGACGCGGCGAGCCCGAGGCCGGTGCCGGTGTTGGCCCAGGTCTGGGCCCTGTCCTGCGCGGTGCTCTCTTGGACGAGCTGGGCGACGCCGGGCGACACGAGCCCCGCACTGCCGCCCGCGACCACGATCCCGGCAGCGAACACGCCGACGTCCGGGGCGGCCGCCATCAGCGCGAGCCCGGTGGTGGCGGCCGCCCCGGCGAGCAGCACGGTGCCGCGCGCCGAACGCGCCGACGTCCGCGGGGCCAGGAGCAGCCCGCCCGCGTACCCGGCGGTCGAAAGGCCACCGAGCACGCCGACGCCGACGGTGGTGAGCCCGAACGTCTCGCTGAACCGCGGCACGAACAGCCCGTAGGCGTAGCGCGCGAACCCGTAGCAGAGGGCGATGACCCCGGCACCGGCCACGGCGAGGGGCCACCACGACGTCGTCTCTCGAGTCTTGGTCGGCATGCCTCCATCAGACAGACCGGTATGTTTGCTGTCAAGGGGTGGTACGGTGGTGGCAGGTGAAGTGGCAGACCGGGAGGTATGGTGGCTCGGACTCGCCCCGGCGACGCACGGGGGAAGGTGCTCAAGGCCGCGTCGACGCTGTTCTACCGGGACGGCATCCACGTCGTCGGCGTCGACGCGGTGGCCGCGGAGGCGGGCGTCACGAAGGCGGCGCTGTACGGCAATTTCGGCTCGAAGAGCCGGCTCGTGGTGGCGTACCTGCGGGAGCGCGACCGCGCGTGGCAGGAGCAGATCGACGAGATCACGGCGGCGCAACCGGAGCCGCGGGCGCGGGTCTTGGCGGTGTTCGACGCCTACGAGGCTTGGCTGTCCCGCGATGGGTATCGGGGCTGCGCGTTCCTCAACGCGACTTCGGAGTTCCCGGACCCGGCCGACCCGGTGCGCGAGGTGGTCCGCCACCACAAGACGGCACTGCACGGGTACTTGCGCGCCCAGCTCGGCCGCGGTGCCGGGGCGGACCGGCTGGCGGATGAGCTGATGCTGCTGCTCGAGGGCGCCGCGGTGCAGTCGGTGGTCGCCCAGGCCGCGGACCCGTTCCGCACGGCCAAACGCCTGGCGGCCACGGTGCTCGGCGACCGGCCCGCCTGATCACTTGCACGCCCGGCGAGGTCATCCGGTTGCCTGGTCCGCGGGTGCTTCTCATCGCGTCGTTTTCGCAGGTCGCAGGCCGTACTCTGCCCCCATGGCCGACCAGGACTTCTCCGCGTGGCTGCCGCCGGTGGACCGCACCGCCGGCGACTTCGCCGCGCAGACGGCGCGGCTGCGCCGGACCACCCTCCGCGCGGTGGGGCTGGCCCTGGCCTGGGCCGTGGTGCTCGCGGCGGGGCTCACCGGCATGACCCTGGTCCGGGCGGCGGCCGACGACCTCCTGGTGACCGGTGTCCGGGTGCCGGGAGAGGTCGTGTTCTACCACGACCCCGGCAAGAAACCGCCGTACTTCGACGTGCGTTTTCCGGCGCCGCCCGGGGAGCGGCGCGCGCGGATCTACTGCGCCGCCGACTGCGCGTACCACCTCGGTGACCGGGTGACCGTGGTCTACGACCCCGCCGCCCCGACCCGCGTCCGCACGCCGGAGGAGGCGAACCCGAGCGGAGCCGGCGACCTGGCCACGGTGCCGGCGCTGGCCGGCGTCGTCGGCTCGCCCATCTCGGCCACGGTCGCCATCGGGTGGCTCCTGCGCCGGCGCGCGGTCGCCAGGACGGGCTGGCGCCGCGCCGGGGTGACGGTCCTGCCCGAGCTGCTCGGCGGCCGTCCGGAACACCAGCCGCCGGTGCACGCCGCCTACCGCGACGGTTCGATGGTCCAGCTCCGCCGTTCGCTGTCGACGCACAGCCTCCGCGGCCTGGCCGGCTGGCAGAACCACCGCGCGTGGATCGGCGGCGAGGGCCGGCGCATGGTCCTGCTGCTCGATCTGGAACCGGGCCTGTACGCGGTTCCGGTGCGCGGAGTGACCACGCGCCGCCGGCGCGGCTGAGCTCGCGCCGCCGACCGGTCAGCCCACGTGGGCTGAAGGTCCCCTTCAGCTCACCCGGCGCGGAGCGGACGGCGGCCGGTTCCGGCTCTTGACTCGCCGGCGGTCGTTCGCGCACCATACCCACGCAGTAATTCGAATTATCACCGTCGGGAAGGCTTCATGAAGGAACTGGGCACCGAGATCCTCATCGTCGGCGGCGGGCTCGGCGGGGTCGCCGCCGCGCTGGCCGCGGCCTCCCACGGCCGGCGGGTCGTTCTCACCGAAGAGACCGGCTGGCTCGGCGGCCAGCTCACCGCCCAGGCCGTTCCGCCCGATGAAAACCCCTGGATCGAACGCTTCGGGTCCACCCGCACCTACCGCGAGCTGCGCGCCGGCATCCGCGACCACTACCGCCGTCACTACCCGCTTCGCGCCGAAGCCGCGAAGCACGCTGAGCTCAATCCCGGCGCCGGGAAGGTCAGCAAGCTCTGCCACGAGCCGAAAGTGGCGCTCGCCGTCATCGAAGCCGTGCTCGCGCCGCACGTCAGTGCCGGGCGGATCCACGTCCTGCGCCACCACCGGCCGGTCGGCGTGCACACCACCGGCGACCGCGTCGATGCCGTCGTCCTCGAGAACGGCGAAGACCGGATCACCGTCACCGCCCAGTACGTCCTCGACGCCACCGAAAACGGCGACCTCCTGCCCCTCGCCGGCACCGAACACGTCACCGGGGCGGAAGCGAAAAGCGCCCACGGCGAACCCCACGCGCCGGACGAAGCCGACCCGGCGAACCTGCAGGGCATCACCTACTGCTTCGCCGTTTCCCACCACGAAGGCGAAAACCACGTCATCGACAAGCCGGCGATGTTCGGCTTCTGGCGCGACTACCAGCCGGACTTCTGGCCCGGTCCGCTGCTCGGGTTCGTCGCCCCCGATCCGCGGTCGCTGGAACCCGTCAAGCGCACCTTCGTGCCGAACCCGCCCGGTGACCCGCTGGCCGTCAGCGCCGATCAGAGCGCCGACGCCGGTGACAAGGAACTGTGGACGTTCCGCCGCATCCTGGCCCGCAACCTGCACACCGCCGGCGCCTTCGACTCCGATGTCACGCTCGTCAACTGGCCGCTCAACGACTACTGGCTCAAGCCCGCGCTCACCATCCCCGGTCACACCACCGAGGCCGACGTCGCCCAAGCGCACCGCGAAGCCAAGCAGCTGAGCCTCTCCGTCCTCTACTGGCTGCAGACCGAGGCGCCCCGCGCCGACGGCGGGACCGGCTTCCCGGGGCTCAAGCTCCGCCCCGACGTCACCGGCACGAAGGACGGCCTCGCGAAGTCCGCGTACGTCCGCGAAGCGCGGCGGATCAAGGCCGTCACGACCGTCACCGAACACGACGTCTCCGCCGAGATCCTCGGCGTCGACGGGCGGGTGCGCCGCGCGGACGCCGTCGGGGTCGGGAGCTACCGGATCGACCTGCACCCGTCGACCGGCGGGGACAACTACATCGACGTCGCCAGCGTGCCGTACGAGATCCCGCTGGGCGCGCTGCTCCCGGTCCGCACCGCGAACCTGCTGCCCGCGGGCAAGAACATCGGCACCACGCACATCACGAACGGCTGCTTCCGGCTGCACCCCGTCGAGTGGAACGTCGGCGAGGTGGCCGGGCTGCTCGCGGCCTTCGCCGTCCGCGAGGACGTCGAGCCGAAAGCCGTCCAGGCCGACAGCCGGCTCTTCGAGGACTTCGCGCGCGTGCTGGACGCCGCCGGGGTGGAACGCCGGTGGCCGGAAGTGCGGGGGTACTGAGCTTGCCGCCGGTAGGGTCTGCCGGAGAGCAGCGGGAGGGAGTCACGGATGACGGCGGGTTCGGGCCGGGTCACGCAGGCCCAGGTGGCGCGCCTGGCCGGCGTCTCACAGGCCGTCGTGTCCATGGTGCTCAACGGTTCCGACAGCCTGCGCATCACCACCGAGACCCGCGACCGCGTGCAGCAGGTGCTGCGCGAAACCGGCTACACCGTGGACATCATGGGCCGACGGCTGCGCGGGAAGTCCAACCAGATCCTCGGCGTGTTCACCTACGAGTCGGTGTTCCCGTCCGGGGTGGCCGACTTCTACCGGCCGTTCCTGCTTGGCATCGAGGAGGAAGCCGAGCAGCAGGGCTTCGACCTGCTGCTGTTCACCAGCGGTGGCCGCCGCGACGGGCGCCGCCGGATCTACGAGGCGGGCACGAACCGGCTGCGCATCGCCGACGGCTCGATCCTGCTCGGCAGGCACAACGACCCGCAGGAGCTCGCGCAGCTGGTCGAGGAGCAGTTCCCGTTCGTGTTCATCGGCCGCCGCGAGTCGCCGACCGGGCCGATCAGCTACGTCGGCGCCGACTACGTCGCCGCCACCCGTGAGGTCCACGAGTGGCTGTGGGGCCTCGGGCACCGCCGGATCGGGCTGCTCAGCGTCACCGAGGAGAACGAGCCGACGCTCGACCGCCGCGCCGGGTACGAGGCCGCCGCGCGCAAGCACCGCCTCCCGCCGCTGGTGTTCCTCGCCGAAGACCCGGCGATCGCGCTGCGGCAGGCGCGCGACGAAGGTGTCACGGCGTTGCTCGTCGAGAGCTCGGCGATGGCCGACGGCATCCTGGCGTGCGCACACGACCTGGGGCTGACCGTGCCCGAGGACCTTTCGCTCGTCGTGCTGGGCGACGCCGACCCTTCGCAGCAGCCGCACGCGCACGCCGTGCCGAGCACCGCGACCGACTGGTCGATGTTCCGCATCCCGCGCCACGAAATGGGCGTGCACGCCGTGCGCGTGCTCGTCGAGCTGTTGCGGAAACCCCGGTCGCGCCAGCTGCTCCTGCCGTGCCGGATCCACGAGGGCGCCACCGCGGCCGGACCCTCCACAACAGACTCCCGCTGAGGCCGAACGGCCGGTTGACACTGCAGGGGGCGGCGCTTACCGTCCCTGATAATTCGAATAACCAGGAGGCATCGTGGCCTACCGGAGAATCCGGCTGCTCGCCGCGGCCCTGTCCGCCGTCGCACTGGCTTCGACGGCGTGCTCAGGCGGTGACGGCGATGACAAGAACATCGCACTGCGCATGACCGTCTGGACGACGGACAAGAACCAGCTCGCCCTCTTCGACTCCATCGCCGCCGAGTACCGCAAGGCCCACCCGGAAGTCGCGTCGGTCAAGTTCGACGTCGTCCCGGGCGACACGAGCGCCTACTCGGCCGCGCTCACCACCCAGCTCTCCGGCGGCAACCCGCCGGACCTCGCGTGGATCCTCGAACGCGACGCCCCGGACTTCGTCCAGTCCGGTGCCCTCACCAACCTCAAGTCCACTCTGGACTCCACCGCGGGGTACAACGCCGCCGAGCTGGTCCCGTCCGCGACGAAGCTGTGGACCAAGGACGACGGCCTGTACGCCTACCCGTTCTCGACCTCGCCGTTCGGCATGTTCTACAACAAGAACCTGCTCACCCAGGCCGGCATCACCGAGACACCCGACCGGCTGGTCGCGAGTGGACAGTGGACCTGGGACGCGGCCAGGCGGATCGCCGCCCAGGTCGCCGCGCGCGTCACCGGCAAGGCGGGCCTGGTCATCCGCGAGTTCGAGTACAAGCAGTGGGTGCTGCTCGCCTCGGTGTGGCGCGGCTTCGGCGCCGACGCCTGGGGCCCGGACGGCAAGACCTGCGGGTTCACCTCCCCGGAGATGACGTCCGCGATGACCTTCCTGCACCAGGCGATCTTCACCGACAAGGCGCTGCCCGGCCCGGGCACGACGGCGGACTTCTTCGCCGGGGAAAGCGGCTTGACGATCGCGCAGATCAGCCGCGCCGGGCTGCTCAAGGCCAAGCCGTTCGAGTGGGGCATCGTCCCGCTGCCCGCCGGGCCGAAGGCGAACGCGCAGGTCGTCGGCCAGGCCGGGATCGGCGTCCCGGTGAAGGGCAAGCACGCCAAGGCCGCCGCCGACTTCCTCGCGTTCTTCACCAACCCGGCCAACTCGGCGAAGCTCGGCCAGTACTTCCCGCCGGCCCGCGACAGCCTGCTCAACGCGGCCACCCTGGCCAAGGCGAACCCGCTGTTCAGCCAGGAGCAGCTGCAGAACGTCGTGGTGAACGGGATCAAGACCGGCGCGGTGCTGCCGTCGCACACCGGCAGCGCGCGGATCGCGTCGCTCGTGCAGTCCGCGTTGGACCCGATGTGGAAGCCGGACGCGAACGTGCCCGCCGCGCTGGCCGGGGTCTGCCAGGCCATCGAACCGGCGCTGAACCAATGACCTGGACGTCGAAGAAGCGCGAGGAGCTGACGGGATGGCTGTTCATCGCCCCGCAGGCACTCGGCTTCCTCGCTTTCGTGGTGGCGCCGCTGGTCGCGGTGGTCTGGTACAGCTTCCAGGACGTCAACCTGCTGGCCGGGACCTCGGAGTTCGCGGGCGCGGGCAACTACGCGAAGCTCTTCGACGACCCGACCGCGCCGAAGGTCGCCCGCGCGACGGCGATCTTCTGCGTCGGCCTGGTCGTGCTGAACCTGGCGCTCGCGCTGTCGCTGGCGTTGCTGCTCAACCTCAAGCTGCGCGGTACCACGGTGTTCCGCACGGTCTTCTTCTCGCCGGTGGTCGTCACGCTCGTCGCCTGGACGATCGTGTGGAACTTCCTCCTGCAGGACAACGGCGGGATCAACGCGCTGCTGCAGACGATCGGCGTCGAGGGGCCGAACTGGCTGCGCGGCAACGGGACCGCGATGCTGTCGGTGATCGTGGTGCAGGTGCTGAAGAACGTCGGGCTCAACATGGTGCTGTTCCTCGCCGCCCTGCAGGGGATCCCCTCGTCCATCATGGAAGCGTCGCAACTGGACGGTGCCGGGCCGTGGCGGCGGTTCCGTTCGGTGATCCTGCCGATGATCAGCCCGACCACGCTGCTCACCGCGATCATCACGGTGGCCGGCGCGCTGCAGGTGTTCGCGCAGATCCAGGTGCTGACCCTCGGCGGGCCCGCCGACAGCACCAACGTGCTGGTGTTCTACTTCTACCAGCAGGCCTTCGCCAACCACGACCTCGGCTACGGCTCCGCGCTGGCCGTCGTGCTGTTCCTCGTCATCCTCGTGCTGACCCTGCTGCAGTGGCGGATGCGGAGGCGGTGGGTGTTCCATGAGTCGTAGGGCGAAGATCGCCTGCTACGCGGTGATGGTCGTGCTGGCCGTGCCGTTCGTGTTCCCCACCTGGTGGATGATCACGGCGTCGCTGCTGCCGGCCAACGAGGTGCTCGCGTACCCGCCGAAGCTGTTCCCGACCCAGCCGCAGTGGGAGAACTACCGGACGGCGTTCACCGACTTCCCGTTGGCGCAGCAGTACTTCAACAGCCTCTACATCGCGGTGCTCGTCACGCTCGGCACGATGTTCTTCTCCTCGCTCGCCGGGTACGCGTTCGCGCGCATCCGGTTCCGCGGCGAAAAGCTCTTCGCGCTGATCCTCATCGGACTGATGGTGCCGAGCGAGGTCACGATCATCCCGCTGTTCCGGGTGGTCGACGACCTCGGCCTGACCAACACGCACTGGCCGCTGATCGTCGTCCCGATCTTCGGGGCGCCGAGCGTGCTGGCGACGTTCGTGATGCGGCAGTTCTTCCTCACGATCCCGGGCGAGCTCGAAGAAGCGGGCCGGCTCGACGGCCTCTCGCGGTTCGGGCTCTACCGGCGCGTCGCCCTGCCGATCGCGAAGCCCGCGCTGGCCGCGGTCGCGATCTTCACCTTCCTGAACACGTGGAACTTCTTCCTGGAACCGCTGGTCTACCTGACCGACAAGAGCAGGTTCACGCTGCCGGTGGCGCTGACGCAGTACGTCGACGTCTACGGCGGGCACCTCTGGAACGTCCAGCTCGCCGCCGCGACCACGACGGTCGTGCCGGTGCTGGTCGTGTTCATCGTCGCGCAACGCCAGTTCGTCGAAGGGCTCGCCCAGAGCGGCCTCAAGGGCTAGGCGCGTAGCTTTCACGTGAAAGCTACGCCCGGGGGAAGTGGACGGTGAACGTCGAGCCTTCGTCCACTTCGGACTCGACGGTGACCGTCCCGCCGTGGGCGTGCACGAGGTGCCGGACGATGGCGAGGCCGAGCCCGCTGCCGCCGGTCTGGCGGCTGCGGGACTTCTCGGCCCGCCAGAACCGGTCGAACACGTGCGGCAGGTCGGCGGCGGCGATCCCGGTGCCGGTGTCCGCCACCGCGAGGGTCAGCTCATCCACTGTGGACGACACGCGGATCACCACCCGGCCGCCCGCGGGGGTGTGCCGGATCGCGTTCGTCACCAGGTTGCCGACGACCTGGCGCAGCCGCACCGGATCGGCGGTGAGCGCGGTTTCCCCGACGGCTTCGACGGTGAGCCCGACGCCGGCCGCGGCCGCCCGGTCGGCCTGCGCGACGGCGACGTGGCCGGCCAGCTCGGCCGCGTCGAGGAGCTCGGGGTGCAGCCGCAGCTGCCCGGCGTCGGCGGCGGCGAGGTCCTGCAGGTCGTCGACGATGTGCTGCAGCAGCACGGTTTCTTCGAGGAGCGACGCGCTCAGCGCGTGGTCGAACGGCAAGTGGCCGTCCTCGGCGGCCTCCAGCCGGCCGCGGATGACGTTGAGCGGGTTGCGCAGCTCGTGCGCGATGTCGCTGACCATCGCCTTGCGCAGCTCCTCGATGCGCTCCCGCCGCGCGGTGAGGTCGTTGAACGCGGCGGCGAGGTAGCCCACTTCGTCGCGGGACTTCACCGGCGCCGGGCGATCCTGTTCCGCCGCTTCGGTGAGCGCCCGCAGCGGGCGGGACAGCCGGGTCGCGACCAGCACCGTGAGCGCGACGGCCAGCACCAGCACGCCGCCGGTCACCGCGAGGATCCGCGTCAGGTTCGCCCGGGACAGCGTGAACGTCGGCAGCTGCGACCCGCCCGGCCCCAGCGTGAAGAGCAACGCGGGCGGCGCGACGAACGGCGTCAGCTGCTCGCGGCGGGCCGCGTCGAGGCAGCCCTGGGTCGGCCGCTGGTCGGTGACGCCGAGGACTTCGAGGTCGAGGCCCAGCTTCACCGACTCCGCACCCTGCGCCTGCAGGCAGCGGTTGACGGCTTCGTTGAGGCTGTCGAGCGCTCCCTGCTCGGTCGGCGTCGGCTCGGCCAGCTCGTAGAGGCCGCACTTCGACGCGAAGTAGCGCGCGGACAGGGGGTCGAGCCCGGCGAGCTGCGGCCGTCCGCTCGGCGACTCGCGCACCTGGCTGGGGAGACCGACCGTCGCGAGGCAGGCGGCGGTCTTCGTGGCCAGCGACGTGAGACCGTCGCGTTCGGACGGCGGCAGCCGGAACGGGCCGGCCGCGCGCGGGTCGATCCCGCTCGTCCCGGCCTGGGGCAGCAGCACCGGGTCGACGTGCAGCGGGTCGACCGACGCGGTCGCCTTGACCGGCAGCGTGACCGGCGTGCCGCCGGAGTCGCCGAGGACGTGCCGGTCGAGGGTGGTCAGCACGATCCGGCGGCCGGTCTGCTCCGAGAGCGCTTTCAGCCGGGGCCCGGCCTGGCTCCACGTGTGGTTGGCCGCCGCGTAGCCGAGCAGTTCGGTGTAGATCGTCGCGTCGCCGGAAAGCGCCTGGCCCTGCTCCTGCTGGATCGCGCGCGTGGTGGTCTGCACCGCGAGCCACGCGGTCGCGGCGATCGAGGCGAGCGCGATCAGCAGCGAGACGGCGGTGAGCCGGACGACGAGACTGCGCCGCCGCGGGAAGCTAGGTGTCATTTTCCGCCGTCAGCTTGTAGCCCACGCCGAACACGGTCCGCAGGTAGACCGGCTTCTGCGGGTCCGGCTCGAGCTTCTTGCGCAGGTTGAGCACGTGGACGTCGATGATCCGGGTGCTGACGAACCGGTCGTCGCCGCGGGTCAGCTCCAGCAGCTGCCGCCGGGTGAAGACCCGGCCCGGCTGCCGGATCAGCGTTTCCAGCAGCTGGAACTCACCCGGAGTGGTCTCGACCGGGCGGCCGCTGACCGACACCTCGTGCCGGACTGGGTCGAGCCGCAGCGCACCCGCGCGCAACGCCGGGTCCGGGGGTTCACGCCGGCCGGCGGTCCGCCGCAGCAGCGTCCGGACCCGGGCCATCAGCTCCCGCGGGCTGTACGGCTTGGTCAGGTAGTCGTCCGCGCCGAGGTCGAGCCCGAGCAGCAGGTCGTCCTCGGTGGCGCGGGCGGTGAGCATCAGCACCGCCACGTCGGACTCCCGCCGCAGGATCCGGCAGACGTCGAGGCCGTCGACGTTCGGCATCATCACGTCGAGGACCAGCAGGTCGGGGCGGGTGCGGCGGGCTTCGTCGAGGGCCGCCCGGCCGTCCGGGGCCAGCACGACGGTGTGGCCCTCGCTCTCGAGGTAGAGCCGGAGGACCTCGGCCTGCTTTTCGTCGTCCTCGGCGACCAGTACACGTGCGCACACGGGGTCGAGGTTAGGCGTCCTGACACGGCCACCACCCGATCCTGACCGGATCTTCACACCTTGAGGGCACGAGACAGGTCTTTGTCGAAGTGTTGACCCGGAGGCCGGGCGCAGGCAAAGGTCGGATGACAAGGCTGTCAGCTCTGGGAGGCACCGGGTGCGGTACAGGTTCATGGCGGCGCTGGCCGCGACGGCGGTGATCGGGGTCCCCACCGTCGCTTCGGCGGCGCCGACAACGTTGTCACCCCTGGTCGGGGACCCGGCGGCCTACGTCGACCCGCTGATCGGCACCGGCCGCGGCGGGAGCTCGGTCGGCGAAATCAACAACTTCCCCGGCCCGGCGGCGCCGTTCGGGATGATGCAGTTCTCGCCGGACACCCAGGGCGCGTACGCCGGCTACCAGTACCACTCCGACCAGATCCGGGGTTTCAGCCTCGACCACGCCTCGGTCGGCTGCAACGCGTTCGGCGACGTGCCGATCCTGCCGGTCACCGGCGACGTCGGCAGCGCGCCCTGGGACCGGACCGAGCACTTCGGCCACGACGGGGAGCAGGCCGAGCCCGGGTACTACGCCGTGACGCTCGCCGACTCGAACGTCCGGGCCGAGCTGACCGCGACGACCCGCACCGGGCTCGCGACGTTCACCTACCCGGCCGGCTCGACCCCGCAGGTGCTCGTCAAGGGCGGCGCCAGCCTCGCCGGGAACTCCGCCGCCACCTTGAAGATCACCGGTGACCGCGAAGTCAGCGGCTCGGCCACCACCGGCAACTTCTGCGGCAAGCCCAACAAGTACACGGTGTTCTACGACATCACCTTCGACCAGCCGTTCACCGCGCACGGCACCTGGGACGGCGCTTCGGTCAAGCCGGGCACCGACAGCGTCGACTCGCCGAAAGCGGGCGCGTACCTGACTTTCGGTTCGGGCACCGTGCACGCCAAGGTGTCGATGTCCTACGTGGGTGTCGACGGCGCGAAGGCCAACGCGGCGGCGGAAGTCCCGGGCTGGGACTTCGGCGCGGTCCGGAAGTCCACTCGGGACCAGTGGGCGCAGGCGCTGGGCAAGATCCGCGTCGCGGGCCGCGATACCGCGCAGCTCAAGACGTTCTACACCTCGCTGTACCACTCGCTGCTGCACCCCAACACGTTCGACGACGCCGACGGGCGGTACATCGGCTTCGACGACCAGGTCCGGACCCTGCCGAAGGGGCGCCACCAGTACGCGAACTTCTCGGACTGGGACACCTACCGCTCGCTCGCGCCGCTGCACGCCATGCTCTTCCCGAAGGAAGCCAGCGACATGGCGCAGTCGCTGACGAACGACGCCGTGCAGGGTGGCTGGTGGCCGCGCTGGCCGATGGCGAACGACTACACCGGGCAGATGACCGGGGACAGCTCGGTCGCGCTGATCTCGAACCTGTACGCGTTCGGGGCGCGGGACTTCGACGTCAAGACGGCGCTGAAGTACCTGGTCAAGGGCGCGACGTCGGTCGACGAAACGCCCGGGGCGTACCAGGAACGGCGGGGCATCGCGGACTACGTGACCCGCGGGTACCTGCCGAACAACGACGCTTCCCGCGGCGACCACGCCCGCGTCGGCGCGTCGATCACGCTGGAGTGGGCGATCGACGACTTCGCCATCGCGCGGTTCGCGCAGGGCATCGGCGACCGCGACGTCGCCCGCGAGTTCACGAAACGCGGGCAGAACTGGCAGAACCTGTTCAACCCGCTGACCGGCTACCTGCAGCCGCGCGCGCAGGACGGGCGCTTCCCGGACGGCCCGGCGTACGTCCCGCCGCCGCCCGGCAAGTTCGGCCAGGACGGCTTCGACGAGGGCAACGCGGCGCAGTACACGTGGCTGGTGCCGCAGGACCCGGCCGGGCTCGTGACGGCGATGGGCGGCCCCTCGGCGGTCGCGTCCCGGTTGGACACCTTCTTCCAGAAGCTGAACGTCGGCCCGAACGAGCCGTACATGTGGGCGGGCAACGAGCCCGACTTCGGCGTCCCGTGGCTGTACAACCACGTCGGGCAGCCGTGGAAGACCCAGCAGGTGGTCCGCGAGATCGCGACGACCCTGTTCAGCGCGACCCCCGACGGCGAGCCGGGCAACGACGACCTCGGCGCGCAGTCGTCGTGGTACGTCTGGGCCGCGCTCGGCATCTACCCGGCCACGCCGGGGACGCCGGACCTGGTCGTGCACAGCCCGCTGTTCGAGCGCGCGGTGCTGTCACTGCCGTCCGGGCGGACGCTCGACATCCGGGCCCCGAAGGCGCCGTCGACGTACGTCCATTCGCTGTCGCTGAACGGCCGCGACTGGAACCGGACGTCGCTGCCCGTGAACACCGCGCGGGACGGCGGCCGGCTGGACTTCTCGCTGGTGTCCACTCCGGACAAGCGGTGGGCGGCCGACTCGGTGCCACCGTCCTACCGGGACGGTGAGAAGCCGTTCCTGACGTCGGTGACCAACCAGGTCGCCGTCGCGCCCGGGACGTCCGGCGAAGCCATCGTGAGCGGGCAGCGGCTCGGCGGGCATGACCGGGGGCTGGACGTGACCACGCAGGCGCCGTCCGGGATTTCGGTGACCGGCCCGCGGCAGCTGCGGCTCGACGACCGCACCGGCAGCGGCACCGCGAAGCTGACGGTGTCGGTGGCCGCCGGGACGCCCGAGGGCTACTACCAGGTGCCGGTGACCGTGGGCGGCGACCGGACCTCGGTGATCGTGCTGGTCGCCCCGCCGGGCGGCCTGGCGGCGGCGTACTCGAACGTGGGCATCTCCGACGACGGCGACGCCGGTTCGGCGGACATCGACGGCGCCGGGAACAGCCTCTCGCGGCAGGCCCTCGCCGCGGCCGGGCTGACCGGCGGCAAGACGGCGTCGGTGTCCGGCACGACGTTCACCTGGCCCGCGGCGCCGGCCGGGCGTCCCGACAACGCGGTCGCGGCCGGGCAGACGCTCGCGGTCTCCGGGACGCGCCTGTCGTTCATCGGCACGGCCTCGAACGGCGACCACCGGGCGTCGGCGACGGTCACGTTCACCGACGGGACGACTTCCCCGGCGGACCTGTCCTTCGGCGACTGGGTCTTCCCGGGCGGCGGCACGGACCCGGTGTTCGGCAACACGCTGGTGGCCCGCACGGACCACCGCAACCAGCCGGGCGGCCAGGGCGGCGGGGCGTCGGTGTACGCGACGGCGCCGTTCGACGCCCCGGCCGGCAAGACGATCGCCTCGGTGACCCTGCCTTCGGACGCCGACCTGCACGTCTTCGCACTCGGCCTCGCCTGACGGCTCGTGAGTGTTTAGGACGGTTAGAACCGTCCTAAACACTCACGACCTCAGCCGGGGGAGCCGACCGCGCAGACCTTGATCGGGGTGGCGTTCGCCGGGTCGAGGGCGTTGCGGACCAGGTGCCAGACGTTCAGGTCGTACGCCTCGCCGATGTGGCCGACCGGGTCGAACGGGCACGAGTCCTGGACGTAGCGGTTGTGGACGCCGGGCTCGCGGATGAACGACGTCTCCGTCGGGGTCACCAGCTCGTCGTAGCGGGAGGTGATGATCGTGTAGTCGATGCCGGGCTGGGCGACCGGGCCGGTGTTGAGGGCGACGATCGCCGCGCCGCCGTCCAGTTCGTCGGCGAAGATCGGCAGGCCGATCGTCTTCACGATCGTGTCCCACGTGCTCTTGCCCAGCAGCGTGTAGGCCAGCGTCAGGAGGCCGGAGGCGTTGGCGCCGTGCGTCGGCGGGGCAATCGCGACGACCTTGCCGATCTCGCTCTGGATGCCCTGCATCTTGGCCAGGTAGATCGACTGGAGGCCGCCTTCGGAGTGGCCGACGACGTCGACCTTCGCCGCGCCGGTGGCCGCGCGGACCTGCTCGACGAAGGCCTTGATCTCCAGCGACGACTCCGCGACCGGCTTGAGGCCGCCCACGAACGGGAACTGCGGGTAGGCGCCGTAGGTCAGGGAGAACGTGCAGTAGCCGCGGGCGGCCAGGTCGGCCTGGAGGAAGTTCAGGTCCTCGTAGTAGGTGGCGAAGGTGCCGTGGAGCAGCACGACCGGGTTCGGGTGGGCGGCGCTCGGGCGGCACGCGAAGTCGTTGTTCCCGCCGGCCGCCGCCTGGGCCGGCACCGCCGCGCTCATGACCAGTGCCCCCGCCAAGCCGATCGCGGCCAGCCATCGTTTCGTTCCCCGCGCCATTGCGAAGTCCCTTCGTCTGGTTGTCATGCACAGCATGCGCTCCTTGATCAACGCTGTCTGCTGGCAAAACGCGCAGAAACTTGCCGTGGCCGTTTGTGCACGGCGACAATGTCGGGCATGGACGCCGTCGACGCGCTGTTCCCGCGGGCCGAGGAGATCGCGGCCGCGATGATCGCCCGGTGCGCCGCCGAGATCCCGGCCTACCGGCTGCTGCCGGCGAGCGTGCTGGAGGGCGACCTGGTCGCCAACGCGCGGGCGGTGTTCGAGCTGTTCCTGACGACCGTCGCCGAGGACCGGCGGCCGACCGCGCAGGAGCTGGCGCTGCCGATCGCGTGGGGCGCCGAGCGGGCCCGCGACGGCCTGCCGCTGGACGCCGTGCTGAAGATCTACCCGCTCGCCGCGAGCGTCGCGTGGGACCTGGCGGCGGGCGATCGCGCGGTGCTCGGCGCGCGGATGCTCGACTTCCTCGGCGAGGTGATGCCGCGGGTGGCGGAGGCGTACCTGAAGGAGCGCGACGACCTCGACTGGGAGCGCCGTGAGGACCGCCAGAACCTGGCGGCCAACCTGCTCGCGGGCCGCCCGGTGCGGCGGCGCGAGCTGGCGGAGAGCTACGACGTCGTGGTGTTCCACCTGCCGTCGCTGCCCGCCTCGGCGGGTTCCCGTGCGGCGACGGACCTCTTCCGCGCGGTCCGGTCCGATTTGGACACCCAGCCGGGCGTGCTGGTGACGTTCAAGGGCGACGGCGGGGTGCTCCTGGTACCCGCCGGGGTCGCGGCCGGCGCCGTCGCGGCCCGGGTCGACCGCGTCTGCGGGCGTCCGTGCACCGCCGCGGCCGCCCTGGCGCGGACGCTCGCGGACATCTCGGCCGCGCACGCCGAAGCCGGCGAAGTGCTCGGGCTGGCGGAGAGCCTGCGCCGGCCGCCCCGGCTGTACCGCTTGGCGGACCTGGCGATCGAGTACCAGCTGGCCCGCCCGAGCCCGGCGCGGGAAGCCCTCGCCGCGGTCCTGGCGCCGCTGGCGGAGCACCCGCACCTGATCGACGCCCTGCGCGCGTTCGTGACTTCGGGCTACAACCGCGGCGAAGCGGCGACGGCGTTGAACATCCACCGCAACACGCTCACCTACCGGCTCGGGCGCGTCCAGCTGATCACCGGCTACGACGCGACGCGGCCCGCGGACGCCCGTCACCTGGCCGCCGCGATGACCGCGTACGACATCTCGGGGCAGGACCCAACGGGATAACGACTGCGTCGCGGTTCCCCGGATCCGTTGCGGATCCCGCCGGCCGCCCGATTCCAGGGGGCGGACACGGAAGAAGGTGATGGCCGTGAACGCGACCAGAATCGCCGTGGCCGCCCTGGTGCTGCTGGGCGCGGCCGCGTGCGGGATCCCGGTGGCCGGGGTGGCGGTGCCGGTCACGGTGGTGCCGCAGGCGCCGGTCACCAGCACCGCGACGGTCGCGGTGCCCGCACCGGTGTACGTCCAGCCCCCGGTTTCGGTGCCACCACGGGAAACCGCGGAAGCGAGCACGGTGATCGCTTATTACGACGCGCTCAACCGCCGTGATTTCGCCACCGCGTGGTCACTCGGCGGCAGCCGCATCGCGGGCGGCGGCGGGTACGCCAAGTACGTCAACGGTTTCGCGACGACGTCGTGGGACACGCTGACGGTCACCGACGTCCGCGGCAGCACGGTCTACGTCGTGTTGTCGGCGGCCCAGACGGACGGCACCACCCGGACTTTTTCCGGCACGTACACCGTTTCCGGCGGCGTCATCGTCGGCAGCCACATGACCAGGACGAGATGAGGACCGCCATGCGTACTCTTCGGACCGTCGCGGCGCTTTCCGCCGTGCTCGCACTGGCGTCGTGCGGGTTGCCGCGCACGATCGCCGGAAACGCTTCCCAGGCAACGGTTTCGACCGCGACGGTGACCGCGCCGAGCACGCCGACCGTGACGGCACCGGTGCCGCAGACCGTCTTCGTGCCGCCGCCGCAGACCGTGACCGCTGCCCCGGTGGGCGTCGCCGCGTCGAGCCAGTGGTACGCCCAGCCGAGCTGGATCACCGCCCAGCCGTGGATCGCCATCACCCCGGCGGCGGGGCAGACGCCGTGCCAATGGCTGCACGCCAGGGGGTACAGCTACGCGCAGGCCTACGCGGCCTGGGCCCAGAACGGCTACCCGGCGAGCTGGTCGGCGACCAACGACGGCTACCCGTGCCAGAAGTCCTACGGCATGCAGCACTGAAACGAAACCGGGCCGGGAGCTTCGCGCTCCCGGCCCGGTCCGGTACCTAGGTCAAACTCGAACAAGGTCTCGCATCAGGATCCTTCGCCCCGTTGGGGACCCACCGCACGTTCGCGAACGACGCCTGGAACGCGGCGTCGGTGTAGACCAGGAACGGCGTGTTGATGTGCTCGAAGTCCAGCCCGTTGTTGAAGCAGGACAACGGGATCTTGACCGTGGTCTTCGGACCGCCCGCCAGGTCGGTGAACAGCTTCGTCGCGTTCACCTCCGAGAAGCACGGGTAGACGCAGTGCATGCTGATCACCGTCCGGTTGACCGGCGCCTGCTGCACGGTCGTGTCGAACTCCAGCGCCCCGTCTGCGTTCAGGTAGCTGCGCAGGTCGTTCGTGCCCGCCGTGTTCTGCATGTAGAGCTGAGCCGCGCCGGCACCCGTCCAGGTCGCCTTCAGGCCGTCGCCCTGCACGTTGACGTCGGTCGGGACCGTGTTGATCTCGGGGTGGTCGGCCGCGCCGTCCGGGCCGATCGCGGTGCCGCCCCAGTTCGAAGCCGAGCCGATCTGGCTGGTGTACGGCGCGACGTCGGTGCGGTCGTAGATCGACAGGTCCTCGGTCGCCGTCCCGCCGCCGCCGGTGGAGCCGCAGGCCGCGGGGCCCGGGGTCTCGTCCAGCTGGCCGATCGTGACGCGCTGGCCGCTCTTCAGGCCGTAGCCCAGCTTGAACAGCGGGTCGTAGTCCGGCGACCACGGGTTGAGCGGCGACTGGCACGCGCTCTTCGGCCACGAGTACGACAGCGTGCCCTGGTAGCCCGTGCCGTCCTTGCCCTTGACCAGCATGTCGGCGACGCCGCCGCCCTCGGTGCCGGGCAGCCAGGCCGCCACGAACGCGTCGGAGCGGTTGATCTCCTTGTTCATGTACAGCGGGCGGCCGCCGACGTAGACGGTGACGACCGGGGTGCCCTTGCCGCTGACCTTGTCCAGCACGGCCAGGTCCTCGGGGTAGAGCTTCGACGCCTCGAGGGTCTTGCGGGTCAGGTCGCCCACGCCCTCGGCGTACGGCGTCTCACCGATGACGGCGATGACGGCGTCGTAGCCCTTCGGGTCCACGCTGCCGGTGGCGTCGAAGGTGACGTTCGCGTCGCCGAGGTTCTGCTTGATGCCGGTCAGGATCGAGGTGGCGTTCGGGAAGTCGGCGTTGGTGTTGCCGGTGCCCTGCCAGCTCAGCGTCCAGCCACCGGTCTGGTTCTGGATGTTGTCGGCGCTCTTGCCGACCACCAGCACCTTCGACGACGGCTTGAGCGGCAGCACGTTGCCGTTGTTCTTCAGCAGCGTCTGCGACGCGCGGGCCGCGTCACGGGCCAGCCAGTTGTCCTTGAGCGCCTCGTCGGAGTTCGCGTAGGAGCGGTCGGACGGCTTCTGCGACTCGAACAGGCCGTCGCGGATCTTGACGCGCAGGATGCGGGTGACGGCGTCGTCGATGCGCGCCATCGGGATCGCGCCGCTCTGCACCTGGGCGACGGTGTTGGTGATGAACGCCTTCCAGTCGGCGGGCACCATCACGATGTCGACGCCGGCGTTGATCGCCTGCGGGCACGAGGAGTTCGTGCAGCCGGTGACCTGGCCGATGCCGTTCCAGTCGGACACGACCAGGCCGTCGAAGCCCATCTTGCCCTTGAGGATCTGGTTCAGCGCCTTGTCGCTGCCGTGCAGCTTGCCCTCGTCGATGCCGAGGTCGGTGTTGGTCCAGCTGTTGAACGACACCATGACGGTCTGGGTGCCGGCGGCGAGCGCGCCGTAGTAGCCCTGGCCGTGGATGTTGATCATGTCGGCTTCGGACGACGGGTTGACGCCCTGGTCCTGGCCCTTGAGCGTGCCGCCGTCGCCGATGAAGTGCTTGGCGGTGGCGATGACGCCGTTGTAGCCGATGCGCTTGGTGGCGCCGTCCTGGAGGCCGTCGATGGCCTCGAAGCCGTAGGAGCGCGTGATGCGCGGGTCTTCGGAGAAGCCCTCGTAGGTGCGGCCCCAGCGGTCGTCCTGGACGACGGCGAGGGTGGGCGAGAAGGCCCAGTCCTGGCCGGTGGCGCGGATCTGCCGCGCGGTGGCGCCGGCGATGTCACGCACCAGGCACGGGTCGTGCGCGGCGCCGAGGCCGATGTTGTGCGGGAAGACGGTGGCGCCGTAGACGTTGTTGTTGCCGTGCACGGCGTCGATGCCCCAGATGACGGGGATCTTGGTGCGGCTGGTCTTGGAGGCGTTCCAGTAGGCGTCGGCGAGGTTCAGCCAGTCCTGCTGGGTGGCGTGCTTGTTGCCGCCGGGCCACGCGCCGCCGCCGTTGAGGACGGAGCCGATGGCGTACTGCTTGACCTCGTCGGGGGTGATCGAGGTGATCTCGGGCTGCGTCATCTGCCCGACCTTTTCCTCGAGGGTCATGCCCGCGAGGATCTTGGCGATGCGCGCCTCGTCGTCGGCCTTGCCCTTGAACCGGCTGTCGACCTTCGGCCAGTCCGCGAGGGTGGGCAGGGTCTTCTCGATCTTGGCGCAGCCGTTCTTGTCCTTGGCCGGCTGGCCGATCACGGGCTGGGCGGGTGCGTCTGCTTGGGCCGGCGTCGCCTGGGCGATCCCGCCCAGCAGACTCAGGCTCATCAGGGTGACGAGCGAACTTCGGCGCGCACGGACCCACGCGCGGGATCTTCTGGCCATGGTCTGGTCCATTCTGCGATGAACGGCGGACCGGCCGATCCTCACCGGGTGAGGGGAGCGACGTCAATAGGTTTCGGGCTGGTTATTTCTCGACATAAAATAAGAGTCGCCCGGCGACGGGATCACATCTAGTCGGTGCGGCGGTGAAGTGCAAGGGTGTTCGGGGGCAAGGGTTTTGCCCGGCCGTCCCGAGCGGCGTGGGTCCGGCTCCGGGTGGCGGGCCGGTGGCTCAGCTCAGCACCGAGCCCGGCAGTTCCTCGAAGATCAGCCAAGTCCGCGTCCCCCGCACCCCCTCCAGCGCCTGCAGCCGCTCCAGCACCACATCCCGCAACGTCTGGTTGTCCGGCGTCCGCACCAGCAGCAGGATGTCGAAGTCGCCACCCACCAGCGCCACGTGGTCGACGTACGGGATCTCGTGCAGGTCGGTCGCCATCGTGCGCCAGGACGTCTGCTCGACCGTCACCATGATGTACGCCGACGTCCCCAGGCCCGCCCGCCGCGGGTCGATGCGGGCGCCGAAGCCCGTGATCACCCCCTCCGCCATCAGGCGCTCCAACCGGGCGTACGCGTTCGTGCGCGAAATGTGCAGTTTCTCCGCCAGCGCGCGCACCGCCAGGCGGCCGTCCGCGGACAGCTCCGCCAGCATCGCGCGGTCGACCTCGTCCAGGGCCGGAGCCGTTCGTCCCGGCAGGGCGCCGTGAGCCAGGACACCGATGGACGTTTGGTCTCCGGAAGACCCCTGGGAAGACTGTTTGTCGCTCATTTCGCCGAACCCTTGAACACAACACCGCCGAGAACCACCATTCGAGCATCATATGTCTGCGAGAGGTGGTGTCCGTGGAAGCCCTGCTGCCGTCCGCGACCCCGGTGCGGTTCCTCGCCGAAGACGGGACGCCCGTCGACCGGCACCACGGGTACGTCGAGCCCGCCGAAGACCGCCTGAAAGAGGCCTACCGGCTGATGGTCCTGGGCCGCCGCTTCGACGTCCAGGCGACCGCGCTCACCAAGCAGGGCCGGCTCGCCGTCTACCCCTCCAGCGCCGGCCAGGAGGCCTGCCAGGTCGCCGCCGCGCTCACCCTGGGTGAGCCGGACTGGCTCTTCCCCACCTACCGCGACTCGGTCGCCCTCATCGCGCGCGGCCTCAAGCCCGGCGAAGTCCTGACGCTGCTCCGCGGTGACGCGCATTGCGGCTACGACCCGGCCGAGACGCGCGTGGCGCCGCAGTGCACTCCGCTCGCCACGCAGACGCTGCACGCCGCCGGGCTCGCCCACGCCATGCAGCGGCGGGGCGAGGACGCCGTCGCGCTCGCGCTCATCGGGGACGGCGCCACCAGCGAAGGCGACTTCCACGAGGCGCTCAACTTCGCCGCCGTCTTCAAGGCGCCCGCGGTGTTCTTCGTGCAGAACAATCGCTACGCCATCTCCGTCCCCTTCGAGAAGCAGAGCGCCGCCGCCGCGCTCGCGTACAAGGGCGTCGGCTACGGCATGCGCTCGGAGCAGGTCGACGGCAACGACGCCGTCGCGGTCCTCGCCGTCCTCGACGACGCCGTGAAGCACGCCCGCGAAGGCCGTGGCCCGGTCCTCGTCGAGGCCCACACCTACCGCATCGACGCCCACACCAACGCCGACGACGCCACCCGCTACCGCGAGGCCGAAGAAGTCGCGAAGTGGCGTGAAGCGGACCCGCTGCAGCGGCTCGAGACCTACCTCAAGAGCCGGAACACCCTGCGGGACACCGAGATCGAGCAGTTCCAGGCCGACGCCGAGGCGTTCGCCCAGACCGTCCGCGACACCCTGAACGCCGAGCCCGAGCTGGACCCGATGTCCCTGTTCGACCACGTCTACGCCGAGCCGACCCGCCAGCTCGAAGCCCAGCGGGCGGCCCTCAAAGCCGAGTTGGAGGCCTGATGACGACCACGATGGCGCAGGCGCTCAACGCCGCACTGCGGGACGCGCTCAAGGACGACGACCGGGTGCTCGTGTTCGGCGAGGACGTCGGCGCGCTCGGCGGGGTCTTCCGGGTCACCGACGGGATCACCGCCGACTTCGGCGAGAGCCGTTGCTTCGACACGCCGCTGGCCGAGGCCGGCATCGTCGGGTTCGCCGTCGGGATGGCCATGGGCGGGTTCCGCCCGGTCGTCGAGATGCAGTTCGACGCCTTCGCCTACCCCGCGTTCGAGCAGATCACCTCGCACGTGGCGAAGCTGCGCAACCGCACGCGTGGCGCGCTTTCGCTGCCGATGGTCATCCGCATCCCCTACGCCGGCGGCATCGGCGGGGTCGAGCACCACTGCGACTCCAGCGAGGCGTACTACACGCACACGCCGGGCCTGCGCGTCGTCACGCCGGGCACCGCGCAGGACGCCTACGACCTGCTCCGCGACGCCATCGAGTCGCCGGACCCGGTGGTCTTCCTCGAACCCAAGGCGCGCTACTGGTCCGGCGAAGAGGTTTCGTTCGCGCGGAAGGGCCCGGCCATGGACAAGGCCGTGGTCCGGCGCGAGGGCAAGGACGTCACGCTGATCGCGTACGGCCCGATGGTCGCCACCGCGCTGGAAACCGCCGAGGCCGCGAAGGACGAAGGCTGGGACGTCGAGGTCGTGGACCTGCGTTCGCTGAGCCCGTTCGACGACGAGACCGTGACGGCGTCGGTGCGCCGCACCGGCCGCGCGGTGGTCGTGCACGAGGCCGCCGGGTTCGGCGGCTACGGCGCCGAGGTCGTCGCGCGCGTCACCGAGCAGTGCTTCCACCAGCTGCACGCGCCCGTGCTGCGGGTGACCGGGCTCGACATCCCGTACCCGGCGCCGAAGCTGGAGCGGCACACGCTGCCGGACGTCGACCGGATCCTCGACACCATCGCGCGCCTGCAGTGGGCCGACACCCCGGTGGTGGCCGGTGCCTGACTTCCTGCTGCCGGACCTCGGCGAAGGCCTGACCGAGGCGGCGATCCTCGACTGGCGCGTGCAGGTCGGCGACACGGTGACCGTCGACCAGATCGTCGTCGAGGTCGAGACGGCGAAGGCCGCGGTCGAGGTGCCGGTGCCGTTCGCCGGCGTGGTGTCCGCGCTGCACGGCACGCCGGGGCAGCTGCTGCCGGTCGGCGCGCCGCTGCTGAGCGTCGGCGGGTTCGCCGAGCCCGGCGTCACGACGTCGGCGGGAAGCGGCAACGTCCTCATCGGCTACGGCACCGCGCCCACCACTCGGCGCAAGCGCGCGCGGCGTCCCGAGGCGCCCGCGCCGAAGGCCAAGGCACCCGGCGTGATCTCGCCGTTCGTCCGGAAACTGGCCGCGGACAACGGGATCGACCTCGCGAAGGTGACCGCCACCGGCGCGGACGGCATCATCCGCCGCGCCGACGTCGAGGCGGCGCTGAAGAAGCCCGCCGCGACGGGGAAGGGGAAGCGGATCCCGCTGACCGGCGTGCGCAAGGCCGTCGCGGACAAGCTCACCACGTCCCGGCGCGAGATCCCCGAGGCCACGGTCTGGGTGGACGTCGACGCTTCGGAACTGGTCGCCGCGCGCGCGGCGCTGAACGCCAAGACCGACCGGCCGGTCAGCCTGCTCGGCCTGATCGCGCGGTTCGCCGTCGCGGGGCTGAAGAAGTACCCGGAGCTGAACTCGCGCGTCGAGGGCGACGAGATCGTCCTGCTGGACGAGATCCACCTCGGGTTCGCCGCGCAGACCGACCGCGGGCTGGTCGTGCCGGTGGTGCGGGACGCCGGGGCGCTGTCCACGCGGGACCTTTCGGCGGCGATCGGCGACCGGGCCCGCACCGCGCGGGACGGCAAGCCGGCGCCCGCGGACCTCACCGGCGGCACGTTCACCGTCAACAACTACGGCATCTTCGGCGTCGACGGCTCGGCCGCGATCATCAACCACCCCGAGGCCGCGATCCTCGGCATCGGCCGGATCATCGACCGGCCGTGGGTCGTCGACGGCGCGCTGGGCGTGCGGAAGGTCTGCGAGCTGACGCTGGCCTTCGACCACCGGGTCTGCGACGGCGGCACGGCCGGCGGGTTCCTGCGGTTCGTCGCCGACTGCGTGGAGTCACCCGTCACCGCCCTCGGTGATTTGTAGACGCACCGGCGGAGTTGGCCGGTGGTGACGGCGACGGCACTTAAAGTGTCCGCGTGACGACTCCAGCCCAGCACGACCGCGACCTGGCGGAAAGCCGGGTGACCCGGCTCAAGCAGGACCTGCGCGACGGGCTGGCGACCCCGCCCGGCGACGTCGAAGCGATGGACGGGCTCGTCGCGAGCGCCCACCGGCTGCTCGACGCCGAGCTGGCGTTCGACGAGGCCAAGCACCGGCTCGCCAACGCCGAGCTCGAGGCGCGGCACGCGGCGACGCAGCGCGCGGTCGTGTGGTTCGCGGCCGCGCCGGTGCTGGTGCCGCTGGTCGCCGGGGCGCTCGTGCTGTTCGAGGTGCTCTCGCCGCTGTGGCTGCTCGTGCTGGTGCCGCTGTTCGCCGCGGGCCTGTGGATCGGCTTCGCGCCGGTCCGCCGGGTCGGCGACGTCATCCGCGAGCGGACGCGCGCGGCGTGGGCGGGCAGCGCCACGGCCGTACTGCTGGTGTGCGCGCTGATCCCGTGGCCGGCGGCCGTCGCCGCCACGGTCCTGGCGGCGCTCGGGGCCGCGGCCACGGCCGGGCTGCTGTGGCGCGAAAGCCGGATCCCGTGAGCCACGGCTACGCGACCTACGGCGACGACCCCGAGTTCGAGCAGGAGTACGTCGAGCCCGTCGACCCGACCCGGCGTGACCTGGACGAGCTGTTCGCGGCGGTCGACGGGCTGCGGGCCGCCGTCGAGGAGACCGACGATCGCCTGCGCCAGGACGTCGCCGACCTGAGCGAGCGGCTCGAGACCGGCGGCGCGACCCGCCAGGAGGACCGGATCGACCTGCTCGGCCGCCGCCTGGAGCGGCTGCAGCAGCAGGTCCACGCCCTGGAGCGCGCGGTCCGCGTGTCCGACGGCGTCCCGCGCGCCGACCTCGACGACGTCGGCGCGGAGACACGCGCGCTGGCCGCCGAGGCGGCGCGGTGGGACGACCTGCACAAGGAGCTCGTCACGAAGGAGCAGCGCGCGCGATACGCGGAGGAGATCTCGCGGCTGTCCTCGGTGCACGAGGCCCATGCCCGCTGCGACGCGGACTTGCTCGACGTCATCGGCATCCTGGCCTCGACCGACCGCGGCTCCCGACCCCGCGGCGACGCGGAGTCCCGCCTGCGCGCGCTGACGACCCGGCGCCGCACGCTGCTGGACGAGGAGATCCCGGCCGCGGAGCAGTCGGCGGAGCAGGCTCGCCTGGCCTTGCGCGAGGCGGACGCGGTGGAGGCGCGGGTGGTGCCTCAGCTGGAACGCGCCGAGCGGGCGTGGCACGACCTGCAGGTCCGGCTACGCACGCGCATCACGGACGCTTTGGGCTCGAACGCCCTGCTCCCGACGTGGTTCGGCCACGCGCTGGGTGTCGCCCCACCGACGGGAACAACGGGAGACACGTGGCTCCGCACGGCGGCTTCGGTGCTGGCGTACCGGGTGACGTTCAAGATCACCGACCCGGCGCTGCCCCTGGGGCCCCCGGCGCCTGAGAGCGCGGACACGACCGAGCGGCGGTGGACGTGGCGCGCCCGCCTGGAGTCGGACCTCGACGACCTGGCGTTGTAGCGCGTTCGTCCGTTCGGCTGGTTCTGCGCCACCGCAACGTCGTCCGCGCGGTCCGGAACATGCTGCGGGACAAGAAAGCCCGGCTGTGACCGCGCTCAGCCGGTGACGCGCAGAGCGGTCTCCAGCCGCCGGTGCAGCTCGCCCAGGCGGGTGCGGCCCGGCTTGCCGGGTGGGAAGCGGCGGAGGAGGGCAGGCACCTCCGGCGGGGCCTGCGACAACGCCCACTCGATCTCCGCCTCCGCGTCACCGCCCGCGAGCTCGCGCGCCGACGCGGCCTGCTGGGCCGGGCCGACGATGTGCTTCACCTGGTGCGGTGACTCCAGTGGGTGCAGGTAAGCCGCTCCCGCCGCGGCCACCGCTGCCCGTGCGGCCGCCGATGCCGCCGGGTCGGTGGTCTCGCCGGCCGCCGCGAGGGCGGCCCATGCCTTGGTGCGCAAGGCTTTCGTCCGCGGCTCTCCGGCCGCGAACGCCTTCGCCGCCGAGATCGCCGACCGGGGGCGGGGGTCGTCGGGGACGCGGGTCTCGTACAGCGGCAGCACCCGCGCCGCGCAGGCCGCGGCCCAGCCGGTCAACGCGCGGAGTTCGTCGAGGGTCAGCTCCATGTGGGTGAAGCGTATCTTTGAAACCCCGGTTGAGACTTTCCCGCTACGGCGGGCGCCGCCGGGTGCGCGGGGCGTGGTGCGTGATGTAGTCGGACAGGACCGTGTCGCTCGCCCGGGGTTTCGCCCGGCGCAGCAACATGCGCAGGCCGACCAGGAACACCACCCGGTCGGCGATCCGCGCGATGCCGTAGACGAGTACGGGGAGGCCGGAACCACCGGCGATGGCGGCCGCGAGGGCGGGGTCCAAGCCCATCACCGGCTCCAGGTGTCCGGACGGAGTGACCTTGCCATCTTCGCCGATGGACCGTCATACTTGCCATAGTTTCTGACGAAGTCGGACGAAATTTCCCACTTCTGTCACACGTCGCTCGATACGGGATGAGCGGTGGGCAGCAGGATCTGACGTAGTCTGACGCTGGGCGAGGAGGTGGCCGTGGCGGTGGTCGGCAAGCCGGAAGTGCCCTCGGGGGCGCACCGGCGGCTCGTCGACGCACTCCACGAGGTGTACCTGCGGGCGGGAGCGCCCGGGGTGCGCGTGCTCGCGCAACGCGGGGGAGTCAGCCGCGACACCGCCCACCGGGTGCTGGCGAGCGCCGCCCTGCCGACCTGGCCGGCACTCGAAGCCGTGGTGACGGCGCTCGACGGGGACATCGGCCGGTTCCGCACGCTCTGGGCCGAGGCCCGGCGACCGGAGGGGACGCCGGCGGCCGAGCCGGTCGCCGAGCCGGTGGCCGGCGCGGTTTCCCCGGTGCGGCTGGTGGTCGTCGAAGATCACCCGCTCTACCGGGAAGCGATCGTGCAGGCGATGCGCGCCGCCGGGCACACGATCGTGGGCACGTCGAGCAGCGGCGAGGAGGCCGTCTCACTGGCCCTGGACACCCGGCCCGACGTCGTCCTGATGGACCACGGCATGCGCGGGATGACGGGCATCGACGCGGCCGCGCGGATCCGGTCGGCCGACCCGGCGATCCGGGTGCTGATCGTCACCGCGTGGGCGACCGCCGAACTGACCGTCGAGGCGCTGCGGGCGGGCGTGCAGGGGGTCCTGAGCAAGGACGCGGACGCCGCCGAGATCCTGCGCGCGATCGCAACCGTGACCCGCGGGGAGGTCGCGGTACCCGCCGAGTTCGCCGCGGTGCCGTCGATCGTGGCGGAACGCCGAGCGGCCGGGTCGCAGCAGTTCAGCCCGCAGGAGCTGCGGGTGCTGCAGGCGGTGGCGGACGGCCTCACCGACGAAGAGATCTCCGACCGCCTCGCACTGAGCCTGCGCACGGTGCGCCACTACCTCGAGCGAATCCGCGACAAGACCGGCGAGCGCCGCCGCGCGGGCCTGGTGAGGTTGGCCGTAGAGCGCGGCCTGGTCACACCGCGGCCGGGCGCCGGAGGGTCTGTCGGCGCAGGCGGGTGAACAGCTTCGCGTTGTTCAGCGCGAACACCCCCACCGTCTCCCCGTCGCGCTGGAACGTCGCCACGAACGACGACGAGTCCGGGTCGCCCTCGACGAACGACAGCGTGTCGTCCGGGCGTGGGTGGCCCGCCAGCTGCAGCCTTCCCCCGTACTGGTCCGACCACACGTACCCGCTCGGCTCGTACGTCCGCGCGGTCCGGCCGGCCAGCAGGTTGGCCACCGCGACCGGGGCCTGCTCCGACGCGTTCGTCCAGTGCTCGTGCCGCCGGCCCCCGTAGCGGGCCACATCGCCCACCGCCACCACCTGAGGCAGCGGGGTCACCAGGCCCGCGTCCGTGTGGACGCCGTTGCCGACCGGCACCCCGGAGCCCGCCAGCCAGTCCGTTGCCGGGGTCATGCCGACGCCCGTCACGACCACGTCGGCCGGGACCAGGGAGCCGTCGGCCAGCTCGACGCCGGCCGGGGACAGGCCCGTGACCTGGACGCCGCAGCGCAGGTCCGTGCCGTGGTCGCGGTGCAGGCGGGCGCACACCGCGGCCAGCGAAGCACCCAGCACCGGCGCCAGCGGGGCGGCCAGCGCCTCCAGGACGACCACGTCCAGGCCGAGGGACCGGCACGTCGAGGCCACCTCGGCCCCGATGAACCCGGCCCCCACGATCGCCACCCGGACCCCGGGCACCAGGGCGGCCCGCAACGCCACCGCGTCGTCGAGGGTCCGCAACACGAAAGCGCCCTCGAACCCCGGCAGCGTGCGGGCCCGGCCGCCGGTCGCGATGACGACGCCGTCCGCGTGGACCGAGCTGCCGTCCGACAGCCGGACGCGGCGGTCCGAGGGCTCCAGCGCCGTCGCGCTGACACCGAGCCGGAAGTCCAGCGCCAGGGAAGCGAGGTCTCCGGCGTCGAGCAGCTCCAGCGACGCGGCGGAAGCCGTCCCGGCCAGGAAGCCCTTCGACAGCGGCGGCCGGTCGTACGGCAAGTGGGCTTCGGAGCCGATCAGCACGATCCCGCCGTCGTACCCCTGCGCACGCAGCTCCTGCGCGGCGCGGACCCCGGCGAGCGACGCGCCGACGACCGCGATGCGCCTCACGCGGCGTCCTCGCGGGCCACACCCTCGACGTAGACGACGCCGTCGTCGACGACGACCGAGTACGTGCGCACGGGCTCCTTCGCCGGCAGGCAGGTCGGCACGCCCGTGCGCAGGTCGAACATCGCCGCGTGCAGCGGGCACTCGACGAAGCAGCCTTCGAGCCAGCCGTCGGCCAGGGAAGCGTCCTGGTGGGTGCACGTGTCGTCGATGGCGTACAGCTCGCCGTCCTCGGTGTGGAACACCGCGATGGCGGGCGACCCGGGGATGCGGACGGACTCACCCGGAGGCAGCTCGTCGACGGTGCACGCGCGAATCATGAGTCCTCCGAGACTGTTGCGCATTGGGGAACATCGACTGTGATCCGCAACAAAGTCTGAATCCCGGGAAGGACGTCGTCAAGGGGGTACGCCCCGGTAGTTTTCGTTAGCGGGCAACACACTTCCCGGGTACGCCGAAGGCCCGTACCGAGGATGGCGGTACGGGCGCTACGACGTCCGGGCTAGTTGTCCCCGTGCCGGTAGAACGGCAGCTTGACCGGGGCGAGCGGGGTGTTGCCGAGGATCAGGTCGGCGGCCTTCTCGGCGGTCATCATCACCGGCGCGTAGATGTTGCCGTTGGTGATGTAGGGCATCACCGACGCGTCGACCACGCGCAGGCCCTCGGTGCCGTGCACCCGCATGGTCTGCGGGTCGACGACGGACTTCTCGTCCACGCCCATCTTGGCCGTGCACGACGGGTGCAGCGCGGTCTCGGCGTCCTTGGCGACCCAGTCGAGGATCTCCTCGTCCGTCTCGACCGACGGCCCCGGCGAGATCTCCCCGTCGTTGAACGGGTCCAGCGCGGACTGGTTGAGGATCTTCCGCGCCACCCGCACCGCTTCGACCCATTCGCGCCGGTCGTTCTCGGTGGACAGGTAGTTGAACTTGATCGCCGGGTGCTGCCGCGGGTCGGTCGAGGTGAGCTTCACCGAGCCGCGGGTGTCGGCGTACATCGGGCCGACGTGCACCTGGTAGCCGTGGCCCCCGGTCGGCGACGAGCCGTCGTAGCGGATCGCCACCGGCAGGAAGTGGAACATCAGGTTCGGGTACTTCACCTCGTCGTTGGACCGGACGAACCCGCCGCCCTCGAAGTGGTTGGTCGCGGCCGGCCCGGACCGCAGGAACAGCCACTGCGCGCCGATGTAGGGCCGCTTCCACTTGGCGAGCGACGGCTGCATCGACACCGGCTGCTTGCAGGCGTACTGGATGTACACCTCCAGGTGGTCCTGGAGGTTCTCGCCGACGCCCGGCAGGTCCTTGACGACGTCGATGCCGAGCTTCTCCAGGTCCGCGGCGTTGCCGACGCCGGAGAGCTGCAGCAGCTGCGGGCTGTTGATCGCGCCGCCGCAGAGGATGATCTCCTTGCCGTACACCTCGCCCGGCGCTTTGCGGCCTTCGGCGTACTCGACGCCGATCGCGCGTGTGCCGTCGAAGAGGATCTGCGACACGAACGCGTGCGTCTTCACCGTCAGGTTCGGGCGGTTCATGACCGGGTGCAGGTACGCGCCCGCCGCGGACAATCGCCGTCCTTTCCGGACGTTGCGGTCGAACGCCGCGAAGCCCTCTTGCCGGTAGCCGTTGACGTCGTCGGTGCGCGGGTAGCCCGCTTGCTCGGCGGCGTCGAAGAAGGCTTGGAACAACGGGTTCGACGCCGGTCCGCGTTCGAGCTCGAGGGGCCCGTCGTGGCCGCGCCACTGGCCGTCCGGGGCGTCCGCGAGGCAGTTTTCCATGCGGTTGAAGTACGGCAGGCAGTGCGCGTAGTCCCAAGTGGACATCCCGGGGTCGGCGCCCCAGCGCTCGTAGTCCATCGGGTTGCCGCGCTGGAAGATCATCCCGTTGATGCTGGACGACCCGCCGAGCACCTTGCCGCGCGCGTGGTAGACGCGACGGCGGTTCATGTACGGCTCGGGTTCGCTGCGGTAGCCCCAGTCGTAGAACTTCGACCCGATCGGGAAGGTCAGCGCGGCCGGCATGTGGATGAAGACGTCCCACTTGTAGTCGGACCGCCCCGCCTCCAGGACCAGGACCTTGTTCGACGGGTCGGCCGACAGCCGGTTCGCCAGCGCGCAGCCCGCCGAGCCACCGCCGACGATGACGAAGTCGTAGGTATCGGAACTCATGGGGCCTCCTCAGCCGGGCAAGGTGTCCGGGGTGGTGTCCGGCATGTGCTCGGGGCTCGTGTGCGAGGAACCCCAAGTGCCGCGCCGGACGTACAGCATGATCGCACCGATGATCACGATCAGCCCGGTGACGATCACCGCGCCCCACTGGAAGTACCAGTGGTCGTCGCCGTAGACCTCGGCGCGCGGCCAGATCAGGTTGATCGTCATCCCGGCGCCGTAGAGCACCGCGACCGCGTTCACCAGCGTGCCCCAGCGGCCCAGCTTGAAGTACGGGCCGTGCTCCGGGCGCGGCCACTGCCCGCGCAGGCGGCGCAGCAGCATCGGGCCGGTGACCATCAGGTAGGGGATGTAGAACAGGATGATCGCGGTCGAGGTCAGGATGAAGAACGCCCGCTGGTTGCCCAGGTTGATCAGCAGCACGACGACGGTGAGGCCGCCGGTGAGCAGCGCCGGCAGGATCGGCGTCTTCGACCGCGGCGACACCTTCGCCATCGCCTTGCTGAACGGCAGCCGGCCGTCGCGGGCCATCGCCCACGCCATCCGGATCGCCGCCGTCTGCACGGCCAGGCAGCACACGGTGATCGCGATCGCCGAGCAGATCAGGAACGCGTCCCCGAGCCCTTCGCCGAGCGTGCTCTTCAACAGGTACGGCATGCCGGACGTGCTCAGCTCCTCGGCGTTGATGTCGCCGACCGCCATCATCCCGACCAGCATCACCAGGCCGCCGACGATGAACGACGCCGTGATCGCCCGCAGGATCGCGCGCGGGGCGTGCTTGCGCGGCTGGGTGGTCTCTTCCGCGAGCGAGCCCGCGGTGTCGAAGCCGTAGAAGACGTACGCGCTCATCAGCGACGCCACCAGGAACGCCCCGAGGTACCCGAGCGAGTGACCGTCACCCGTGGCGTGCGTCTCGAAGACGACCTGCGGGCCGCGCTTGATGTGGATGGCCAGCGCGATGATCAGCAGGATGACCGCGGACAGCTCCACCGCGACGCCGAAGTTGTTGATCTTCGCCATCAGCTTGACGCCGATGACGTTCACGATCGTGGCGAACACGACCAGCACCAGGGCCAGGATGATGGCGTTCTGCGCGCCGCCCGGGGTCGACGTCAGCCCGGCGTGGGAGTCGCTGCCGACGATCTGGAACGCGGTCGAGACCTGCGGCAGGATGATCTGGTAGGCGACCGCGACGGCGCCGGCCGTGACGATGGCGCCGATGATCATGATCCAGCCCGCGAGCCACGACGTCGCGGGCTTCGCGATCTGCTTGGCCCACTGGTAGACCGACCCGGCGAGCGGGAACTGGCCGGCGAGCTCGGCGAAGCACAGCGCGACGGCGAGCTGGCCGAGGAAGACCAGCGGCCAGGTCCAGATGAACGCCGGGCCGCCCGAGGCGAAGCCGAAGAAGAACAGCTGGAACACGCCGGTCATGATCGAGATGTAGGAGAACCCGGCGGCGAAGCTGGAGAAGGAGCCCAGGGAGCGCTCGAGTTCCTGCCGGTAACCGAACTTTTCGAGGTCGGAGCTGTCGTCCGGGGCAGGCCCCCCGCCCGCCGGCTTTTCTTGCGTGGTCATGGCAGCGTCCTTAAGTGGTGGGGATCAGCCCTTGAACCAGTGCTGCGGAACGGGATCGATGTTCTGGTAGACGTGCTTGCTTTCCTGGTACTCCGCGAGCCCGGACGGTCCGAGTTCGCGGCCGATGCCGGATCGGCCGAACCCGCCCCACTCCGCCTGCGGCAGGTAGGGGTGGTAGTCGTTGATCCACACGGTGCCGTGGCGCAGGGCCCCGGCGACGCGCTGGGCGCGGGACGCGTCCGACGTCCACACGGCTCCGGCGAGCCCGTACTCGGTGTCGTTGGCCAGCGCGATCGCGTCGGCCTCTTCGGCGAAGCGTTCCACGGTGACGACCGGGCCGAAGACCTCTTCCCGGACGACCGCCATGTCTCTGGTGCAGTCGGAAAAGACGGTGGGGCGCAGGAAGAAACCCTTTTCGTACTGCGGACCTTCGGGACGCTTGCCGCCCGCCCGGAGCGTCGCGCCGTCCTTGACAGCGCTTTCGATGTAGCCCTCGACCTTGGCGCGGTGCTGCGCCGAAACCAGCGGGCCGGTCTCGGTCGCGGGGTCGAGACCGTCGCCGACCCGGATCCGGTCGGCGCGCGCCGCGAGGTCCGCGACGAACCGGTCGTGGATCTCGTCCTGGACGATCAACCGCGCGCCCGCCGAGCAGACCTGTCCTGAATGGACGAACGCGGCCATCAGCGCGTAGTCGAGCGCGGTGTCGTAGTCGGCGTCGGCGAAGACCACGTTCGGGTTCTTGCCGCCGAGTTCGAGGGCGACCCGGCGGACGCCCTTCGCGGCGGCCGTCATGATCTTCTCGCCGGTCGCGTAGCCGCCGGTGAAGGAGACGAGGTCGACGGCCGGGTGCTCGACCATGGCCGCGCCGACGTGGCCCGGCCCGAGCAGCAGGTTGACCACGCCGGGCGGCACGCCCGCTTCTTCGAGCAGGGCGACGAGCTTGATCGTGGTCAGCGGGGTGACCTCGCTGGGCTTGAGCACCACGGTGTTGCCCGCGGCGAGGGCGGGCGCGACCTTCCAGGACATCTGCAGCAGCGGGTAGTTCCACGGCGCGATCAGCGCGCAGACGCCGACGGGTTCGTGCACGATCCGGCTGACGACGCTCGCGCTGCCCGCGTCGACCAGCCGTCCGGCGTCCTTGTCCGCGAGGTCGGCGTAGTAGCGGAAGACATTGGTGACGTCGTCGATGTCGATGCGGCCTTCGCCCAGCGTCTTGCCGGTGTCGAGGCTCTCGGTGCGGGCCAGCTCTTCGCGGTCGCGGACCAGGAGGTCGGCGGTGCGCCGGAGCAGCGCGCCGCGTTCGGTGGCGGTGGTCCGCCGCCACGGGCCGTCGTCGAAAGCCCGGCGAGCGGCTGTGACCGCGGCGTCGACCTCCTCGCGCCCGGCTACGGCGACCTGCTCGATCACCTGGCCGGTCGCGGGGTTGAGTACGTCGAGGTGGCGGTCCGTCATGCGGCCCTTCCCGGATCGGTAGTGGCTGCTCAGTGCCTGGAGTGCGTACATTTGTACGCGAAGCGTGTACAGATGTCCACAAGGGGGCTCGATGGCGAAGAGCGAACCCGGCGCGACGCGGCGCCGTGGTCCGAACGACCCCGAACGGCGGGCGCGGATCGCCAAGGCGGCGATCGAGGTGGTCGCCCAGCGGGGGATCGACGGGGTCACGCACCGCTCGGTCGCCGCCGCGGCCGGCGTGCCGCTCGGCTCGACGACCTACCACTTCGCGACGCTCGACGACCTCCTGGAGGTCGCCCTGCACGAGGCCGCCGAGAAGAACGTCCACGCGCTGAAGGAGTGGGAGTCCGCGCTCCCGTCGGACGCCGACTTCGCCGCGGCGCTCGCCGACCTGGTCATGGGCTACATCAACGAGCAGTACCGCGACACCGTCGTCGAGTACGACCTGTACGTCGCCGCCCTGCACCGGCCGGCGCTGCGCAAGGCGAGCGCGGCCTGGGACGAGGCGCTCATCGCGTTCTTCGGCAGCCGCACGGACCCGCTCACCGGCCGGCTCCTGGCCGGGTTGTTCTGCGGCCTCTTGATGCAGGCGGCCCTGGCCGACCCCCGCCCGACCCGGGCGGAGATCGAAACCCTGTTCCGGCGGGCGATCGACGGCCCGGCTGCCTGTGGACAAGCCGCACTTTCATGTGAAAGTGGCGGTTGTCCACAGGGTTGACAGCCGTGCGTGGCGGCAGTCACTCTGTTCCGGAGTGAGCAACAAGACGCGTTCTGCGCAACTCCCGAACTGATCCGCGGAGAGGACCACGCCGGTGACCGCAATCGATCTCCCGCCGAGCCTGCTCGCCACCCTGCCCGGCAGCTCCTACACCGACCCGGCGGTCTTCGCCCTCGAACAGGCGAAGATCTTCGAGGCCGACTGGTTCTGCGCCGTGCGCAGCGCCGACCTGCCGACTCCGGGCTCGTTCGAGACCGTCCAGGTCGGCAAGGAGAGCGTCCTCGTCTCGCGCGGCCGCGACGGCGGGCTCAACGCGTTCCTCAACGTCTGCCGCCACCGCGGCGCCCGGCTCTGCACGGCCGAGAGCGGCACCGTGAAGCGCGCCTTCCAGTGCCCGTACCACGCCTGGACGTACGGCCTGGACGGCAAGCTCGTCGCCGCGCCGAACCTCACCGGGATGCCCGACGTCGACCGGACCGAGTTCGGACTCACCAAGGTTCACCTGCGCGAATGGCTCGGTTACGCCTGGGTCTGCCTGGCCGACGAGCCGCCGTCGTTCGAGGAGACCGTCGTCGGCGCGGTCACCGAACGCCTGGGCGGCGCCGAAGAGATCGACGCCTACGGCATCGACGGCCTCGCGCTCGGCAAGCGCATCGAGTACGACGTGAAGGCGAACTGGAAGCAGATCATCGAGAACTTCATGGAGTGCTACCACTGCGCGACGATCCACCCGGAGCTCACCGAGGTGCTCCCGGAGTTCGCCGACGGTTACGCCGCGCAGTACTACGTCGGCCACGGCGCCGAGTTCGGCGGCGAGATCAAGGGCTTCACGATCGACGGGAGCGAGGGCGTCGACCGGCTGCCCGGCGTCACCGAAGCCCAGGACCGCAAGTACTACGCGATCACCATCAAGCCGGGTGTCTTCGTCAACCTGGTCCCGGACCACGTGATCCTGCACCGGATGTTCCCGCTGGCCCCGGACCGGACGCTGGTGCGCTGCGACTGGCTGTACCTGCCGGAGGTGGTCGAGTCGGGCCGCGACCTGACGCGCTCGGTCGAGCTGTTCCACCGCGTCAACCTGCAGGACTTCGAGGCGTGCGAACGCTGCCAGCTGGCGATGGACTCGCGCTCGTACGTCAACGGCGGGGTGCTCGTGCCCAGCGAGCACCACATCGGTGCGTTCCACGACTGGGTCCGCGCCCGGCTGAGCGCCTAGATCAAGGCCCGGATGGCGGCCTCGAACCCGGTGACGTGCTCGAGCGTCAGCGCGGCCGCCTTCTCGGCGTCGCCCTCGATGATCGCGGTGAGGAGCGGGACGTGTTCGTCGACGTGGCCGGCCATCCCGGACAGCCGGGGTACGAACACGCCCCAGATCCGGGTCGCGAGGTTGTCGTACCGGATCAGCGTGTCCTCGAGGTACGGGTTGTGCACGCACCGGTAGATCGCCCGGTGCAGGGCGAGGTCGGTGCGCAGCAGCTCGGCGTTGTCGCCGTCCGGGACGCCGGCGTCGAGCCCCGCCCGCAGCTCGGTCAGCGTCGCCCGGTCGGCGGCGGTCGCGCGCGCGGCCGCGGCGGCCGTCGCCATCGGCTCCAGCGTGCGCCGGACCTCGGAGATGTGCGCGAGGTCGGAGATGTTGACGTCGGTGGCGAACGTCCCGCGCCGCGGGTAGGCGACGACCAGCCGCTCGGACTCCAGGCGTTTGAGCGCCTCGCGGATCGGCGTGCGGCCCATGCCGAGCGCGGTGCCGAGCTCCTCCTCGGCGATGGGCGAGCCCGGCGGGATGTCGAGCATGACGAGCTGGTCGCGGACGAAGAGATAAGCCTGTTCGGCCAGTGAAGGGGGATTGACCTGGGGGTGCACGCCACTTAGTCTACATCGACGATTGATATATTAGAAGTCGACCACGAAGGGTCCGCGATGCTCAACCACTCCTTGGCCGACTACGACCCGGCCGTGGCCGAGGCGATCGGCGCGGAGCTGCACCGGCAGCAGTCGACGCTCGAGATGATCGCTTCCGAGAACTTCGCCCCGCTCTCCGTGCTCCAGGCCCAGGGCTCGGTGCTGACCAACAAGTACGCCGAGGGCTACCCCGGCCGGCGGTACTACGGCGGGTGCGAGCACGTCGACGTCCTCGAACAGCTCGCCATCGACCGGGTCAAGGCGCTGTTCGGCGCCGGGTTCGCCAACGTCCAGCCGCACTCGGGCGCCCAGGCCAACGCGGCCGCGATGGCCGCGCTGCTCAAGCCCGGCGACAAGATCCTCGGCCTTTCGCTCGCCCACGGCGGCCACCTGACCCACGGCATGCGGATCAACTTCTCCGGCCTGCTCTACGACGTCGCCGCGTACGAAGTGTCCGAAAAGGACTACCGGGTCGACATGGCGGAGGTGGCGAGGCTCGCGGAGGAGCACCGGCCGAAGGTGATCATCGCCGGCTGGTCGGCTTACCCGCGGCAGCTCGACTTCGTGCGGTTCCGCGAGATCGCCGACGAGGTGGGCGCGTACCTGATGGTCGACATGGCGCACTTCGCCGGCCTGGTCGCCGCGGGGCTGCACCCCTCGCCGGTCCCGCACGCGCACGTCACCACGACCACCACGCACAAGACGCTCGGCGGCCCGCGCGGCGGCGTGATCCTGACGAACGACGCGGCACTGGCCAAGAAGGTCAACTCCGCCGTGTTCCCCGGTCAGCAGGGCGGGCCGCTCGAACACGTCATCGCCGCCAAGGCCGTGGCGTTCAAGATGGCCGCCGAGCCGGAGTTCGCCGAACGCCAGCAGCGGACGCTCAGCGGCGCGAAGGTCCTGGCCGAGCGGCTCCTGGACGGCGGGATCGACGTGCTGACCGGTGGCACCGACGTCCACCTGGTGCTCGCCGACCTGCGGAACTCCGAGCTCGACGGCAAGCAGGCCGAGGACCGGCTGCACGAGGTCGGCATCACGGTCAACCGCAACGCCGTCCCCTTCGACCCGCGGCCGCCGATGGTGACGTCCGGCCTGCGGATCGGCACCCCCGCCCTGGCCACGCGCGGCTTCGGCGACGCCGAGTTCCGCGAGGCCGCCGACGTCATCGCCGAGGCGCTGCGGCCCAGCTGCGACGTCGAGAAGCTTCGGTCCCGCGTCACCGCGCTGACCGAAGCGTTCCCGCTGTACCCGTCGGAGGAGGCCCGATGACCGACCTGCCGGAGCACCCGGACTTCCTCTGGGACAACCCGGATCCGAAACCGGCCTACGACGTGGTCGTGGTCGGCGGCGGCGGGCACGGGCTCGCCACCGCGTACTACCTGGCCAAGGTGCACGGCATCACCAACGTCGCCGTGCTGGAGAAGGGCTGGCTCGCGGGCGGCAACATGGCCCGCAACACCACGATCATCCGCTCCAACTACCTCTGGGACGAGAGTTCCGGCATCTACGAGCACTCCCTCAAGCTGTGGGAAGGCCTCGAAGAGGACCTCGGCTACCCGATCCTGTTCAGCCAGCGCGGGGTGCTGAACCTGGCGCACAGCCTGCAGGACGTCCGCGACAGCGTCCGCCGCGTCGAGGCGAACAAGCTCAACGGCATCGACGCCGAGTGGGTGGACGCCGACGGCGTCAAGGAGATCTGCCCGATCGTCAACACCTCGCCGGACGTCCGCTACCCGGTGCTCGGCGCGACCTTCCAGCCGCGCGCGGGCATCGCGAAACACGACTACGTGGCTTGGGGTTTCGCGCGCGCCGCGCACCAGTTGGGCGTCGACCTGATCCAGAACTGCGAGGTCACCGGCATCACCACGACCGGCGGGCGGGTCACCGGCGTCGAGACGTCGAGGGGCCGGATCGCCGCCGGCAAGGTCGCGCTGTGCGCCGCCGGGCACTCGTCGGTGCTGGCTCGCATGGTGGGGCTGGACCTGCCGCTGGTGTCGCATCCCTTGCAGGCGCTGGTGTCCGAGCTGCTCGAGCCGATCCACCCGACGGTCGTCATGTCGAACGCCGTGCACGTCTACGTTTCCCAGGCGCACAAGGGCGAACTCGTGATGGGCGCCGGCATCGACAGCTACAACGGCTACGGCCAGCGCGGTTCGTTCCACATCATCGAGCAGCAGATGGCCGCCGCGCTGGAGCTGTTCCCGGTGTTCGCGCGGGCGCACCTGCTGCGGACGTGGGCGGGCATCGTGGACGTCAGCCCGGACGCGTCGCCGATCATCGGCCTGACGCCGGTGGAGAACCTGTTCCTCAACTGCGGCTGGGGGACCGGCGGCTTCAAGGCCACGCCGGGCGTCGGCGACGTCTTCGCGGCCACCATCGCGCGGGGCAAGCCGCACGAGTACGCCGAACCGTTCACTTTGGACCGCTTCACGACCGGTGCCCTCGTCGACGAGCACGGCGCCGCCGCCGTCGCGCATTAGGAGTTCCTGTGCAACTGATCCCCTGCCCGTGGTGCGGGCCGCGCGAGGAAGCCGAGTTCCACTACGGCGGCCAGGCCCACGTCGCCTACCCGGAAGACCCGGCGGCACTGTCCGATGAGGACTGGGCGAAGTTCGTGTTCTTCCGCGCCAACCCCAGCGGCCCGCTGGCCGAGCGCTGGAGCCACTCGGCGGGCTGCCGCCGGTGGTTCAACGCCGTCCGCGACACCCGCACCCACGACCTGAAGGCGGTCTACCGCCTCGACGAACCCCGGCCGGTGATCCCATGACCCGCTTGTCCGGCGTCCCGCTCAAGTTCACCTTCGACGGCCGCGAGCTGACCGGGTTCCTCGGCGACACGCTGGCTTCCGCGTTGCTGGCCAACGGCGTCCACCGGGTCGCGACCAGCATCAAGTACGGCCGGCCGCGCGGCATCTTCGGAGCGGGGGTCGAGGACTCGAACGCACTGGTGCAGATCGAAGCGCCGTTCCCGGAGCCGATGCTGTCGGCCACCACCGTCGAGCTGTACGACGGCCTGGTGGCTCGTGGCCTGCGCGGTCAGGGGCGGCTCGCCACCGAACCGGACCCGGCGCGGTACGACGCCAAGCACGCCCACTGCGACGTCCTGGTGATCGGCGCCGGGCCGGCCGGGCGCGCCGCCGCTGCTTCGGCGGAAGGCCGGGTCCTGCTGGTCGACGACCAGCCCGACGGCGAGGCACCCGAGGGAGTCCGGTTCCTTTCGCGCACCACGGCGTTCGGCGTCTACGACGACGGGTTCGTGCTGGCTTTGCAGCGCCGGGGCGAGCCATCGGCACCCGAACGCGTTTCGCGGCAGCGGGTCTGGCGGATCCGGGCTCGGAAGATCGTACTGGCCACCGGCGCGCACGAGCGGCCGATCGTCTTCCCGGACAACGACCGCCCCGGCATCATGCTGGCTTCGGCCGCCCGTACCTACTTGAACCGCTACGGCGTCCTGGCCGGGCAGCGCGTGGTCGTGTTCACCACCAACGACTCCGCGTACGAGGCTGCCTCCGATCTGGCGCGAGCCGGGGCGGAGATCGTGCGGATCGTGGATGCCCGCGAGGGCTACGGCGTGCTCGGCACCGACGGCGACGTGCACATCACCGCCGCGCACGTCGCTCCGCTGGGTTCGCTGGAGGGGGAGCGGGTGCCGTGCGACCTGCTGCTCGTGTCCGGCGGCTGGAACCCGGCCGTGCACCTCTACAGCCAGGCCCGCGGCACCCTGCGCTACTCGCCGGAACTCGGGGCCTACGTCCCGGCCGGTGACCTGCCGAACGTGAGCGTCGTGGGTGCCGCGGCCGGCGAAGGCCTCCCGGAGACGAAGGTGCTCTGGCAGGTGCCCGCACCGGCGTCCGAAGTGGACACCCGGTTCGTGGACCAGCAGCGCGACGCCACGGTGTCCGACGTCCTGCGCGCCACGGGCGCCGGGCTCACCTCGCTGGAGCACGTCAAGCGGTACACCACCATCGGCACCGCGCACGACCAGGGCAAGACGTCCGGCATGCTCGCCGCGGGCATCACGGCCGAGGCGCTCGGCGTCGACCTCGCCGACCGCCGCCCGACGACGTTCCGGCCGCCGTACACGCCGGTCTCGTTCGCCGCGCTGGCCGGGCGGAACCGCGGCGAGCTGCACGACCCCGTGCGCGTCACCACGATCCACCCGTGGCACGTCGAGCACGGCGCCGAGTTCGAGAACGTCGGGCAGTGGAAACGGCCGTGGTACTACCCCCGGCCCGGTGAGTCGATGCACGACGCCGTCCGCCGCGAATGCCGGGCCGCGCGGAACGACGTCGCGCTGATGGACGGGTCCACCTTGGGCAAGATCGACGTCCAAGGCCCGGACGCCGGCTGGTTCCTCGACATGCTCTACACGAACATGATGAGCACCCTCAAGGTCGGCCGCATCCGCTACGGCGTGATGTGCGGCGTCGACGGCATGGTGATCGACGACGGCACGGTCATCCGCGTCGGCGAGGAGCGCTTCCTCGTCACCACCACGACCGGCAACGCGGCGATGGTCCTCGAGTGGATGGAAGAGTGGCTGCAGACCGAATGGCCGCACCTGCGGGTCTTCGCGACGTCGGTCACCGAGCACTGGGCCACCATCCCGCTGGTCGGCCCGCGCTCCCGCGAGGTGCTGGGCCGCCTGGCGCCGGACCTCGACGTCTCCAACGAAGCCTTCGGGTTCATGACCTGGCAGGACGCCGAGGTCGCCGGTCTCCAGGCTCGCGTCTGCCGGATCAGCTTTTCCGGCGAGCTGGCCTACGAGATCAACGTCCCGTCGTGGCACGGGCCCGCGCTGTGGCAGTCCATAGTGGACCAGGGCGCCACGCCGTACGGCACGGAGACCATGCACGTCCTGCGCGCCGAGAAGGGCTACCCGATCATCGGGCAGGACACCGACGGCACGGTCACCCCGCAGGACCTCGGCCTGTCCTGGGCGGTGTCGAAGAAGAAGGCCGACTTCCTCGGCAAGCGGTCCTTCGCCCGCGCGGAGAACAACCGGCCCGACCGCAAGCAGTTCGTCGGTTTGCTCCCCGTGGATCCGTCGGTGCTGCTGCCCGAAGGGGCGCAGATCATCGAATCGGAGACCGTGCCCGAACCCCCGGTGCGGATGCTCGGCCACGTCACCTCCAGCTACGACAGCGCCGCCCTCGGCCGCACCTTCGCCCTCGCTTTGGTGCGCTCGGGCCGGGAGCGGATCGGCGAAACGCTGTACGTCCCGGTCGGGGACCAGGTCGTGCCGGTGACCGTCACCGAGTCCGTGCTGTTCGACAAGGAAGGAGCCCGCCGTGACGGTTGACGCGGTCGACGAACCGTTCCGCACCCAGCTCACCGTCCGCCTCCGCGACGGGCACTCCCTGCTCGGCGTCGCCCTGCCCGAGCCCTGCACGTACACCAGCAGCAACGGCGTCGACGTCCTCTGGATGGGCCCCGACGAGTACCTCGTCCTCGCCGAACCCGGCCGCCAAGCCGAGCTGGAAGCCGCACTTTCACGTGAAAGTGCGGCCGTCGTGGACGTCTCGGCGCAGCGCAACGTCGTGCGGCTGACCGGGCCGGACGCGGCTGAGGTGCTGGCGCACGGGTGCTCGATCGACCTCGAGGCGGCGCCGCCGGGGACCTGTGTGCAGACGCTGCTGGCGCGCACCGGGATCGTGCTGATGGTCCGGGAAGAAGGCTTCACCATCCTCGTGCGCCAGTCCTTTTCGGACTACTTCAAGGCGTGGCTGGCCGACGCGAGCTCGGAGTACGTCTCATGACCTTCACCTTGACGCTCAGGTGCCCCGAACGCTCGGGCCTCGTGCACGCCGTGACGACGTTCCTCGTCGGGCAGGGCTGCGACATCGTCGAGCACCAGCAGTTCGACGACGACGTCCGCGGCTCGCTGTTCCTGCGCACGTCGTTCACGTGCGCCGGGGAGACCACGGTGGACGATCTCACGCGGGCGTTCGCACCGGTGGCCGGGGACTTCGACATGGAGTTCGGCTTCTCCGACGGCACGCCGCCGCGGATCCTGGTCATGGTGTCGAAGTTCGGGCACTGCCTCAACGACCTGCTCTTCCGCTGGCGCGCCGGCGGGCTCGGCGCGGAGATCGCCGTGGTCGTGTCCAACCACGAAGACCTGCGGCCGATGGCCGAGGCGGCAGGCGTCCCGTTCGTGCACGTCCCCGTCACAGCCGGTACCAAGCCGGAAGCCGAGCAGCGGCTGCTCGACCTGGTCGGGGAGTACGAAGTGGACTTGATCGTCCTGGCCCGGTACATGCAGGTGCTGTCCGACGCGCTCTGCCGGAAGCTCGAGGGCCGCGCGATCAACATCCACCACTCGTTCCTGCCCGGGTTCAAGGGCGCCAAGCCCTACCACCAGGCCTACGACCGGGGCGTCAAGTACGTCGGCGCGACCGCGCACTACGTCACGCCCGACCTCGACGAGGGCCCGATCATCGAGCAGGAGGTGCAGCGCGTCGACCACACGTACTCGCCGCGCGAGCTCGTGACCGTCGGCCGCGACGCCGAAGCCCTCGCCCTTTCCCGCGCGGTGCGCTGGCACTGCGAACGCCGGGTCCTGCTCAACGGCAACAGCACTGTGGTATTCCGTTAGGAGATCGCCATGACCGCACCGAAAGTCGTGATCATCGGCGCCGGCATCGTCGGCGCGAACCTCGCCGACGAGCTGACCGCCCGGGGCTGGACCGACGTCACCGTGCTCGACCGCGGGCCGCTGCCGCGCACCGGCGGGTCGACGTCGCACGCGCCCGGCCTGGTGTTCCAGACCAACGCGTCCAAGGCGATGACGGACTTCGCGAAGTACACCGTCGAGAAGTTCCTGGAGCTGGACTGCTTCCTCCAGGTCGGCGGCATGGAGGTCGCGACGACGCCGGCCCGCTGGGAGGACCTCAAGCGCAAGCACGGCTGGGCGACGTCGTGGGGCGTGCCGGGCTCGCTGATCGACGCCGGCGAGTGCGTGCACCGCTGGCCACTGCTGGACGGGTCGCAGGTCTTCGGCGCGCTGCACACCCCGACCGACGGGCTGGCGCGGGCCGCGAAGGCCGTCGAAGTGCTCGCCGAGCGGGCGACCGCGCGGGGCGCCCGGTTCATCGGGTCCACGACGGTGACCGAGGTCCTCCAGGAGAACGGGCGCGTCACCGGGGTCCGGACCGGCCACGGCGACTTCGCGGCCGACGTCGTGGTTTCGTGCGCCGGGTTCTGGGGCCGGGAAATCGGCGCGATGGTGGGCATGGACGTCCCGCTGCTGCCGCTGGCGCACCAGTACGTCAAGACCGGGCGGGTCGACGAGCTGGCCGGCCGCAATACCGAAGCGGTCGAGGCGAGCCTGCCGATCCTGCGGCACCAGGACCAGGACCTGTACTTCCGCGAGCACGTCGATCGGATCGGCATCGGCTCCTACGCGCACCGGCCGATGCCGGTCGAAGAGTCCACATTGGACCACTCGGTGACGGATACGGCGATGCCGTCGATGCTGCCGTTCACCGAGGACGACTTCGCGTCGTCGTGGGAGCAGAGCAAGCTGCTGCTGCCCGCGCTGGGCGGCACCAAGGTCGAAGAGGGCTTCAACGGCATCTTCTCCTTCACCCCGGACGGCCAGTCGCTGGTCGGCGAGTCCGCCGACGTCCGCGGGTTCTGGCTGGCCGAGGCGATCTGGGTGACGCACTCCGCGGGCATCGCGAAGGCGGTCGCCGAGCTGCTCGTCGACGGCCACGCCGAAGTGGACGTACACGAGATCGACGTCCACCGCTTCGAGGAAGTCCAGGTCGCGCCCTCGTACGTGCACGAGACCGCGCAGCAGAGCTTCGTGGAGGTCTACGACGTCCTGCACCCGTTGCAGCCCAAGCTTTCCCCGCGCGAACTGCGCGTGACGCCGTTCCACGCGCGGCAGCGCGAACTGGGCGCGGTGTTCCTGGAAGCGGGCGGCTGGGAGCGGCCGCACTGGTTCGAGGCCAACGCGCCGCTGCTGAAGAAGCTGCCGCACGACGCGCTCCCGCCGGCGCGGGACGCGTGGTCGGCCCAGTTCCACTCGCCGATCGCGGCGGCCGAAGCGTGGCAGACGCGCAACGGTGTCGCGCTCTACGACATGACGCCGTTGAAGCGCGTGGAGATCAGCGGGCCGGGCTCGCTGGAGTTCCTGCAGTCGCTGACCACCAACCAGCTCGCCAAGTCGGTGGGCTCGGTGACCTACACGCTGATGCTCGACGCGGCCGGCGGGATCCGCAGCGACGTCACGGTGGCGCGGCTCGGTCCGGAGCTGTTCCAGGTCGGGATCAACGGGAACATCGACGTCGACCACTTCGTCAAGCACGCGCCCGCCGGTGTCCAGGTCCGGGACACCACCGGCGGCACGTGCTGCGTCGGCGTCTGGGGCCCGCTGGCGCGGGATCTCGTGCAGCCGTTGAGCCGGGAAGACTTCTCGCACGCCGGGTTGAAGTACTTCCGGGCGCGCCGGGCGCGGATCGCCGGGGTGCCGGTGGTCGCCATGCGACTGTCCTATGTGGGCGAACTCGGCTGGGAGATCTACACCAGCGCGGACAACGGGCTGCGGCTGTGGGACGCGCTGTGGGCGGCCGGGCAGCCCCTCGGCGTCATCGCGGCCGGGCGCGCGGCGTTCAACAGCCTGCGGCTGGAGAAGGGCTACCGGCTGTGGGGCACCGACATGACGACCGAGCACGACCCGGCCGAGGCCGGTGTCGACTTCGCGGTGCGCCCGGCGAAGGGGGAGTTCCTGGGCCGGGACGCGCTGGAAGGGCGGACCCCGGCGCGGCGGCTGCGGTGCCTGACGATCGACGACGGCCGCACGGTGGTGCTGGGCAAGGAACCGGTGTTCGTCGACGGCGTGGCTTCGGGCTACGTCACGAGCGCGGCTTACGGGTACACCGTGGGGCGGCCGATCGCCTACGCGTGGCTCCCGCCGTCGGTGGACGTCGGCGACAGTGTGGAGATCGAGTACTTCGGCCGCCGGGTCGCGGCCACCGTGGCCGCCGAGCCACTGGTCGATCCCGGCATGGACCGGATCCGGCGGTGAGCGTGAAGGGGTGGTTACCGGCCGGGGGAGCCGGGTAAATCCACAGCGAGTCCATGGACGCGCGCCAGGAAATTCTCAGGAAACGGGCGTTCCATGGAAGGGCCGGAGGCGTAGTCGAGGGCTGGAGCTGTGCATGAGCGAGTACGACCGAGGACCGCAGGGTGGCGGCGAATACCCGCCTCACCAGCAGTACTACGGGCCGGAGTACTACGGGCAGCAGCAGTACTACGACCAGCCCCGTGACCAGTGGGGCCGCCCGTACGCGCAGCAGTTCCCCGCCTATCCGCCGCCCCCACCGGTGCCGCCGCGCAAGCGGCACCCGCTCCGGGCGCTCACCGTCGCGGTGGTCGCGATCGCGCTGGCCGTGGTCGCCGGGCTCGGTATCGGGCACCTGATCGCCGGCACGACCAGCCCCACCGCGGGCGGCAACCAGAACTTCGGCTTCTCCGGCCAGCCCAGCGCGGCACAGACGGTGCTCGACGTCGACGCCGTGTCGGCCAAGGTCAACCCGGCCATCGTGAACATCGAGACCGAGCTCGGCCTGCAGGGCGCGGCCGCGGCGGGCACGGGCATCGTGCTGACCCCCGACGGGGAGGTGCTCACCAACAACCACGTCGTCGCCGGGGCGACCAGCATCAAGGCGACCAGCATCGGCACCGGCGACACCTACACCGCGGACGTCGTCGGCTACAACCGCAGCGAAGACGTGGCGGTCCTGCAGCTGCGGAAGGCGTCCGGCCTGCCCACCGCCGTCATCGGCGACTCGTCGAAGGTCGCGGTCGGCGACCAGATCCTCGGCCTCGGCAACGCGGGCGGCAAGGGCGGCGACCCGGTGCCCGCGCCCGGCACGGTGACCGCGCTGGACCAGTCGATCACCGCGTCCGACGAGTCCAGCGGCTCGTCCGAGCAGCTCAAGGGCCTGATCCAGGTCCGGGCGAACATCGAGTCGGGTGACTCCGGCGGCCCGCTGGTCAACGCGGACGCGCAGGTCATCGGCGTCGACACGGCCGCGTCCACCGGCTACCAGCTCAACGGCCGCCGCAGCGGCGGCGCCGGCCAGGGCTTCGCCATCCCGATCAACAAGGCGATCGACATCGCCCACCAGATCGTCGCGGGCACCGCGTCGGACACGGTCCACATCGGCAAGACGGCGTTCATCGGCGTCTCGGTCACCGACGGACAGGGCGGCGCCCAGGTCCGCCAGGTGGTCCCGCGCGGCCCGGCGCAGAAGGCGGGGCTCGTGGCGGGTGACGTCATCACGGCCATCGACGGCAAGCCGGTCGACTCGGCGACGACGTTGACCAGCGTGATGGACACCCACCACCCGGGCGACCAGCTGACCCTGACGGTGACCAACGCCGGCGGCGCGCAGCGTCAGGTACCGGTCAAGGCGATCGAAGGCCCGGTCGGTTAGCGGAGGGCCTCACCCCGCCCCGAACGTAGTGAATGACTCATTCCTGTCGTCGGACGACAGGAATGAGTCATTCACTACACGCGGTCAGTCGGCGAGGGCCAGCAGATCACCTTCGGGGACCGGCTCGGGCGCCGGGCGCTTGCGGGCGGCGAGGCCGCTGATCGCGATCAGCAGGCCCAGCACCGCGATGCCGGTGACCACGCTCAACGCCGGGGTCAGCCCGGTCAGGAGCGCGGCCGGGGAGGCCTCGCGGCCGCCGTTGGCGGTCAGGACCGCCGTCACCACCGCCAGGCCGATCGCGCCGCCCACCTGCAGGGACGTGTTCAGCAGACCGCCGGCCAGACCCTGCTCGTTGTCGGCGACGCCGTTCGTGGCCTGGATGTTGAGCGACGAGAACGCCAGCGTGAAGCCGATGCCGAGCAGGATCATGCTGGGCAGGACGAAGCCCGCGTAACCCGAGTGTTCGTCGACGCGCAGGAACAGCGCGTAGCCGAGGACGTGCGCGACCACGCCCGCGAAGATCGTGCGCGGGGTACCGACGCGGTCGATCAGCGGCTCGATGCGCGGCGAGCCGAACGCCACGATCAGGGCGGCGGGCAGGAAGCCCAGCGCCGTCTGCAGCGCGGACCAGCCCAGCACCCGCTGCAGGTAGAGCATCACGACGAACTGGAACCCGATGTACGCGCCGAAGAACAGCGCGCCGCCGAGGTTGGCGCGGGCCAGTGGGCCCGAGCGCAGGATGCCCAGCCGCAGCAACGGGTGCGCGCTGCGCTTTTCGATGACCACGAACGTCACCAGCAGGGCCAGCGCGACCACGAACGTGATGAGCGTGCGCGGCGCGGCCCAGCCGATCTCCGGCGCCTCGACGACGCCGAACACCAGCAGCAGCGAGCCGGCGGCGCCGGTGATGGCGCCCGGGAAGTCGTAGCCGCGGCCTTCTTCACGCTGGTAAGTCGGGATCAGCTTCCACGCGGCGACGAACGCGACCAGCGCGATCGGCGCCGGGAGCAGGAACGTCCAGCGCCAGCCGACCTCGGTCAGCAGTCCGGAGAACACCAGCCCGGCGGAGTACCCGCTCGCGCCGAACACGGCGAAGATGCTGATCGCCTTGTTGCGGGCCGGGCCCTCCTGGAACGTCGTGGTGATGATGGACAGCGCGGCCGGCGCCGTGAACGCGGCGGCCAGGCCCTTGATGAACCGGCTGGCGATGAGCAGCGCGCCGTCGTCGACGAGCCCGCCGAGCAGCGAGGCCAGCGCGAACACGGCGACGGCGACGAGGAACACCCGGCGGCGGCCGAGCAGGTCGGCGGTGCGGCCGCCGAGCAGCAGCAGCCCGCCGTAGCCGAGCACGTACCCGCTGACGACCCATTGCAGCGCGTTCGTGGACAGGCCGAGGTCGGCCTGGATGGCCGGCAGCGCGACACCGACCATCGACACGTCGAGCGCGTCGAGGCCGATGACGATCGAAACGGTGAGCAGGACACCCCAGAGACGTGCGTCCCACCGCGTGGAGGTGGTGGACAAAGACACGGAAGAGCTCATGGCGGCGACAGTACATGCACACGCATCTAATGTCTAAGCATTTAATGAGTTTGCATCTGATGTGCGTGCATGCTAAGTTGGTCGCCGTGAGCGACGTCGCTGAGCAAGGCCTGGTGCAGGAGTGGCACGAGCTGCTGGCGCGCTATTCGGCCGTGTTCAGCACGCTCGAGTGCCGCCTGCAGGAGCGCCACGGGATCGGCGCGAACGAGTTCGAGGCCCTCGAGCGCCTCGCGACCTGCGACTTCAAGTGCCGCTCGGCCGACCTCACCGGCGCCATCCACTTGAGCCAGAGCGCCACGTCCCGCCTGGTCGCCCGGCTGGAGAAGGAAGGCCTGGTCGAGCGCGCACTGTGCGAAGTGGACCGGCGCGGCATCTTCGTGACGATCACCGACGCCGGCCGCGAGCGCTACCTCGCGGCGAAGCGGACGCACCGCGAAGTGCTCAACGAGACGCTGCGCTGACGCCTCAGCGGGCCACGCGTTCGTCCGTGCCGGGCACCTTCGCCGTGGAGATGGCGATGCGGTTCCACGTGTTGATGGTGAAGATCAGCGCGAGCAGCTGGGCCAGTTCTTCTTCGCCGAACTGGCCGGCGGCGCGGGCGTAGACGTCGTCGGGGACGCCGCCCTGGACGAGCGTGACGGCTTCGGTCAGCGCCAGCGCGGCTTGTTCCTTCTCGCTGAAGAAGTTCGTGGCCTCGGGCCACACCTGCACCAGGTGTAGGCGCTCCTCGCTCTCGCCGGCCTTGCGGGCGTCGGAGGTGTGCATGTGCAGGCAGTAGGCGCAGCGGTTGAGCTGCGACGCGCGGATCTGGACCAGCTCCACCAGCGCGGGGTCGAGCCCGGCGCGGGCGGCGGCGTCGAAGCCGATCAGGGCCTTGAAGGCCTTCGGGGCGGTCTTCGCGAAGTTCACTCGGTTCGTCATGACCAGAAATCTATGGCTTGTTTGACCTGTGTGTAGGGTGCATTTCCGTGGTGGATTCGTGGGTCAATTCGGGGGAGCGGCTGGGCGCCGACCTGCACTTGGAGCTGCCGGGCACCGGCGGCAAGCGGACCGCGCTGATCACCGCGCTGCGGGACGCCGTCCGCGCCGGACGGCTCGCCCCGGGCACCCGGCTGCCGCCGTACCGGTCACTGGCCGCGGACCTCGGCCTGGCGCGCAACACCGTCGCCGACGCCTACGCCGAGCTGGTCGCCGAGGGCTGGCTCACCGCCGTCCAGGGCTCCGGCACCCGCGTCGCCGAGCGGGCCGAGCCGCTCGAACCGGTGCGGGTGCCGCGGAAAGCGCCGTCCGCGCCGGCCCCGCGGTACAACCTGCGCCAGGGCCAGCCGGACGCGACGTCGTTCCCCCGCACCGAATGGCTCGCCGCGGCGCGCCGCGCGCTGAACGTGGCCCCGCACGACGCTTTCGGCCCCGGCGACCCGCGCGGCCGCCGTGAACTGCGGGAAGCGCTCGCCCAGTACCTGGCCCGGGCCCGCGGCGTGCGGACGTCGCCGGAGCGGATCGTGGTGTGCTCGGGTTTCGCGCACGCCCTGCGCCTGCTGTTCCCCGCGGTGCTGCCCGGCCCGCTCGCCGTCGAGTCCTACGGCCTCGCGTTCCACCGCACGATCTTCACCGCGGCTTCGGTGCCGACCGTCCCCCTGGACCTGGACGAGCACGGCGCGCGTGTCGACGACCTCGACGTCCCGACGGTGCTGCTGACCCCGGCCCACCAGTTCCCGACCGGCGGCCCCCTGCACCACGACCGCCGCACCACGGTCCTCGGCCACATCCGCACGACCGGCGGCGTGCTGATCGAGGACGACTACGACGGCGAGTTCCGCTACGACCGCAAACCGGTCGGCGCGGTCCAGGGCCTGGACCCGGACCACGTGGTGTACGTCGGTTCGGTCAGCAAGAGCCTGTCCCCGGCGCTGCGACTGGGCTGGCTGGTGCTGCCCGCGCACCTCGTCGACCCGGTGCTCGCGGCGAAGGGCGAGCGCGAGGCGTGGGCGGGCGTGCTGGACCAGTTGACGCTGGCGGAGTTCCTGGCTTCGGGTTCGTACGACCGGCACATCCGCCGCATGAGGCAGCGCTACCGCCGCCGTCGCGACCTGCTGGTGGCGACGTTGGCCGAGCGGGCTCCGCATGTAGTGCCGACCGGCATCGCGGCGGGCTTGCACGCGGTGCTGCGGTTGCCGCCGGGGACGGAGGCGTCGGCGGTGAAAGCCGCGGTGTGGCAGGGACTCGCGCTGGACGGGCTGTCCACGTTCCGCCACCCGGCGGCGAGGATGTCCACAATGGACGGCTTGGTGGTGGGGTACGCGACGCCGCCGGAGCACGCTTACGCGGCAGCGCTCGACGCGTTGTGCCGAGCGCTGCCACCCACCTGAGCGCTACCCCGGCGCGGCTGGGACGTCGCGAATGAGTCATTGGGGACCTCTGGCGTCCCGAATGAGTCATTCGCGACCTCGCCGCCGGGCAGCGTCAGCCGGTGCCCGGTCGCGCGCCGCTACGCCCGCCGACTCCTTCACGCGCATCCGAGCCCTGGCCCGCGCCGTGCGCTGCCCGCCTGACAGTCCGGCCGCGCCCGGTCCCGATTCCCGCGGCGGGGGACGTCGCGAATGAGTCATTGGGGACCTCTGGCGTCCCGAATGAGTCATTCGCGACCTCGCCGCCGCCGGGCATGGGCAACGGCAACCCAAGCCGGAGCTCGCGGCGCGCTACCCGACGATGTCGATCTCGAAGGGGTCCGCCGAGCTGTAGTTGATGTCCGCCCACACCGCGCCCGGCAGGTCGTAGCGGCGGTGGGACGTCAGCTTGTTGTTGTAGCCCGGTGTCTGCGTCGGGTTGTGGCCGACGCCCTGGTGGTCGTTGCCCCACGCGAAGATGTCGCCGATCCACATCGGCTTCGAGAAACCGTCGCCGCCGAGGCGGGGGCGGATCACGACCGCCGAGCCGGGGCTGCCGGACAGGAAGACGCGGACGGCGTGCTGCTCGCCGTTCGGCGGGGTGACGGTGATGCGCTCCATGATCTCCACTCCAGTCGAGGCGGGTGCGGTTCCGTCCACTCCGGGCCAGAAGTCGACGACCGACGAAATGTCGTAGCCCGGGGCGACGTTGCCGGCGTACTGCTTGGCGACCGCGCCGGCGGGGATGGTGGGATCGCCGTTGTAGTGCGCGATCCAGTAGTACGGCTCGGCGACGCCGGCGGAGGAAAACGCCGAGCGCACCGACGGCCAGGTCGACAGGCTGCAGTAGATGGTCGGGTCCGCGCCCGCCGCGCGGCGCATCCGGACCCAGCCCGGTGCTTCGCCGGGGGTGGCGTCGCCGGGTTCGACGTCCAGGACGTGGCCGTCGTTGGTGGACGCTTTCTTGACGATCGTGACCTTCACGGCCTGGGGAAAGCGCGCCCAGTCGGCAGCCGACCAGGGTTCGATTTTGATCTTGTCGATGTACCCCGCGACCATCCTGGCGTCGCCGGGGATGTTCGCGGCCGTCACCGCGTCGTACATCGTGCGCACGGGTTGCGTCTCCGTTCGGTGCCTCATCGCCGTTTCGGGGACGGCGAAATCGTCTCCGCGATTCGCCATGGTGATGTTACCCAAGTGGGACGGGCGTCAAGCGGGAAACGTTACGCAGTCCTTGTCAATCACCAAAACGGCCGCACGGCGCAATTCCTTCACCACGGTTTCACGCGGCGATGGTCACGGTCCGCTGCCGGTACTGGCTTCCCGCTCACCCGGCTGGCAAGCTGCCAGCACTTCACCACGGAAGGACGTGCATGGCGGCACACCCGGCGCGGGCCCGGCGGATCGACGCGCGGGTCGTCGTCCTGAGCGCGCTGCTCGTGGTCGCCCTGCTCGCCTGGGCCGGTGTCGACTACCTCAAGGACCGGCTGGCCGGCGGCGGCTGCGACTCGACGACGCCGGTGCGTGTCACGGCGGCGCCGGACATCGCGACGGTGCTCACCGCGCTCGCCGGGACCGTGCCGCAGCGCGACTGCTACCGCGTCGAAGTCACGTCGAGCGCGTCGCCGGCCACCGCCGCCGCCCTCGAAGCCAACGGCGCGACCGGCCCGGACGTCTGGGTGCCGGAGTCGAGCACGTGGCTACTGCAGGCCCGCGACGGCGGCGCGTGGAACCTGCCCGAGACCGGCCAGTCGGTGGCGAGCTCGCCTGTGGTGCTGGCGCTCACCGACGAAGTCGCGAAGCAGGCGGGCTGGCCGGGGAAGTCGCCGTCCTGGTCGGACGTCCTCGCCGCGAACCCCGTCGGGCTCCCCGATCCCGGCCGCGATCCCGCGGCGATCGCCGCGTTGATCGGGTTGCAGCAGCTCACCAAGGACGCGCCCGATCCGGCCGCGGCGTTCACCGAGAAGATCCGCGAGCTGTCGGCCGTGAAGGAGCCGTACCCCGCGTCTCCGGCGTCGGAGCAGTCGGTGCTGGCCCGCCGGCTCGTCGCCGCGTACCCGGCCGCCGGCGTGCCGGGTTTCGACTACCCGTACGTCGTGCTGCCGCGCGCGTCGGAGGCCTCGCGGTCGGCGGCCGAACGCTTCCTGCGGCTGCTGCTCGACCAGACCGCCACCAAGGCGTTCGCGGACAGTGGGTTCCGGACGCCGTCGGGCCAGCTGCTCGGCGACCGGCCGCGTGACACGCGGACGAACGCCGCGCCGCGCCCGGGCGGCCCACCGCCGCCGGAGGCGGTGTACGCCGTGCTCCAAGCGTGGGCGGGGGCGAACCTCAGCGCCCGCGTCCAGGTGCTGCTCGACGTGTCCGGCTCGATGGCCGCCACCGTTCCCGGCACCGGCCGGAGCCGGATGGCCCTCACCCTCGAAGCCGCGACGCAGGGCCTCGGCTTGTTCAAGCCGACCACCGAAATCGGCCTGTGGTTGTTCTCCACCAAGCTCGACGGCGACAAGGACTTCAAGGAACTGCTGCCGATGCGGTCGATCTCGCAGCAGCTCGGCGCGGGCGGGGTGGCGACGCTGCAGGCGGTCAAGCCGAAGCCCGGCGGCGCGACCGGCCTGTACGACTCGATCCTCGCCGCGTACCAGAACGCCCGCCAGAACTGGCAGCTCGGCCGGATCAACGTCGTCGTCGTGCTCACCGACGGCCGCAACGAGGACAGCGACTCGATCGGGCTGCCCGGCCTGCTGGCCGAGCTGAACCGGCTGCAGGACCCGCGGAAACCGCTGCCCGTCATCGGGATCGGCATCGGCCCGGACATCGACGCGAGCGAGCTGCGGCAGGTCTCCGCCGCGACCGGCGGCGAGTCCTTCACCACGCCGGACCCGCGCAAGATCTCCGACGTCTTCTACCAAGCGCTGAGCAAGCTCATGTGCCAGCCGCCCGCGTGCAAGAAGTGAGGAACCCGTGGTCGAGCTGACCGAAAAGCCCGCGGCACGGGCGATCCGAAGACCGTCCACTGTGGTCGTCGCCGCGTTCGTCGCGGGACTGGTGCCGTTGGCGCTGCACGCCTGGGCGGTGCTGCACGGGAGTTTCGCGCAAGACGACTTCGTGGTCACCTGGCAGGCGGCCGCGGCCGGGCCGTTCGACCCCGGCTTCCTCTTCCAGGACTACCACGGTCACCTGCAGCCCGGCGGGTTCTTCCTCGCCGCCGTGCTCACCTGGTGGGCGCCGCTGAACTTCCCGGTGTTCGCATTGCCGCTGCTGCTCGTGAAAGCGCTCGCGACGGTGTACTTCTGGTGCCTGCTCGTGCGGTGTTTCGGCCGCCGGTGGGCGATCCTGGTGCCGTTCACGGTCTTCACGGCGTCGACGCTGCTGCTGGTCCCGACGCTGTGGTGGTCGTTCGGCGTCCAGGTGCTGCCGGTCGTGCTGGCCACCGCCGGGGCGTTGCACGCGCACGTCCGGTACCTGGACGGCGGTGGCCGGTGGTGGCTGGGGACCTTCGCCTGGACGTTGTTCGGTCTCGCGTTCTACGAAAAGGCCGTGGTGATCCCGGTGCTGCTGGCCGCGGTGACCGTCCTGCTCGGACGGTCCTTCCGCGAGCACGCCCGCTACTGGCTCGGCCAGGCCGCGCTGCTGGTGGCGTTCGTGGTGGTCTTCTTCGCGCTGACGTCGAGCCAGGTCGGCACGGGCGCGTCGCCGCTGTCGGCAGGCACGGTCGCCGACCTGACCGCCCGGATGCTCGGCGACACGTTGCTGCCGGGCCTGGCCGGTGGACCGTGGTCCGGGCCGGGGCCGGGTGCGACCTGGGCGCCGACGCCGTTCGTCGTGGTCGTCGTGCTGGTACTGGCCGCGTTGGCGGTGGTGCTCGCCGGTGGCAGGCGCGGCGGACGGCGGGCGTGGGGTGCCTGGGCGCTGCTCGCGGCGGTGTTCGCCGTGGACGTCGCGCTGCTCGCGCTGACCCGGCTGCGCGAAGTGGGCCCGTCGGCCGGTGACGATCCCCGGTATGTCGCCGATCTGGCGCTGGTGGCCGCCCTTTGTGGAGCGTTCGCTTTCCTGCCGCCCGGCGAAGTTGCGCCGTCCGGTGGAAAGCGTGAGCGGCCGATCGCGGTAGCGCTGTGCGTGCTTTTGCTCGCCAGTTCCGCCGTCGGGTTTTCCCGGCTTTCCCCGGCGTTGCGGTTCGAGCATTCGGGGCAGTACGTCGCGAACGTGCGCGCCGCCGTCGGCGAGGATTCGGAGCTGGTCTTCTACGACACCTTCGTGCCGTCGGACGTGGTGCACGAATGGTTCGGCGCGGACTCGCGCGCGTCCCGGGTGGTCGGCCTGCTGCCCGGCACGCGCTTCGACCAGCCGACGAGCCGGATGCACCTGCTCGACGCCACCGGCACGCCGCACAAGATCACCGGCGTGGACCCGATTTCCCGCGGTGTCCCCGGCCCGGTCCCGAACTGCGGCTACGCGATCGGCGAGACCCCGGTGCGCGTCGCGCTGGACAAACCGGTGCTGGGACGGCATCTGCTCAAGCTCGATTACTACACTTCGGACGGTGGCGAAGGCCTGGTGGACCGCACGCCGGTCTGGTTCCAGGCCGGGCTGCACTCGCTCTACCTGCCGGTGGACGGCCTCTTCGACAGCGTCGCCGTCCGCCTGTCGAGCCCGGGCGCGCCGGTGTGCGTCGCGAAAGCCGAGGTGGGCACGCCAGTCACCTCGTGAGTGTTTAGTCGGGTTCTAACCCGACTAAACACTCACGAGGTCAGTAGGGGTCGTACGGGCTGTCGTGGCCGAGCAGGCGTGCGAGCGGGCGGAGGCGCAGGCGCAGCAGCACCTTGACGACCACGTTGCGCAGGAACCACGGCAGCTGCGCCAGCACACGGACGCGGTCCGAAGCGGACGGTGGGGCCAGCCGGAACCGCGCCAGCGACGTCGCCCGGTCCACATAGGTGTACCGGCGTCCGAAGAGGACCTTCGCGATCGTGCCGAGGGTGACGCCGATCGAGGAAAAGCAGTCGTGGACCAGGATCTCGGCTCCTTGCGGCAGGTGCGCCGACCAGCGCAGGTCGTCGGTGTAGGTCCAGTAGTCGTGCTTGCCGTCGATGTAAAGCAGCTGTAGGGGCCGGTCCCAGTGAGGACGCAGTTCCGTGCTGTAACCGGCGACGAGCTCGACGACGTCGTCCAGGCCGGCACGGCGGATGTTGCGCTCGAACAGTTGCCGCGTCGGGGATCCGCCGAAGAGCCGGCCGTCCACGAAGGGGTCGACCGCGATCACCGTGGCCCCGGCCGTGCGGGCCGCCGCGCCGAGGACGATCGTGGATCGGCCCTGGTGACTGCCGATTTCCAGGATGACATCGCCCTTTTCCAGCCGGCACGCGGCGTCCCACAGCGCTCGGCCCTGCGCGCGCGTCATCCAGCCCTTGACCGGCTCGGCCAAGGCCCAGGCATCTTCGAACGAGATGGCGCACCTGCCTGAATTCGGGAGGATCGTCGGCACATGGTAGCCAGGTTTCCGCCTAGTATCTACCGGATGGTAACCGGCACCCGCGAACGAACCCGGGACGACGCCCCGCCTTCCGGGCGCGTCCGGAAGGGCGCGTTCTTCCGGCGGCCGAGCACCTGGATCGTGCTGGCGCTGACCACGTTGTCGTTCCTGCAGATGCCGGGGAAGACGACGTTCGACACCAAGCTCGACCTCGCCGTCGACCCGCTCGCCTTCCTCGGCCGCGCCCTGCACCTGTGGAACCCCCAGGCCACGGCGGGGGAGCTGCAGAACCAGGCGTACGGCTACCTCTTCCCGATGGGCCCGTTCTTCGCGCTGTGCCAGGCGGTGGGCGTGCCCGCGTGGATCGCGCAACGGCTGTGGGGCGCGATCCTGCTGTCGGCCGCGTTCGGCGGGGCGCTGCTGCTGGCGCGCGCGATGAAGATCGGCACCGAGCGCACGCGGCTGATCGGCGCGCTCGGCTACGCGCTCGCGCCGCGCATGCTGACCGAAATCGGTGGTCTCTCCGCGGAAATGCTGCCCGCGGTGCTCCTGCCGTGGGTGCTGGTGCCGCTGGTGCGGGCCGGGAAGATCGGCTCGCCGCGGCGCGCGGCCGGGCTGTCCGCGCTGGCCGTGCTGTGCATGGGCGGCGTCAACGGCGCGATGGTCGTGATGGCGCTCGTCCTGCCCGGACTCTGGCTGCTGACGCGCAAGTGGACGCGCGAGCACGTCAGGCTGGTCCTGTGGTGGTTCGCCTTCGTCGCCGGCGTGACGCTGTGGTGGATCCTGCCGCTGCTGCTGCTCGGCGAATACAGCCTGCCGTTCCTGGACTACATCGAGTCCGCGACGAACACGACCGCGCCGATGTCGCTGTTCGAGGTGCTGCGCGGGACCAACCAGTGGGTCGCCTACGTCGTGCAGGGCACGCCGTGGTGGCCGGGCGGCTGGTCGCTGATCGACAACCCGGTGCTGATGCTGGCCACCGGGCTCGTCGCCGGCGTCGGCCTGTTCGGGCTGACCCGGCGCGGCCTTCCGGAGCGGCGGTTCCTCGTCTTCGGCGTGCTCACCGGGTTGACCCTGCTGACCATCGGCTACGTCGGCACGCTCGACAGCCCGGTCGCCGAGCAGGTCCGGCACCTGCTCGACGGGCCGCTCGCGCCGCTGCGCAACGTCCACAAGTTCGAACCGGTGCTGCGGTTGCCGCTGGTGCTCGCGTTCGTGCACGGCATCTCGAGCCCGGCCCGGGTGAAGTCCGCGCGCCGGTTCCTGCGGCCCGCGCTGGGACTGCTGCTGGTGCTGGTGATGGCCGCGCCCGCGTGGCTGCTGAACCTGCGGTCCGGGCCGGGCTGGGACGAGGTTCCCGGCTACTGGTACGACGCCATGGGTTACGTCGCGAAGGCCGACCCGAACGCCCGGACGCTGCTGCTGCCGGCCACCGGGTTCGGCGAGTACGAGTGGGGCCGCACGGTCGACGAGCCCGCGCAGGCGATCGCGAAGAGCCCGTGGGCGGTGCGCAACCAGGTCCCGCTGGGGTCCGAAGGGAACACCCGGCTGATGGACTCCGTGGACGCGGCGCTCGCCGACGGCCGCGGCGATCCCGGGCTCGCCGCGCTGCTCGCGCGGTCCGGCTACCGGTTCCTGTTGCTGCGCAACGACATCGAACGCGAGCGGACCAACGCGCCGCCCATTGCGACCCTGCGCGCCGGGCTGGCCGGCTCGCCGGGCATCGCCAAGGCGGCGGCGTTCGGCCCGCTGGAGGTCTACGAGGTGCGGCGGCCGGTGCCGCTCGCCACCGCGACGTCCACAAAGGACGTACCGACGGTGAGCGGCGGGCCGGAAAACCTGCTGCCGCTGCTCGATTCCGGCCAGCTCGACCCGTCGACACCGACCGTGCTCACCGGGGACGGGGGCTCACCCGGCGGGCCGCGGCTGGTGACCGACGGCCTGCGGCGCGCCGAGCGGAACGTCGGCGGCGTCCGGGACAACCTCAGCCAGACGCTGACCGCGGGTGAGGCCTACCGCCAGCAGCGCGCGGCGGGCGACGTGCTGCCGTTCCCCGGGCCGGAGCACCAGACCGTGGCCGCCTACCGGGGGATCCGCGCGGTGACGGCGTCCACGGCGGCATCCTTCGCGGACGCGTTCGGCGGGTCCGACCCGGGCCACCAGCCGTTCGCCGCGATCGACGGCGATCCCCGCACGGCGTGGCACTCGTCGTCGTTCACCGGGCCGATCGGCCAGTGGCTCGAGGTGGAGCTGGACACCCCGCGGCTGGTGAACGCGATCGACCTGCAGCTGGTGGACGACATCCGCGTCGGCTGGCCGCCGACCCGGATCCGGATCACCACCGACAACGGTTCGGTCGACCAGCAGGTGATCCGCGGTGCGGGCGCGCACAGCTACAGCGTCGCGGGCGGGGTCACACGCAAGGTGCGGATCACGTTGCTGTCGCTGGTGGTCGGGCGGCAGGACGGCAACGTCGGGATCGCGGAGCTGAAGATCCCCGGCACCGAGCCGCAGCGCACGCTGGAGGTGCCCGCGGACCTGCCGGTCGGCCCGGCGCCCGGCTTCTCGTTCACACGCGGCGCGGCGCCGCGGTACGCGTGCCTGCCGGTCGGCGACGCCGTCCGGTGCGACGCTTCGGCCGCGCGCGACGGCGAGGAACCCGACGGGATCCGGCGCCTGTTCAGCACCCCGGCCGAAGAGACGTACCTGGTCGGCGGCTCGGTGCTGCCGTCGGGCGGCGGCCGCAACCCGGTGCAGCTGCCGGGGGTGACGGTCGCCTCGACGTCCCAGCTCGCCGGCGACCCGGCCGCGGCGGGGTTCGCGGCGGTGGACGGCGACGCGGGCACGACGTGGCGCCCCGACGTCACGGACCTGCGGCCGGCGCTGACCCTGGGCTGGACCTCGCCGAAGCGGATTTCCGGGCTGCACATCGGGGTTTCGCCGTCGAGCGGGGCCCGGGTGCCGCGGCAGGTGGAGCTGGTCGGCCGGTCGGGCACGCGGACGGTCGAGCTGGACGCGAGCGGGTCGGCGTCGTTCGAACCGCTGGACACCGACCAGCTGCAGATCGTGCTGCCGGGCGACGACGACGATCCCACGGCCCGCGCGGTGGCCGGGATCGGCAGCCTGGAGCTGTCGGGGACGGCCGGGCTGCTGCCCGGCCCGGACCCGGCGTTCACGGTGCCGTGCGGGTCGGGGCCGAACATCCACCTGGACGGCCTCGACTACCGGACGTCGGTGCAGGGGACGCTGGCGGACATCATCGCCCACCGCGCACTGGAGCTGCGGATGTGCCGCGATTCCGAGGGCGGCGTCGCGTTGCCGGCGGGCGGGCACGAACTGCGGACGGACCGGTCGGAGTCCTTTGTGGTCCAGGACCTGTGGCTGCGTCCGGTGAAGGCGCCGGCCACGCCGCCGGGGCACCGGACGGTGCAGGTGGGGACGTGGGACGCGACGGCCCGCACGGTGACGGTCGGGCCGGGCGAGGAGGCGGTGCTGGCGATCCCGGAGAACGCGAACGCGGGCTGGGTGGCCACAGTGGATGGTCGCGAGCTGGCCCGCACCCGCGTCGACGGCTGGCAGCAGGCGTGGCTCGTCCCGGCCGGCGCGGGCGGGGTGGTTTCGCTGTCGTTCACGCCGGATTCCGCGTACCGCGCGGGATTGCTGACCGGCGCGGCGGCGGTGCTGCTGACGCTGATCGCGGTGGCGTGGCCGGCCCGGCGGCGGCCGTTCCCGGTCGTCGCGGGCGGTGCCGCGGTACCGGTGGTGCTGATCGGGCTGCTGGTGGCGCTGGGCGGGATGCTGCCGGTGGTGCTGCTGATCGCGTGCCTGCTGGCCCGCCAGTTCTCGGAGCGGGCACCGCGGTACCTGGCGTTCGGCGGCATGGCCGTGGCGGCGGCGGTGTCGGTGGTGGGCCGGGTCCTCGGCCACGGCCAGGAGTGGGCGTACGGCCCGGTGACGCAGGCCGCCCTGTTGCTGGCCGCGGCGGCGATGGTGTCGACGTGCGTGGACTGGTTCACGCGGCCCGCCGGCTCCGGGATGTAGTGAATGACTCATTCCTGTCGTCGGACGACAGGAATGAGTCATTCACGGCGTTCGGCGTGCCCGCAACTCCAGCATCGCCCCCGCCACCGCCAGGCCACCCGCGCAACACGCCGCCGCCGTGACCACCTGCGTCGCCGAGCCGTGCAACCACAACAAGATCAACGCCGCCTCCGCGGCCACCGCCGTCCACATCAGCACCGTCACCCGCCGGTCGCCGTCCGCCAGCCGGGCGTACAGCAGGATCTGCACCAGCGCCAGCATCGACCCCGCCAGCGCGAACGGCCACACCGGCATCACGCTGCCGGCGTAACGGGAACCGCCGATCAGCCCCAGCAACGACGGCCCAACCGCCACCGAAACCAGCAGCACCACGGCGTCCAGGCAGGCGCACACCGCCAGCGCCACCGGCAGCACGCGCCGCCGTCCCGCGGACAGCGCGAACCGCGGCAGCACCAGCACGCCCACCGCCTGTGGCAGCCAGTACGCGATCTTCGTGACGATCGCCCCCAGCGCGTACTCGCCCGCCGAACCCGCCGGCAGCGTGTGCCGCGCCAGCACCAGGTCCAGGTTCACCAGGAGCACCAGCGCCAGCATCGCTTGCGCCGTATGGAGTACTTCGCCACCGTGGCGATCGGCCCAGCGGGGCCGGGGACGGCCGCAGAGCTGCCAAGCCACCACCACGACCACGACCGACCCGAACGCGGTTCCCGCCAGCGCGCCGGTCGTCGAACCCGTCAGGAGCAGGCCGAGCAGGGAACCGCCGACCTTGCCGCACCCCTCCAGCGCGATCAGCCCGGCCAGCCTCGCGAACCGGTGCGCGCCCTGGAGCAGACCGTGGAACAACCCCAGCAGCGTCAACGGCCCGAGCGCGGCCGTCACCAGCAGCGCCGGCGTCAGCGAGCCCAGGTGCAGCAGGAGCACCAGCAACGGGCTGAGCGTCAACGCCGCCGTCGCGACGATCCCGCTCGTCATCAGCCCGAGCGCGAACAACGGACCCCGCGCCGGCGACGACGAACGCGCCACCCGCAAGGCGACGACCGTCTGCAGTCCCATCGCCGGGACGACGCCGATCACCAGCACCGCCAGCAGGGAGCTCAGCTCGCCGAACGCGCCGGGCGCGAGGATCCGCGCGGCCGCCAGGCTCAGCACGTAACTCGCCGCGTTGTTGCCCGCGAGCGCGAGCGAGACGAGGATCGCCGCGACCCGGTTGCCGGTCCGGGCCGGGTCTTCGGTGGCTACGCTCAACGGCGGGCTCCCATTACCGGCGAGTAATGAGCAGGGACCATAACCTCGCGCGCACCGGAAAGGAAGGGCCGTGGACGCACCGGGCAAGCGGTTCGCGCTCCCCGCGTGGTCCGCCGTGCTCGCGTTCGCCGTCTGCGCGCCCTTGCTGCGCCGCGGGTTCACCCTCGGCTACGACATGGTGTTCGCGCCCAGGCAGTACTTCGTGCCGGACGCCCTCGGGCTCGGCAGCACGCTGCCGCGATCCGTGCCCGCCGACGCCGCCGTCGCGTTGGCGACCACCGCGCTGCCCGGCGACATCGTCCAGAAGATCGTCCTGCTCCTGGCGATTTTCGCGGCCGCGCTCGGCGCGGGCCGGCTGGTCCCGACCGGCCACCTCGGCACCCGGCTCGTCGCCGCGACGACGTACGCGTGGACGCCCTACGTCGCCGAACGGCTCTTCATCGGGCACTGGCCGCTGCTGCTGACCTACGCGTGCCTGCCCTGGATCGCCGCCGCGGGACTCGCGGCGCGCGCACACGAACCGAATTCCCTGCCGAGACTGGTGATCGCGAGCGCGGCGGCGGTCCTGACCCCGCCGGGCGGCGTGCTCGCGAGCGCCGTCATGGTCGCGGCCGCCGGGTCGCGCAGGCTCTGGCAGACGGTCCCGATCGCCCTCGCGCTGAACCTCCCGTGGCTGGTGCCGACATTCCTCAACCCCGGCGGCACGTTCTCCGACCCGGCCGGGGTGACCGCGTTCAGCGCCCGCGCCGAAAGCTGGGGCCCCGCGCTGTTCAGCGTGCTCGGGCTGGGCGGCATCTGGAACGCCGAAACGGTGCCCGGCAGCCGGGCGATGCCGCTGGTCCCGGTGCTGACCCTCGTCGTCGCCGCGATCGCCGTGGCCGGGCTCCGGCCGCTGGCGAAGTGGTGGGGGCGGGCGCCGGCGTTGTCGCTGTCCCTGCTCGGGGTCGCGGGTGTGCTGCTGGCGTCGCTGGCGACGTTGCCGGGTGGGACGGCGCTGCTCACCGCGGCGACGCGGTACGTGCCCGGCGCCGGGCTGCTGCGCGACGCCCAGAAATGGGTGGCCTGGTGGGCGCTTCCGCTCGCGCTCGGCTTCGCGCTGGCCGTCGAAGCCGCCGCCGCGAAGCTGAAGACCGAGCGCGGCCGGATCGCCTTGGCCACGGCGGCGATCGCCTTGCCCTTGGTCACCATGCCGGATCTGGCGTGGGGCGGCTGGGGACGGCTCGGCACGGCGCAGTACCCGGACGACTGGCGGGCCGTGTCCGAAGTGCTCGGTGACCGCCCCGGCGACGTGCTCGTGCTGCCGCTCTCGGCGTTCCGCGGGTTCGCCTGGAACGCCGACCGCACTCAGCTGGACCCGGCGCCGCGCGCGCTGCCGAGACCCGTGCTGATGGACGACACGCTGCAAGTGGGCGCCGACCGCATCGCGGGCGAGGACCCGCGGATCGGCGACGTCCGCGCCGCGACGTCCGCGCGGGAGCTCACCGCCGCGGGGATCGGCTGGGTCCTCGTCGAACACGGGACACCCGGCGACGTCGACCCGCGGTTGCTCGCCGACGCGACCGCGGTGTGGTCGGGTGAATGGCTGACGCTCTACCGGACACCGGGTGTGCCTTCGGTGAAAGCGATCTCGTGGACGCCCGCCTTGGTGGCGAACGGAGTAGCGCTGGGATTGCTGTGCGTCGCACTGTTGTGCCGCATGTTACCGATGCGTACATTGGGCCGCGGCAGGATTTCCCCGCCGCGGAAGGAGTGACACGTGGGCACGGTCATCGGCGCGGTCGTCGCCGTCATCATCGGCGGCGGGGTGGCGACCGGCGCGGGGTTCGCCCTCGTCAAGGGCGCGGACCCCGACGCTTCCGCCCAGGTGCAGGACAAGCTCAACGCGCAGGTGAAGTACAACCCGGCCGACCACCCCGGCAAGATCTACGGGAGCCGCTGACGCGTGACCCGGCTCGCCTCCGACCACGCGCACCGCGTCGTCGGGCTCTACGGCGACCCCACCGTTTCCTGGAGCATCCTCCTCGAAGCGGAACTTTCCGCGGCCGCACCGGAACCCGGGAAGCTCCGGGCGCGCCTCGCGGCCGCGGTCCAGCAGTACCCGCACCTCGGCGCCGTGCCCGAAATCGAGCTCGCGGACGACTTGCCCGCCGTCCGCGACCGGTTCGCTTCGGAGCCCTACGAACGCACCGCGCCGCTCATCCGCGTCGCCGTCCGGGCGGACGCGCTGCTCGTCGCCGCGCACCACGGCGCCCTCGACGGCCTCGGCCTGCTGGCCCTGCTCGGCATCCTCCTCGACGTCCCGGTTTCCTCGGCGGCGACCGGGATCGGCCCCCGTGGTGGCGGCAAACCCTTCGTCGTTTCGGCCGTCCAGCGGCTCGCTGAGGCGGTTTTCGTGCCGCCGGGCCGGATCGTGCCGGATCGGGCCGCACCGTCCTCAGGGGACGTCTTCGCGGCCCGCCACGAACCGCGGCTGCGGCTCGGCGCCCCCGGGTTCGTCACGGCCGCTGCCCGCGCCACCGAACGCTGGAACCACTCGCACGGTGCCCGCACGGCGCGGGTCGTGGCCGCGCTGGGCGCGTCACGGCGGTCCGGCGCGGCACCGGAGCCGGTGCACGACAGCGCGTTCTTCCGGCTGCGACTCGGTTCCCGCGCGGCGGACGTCGCCGCGCTGCTGCGGACACGGCCGCCCGAGCCGGACTTCCCGGCGCGCAGCAGCCGCTTCGCCCGGCTGGGAACCCGCCTGCTGGCCGGCCGGCTGGGGTCGACGTTCCTGGTGTCGAACCTCGGCCTGGTGTCCACGGTGGACACGGTGCGCTCGCTCGCGTTCTACCCGGCCGCGAGCGGGCGGTCCGGGGTGGCGTTCGGCGCCGCCACCACCGGCGGCACCACGACGGTGACGGTCCGGGCCCGCCGCCGCGACTTCGACGCCCCCGCCGCGGCCCGGTTACTGGCGGAGTTCGGCGACGCGGTCCGGGACCAGGCCTCGCCGCGCTGCCGTGAATGACTCATTCCTGTCGTCGGACGACATGAATGAGTCATTCACGTCATCAGGGCCGGGGTTGAGCGAGTTCCGGGGCGCGGGTCAGCACTCGCGGCCGGGGCGCGGGACGGCCCGAGACTTCCCGCACCAGTGAAGCGAACTCCGCCGAACTCCGCTCCCAGCTGAACATCCCCGCCCGCTCGACGCCCGCCAAGCCCATCTCCGCGCGGCGCAGGCCGTCCGCGAGCAGGCCGTCCACCTGGGCGGTGAAGTGGTCGAAGTCGTCGGCCAGCAGCCCCGTCCGGCCCTCCACAATGGATTCGGCGACCCCGCCGGCGGCGCGGTAGGCGACCGAGGGCACGCCGTGGGCCGCGGCCTCCATGATCACGATGCCCCAGCCCTCCTTGACCGACGGGCACAGGTGCAGCCAGGAGCGCGCGAGGATCTCGTGCTTCGCGTGCTCGTCGACCCAGCCGTGCAGCACCACGCGATCCGTGACGCCCCGCGAAGCCGCGTGCGCGCGCAGGACCTCGTCCCACGGGCCTTGGCCGACGACCTCCAGCCGCAGCGACGGCCAGCGCCCGGCGAGCCGCGCGACGACGTCGATGGCGTGCTCGATCCGCTTGTGGGGCACCAGCCTGCTCACCGCGACCAGGGTCGGCTCGGGGTCACGGGCGGATTCGCACGCCGGGGGCGTGTCCAGCCCGTTCGGCACCACCGCGACGCGGTCCGGCTCGACGCCGAGGCCGGCCAGCTCGGACTTGGTGACCTCGGAAACCGTGAGGTAGCGGCACTTGCGGAACAGCCACGGCGCCAGCCGCGACTCGATCCACCAGCCGGCCCGGCCCAGCACCTCGCCGAGCGCGCTGATCCACTGTTCCTTGTGGACGTGGTGCACGAGCACCAGCACCGGACAGCCGGCGACCAGCCGGGCGAAGAACGGCATCCCGTTCTGCACGTCCACGACGAGGTCGGCGCGGGCCCGCCGGATCGCGCGCAGCGCGTGCGCGTACACGCCGAACTTCCCGCCGCGGCGCCGGTAGCGGACGCCGTCACGCCATTCGCCCGCGGTCGCGCCCGGGTACGCCGCGCACTGGATTTCGACCCGGTAGCCCGCTCTCGCGAGCCCTTCGGCCATCCGCTCGACGTACCGCTCCGACCCGCCGCCCTCGGGGTGGCCGGTGTCGCGCCAGTTGACGAGGAGCACGCGAGGACGTTCCATCGGGTTATCCCAACTGTAGCGACGGTGCTAGGTTACTGGTGCGTACACAGTAGATGAACGTATTCGGGAAAGCGACGGTTCAATGGTAGGTAATCCGGTGCTCTCCGCGACCGCGCGGCCCCATCGCGCCACGCTCGCCCGTTCCGTGACGCTCTTCCGGGCGTTCCTCACCGAGCAGACGGACCCCGACGGCTTCTATTCCACGCTCGCCGCCGACTCCGTGCGGCAATTGGCGTCCCACACGCCGTTGTCCGGCCGCACGGTCCTCGATGTGGGGGGTGGGCCGGGCTATTTCTCCGACGCCTTCCGCGCGGCCGGCGCGGTCTACCTCGGCCTCGACCCGGACGTCGGCGAGCTGTCCGCGCGCGGCGAGCCGGGGGAGAACATGATCCGCGCCAGCGGCACGGAACTGCCCGTGCGCAGCGGATCCGTGGACGTCTGCTACTCCTCCAACGTGCTGGAGCACGTCGCCGAGCCGTGGGTCATGCTCGGCGAGATGTGCCGCGTCACCAAACCCGGCGGCACGGTCTTCGCGTCGTTCACCCCGTGGTATTCACCGTGGGGCGGGCACGAGACCGCGCCGTGGCATTTCTTCGGCGGCCACTACGCGCGCCGCCGTTATGCGCGAAAACTCGGGAAGCAGCCCAAGAACAAATTCGGGGAAAGCCTGTTCCCGGTTTCCGTCGGCGCCGCGCTCCGCTGGGCGAAAACGACGCCGCTGGCCGATCTGGTGGCCGGGTACCCGCGCTACCACCCGGGCTGGGCGATGGGGGTCGTGCGGATTCCCGGCCTCCGCGAAATCGCTTCCTGGAATCTGGTCTTGGTGCTGCGGCGCCGTTAACGCCCGGCGCCCACCGGCTCCCGGTGCCGCCGCGGGGGAGCCGGCGGGGCGGCCGGGCGGCGGCGGGCCAGCAGCACGATCGCCACGACGATCAGCACACCCCCGCCGATCCCGAGCCAGAGCGGGCCGGTGCTCGAGAGGAACTCCAGCCTGCCCTTGTTCGCGTTCACCTGGTCCACCATCTGCGAGATGGTTTTCCCGTTGTAGGCCAGGGTTCCGTCGAAGACGACGGTCGGGGTGGTGGTGCCGGTGCGCAGCTCCTGGTGCTGCTGTTGCTGCTGCTTGACCTGGATCCCGGTCACCGGCTCCACCCACATCGTGGTGACGCCGCGGTAGTAGAGCTCGGCGTCGGCGGTCGGCTCGGTCGAGCCGACGAGCGAACCGGGCACCTCCTTCGTCGCGATCTTCGTGTCCGGGATGTCCTGGACGAACTTGTAGGTCTCGATCCCGTTCACCGTCTCGGTGCCGGTGTACCGGGCGATCGCGGCCGCGCCGGTGTTGTCGTCGTAGACCTTGTAGTCCTTCTGCTCGGCGCCGAACGGGAACTTGAAGTTCAGGCCGGGCTGCGCCTTGTAGTCGTTGGTCTCCGCCGGTGTCTCGCCGACCTTGTCGGCCTTGTCCTTGAGCTCGACGACGAAGCTGCTCTTGGCGTCGCACTTCGGGTCGGACTCCCCGCGCGGGTCGTAGCCTTCGCCGGTGCGCCGGTCGAAGCAGACCTGCCGCTTGCTCCCGCTGACGACGGTGTCGTCGGCGTCGTCGGTGACCTTGACCGCGAGCAGCCAGACCGCGTAATCGGTGTCCGCGCGCATCTCGGGCGTGGCGAAGTTCGCCTGGACGTGGGCGACCGCGGTCAGTTTCGCGTTGTTGCGGATCTCGGTGACCGGGCCCTGCCCCTTGTCGGTGACGACGAGGACCTTGCTCGCGGTGCCCTCGAGCACCGACGTCGAGTCCTGGTCCAGCGGCACCTTGGCGAGCTTCGGGTACACGTAGGCCGGCAGCAGCACCGCACCCGCGACCGCGAACACCCCCAGTGCCAGCAAGATCAGGCCGAAAGCTCGTCGCAACGGTCCTCCAGGGTCGTACTCCGGACACAAATTACCCGGCGGTAATCAGTCGCCCGGATAGTGGCCTGCGCCACGTCGCGCGTCAAAGTGTGACCGGCGGTCACAGGTGCCGCGTGCGACCGGAAGGTGGCATGGACGCCCCCGTTCGGACCAAGCGACCAAACATGTTTGTTCCCGGGCACAACGGGCACGGCCCCACCATCGGACGATCCCCACCCGCCGCGCCGGAGAGCAAAGGAGAAACTCCCTGTTGTCGCAGGACCCCTCGCTGGTCGCCATCGCGGCCACCGCGCGGTGGCGGGCCCGGATCGTGGCGGCGGCCGCGAGCGCGGGCATCACCCTCACCGACCCCCTGGCCGGCGTGCCGGGCATCCGCGTGCTCACGTGCGCCCCCGGCGACCTCGCGCGCCTCGTCCCGAGACTGGGCGGCGAGCCCTCCCGCGCGGCGATCGGCGCGCATTCGGACTCGATCGCCGACCGCGAACTGCGCGACGCGGTCGCCGACGTCGCGGCCTTGCTTTCGTTGCACGGCAACGTGGTTCTCGACCTCGACGCGGCCGGCCACCGCCGCGGCGCGGTCCGCACGGACGTGGTCGTCTCGGCCGCCCCGAACCGTCCCCAGTGGACGGAGCCGGCGGTGGCGCTCCCGGTGGGCACGGACCGGCGCGGGGGTCCGCTCACGGTGGAGCTCACCGCCGGCCCGGGGTTCGAGGCAACGCTGCTGGAACTGGCGAGACTGGTGGAGCTCGACGCGGCCTAGTACCTGGGCGGAATCCGCTCAGTCGTCCACCCACTCCAGCAGATCGCCGGGCTGGCAACCCAGGACCCGGCACATCGCTTCCAGTGTGCTGAACCGGACCGCTTTCGCGCGGCCGTTCTTCAGCACCGCCACGTTCGCCGGGGTCAGGCCCACCTTCTCGGCGAACTCGCCGACGCTCATCTTCCGCTTGGCCAGTTCGACGTCGATGCGCACGACGATCGGCATCAGATGACCGCTTCCAGATCGGACTGCAGCGTGGTCGCCCGCCGGAGCAGGGCGCGCATCACCACGAGGAGCAGGCCGAACACCGTGATCGCGACGGTCACCAGGAACAGCAGCATCGGCATGCCCGGGTCGTCCGCGTTGAAGCCCACGAAGAGCAGCATGCCGACGAAGACCAGCCACGCGGCGGCCACCGCCCAGACGATCACGTCGACCCACTTCAGCGACGCGGGGGTGAAGATGCGGTCGTTCTTGACCAGGGTCAGCAGCTTCCAGGTCGCGACGAGCACCACCTCGACGCACAGCACGAGGAACACCGCGATGGCGGTCAGCGGCCAGCGCAGGCCGGCGTCGTGCGGGTTCTGCGACGTCGTGTAGGCGATCCCGCCCGGCAGCGACAGCGTCTGGAACACCACGAGGACGCCGAACAGCACCACCAGAAACACTCTGAGCGCGGCAACGGCCCACTTCTCGGTAACCATGCGATGACTATCGCTCGATTTCTATCGAAAGTCAATCGATCAGTCGAGCTCCGGGTCCAGCCGCACCGACTCCAGGGCGACGTACAGCTCGCCGATGTCGACCGGGTCGGTCAGGTCGCGCTTGGTCAGTTCCTGCACGCGCCGCAGGCGGTAGCGAACCGTGTTGGGGTGCACGAACAGCCGGTCCGCCGCCTCCTTCGCCGAGCCGTGGCCGGCGAACCACGCGAGCAGCGTGTCGAGCAGGACCTTGCGTTCCGCGCCGGGCAGGGTGAGCACCCCGGTCAGTGCGGAGCGGACGACGTCGCGGGCCATCCCGGGCGCGGCCGCCACCAGCGTCGTCACCGGCGAATCGCCGAACACCACCACGCCCGGCGTCGCCGACGGCAGCGAGCGGCGGGCGATCCGCGCGCGGTGCAGGGCGTCCGGGACGTCGGGGAACCCGCTGAACGGCTTGCTCATCCCGGCTGCCACCGGCAGCGACCCCAGCACTTCGCGCAGCCGCCGGACGTCTTCGATCCGGTCGATCGCGACCAGGCCCGCTTCGCCGCCGGGCCGCCACGCCGACCGCCAGCGGCGCGCCCGCAGCAGGGCTTCGACGGAGTCCTGCTCGTCCGGCTCGACGCGTTCGGTGACCACCGCGACGAACATGCCCGCGGTCGGCAGGCCCAGCTCGCGCGCGGCCGCCTCCATGTCGGCCTGGCTCGCGAGCCGCCCGCGCAGCAGGTCGTCCAGCAGCCGCGCGTTCGCGTGCGACGGCTCGGCGGCGACCTCTTCGTACGCCGTGGTCAGCGCGTCGGAGTAGAGGTCGATCGCCTTCCAGACGTAGGAGTTGATCTCGATCGTCCGGGTGGGGTTGAGGAACTCCGGGCCGGCGAGTTCGAGCAGGGCTTCGTAGACGAAGGTGCCGCCGATCCGGAACGCGCGCAGCACCGCGGGCAGCGGGATGCCCTGGCGCGCCTGGACGAGCCCGGTCTTGCGGGCGGCGTCGAGGGCGAGACCGCGGCCGTCGACCAGCGCGGTCAGCGCTCGTTCGAGGTTGGCCCGGCAGACCTGGCGCAGCTCGCCGGGCGCGACGTGCTCGACCTGGCGGTAGAACTCGTCCTCTTCGCTGAGCAGGCGGGCGAGCCGATCGGCGAACTCCGGCAGCCTGGTCAGCATTTCGCGCACGAGCTCACGGTGCTCGCGCGGTACCGGCCTGGCCAGAGCTTCGATGCCCATCCCTCACTTTAGCTCGGGTCCGCCGCCCAGGACATGCACGAACTTGAGCAAAATTCATATCCGTCGGGTGATCGTGCTGGTGAGGACTTGACGGGCTCAGTCCGGTTTGCGTGCGGTCAGGTAGACGTGCGGCTCCGGCCCGGCGCCGGGGTGGTCGGGGACGAACAGGGCCTCCTCCTCGCGGACGATCTCCAGCCCGGCCGCGCGGAGCCGCTCGGTCAGCGTCCCGGTCGTGAAGCTGCTCGCGCGGACCGGGTGTCCCATGAAGACGATGTCGACGCCGTCGACGTCGGCCGGCACGGTCGCGAACACCAGCAGGCCGCCGGGTTTCAGCCAGTGCGCCAGGCGGCCGATCACGGTTTCCTGCTCGGCCCGGGGGAGCTGCAGCATCGAGAAGAACGCCGTGATCGCGTCCCAGTCACCGTCGGGAAAGGACAGTTCCCGCATGTAACCCACCTCGAAGCGGGCGGCGGGGACCTGGGCGCGCGCGAGCTCGACCATCTTCGGCGCGACGTCGTACCCGGTGACGTCGTGGCCGGCGGCGGCCAGCAGCTCCGCGGTCGGCCGCCCGGTGCCCGCGCCGAGGTCGAGCACCTTCGCCCCGGGTGGCAGGTCCGCGAGGAGGCCGGTGATCGCCGCGCGCTGGGCGGTCGCGGTGCTCGTAGTCCAGGCCGAGCGCGTCGAACACCTCGGCGGCGGATTCGGGGCGGGTCATGCCCGAACTCTGCCAGAAGCAAGCTTGCGCAAGGAATCGACTTCTTCTTGCAAGTTCGGGGCAAAGTATTGTCTGGTGCGCGAGCGTCGCCTAATCTTCCGCCGCAGTCCCTCCGGCGAAACGAGGCCCTGGATGTCGCGACGCACCTTCGGAGCCGCGCTCGTCGCGGTGACCGCTCTCGTGTCGGTGGCCGCACCGGCCGCCGCCGCCGACCGGCCGGTCGTGACGCGGGCCGCGCTCGACCCCGCGCTGGTCGCCGGGCGCGGCGCCACCGTCGGCTTCCTGGAACAGGAGGCGGAGAACGCGCGCACCGACGGCGTGGTGATCGGCCCCGACCGCACGGCGTACACGCTGCCTTCGGAGGCGTCGGGACGGCGAGCCGTCCGGCTCGCGCCGGGGCAGTACGTCGAGTTCACGCTGCCCGCCGCGGCGAACGCGATCACCGTCCGCTACAGCATTCCCGACGCCCCGCGCGGCGGTGGGATCACCGCGCCCCTCGACGTCACGGTGAACGGCGGCCACCGGCAGCGGATGACGCTGACCTCGCAGTATTCGTGGCTGTACAACCAATACCCGTTCACCAACGACCCGGACGCGGACCTGCTGCACCCGGACTGGTGGATCACCGAGTGCGGGTGCGTGCCGGCCACGACCACGCCTGCGCCGGTGATCCAAAAACCGTTCCGCCCCAGCCACTTCTACGACGAACAGCGGCTCCTGCTCGGGCGGTCGTACCGGGCGGGGGACAAGGTGCGCCTCACCGCGTCGGCCGCCGCCGCGTGGACCGTCGTCGACCTGCTCGACTCCGAGCAGGTGGCGCCGCCCCGCGTGGTTCCCTTCGCCGCCAACGCCGTGCTCTTCGGCGCCGACCCGACCGGACGCCGCGACTCGGCCGACGCCATCGACCGCGCCGTCGCCTTCGCGCGGCGCACGCACCTGAAGGTCTACCTGCCGCCGGGCACGTACCAGGTCAACCGGCACCTCGTCGTCGACGACGTCACGATCGAAGGCGCCGGCAGCTGGTACACGACCCTCAAGGGTCACGGTGTCGGCGTCTACGGCGAAGAAGCCGCCGCCGGGGGCAGCCACGACGTCCACCTCTCGGGCTTCGCGATCGAAGGCGACGTCCGGGAACGCGTCGACACCGACCAGGTCAACGCGATCGGCGGCGCGCTCAGCGACTCCACTGTGGACTCCCTGTACCTGCACCACACGAAGGTCGGCCTCTGGTTCGACGGGCCGATGGCGCGCACGCGGATCACGCACAACGTCATCGCCGACCAGATCGCCGACGGGCTGAACTTCCACACCGGAGTCACGGATTCTTTGGTGTCGGGCAACTTCGTCCGCAACACCGGCGACGACGGGCTGGCGATGTGGTCGGAGAAGGATGCCGACGCACGCAACGTGTTCGACCACAACACGATCCAGACCCCGGTGCTGGCCAACGGGATCGCGGTGTACGGCGGCGTCGACAACACCGTCTCCGGCAACCTGGTGGCGGACCCGATCCGCGAGGGCAGCGCGATCCAGGTGGGGTCGCGGTTCGGGGCCGAGGCGTTCGGCGGGGCGCTGCGGATCACGGACAACACGACCGTGCGGGCGGGGACGTTCGAACTGAACTGGAAGATCGGGCTGGGCGCGCTCTGGTTCTACGCGCTGGAGAAGGACATCGCCGCGGACGTCGAGGTGACCGGCGACCACTTCCTCGACAGCACGTACAACGCGATCATGCTGGTCAGCGACTTCCCGGTGAAGGACAAGTACTCGATCACCGGGCTGCGGTTCGCGGACCTGCGGGTCGACGGCACCGGGACGTCGGTGCTCAGCGCGCGGTCGGCGGGCTCGGCGTCGTTCCGGAACGTCGACGCGCGCAACGTGGGCGCGGTGGGTGTGAACAACTGCGGGTCGTTCAACTTCCCGCCGACGGGATCGGAGTTCACGCTGACGGACGTGGGCGGCAACGACGGCGGCTGGCTGGCGCCGTGGCTGCTGCCGAACACGATCACCTGCGACGACCGGCCACCGGTCGTGGCGCCGCCCGCCCCGTCGCGGTGGTGACCTAGGGTTCGACCGTGGCTGGTTTGCGCGGGGTGTTCGCGGGGTTCGGGAAGAGCAAGGCGTTCGCGGTGCTGGGGCGGGCGCTCGTGCCCGCCGACCGGGTGCTGCTGCGGATCAGCGGCGGCCGGGTCGGCGTCGGCACCGCGGTCGGGCTGCGGACGTTGCTGCTCACCACCGTCGGCCGCCGCAGCGGTGAGCCGCGGCAGGTGCCGCTGCTGTACGTCGAGCGCGCCGGCGGTTACGTCGTGATCGGCTCGAACTGGGGCGGCGAGAACCACCCGGCCTGGTCGGCGAACCTCCTCGCGCGCCCGGCGGCCACGGTCGCGCTGCACGGCCGGACGGTGGACGTCACCGGCCGCCTGCTGACCGGGGACGAGCGCCAGGAGATGTGGGACGCCGTCGCCGCGTACTGGCCCGCGTACGACCGCTACGCCGTGCGGGCCGAGCACCGCGAAATCCGCGTCTTCCTGCTGGAGCCGGTCAGCCGATGAGGTCGGTGTGCCGGATCCGGTACACCTGGAGCCGCAGGTTGTAGTACTTGTCGGTCTCCCCGACCCACTGCATGCCGAGCCGCTTGGCGACGGCGATCGCGCGCGTGTTGTTCGGCCGCGCGACCGCGAAGAGCTCCTCGGTGTCCTGGGTGAAGGCCCACTCGATGAGCGCGGTCGCCGCTTCCGAGGCGTAACCCTGGCCCCAGAAGCCGGGGCTGAGCTGCCAGGACAGTTCGAGGTCCTCTTCGAACGGCGGCAGCAACCGGATGCCGAGGCCCCCGATCACGGCACCGTCCTCTTTGCGCTCGATCGCCCACCGGCCCCGCGGCGGCGGCAGGTTCGGCTGCGCCTCCTGCCAGGCGTGCAGCACCGAACGCATCGCGGCGATGTCGCCGACGCGGTCCATGGCCGGGGTCAGCCAGTGCGTGACGTCTTCCGCGCCGTAGACGGCGAACGCGGCTTCGGCGTCGTCCACCGTCCAGTCCCGGATCACGAGCCGGTCGGTGTTCAGCGGGGTGTCCATACCAGGACGCTACGCCGGGAAGGCCGGGATTGTTCCCGGGCCAAAGTGCTCAGAAGGTGAGCGGTTTGACCACGATGATCTGGGCATGGAGCAAATCGAGGGTGTCCCCGTGGTGGAGGTCACGTCGGTGGCCGGCTGGCGGAGCTGGCTGGCGTCGGCCCCGGTCCCGTCGGTGTGGCTGGTGATCCGGCGCAAGCACAGCCGGGTGCCCGGCGTCCGGGTGCACGAGGCGATGGAGCAGGCGCTGTGCTTCGGCTGGATCGACAGCAAGGCCCTCCGGCGCGACGCGGAGAGCACGTACCTGTGTTTCACGCCGCGAAAGCTGCGGAGCACGTGGAGCCGGGTGAACCGCGAGCGGGTGGAGCGCCTGACGGCGGCGGGCCTGATGACCCCGGCCGGCCAGGCGATGATCGACCTCGCCCGCCGGACGGGGACCTGGGACGTACTCGCCGAGGCCCAAAACGGGGTGATGCCCCCGGAGCTTCGCCGCGCGTTCGAGGGGGAGGCGGTGGCACGGCGGTGCTTCGAGGGGTTTCCGCCGTCGTCGCGACGGCTGATCCTGGAGTGGATCGCGAGGGCGAAGCGGCCGGAGACGCGGGAACGGCGGATCGCCGAGACGGTGGAGCTGGCCCGGGAGAACCGCCGGGCGGCCCACCCGAAGGCGGCGTAAGCGCAAACCGGCGGATCCGGCCTACAGTCGGCGCGTGGACGACATGCGTGCCCTGCTGACCCGCGCCGCCGAGCTGGCCGCCGGCTACCGGGCCGGCCTCCCGGACCGTCCGGTCGCGACCGCGACCGCCCCCGCGTTCGGTGGTCCGCTCCCGGACGGCCCGGCCTCACCGTCCGAAGTGCTCGAAGAACTCGCCCGCGCCGCCGAGCCGGGGCTCGTCGCGACGGCCGGGCCGCGGTTCTTCGGGTTCGTCATCGGGGGTGCGCTGCCCGCCGCCACCGCGGCCGACGTCCTCGCCGCCGGGTGGGACCAGAACGCCTTCAACGCCGTCCTGTCACCGGCCGCGGCCGCCGCCGAGGAGACCGCCGGGCGCTGGCTCAAGGACCTGCTCGGCCTCCCCGCCACCGCGTCCGCCGGGTTCGTCACCGGCGGACAGGGCGCGAACACCGTCGGGCTCGCCGCCGCGCGGCACCACGTCCTCGCCGAAGCGGGCTGGGACGTCGAGCGCGACGGGCTGGCCGGCGCGCCGCGCGTCCGGATCGTCGCGAGCGAAGAACGGCACGCCACCATCGACCGGGCCCTCCGGCTGCTCGGCTTCGGTACCAGCGCGATCGAGCCGGTGGCCGCCGGACGTCAGGGAGCCATCGATGTCGATGACCTCCGGAGCACCCTCGACGCCGGTAGCGGGCCGGTGATCGTCTGCCTCCAGGCGGGCAACGTCAACACCGGTGCCTGCGACGACCTCCGCGCCGCCTGTGAAGCCGCGCGCGCCCACCGGGCCTGGGTGCACGTCGACGGCGCCTTCGGCCTGTGGGCCGCGGCGAACCCGGCCACCGCGCCGCTGCTCGACGGCGTCGAGCTTGCCGACTCCTGGGCCTGCGACGGCCACAAGTGGCTCAACGTCCCGTACGACTCGGGGTTCGTCTTCTGCGCCCGGCCGGACGTCCACGCCGAGGCGATCGCCTACCGCGCCGCGTACCTGACCGGGGCCGGCGAAGTCTCCGGCATGGGCGACCTGACCTTGGAATCCTCGCGCCGCGCCCGGGGCTTCGCGGTCTGGGCGGCGCTGCGCGAACTCGGCCGCGACGGGGTCGCCGAGCTCGTCGAGCGCTGCTGCCGGCTCGCGCGCCGGTTCGCCGGACGGCTCGCGGCCGGTGGCGCCGAAATCGCCAACGACGTCGTGCTCAACCAGGTCCTGGTGTCCTTCGGGGACGTCGACGTCGACGCGCTGGTCCGGAACGTCCAGGCCGACGGCACCTGCTGGCTGGGCGGCACGACCTGGCGCGGCCGCCGTCACCTGCGGATCTCGGTGTCCAACTGGTCGACGACCGAAGCCGACGTCGACCGCTCGGCCGCCGCGATCCTCCGGCTGGCCGCGGAAACCCGTCAGTAGCCTTCGCGCACCGACAGGGAGTCCGTCCGCCAGGCTATCCGCTTCTCCGCGCCGGTCGGCCAGCTCGACGAGAGCCGCCGCCGGACGCTGCCGAGCGCGCCGAGTTCCGCGAGGTCGACCCGGGATCCCTGCGCCGCCAACGATGTCACCTCGGTGGCGGTGATCGGGACGAAGTCGAAGTACTGCGCGTCTTCACCGCCCTTCCAGTCGACGAATTCCGTGAAGATCGCGGCGAAAGCCTGGCCGCATTCGGGGCATTCGCGCAGCGAAATGCCGAAATGCGACCGTTCGACCAACCGGTGGATCTCGCGCAGGCGGGTCGTGCAGAACGCCAGCGCGGTGAGGGCGTCGGCGCCCGAGCAGCGCGCGCAGCCGAACTCGGTCATCCGCCGATCATCGCACGCCGTGAATCCGCACCCGGCTGCGGGGGTACCGGGAAACCCTTTGACCCCAACGTTTCGCTCTGGTCCGCAGTGGTCTAAACCTGTTAGCCTCGGCGGATCCGAACGGGCGGTCCGCCGAAGGAGATTTTCGTGCACCGGATGAAAAAGAGCATCGCCGCCGTCGCAGTGGCACTGGCCGGCGCCGCCGTCGTCGCGCCGCCCGCGGAAGCCGGGCAGGCCAAGGGCAAGGTGATGGCCTACTTCGCCGACTGGGACGTCTACGCGCGCAACTACCACGTCAAGGACATCGAGACGTCCGGCTCGGCGGCGGAGCTGACCCACATCAACTACGCGTTCGGCAACGTCACGGGCGGCGGCTGCGCCGTCGGCGACCCGTGGGCCGACCACGACATGCCCTACGACGCCGCCACGAGCGTCAGCGGCCAGGCCGACAGCGGCACCCTGCACGGCAGCTTCAACCAGATCCTCGAGCTGAAGAAGCTGCACCCGAAGCTCAAGGTGCTGTGGTCCTTCGGTGGCTGGACCTGGTCGTCCGGTTTCCCGGAGGCGGCCAAGAACCCGGCCGCGTTCGCCGAGTCCTGCTACAACCTGGTCAACGACCCGCGCTGGGCGGGGGTCTTCGACGGCATCGACATCGACTGGGAATACCCCAACGCCTGCGGCGACACCTGCGACACCAGCGGGCCGAAGGCGTTCACCGGACTGGTCAAGGCGCTGCGCGCGAAGTTCGGGAACAAGCAGCTGGTCACCGCCGCCATCACCGCGGACGGCTCGAAGAACGGCAAGATCGACGCCACCGACTACGGCAGCGCGAGCCGGTACCTCGACTGGTACAACGTGATGACCTACGACTACTTCGTCGCCGGCGGCCAGCCGACCGGGCCCACCGCGCCGCACTCGCCGCTGCGGGCCTACCCGGGCCTTCCGCACGCCGGGTACTACGCCGACGCGGCCATCCAGAAGCTGCGCCACCAGGGCGTGCCGTCGTCGAAGCTGCTGCTCGGCCTCGGTTTCTACGGCCGCGGCTGGGACGGCGTCACGCAGAAGCAGCCCGGCGGCACCGCCACCGGCCCGGCACCGGGCACGTACGAAGCCGGCGTCGAGGACTACAAGGTCTTGAAGAACAGCTGCCCGGCGAACGGGAAGGTCGCCGGTACGGCGTACGCGAAGTGCGGCTCGCAGTGGTGGAGCTACGACACGCCCGAAACGGCCTCGGCCAAGGCGGGGTACGCGAAGTCGCAGGGGCTCGGCGGCGTGTTCGCCTGGGAGCTGTCCGGCGACACCGCGAACGCGGAACTGCTGCGGGCCATCGCCGGCCGCTGCTGACCGCCTTCCCGAAAAGCTGGAGGGCCCGGGCGCGAACGCGTCCGGGCCCTTCGTCCACTCAGGACGCCGCCGGGAACCCGTGCCGCCGCGCGCCGAGCACCACGGCCAGCACCGGCAGCAGGAGCACGAGCAGCGCCCAGGGGAACGACGACGGCCCGGCGGCGTCGAGCAGGACGCCGCCGGCCACCCCGCCCGCGGCCATCGCCGCGTTCCACAGCGTGACGAGCATGGCCTGCGCGTTGTCCGCCGCTTCGCCGCCGGCGTTCCCCGCGGCCGTTTGGAGCAACGTCGGGACGCCGCCCCAGCCGAGTCCCCACAGCGCCACGGCGGCGTAGACCAGCACCGGGCTGCCCGCGAACACCGCCAGCAGCGCCGCGGCCACCGCGACCAGGATCGTGCTGAGCACCGTGAGCGTGCGCAGGGCGCGGTCGATCACCGCGCCGACGATCCCGATGCCGGCCATCGACGCGACGCCGAACACCAGCAGGACGACGTCGACCGAACCGCCGAGCCCGGCGTGGGCGAGGAAGGTCGCGATGTAGGTGTAGAGCACGGTGTGCGCCAGGACGAACACGAGCGTCACGGCCAGCACGGGGACCACGCCCGGCACGGTCAGCGTGCGCCGGACCGGGAACCGGCCGCCCGCCTGCCCCGGCTGGTCCGGGACCCGCGCGGCGATCCAGGCCAGCAGCACCACCGCGATCGCCGACATCACGCCGAACGCCCAGCGCCAGCCGAGCAGGTCGCCGAGGAACGTCCCGGCCGGGATGCCCAGCGACAGCGCCAGGGGGATGCCCGCCATCACGACCGCGATCGCTTTGCCGTGGCCGTCCGGGACGAGCCGGCGCGCGTACCCGGCGAGCAGCGCCCAGACCACCCCGGCGGCGATCCCCGCGACGAACCGCGCCACCATCGTCAGCGCGTAGTCCGCGGAGAACGTCGTGACGGTGTTGGCCACGGCGAACCCGGCCACGCCGGCCAGCAGCAAGCGCTTGCGCGGCCAGGCCGCGGTGGCCGCGGCGAGCGGGATCGCGGTGAGCGCGGTGCCGAGCGCGTAGATCGTCACGGCCTGGCCCGCGGCGGACTCGCCGACGCCGAGCCCGGCGCTCATCCCGGGCAGCACGCCGGCGGGCAGCGCCTCGGTGAGCACGGTGACGAACGCGGCGGTGGTCAACGCGAGGAGGGCGGGAGCCGCCGTCCGGGTGCTGGAGATCGTCATGCGGTTATGCTGGAACCTTCACATACGTGTGAAGGTCTACGTGAGGTGGCGCACATGCGGATCGGCGAGCTGGCGGAACGCACGGGCACCGCGCGCCGGCTGCTCCGGTACTACGAGGAGCAGGGCCTGATCATCGCTTCACGCGGGGCGAACGGCTACCGCGACTACGACGAGCCGACGGTCGACCGCGTGCTCCAGGTCCGCGGCCTGCTCGACGCCGGGCTGCCGACGCGGATCATCAAGCAGATCCTGCCGTGCCTGGACAAGCCGCGCGCGATCTACTTCCCGGACGCCACCCCGGAAATGCTCGCCACGCTGGAGGCCGAGCGCGACCGGATGGCACGGCGCGCGGAATGCCTGCTGCGCAACCGCGACGCGATCTCCGGGTACCTGGACGCGGTGCGCGAGTACAACCGCGCCTAGCCGACCGGCTGCTCGTCGAGTGCGAGGAAGCACGCCTCGACTTCCTTGAGCCGCGCGCCTTCCGGGTGGGTGCGGTAGCGGTCGAGCGCGTCGTGGAGGACCCGGCGCGCGTCGTCCTCGCGGTCCACGAGGCGGTAGCTGTCGCCGAGCGCGACGAGGAAGAACGCCGCGTGGCGTTCGTTGCCGATCGTCGTCAGGATCCCGATCGCCCGCTCCAGGTGCTCGACGGCCTCGGCCCAGTCGCCGCTGCGCAGCGCGACGAAACCCAGGTTCCCGGTGGCGTGCGCTTCGCCGTCCAGGTCGCCGTACTTGCGCGCCACCGCCGTGGCCCGGTCGAGCCAGTGCCGGGCCCGCGGCCAGTCGCTCCACTGGAGGTGGCAGAAGCCGACCAGGTCGAGCGCCCGGATGTAGAGGCGGGGTGCGTCGTCCGGCTCGATCAGCTCGAAGATCCGCTCGCACTGCGCCAGCTCGGCCCGGTAGTCCTGGGCGTGGTACTCGTGCGCGCCGGCCATGACGTAGTGCAGGTGGGCCTGCTGCAGCCGGTCGCCGGCGCGCTCGGCCAGCGCCAGTGCCCCGGGCAAGCACTCGAGCGCGACCTCGGGGTGGCCCGCGAAGATGCTGGCGCTGGCGTGGATCCGGTACGCGATCAGCTGCGCGGTGACGTCACCGAGCTGCTCCGCCGCCGCGAGCGCGAGCCGGCCCGCGGCCTCGCGCTCGCGCAACTGCCCTTGGCGGGCGCGGAATTCGTTGAGCAGCCAAGCCAGCTGCCAGACCTGTGTGTGCCAGCCGCGCCCGGCCGCCAGCTCGGTCGTGGCGGTCAGGCAGGCGTGCTCGGCGGCGAACCACCGCACCGCCTCGGCCTGGTCGCCGAACCGCTGCGCCTCGACCCCGGGCAACGACGGCTCGAGCGTGATCGGCGTCTGGAGCGGCTCGATCGCGAGGTGCCCGTGCCAGGACGTCCGGAGGTAGAAGTCGGTCACCCGCCGCAGCGCGGCTTCGCGGACGTCTTCCGGGAGCGCCCGCTCGGCCTCTTCGGATGCGTAGAGCCGGACCAGGTCGTGCATCCGGTAGCGGCCGCTCGGCGTCCGCGTCAGCAGGTGCGCGTTGTCCAGCGCGCGCAGCACCGTCCGCGTCGCGGCGGCCGGGCGGCCGGCCAGCGCCGCCGCGGCGGGCAGGCCGATGTCGGGACCGGGCGCGGTGGCCAGCAGGCCGAACAACGCCGACGCCTCGGGCGTCAGGTGGCGCAGGGACCACGAGAACACCGTCCGCAGGCTCAGCCCGGCTTCGCCCGCGTCCAGCCCGTCCAGCCGCGCCGCCTGGTCACGCAGTTCCTCGGCCAGCAGCGACGGCGGCAGTTCCGGGGACGTGGCCGCGCGGGCCCCGACGATGCCCAGCGCGAGCGGCAGTCCGGCGCAGAGCCGGATCAGCTCGCCCGCCGTCACGTCGTCGAGCCGGCCGGGACCGATCTGCCGGTCGAGCAGTTCCCGCGCCTCGCGCGCGGACAGCACGTCCAGCGGGACCGGCCGGGCCCCGTGCGCCGCGACCAGCCCGCCGAGCCGGTTCCGGCTGGTCACCAGCACGCGGCAGGTCGGGCTGCCGGGCAGCAGCGGCGCGGCCTGCGCGCTGTCGGCGGCGTTGTCGAGCACGACCAGCACGCGCTTTCCCGCGAGCAGGCTGCGGTACAGCGCGAGCTGGGCGTCCTGGTCCGGCGGCACCGCGGCGCCGTCCACGCCCAGTGCGTGCAGGAACCCGCGCACCGCAACGGAAACCGGCATCGGCTCGGCGACCGGGTCGAAGCCGCGCAGGTTCACGTACAGCTGCCCGTCGGGGAATTCGGCGAGCTTCCCGGCCGCCCAGTGCAGGGCCAGCCACGTCTTCCCGATGCCGCCCGCGCCGCCGATCGCCGAGATCACCACCGGGTCCGCCGAGGCCGCGGCCCGGTCGAGCTCCGCCAGCAGGCCGGCCCGGCCGACGAACGCCGCCGGAGCCGCCGGCAGCTGCTGCGGGACCGGCCTCGCCGCGGCGGCCCGCGGCCGCGGGTCGCCGCGCAGGACTTGTTCGTGCACCTGCCGCAGCGCCGCACCGGGATCGGCGCCGAGCTCTTCGGCCAGCAGGCGGCGGATCCGGTCGTACTCGCGCAGCGCGTCGCCCTGGCGGCCGGCGCGGTGCAGCGCGAGCACCAGCTGCCCGCGCACGCGTTCGTCCAGCGGGTGGCTTTCGGCGAGCGCGGTCAGTTCGGGCACGAGTTCGCCGGGCCGCTTGCCGCGCAGCCGGAGGTCGGCGAGGTCCAGCTGCGCGCCGAGGCGGCGGCTCGCCAGTGCCGTGCGCTGGTTCACGAACCACGGCGTGTCCAGGCTGCCGAAGGGTTCGCCGTGCCACAGGCCCAGCGCGCGGGTCAGCAGCGCCGCTTTCTCGTCGTCGCCGGCGGTCTGGCCGGCTTCGCCGAGCAGCTGCCGGAAGACGTGCAGGTCGACGGACCCGGGATCGGCGGTCAGCAGGTAGCCGCCGGAGCGCTGCGTGATGAGCGCTTCACCGAGTGCCGTGCGCAGCCGGGAAACGTAGCTGTACAAGGCATTGCGCGGGTGGGCGGGCAGCCGCTCACCCCAGACGCGCTCGGCGAGGACGTCGGCGGGCACGACCTTGTTCAGGTCGGTGAGCAGTGCGGTGAGCAACCCCTGGAGGCGGGGCCGCCGGATCTCCACGACCCGGTCGCCGGCGCGGACGTCGAGCTCGCCCAGCAGCCTGAACAGCACCGATCGTCCTCCCGTACCCGCTCGGGCGCCCACTGTAACCGACCCGGAAAGTGCCGGGAAAGGTTCGCGCAAGGCCCCTCCGGCACGGTGGACCCCGTCGGCAGGGGTCGGCAGGAACCGTCGAGGGGGCGGTTCGTGTTCCCTGCCACGACCGCGGGCCGGATCGTCTTTCCCCGTGGTGGCCGGCTACTCCACCGGCCACTGTCGATCCGGCTGGTGACGGAGCGGGCCCGGTCGCCCTCGAACACCGGGTCCGTTCCGTCACCTCACCAGCGGCGGGCCGGGTCGATCACGTGGACCGCGGCTTCCTCCGCCGAAGCCGCGCCGCCGTCGATGCCCGCGTCCGACGCGTAGAGCTCTTCGTCGCTGTCCTCGCCGAAGCCTTCGTCGGTGGCGACCAGCCGGCCCGCGCGGACGTCGCCGACCTCGTCGTCGAGCAGTTCGCCGTCGGTGTCTTCGCTGTCGCCGAGGCCGTCGCCGTCCTCGTCCGACGAGGAGTCCGGGACTTCACGGGCCAGCCGCGCTTCCCAGCTTTCGCCCTCCGCCGTCTCGCGGGCGGTGGTGCCCCAGCCTTCGGTCGCCTGCGCGCGTTCCGGCGGGGAGTAGCCCTCGGCCAGTTCGTCGCGGTCGTCCAAGGTGTCCTCGGGGTCGAGGATGCCGTCGTCGGCGCGGTCTTCGGAGTCGTCCATGCCGTCCATCCTCGCGCAACTCCTTGGCCGTGCCGAGCCTGGGTGATAGGACCGTGCAGGTCGCCGCACGGGCGGCGTTCGGGTGAAAGGTGATCCCATGCCGATGAGACGCAGGGTGCTGGCCGCGGGGCTGGCGGGGGTGTTCGGCGCCGCGCTGTCCGGGCGGACGGCCCAGGCGGCGGTCCCGCCGGTGCGGCTCGACCAGCTGAACCTGGTCAACCTGTCGCACGTCAACGACCCGGCGACGACCAACGTCTTCCCCGGCGACCCGGCCTTCGAGCTGGAAACGATCGCCACCATCCCCGACGACGGCTACTACCTGCAGTTCGTCCGCGAAGGCGAGCACACGGGCACGCACTGGGGCGCGCCCGGCCACTTCAACACCGGCGAACCGCTGGCCGACGACATGGACCCGGCCGATCTATTCCGCCCGGCCGTGAAGATCGACATAAGAGCTAAGGCGGCCCACAACGCGGACTACGCGGTGACGATCGACGACCTCAAGGCGTGGGAGCGGCGCAACGGCCGCATCCCGGACGAGAGCGTCGTCGTGCTGTGGACCGGCTGGGACGCGAAGTGGGGCACGCCCGCCTTCCCGAACACGGACGCGAACGGCGTCCTGCGCCAGCCGGGGTTTTCGATCCCGGCGGTCGAATGGCTGATCGACACCGGACGGCTGGGTCGCCGCGGCGGCACGGGCACCGACACGTTCAGCCCGGACGTCGGCACCGATGAGACGTACACGGTGTCGAAGCTGGTGTACCGGCGGCACCGGATCAGCTTGGAGATCCTGGCGAACTTGAAGGCGTTGCCGACGACCGGAGCGTGGGTGCTGGCCGGTGGGCCGATCAACCGGAAGGGGGCGGGTTCGACGGCGACGATCTTCGGGGTGCTGCCGCCGGGGGTGAAGGCGGGCTGAGGCTTGGCTGGCTGCGGGGGTCGCGAATGACTCATTCGGGACCTTAGACGTCCCGAATGAGTCATTCGCGACGTTCCCTGCGCCGCCCGGCGACCTGCCGGCCGACGGCACTCGACTTGCCGATCGCCGGTGCGCAGGCCGGTGTCGGATGCCATGAATGACCCATTCATGGCGCTGGACGCAGTGAATGACTCATTCATGGCGTTTGGGGGCGGGGTCGGGTGGCTGCGGAGGTCGCGAATGACTCATTCGGGACTTCCGCGGTCCCGAATGAGTCATTCGCGACCTCGCCCGCCGGCCCGCGACTACCGAACCTCAGCCGGCGGTGAGCGGGGCCGCGGAGAGGTGGAGCGAGGACAGCGGGGCCGGGTGGCCGAAGCGGTATCCCTGCGCGGTCGGGCACCCCGCGCGCGTGACCAGCTCGGCCTGCTCCGCCGTCTCGATGCCCTCCGCCACCACCGCCACCTCGAGATCGCGGCACAGCCCGACCAGCGACCGGCACAGCGCCGCGTCGCGCTCGGGCTGGACCCCCGTCGTCAACGCCCGGTCCAGCTTGATCAGGTCGACCGGCAGCGCGTGCAGCACCGTCAGCGAGCTGTACCCCGCGCCGAAGTCGTCCAGGGCCACCCGGACGCCGAGGGCCTGCAGGCGGCGGATCGCGGCGGCGCCCGCGGCGAGGTCCGGGACCGGGACCGTCTCGGTGATCTCCACGACCAGGCGGTCCGCCGGCAGGCCGTAGCGGGCGAGGCTCGCGCCGACGCTCTGTTCCAGCTCGGCCGCCCCCAGGCGGCTCGCGCACACGTTGACGTGCACCGTCAGGTCGACGCCCGCCGCGGTGATCTCGCGGCAGGCCAGGTCCAGCACCAGCGCGTCCAGCTCCGCGCCGAGGCCCGCTCCCTCCGCCGCGCGGACGAACGTCTCCGGGGACACCGCCGTGCCGTCGCGCGTGGTCCAGCGGGCCAGCGCCTCGACCGCCACCGGGGTCGCGTCCGGGAGCCGGACGATCGGCTGGAACACCAGGGCGAAGCCCTCCGGGATGCCGCCGTTCGCGCGGCGCAGGGCGGCCGGGAAGTCGGGCGGGCCGTCGTCGGAGGGGCGGTAGACCACCGTCGTGTCCTTGCCGAGGCGCTTGCCCGCGTACATCGACGTGTCGGCGCGGCCGAGCAGCACGTCCGACGTGATCAGGGGCTCGGCCGGGTCCGGCACCACCAGGCCCATGCTCGCCCGGACCGGGACCAGCGTGCCGTGCACCGCGAACGGCCGTCGCAGGACGCCCTGGATGCGGTCGGCGACCGCCTGCGGGGCCGCCACCTCACCCTCCAGCAGGATCGCGAACTCGTCGCCGCCGAGGCGCGCCACCGTGTCTTCCGCGCGGACGCAGCTCAGCAGGCGCTGGGCGACCGCGTGCAGCAGGACGTCGCCGCCCGCGTGGCCGAAGCGGTCGTTGACCTCCTTGAAGTCGTCGAGGTCGACGAAGATGAGCACCAGCGGCCGCGGCCCGCTCTCGAGCGCCCGGTCCAGCCGGTCGGCGAACAGCGCGCGGTTGGCCAGTCCGGTCAGCGGGTCGTGGTAGGCCTGGTGGGTCAGCTGCTGCTGCCCCTCGTACACCCGGCGTAGCAGCAACCTGTTGTCCAGCAACGAAAGCAGCTGGCGGGCGAGCACGAGGAACACCACCAGCACGCCGACGTACACCTCGACGGCGTCCGGGCCCGCGCCCGCCACCACCTGCCCGGTGATCAGCAGCGCGACCGCGGTGACCGGCACGTACGGCAGCGCCAGCTGCCACCAGTCGATCCCGACCGGCTGGTTCGCGTCCTCGCGCCGCCGCGTGCCGGGCGTGGCCAGCAACGCGAAGGCGATGAACAGCGGGCCGAGCACGAACCCGCCGTCCGACCACGGCTTCATGCTCTCGGCGCCGATGCTGACCAGGTAGGCGAACACGCTGTCGGACGCGGCCAGCGCGACGATCCCGACCGCGGCCAGCAGCAGGTTCGCCCGGTAGGGCCGGTCCACCCGGTCGAACACCACCAGCAGCACCGCGACGACCACGATCACGAGGTCCGACAGCGGGTAGGAGATCGCGACGGCCCAGGTCAGCTTGTCCGGCGCGGTGGCGCGGACCAGCTGCGCGAGCGCCGCGGTCCAGGTGAGGATGAACAGCGAGCCGGTGACGATCAGGCCGTCGAGCACCACCGCGACGCCGAAGTGCGCGGTCCACTGCGCGGGCTGCCAGCGTTCGCGGTCCGGCCGCACCCGGGCCCTGGCCAGCGTGAACAGGGCGGCGAGCGCGAACACCGGGAAGCTCAGGTAGCCGACGTCGGCCAGCGACGGCGACGGCAGCCCGCGCCCGTCGACGAGCTGGTACCACGACCAGACGCACTGCCCGAGCGACCAGCCGGCCATGCCGACCGCCACCAGGACCCGCCACCAGCGCTGGTGCCCGCGCACCCGCCGGGCGACGACGACGCCGCAGACCACCGCGGCCACCCCGGCGCTCAGCTGCATGGCGTCGTCGATCCACAGTGCGAAGGTGTCGCCCCAGAACGCGAACCCGTTGACCACGACCAGGGCCGCCGTGAGGACGACGAGCACGGTCGCGGCCGGGTACCGCCGCACTGTCATGGCACCTCACGTGGGTCACTCCTGCCGTCGGACCGGCAAACACTACACCGGGCGTGACCGGGCACAAGCGCACCGCACCGGGTGCTCAGGCGATGTCACGCCGGTGCAGCAGCCAGCCGCCGAGGACGCCGAACACGAGCACGTACCCGGCCAGCACGACGGTGGCCTGCCCGGCGCCGACGACCTGCTCGACGCCCGGCGCGCTCGCCCCGAACGCGGCGGCCAGCGCGCCCGCGTTCGGTCCCGGCAGCCCCTTCTGCAGCTGCGCGACCCAGTCCAGCAGTGGCGCGGCGATCGAGGACAGGAGGTTCTGCACGGCCAGCAGCCACACCAGGCCGAGCCCGATCGGCAGCGCGACCGAGCGCAGGGCGATCGCGAGCAGCACGCCGAGCGCGCCCCACATCGTGGCGACCAGCCAGCCCGCCCCGAGGCCACGCAGGACGTCGGCGACCGGCGGCCAGGTCAGCGGCTGGTCCTGCAGCGACGCGACCAGCGCGCTCGCGCCGGCGGTCGCCGCGAACAGCGCGAGCACCACGGTCAGCGCGGCGAGCGCGACGGTGACCAGTTTCGCGCTGTAGACCGCGATGCGCGAAGGGTGCTGCACGAGCACCGTCTTCCAGGTTCCGTAGCCGTATTCGCTGCCGGCGACCAGCACGCCGAAGATCAGCGCCAGCGCGCCGACGAAGATGGGCAGCCCGCCCAGCGCGCTGCCGACGAACGCGTCCGGCAGCATCGCGGCCAGCCCGCGGTTCGAGCCCGGCGGACCGGACGTCGCCCCGCTCAGCCCGGCGTACGGGACGGCGTAGCCGAAGGTCAGCGACAGCACGACGGCGACGGCGAGCAGCAGCCAGCTCGCGGGACGGCGGGACTGCTTGAGCAGCTCGGCTCGGATGTCACGCAGCATCGGAGGTGCCTCCGGTCAGGGCGAGGAAGGTCTGTTCCAGGTCGGGTTCGTGCCAGCGCAGCTCGGTGACGACGCAGCCGGCGCCGACGAGCCCGGCGTTCACGCGGCCGGCTTCGGCCGGTTCGACGTCGAGCTCGAGCGCCCGGCCGTCGACGCGGACGCCGTCGTAGTGCCGTCGCAGGTGGTCGCGGGCCTGCTCGAGCGGTTCCGCGACGACGCGCAGCGCGCCGCCCGCCCGCAGGTCCGCCACCGTGGTCTCGATGACGAGCCGCCCGCGGTCGAGCACGCCGACGCGGTCGCAGATCTGCTCGACCTCGGTCAGCAGGTGGCTGGACAGCAGCACGGTGCAGCCGTCCGCGGCGAGCTTGCGCAGGGTGACCCGCATGTCGGCCATGCCGGCCGGGTCGAGCCCGTTGGTCGGCTCGTCGAGGACGATCAGCTCGGGGTCCTTCAGCAGCGCCGCGGCGAGGCCGAGCCGCTGCTTCATGCCGAGCGAGTACGTCGAATACCGGTCCTTGGCGCGATCGGTGAGGCTGACGACGTCGAGCACGGCGTCGACGCGGGTCCGCCGCACCCCGGCGTGGTCGGCGAGGATCCGCAGGTTCGCCCGGCCGGACAGGTACGGGTAGAACGCGGGGCCTTCGATGAGCGCGCCGACGCGGGTGAGGCTGCCCGGGCCCGGTTCGGCGCCGAGCACCCGGACGCTCCCGGAGGTCGGCCGGATCAGGCCGAGCAGCATCCGCAGCGTCGTCGTCTTGCCGGCGCCGTTCGGGCCGAGGAAGCCGTACACCTCACCGGCGGGCACCGAGAGGTTCAGGTCCTCGACCGCGGCGGCCGGTCCGTAGCGCTTGGTCAGCGCGGTCGTTTCCACGGGCTGGGTCACGGGGACCTCCTTTTCGCTGCCTCCCATCCTCGGGATCCCGGCCGTCCCGGTCGTCCGGCGGCGGACGGCTCTTGCGGCTACGCCGGGGTGCGTACGCGGGTACGTTCGGTGTGGTGATCGTCCGCATCCGGGGCTACGCCCTGCCGCACGGCGAGTACGCCGACCTCTACGCCGACGGCGATCGCTGGACCACCGATCCGGTGCCGGGCGCGACGCTCGCGGGTGAGGGCTGGCTGGTGCCGGGCTTGGTCGACGCGCACACCCACCCGGGCGCGACCGAGCCGGGGCAGCCGATGGACGACGAGGTGCTGCGGGCGCAGCTGCACCAGCACGTCGACGCCGGGGTCACGCTGATCCGGTCGCCGGGGCTGCCGGGCGAGCCGCCGCCGTGGTTCGGCGAGGACCCCGACGTGCCGCGGGCCCGGCACGCCGGCCCGTGGCTCGCGCAGCACGGCCAGTTCTTCGACGGCTGGGGCCGCCGCGCGGACCACGCCGAGCTGCCCGCGCTGGCGGCCGCGCAGGCGGCGCGCACCGGGTGGGCGAAGATCGTCGCGGACTGGCGCGTCGGCGATTCCGCCGTCCCCGCCGATGTGCTGGCCGCCGTGGTGCGCGAGGTGCACGCGGCCGGCGGGCGGGTCGCGGTGCACAGCCAGCACCCCGAGGGCGGCGCGGCCGCGGTCGCCGCGGGCGTCGACTCCCTGGAACACGGCATGTGCCTCGACCCGGACCTGCTGGCGCGGATGGCCGCGCAGGGCACGGCGCTGACGCCGACGCTGTCGGCCATCAACGCCGGCCTGGCGCGGCGGGAACAGTCCCCGGACAGCCCGCAGCGGAGGTGGTACCTCGGCGGCGCGCGCGTCCACGCCTCGCTGACGGCGGCCGCGGCGGAAGCCGGGGTGCGGGTGCTGGCCGGCACGGATTCCCTGCCGCACGGCGGGATCCTCGCGGAGATCCGCGCGCTGGCGGCCGCGGGCGTCCGGCCGCACGACGCGCTGGCGGCGGCGTCGTGGCACGCCCGCGAGTACCTGGGGCTGCCCGGCCTGGAGCCCGGCGCCCCGGCCGACGCCGTGGTCTACGACCGCGATCCGCGGGCGGATCTCGGCCGGCTCGCCGCGCCGGTGGCGGTCGTGCTGCGGGGCCGGCTCGTGCGGCAGCGTCACAATCGGCCCGCGGGACTCGTCAACGCTCCATGACGAGCGCGATCGTGCAGGAACGGCGGCAGCTGACCGGGCTGGCCCACCGGTTGCTGGGCTCGCTGAGCGACGCCGAAGACGTCGTCCAGGAGGCCTTCGGCCGGTGGTACGCGCTGTCCGCGCCGCAGCGTGAGGCGATCGAGTCACCCGGCGCGTGGCTGACGACGGTCACCAGCCGCATCTGCCTCGACCACCTCGGCTCGGCGCGCGTCCGGCGGGAACGGTACGTCGGCGAGTGGCTCCCCGAGCCGGTGCCGGAAGACCCGCTCGCCGATCCCGCCGACCGCGTCGCGCTGGCCGAGTCGGTCACCATGGCGTTCCTCGTCGTGCTCGACGCGATGACCCCGGCCGAGCGGGTGGCGTTCGTCCTGCACGACGTGTTCGGCTACCCGTTCGCCGAGGTCGCGGCGGTCCTCGACCGCTCGGCGGCCGCGTGCCGCCAGCTGGCTTCCACGGCGCGGCGCCGCGTCCGCGCGGCTCGCGCGCCGGCACCGCCGCGGGTCGGGGTCGTCCGTGCCTTCAAGGTGGCTTGGGAGGCCAAGGACATCGACGGCCTGCTCGGCCTCCTCGACCCGGGCGCCACCCTGACGGCCGACGGCGGCGGCCTGGCCAGCGCGGTGCTGCGCCCGATCGAAGGCGGCGAGCGGGTCGCGCGCTACGCCGTGGGCCTCGCGACCCGCGCGGCCGGGATGACGCTCGCCGAACACCTGGTCAACGGCCGGCCCGGCCTGGTCGTCCGGCAGGACGGCATGCTCGCGGCCGTCATCGCGTTCGACGTCGCCGGGGACGTGATCCGGCGCGTGTGGGCGGTGCGGAACCCGGAGAAGCTCCGCCGCTGGTCACTCGCTCGATAAACTGATCGGGTGACAGAGGCGAAGGAGCGGACCCGCGACCGGATCTCGCGCCGCCAGGTCGACAAGTTCGAGCAGCGCCGGGCGCAGCTCGCCGAGTCGGCGCTGCAGACGCTGGCCGAGCTCGGTTACGCGCGCACGAGCCTGCGGGAGATCGCGCAGAACTCGGATTTCTCGCACGGCGTGCTGCACTACTACTTCACCGACAAGGTCGACCTGCTGACCCACTGCGTCCGGCAGTTCGAGGAAGCGTGCGTCACCCGCTACGACGAGATCGTGGCCCGCGCGCACACGGCGTCAGAGCTGCAACGCGACTTCGCGACGGCGATGGCGGCGACGCTGCGCGCGGACGCGAAACTGCACCGGCTCTGGTACGACCTGCGCAACCAGAGCCTGTTCGAGGCGTCGTTCCGCCCCGACGTGCTGGAGATCGACCGCCGCCGCGAAGCGATGATCTGGCACGTGGTGTCGCGGTACGCGGACCTGGTCCCGGCCCCGGTGACCGTGCCGCCGAGGGTGGCGTACGCCCTGCTGGACGGGCTGTTCCAGCAGGCGCTGCTGCAGTACTTGTCGGGGGCGGAGGAGGCCGCGGCGGACCTCGAACGGGAAGTCCCGACCGTCCTGGCGCGCGTGGTGGCGGGCTAGGCGCCTTCGGCGTCGCCCGGGACTTTCACCCGGCCCACCGGATCCCCGCCGTGACGTCAGTCGGCGCGAAGGTCGCGAATGAGTCATTCGCGGCCTTGGTGGTCCCGAATGAGTCATTCGCGACCAGGTCCGCGTGGTGCGGACGGCAGGCGAGCTAGGCGCCTTCGGCGTCCCGCGGTCCGCCCGGTGCGGGCACCACGAAGGCGATCACCCCGGCCAGCACCCCGATGAGCACGGACAGGTGCGCGGCGGCCGGCACGGCGCTGAGCAGGAACAGCCGCAACGACCCCGAGATCAGCAGGCGCCACATCTTCGGGCTCATGATCAACAAGTACCCGCTGCCCGCGGCCGCCAACCCGGCGTCACCGTCACGATCAGGTGTAGAGCACCGGGTCGCCCCAGCCGAGTTCGGGGAGGCCGTTGGACAGGCCGCCCGCCATGCGCGCGCCCGCGAGCATCGGGTGGACCGTCGTGTCGGTTCGGTAGGCCACGAGCCGCAGGCGGAGCACTTCGGACACGTCGACGCTCAGGTGCGCCGGGGATCCGAGCTTCACCGTCGCGCCGGGGTGGGCGACGCCGTCGAGGAAGACCTCGAAGTAGCCGGTCTGCTGGGCGTCGCTCGCGTCGTCGAGGACGCCGACCGTCGTTTCGAACCGCCGGTACTTCCGGCCCAGCGTGTATTCGACGACGCCGCGGGGTTCGCTGCAGAACATCGAGCAGCGGTAGGCGATGCCGTTGCCGTAGTGCGTGCCGTCGATGCCGACCGCGCCGAGCCGGACGTCCGGTCCCTTCGAGACCGGCTTCAATTCGGTGGTGAGCAACAGTTTCCGGCGCCGCGCGGGCGGGACGAAATCGGGGAAGGCGAACTCCCCGGGCTCGTCGTCCGGCCTGGGGTTTTCGGCCTGTCCGGCGATCGCCCGCACCAAGCTCCGGACGCCGGGATCGTCCAGCTGGAACTGCCGGATCTTGTAGTGCGACGCCGAATACGGGGTGAGGAAACCGGGGATCTCCTCGATCGCCCGCCCCGGCAGCACGACCGGCAGGATCCGCGCGGTGTACCCGTCGATGTCGCTGGTGAGCTGGTTGCGGAGGATCGCGCCCTCGAACTGGGAACCCCAGCCGACCTGGGGCGCCTCGTCGCCGTCGAGCCGGCGGCGGTACACCGGGGACGCGATCGCCAGGGTGAAGTCGGCCTGCTGCAGCTGGCGCGCCGCCCACTTCGCCCAGTCGATGCGGTACCCGTCGGCCCACTGGTCCAGGTGCACCTCGAGGCCGACGTGCCGGTGCAGGAACTCGGCGAACCGGCGCACGAGTGTCTTGTGGTTCTCGTCGTCGTGCGAGTACGACACGAAAACCCGGGGGCGGCGCGTCACCATCGTTCTCCGTCCGCTCGGGGGCGCCACCAGAGTCGGTGTCCCGTCAGGTCCCGTTACGCCCGCCGCGCTCGGGCTTCGCCGACGACGACCGGGTCGAGGTCCGGGTGGATCTCGTCCGCCTGGGCCCAGAAGCCGGCCGCCTCCTCGCGCACGCCGCGGGCCGCCGCCACGTTGCCCAGCCCCGTGTACGCGCGCGCGGCTTCGTGGCTGCTGTCGCAGGCTTCCGCCCGCGCGGCCGCTTCGCGGTAGGCCGCCGCCGCGAGGTCGTGCTCGCCGGTGTGGAAGCGGGCCCAGCCCAGGCAGTTCAGCGCCATCGCGGCGTCGAGGCCGAGGTCCAGGTCGTCGAACACGGCCAGCGTGCCGGTGGCGAGCTCCGCGGCTTCGGCCGCGTCGCCGAGCCCGACGAGCACCAGCGCGATGCCGCGGTTCGTGATGGCGGTGTTGCGGTCGTTGCCCGTCTGTTCGTAGAACTCCAGCGCCGTCCGGAAACTCCGCAGGGCGGCGGTGTGCTCCCCGCGGTAGTGGTCGGCCCACGCCTGGTGCGCGAGCGCGGTCGCCTCGCCGTGGCGGTCGCCGATCGCGCGGTACTCGCGCAGGGCGTCGCCGTAGCACTCGGACGCCCCGTCGAGGTCGCCGCGGTCGACCAGCGCGACGCCGAGGTTGGCCGTCGTGATCGCCAGCGCCCACCGGTCGCCCGCCGCTTCGGCCGCCGCGCGGGCCCAGCGGTGCGTCGCGATCCACGGGTCCCACAGCTTCGCCAGGAAGAAGTAGCTCCGGAGGAAGAACGCGAGCTGCCAGCACCGGTCGTGTTCGCCCAGCTCGCCGGCCCGGCGGCAGAGCGCCACCAGGTTCGGCCACTCGGCGCGGAACCACGCGACGCCGTCGAGCGGCGCCGGCTCGGGGAGCCCGGCGGGGTAGCCGAGCTCCGGGCGGTAGCGCTGCGGGGCGAGTTCCCGGTCGGCCCGCTCGGCCTCCCGGACGGCGAACGCGGCGAGCCTGCCGAACGCCTGCTCCCCGTCGGCCGGCGGGCTGCCGGCGGCGAACGCGCGCAGCAGGTCGTGGAAGCCGTAGCGGTCGGTCGCGGGCTGGGTGATCAGGTACGCGTCGTGCAGCCGGTCGAGCAGCCGGTCGGTCTCCCGCGGCGGGAGCCCGGCCAGCGCGCTCGCCGCGAGCACGTCGAGGTCGCTGCCCGGGTGCAGGGCCAGCAGCCCGAACAGCCGGGCCTCCGCGGCGCCGAGCTGCCGGGCCGACAGCCGGAACGCCGCCGACAGGCTGCGTTCGCCGTCGTCGAGCTCGCTGAGCCTGCCCGTTTCGCCGGCCAGCCGCCGGTCGAGCTCGGCCAGGTCCCACGCCGGGTGCGCGCGCAGCCGGGCCGCGGCGATCCGGATGGCCAGCGGCAGCCGGCCGCACCGGTCCGCGACGCGGGCCGCGTCCGCCTCGCCGGCCCCGGTCAGCGCGGAGACCAGTTCCGCCGCGGCGCCGGCGGGCAGCACGTCGAGCGAGACGTGCCGCGCGTCGTCGAGCGCGCTCAGCCGCGAGCGGGCGGTCACGAGCACGCGGCACTTCGGTTCGGCGGGCAGCAGCGGGCGGACCTGCGCGGCGCTGCCCGCGTTGTCGAGCACGAGCAGCAGGCTGCGGCCGCGCAGCCGCGAGCGGTACAGCGCGGCGCGGTCGTCGGGGTCGGCCGGGATCCGCTCCGCGGGCACGCCCAGCACGCGCAGCAGGCGGTCGTGCACCGCGGCAGCCGGCACCGGGGCGTCGGCGTGGCCGTGGAGGTCGACGAACAGGCACCCGTCGGCGAACGCCGCTTCGAGCCGGTGGGCGCAGCGGACCGCGAGCGCCGTCTTGCCGACGCCGCCCATCCCGGACACGACGCAGACGCCGGCCTCGGTCTCGAGCGCGTCGCGGACCGCGCGCAGTTCGGCCGCCCGGCCGGTGAAGTCCGCGGTCGCCGGCGGCAGCCCCGACGGGCGGACGTCGGGCCGGGTGCGCCGTCGCGCCGGTTCGCGGGGGAGCAGCGCGGTGAGCACGCCGGGCGCGCCGAGTTCGGCCTCGCACAGGGTGGCCAGCGCCGCGTTGGGCGTGGTGAGCCCGGTTTCGACCTTGCTCAGGTAGCCCTTGCTGTAGTGGACGCGGTCCGCCAGTTCCGTGAGGGAGAGGCCGGCGGCCCGGCGAAGGCGGCGCAGCTCCGCGCCGAACGTCGCTCGTTCGCTCATCAGCACCCACCCTCGTCGAAGGACAAGTATGGCCGTGGAGACGGTGCCGGGACACCGTGCGGGAAGGCCGGCCGGGACGGCGGCCCCGGCCGGCTCGTGGTCGTTCCGCATGCCGGCCTCAGCCGAACACGACGGTCAGCAGGGCCAGGACGAGCCCGATGGCGTGGGTCTGCATCGCTACCGCACCTCCTCTCCGTGCGTGGCGACCACCGGGGTGAGCTGCGGTGAAAACGAACAGCGGGATGTCATTTCGACTCCTTCGACTGGGCGCGCCCGGGCACCACTCGGGCACCCGGGAACACCCGGTGGTCTTGTGGTTTATCGCCGCGGAATCGATGCGGCACTTGAAGAATGCGGCGACCGGGAACGGTTCGACAAGGAGTTTCCTGTTTCCGCTAACGAGGGGAAAGGAAACCCCGGGATAACGATCCGTTCGTCCCGCCATGATCGACTGGACACCGGCCGCGGGGGTGACGATTATTGATCCCCGTGCGTGGAGCGGGCAGGGGAGGAACGGTGGACCTCAGTGCGGCGGACGTGGTCGGTGAGCTGAAGATTCTCCGCAAGGGGAGGGCAATTTTCACCACACCGCTCGGCGACCGGGTCGGCCCGGCGTTGCGCCGCACATGTGGCATTTTGGAAGATGACGACACCGTGGAGATCCGGCGTAAACTCACGACCCTATTGCGCCCGCTCGTCGAGACGCTGCCGGAGGACCTGAAGATCGCGCTGCTGGCGGCGTTCGCGCTGGACGACGCGTCGCGAAAGCCGTTCTACCAGGAGCGGGTCCGCTGGGCCGCGATCACGCTGGACCGCGACGACCGCACGGTCCGGCGGCGCATCGACGACGGCATCGAGCAGATCGCGGCAATGGCGGTGGCGTCGGCCCGGCCGCACTCGCCGTCGCCCTACCCGAGCCGCAGTTGGCACACCGAAGAACTGCGCGTCTCGCTCGCGCTCGACCAGCCGGTGGCGGAGGTGTTCGAAATCCGCCGGGTGGTCGCGGACGCCGACGAAATCAGCGAACTCGATCTCGCGCTGACGCTCACCACGACCGCCAATTCCGGGGAATCGGTGAGTGCCGCGGATCTCGAGGTCGACGTGTTCCACGGCGGTGTGCTCACCAAGCGCGAGATGGAGTCGAGCGACCGCGTCGGCCTCGCGTTGCGATTGCCGGCGCCGTTGCAGCGGGGAGAGCGGCACGAGATCGCACTGCGGGTACGGGCGCGCTTGCGGGAACCGCATTACGTGTGCGTGCCGCGGCATCCGTGCGAGTTGTTCGACCTGCACGTCCGCTTCCGGGATCGGGTGCCGGAGCGGATCGTGCTGCTGGAGAAGGCGTTCCAGAACGACACGCGCGACCGCTTCCCGCGGGGCACGGCCCTGACCGCCGACGACGCCGGCGAGGTCCACGTCCAGTTCCGCCACCTGGCCCCGGGCTTCGCCTACGGCATCCGCTGGCAGCCCGACGCCGAGACGCCGTGAATGACTCATTCATGTCGTCCGACGACATGAATGAGTCATTCACGGCACGGGGAACGCGGGTCAGCCGGTCGGCGCCAGGGACGTGGGCACCTCGCCCGGCACGCCGAGCAGCTTCGCCTCGCCGAGGTTCAGGTAGTTGCCGGAGTCGCCGCACGACCCGGACTTGACCGGCTGCCAGCCGATCTTCAGGCGCAGCACCCCCGTCACGTCGAGGTCGATCGCCGTCGGCTTGTTCAGCTCCAGCACCGTCGTCTGCAGCTTGCGGCCGTCGCCGAAGACCTCGAGCTGGACCTTCAACCCGGAGTCCGCGGAGTTGTCGTCGAGGCCCGCGGTGGCGGTGAACTTCCGGTAGCCCTTCGAGATGTTGTACTCCGCCGAATCGGCTTCCGAGCACTCCTGGACGCCGGTGCCGACCGTGTGCAGGTACGGCTTCCCGCCGATGTTGCCGGTCTGGTGACTCCGGTCGAAGGACCCCTCGACCGGGTTCAGCTCGCTCAGGTACTGCTCGACCGTCGCCTCGCCGGCGGAACCGGACGCGGACGCGGGCGCAGTGGACGCGGACGTGGACGTGGTGGGCGCGGCGGCGGTCACCGTGGCGGTGGGCGGTGCCTGCGTGACCGTCACCGGGGCGGGCGCCGCCGCCGGGGTGCCGCCCGAACTCGCCAGCGCCACCGTCGTGACGCCGGCGGCGGCCAGCACCGCCGCCGCGGCGGTGACCGGGATCCACTTCTTCCGCTTCTTCGGGGGTGGGCTGTACAACTGCTCGCCGAACATGTCGTCTCCTATCGTGAAGGGGGGCGGGACCGCCTGGCGCCGCGCGGTTTCGGTGGGCGGGGGCCGGTCGAGCCGCGGCCCGACGGGCGCTCCGACGAGGTCCGGCAGCATCGAGGTGAGCACCGTCGCGACCTGGCCCGCGCCCGGCCGCAACGTCGGCTCGACGGCCAGCAGCAGGCGGAGCAGGTCCCACAGCGGGGCCGGGAGCTCCCCGGGCCGTCCGGGGCCTTCGCCCGCGTCGCGGACGAACCCGCCGGCGAACGGCGCGACCCCGCAGTAGAGCTCGTAGAGCACGACGCCCAGCGAGTAGAGATCGGCGGCGGGCCCCGGTGGCGCGCCGCCCACGACCTCGGGTGCCGCGTACTTCGACGCGGTCGCCAGCGACGTGTGCGTCCGCTGCGGGGCCAGGAACGCGACGCCGGTGTCGGTCAGCTTCGGCACCCGCACCGCGCCGGTGTCGTCCATCAGCACGTTCGACGGCTTGACGTCGCCGTGCACGACCCCGGCGTCGTGCACCACCTGCAGCGCCGCCGCGATCCCGGCGCCGATCCGGGCGATCTCGGCGGGCAGCAGCGGTCCCGACGCGCTGAGCCGCTCGCGCAGCGAGCCGCCCGGCACCCGGTCCACGACCAGCGCGACCACGCCGGCCTCGACGACCAGGTCGTGCAGGGTCACCAGGTGCTCGTGCGCCAGGCCGACGAGCGGGGACTGGGTGCGCAGGAAGCGCTCGACGGCGTCGGAGTTCCCGGTCAGGCGCGCGTCGAGCAGCTTGACGGCGTACTCGCGGCCCTCGAGGTCGGTGGCGGCGAAGACTTCGCCCGCCGGTCCGCGGCCGAGGGGTGGACCGAGGCGGTAGCGCTCGGCCAGCTGACGTTCCATGGTCATTCGCCTTTCTCGCGGCCCGGCCAGATCAGCCGTTCGACGGTGAACAGCGCGGAGACGAACGGCTGGGGCAGCCGCACGACGCGCTTCGCGGCCTGTGCCTTGGCCGACAGTTCGGTGGCCGCCCCCAGCGCGCCGACGAGGTCGCGCGCGGCGCCGTCGACCAGCTCGGTCGCCCGCGCGCGCGGGCCGCGGCCGCTCAGCGCCAGAGCGATCCCCAGGTCGAGGCGGCTCTCGATGGTCTCCGGGTGGGTCCGCCCCAGCAGCCGGGTCTGCGGTTCGAGGATGTCCTCGAGCAGTTCGGCCTGGCGGCCGAATTCGCGCAGCTGGGCGTGCGCCAGTCCCATTCCGTGCCGGATCCGGTAGCGCAGCGGGTGGTCCGCGCCGAGCACCCGCAGCACGACCTGCTCGGTCGCGGCCAGCACGGCCAGCGCCTCCTGGGGCCGGCCGAGCGCCAGCAGCGCGCGGTCGGCGAACACCGCCGCGGTCAGGGTGAGGGGGTTCTCGGAGCCGTACCGCTTCGCGTAGGTCCGCTCCAGCTCCCGCAGTTCGGCCGCCGAGCGCTCCCAGTCGGCCGGGGTGGCGCGCAGGTCGCGCAGGTCGAGCGCCAGCACGGCGTCGGCACGCACGAGCTCGGCCTCGACGCAGCGGGCGTGCCGCTCCCGGCCGGTCGCGTGGTACTCCGCGACGACGTCGCCGGCCACCTCGCGCGCCCGTCGGGGCCGCCCGGCCAGCTGGAGGCTCCGCGCGTACTCGAGCCGGGTGGCCGGCGCGAGCTCGTCGCGGACCGGGCCCGGCGGCGCGTCCCGCAGCTCCGCGAGCAGGGGTTCGAGCAGGGCGACGGCCTCGCGTGGCCGCCCGCGCAGCCGCCGGGCGAGCGCCACGGCGAGCGCGGCCCGGTAGCGCTCCTCGCCCGCGGCCGGCAGGGCGTCGCCGTGGTGCGCCCAGAACGTCCGGTCGGCTTCGGCGTAGTCGCCCTGGCCGTCGAGCGCCTGCGCTTCGGTCAGCCCGGCGGCGTACCGCTCGGCCTCGTCGCCGGCCAGCGCCCCCGCGGCCCGCGCGTGGTCGAGGGCTTCCGCGTACAACCCGCAGGCGAGCTCGACGCGGGCCCCCGCGGTGAAGTCGGCCGAGGTGGCTTCGCCGGTCGCGAGGATGACCGCGTGCACCTCGCCCGCCGTGGCCGGGTCGCCCTGCGCCTCGTACGCCGCGGCCACCGGGCGGAGCAGCCGGACCCGGTGGCCGGGCGCGTGCTCGGCCAGCGCGCGGGCGTGCTGGAGCAGGAAGTCGCGGTCGCCGGGGAGCCGGTCGAGCAGCGCGTCGGCCGCCCGCGCGGCCAGCCCGGCGGGGGCGGGTTCCGTGCGGGCCACCTCGACGACCAGTGCCTGCAGCCGCAGTTCGCCGTCGGACTGCGCGGCGAACCCGCACGTGACGAGTTCGTCCACGGCCGCGGTCAGCTCCGGCGCGCCGACCGGGCCGAGCACCGCGCACGCCAGGTTCGCCGGGAACGGCACCGGGGCCAGCACCGTGCCCAGCCGGACGACGTCGCGGGCCAGCGGGCCGAGCTCGGCGAGCAGGTCGTGGACCGCCTGCGGCGCGGTGTCCGGGAGCGCCGCGAGGACGTCGCCGGTCAGCGGCCCCGGGCGGTGCCGGACCGCGAACGCGGCGGCCCGCACGGTGACCGGGTGCCCGCCGCAGCGTTCGGCGAAGCGGAGCACGGCCGCGCGTTCGGCGTCGCCGTCCGGGGCCCGGAACTCCGCGAAGAGCCGCAGGCTCTCCTCCGGGCCGAGCCCATCGAGGTCCACGGTCACCGCGTCCCACGGCGCTTGCGCGAACCGGCTGGTGATCAGCGTGTGCACCCGCTCGCTCGGCAGCAGCAGCCGGTCGAGGACGGCGGGCGGCAGGCCCGCCGGGACGTCGTCGACGAGCACCAGCACCCGCTCGCCCGCCGCGTCGATCCGGTCGGCGAGCAGCTCGCGCAGGCGGTCGAGGTCCAGCCCGGACACGTCGGTGCCGAGGCGGTCCCCCGCGGCGCGGGCGAGGGCGAGCGGGAACTGGGCGAGGAAGTCGTCCGGCTCGTGGTGCCCGAACGGGCCGAGCCGGACGACCCCGCCGCCGAACGCGTCGTGGAACAGGTAGGCGTACTGCTCGGCCAGCGCCGTCTTGCCGGCCCCCGGCAGGCCGCGCAGCACGGCGACCGGCCGCGAATACGCTGTCGCGCCGGGGAAAGCGGCCGCGTTCAGTGCACTGTGGACAGCCCACAGCTGCGGGTAGCGGCCGACGAGCCGCGGTGGCGGCCGCCGCCCCGGCGGGGCCGTCCGCCCGGACGGCGCGCCGAGCGGGACGCGGGTGCGCTCGACCTTCCGCCGCACCCGGCCGACCAGCTCCGGCAGCGCCTCGGCGGTCACCGGGCCGGTGAAGAACTTCGCGTCCGCGAGTTCGACGGGTGCGAGGTGCTCGGTCCCCGGTTCCGGGTTGATCACCAGCACGCGGTCCGCCGGGTCGCCGTGGCGCCGCGCGGCGACGAACGCGGCCGTCAATTCCCACTGGCACGCGTACCGGGTCGGCAGAATGCGCGAATAGTGGGCGAGCAGCACGCGCGAACCGGCGATCGCGTCCGCGAGTTCGCGGGTGATCGGCTCGAACGCGCCGATTCCGGCGTCGCGGAACACGCGAAGCCCGTCGGCGCGCAGCGCTTCTTCGATCCGGTCGACCGCGCTCGCGCCCTCGGCGTCGGCCCGGGTGAAACACAGGAACACGTCGAATCGGTCCGCCGTGCGGGTGCCGGACAGACCGGGATCGGGATCCGTCATCGGGGGAACACTCTCCGGTGGCGTCGGGTGCGTCATTCAGTGGGTGATCATGAGGAGGTCCTGGTGGTCGGCGGCGGTACGGGCGGTGGATCGGCGAACGAGGTGTTTTCGCTACCGCTCTTCGCGCGCAGGCGGGAATTGTCAAGAATTTGACCGGTAGTCCGGTGGTGTCCGCCGGGGCCGCCGAAGAGGCGGTTTCTGGTTAACGGACAACTTGTGGACAACAAGTGCGGCCGTGCAACGCCCCTGTTCAGCGCCTCGATAACCGATTGTTCGGAGTGCGAATCGTAGGAGCGGACATGGAATGCGCGGTTGATCCACAGTGGCCGGTGCGGCGGGCCGAGCCGTGACCCTCCTGGTCATCCTGCTCGTCGCCGTGGCGGGCGTCTACCTGTGGTCGGCGATGACCACCTGTTCGCTGACCGGTTTCACCGCGGGCGCCACGGTGGTCAGCCAGGTGGCGGGGCCGGGCGCGCACGCCGACTTCGCGGCGGCGCTCGGTGCCGTGCCCGGCGTGCGGGTGCTCGAACGGGCCGACGACGCCGTCCTGGTGTCCGCGATGCCGGTGCCCGGCTCGCTGGAGCGCGGGCTGGGGCTGTTCGCCGTCGCCCGGCGCACCGAGGACGACGGTGTCGTGCTGCTCGGCCGCGGCCGGTTGCCGCTGGCACCCGGGCTCGAAGCCGCGCTGCGGCAACTGGAACGTGACGTGCGGATGCGGGTCTTCGACGGCCCCGGGTCCGGCGGCGATCGATGACGCCCCTGGTGGCGGACGCGAGGAGGGACCCGTGGAAACCATGATCTCGGCGCCGGCGGCGCCGGAGGTACTGGACGGCTATTCGGTGCCGGCGGACTTGCCGCGGCCGGAGGGGAAGCTGGGGAAGGAGGAGCTCGACCCGGTCGTGGCGGCCGCGCGGGCCGGCGACCCCGAGGCCGTGCAGGCGCTGCTGCGGCTGGTCAAGCCCACGGTCGTGCGCTACTGCCGCGCGCGGATCGGCGGTCGGGACCTCTCCTACCTCTCCGCCGACGACGTCGCGCAGGAGGTGTGCCTGGCCGTGCTGAAGGTGCTGCCCGGCTACCAGGACCGCGGGGGCTCGTTCCTGTACCTCGTGCGGGCCATCGCCGCGAACAAGGTCGCCGACGCCTTCCGGTCGGTGGCGCGGGACCGGTCGAAGCCGGTGCCGGAGCTGCCCGACCGGCCGCTCGGCGGGAACGAGCCCGAGAGCCACGTCCTCGACCTCGACCTCGGGGCGCGGCTGGGCAAGCTGCTCGCGCTGCTCCCGCCGCTGCACCAGGAGATCCTCTCGATGCGGATCATCGTGGGGCTGTCGGCGAACGAGACCGCGGACGCGCTGGGCATCTCGCCCGGCAACGTCCGGATCACGCAGTACCGCGCGCTGACCAAGCTGCGCGGGATGATCGGCGAGCGCGGGCTCTGACGGTCACTCCAGCCATTCGGTGACGAAGTGGTCGCTTTCGTGGATGTGCACGGCCTCGTACACGCCGGGGCCGAGTACAGCGAACTTGTGCGCGGTGCCGGCGGGGACGACGAGCACGTCCCCGGCGCCGCCGTCGCGCTGCTCGTCGCCGATGGTGAACCGGGCGCGGCCGCGGATGATCACGAACGTTTCGGCGTACGGGTGCCGGTGCAGGCGCGGCCCGGAGCCGACGACGTCCGTGCTTTCGCGGATCACCGAGATCCCGGACCCGACGTCGCGTCCCTCGAAGTTCTCGCTGTCGCTCACCGGCCCAGGGTAGCCCCGGCCGCTCAGCCCGCCACGGCTTTTCGCAGCTGGCTCAGCGCCCGGTGCTGGGCGACGCGCACCGCGCCGGGCGTCGACCCGACCACCGCCGCCGTCTCCTCCGCGGACAGGCCGACGGCCACGCGCAGCACCAGGATTTCGCGCTGCTTCGCCGGCAGGATCCGGAGCAGCTTCGCCATCCGATCGCCGAGTTCGCGCTGGAGCGCCCGGTGCTCGGGATCCAGGGTCTCGTCGACCTCGTCCGGCAGTTCGGCGACCGGCTCGGCCCGGCGGCGGGCGGCGGCCTTGCGGGCGGCTTCGACGTGGTGGCGGGCGATGCCGGAGACGAAGATCGGGAAGGGCCGCTCCGGCGGCCGCGCGGGCAGCGCCTTCAGCACCGCGAGGCAGACGTCCTGCACGACGTCGTCGGAGTCCTGCCCGGCGCCGAGCCGGGCCCGGCAGTAGCGCACCACGAGCGGCCTCGCCGCGGCCAGCAACCGATCCGGGGCTCCCGTCGCGCGGGCCGCGCTGATCGCCATGACTCCCTCTCCCCGTCGCCCGTCCCGGCGGCACGCGCACCGCCCGCGGGGAACTACCCGTTTTCCCCGCGGGCGGACCCGGGCACGGCGAATTCCCCGCTCTGTCCGGAAAAACCGGGCCGGGAACGGCGATCTCTCGATCAAGTCACCGGATGACCTTGCGCGGCCCGGCCCGCCGACCTGAAGGGGACGTTGCCGGCATGTGACGACAGCAACGTCCCCTTCAGCGCATCACATGACCTGAACGTCCCCTTCAGGTCACTCCTGGTGCCGGAACGCGTCCAGCACCCGGCGCTCCCTCTTGGTCGGCCGGCCCGCGCCGCGGTCGCGGCGGGCCACCGGGATCGCCGTCTCCGGGGGTGGTTTCGGGGTGCGGTCGACGTAGCACGTCGCCGCGTCCGGGGCGCCGACGCGCTTCTGGATCACGCGGACCACGTCGAGGACCTTCGTCGTGCCGGCGATGCGCAGGCGCACTTCGTCGCCGGGGACGACGGTCGTCGCGGGTTTGGCGGGCTTGTCGTTGACGCGCACGTGCCCGCCGCGGCACGCCGCCGCGGCGTCCGGTCGGGTCTTCGTCAGCCGGACCGCCCAAAGCCAGCGGTCCACACGGGTGGACTCCACAGTCGTCCATCATGGCCCATTCAGCGGAACCCCCGCACAACCCGGGGATGTTACTCGCGGGTATATGTCGACTTGTCTGCACCACTGAGTTATAACCTGTTCTAATATACCTCAACGGTGAGGACTATCACATGCGTGACGAATCCATGTGGCGTACAGCTTCTGGGGCAGTTTCCCGCCGTCTATTCATTGCAGGAACCGGTTCTATCTTGGCGGGTGCCGCGCTGGCCGGTCGAGCCGGTGCCGCGACCCAGGCCAAGGCCGCCATCCCCGACGGCGCGAACGTCTCCGCGCTGGTGATCGGCACCGGCTACGGCGGCTCGGTCGCCGCGCTCCGGCTCGCGGAGGCCGGGGTCGACGTGCACATGGTCGAGCTGGGCATGGCCTGGGACACGCCCGGCTCGGACGGCAAGATCTTCGCCAACACGACCAGCCCCGACCAGCGCTCGTTCTGGTTGCGCACCAAGACGAAGCAGCCGCTGTCCAACTTCCTCGGGTTCCCCATCGACAAGGACATCCCGCGCTACACCGGGATCCTCGACGCCGAAGAGTTCAGCGGCATCACCGTCTACCAGGGCCGCGGGGTCGGCGGCGGCTCGCTCGTCAACGGCGGCATGGCCGTCACGCCCAAGCGGGAGAACTTCGGCTCGATCCTCCCGACGGTGAACGCGGACGAGATGTACAACACCTACTACCCGCGTGCGAACGCCGGCCTCGGCGTCGCCACCGTCCGCCCGGCCTGGTTCGACACCACCGACGCCTACCAGTACGCCCGCGTGGGCCGGAAACAGGCGCAGCGGTCCGGGTTCCCGTTCGTGTTCGTGCCCGACGTGTACGACTGGAACTACATGGAGCAGGAAGCCGCCGGCACCGTGCCGAAGTCGGCGCTGGCCGGGGAAATCCTGTACGGCAACAACTACGGCAAGAAGTCCCTGCAGAAGACCTACCTCCCGCGGATCGCGGCGACCGGCCGCGTCACCATCTCCCCGCTGCACCGCGTCACACAGGTGGTGCCCGCGTCCGGCGGCGGCTACACGGTGACGATCGAGCAGCTGACCACCGCGGGCGCGGTGGCCACCACCAAGACCGTCACGGCGGCCAAGGTGTTCTTCGCCGCGGGCAGCGTCGGGACGAGCAAGCTGCTGGTGAAGCTGAAGGCGACCGGCGCGCTGCCCAACCTGAACGGCGAGGTCGGCAAGGGCTGGGGCGACAACGGGAACGTGATGTGCGGGCGCGCCAACCACATCTGGGACCCGACCGGGAGCCTCCAGTCGTCCATCCCGTGCGGCGGCATCGACAACTGGAACGCGGGCGGTGCCTTCGCGGAGGTCGCGCCGCTGCCGACCGGGATCGAGACGTGGGCGTCGTTCTACCTGTCGATCACGAAGAACCCGAACCGCGCGCAGTTCACGTGGAACCCCACCACGCGCGCGGTCGAGCTGAACTGGCAGACGGCGTGGAAGCAGCCGTCGATCGACATGGCGAAGACCATCTTCGACAAGATCAACGCGACCGAGGGGACGATCTACCGGACCGACCTCTTCGGCGTGTACAAGATCTGGGGCGACCACTTGACCTACCACCCGCTCGGCGGCGCGGTGCTCGGCAAGGCGACCGACAACTACGGCAGGCTCGCCGGCTACCCGGGCTTGTACGCGATCGACGGTTCCCTGATCCCGGGCAACACCAGCGTCAACCCGTTCGTCACCATCACCGCGCTGGCGGAACGCAACATCGAAAAGATCATCGCCACGGACTTCTGACCCGGCGCAAGTCGTCGTGAGTGATAAGTCGGGTTAGAACCCGACTTATCACTCACGACCGGTGGGACGGCAGGACGCAGGCGACGTCGAGACCCAGGACGTGGTTCAGGCGCCCGAATGCCAGCCACGCGCCGAGGCTCATGCTCAGCTCGACGATCTCCTGCTGGCTGTAGCACGCGGACATCCGCTTCCAGAACTCGTCGTCCAGGTTGTGGTGGTCCACTGTGTACCGCTCGGCGTATTCCGCCGCGAGCCGCGTGCGCTCGTCGAAGCGGTCGGTCGTACGCCACTCGAGGACGGCGTCCGCGAACTCCTCCTCGACCTTCACGCCGTCGCGCTCGGTCCGCCAGTCGAGGCAGAAGACGCACCCGTTGAGCTGGGCGATCCGCAGCCGTGCGGCCTCGAACTCCCGCAGCCCCAGCGTGGTGTGCTCGTACACCGCCAGCGAGAACTTCGACGCGGCGATCCCGATGCCGGGCACCATTTCGCCCCACACGTACCCGATCGGGTCCTTGCCTTCGGGGATGTCGATGTTCACGAGCGCCTCCTTCCGAGCTTGCCGGCTGCCGGGCGCAGCGGGACGTCGAGTGCGTCGTAGAGACCGGGTTCCGCTTCGGCCAGCCAGTCGATCGCGCCGACGAGCCGTCCGACGGCGGTGGCATTGCCGCCCGCGGACCGGTTTTCGCCCTCGTCGGAGGCTTCGACGCTGACCTCGATGCGCGGCCGGCCTTCGATGATCACGCGGTGGGCACCGTCGCCGCTGGGCGGCGTCGGCCAGTCCGGCGCGCACGCCGGGTGGATGCGCGTGACGTGCTCGATGACGATCCGCGGCTCACCGTCCACAATGCCCTGGACTTCGAACCGCACCGCGCCCTGCGTGCCCTTTTCGAACTCGCCCATCGTCCGCGTGGAGATCGTCTCCTCGAGCGGACGCCGCTGCAGCGTCTCGCGCAGCTCGGCCACCTCGACGCCGAGGCCGCGCGCGATCAGCCGGACCTGCCCGCCCCACACCATCGACGGCACGCCGGTCATCAGCATCGGCGGGTCGTAGTCCATCGGCTGGCCCATGCCGACCAGGTACCGGACGGAGTCGGGCTGTTCGTAGGTCGAGTAGTCGAAGATCTCCTGGCAGCGGATGACGTCGACATCGGTACCCAGCCCGCTGATCAGCAGCGGCAGCACGTCGTTGCCCCAGCCGGGATCGACGCCGGAAACGAACAGCGAACCGCCGCCCTCCTTGATCGCGGCGAGGACCGGGTCGCGCAGTTCGGGCGGCGCGTTGCGCTGGTCGTAGAGCGGGTAGAGGGCCGGCGTCACGACGACCGCGCCCGACCCGACGGCGCGGACGATGTCGGCGAGCGCGTCGTCGAACCGGACGTCCCCCGACGCTGCGTAGACGACCGCCCGCGGACTCGCGCCCAGCACGGCTTCGATGTCATCGGTCGCGGCGACGCCGAGATCCCCGACGCCGGCCAGCGCGCCCGCGTCCTTGCCGACCTTCGCCGGGTCGTGGACGAGCACCGCGGTCAGTTCCAGCGCCGGGTGCGCGTCGACGGCCCGGATGGCTGCCCGGCCGACGTTGCCGGTGCCCCACACCACTGTGGCGATCATGGCCTGAGTTTTCGCCGTCCCGCGCCCGCCCCGAAAGGGAATCGTTCCGGCCAGCGGACCGCCGGGACGTTGGTAGCATGCAGTTCGTCCGGACGTCGTATCGGAGGCCCACGATGACGATCGACCCGAAGCCCCGCAGCCGCACGGTGACCGACGGGATCGAGGCCGCGCCCGCCCGCGGCATGCTCCGCGCCGTCGGGATGGGGGACGGCGACTGGCGCAAGCCGATCATCGGCGTCGCCAGTTCGTGGAACGAGATCACGCCGTGCAACCTGTCGCTGGACCGGCTCGCGCAGGCGTCGAAGGAAGGCGTGCACGCGGCCGGCGGCTACCCGCTGCAGTTCGGCACGATCTCGGTGTCCGACGGCATCTCGATGGGCCACGACGGCATGCACTTCTCGCTGGTCTCGCGCGAGGTCATCGCCGACTCGGTCGAGACGGTCATGCAGGCCGAGCGGCTCGACGGCTCGATCCTGCTGGCCGGCTGCGACAAGTCGCTGCCGGGCATGCTGATGGCCGCGGCCCGCCTCGACCTCGCGTCGGTGTTCCTCTACGCGGGCTCGATCGCCCCCGGCTGGGTGAAGCTGACCGACGGCACCGAGAAGGACGTCACGCTCATCGACGCCTTCGAGGCGGTCGGCGCCTGCCGCGCGGGCCGGCTCAAGACCGACGACCTGGACCGCATCGAGCGCGCGATCTGCCCCGGCGAAGGCGCCTGCGGCGGCATGTACACGGCGAACACGATGGCGTCGGCGGCCGAAGCGATGGGGATGAGCATGCCGGGCTCGGCCGCGCCGCCGTCCGCGGACCGCCGCCGCGACCACTACGCGCACCTTTCGGGTGAAGCCGTGGTCGGGCTGCTCGAAAAGGGCATCACCGCGCGGGACATCCTCACGCGCGAGGCGTTCGAAAACGCGATCACCGTCATCATGGCGCTCGGCGGCTCGACCAACGCCGTGCTGCACCTGCTGGCCATCGCGCACGAGGCGAAGGTCGAGCTGACCCTCGACGACTTCAACCGCGTCGGCGACCGCGTCCCGCACCTGGGCGACCTGAAGCCGTTCGGCAAGTACGTCATGAACGACATCGACCGCCACGGCGGTATCCCGGTGCTGATGAAGGCGCTGCTGGACGAGGGCCTGATCCACGGCGGCGCGCTCACGGTCACCGGCCGCACGGTCGCGGAGAACCTCGCCGAGCTGGACCCCGACCCGATCGACGGCGAGGTCCTGCGCCGGCTCGACAACCCGCTGCACCCGACCGGCGGCATCACCATCCTGCGCGGCTCGCTCGCCCCCGAGGGCGCGGTCGTGAAGTCCGCGGGCTTCGACACCGCCAACTTCGAGGGCCCGGCACGCGTGTTCGAACGCGAGCAGGAGGCGATGGCGGCGTTGAACGAGGGCCGCATCGAGGCCGGCGACGTCGTGGTGATCCGCTACGAAGGCCCCAAGGGCGGCCCGGGCATGCGGGAGATGCTGGCGATCACCGCGGCGATCAAGGGCGCCGGCCTGGGCCGGGACGTCCTGCTGCTGACCGACGGCCGGTTCTCCGGCGGCACCACCGGGCTGTGCATCGGCCACGTCGCGCCGGAGGCGGTCGACGGCGGCCCGATCGCGTTCGTCCGCACCGGCGACCGCATCGCCGTCGACATCAAGGCGCGCAGCATCGACCTGCTGGTCGACGCGGCCGAGCTGGCCGCTCGCCGTCAGGGCTGGGAGCCGCTGCCGAACAAGTTCCCGGAAGGCGTGCTCGGCAAGTACGTCAAGCTGGTCAAGTCGTCGTCGGACGGCGCCGTCACGAGCTGAGCGAGAGCGCGCTTGTCCACCTTGCCGACCTCGGTGAGCGGCAGCGCGGCGACGAAGTCCACACCGGCCGGGACGTAGTGCTCTCGGCCGAAGGCCGCCCTCGCGTGGGCGCGGACCTCGTCGGCGCTGATCGGCCCGGTGGCCACGACGACGGCGTGCAGCAGCTGCCCGTCCGGGCCGGGGACGCCGAAGACGGCCGCGCCGGCGACCGCCGGGTGCGTCGCGATGGCGTGCTCGACGACGGTCGTGGGGACCTTCGTGCCGTGCTCGCCGGTCACGACGACGTCGTCCGCGCGGTCGAGCAGGTACAGGTAGCCCTCGTCGTCGAAGCGGCCGAGGTCGCCGGTGCGGAGCCAGCCGGCGCCGACCTTCGGCCCGCCGAGGTAGCCGTCCATCATGGCCAGCCCGCGCACTTCGACCTCGCCGTCGCCGGTGAGCCGGGCCTCCATGCCGGGGACGATCCGGCCGACCGAGCCCAGCCGGTCCGGGCGGCCGGCCAGCTCCGCGGCGGAGATGCTCGCGATCATCGGGGCCTCGGTGAGGCCGTACCCCTGGCCGACGACCGGCCCGAACACGTCGAGCGCCTGCGCGAGCCGGTGCGGTGGCAGCGGCGCGGCGCCGAGCGAGAGTGACCGGACGCTGCTCAGGTCGGTGTCCGGCCGCGCCGGGTGGTCGAGGAGCGCGGCCAGCCGGGGCGGGGTCAGCGAGAGCGTGTCGATCCGGTGCTCCTGGATCGCGGCGAGGACCGCGCCGGCGTCGAAGCCGTCGTGCACCACGACGGTGTCGCCCCGCAGCAGCACGCCGAGCACGGTGGCGTTGCCGGTCATGTGCGTCATCGGGGCGACGAGCAGCGTCCGGCCCGGGCCGTCCGGCGACGGCGCGAAGATGTGCGCCATGCCGTCGTAGATGCCGCTGTGGCGGATGAGCTTGGGGGTGCCGGTGGTGCCCCCGGTGGGAAAGAGGAGGTGGACGGTGCCCGGCGGCTCGAGGGGCACCGGTTCGCCGTCGAGGTCTTCGACGGTCCGGACGTCTTCGCCGGGCCAGCGCCGCGGGCGGTCGGTGACGACGGTGCTCACGCCCGGGTACCGCGGCCCGTCCGGCGCGGACGCCGGGACCAGCAGGACGGTCGCCCCGCGCAGCAGGGCGGCGAGCTGGACGAGGAGCGTCTCGGGGCGGTTGCGGAGGTCGATCGCGACGACCCCGCCCCCGCCGAGGCCCGCGTGCAGCCGGTGGAGCCGGTCGCGGGCCTGGTGGTAGGTCGTGACGCTGTTCTGGATGAACAGCGGACGGTCGCCACCGTCGTCGAGCGCGGCGAGGACCTTCGTCAGGAAGAAGCTCACCGGGCGACGGTACTCAGTCCTGGTAGGACAGCTTCTCGAGTTCGGTGTCGAAGTCGAACCAGTCGCTCTCGCTGCCGGCCGGCACGACGTCGTAGGTCCGGTCGAGGAAGGCGGCGAGCTCCTTCGCGGGCGCTTCGAGCACGGCGGCGCCGTCGGGGGAGTTCAGCTCCACGACGACGAGCGCGGGATCTCCGGCGGGCCCGATCCGGACGTCACCGTCACCGCAGCGGGCGAGCAGGCCGTCGGCCAGCAGGTCCCGCCCGAAGAGCCACCGGACCGCGCTCGGGCCGGCGTGCAGCACCACGGCGACCGCGTAGGGATCCCGGGTGTCGTACTCGAGCTCGGCGGGCACGGGCCGCGGCCCGGCGCCGAAGGTGCGCAGGGCGAAGTCCACGCCGGCGCTGGTCACGCTGTGCGGGTCGGCCATGGTGGCCCCCTTTGCTACTCGTCGGTTAACTTCGTCTTGTTCCAGAGATAACGCATAGTGAGTTCAACGCCCAGCGTTCCGAAAATCTTTCACACTTCGGGGTGATCAAGAAGTGTCGGAGGTCACCGTGGGCATGGCCGAACGGGCAAGTCCTCACACACGGTAAGAGGCCAGGCGAGCTTGCGGCGTGGTCTGCCGGTGGCCGCCGGGTGTCGCGAATGAGTCATTGGGGACCTCGGAGGTCGCGAATGAGTCATTCGCGACCCGCGTGCTGGAGCTTGAGCGGGCTCTGAGTCCCGAGCTTTTCGGAGCCACCCGGGGCGCCGGATGGGGCGCCGGGGTCGCGAATGAGTTATTCGCGACCCCGCATCACAGCCGCTACCCCGGGCCGGGAACGCCCCCCAGCCCACGAAACGGGCACCCGTATCCCTGGCTTTCGAAGCCGCGGCGTCGCCGGATGGGTCGGCGGGCCGGAGTTGGGCCTTCCGGGTGGGAAGGGCCACTGCGCACCAGTCCGCCCCGGCGTCCGGCCGCGAATCCCCCTCGAGGCCGGAGGGCGTGGTGGGTGACGTGGAGGGTGCCGGGCATGGGTGAGCGTGGACGGCTACGGCTGCATCCGGACGAGACGCCGGTGCCTCCGCCGAGCGCCGAGGAACTGCTGCGGCGGGTGGCGGCGGGTGACGAGACCGCGTTCTCGTCGCTCTACGACCTCGTCGCCGGCCCGGTGCTCGGGCTGGTGACGCGCGTGCTGCGCAACCACGCGCAAGCCGAGGAAGTGGCTCAGGAGGTGTTGGTGGAGGTGTGGCGCAAGGCCACGAGGTACGTCCCGGAGCGCGGGAGCGCGCTTTCGTGGGTGCTGACGATCGCGCACCGCCGGGCCGTCGACCGCGTGCGCTCGCACCAGGCCGTGCTCGACCGGGAGGACCGGGCCGGGCGGATGGACGTGCGGCGGCCGTTCGACGAGGTCACCGAGTCCACTTTGGCCGGTCTGGACCAGCAGCGGGTGCGGCAGTGCCTGTCCGCGCTCACCGACCTGCAGCGCGAGTCGATCGTGCTGGCCTACTACAACGGCTACACCTACCCCGAGGTCGCCGAGGTGCTGAAGGTGGCGCCGGGAACCGTGAAGACCCGGATCCGCGATGGCCTGATTCGGCTGCGTGACTGCTTGGGGGTGGACCGATGACCGCCGAGCTGCACACGCTGACCGGGGCCTACGCGCTCGACGCCGTGTCCGATGTGGAGCGGGCCGAGTTCGAACGGCACCTCGGGGAGTGCCCTGCCTGCCGTCAGGAGGTCGCGGAACTGCGCGCGACCGGCGCCCGGCTCGGCGTGGCCGCCGAAGTGACGCCGCCGCCGGAGCTGAAGCTGGTCGTGCTCGCCGACGTGGCCCGCACCCGGCAGGTGCCGCCGCGGGTGCCCGTGGTGCGCAAGCTCAGCCGCGCTAAGACGTGGCAGGTGCGCGTCGCGCTGTTCGGGGCCGCCGCGGCGGCCGTGGCGGCGGTGGTGCTGGCCGGCGTGCAGACCACGACCGTCCCGCAGCAGAAGGCCGATCCGGTGCTCGCCGCCCCGGACGCCACGGCGATCCAGGGGACCGGACAAGGCAGTGCGACGCTCGTGGTTTCCCGCAGCCGCAACCAGGCCGTCCTGCTCGCGTCCGGGCTGCCCGCCCTCGACGCGGCGCACGTCTACCAGGTGTGGCTGATCGGCAAGGGCGGCGCGCATTCGGCCGGGCTGATGCAGCCGGAGTCGCCGGACCGCATGCGGCCCATGGAGACCACCCTGCCGGCGGGGGTCGACCGGATCGGGATCACCGTCGAGCCCGCGGGCGGTTCACCCGGCCCGACGACGCCGTCGGTCACCCGGATCGACCTGACCTGAGCAAACGTTTCCCTCTTCGGCAGATAGCGCTTTCCCACCGTCAGTGACCCGGATCACCCGATCGGGTGGCAAACCGATTCACGAGCAGTTCCGAATACCCGTCAAGAAGAAGTTCTCAGCCGCTTATGGGAGTGATTTTCGTGACCAAGCTTCGTGTCGCCGGAATCGGCGTCGCCGCTGTCGCCGCTCTTTCGCTGGCCGCGTGCAGCAGCAGCGACACCGCTTCGTCGGGCAGCTCCAGCGCCCCCGCCCCGTCGTCGTCGATGGCCGCCCCGTCCTCCAGCGCCGCCGCGGCCGGCGACGGCATGACCACCAACGCCGACGTCTTCGGCCCGGCCTGTTCCCAGCTGCCGCAGGGGTCCGCGCCCGGTTCGCTGGACTCGATGGGCCCGCAGCCGGTCGCCTCGGCCGCGTCGACGAACCCGCTGCTGACCAAGCTGGTGGCGGCGGTCAAGGCCACCAACCTGGTGGACACGCTCAACAGCGCGCCCTCGATCACGGTGTTCGCCCCGGCCGACCCGGCCTTCGCCGCCCTCGGTGACGCGAAGTTCAACGAGCTGGCGGGCAAGCCGGCCGAGCTGTCGCCGATCCTGCAGTACCACGTCGTCGGCAAGCGCTACGACGCCAAGGGCCTCGCGGCCGCGGGCTCGCTCGACACCCTCAACGCGGCCGGTGGGCAGCTGAAGATCGAGGGTTCCGGTGAGAACATGACGGTCAACGGCGCGAAGATCCTGTGCGGGAACATCCCGACGAAGAACGCCACGGTCTTCGTGATCGACAAGGTCCTCACGCCGGGCACCAACAAGTAAGTCAGGAATTCCGGCCCAGTGCCGGGCCGAGGCGTTCCGCGATATCGGTGAGGATCTGCACATAATCTTCGTGGTCGAAGGTGAACGGCAGGGCGAAAGCCACCTCGTCGATTTCGCGGAACGCCTTGTGCGCGTTCAGCCGGTCGGCGATTTCCGCCGACGTGCCCACGAAATCGGGGGAGAAGAGCATCCGGGCCGGGCCCTGCGGTTCGGCCGTGCGCGGCAGCCGTTTCCGGGCGTAGGCCTCGTACTTGGCGCGCTGCTCCGGCGTCGCGCGGTCGGTCGGGATCACGACCAGGCCCTGCGAGACGCGGGCGGCCTCGCCGTCAGGGTGGTGGGCCCGGAACGCCTGGATGTGCGACAGCTGGATGTCCGCGAAGTCCGTGCTCTCGCCTTCGGCCTTGACCACGCTGCTGGTCAGGAAGTTCATCGCGTGCTTGCCCGCCCACTCGGCCGAGCGCAGGCTCGCCCCGCCGTACCAGAGGCGCTCGCCGAGCCCGGGCGCCTGCGGCTGGACGCGGTCGGAGAACACCTCGAAGCCCTGCGTCCCGCTGAACCCGGTGGCCGGCTTGCCGCGCACGAACCCGAGCAGCCGTTCCACGCGGTCGTAGGAGAAGTCCTCGGCGTCGGCGGTGTCCGGGTAGAGGGCTTCCTTGACGTCGTCCCAGCGCATCGGCGGCCCGACACTGATCCCCGGGTTGAGCCGCCCGCCGGAGAGCAGGTCGACGGTGGCGAGGTCCTCGGCGAGCCGCAGCGGGTTCTCCCAGCCGAGCGGGATGACGGCGGTGCCGAGGTGGATCCGGCTCGTCCGCTGCGACGCGGCGGCGAGCACGGCGACCGGCGACGAGATGCCGTACTGCAGGTGCCGGTGGCGCACCCAGGCGCTGTCGAACCCGAGCCGCTCACCCAGTTCGATGATCTCGAGGGTCGACTCGTGCCCCCGCCGCGGGTCGGCGGCGTCGAAGAGGCCGATGGTCAGGAAGCCGAGCTTCCGCAGTGGTCGTGACACCCCGCCGATTCTGCTCCGGTGCTCGGGGGTGTCCCACCTGGTGGACTACCGCAGCCGGTCCAGGCCGTCGAGGACGAGGTCCAGGCCGAACTCGAACTCCGCCTGGTCGTCGCACCAGCCCAGCGTCGAATCCGGGTCGTCGTGGGCGATCTCGCTCAGCATGGCCACCAGGTTGGGCAGCTGCGCGACCACCTCCGGCGGGACTTCGGCCGACGAGCCCGGGCCGGGGTCGAACGGCTCCTGGCTGAACCCCAGCGCCCGGCTGCCGAGCGCGTGCAGCGCGTGGTGGATCCGGTCGTGCGAGAAGCCGCCTTCGCGCATCAAGCCGACCAGGTTGTCGTAGTACTTCAGCACCGCCACGCTCGTCGACGACCGCGTCCCGAACAGCGCCGGGGCCCAGCGGTGGCGGAGGAACACCTCGCGGGCGGCGAGGATGCGCCGCCGGGCCGTCCGCTTCCAGTCCGGGCCGGGCTCGAGTGCGGCGACCGCCTCGTTGATCTCCTGGGCCACGACGTCGACGATCCCGTCGAGCACGTCTTCCTTCTTGGCCACGTGGTAGTAGAGCGACATCGCCTCGGCGCCGAGTTCGTCCGCGAGCCGGCGCATCGTCACCGCGGGCAGGCCGTGCTCGTCGGCGAGCGCGACGGCCGCGCGCAGGACGCGCTCCCGGCTCAGCGGGGTCCGGGCGTCAGTGGTCACGCCGAAGATCGTACAACGTAAGTCCGTCTTGACCCGATGGCGCGCCCGGAGCTACCTTACGACGTAAGACTTACAACGTAAGGGAGATGTCATGAAGGCTCTCGTACAGCGTATGTACGGTTCGCCCGAAGCTCTGACCTGGGAAGACCTGCCCGATCCCGTCCCCGGCGAAGGCGAGGTGCTGGTCCGGGTGCACGCCACCTCGGTCAACCCGTACGACTGGCACTTCCTCAGAGGCGAGCCCCGCGTGGCGCGCGTGATGACCGGCGGCTTCGGGCTCCGCCGCCCGCCGGTGGGCGTCCTCGGCTGCGACCTCGCCGGCCGGGTGGAGACGGCCGGGACCGAGTTCTCACCCGGCGACGACGTCTACGCCCTGCTGCCGCGGGGTGCCCACGCCGAGTACGTGTGCGTGCCCGAAAGCCTGCTGGCACCGATGCCGGCGAACCTGTCCCACGAGCAAGCCGCGACGATGCCGATGGCCGCCGTCACCGCGCTGGTCGCCCTGCGGGGCGTGGCGCCGGGGCAGCGGGTCCTCGTCAACGGCGCTTCCGGCGGCGTCGGCACCTTCGCCGTCCAGCTGGCCAAGGCACTCGGGGCCGACGTCGACGCCGTGTGCGGCGCGGCCAACGCCGAGCTGGTCCGGTCCCTCGGCGCCACGCACGTCTTCGACTACCGGACCCAAGACTTCACGCGCGGCGGCCGCCGCTACGCCTTCGTGCTGGACGTCGCGGGCGGCCGGACGCTGTTCGCCTGCCGCCGGATCCTCGAGCGGGACGGCACCTTCGTCGCCGTCGGCGGCCCGGCCGGGCGCTGGCTGCAGCCCGCCGGGCACGTCTTCGCCGCGTTGGCGGCCGGCCCGTTCGCGCGACGGCGGGTCGTGCTCGCCGACGCGGTGGGCTGCCCGGACAAGAAGGCGGTGCTGGGCGAGCTGGCCGCGTTCGCCGAGCGCGGCGCGCTCACACCGGTCATCGACCGGACCTACCCGTTCGACGACCTGCGTGCCGCGTTCGCCTACCAGGAAGCCGGGCACACCCGGGGAAAGCTTGCCGTCACCGTCGCAGCGCGGTGATCTCGGCGACCTCTTCGGGGCTCAGGACGAGGTCCTGCGCGGCGAGGTTTTCGCGCACGTGCGCGAGCGACGTCGTCCCGGGGATCGGCATGACGGCGGGCGAGCGGCCGAGCAGCCAGGCGAGCGCGACCTGGGAGACGGTGGCGCCGTGGCGGGCCGCGATCGGTTCGAGGACGCGGCGGACGGCGGCCGGCCCGGCGGTGTCGGTCGGCGCGCCCGGCGTGCTGAGCGACACCGGCTGCCACGGGACGAAGACCGCGCCGGCCTCGGTGGCGGCGTCCAGCAACGGCTGTTCGTGCCGGTCCACGACGTTGTAGTGCGCGGTGACGGCGGCGATGTCGACGATCTCGCGGGCGGCCTTCAGCTGCTCCAGCGTCACGTTGGACAGGCCGATGTGCCGGATCACCCCCTCCTGCCGCAGCTCGGCGAGCGTGCCGACCTGGTCTTCGAAGGACGCGTCCTGCGCGTAGCCGCTGTGCAGGTAGTAGAGGTCGATCCGCTCGACGCCGAGGCGGCGCGCGGACAGCATCGCGGACTGGCGCAGGTACTGGCGGTGCCCGATCGCGGCGATCGTGGAGATCTCCGGGCCGCTGCGAACGAAGCCGCCCTTGGTCGCGAGCACCAGGTGCTCCGGGTACGGGTGGAGGGCTTCGCGGATCAGCTGCTCGTTGGTGTGCGGGCCGTAGACGTCGGCGGTGTCGATCAGCGTGACGCCGGCGTCGACGACCCGGCGCAGCAGCTCGAGGCCCGCGGCCCGGTCGGGGTAGTCGCCCCAGTGGCCGGGGCCGGTGAGCCGCATCGCGCCGTAGCCGATCCGGCCGGTCGTCAGGTCGCCGAGCTGGAGGGTGGTTCGTTCGGTCATGACTCCACCGTCGGCCGGTCCGGGGTGGCCGGCCAGGGAGGGTTCTGCCTATGGAGCCTGGTACCAGGCACGCGGCGGCCGGTCTTGCGACACTGGGGGCATGGCAGCCACCGAACTGGGCGAGTTCCTCCGGGCCCGCCGCGCCGCGCTCGACCCGCGACGGGCCGGGCTGCCCGACGACGGGCGGCTCCGGCGGGTCCCCGGCCTGCGCCGGGAAGAGCTGGCCCAGCTCGCGCACATCAGCATCGACTACGTGGTCCGGCTGGAGCAGGGCCGCACGCGGCGCGTGTCCCGCGCGGTCCTCGACGCCCTCGCCGACGCGCTGCGGCTGGCCCCGGACGAGCGCGCGTACCTGTTCACCCTCGCCGACGTCGCCCCGGAGACCCGGGCGCCGGCCGAGGACCACGTCGCGGGCCCGCTGCGGCAGCTGCTCGACGGCATGCCGGACGTCCCGGCGATGGTGCTGAACCGCCGTCAGGACGTGCTGGCCTGGAACCGCGCGGCGGTCGCGCTGCTGGGCGACTTCGGCGCGCGCCCGCCCGCCGAGCGGAACCTGATCCGGTTGACGTTCCTCGACGAGGACTACCGCGCCCGCTACGCGGACTGGCCGCGGGCGGCGGGCGCGTGCGTCGAGGTGCTGCGGATGGAGTCCGGCCGCGACCCGGCCGACCCGGTGCTCGCCGCGCTCGTGCGCGAGCTGCTGGAGAAGGACGCGGACTTCCGGCTGTGGTGGGACACCCACCAGGTGCGCGGGGCCCGGGAGCTGACCAAGACCTACCGGCACCCGGTGGCGGGGCCGGTCACCCTGGACGTCCAGCAGTTCGCCGTCGAGACGCACCCCGGACAGCGGCTGGTGGCCTACACCGCCGAGCCCGGCTCACCGTCGGAAGAGGCGCTGCGGTTCCTGCTGCAGTGGGCCGCCGAGCCCGCGGAACGCTGACCGCGGGCCCGGCGGCCGGGCGTCAGCCGTTGTGCGGGCAGGTGCCCCGGTAGTCCGAAATGGACAGACTGGTGCCGGGGATCGGGCAGAGGAACTGCTCGTAGCGGGTGTCGTTGTCGACGAACCGCTTGAGCCAGGACAGCGTGTACTTCGCGATCGTCGTGTTCGACGAGTTCGGCGCGAAGTGGCTGGCCCCGCGCAGTTCGAGGTACGCTTTGTCCAAAGAGGACGGCAGGCTGGTGTAGAACGGGATCGAGTGCGTCGCCACCGGCGCGACGGTGTCCGCCTCCGCCCCGACGACCAGGGTCGGCACCTGCACCGTCGACCAGCTCTTCGTCAGGTTCCAGCCGGTCAGCGGCACGGCGGCCTGCAGCGACGGCCGTGAGCGCGCCGCTTCGAGCGTGCCGCCGCCGCCCATCGAGTGCCCGACGACGCCGAGCCTGCTGCTGTCGATGCGGGACCGGACCGAGCTCTGCTGGGTGAGGTAGTCGAGTGAGGCCAGCAGCTGGCGGCCCCGGCTGTCGGGCTGGTCGCTGGTGGTCAGGGTGTCGATGGTGAACACCACGAAGCCCTGGGACGCCAGGCGCGGGCCCAGCCAGGCCATGCTCGACTGCGTGGCGGTGAAGCCGGGGGCGATCGAGATCGCGCCGAACGTGCCGGCGGCCGTGCTCGTCGGGTAGTAGATGGTGCCCCCGCCGAAGCCCGAGACGGCCAGTCTCGACACGGTGGTGGTGCTGGTCGCGAAGCTGCCCCGGCTGGCCTCGATGCTGGCCGTGGTCGGGGCGGGCCCGCGTTCGTAGGGGTTGTCGGCGGCGGGTGCCGGCGTGGCGACCGCGGTGGTCACCGCCAGCGCGGCGGCGAGCACCCCCGCGGCCTTGGCGCGCCACGGGCGGCGGCGGGAAATTTTCTCACCCGGGCCAGACGACGTCGGCGGGCTGGTGAGTGCGGACATGGATCGCTCTCTTTCCCCGGGCAGGCGAAAGCGGGCCCGGACACGGACGGGCGGACCGATGGAACCGTTGCACGGCAACGAAGGCGTGCCGCTGGCCGGGCGCGGGGTAACCGCTTTCCGGTCGCCTTATGAAACACTTCGCCGAAATGTTCCACAACGGCCGAATGGGTGAGTGGTCAACAGACTGTGCGGTCGCTCAGTGAGTTGGCGGCCCCGGCACTCACGCGCGTGACAAAGCCGGCCCCGGTCCCGTACTACATCAGTCAGCGGGTGGCGCCGGGCTCCAGCGCGCCGCGGACCAGCGTGTCCAGGAGGGTGGTCGCTACCGTCAGGTCCACCGTGCGCGCGGCCAGCACGTCCGAGTACAGGAACGATTCGCCGAGCCGCACCACGGCGAACGCCAGGTCCGGCAGTCCCACCAGCGGGGTCAGCCCGGCCGCTTCGGCGTCGGCGCGGAACAGCTCCACGTGCTGGTCGACCAGGACCGGCTGGACCGCACCGCGCGGATCGGTCAGCACCCGCAGGGCGACCGCCGACTCCGCCTCGATCAGCTTGCGCATGCCGTCGTTGCCGGCGACCTCGCGGCGGTACTCCTCCATGACCCACAGGCAGCGCAACCGGCCTTCCGGCGTGCGGACCGCGTCGCCGTGCGCGGTGTGCCAGCCGTCGAGCGCCCGCTGCCAGGTGCGGTCGGACAGCAGCCGCAGGCCCGCGCCCATGAGGTCGTCGCGGTTGCCGACGCGGCGGAAGAACGTCGTGCGCGAAATCCCGAGTTCGGCGGCCATCCGGCCGAGGTCGAGGCGGGTTCCGGTGAACAGCAGCCGCGCGGCGTGCCGGACGATGTCGTCGGTCGAGACGGTCACCGGCCCAACCCTATCCCGCAGGTCGCCGCCGGTTACCTTGAAGTGCGCGGCGCCCCTGCGGTTAGCTTGGCGGGGTGCGCGTAGACATCTGGTCCGATCTCGTCTGTCCCTGGTGCTATCTCGGCAAACGCCGCTTCGAGCAGGCGGTCGCCGAACTCGGCGTCGACGTCGAGGTGGTGCACCACTCGTTCCAGCTCGACCCGTCGTTCCCGCGCGGGACTTCGCGTCCGACGCGAGAGGTGCTGGCCGAAAAGTACGGCCGCACACTGGAAGAAGCCGACGCGATGGAAGCGCAGATGGAGGAACGCGCGGCCGCCGACGGCCTCGAGTACCACCTGCACGGCGTCCACATGGGCAACACCGTCGACGGCCACCGCCTGGTGCACCTCGCGGCCGACCGCGGCCTGGCCGATGCCGTCGTCGACCGCTTCTACCGCGCGCACTTCACCGAGCGCCGGTCGCTGTTCGACCGCGACTCACTGGTGGAGCTGGCCGCCGAAGCGGGTCTGGACGCCGAAGAGGCGCGGGCCGTGCTCGAATCCGACGCCTACGAAGCCGAAGTGGCGGCGGACGGCGAGCAGGCCCGCGCCCTCGGCGCGTCCGGCGTCCCGTTCTTCGTGGTCGACCAGCGCTTCGGCGTGTCAGGCGCCCAGTCACCGGAGGTGTTCGCCCAGGTGCTGACCCGCGCGGCGGAGGTCAGCGGCGCCGCCGCCGGCTGAACCGCGACCGGTCGGTGGCGACGCCGGCCAGGTGCAGGGCAACGCAGAGCAACCCGGCGGTGGTCAGCGTCCCGGTCGTGACGACCGGGCCGAGCCCGAACCCGGCCAGCTCCATCAACAGAGCGAGCCCGAAGAGCACGGCGGCGAGAATGGCGAGCATGACGGCCTCGTTTCGGTGGGGATGACGCCGAATGGTCCAAGCCATTGCGACGTCCGGGGTGCCGGCGATCCCGGCTTGGTGGCCGGTAATGCCCCGCCTTCCGCACGGTGAAACGAGAACTTCCGCGGGCGCCGGTGCCGTCGGGTCCGGAGGTCGCGAATGACTCATTCGGGGCGTGGGAGGTCCCGAATGAGTCATTCGCGGCATCGCGGCATCGCGGCTCGCGCACGGCTCGGCGCGCGTCCGGCGAGCCCGATGCCCGGCCCGCACTTCGCCGGCCGCGCTCGCACCTCGCCGGCGCCCGCGCATCGCTTGTCGCGCCTCACGCCTGGGCGGCGCCAGGTTTGCGGCCGCCGCGCCCGCGCACCCCCACCGGGCGCGCTCGTGCCCGCGCCGCCCGCCCCGTAAGCGGCCGTCCGGCATCACCGGTCGCGCCGCGCCGCCCGCCCCGCTAGCGCCTGCCCCGCAAGCGGCCGCCCTGCTCGCCCTGCAACACCGGCCGCGTCGTCGCGCCCGCACCCCGCCTGCCCTGGAAGTCCCCTTCACCTCACGACACGCGCGGAACGGGGGGAGGCGCCGTGCTCGAGCGGAGTACCAGTTCCGTGGGGACGCTCACCGGTTCCCCGGCCTCCTCGCCCGTCTCGATCTCCGTCAGCAGGGCCGCCACCGCGTGGCGGCCGACGGCCTCGAAGGACTGGCGGATCGTCGTCAGCGGGGGCCAGAAGTGGGCCGACTCCTCCATGTCGTCGAACCCGACCACGCTCACCTCGCCCGGCACGGACCGGCCCGACTCGTGCAGGGCCCGCAGCAATCCCAGCGCCATCTGGTCGTTCGCCGCGAACACCGCTGTCACCGAGGGGTCGGCCGCCAGGGTCAGACCCGCCCGGTAGCCCGACGAAGGGGACCAGTCACCCGTCAGCACCGGGGGGACGAACGCGCCCGCGAGCTCCAAAGTGGACCGCCACGACTTCCGGCGCCGTTCGGCCGAATAGGACTGCGGCGGGCCCGCGATGTGCCACACCGTCTCGTGCCCCAGTGAAAGCAGGTGCCGGGTCGCGGTCGCGGCGCCGTCAGCCTGGTCGGTGTCCACGACCGGGTAGTCGTAGCGCGCGCTGGAGTCGATCACCACCACCGGAAGGCCGTGCGGCAGCTCGATTGCGCTCTGGTCGAGCTGGTGCTGCTCGATCAGGATGATCACGCCGTCGACCGCCTGCTCGTTCAGCTTGCTGAACGCGCCCGTCACCTCGCCCTGCGTCGGCCGGGTCACCGGCATCAGGATGATCGAAAACCCCTGTGCGACGACGGCCGCCGCGATGGCGTCGAGGGTGCGGCTGTTGCCGAACGTCGGGAGGGCCGAAATGATCACGCCGATGCTGCGGAACTTGCCGTTGCGCAGGGCGCGGGCCGCGCTGTTGGGGCGGTAGCCGATCCGGCGCATCGCGGCGAGGACCCGGTCGCGCGTGGCGTCGTCGACGTTCGTCCTGCCGTTCGCGACCCGCGACACCGTCTGGCCGGACACCCCAGCCTCGCGCGCGACGTCCGCCATCGACGGTCCACGGCGCGGGGATGCTGTCGGCACGGGTGGCTCCTCGAAGTTTCCTGGACATGTTTACGTCAACACGTTACCCTCCGACCGTCCATGTTGACGTAAACATCTGCACGAACACCGGAGGGACGATGACGTCCACAGCGGCACCGCCGGTCGCGGCACCGGCCCGCCCGGCGCCGCCGGCCCGCCGACGGCGGCGCAACTGGCGCGGCTGGCTCTTCGTCGCCCCTTTCATGGTGGTGTTCGCGCTAACGTTCATCGCGCCGGTCGTCTACGCCTTCGTGCTCAGCCTCTTTCGGGACCAGGCCTTCTTCGGTGGCACGGTGTTCGTCGGCGCCGACAACTACGCGCAGGTGCTCGCCGACCCGAAGTTCTGGGAGTCCTTCCAGCGGGTGCTGGTGTTCCTCGCCGTGCAGGTGCCGATCATGCTGCTGCTCGCGCTGGTCGCGGCGCTGGCGATCGACAGCGCCCGGCTGCACGCCGCCGGGTTCTTCCGGATCGTGATCTTCCTGCCTTACGCCGTGCCCGCCGTGGTCGCCGCGCTGATGTGGGGCTTCATCTACGGTGACCACTTCGGACTCGCCGCGGACCTCAACCACCTGCTGGGCACCGACGCCGTGAAACCGCTGTCCCAGAACTGGCTGCTCACGTCGATCGGCAACGTCGTCACGTGGGAATTCGTCGGCTACAACATGCTCATCTTCTACTCGGCGCTGAAGGTGATCCCGAAGGAACTGTTCGAGGCCGCCGCGATCGACGGCGCCGGCGCGTTCCGCACGATCTTCTCCGTCAAGCTCCCCGCCATCCGCGGCGCCATCGTGATCGCGACGATCTTCTCGATCATCGGCAGCTTCCAGCTGTTCAACGAGCCGAACATCATGCGCAACCTGGTGCCGAACGTGATCGGCACCTTCTACACGCCGAACATGTACGCCTACAACCTTTCCTTCGCCGGTCAGCAGTACAACTACTCCGCCACGGTCGCGATCGTGATGGGCGTGATCACCGCGGTCATCGCCTACGTCGTGCAGCTGCGCGGCACCCGGAAGGGGATGTGACGTGGCCACGCTCTCCGTGACCCGGCCGAAGAAGTCGCGCACGCTCACCGCCGTCATGGCGCTGTACCTGCTCTACACGCTGGTCCCGCTGGCGTGGCTGGTGATCAACGCGACCAAGACGCAGGCGTCCCTGTTCTCGACGTCGGGGCTGTCCTTCGGCGGCCCGTTCGCGTTGTTCGACAACATCGCCCAGACGTTCACCTACAACAACGGGATCTTCTTCCGCTGGCTCGGGAACACGCTGCTGTACGTCGTGGTCGGCGCCGGCGGCGCGACGATCCTCGCCACGGCGGCGGGGTACGGGCTGGCCAAGTACCGCTTCCCCGGCCGCCGCGCGGTGTTCGCCGTCGTGCTCGGCGCGGTGGCCGTGCCCGCCACCGCGCTCGCCGTGCCGACGTTCCTGATGTTCAGCAAGCTCGGGCTGACCAACACCCCGCTGGCCATCATCATCCCGTCGCTGATCAGCCCGTTCGGCCTCTACCTGATCTGGGTCTACGCCGCCGACGCCATCCCCGACGAGCTGCTCGAAGCGGCGCGGATCGACGGCGCGGGCGAGTTCCGGATCTTCCTCACCGTCACGCTGCGCCAGCTGGTACCCGGGATCGTGACCGTCGCGCTGTTCACCGTGGTGCAGACCTGGAACAACTACTTCCTGCCGCTGATCATGCTCAGCGAGCCGAAGTGGTACCCGCTGACCGTCGGGCTCAACCAGTGGAGCGCGCAGGCCAACGGCGCCGGCGCGCAGCCGATCTTCAACCTCGTGCTCACCGGATCACTGCTCACCATCATCCCCCTCGTCCTCGCTTTCCTGCTCATGCAACGGTTCTGGCAGTCCGGGCTGAGCGCCGGGAGCGTCAAGCAATAGCCGTCACACCGTCGTGAAGGGACACTCGATGTCACGCATCCGCAGTCGCGCCAAGGCGTTCGCCGCCGTGGCGCTGGCCGCCGCCATGGCGGTCGGTTGCTCCGCCGGGAGCTCGTCCGGGCCCGCCGCCGCCACCGGCACCCAGGACTCCGTCGACGCCGCGCTCAAGGCGGGCGGCTCGATCACCTACTGGAGCTGGACCCCCTCGGCCAAGGACCAGGTCGCCGCGTTCGAGAAGGAATACCCGAACGTCAAGGTGAACTACGTCAACGCCGGCACGAACAAGGACGAGTACACCAAGCTGCAGAACGCGATCAAGGCCGGCTCCGGCGCGCCGGACGTCGCGCAGATCGAGTACTACGCCCTCCCGCAGTTCGCGCTGACCGACGCGCTCGTCGACCTGAACTCCTACGGCTTCGGGTCGTTCGAAAAGGACTACAGCGCCTCGACGTGGGCGCAGGTCAAGAACGGCAACGGGGTCTACGGCCTGCCGCAGGACTCCGGGCCGATGGCGCTGTTCTACAACAAGGAAGTCTTCGACAAGAACGCCATCGCCGTGCCGAAGACGTGGGAAGAGTACGTCGCCGCGGCGAAGAAGCTGCACGCCGCCGACCCGACGAAGTACATCACCTCCGACACCGGCGACCCCGGGTTCGCGCTGAGCATGATCTGGCAGGCCGGCGGGCACCCGTTCGGCGTCGACGGCCGGAACGTGAAGGTGAACTTCGCCGACGCGGGCACCAAGAAGTGGACCGCGATGTGGGACCAGCTGATCCAGGGCAAGCTGCTCGCCCCGGTCAAGGAGTGGTCCGACGACTGGTTCCGCGCCCTCGGCGACGGCACCATCTCCTCGCTGGTCACCGGTGCCTGGATGCCGGGCAACTTCATCTCCTCGGTCCCCGGCGGCAGCGGCAAGTGGGCGGTGGCGCCGATGCCGACCTACGACGGGCAGCAGGCGGTCACCGCGGAAAACGGCGGCAGCACGCAGTCGGTGCTCAAGCAGAGCACCAACCCGGCGCTGGCCGCGGCGTTCGTGCGCTGGCTCAACCACGCCGGTGGCGTGCAGCCGTTCATCAAGAGCGGCGGTTTCCCGTCCACCACGGCCGACCTGACCTCGCCCGCGTTCGTCGACGAGGCTGCGCCGTACTTCGGTGGCCAGAAGATCAACCAGGTGCTGACGCAGGCGTCGAAGGACGTCGCGCCGGGCTGGACCTACCTGCCGTACCAGACCTACGCCAACAGCGTCTTCAGCGACACCGCGGGCAAGGCCTACCTCAACGGCACCGGGCTCGACGCCGGGCTGGCGGCCTGGCAGCAGTCCATCGTGGACTACGGCAACCAGCAGGGCTTCACGGTCAGCGCCGGATGACCGTCCACATCGAAGGCGACGCGGGCGAAGTCATCGGCCCGGTCCCGCGTCGCCTCTTCGGCTCGTTCGTCGAGCACATGGGCCGGTCCGTCTACACCGGGCTGTACGAGCCCGGCCACTCCACTTCGGACGAACGCGGGTTCCGCGGCGACGTTCTGGAACTGGTGCGGGAGCTCGGCCCGACCGTGGTCCGCTACCCCGGCGGCAACTTCGTTTCCGGGTACCGCTGGGAGGACGGCGTCGGCCCGGACCGGCCGGTCCGGCTCGACCCGGCCTGGCACAGCGTGGAGTCCAACCGCTTCGGCCTGCACGAATTCGCCGCGTGGGCCGAAGCCGCGGGTACCGAGGTGATGTACGCCGTCAACCTCGGTACCCGCGGCATCCAGGACGCCGTCGACGTCCTGGAGTACTGCAACCACCCCGGTGGCACAGCGCTCAGCGAGCGGCGGCGCGCGAACGGCGCCGACCGCCCGTTCGGCTTCAAGCTGTGGTGCCTGGGCAACGAGATGGACGGCCCGTGGCAGATCGGCCACAAGACGGCTGACGAGTACGGCCGCCTGGCCGCCGAAACCGCGCGGGTCATGCGGATGGTCGACCCGGGCCTCGAGCTGGTCGTCGCGGGCAGCTCGCACGCGGACATGCCGACGTTCGGCGACTGGGAGCGCACGGTGCTGCGCCACACGGGGGGCCTGGTCGACCACATCTCGCTGCACGCCTACTACCAGGAGCTGCACGGCGACACCGACAGCTACCTGGCCAGCGGCGCCGCGCTGGACGCCTACATCGGCGCGGTGGCGGGGATCATCGACGAGCTCGGGCTCGACGTCGGGATCAGCGTCGACGAATGGAACGTCTGGGACCTGCGGCGCTGGAACGAGACCGACCAGGCGCGGCTCGCCGAGGGTGGCTGGCGGGAGCACCCGCGGATCATCGAGGACGACTACACCGTCACCGACGCGGTCGTCGTCGGCTCGCTGCTGAGTTCGTTGCTGCGCAACGTGGACCGCGTCACGATGGCGAACCAGGCGCAGCTGGTGAACGTCATCGCGCCGATCCGCACCGAGCCCGGCGGCCCGGCCTGGCGGCAGTCGACGTTCCACCCGTTCCGGCAGGTCGCCGCGCTGGCCGGCGGGGTGAGCCTGCGCCTGTCCGTCGAAGGACCGCGGCTGCGCACCGCGCAGCACGGCGAAGTCGACCTCGTCGACGTCGCCGCGACGGCGGGGGAATCCGGGCGCGGCGCGGTGTTCCTGACCAACCGCGCCACGACGTCGCCGACCGAGGTCCGCCTCCGGCTGCGCGGGGCCCGGTTCGGCGTCTACGCCGCGGAAACCCTGACCGCGCCCGCCGGTGAATCCCGGCACGCCGTCAACACCGCCGTCTCGCAACCGGTCCGGCCGGTGCCGCTCCCCGGCACCGCCGTGACGTCCGACCCAGGGGGGACCACCATCACCGTGACACTGCCACCCTTGTCCTGGACCGTGCTCCAGCTGAGCCCGGAGGCGGGCGGGCATGCCTGACTTCGCCATCGGAGACACCGACTTCCTGCTGGACGGTCGCCCGTTCCAGATCCTTTCCGGTGCCCTGCACTACTTCCGGGTGCACCCGGACCTGTGGGCCGACCGGATCGACAAGGCCCGGCGGATGGGGCTCAACACCATCGAGACGTACGTGCCGTGGAACGCGCACGCTCCCGAGCCCGGCGTCTTCGACCTGACCGGCGGGCTCGACCTGGACCGCTTCCTCGGTCTCGTGGCCGACGCCGGGATGTACGCGATCGTGCGGCCCGGCCCGTACATCTGCGCCGAGTGGGACAACGGCGGCCTGCCGGCGTGGCTGTTCCGCGACCCGGCGGTGGGGGTGCGGCGGTTCGAGCCGCGGTACCTCGCCGCCGTGCGCGAATACCTGACGCGCGTCTACGAAGTCGTGGTCCCGCGCCAGATCGACCGCGGCGGACCGGTGCTGCTGGTCCAGGTCGAGAACGAGTACGGCGCGTTCGGCGACGACAAGCGCTACCTGAAAGCGCTTGCCGACCACACGCGGGCGTCCGGTGTCACCGTGCCACTGACCACAGTGGACCAGCCGACGCCGGAGATGCTCGAGGCGGGCAGCCTCGACGGCCTGCACCGCACCGCGTCCTTCGGCTCGGGCGCGCGGGAGCGGCTGGCGATCCTGCGGGCGCACCAGCCGACCGGGCCGCTGATGTGCAGCGAGTTCTGGAACGGCTGGTTCGACAACTGGGGCGCGCACCACCACACGACGCCGGCCGCGGACTCGGCGGCCGAGCTCGACGCGCTGCTCGCGGCGGGCGCGTCGGTCAACCTCTACATGTTCCACGGCGGCACCAACTTCGGGTTCACCAACGGGGCCAACGACAAGGGCGTCTACCAGCCGATCGTCACGTCCTACGACTACGACGCGCCGCTGGACGAAGCCGGTGACCCGACGCCGAAGTACCACGCGTTCCGCGACGTGATCGCCCGCTACCACAAGGTTCCCGACACCGTCCCGCCGCCGGCGCGCCCGGCGCCGACCCCGGACGGGGTCCTGGGCGACCCGGTCCGGCTGCTCGACGCGCCGGATCGCTGGGGCACCTGGGAGTTCCACGAGGAGCTGCCCGCGTTCGACGACCTGACCCCGATGCCGCAACTGGCGCTCCTGCGCTGCGCCGTCGAGGGGGACCGGCCCGGCGTGCTCACCTTCGGCGAGGTGCGCGACCGCGCGACGGTGTTCTTCGACGGCGACCCGGTGGGCACGCTGTCGCGGGAGCACCACGACCGCGCCATCGCGCTGCCCCGCGCGGCGGGCGAGCTGCTGGTGCTGGTGGAAGACCAGGGCCGCGTCGACTACGGCCCGCGGATCGGCGAGGCGAAGGGCATCGTCGGCGGGGCCGAGCTGCACGGCGAGCCGCTGACCGGCTGGGACGTGCTGCCGCTCGACCTGACCGAAGTGCCTTCGCTGCGCTCGCCGTCCGGGACGGCGGTCGTCGGCCCGGTGGCCGGGCCGGTGCTGCTGAGCGCCGACATCGATGTCGACGGGCCCGCGGACCTCTTCCTCGACACGGGGGAGTGGGGCAAGGGCCTGGCGTGGTTCAACGGCTTCCCGCTCGGCCGCTACTGGCGGCGCGGGCCGCAGCGGACGTTGTACGTGCCGCGCCCGGTGGTCCGGGCCGGCGGCAACGAACTCGTCGTGCTCGAACTGGGCACGATGCTCGACCCGGCGGCCCGGTTCACGCCGCGGCCGTTGCTGGGCCACACGGAGGCCTGAGCAGTCCCCACCGCACCGAAGGGCAGTTCGACGATGAACCGCAAGCGTTTGCTCACCGTCCTTTGTGTACCCCTGATCGGCGCCGCCGTGGTCGCGGCACCCGCGGCCGCGGCCACCGCCGTCACGGTCAAGCCCGATCCGACGTACCGGCAGCAGCCGTTCGACGGCTGGGGTGCCAGCCTGGCCTGGATGGCCGAGGCGACCGGCGGCTACCCCGACTCGATCCGCACCCGGCTCGCCGACCTGGTCTTCGGTCCCGACGGGCTGAACCTGAACATCGCGCGGTTCGACGTCGGCGGCGGCAACGCCCCCGACGTGCCGCCGTACCTGCGCGCGGGCGGCGCCGTCCCCGGCTGGTGGAAGGCGCCAGCGGGTACCACCCGCGCCGACAAGGACTGGTGGACCCCCGGTGATCCGGCCGAGTTCGACGCCGCCGCGGACCCGAACCAGCGCTGGTGGGTCGACAAGATCAAGAACCGCGTCACGAAGTGGGAGGCGTTCAGCAACTCGCCGCCGTACTTCCAGACCGTCTCGGGGTACGTCTCAGGCGGCTTCAACGCCACCGACGAGCAGCTGCGCCCGGACAAGATCGGCGACTTCACCGCGTACCTGGCACAGGTCGTGAGCACGCTCGAACGCGCGCACGGCATCAAGTTCGCCTCGGTGAACCCGCTGAACGAGCCGAACACGAACTACTGGAAGACCACCCTCGGCGCCGACGGCAACCCGACCGGCGGGCGGCAGGAGGGCGCGCACATCGGCCCGTCGGTCCAGTCGCAGCTGATCCCCGCGATGGCGGCGGCGCTGGCCGGGTCGAAGGCGATCGTCTCCGCCCCCGACGAGACCAACCCCGACATCTTCGCCGCGGACTGGACCGGCTGGTCGGACGCGGCCCGCGCGGCGGCGGGACGGCTCAACGTGCACACCTACGGCACCGGCAACCGGCCGATCCCGCGGGACCTGGCGAAGGGCGCCTCGAAGCCGTTGTGGATGAGCGAGGTCGGCGGGAGCTGGCTGGACCGGCAGGACTTCACGTCCATGGACCCCGGGCTCGGGATGGCCAAGCAGATCACCGACGACCTGCGGCTGCTGGAGCCGAGCGCGTGGGTGAGCTGGCAGCCGATCGAGGACTACGACAACATGAAGCCCGGCGGTGAGTCCGCGGCCGGGATGAACTGGGGCGAGATCCAGGTCCCGTTCGACTGCCCGGCTTCCGCGACGCCGCAGACGTGCCAGATCAAGACGAACACGAAGTTCAACACGATGCGGAACTTCACCCACTACATCCGGCCCGGTGACCGGCTGGTGGGCGTGGACGACACCGCGTCGACCGCCGCGATGCGCGGCGAGGACCTGGCGACGGTCGTGCACACGAACGCGGGCACCGACGACCAGGACGTCACGCTCGACCTGTCCGGGTTCCGCGACATCCGGCCGGGTGCCTCGGTGACGCCGGTCGTCACCGACGTCACCGGCGCGTTGAAGCGGGGCAAGCCGGTCAAGGTGACGTCGGCGCACGCCACGCTGCGGGTGCCGGCGCGGTCGGTGACGAGCTTCCTCGTCGACGGCGTCTCCGCGACGGCGGCCGGCACCGGACTCGGCTCGGGAAGGCCGTTCGCCTTCACCGGCGTGCAGAGCGGCAAGTCGCTGTCGGCGGAGAACGGCACGCTGGTGCAGCGCACGACGGACATGTCGGCGCCCGCGCAGCGCTGGACGCTGGCCGACCGCACCGGCCGCTACGGCAGCCGTGACCGGTTCACCATCGCCAACGCGGGCACCGGCCAGGTGCTGAGCACGTCCGGCGGCGCGGTGGCACTGGCCCCGGCGGGCACGACCGGCGCGGCGGCGCAGTGGACGCTGTCCACCACCGGCGACGGCACCTGGACGTTCGTCAACGCGGCGACCGGGCAGCTGCTCGACGTCACGGGCGAGTCCCGCGAGGACGGTGCGCGGATCGGTCTGTACCGGCCGACCAACGGGCCGAACCAGCGCTTCACGGCGGTTCAGGCGGGCTTCAACGGGTCGTGACCGATCGACATCAGGCGGTGGCGCCAGTGGTCCTCGCCCGCCGTCGGCTCGAGGTCGTCCCGCCGCTGGGAAAGCACCCGGTCGATCACCTTGCGCATCACGTCGGCGTCGTCCCGGTCCACGTCGGACCGGCGCTTGCGCAGGATGGCCAGCACCTGGTGCCCGGTCGGCGGGCCGGCCTGATCGGGGAGCGGCTCGGTCTCGGGGCTCGCGTCGCGGGTGCGGAGCCAGTCCGCCAGCTCGCGCGACGTCATGTTCACCACGCGGTGGAACTCGGCCCACAGTTCGTCATCGACAGCCGGATCGTCCATCCTCCCGGGCTACCCGGCGCGGCCGACGGCAAACCGCAGGCACCGGCCGGTAGAGTTCACCCGGACCCGTTGAAACGCCAGCGGTGGTCTTGGTTGACGCTGCTGGCGAGCTCTCTCCGTGCTCGCCGCTTGACGCACGGGGAGGGGTGGTCTTGCCGACCACTGGCGACGGCATGGCGGAGCGCGTCGACGAGCTGAACGCCGTACTGGCCGATCTCGTCGGGGTACTCGAATCGGTGTCCGACACGCCCGGGTTGCTCGAGGCGGTCTGCGGCGAGGCGGTCCGGGTGGTACCGGACGCGGACCTGGCCAGCATCATGGTGGTCCGCGACGGCGTGACGCAGACCGCGGCCTTCACCGACGAGCGTGCCCGGCACATCGACGACGTCCAGTACGCGGCGGGCGACGGCCCCGGCCTCCTCGCGGCGCTGACGGGCGAGGTCGTGCGCGTGACAGTCGGTGACACGGGCGAACAGTGGCCCGAGTTCGTGGCCGCGGCGAAGGAAATCGGCGTCGGCAGCTACCTGGCGGTCCCGCTGCGCGTGGACGACACCCTGGTCGGCGCGGTGACGCTGTTCGGCTTCGGTGCGCACGGCTACCACGAGTTCGACACGAAGGTGCTGCGCCTGTTCACGTTGTGCGTGGAGACGGCGCTGCGCCTGACCCGCCGCTACCGCGAAGCCCGGCGCCTCGCCGACGAGCTGCACAACGCGATGGACACGCGCGCGGTGATCGAACAGGCGAAGGGCATGCTGATGCTGATCCACCGATCCGGCGAGGACGCGGCGATGCAGCGCCTGATCGTGGAGTCGCAGCACACGAACATCAAGCTCCGAGACGTCGCGGCCCGCTTCACGAAGAAGATGAGCTCGGCCGACGGAGCCCCGCCCCGTCCGTGAACAGGGTCCCGAGGCCGTCCCGGACCGGCACGGCACCCAGCCGGTCCAGGGCGTCCCACACGGTCACCGCGGTGGCGGGCAGCACGGGCTTGCGCAGCCGCGCTTCGAGCCCGGTCACCAGCGGCGTGGTGTGCAGGGCGGTCTCGGGAACGAGCACGGCCTGCGCGTCTTCGTGATCGGCCGCCACGGCGAGCTCGGTGATCCGTTCCGGACCCCAGGCGGCGAGCTCGCGGTCGGAGCCGGCACCGGCCGAGACGGCGTGCACGGTCGTCACCCCCGCCTCGGCGAGGAACGCGGTGAAGAGCGCGGTCAAGTCCGGGTGGTAGACGGACGCGAGCGCGACGCGGCCGGCGTCCAGCCGCTCGAGCGCGGCGAGGTAGGCGAGTGACGTGCTGCTCGCCGGCACCCCGAGGTGCGTGGCGAGCGCCGCGGCCTGCGCGCGGGCGCCGTCGAGCCCGCGGGTGAAACTGCAGCTCGAGCAGGCCCAGCTGACGACGTCCGGCGTGGTGGCGAACGCGTCGGCGGCCCGGGTGAGGCGCTCGGGCGCCCCGATCTCCCGCACGGCCGCGGTCTGCCCGGCCGCGTCGAGTTCGCCCAGGTCGCCGACGGTTTCACCCCACTCCGCGTAGGCGAAGCCGAGACCGATGGCCGGGTCGAGCCGGCGGCAGAGCTCGGCGAAGTCGGCTTCGCCGCAGTCGCGGGTCGGGTACAGCAGTCCGAGGTCCATGCCCCCGGCTACCCCGATTTGGCCGACGGCCTCCGGTGCAGCAGGTCGAACCGCGACCACATGGCCTCCGCCGCCTCGATCGACTCGCTCGTGCGGACCGGGTCGACCGCCGCCAGCTGGGCGACGATCGCCTGGACCAGTGCCATGCCCGCGGTCAGCGACGGGAAGAACGTCACGCCCTCCGCGGGCACCATCAGCACGTGCTCGGCCGCGCCCGCGAGCGCCGGGCTGGCCGCGTCCGTGATGGCGAAGACGCGCGCGCCGCGGCTCTTCGCCTCGTTCGCCGCCTGGACCGTGCTCTCGTACAGGCGCCAGAAGCTGATCGCCACCAGCACGTCGTCGCCCGTCAGCTTCGCGGTCTGGTTGGCGAGTTCCGCGTCGCCCGCCGTCACCGCGTGGACGTCGTAACCGGCCAGTCGCGCGTTGTGCGCCATCGCGATCCCGACCGCCGCGTAGCTGCCGTCGGCGATGACCAGCGTGCGGCGGGCCGCCGCGATCGCGCGGGCGACCTCGCGCAGCACCTCTTCGTCGAACCGGCGGTTGAGCAGGGCCAGGCTGTCGAGGTCGCGGCGCAGGGACGCCGACCCCGGCGAGTCGACGCCGCGGTGCTCCTCCGCGACCTGCGGCGCGCTCAGCGACGACATGTACCGCGCCCGCAGCTCCTGCTGCAGGGCCGGCCACCCGGCGAAGCCCAGCGCCTGCGCCGTGCGCGTCACGGTCGCGACGTTGACGCCGGCGAGCTGCGCCAGCTCGGCCGTCGAGCCGAACGACGCCCGCCGCGGCTGGGAGACCAGCACTTCCAGGACCGCGGCCGACTTCGGCCGCAGCCCCCGCGCGGGCAGCCGGTCCCGCAGCCACGCCTCGAAACCGTCGTCCGTCTCCGCCACTTCGGCGCCTCCCCTCGTTCGCGTAGACCGTAACGCAGTGGGCACGGCTTGCAATGAACGTTGCAAATCCGAAGAAGTGCAGTATACGTTGTCCGCACTCCCCGACGCCCGGACACGGAAGGCGTTCCCCATGACCCTGCTGGCGCGACTGGATCGGCTCCCGCTGAGCCGGCCCCACTACAAACTGCTGCTCATCGGCGGGCTCGGCTACACCTTCGACGGCATGGACTCGGCGGTCGTCGCCTTCCTGCTGCCCAGCGCCAAGGCGGCGTGGGGTCTCGACAACGGCCAGCTCGGGCTGATCGGCTCCGCGACGCCGTTCGGCTTCCTCTTCGGCGCGATCGCGGCCGGCCTGCTCGGCGACCGCATCGGCCGCAAGAAGGTCATGATGTACGCGCTGGCGTTCTACGCGGTGTTCTCCGTCATCGCGTCCTTCTCGCCCAACTACGAGGTCTTCCTGGGCGCGCGCGTGCTGGCCGGGGCCGGGGCCGGCGCGGAAAGCGCCATCATCGCGCCGTTCCTGTCCGAGTTCGTCCCGGCCAAGCGGCGCGGCTGGTTCGTCGGCGCGCTCGCCGGGTTCTTCTCCTTCGGGTTCGTCGCGGCCGCGCTGATCGGGCGGTTCGTGGTGCCGTCGTTCGACGACGGCTGGCGCGTCGCGCAGCTCGTCACCGCGCTGCCGATCGTGATGCTGCTGTGGTGGCGCCGATCCCTGCCCGAGTCGCCGCGGTTCCTGCTCGCGCAAGGACGGGTCACCGAAGCGGAGAACGTCGTCGCCAAGATCGAACGCGACGTCGAACGGGCGACCGGAGCGGCTCTGCCGCCGGTGCCGCCGGCCGATGCGCAGCCCGCGACCGAGACGCCGAAGGTCAACCTGTTCAGCGCGCTGAAGTTCCTGTGGAGCCCTGCGATGCGGCGCCGGACGGCGGTGATCTGGACGGTCTGGTTCGTGATCACGTTCTCCTACTACGGTTTCTTCTCGTGGATCCCGACGCTGCTCGTGGAGCGCGGCATCACGGTGACGAAGAGCTTCGAGTTCTCGATCATCATCTACCTCGCCCAGGTGCCCGGGTACTTCTCGGCCGCGTGGCTGTCGGAACGGCTCGACCGCAAGCACACGATCGCGCTCTACCTCGCGGGTTCGGCCGTCAGCGCGTTCTGGCTGAGCCAGACCAGCGCCCCCTGGTCGATCACGCTCGCCGGCGCGGTGCTGTCGTTCTTCCTCAACGGCACCTACGCCGGGGTGTACTCCTACACGCCCGAGGTGTTCCCGACCTGGATCCGCGCCAGCGGCACCGGCCTGTCCAGCGCGTTCGGCCGGGTCGGCAGCATCCTGGCGCCGACGATCATCGGCCTGTCCGCGGCGAGCCTCGGGTTCGCCGGCGTCTTCGGCCTGACGACGGCGGTGCTGGCGGCGGGTGTGCTCTGCGTGCTCGTCTTCGGCCTGTCCACCGCGGGCCGTTCCCTGGAAGAACTGACCGAACACGGCGCCCCCAAGGCGGTCGCGAAGGAGATGACGAAGTGACACTGTCCACTGTGGAAGAACGGGTGCGCGCCGAACTGGGCGTGCGGCTGTTCACGGTCCTCGCGTGGATCCCGGAGCGCACGGCGTTGCGCCGGGTGCACTCCAGCCACCCGGCGGAGTACCCGGTGGGCGGGGAGAAGACGGTGGAGGTCGCGGCCGGCTGGCTGGACCGCTGCATCACCGCGCGCGAGCCGTACTTCGGCCCGGACCGCGCGGCGGTGCGCGAGATCTTCGCCGACCACGAACTGATCGAATCCCTCGGCTGCGGCTCGATCATCAACGTGCCGGTGGTGTCCGGCGACCGGACGCTCGGCGTGCTGAACATCCTCGACGCGGAAGGCGCGTACGACGAGAAGTCGATCGCGGTGGCGCAATCACTGGCGCCGCTGGCGGTCCCGGCCCTGCTGGAGGTGACCCGGTGAACCTGGTGCTGCGCAACGCCCGTCTCCTCGACCCGCTGTCGGGCGAGTACACCGAAGGCGATCTGCGGTGCTCCGACGGCCGCATCGTCGAGACGGGCTCGGGTCTTTCCGCGCCCGACGTGCCTTCCCTCGACGTCCGCGGCGCGGTCGTGCTGCCGGGCCTGGTGGACGCGCACGTCCACGTCACGGCGTCGACGGCGGACCTGGGTTCGCTCCCGTCGACGTCACCGTCCTATGTGGCCGCGCACAGCGCCCGCACGATGAGCCGCATGCTGGACCGCGGCTTCACGACGGTCCGCGACGCCTCGGGCGCCGACTACGGCCTGGCGGACGCCCAGTCGGAGGGCCTGTTCCGCGGCCCGCGCCTGTTGTTCTGCGGCCGCGCGCTGAGCCAGACGGGCGGCCACGGCGACAGCCGCACCCGCGGCACGCACGCGAAGGACGACCACCCGTGCTGCGCGGGCCTCGGCCGGGTGGCGGACGGCGTGGACGCGGTCCGCGCGGCCGCCCGCGACGAGCTGCGGAAGGGTGCCCACCACATCAAGGTGATGGCCTCGGGCGGTGTGGCGTCCCCGACCGACCGCATCGATTCCACCCAGTATTCGGCCGAGGAACTGAGCGCGATCGTCGAGGAGGCGTCGGCGGCGAACCGCTACGTGGCCGCGCACGCGTACACGGCCCGTGCGGTCAACCGCGCGTTGGAGCTGGGCGTCCGCTCCATCGAACACGGCAACCTGATCGACGACCGGAGCGTTGCGCTGTTCCTGTCCCAGGACGCGTACCTGGTCCCGACGCTGGTGACGTACTGGGCGCTGAAGGAGGAGGGCCGCGAGCACGGCCTCCCGGAGTCCAGCTGGCGCAAGGTGGACGAGGTACTGGGAGCGGGCTTGGCGGCCCTGGAGCGCGCGACCCGCGGCGGGGTGAAGATCGTTTACGGCACGGACTTGCTGGGGGGCATGCACCGCCACCAGAACCACGAGTTCCGCCTGCGTGGCGAGGTCCAGACCCCGTTGGAGATCCTCCGTTCGGCCACCTCGACGGCGGCGGACCTGCTGAACCTGACGGGGGAGATCGGAACGCTGGAGGCGGGCGCGCACGCGGACCTGCTGGTGGTGACGGGCGACCCGCTGACGGACATCGGAGTGCTGGCCGACCCGAAGAACTTCACCCACATCATCCAGGGTGGCGAGGTGGTGGGGGGAACGGCCGCCTGAGCCTGGTGTGGTGGTGCCCCGGCCGCGCCGGGGCACCCGCCGCACTACGTCAGCAGCGCCACCACTTCGCCGCGATGAACGCGGCGGCGGCGGTGGCGATGGCTGCGTAGGTGGAGATGTCGTGCACTGGTTCTCCCTGGAGATGTCTTCCTCGTGGAGCCGCGACCACCTGAGAAACATGGATCACAGCGCCCGAAGACTAGAGAGACACGTACGAGCCGACAAGACCGTCAGCGATATCCCGGTGCTACACCGAGTAGTGGTGCGAACGTCTGCGGCCACCTAGCTGCGCGGATTCTGTCACGCACGAGTGACAGCGCCTTCCGAAATCACTCAATCGAGTTAGTGTTTCCGGCCTCCCTGCGGCGGACACGCCATCGCGACTGTCCGCTCGTCTCCCCTCCGCGCACCCGGGATGAGCCCCTCGACGTCCACGCTGACCTCGTCCAGCCGTGCCTGCAGCCGGTCGGCCTTCAAGTCCCGGCCGCGGCCCCGGTAGAACGCGATGGCCTCGGTCCACGCCTCGATCGCTTCGTGCGGATTGTGCAGGGCGCACAGGATTTCGCCCAGCACCTCGAGGGCTCGCGCCTGCCCGGTTGCCGTGTGGGCCCGCCGGGCCTGGGCGACGGCGTCCCAGGCCAGCCGAAGCGACTCGCGGGCGCGGCCTTCGGTGTGCGCGAGCCGGGCGCGGACGGTGCCGAGCTTCATCGACGCCGTCAGGTCGTCGCGGTCTTCGAGGTGGGCCAGCGCCTGGCGGCAGTGCATGTGGGCGAGCTCCGGCCGTTGCTCGTGCGTGTGCAGGGCGGCCAAGGCCGTGTGTGTCGCGATCTGGCCCATCGTGTCGGCGAGGACCGTGCGGGCGTGGAGGGCGCGGTGGTAGTGCGGGAGGGCCTGCGCGTGCTGGTCGAGGTCCACGAACAGGTCACCGAGGTAGTGCTCGGCGGTGCCTTCCCGGACCGGGTCGCCCGACCGGCGCGCCAGGTCGATGCACCACCGGTAGAGGCGGATCGCTTCGGCGTGCTCACCGTGGCGGTGGTGCAGGCGGCCGAGGTTGATCTTGACCGTGAGGATTCCGACGGTTTCGTCGTACTCGGTCGCGATTTCCAGGGCCCGGCCGAGGTAGTGACGGGCTTTCTCGCTGTCGCCGAGCGCCAGGTGGCGCTCCCCGAGGTCATTGAGCGACGAGGCCTCGGCGACGACGTTCCGGGTCGCCCGAGCCGCCCGGATGGCCACCTGCAGCCCCCGGGTGATGGCCGACGTGCAGCCGTGGCGTTCCCAGCTGTCGGTCAGCAGGTGGGGGAGTGCGATCGCGTGGTCGAATTGCCTCCGATTCTCGCATTCCGAGATCAACGCCGACAGGTTGTCCCGCTCGCGGAGGGCCCACCGCACCGCGGCCGCGGCCGTGTCGAACGTGAGGGGCACGATGCCGGGTTCGGCCGCGGGAATCGGCGGGCGGCCGCGGTACGGGTGCGCGATCAAGTGGGCCCGCAGCGCGGTCTGCAGGTAGTGCGACGACAGCCGGCGCAGCGGGCCCGGGTCGTCGTCCGGGATCAGGGTCCGCGCGTAGCGGTGGAAGATGTCGGGGACGCGGTACCGATCGGGTTCGCCGGGCTGGTCGACGAGGTGCCACGCGACGAGGTTTTCCAGCGCCCGGAGGGTGGCTTCGGCCGGGTGTTCGCTCGCGGACACCAGGGTGCCGACGTGCATTTCGGTGCCCGGGTGGTACCCGAAGAGCCGGAAGACGTCCTGGGCGGTGGGGTCGAGCGCTTGGTACGACCCGGAAAACGTGGTGCGGAGGCCGGCGTCGTCCCCGTCGTCGCCGATGCTCAGCAGGGTTTCCGGGTCGCGCAACTGGTCGAGCATGGTGTCGAGGCTGACCCCGGCCCGGCCCGCGGCCCGCTGGGCCAACAGTGTCAAGGCCAGCGGAAGGCCGTCGCCGAGCAGCGTCAGTGCGCGCGCCGCGTCGGGCTCCTCTTCGGCGCGACCCCGCATCCGCTTGCTGAGCAACGCGAACGACTCTTCTTCGTCGAGGTGGCCGAGCTTCGTGGTGGGGATGTCGTGGCGGCGGGCCAGCGCGGCGAGGGAGTTGCGCGAGGTGAGCAGCACCGTGCACGACTCGAGGACGTCGACGAGGTCGTCGACTTGGTCCGAGCCGCCGGCGTTGTCGAGGATGACGAGCATCGGGCTGCGGCGGGCGAGCAGCGAACGCAGCTGCGTCGCGCGGGCCGTGGCGCTGACCAGGTGGTCGACCGGGTAGTCGAGCGCGGTGAGCGTCAGGTCGACGACCTCGTCGGTCGTCCGTGCCGGTCCGGGCCCGAACCCCCGCAGGTCGATGCAGACGATGCCGCCGGGGAAGTGCTCTGCCGAGCGGTGTGCCCAGTGCGCGGCCAGTGCCGTCTTCCCGATGCCCGGCAGGCCGCTGACGATGGCCGCGTGCGCGTGGCCGGCGCAGAGCAGGTGCCGGTCCAGCGCGTCGAGCGCCTCGGCCCGGCCGACGAAGCCGCGGAGGTTCCGGGGCAACCCGACGCGAATCGCGGCGGCCGCCGGCCGCGGCGCGGGTTTCGCCTTCGCGTCCGGGTAGCGGGTCCGCAGGTGTGCGTGGTGCTCCCGCAGGTCCACGACCGCGTCCCGGTCGCCGGTCGCCGCGAATTCCTTGAGCACCGCTTCGACGTAGCTGCGTGCTTCGTGCGACTGGTCCAGTGCGTAGAGGGCTGTCACGCGGAGCTTCACGAAGGTCGGTTCGCCCGCGTAAGGGTGGGGTACTTCGCTCAGCTGCTTCAGCGCGTCGCCGGGCCGGCCGGTCGCCAGCAGTTCGGTGGCGAGGAAACCGTGCGCCGGCGCCCAGTCCGCGGCCATCGTGTGCCGCCGCCAGTTCCGCGCGGGTTCGGTGGCCAGGCCGGCGAGCGGCTCGTCGCGCCACAGCGCGAGGGCTGCACGTGCGACCTCGCATGCGTTTTCATGGTCGCCGTCGACGCTCGATCGCCGCGCCCGGTGCATTTCGTCGGTGAAGCGGTGGAAATCCACGAGATCGGGAGCGATGTCAAGGACATAACCACCGTTCAGTGCGCGGATCGGCGGTGGGTCGTCGATCTCTTCGAGGCTGTGCCGCAGTCGCGTGATTGCTTTGTACAACGCTTCTTTGGGGTTGACCGGTGGTGCTCCGTCGTTCCACGCCCAGTTCAGCAAGTGGTCCTGTGAGAAGCGCTTTCCCGGGTCGGTGAGCAGGACGGCGAGCAGGTGACGCGCTTGCCGGGACCCCCAGTCCTCGGTCAGGTTCCCGTGCATCCGCACTGTTGTCTGCCCGAGAATTCCGTACGCGATCTCCATTCTCTGTTCCTTTCCCCTCTCCTCTCGCCAGCCTTGCATCGTTTTGGTTAATCGGCGACGACGGCGCGATAACGATCGATTGTGTCGGAGAACTGGCCAAGGTTTGTCCGGGCTTTGTCCGTCGCGTGGGAAGTCCGCGGGGAGTACCGGCCCGGAACCTCGTCTCGCGGAACACCGAGACGACGGCGAGGGGAAGCTCGATGACTGGATTGTGGGTACGCGGGCCGGTCGGACTGGACGCCGGTGCGCGCGTCACCCGGCCGCGGTGCCGGGTGGTGCTGGTCGTGGTCCCGTCGGTGACCGCCGGCACGCGGCTGGTCGAACTGGTTTCGCTGCTGGAACCGGATTTGCGCGTCCAGGTGGTCTACACCGTGCCGCACACGACGGAAAGCTGGCCGGGCGCCGAGGAGTTCGTCCGCGGCTTGCACGGCCTGGTGCTGCCGTGGGAACAGGCGGTCGCGCACCGGTTCGACCTGGTGCTGGCGGCGAGCCCGCGCCAGCTCGCCGAGGTGCACGGTCCCGTCCTCCTGATCGGCCACGGCGCCGGGCCGGCGTCCCGCCGGTTCAGCCGGAAGGCGGGTGAGGCCACCGAACCCACGACGGGGTTCGACCGTGAGCTGCTGACCTTCCGCGGACGCGTGCTGCCGTCGGTGCTCGGCCTTGGCACCGACGCCGAGGCGGACCTGGTGCGGGAGCGGTGCCCCGAGGCGGTGCCGAACGCCGTCGTGGCCGGGGACATCTGCTACGACCGGATGCGGGCGAGCCGGCACCGGCGTGACGCGTACCGCGCCGCACTGGGGGTACCGCCGGATCGGCGGCTCGTCGTGATCAGCACGACGTGGTTCACCGATTCGGCGTTCGGCAGGCTGCCGCGGTTGTACCGGGACGTGGTGGACGCGCTGCCGGCCGGGGAGTTCACCGTCGCCGCGGTGCTGCACCCCCTCGTCTGGGCGGTCCACGGGCGGCGTCAGGTCAGCGCCTGGCTGTCCGACGCGGTGACGCGCGGTCTGCTCCTGATCCCGCCGGAATCCGGGTGGCAGGCGACGATGCTCGCCGCCGACTGGGTGCTCGGCGACCACGGATCGACAACGGGTTACGCGGCGGCGATGGGCTGTCCGGTGACCTACGTGTCGATGCCGGCCGGGCAGCCGCGGGAGGGGAGCGTCGCGGCCGCCGTCCGCGCGCACGCGTTGCCGTTGACCTGGGGACGTCCGCTGCCCGGGCAGCTCGGCTCCGCCCGCGAACGCGTCGCCGAGCTCACGACGGCGGTCACCGGGGCGATCACGTCCCGGCCGGGCCGTGCGGCGGAGATCCTGCGCGCGGAGATGTACCGGCTGCTCGAACTTTCGGCGCCCGGTTCGCCTGCCGTACCCCCGCTGGTGCCCGCCGCGCGGCCGCTGCCGGAGTGGTCGGCGTGACCGGGCGGGGGGTGTGGCCGGTGCGGGTCCGGCTGCCCCGATCGAGCGTCGCGCTCCTGGTGGCGGACGCCCGTCTGGCCGCCGAGGCCTGGGTCGAGTGCGCCGACGTCGTCCTGACCGGCGTCCACGGTTCGCGTGGTGCGGCGGCGGTCGCGGCCCGCCGCGCGGCCGGCCGGTACCCGGGCGCCGCCGTGGCCCTGGCGTGGTCCGGGGACGGCGTGGTGTTCGCCGGGACGCGGTCAGCCGTCCTCGGCGAGGTCCCCGGCCCGCGGATCGCCGAGCTCGGTGTACAGCCGCCGGGCTTCGGCGCGGTGCTCGCGGGCGTGCTCGAAGTCGTCCTGCCGGGCCTCCAGCTCGGCGAGGGCCGCCAGGATCTGGGCGGTGTAGTACGGCGAATCGAGTGGGCGGATCACGGCCAGGGCGTCGAGTAACCGCGTCCGGGCTTCGCCGGGCCGGCCGTGGCGCTCGTGCAGCCGGGCGAGGGCCGTGACGACGCAGGCGTGCTGGTTGGCGTCGCCGAGCTCGGCCATCGCCGTGGCGGCCGCCGTGAGCTCCGCGGCGGCCTCCTCGTCCCGGTTCAGCTCGAGGAACAGTTCCCCGCGCCGACGGCGAGCGAGGGCCACCCCGCGTGGCAGGGCGATCTCCGTGTGCAGCTCCGCGCTGCGCTCGTACAGCTCGAGTGCCCGCTCCAGGTCGCCGTCGCGCCGGGCCGCGGCGGCGAGCCGCGACACGGCCGTCGCCCTGGTCGGCGCGTGGTTCTCGCGTTCACCGATCTCGAACGCGACGGCGTTGTGGGTGGCCGCTTCGCCGAACCGGCCCAGCTGTTCCAGCGCGTACCCGAGCTGGCTGTGCAGCCGCGCTTCGACCAGCGGCTGACCGCACCGCTGGGCCGCGGCGATGCCCACGGCGGTGAGCGCGAGGAAGGGCTCGTAGTCGCGGTTGTAGAGGAAGTACCCCCAGTACGCCTCGCACAGCTGCCACACCTCGGTGTCCCAGCCCCGCGCCGCTGCTTCGCGCACCACGGCCCGGATGACCTGCTGGTCGCGGCGCCACCAGTGGATCGCCTGGTCGCGATCGGCGAAGGTCTCGGCGGCCGTCCCGGGGAGCGGGGCGAACCGCGGCCGGAACGGGTGGATGAGCTCGTCCGCGGCCACCGCGCGATCGACGTACCAGCGGACGTACGAGCGCAGTGCCGTCGTGCGCTGGGGTTCCGGCGTTTCGCGTTCGCACCGGGCACGGGCGTCGTCGCGGACCACGTCGTGCTGGCTGACGACGTCGTCGTGCTCGCTCAGCAGGTTGGCCTCGACCAGTTCGTCGGTCAGGCCGTCGAGGCTGTCGACCGGGGTGGCGAGGACGTGCGCGAGCGCGTCGAGGGGGAGGTGCTCGCCGGGCAGCAGACCGCAGAGGCGGTAGAGCTCGGCCGCGGCCGGGGACAGGGAGTCGTACGACGCTTCGAACACCTTTCGCGTGCTTTCCCCCGCCGGCGCGTGGCGGACTTCCCGGGCGAGGCTTCGTTCGGGGCGCGTGCGCAGGCGGGCCCCGACGACCGCGATGCGCAGCGGGAGACCGCCGCACGCGCGCAGGATGCCCGCGGCGGCGGCCGGATCGGTGTCGAGGCGCCCGTGCCCGGCGCGGACGTCGAGCAGGGTGTGCGCGTCCCGGTCGGCCAGTGGTTCGACCGGGACGATGTCCGCGCCGTCCAAGCTGAGCCCGCTGAGCTGGGTGCGGCTGGTGACGAGGACGAAGGCGGTGGGGGTGGCCGGCAGCAGGGCGCGGACCTGTCCCGCGAAAACGACGTTGTCCAGCAGGAGCGCCAGTGAGTGCCCGCTGGTGAAGGCGCGGAACAACGCGGCGCGCTGACCGGTCTGGGCGGGGATGTCTTCCGCGGGGACCCCGAGCGCGGTGAGGAAGCCGTGGAGCGCGATGTCGGGTGATTCGGGACTTTCGTCGTCCGACGCGAAACTCGCGTAGAGGACGCCGTCGGGGAAATCGTCGCGGCGGGTGGTGAGCCAGTGGACGGCGAGCGCCGTTTTCCCGACCCCGCCGACGCCGGTCAAGACGGCGATGCGCGGGTGCTCACGGCGGTGCCGGCGTAAGGAATCCAGCTGGGCGAGTTCGCGGTCCCGCCCCACCATCGCGGGTGGCGGTGGTGGCAGCTGGATCGGTCTCGGTCGCGCGGTGTGGTGGTAACGTGCCGTGCGGCGCTTCTGCCCCGGACGCGTCATGGTTCCCCTCCCCGATGCAGGCCCGACCTTCCGGTCTACCGGGTTTGGGGCCGTGGCGGGAGGTCAGTGTGGGCAGGTACACACGACTGTGCGCTATTGCTTTCCCCCGCGTGGACGCATCGGCACGCGGTGTTGTTGCAGCAAGCGATAGATCTTGCCGTAGGAGACGTCGTGGGCGTCCGCCAGTGCGCGCACGGTTGCGCCGTCGAGGTAATCGGCGATGACTTCGTCGGTGTCGAGCTCGCGTTTGATGCCGCGACCGGTGGTGGGCAGGTCGGCACCGTTCTGCCGCAGCAGGACCCCGGTCCAGCTCAGCGAGAGGTGGTAGCGGCGGGCGATTTGCGTGACGGTCGCGCCGTTTTCCCAGTCGCGCACCATCCGGCGATTGCGTTCGTCGCGCCGGACGGCTTCCCGGTCGGGTTGTTCCGGCGTGTCCATGCGTGCTCCCGTGACAGTCGCGTGCGTGGTGCTCGTTCCCGCGATTGTCCCGCTTACCCGGCTGCGAATCGAGCTGCATCCGAGCGGTTCTCGTGCAGGTGCACGCGTGCTGCGCATGGTGCGATTCTCACCGTCCCATCGCCAAAACAGCGAGTGACTATCGGGTGAAGCTCCACAAAGGACCGCCGGGGTTGGCGGCGGTGGCCGCCAACCCCTTGCCGGTCACCAGTTCCGCACGGCCGGCGCGTACCCCGCCGGCTTGGCACCCACCTTCAGACCCGGGTTCACGAGCCAGTTCTGGTACTCCGGCGTGAACATCCGGTACACCGACGCCGGTGCCACCGCGCTCGCCTCGTCGAGGAGCTTCCGCTGCTCCGCCGGGATCTCGAAGTCCAACGCCGCCATGCTCTTGCCCAGCTGGGCGGCGCTGCTGGCGCCGACGATCGCCGACGCGATGCCCGGCTGGGTGGCCACCCAGTTGATCGCCACCTGGGCCATCGTCACGCCCAGCTGGGCCGCCACCTCCTCCAACGGCTTCAACAGCTGCCAATCGCGGTCGGTCCACGGGGTGTCCGTGTCGCTGAAGCGGCCCGCGCCGCCGTCGCGGTACTTGCCCGTCAGGAAGCCGCCGGCCAGGGGGCTCCAGGCCGTGATGCCGAGGCCCAGCTCCTGGCCCATCGGGACGTGCTCGGTCTCGATCTCGCGCTGCACCAGGGAATACGGCAGCTGCAGGTTGATCATCGGCGTCAGCGAGTGCGCCTCGGCGTACGTCTGGGCGCGGGCCGCGTACCAGCTCGGGACGTCGGACAGGCCCGGGTAGCGGATCTTGCCCGCGCGGACGAGGTCGTCGAACGTGCGCACGACCTCCTCCGCCGGGGTGATGCGGTCCCACGTGTGCAGCAGGAACAGGTCGACGTAGTCGGTGCCGAGCCGGCGCAGCGACGCCTCCAGGGCGCGGATCATGTGCTTGCGGCCGTTGCCGCCGGCGTTGGGGTCGGCCGGGTCGACGCTGTTGGTGAACTTGGTGGTCAGGACCACCCGGTCGCGGGCGCCCGTCTCGGCGATCAGCTTGCCGAGGATCGTTTCGCTTTCGCCTGCCGTGTAGAAGTCCGCCGTGTCGACGAAGTTGCCGCCCCCGTCGAGGTATTCGCGGAAGATCGGGCGGACCTCGTCCTCGGTCTTCCCGTACGCGGCGTGGAACCCGGCGGTGCCGAAGTTCATCGTGCCGAGGGCGAGCCTGCTGACGCGCAGACCGGAGCGGCCGAGGAGGTAGTACTGGTCGAGAGGCATGGAAGTGCTCCTGGGAAAGGGAAAATCCGTTGACCTCCCCACCGTGCCCCGCAAATTTTGGACCCGCAAGTCCACTAGTGGTGGCCGCCACCCGGGGGCACGACGAAGCTGACCGTCTTGCTGTCCAGCACCTTGTGCGTGGGGTCGGCGAGCCCGATCCACACTTTGTGCGGCCCCGGTGGCAGCGCCTGGATGATGAGCGGTTCGCCGCTGGCGTCCGCCCAGTGCCACGGCGCGTCGTCGACCGTCACGTGGATGTGGCCGACGCGCGGTGACACGTCCAGGGCCGCGGGGCCGTAGACCGGCACAATCCGCAGGTTCTCCGCCCGGTAGCGCAGCACGACGAGCCCCATGGCGAGCTGTTCGGGCAGTGGCGCGTCGACGACGAGCGCGGGTGGCGGCTGCGCGGCGAGCGGGACGACCGGGGCCGGCGCCCAGCCGGCCGGAGCGGCGGCGGGCGGTGCGGCGGGGGTGGGTGGCGTCGCGCTCGCCGAACAGGCGGCGGCGAGCGCGACGACGGTGGTCAGGACGGCTCCGCGGATCAAGTGCGTCATGGGTTCGACGCTAGGTTTCCCATGATCGTCTTCGCGTCCGTCGGGCGACGCCATCGTCGTACGTCGCCAGGCAGGCGCCCCGATGCGGTGGGGTCGGCCGCATCGGGGCGCGGGGACTCAGCGGCAGCGGTAGCTCGCCGCCGTGGCCGGGTCGCCGTGGCCGGTGTAGCGCGAGACGCGCGGGTACACGCACAGGTCACGGGTCGCGGTGCCGTCCGCGGTCGCCGCCGCGAGGGTGGCCGGGGCCTTGCCGTGCTCCACCCAGTCGACCAGCGCGCCCAGCGGGTTCGACGGCTGCGGGCCGGTGCCGCCGCCGCAGTGCTCGACGCCCGGCGCCAGGAACAGCCGGTAGAAGTCGTTCACCCGCTGCGAGCCGCCCATCGCCCGCTCGACCTGCTGGCGGTAGTACAGCGTGCCGCCGGGCGGGATGAGCTGGTCGTTCGTGCCGACGTACGTCAGCAGCTTGCCGCCGGAGCGGCGGAACGCCGACAGGTCCGGGTCCGCCGTGCCGATGACGCCGTCGTACTCGCGCACCGACTGCCGGAACAGGGCGGTGTACTGCCCGTACGTCAGTTTCGACGTGTCGAAGCCCGCCTGCTTCTCCAGGAACGACTGCACCCACAGGACGGCCACCGGGAAGCCCGGCGCGGTCAGCGTGCCGTCGGGACCGGGCTGCGTGCCCGCCACCCACGTGTAGTCCGCGCCCTTCGGCAGCCCGGCCCACAGCTTGCGGCCGCGCTCGTCGGTCGGCCCGGCCCAGATCTTGCGCATGACCTCGGCGTCGTCTTCGGTCACGGTGAACTCGTGGCCGTCGCAGACGACCTTCGTGCCGACCAGCGTGCGCGGGTCGTAACTGCACTCGTCCGGGTGGTCGACGATGCCGTTGGTGACGCCGTCGCGCGCGTCGCACGCCTGGACGGCGGCTTTCTGGAACGCCGAGAGCACGCAGTTGCTGGGGAAGTCGTGCTCGTTGTTCATGACGACCTGCGGCCAGAGCGTCGCGACCGCGAACTGCGTCCACTGCACGGCCGGGGCGTTCGCGAGGATGCCGTCGAAGTCGTCGGCGTGGTTTTGCGCCTCGGAGTAGCCCTGGCGGCCGCCGGTCGAGCAGCCGGTCCAGTACGAGTACGTGATCGGCCGCTGGAAGTGGCGTTCCGTGACGGCCTTGCCGACCACGGCCTCTTCGTGCGTCGAATGGGTGGCGAAGTTCGTCAGCAGGGTCCGGTTCACCTGGCCGCCGGCGGTCAGCGCCCACGACGTGTCCAGTGCGTTCTCGGACACGCCGGCGTCGGTCGTCACGGCGCTGTAGCCGTCCTTGACCGCCTGGGCGAACGGCGCCCCGAACTCGCCGGCCGCGTAGGCGCTGCCGCCGAGGGCCTGGAGGCGCCCGGTCCAGCCGGTTTCGGGCAGTCCGACGGCGATCTTGACGTGGTCGTGGCCGTCGTGGGTGAGGGTGACGGTGATCTGGCAGAAGCCGGTCTTGCGCTCCGCCGCCACCGACTCGATCTTCGCGCCGGGCGGGGCGGGCACCGCGACGGCGGCGCAGGTGGGCACCGGCGATGCCGAGGCGGCCGGTGCGAGCTGCGTGACGGTGGTCAGCAGGAGCGGCACGGCGGCCGCGAGGAGTAAGCGTCTCATCGGTCTCTCTGATCGCGTTGCGTCTTTTTCGCTGCGAAAGCTAGGCGCGCGTGCGGTGGCACCGCGCCCGTCGGGTGACGCTGTCGATGTACGTCACTCGGTCGTGAGCTGCGGAAACGTGCGTTGGGTAAGGTCGTTTCCATGGTGCTGCGCGGGCGGGAAACCGAGCTGAAGGAGCTGGGCGAGCTCGTCGACGGCCCCGAGGACCGCGCCGGGGTGCTCATCCGCGGCGAAGCGGGCATCGGCAAGTCCGCGCTGGTGACCGAGACGGCGGCCGCGGCGTCGGTCGCCGGGCTGCGGGTGCTGCGCACGACCGGCGCCGAGGGCGAGCAGAACCTCGCGTACGCCGGGCTGCACCAGCTGCTGTACCCCGTCCGCGCGGGGGCGGCCGGCCTGCCCGCGCCGCAGCGGGACGCGTTGCGGACCGCGCTGGGCCTGGCGGAGGGGACCGAGCCGAGCGCCTACCTGGTCGGGCTCGCGGCGCTGACGCTGCTGGCCGAGGAGGCCGCGGCGAAGCCGTTGCTGCTGGTCGCGGAGGACGCGCAGTGGCTGGACCGGGCGAGCGCGGACGTGCTGGCGTTCGTCGCGCGGCGCATCGAGACCGAGCCGATCGTCCTGGTCGCGACGCTGCGGGACGGCGCGGAGTCGCCGTTGCTCGACGCGGGCCTGGCCCCGATGCCGCTGGACCGCTTGCCGGCCGACGCGGCGGCGGAGCTGCTGGATTCGGTGGCCCCGCGGCTGGCCCCGGCGGTCCGCACCCGCCTGCTGACGGAGGCGGCGGGCCACCCACTGGCGTTGACGGAGCTGCCGTCGGCGGTGGCCGAGCTGGACGGGTTGGACCCGGTGCTGCCGTTGACGGAACGCTTGGAGCGCACGTTCACGGCGAGAGTGACGGCGTTGCCGGCGGCGACGCGGACGGCGTTGCTGGTGGCGGCGCTGAACGAGACGACCTCACTGGCGGAGACGCTGGTGGCGACGGGTTCACTGCTCGCGGCGGATGCCGACCGGGCTTCGGTGACGCGCGGTGCGGGCGGTGGTGCTGGTCCGGATGCGGCTGAGGCCGGTGCCGGGCAGGGTTTCGTGGAGCGCGGTGCAGGTGCGGCGGCGGGCTTGGCGGGCGGTGGTGCTGGTCCGGATGCGGCTGAGGCCGGTGCCGGGCAGGGTTTCGTGGAGCGCGGTGCAGGTGCGGCGGCGGGCTTGGCGGGCGGTGGTGCTGGTCCGGATGCGGCTGAGGCCGGTGCCGGGCAGGGTTTCGCGGCGCGCGGTGCGGATGCGGCGGCGGGTTTGGCGGGCGGTGGTGCCGGTCCGGGCCAGGCCGAAGTCCGCGGGGCGGGTGCCGCTACCCGCGAAGCGGCCGACCCAGCCACCGCCGACCCCGAGATCCTCGCCCCCGCCGTCGACGCTCGGCTCGTCGAACTCACGGCCGATCTCCTCACCTTCCGCCACCCGCTCATGCGCTCGGCCATCCCCGCCGCCGCGAGTCCGATCGAGCGGCGCAAAGCCCACCTCGCCCTCGTCGCCGCCCTCCGAGACCAGCCCGATCGCCGGGCCTGGCACCAGGCCGCCGCCACTGCCGGGCCCGACGAAGCCGTGGCCGGCGAACTCGAGCGGACCGCCGAGCGGGCTCGGTACCGGGGTGGGGCCGCCGCTGCCATTGCCGCGCTCGAACAGGCCGCGCGGCTCAGCTGCGAGCCAGGGCCGCGCGCTGATCGGCTGCTCAAGGCCGCCGAGCTGGCCGTCGAGTCCGGGCGGCGGGAGACCGCCGAACGGTTGGTCCGCGCCGCCCGGCCCGCCGATGCCCGGCGCCGCGCCGCCGCGAGCCGGCTGCTCAGCGAGTTCGAAGACGGGGTCCGCGAAGATCCCGCCCGCGTCGCCGAGCTGGCCGAAGTCGCCCGGGATGTCGCGGCCGACGGGCAGCACGACGCCGCCATGCGGATCCTCTGGAGCGCCGCCATGCGCTGCTTCTGGACCGAGCCCGGAGCGAACGCGCGCCAGGCGCTGCTCGACGTCGCCGACCTGCTGCCCGTCCCGGACGACGACCCGCGGATCGTGGCCGTCACCGCGTACGTCGCGCCGTTCGAGCGGGGCGAAACCGTCCTGAAGCACCTGCGGGAGCTGGTCGCGAGGACCGGCGCCGACCCCGAAGTCGACCGGTACCTCGGCAGCGCCGCACTGCAGGTCGGCGCCTTCGACCTCGCCGCCCGGTTCTCCGCGGCCGCCGCGCCCGGTCTCCGCGCGCAGGGACGGCTCGGGTTGCTGCCGCGCGCCCTCGCCGTACTCGCGTGGAGCCGCGTCCGGCTGGGGGACCTGGCCGGCGCCGTGCCGGCCGCGGCGGAGGCGGTCCGCTTCGCGCAGGAGACCGGGCAGCCGTTCATGGCCGGGCTGGCCACCGCCGTCCAGGCCGAGATCGCCGCGCTGCGGGGTGACCACCGGCAGGCCGGGGCGCTGGCCGCCGAGGCCGAACGCGCCGGGCTCGCCGCCGGGGCGCGGCCGGTGCTCGCCACCGTCCAGCTCACGCGCGGGCTCACGAACCTGAGCGAAGGCCGCTTCGAGGACGCCTTCGCCGACCTGCGGCGCCTGCTCGACCCCGCCGACCCGGCCTACCAGCTGGCGTTGCGCGCCTACTGCGTCGCCGAACTGACCGAAGCCGCGGTCCGGGCCGGGCAGACCGACGCAATGCGGGACATCCTCGCCGAACTCGAGCGCCTGGACACGCCGTCGCCCGCGCTGCACATCGGGCTGCGGTACGCGCGCGCCGTGCTCGACCCGTGCGACGAGCGGTTTGCCGAAGCGCTGCGGGCCGACCTGGCCGGCTGGCCCGCCGAACGCGGCCGCGTCCACCTGGCGTTCGGCGAGTGGCTGCGGCGGCAGCGGCGGGTCGTCGAATCGCGGACGCACCTGCGCACCGCCCGCGAGACGTTCGACGCCCTCGGCATGACGGCCTGGGCCGAGCGGGCCCGGCGCGAGCTGCGCAGCGCGGGCGAGTCGAGCCCGAACCGCGGCCCGGACGCCCGGGACAAGCTCACCCCGCACGAGCTGAGCATCGCGCAGCTGGCCGCGGAGGGGCTGACGAACCGGGAGATCGGGCAGCGGCTGTACCTTTCGCACCGGACCGTCGGCACGCACCTGCACCGGATCTTCCCCAAGCTCGGCGTGAGCTCCCGCGCCGACCTCGCCGGGATGCTGAAGACCCTGGAAGGGTGACTTACACCCACTGCGTCACCTGACGGGCGCGAAGATCACTCGAAGCTCCCTAACGTCGTGAAAGTCCCACGGTCTTTCGCACAGGAGTCAAGATGATCAGCAGGAGAAGGTTCGGGCAGGCGTTCGCGGCGGGGCTGGCGGCGACCTCCTTGGCGGCCTGCTCGTCCGCGGCCGCGCCCGCCGCGTCCACGGCCCCTGACCTGCGGGCCGGGTCCGGCGAGCACACCTCGCTCGGCGAGGTGAAGCACGTCGACGCCGGAGTGCTGAACATGGCTTACTTCGAGTCCGGCCCGGTGACCGGGCAGCCCGTCGTGCTGCTGCACGGCTGGCCGTACGACCCGTACAGCTACGTCGACGTCGCGCCGATCCTGGCCGCCGCCGGCTACCGGGTGATCATCCCGTTCCTGCGCGGCTACGGGCCGACGGTGTTCAAGTCCACTTCGACCGTCCGAAATGGACAACAGGCGGCGGTGGCGCTCGACGTCGTCGCGATGCTGGACGCGCTCAAGATCGACAAGGCCGTCCTGGGCGGCTACGACTGGGGCGCCCGGACGGTCGACATCATCGCGGCGCTGTTCCCCGAGCGCTGCAAGGCGGTCGTCGCGGTGAGCGGGTACATCGTCACGAACCTGGTGGCCAACCAGAAACCCCTGGCGCCGCAAGCGGAACTCGGCTGGTGGTACCAGTACTACTTCGCGACCGAGCGCGGCCGCGCGGGCTACGCGGCCAACCGCCACGACTTCAACAAGCTGATCTGGAAGACGGCGTCTCCGGCGTGGCACTTCGACGACGCGACGTACGACCGCAGCGCGGCGGCGTTCGACAACCCGGACCACGTCGCGATCGTGGTCCACAACTACCGGTGGCGGCTGAGTCTCGCCCCGGGCGAGCCGCAATACGACGCGTACGAGCAGAAACTGGCCACCGGCCCGGCCATCACGGTCCCGGCGATCACGATCGGCAGCGACTTCGACGCGGCGGCCAAGGACGGGAAGGCGTACCGCGCGAAGTTCACCGGGAAGTACGAACACCGGGTGCTGGACGGCATCGGGCACAACGTGCCGCAGGAAGCCCCGAAGCCGTTCGCGCAGGCGATCGTGGACGCCGACCGGCGGTCAAGGCCACATCGAGAGACTAAGTGTCCCTCGATGTGGCCTTCACACCCAGTGCGCTTAGTCAGGCGACCGTCGCGTCGAGGGTGACCTCGATGTTGCCGCGCGTCGCCTTCGAGTACGGGCACACCTGGTGCGCGCCGTTGACGAGCTCGTCGGCGGTGGCCTGGTCGATGCCGGTCGCCTCCAGGTGCAGCACGGCGCTGAGCTTGAACTCGCTCGCCTCCGTGTCGTGGTGGAGGGTGACCTCCGCGACGACGGCGAGGTCGTTCAGCGGCACCTTCTTCTCGCCCGCGACGCGACGCACCGCGCCGACGAAGCAGGACGCCCAGCCCGCCGCGAACAGCTGCTCCGGGTTGGTGCCGTCGCCCGCGCCGCCGAAGGCCTTCGGGACGGCGAGGGTGACGTCGAGCGCGCCGTCGTCGGAGGTCGCGCGGCCGCCGTTGCGGCCCTCCGCGGTGGAGGTGGCGACGGCGGTGTAGGTCACTTCGGACATGGTGTTCCTTTCAGCGGGTGACGCCACCACGCTAGGAATCCACTCACCCCCGCGGCGACCGTCGCCCGACGTCACCCGTGTAAGTCACCGCCGGAAAGCCGCAGCCACCGGTCGACGCCGATCGCGTGCAGGAACCGTTCGTCGTGGCTGACGACGACGAACGCGCCCCGGAACGCCGAGAGCGCGCTCTCCAGCTGCCCGGTGCCGACCAGGTCGAGGTTGTTCGTCGGCTCGTCGAGCAGCAGCAGCTGCGGGGCCGGCTCGGCGAACAGGACGCAGGCCAGCGTGGCGCGCAGCCGTTCCCCGCCGGACAGCACGCCGACCGGCAGGTGCACGCGGGAGCCGCGGAACAGGAAGCGCGCCAGCAGGTTCATCCGCTGCGCCGTCGGCAACGCCGGTGCGGCCGCGGCCAGGTTCTCGGCCACCGAGCGGTCGTCGGCCAGCAGGTCGAGCCGTTGCGAGAGGAACGCGATCCGGCCGTCGGCGCGGGACACCGCACCGCCGTCGGGCTCGAGGTCGCCCCGCAGGATCCGCAGCAGCGTGGACTTCCCGGCACCGTTCGCGCCGGTGAGCGCGATCCGCTCGGGGCCGCGGATCGCCAGGTCGACGCCGTCGCCGAAGAGGTCGCGCACGCGCAGGCCCTCGCCGAGGAACAGCGTCCGGCCCGCCGGGACCACCGTCTGCGGCAGCTCCAGGCTGAGCTTCTGCTCGGTGCGCAGCTCCCGCTCGGCCTGGTCGAGCTTGGCCTTCGCGGCGCCGACGCGCGCCGCGTGCGTACCGTCCGCTTTGGCTGCCGACTCCTGGGCGTTGCGCTTCATGGTGCCGGCGAAGATCTTCGGCAGCCCGGCGTTGCCGAGGTTGCGCGACGCCGTGCTCGCACGGCGCGCGGCCCGTTCGCGCGCCTGCTGCATCTCCCGCTTCTCGCGCTTGACTTCCTGTTCGGCACTGCGGATGTTCTTCTCGGCGACCTCGCGCGCGGCCCGCACGGCCGTCTCGTACGACGTGAAGTTCCCGCCGTGGAACCGGATTTCGCCGCGGTCGAGCTCGGCGATCCGGTCCACCCGGTCGAGCAGCGCGCGGTCGTGGCTGACCACGACCAGGCAGCCGGACCAGTCGTCGAGCACGGCGTAGAGCTTGTGCCGGGCGGCGAGGTCGAGGTTGTTGGTCGGTTCGTCGAGCAGCAGCACGTCCGGCCGCTTCAGCAGCTGCGCGGCCAAACCCAAGGAGACGATCTGACCGCCGGACAACGTGCTCAGCGACCGGTCGAGGGTGACGTCGAGACCGAGCCGGTCGAGCTGGCCGCGGGTGCGTTCCTCGATGTCCCAGTCGGTGCCGATGGTGGTGAAGTGCTCTTCGCCGGCGTCACCGGACTCGACGGCCGCGATGGCCCGCAGGATCGGGGCCACCCCGAGGACTTCGGCGACGGACGGCTCGCCGGACAGCGGCAGGTCCTGCGGCAGGTAGCCGAGGACGCCGTCGGCGGTGACGCTGCCCGCCGACGGCCGCAGCACCCCGGCGACGAGCTTCAGCAGCGTCGTCTTGCCGGAGCCGTTCGGGGCGACGAGCCCGGTGCGGCCACCCGGGAAGGTGGCGGAGAGGTGGTCGAAGACGGGGGTGTCGTCCGGCCAGGAGAAGGACAGGCCGGACAGGACGATTTCGGACACGGGTGAAGACCTCGATGTGGTGCAGGGGAAAGTGGTCGACGAAGGCGGCCCGCGCCGGCTGCTGCCGGGGGCCTGCGTGCTCCGGAGCTATCCGGAGATGTCGACGTCACCTGCCACGCCCCGAACATAGCAGGGCCGCGCGGGGCTAGCCGCTCGACGGGGCCTTGCTGAGATCGACGACGCAGAAGCGGTTGCCGTCCGGGTCGGCGAGGACCACGAAGTCCGGGACGGCCGGGTAGCGGTCCCAATCGACGGTGGACGCCCCGAGCCGGCGGAGCCGGGCCACTTCGGCTTCCTGCTCCTCGGTCGTGTCGACGAGCAGGTCGAGGTGGATCCGCGGGTACGGCTCGGGCGCCGACTCGCTGTACATCAGCGCGAGGGCGCGCCCGGAACCGTCGGCGTGCGCGAGCGTGCACCACCGGTCGCTCGCCCACTCGCCGGTGGCGACGAGGTCCAGTGCCGCCGACCAGAACGCGGTGGCCCGTGGGACGTCGGCGACCCCGATCACCGGGAAGCCGAGGCGCAGCGCGCTCACTGCCGCTGCTTTTCCGGCTCGGGGTACTGCCCGCGCGCCCGGTCCGCGGCCGCCGTCGCGACGCCGGCCGCGATCATCGCCAGCCCGAGGCCCAGGTGCAGCCAGTCGTCGGCGTTGTCCATCGGGAGGAAGTTGGCCGCGCTGTCGTGGTCCATCGCCAGGCCGAACACCCACAGCAGCACGTAGATCCCGCCGCCGATCATCAGGAACGCCCGCGAACTCCCGTTGGCGCGCGCGGCCAGGACCCCGAGCACGCCGAACAGCAGGTGGACCAGGTTGTGCAGCACGGACACGGTGAAGACGCCGAACAGCTGCGCCCCGGACTGGTGCCCGGCAAACCGCAGGGCGCCGTAGTCCGCGGTGATCCCCGGGACGAACCCCAGCACCCCCACCACCAGGAACGCGACCCCGAACAGCAACGCGGCGGTCCGGGCGGTACTGCGTCGAACTCGCACTTCGGTCATTCGGCCCGGCTACCCGGCAGACGCCTCGGCAAACCGGGCCAGCCCGCGCACTTCTTCCAGCACCCGGCGCAGCGGCTGCCGGGTCGGCGCGGCCAGCCGGCGGGTGCCTCGGCAAACGGGGCCAGCCCGCGCACTTCTTCGGGCACGCGGCGCGGCGGCTGCCCGGGCGACTCGGCTACGTGGCGGGCGCGTCGGCAAACGGGGCCAGCGCGCGCACTTCTTCGGGCACGCGGCGCGGCGGCTGCCGGGTCGGCCTGGCTACCCGGCAGGCGTCTCGGCAAACGGGGCCAGCCCGCGCACTTCTTCCAGCACCCGGCGCAGCGGCTGCCCGGTCGCCTCGGCGGCTTCCGGGTCGGCGCGGCCAGCCGGCGGGTGCCTCGGCAAACGGGGCCAGCCTGCGCACTTCTTCCAGCATCCGGCGCAGAGGCCGCCCGGCTACCCGGCAGGCGTCTCGGCAAACCGGGCCAGCCCGCGCACTTCTTCCAGTACCCGGCGCAACGGCTGCCCGGTCGCCTCGGCGGCCGCCCGGACCTCCTCGTACTCCGGTTGCGCCGTGACCACCACGCCGTCGAGGTAGCCGCGCTTCACGCTCACCGGCGTGCCCCGGTAGTCCACGACGACGCTGTCGCGGGGCAACGCGCGCCGCTCGACCGGGGACAGGCGCAGTCCCAAGGTCGACGTGTGCGCGAAGATCGCCGCGCAGACGCCGTCGACGCGGTCGTCGGCCGCCAGCGTCGTGAGCACCACGCCCGGCCGTCCCTTCGGGGCGGTCACCGGGGCGCACCACGCGTCCGCCGCGCCCGCGCCGCGCAGGGCCGCCAGGACTTCCGGCCACAGGCGGGGATCGAGGTCGTCGACGGTGGTCTCGATGACGGTCATCGTCGAGCGCACCCACGTCGGCGACGGCGCCGCGTCCGCGCCCACGACGACGCGGACGACGTTCGCGTGCCCGGGCGGGTCCGCCGTGCCCGCGCCGACGCCGACCTTCAGCGGCACGCACGCCGGCATCGGGCCGTACGCGCCGGCCAGCGTCACCAGCAGGGCGGCGCCGGTCGGCGTGCACAGCTCGCGCGCGGCCGGGTGGGCCGCGACCGGCACGCCGGTGAGCAGCGCGAGCACCGCCGGAGGTGGCACCGTGAGCCTGCCGTGCGCCGCGGTCACCGTGCCGCCGCCGACCGCGATCGGCGACACCGTGACGGCCGCGTCCAGGAGCCCCAACGCTTCCAGCCCGAGCGCGCAGCCGACGATGTCGACGATCGCGTCGAGCGCGCCCACCTCGTGGAAGTGCACACGCTCCGGCTCGATGCCGTGCACGGCGGCCTCCGCCTCCGCCAGCCTGCCGAACACCGCGGTGGCGAACCGTTCCGCCGCGGCGGGCAGGGCCGCCGCGGCGATCAGCTCGAGGATTTCCGGCAGGTGGCGGGCGTGCCGCGTCTCGGGCGCCTCGACGACGACCCGCCGCGCGCGCAACCCGTGCCGCCGCACCACTTCCGTGCTCAGCCGGACGTCGTCGACCGGCAACCGGGACAGGCCCGCGAGGATCGCGTCGAAGTCCGCGCCCGCGTCGACCAGCGCGCCCAGCAGCATGTCGCCGGCACACCCTTGCCCGGCGTCGATCCACGCGAGCGTCATGACCGCACCGACTGCCGGGCCACGCGCGCCGCGGCGACGCCCGCGCCGAAGCCGTTGTCGATGTTGACCGTCACCACGCCGGGCGCGCAGCTGTTGACCATGGTGAGGAACGCGGTCAGCCCGTCGAGGTGCCAGCCGTAGCCGACGCTCGTCGGCAGCGCGATCAACGGCGCCCCGCACAGTCCACCCAGGACAGTCGGCAGCGCGGCCTCCATCCCGGCGATCGCGATGACGGCGTCCGCGGCGGCGATCCGGTCGCGTTCGGCCAGCAGCCGGTGCAGCCCGGCCACCCCGACGTCCACGACGAGGTCCGGCTCCGCGCCGAAGACCGCCACCGTCGTTGCGCACTCCCGCGCGACCGGCAGGTCCGAGGTGCCCGCGCAGACGACGGCGACCCGGCCGCGCGGCACGGGCAGCGGGCCGAGCGTCACCGTGCGTCCCACGTCGTCGATCTCCGCGCCGGCCAGGGTTTCCCGGCACAGCGCACGGGCTTCGTCGCCGACGCGGGTGGCGAGCACGGCGCGGGTGGGATGGGCTTGACACAACCGCGCGAGCGCCGCGCTGATCTGTTCGGGCGTCTTGCCCGCGCCGAACACCACTTCCGGATCCCCCGTTCGGGCGGCCCGGTCCAGGTCCAGCCGGGCAAAGCCGAGATCCGCGATTGCCTCTGTCGATTCCACGTTCGACACGTTAGTGTTCTTCCGCTCCCCGTGTAAACTGCGCCGAGGGGAGTTCGCGGCACGAACGAATGCGTTGATCGGGGGAACAGGTGCGCCTTTCTTTTCGACAATTGATCACCGGGTCGGCGCGACCAGGGGGAATGTGACGATGACCGCCGGAATCGAAGATCGATTGATCTCCGCGGTGCGGTCGCTGGAGAGCGTCGTGGTGGCTTTTTCCGGCGGGGTCGACTCGGCGCTGGTGCTGGCCGCGGCCGTGCGGGCACTGCCGGGGGAGCGCGTGCTGGCCGCGATCGCCGACTCGCCGAGCCTGGCGAGGGCGGAACTCGCGGCCGCGCGGGAGTTCGCCGCGGGGCTCGGCGCGGAGCTGGCGGAGGTTCCCGTGGCCGAGCTGGCGTCGCCGGGCTACCGGGCCAACGCGGGCGATCGCTGCTACTTCTGCAAGCAGACCGTGCTGGGCGCGATCGGCGGGCTCGCGCGACGGCGGGGGTTCGCGCACGTGGCCACGGGGACGCACGCGGACGACCACCGAGCGTTGCACCGACCGGGTCTCCGGGCCGCGCAGGAGCTGCGTGCCGCCGAGCCCTTGGTCGCTGCCGGCCTGGGAAAACGTGAGGTGCGACAGCTCGCCTCCGCGTGGTCACTTTCCGTGGCCGACAAGCCGTCGACACCGTGTCTCGCGTCACGTATCCAGGTCGGGGTGCCGGTCTCTTTACGGAGGTTGGGACTGGTGGAACGCGCCGAAATCACGGTGGGCGCGCGGCTGGCCGAGGCGGGGATCCGCCCACGCGACCTGCGCGTCCGCCTGCTCGGCCGGGGATTCCGGGTGGAGGTGGACGCCCCTTCGCACGCGGCCGTCGAAGCACGGCCCGGGCTCGCCGCGGCCGTGGTCGCGGAGCTGGCGGGCATCGGGCTCGCCGGGCCGGGCGCGGTGGCGGCCTACCGCGCGCCCGCGCTCGCGCCGCCGAGTTAGTCACGCGTTCTTTTCACCGGACGCGTGGTGAATTGTGCCGTCGCCGATCGGGTCGGGAAAAATTCTCGACCGCGCGCGGCGCCGATAGGTTATTCATATTCGTCGGCTGCCGTTGCCGATCAAAACACCGTGGTGTTTTTTCCGTTTTGCCGCGCGCGCATTTCCGCTATGTTCCGGTGGGACGGTCGGGGAGGATCGAAAGTGTACTTCAAGTTGCTCGGCACCTTGCGGGTCCAGCGCGACGGGGAGCGGGTGGACCTCGGCGGGCTGCGCCAGCAGCGGCTCCTGGTGATGCTGCTGCTCAACGCCGGCCAGGTGGTCAGCGCCGACCGGCTGCTCGAGGCGATGTGGGACGGCGAACCGCCGGTGACCGCGCGAAGACAGCTGCACAACGCCGTCGCGGCGCTGAGACGCAGTTTCGGGGCGGCCAAGCACATCGTCGTCAAGGACGGCCCCGGTTACCGCGTCACCGTGGACGCCCAGGACGTCGACGCCCACCGCTTCACCGGGATGGTCGCCTCGGCTTCCGCGGCCGCCGCCGTCGGGCGCACGGCGGCGGCCGCGGAACACCTGGAGGCGGCGCTGGCCCTGTGGGACGGGCCCGCGCTCTCCGGGCTGAACAGCCCGGTCTTCGAGATCGTCGCCGCGCGGTTCGAGGAGAACCGGCTGAGCGCGACCGAGCGGCTGATCGGGCTGCGGCTGGACGGCGGCGAAGCGGCCGCGGTGGTGCCGCAGCTGGGAGAGCTCGTCTCGCGGCACCCGCTGCGGGAGGAGACCCGAAAGCTGCTGATGCTCGCGCTGCACCGGTGCGGCCGCACGGCCGACGCGCTCAACGCGTACGAGCAGTGCCGTCGGCTGCTCCGCGACGAGCTCGGCGTCGATCCGGGAGCGAGCCTGCGGGAGCTGTACGAGCGGATCCTGCGGGACGACCTGCCGGAGCCGCCCGCCGAAGCGGTGGAGGTGGCGCCGGCGGCGAGCCGCTCCTTCCTGCCGTACGACACCGCGCACTTCACCGGCCGCGCGGAGGAGCTGCGGTTCCTGGCCGGCAGCCGGTCGGCCGGGACCGCGCTGAGCATCCTCGCGATCGACGGCATGGCGGGCGTCGGCAAGACGACGCTGGCGATCCGGCTCGCCCACCAGCTGGCGCAGGGATTCCCCGAGGGGCACCTGTTCCTCGACCTGCAGGGGCACACCGCGGGCCAGGAACCCCTCGAACCGGCCGCGGCGCTGGAGCGGCTGCTCCTGGACTTCGGCCTCGCGCCGGACCAGATCCCGCTCGACGCCACGCAGCGGGCGGCCCGCTGGCGCGCCGAGGTCGCCGAGCGGCGCGTGCTCGTGGTGCTGGACAACGCCTTGGACGCCCAGCAGGTCCGGCCGCTGCTGCCGGGCACGGGCAAGGCGCAGGTGATCGTCACGAGCCGCCGTCGCCTCGCGGGGCTCGACGGCGTGACGTCCCGCTCGCTCGACGTCTTCCCGGCTTCGGACGCGGTGGCGTTGTTCACCCGCATCGCGGGCCCGGAGCGCACCGCGCACCGGCCGGACGCGGTCGCCGAAGTGGTGGCCCGGTGCGGGAACCTGCCGCTGGCGGTCGGGATCGCGGCGTGGCGCTTCCACAACCGGCAGGCGTGGTCGCTCGACGACCTGGTGTGCCGCCTGCGCGATCCGGCGAAGCGGCTCACCGAGCTGCGGCTGGGTGATCGCAGCGTGGCTTCGCAGTTCGAGGTGTCGTACCGAAAGCTGACGGCCGGGCCGCGCCGGCTGTTCCGCATCCTGGGCGCGACCGCGCACCCCGGCGAGGAGTTCGACGCGGGAACGGCGGCGTTGCTGGTGAACCTGCCGGCCCCGGAGGCGGAGCGGGTGCTGGAAGAGCTCTTCGACGCCCACCTGCTCCGCCAGCGGACCGCGGGGCTGTACCACTTCCACGATCTGGTCCAGGAGCACGCGCGGGCGAAGGCGGAGGAGCCGGACCTCGAAGACGCACTGCGGCAGACGTTCGGGCGGGCGGCCTTGCCCGAAGTGACCACACTGGAGTGCAGCTTCGGCTGACACCCACGCGCGCGCGAAACCGGCTTCCGGCGCGGGAGCCGGTTTTTTCGTGCCCGGCCCACGATATCCGGCCCGATGCACGGCCGATGCGCCGGAAAGGCCGGGCCGATGGTGGCTTCCGGCAAGCTCGTCTTCGGGTCCGGACCGCGGATCCTTGGGCCTGCACCGGAAAGTGATGCCATGGAGTTCACGCACCAGACCGTCCTGAGCCCCCAGCTGCGGGCCCAGGTCCTCGACGACCCGGCCATCGGGGGCGGGAACCTGCTGCCCGCGCTGCTCGAACTCAACCCGTACCCGGACGAGCCGTTCATCCACTCGCTGACGCCGATCCCCTACACCGACGGCGAAACGCGGCACTGGTTCAGCCTGCGCGACCTGGACCACCTCGTGCAGAGCTGGTCGGTGTGGTACCTGGAGCGCGGGGTGCGGCCGCACGACCGGGTCGCGGTCTTCCCGCCCGACTCCATCCAGTACTTCGTCCACCTCTCGGCGCTGGCGCGGATCGGCGCGATCTCCATGCTGATCAACAGCAACGCCAAACGCGACAGCGCCGTCGCCCTGATCGAGCGCAGCGGCGCCACCGCGCTCTACACCGACCAGGAACGGCTCGACCGGGTCGCGCCGGACCTCGACCGGCTGAACCTCAGTTGGGTCCACACCGACCAGGCCGGGCCGCCGTCGGCGATCCTGCCGGACGCGAACCGGTTCCGGCACCACCCCGACGACCCCGTCGGCCTCATGCACTCTTCGGGCACCACCGGGCTGCCGAAGCCGGTCATCCACACGCACAAGACCCTTTTGGACGGTCCGAAGTGGCGGGCCGTGAACTACAAAGAAGAACCCGAGGCCGTCATCCTGAACGCGCTTCCGCAGTCGCACCAGGGTTGTGTCTCGTTCAACGCCTACGCCGTGCTGGGCGGGCAGCCGATGGTGGTCTGGCGGGACGTCTCCGGCGCCGAACTGGCGCACGCCGTCCAGGAACACCGGCCGACGATGGTGATGGCCTTCGGGCACGCCTACCCGGAACTGTCCGCCATCGAGACGCCGAAGGGCGCGCTGGACTCGGTGAACATCTGGGTGTCCATGGCGGACGCCATCCACGAACGGCACCTGAAGGACATCCTCGGCCGCCGCTCGCCGGAGCTGCCGCCGGCCGCGTTCCTCGACCGGCTCGGCACCACCGAGCTGGGCTGGGGTGTGCTCATGCAGCCGCGCACCCTCGCGACCGAGCGCAACGACCGCTGCGTCGGCAAGTCCGTCGGGTACGCCGAAGTCGCCATCGTGCGCGAGAACGGCACGCTCGCCGAGCCGGGCGAAATCGGCTTCCTCGGCGCGAAACCGCCGTCCATGACCGTGGGCTACTGGGGCAACCAGGACACCTACTACCGCAGCAAGCTCGCCGGCTACTGGCTGACCGGCGACGTCGCCTACCGCGACGAGGACGGCAACTTCTACCAGGTCGACCGCGCGGTCGACGTGGTGCACACGACGAGCGGGCCGGGCTACTCCGTGCAGATGGAGGAGCTGATCCTCAACGAGGTCGGCGGCGTCGACGACTGCACGGTCGTGGCCGGCGGTCTCGGGGACGAGAAGGTCGCCGTGGCCGTCGTGACCGGGGCGGGCGTCGATCCGGAGAAGGTGCTGTTCGCCGCCAACGAAACCCTGCGCGCCCACGGGAAACCCGAACTGTCCGTGGTCGAGGTGGCCACCGCCGACGGGGACTTCCCGCTCGGCGTCACCGGCAAGTCGCTGAAGCGCTTCCTGCGCGACAAGTACAAGGACCTCGCCGTCTACGTCCGTGACCGCCGGGGCAAGAACCTCGCGACGAGCGACGCGCTCGCGTGACCAGCCGAGAAGAGACGATCGCCGTGACCGACCAAGACCTGCTGCTCGTGTTCGACGAAACCGTGACCCGCGCCGGGGTCGACGGCTGGCTGCGGTACCTGGAGTCCGCGGGCATGCCGACGCAGGTGTACCGGCTGGGCGGCAGCCACGTGCTGCCGGTGTCCGGAGTGGACAACCCCGGCCTGCTCGCCGCGTCGGCGGAGCTGGCGGTGCCGACCCGGCACGTGCCGCGAGGCGGGGAAGCGTGGCTGGGCCGGCGGGAACTGCGGCCGGGCGGCACCGAGGTGGCCATCGGACCGGCCACGATCGGCGACGGCTCGGTCGCGGTGATCGCCGGGCCGTGCGCGGTCGAGACACCGGAGCAGATGCTCGCGACGGCGTCGCTCGTCGCCGGGCACGGCGCGGTCGCGCTGCGGGGCGGGGTGTTCAAGCCGCGCACGTCCCCGCATTCGTTCCAGGGCCTCGGGTTCACCGGGCTCGAGCTGCTCGTCGAGGCCCGGAAGCGGACCGGGCTGCCGTTCGTCACCGAGGTCGTCGACCCCGAGCACGTCAAGCGGCTGGCCGAGGTCGTCGACGGGTTCCAGATCGGCGCCCGGAACATGCAGAACTTCGCGTTGCTGAGCGCGGTGGGCCAGAGCGGCCTGCCGGTCGTGCTCAAGCGCGGGTTCGGGTGCACCGTCGAGGAAGCGTTGGCCGCCGCCGAGTACCTGCTGCTCGAAGGGAACGACCAGGTCGTGCTGTGCGAGCGCGGGATCCGGACGTTCGAGCCGTCGGCGCGGTTCACGCTCGACCTGACGGCGGTGGCGCTGTGGAAGCAGCGGACGCACCTGCCGGTGATCGTGGACCCGAGCCATTCGGGCGGCCGTCCGGAGCTGGTGGAGCCGCTGTCGCTGGCGGCGGTCGCGGCGGGCGCGGACGCCCTGCTGATCGACGTGCACGTCCAGCCGGAGCAGGCGCTCTGCGACGGCAACCAGGCCATCCGGCCGGAGCAGTTCGCCGGGCTGATGACCCGGCTCGCCGGGGCCGCGGCCGGCCTCGGCCGCACCTTGCAGCGGCATTGACCAAGACCGTCGTGAGTGTTTGGTCGGGTTAGAACCCGACTGAACACTCACGACCTGGACGGGAGTGGGGAGAACGTGTCGGAGATCGCCGTGGTCGGGCTCGGCCCGCGCGGGCTGTCGGTGGCGGAAAGGTTGTGCGCCAACGCCGGCGCGCTCGTGCCGCCGGGACGACGGCTCGTCGTCCACCTCGTCGACCCGCGGCTGGCCGACGGCGGCCAGGTGTGGCGGAGCACGCAGGACCGCCTGCTGCTGATGAACACGGTCGCCAGTCAGGTGACCATGTTCGTCGACGAGACCGTCGACTGCGAGGGCCCGGTCGTGCGCGGCCCGAGCCTGTACGAGTGGGCGCGCTCGATCACGCTGGTCGGCAGCCCGGACGTACCGGACGCCGTCCGCGAAGAAGCCGCCGCGCTGGGCCCCGACGACTACCCGTCGCGGGCGTTCTACGGCAGCTACCTGCGCTGGACGCGGCGGCGGATCACGCGGATCGCGCCGCCGTCGCTGGAGTTCGTGGCCCACCAGGCGCGGGCGGTCGACGTCCGCGACACCGGCGCGGGACGGCAGGAGCTCGTGCTGGACGACGGCACGACCATCGGCGGGCTGGCCGCGGTCGTCCTGTCGCTGGGGCACCTGCCGCACGAGCCCGGCCCGGCCGAAGCGGACCTGAGCCGGTACGCCGCACGGCACGGCCTGCGCTACTTCGCGCCGGACAACCCGGCCGACGTCGCGCTGGCCGCCGTACCCGCGGGCGAGCCGCTGCTGCTGCGGGGGATGGGCCTCAACTTCTTCGACCACCTGGCCCTGCTCACGCTCGGCCGCGGCGGCGAGTTCACCCGGACCCCGGACGGCACGCTCGCCTACGTGCCGTCCGGCCGGGAGCCGAAGCTGATCGCCGGATCGCGGCGCGGGGTGCCGTACCAGGCCCGCGCCCGCAACGAAAAGGGCGCGTTCGGCCGGCACGAGCCGCGTTACCTGACCCCCGCGGTGATCGCGCGGCTGCGTGCCCGCGGTGAGGCCGACTTCCGCCGGGACGTCTGGCCGCTGATCGACCAGGAGGTCCGCACGGTCTTCTACGCGGCCCAGGTGCGCGACCACGGCTGCGCCTGCGAAGTCGAGGAGTTCACCGAGACGTTCGCGGCGGCCGGGCTCGCCGACGTGCCGCGGTCCGGGAACCCGCTGGCGATCGCGGAAACCGAGGCGCAGCGGATCGTCCTCGCCAAGTTCGGTGTCGATCTGACCTGGGACTGGCGCCGCGTGGCCACGCCGTACCCGGCCGCCGCGCTCGCCTCGACGGAGGCGTTCCGCGGCTGGCTCCGGTCCTATGTGGATGAAGAATTGGCCGAAGCGCACCGGGGCAACGTGACCGGACCGCTCAAGGCGGCCACCGACGTCCTGCGCGACCTGCGCAACGAGATCCGGCTGGTCGTCGACCACCGCGGCCTTTCCGGCGCGTCCTACCGCGACGACCTGCAGCGCTGGTACATGCCGCTCAACGCGTACCTGTCGATCGGGCCGCCCGCCGAGCGCGTCGAGCAGTTCGCCGCGCTCCTGGACGCGGGCGTCCTCGAAGTGCTCGGCCCGGACCTGCGGGTCGAGGGCGACGGCGGCCGGTTCGTCGCGTGGTCGGCCGCCTGCCCCGACGTCACCGCGCGGGCCGGCACGCTGATCGAGGCCCGCCTGCCCGAGACCGACCTGCGGCGCACGACCGATCCGCTGCTGCGCGCCCTGCTCGCGCGCGGCGAGTGCCGCCCGTACCGCATCGGCGAGTACGAGACCGGCGGCCTCGCCGTCAGCCGGCGGCCGTACCACCTGCTCGACGCCGTCGACCGCCCGCACCCGCGGCGGTTCGCGTTCGGCGTCCCGACCGAAGCCGTGCACTGGGTGACCGCCGCGGGCATCCGGCCCGGCGTCAACTCCGTGATCCTCGGCGACGCCGACGCGATCGCGCGCTCGTGCCTGCGGATCGCCGCGGAACGGGACGACCTGGGGAGGACCGCATGACCGAGCTGCTGGCCGCCGCGTGGGCCGGGACGGGTGCCGGCGAGCTGGTCGACGACCACGCGTTGCTGACCGCGATGCTCGCCACCGAGGTCGCGCTCGCCGAGGCGCAGGCCGAACTGGGGGTGATCCCCGAACCGGCGGCGAAGGCCATTCGCGCCGCCGCTGTGCCGGAGCACATCGACCCGGTCGCGGTGGTCGCCGGCGTGCGCGAGACGGCGAACCCCGTGGTAGCGTTCGTCGCCGCGCTCACCGCGGCGGTCGACGAGAGCGCCGCCGAGTACGTCCACCGCGGCAGCACCAGCCAGGACGTCCTCGACACGGCGTTGATGCTGCTGTGCGCGGCCACGCTCGACCGCGTCGAGGCGGACCTCCTGGCCACGGCGGACAGCCTGGCCGGGCAGGTCCGGGCGCACCGGGACACGCCGATGGCCGGGCGCACGCTGACCCAGCACGCGGTCCCGGTCACCTTCGGGCTCAAGGCGTCGACCTGGCTGCACGGCGTGCTCGACGCCCTCGCCCGGGTGCGCCGGACGCGCGCCGCCCTCCCGGTGTCGCTGGGTGGCGCGGCCGGCACCCTGGCCGCGTACGAGGAGTACGCGGCACTTTCACGTGAAAGTGCGGCGCTGGAGCTGCCCGAGCTGGTGGCGGAGAAGCTCGGGCTCGCGCCGCAGGTGGCGCCGTGGCACGGGATTCGCACGCCGGTCGCCGACGTCGCTTCGGCGCTGCTCGTCACCACCGGCGTCCTCGGCAAGCTCGCGGCCGACGTCCTCGTGCTGTCCCGCACCGAAATCGGCGAGGTCACCGAGGAGCGGGCGCCGGGGCGCGGCGCGTCTTCGGCCATGCCGCAGAAGCACAACCCGGTGTTCGCGACGCTGGTGGCGACCGCGGCCCGGCAGCTGCCACCGCTCGCCGTCGTCCTGTTCCAGTCGATGACCGCCGAGGACGAGCGGTCCTCCGGTGGCTGGCATGCCGAGTGGCAGCCGCTGCGGGAATGCCTGCGCACCACGGCGGGTGCCGCCGCGAACGCGGCCCGCCTGGCGGCTTCGCTGCACGTCTCGCCCGAGGCGATGGCGGCGAACCTGCGGCTAACCCGGGGCGCGATCGTCTCCGAGCGCGTCAACGCCGTGCTGGCCCCGGTGCTCGGCAAGGGCGCGGCCAAGCGCCTGCTCGCCGCGGCCGCCGCCGAAGCCGAGCGGACCGGCGCCGACCTGGTCGACGTGCTCGACGTGGACGTTCCCGCCGACCTGCTGGAGCCGGCGGGCTACCTGGGGCTTTCCGGCCCGCTGGCCGACCGGGCGCTGGCCCGGTTCGAACGTGAGAGGCACTGATGACGACCCTGGAGTTCACCCCCGAGCGCATCGACCCGATGCCCGCCGAGCAGCGGGAAGCCCTGCTGCGGATGCCCGGGTTCGGCTCGCTCTACTCCGACCACATGGTCACCGCGCGGTGGGACGCCGAGCACGGCTGGCACGACGCCCGCACCGGCCCGCTCGCCGCGTTCTCGCTGCACCCGGCCACCATGGCGTTCCACTACGGACAGACGGTCTTCGAAGGCCTGAAGGCCTTTTGGCGCACCGGCGGCAGGCACGCCCTCTTCCGCCCCGCCGACCACGCCCGCCGGTTCGCGCGCTCGGCGCACCGGATGGCCATGCCGTCACTGTCCGAAGCGGACTTCCTCGCCGCCGTCACGGCGTTGGTGCGCGTCGACCGCGACTGGGTGCCGCGAGCCCGCGGGCACAGCTTCTACCTGCGGCCGTTCATGCTCGCCGCGGAGACGCACCTGTCGAACCGGCCGGCCGAGGAGTACCTCTTCGCGGTCATCGGCAGCCCCGCGCGGCCCGCCGCCGAGCCGGCGCCGATCCGGCTGTGGGCCTCGCCCGGCTACGTCCGCGCGGTGGACGGCGGCACCGGCACCGTGAAGTGCGGCGGCAACTACGGCGGGTCCTACCTGGCCCAGCGGGAAGCCGCCGAGCACGGCTGCGACCAGGTCGTCTGGCTCGACGCGCGCGAACGCCGGTACATCGAGGAAGTCGGCGGCTCGAACCTGTTCTTCGTCGAGGGCGCCCGGCTCGTCACCCCGCCGCTGAGCGGCACGCTGCTGGCCGGCGTCACCCGTGACTCGATCCTGCGGCTGGCGCCGCGACTCGGCCTGGAAGTCGTGGAGGAGCCGGTCACGATCGACGACTGGGAGCGCGGCTGCCGGTCCGGGCGCATCACCGAGACGTTCGCCTGCGGCACCGCCCGCGCGGTCGCGCCGGTCGGGTCCGCGGCCATGCCGGGTCGCGAGTGGACGGTCGGCGACGGCACGACCGGCCCGGTCACCCGCCGCCTGCAGACGGCGCTGCTGGACGTCCAGTACGGCGAGGCACCCGACGAGTTCGGCTGGCTGCACGCCGTCGGCCAGGATTGAGAGGGAAATCCGTGAAGGTCGACTTCTACTTCGACCCGGCCTGCCCGTTCGCCTGGATCACCTCGCGGTGGATCCTCGAAGTGGAGCAGCGGCGGGACATCACCCTGAGCTTCCGCGTGATGAGCCTCGCGGTGCTCAACGAGGATCGCGAGCTCGAGCCGTGGTACCGCGAGTTCTGCGACCGCGCCTGGGGCCCGGTGCGGGTCTGCGTCGCCGCCGCGCAGCACCACGGCGAGGACGTGCTGCGCGACCTCTACACCGCGCTCGGCACCAGGATCCACAAGGGACGGAACAAGGACTACCCCGAGGTCGTCGCGCAGGCGCTGGCCGAGGCCGGGCTCCCGGCGTCGCTCGCGGACGCGGCGACGAGCGGCGACTACGACGAAGCACTCCGCAAGAGCCATGCCGAGGCGCTGGCCCCGGTCGGCGCCGACCTCGGCACCCCGGCGATCCACCTCGACGGCGTCGGCTTCTTCGGCCCGGTCCTGAACGCGATCCCGCGGGGCGAGGAAGCGGTGAGCCTGTTCGACGGGGCGGTGGCGCTGGCGCGCAACCCGCACTTCTTCGAGCTGAAGCGGGCGCGCACGCCCGGCCTGGACTACGAGTGAGGGAACGGCCATGAAACGCATCGGGATCGTCGAGTCGAACCGGTCCGGCTCCGGGTTCGACACGCTGCGCGCGGCCCGCGCGCTGGGGCTGCACGTGACGTTCTTCAGCAGCGGCCTGGACCGCTACCACGCGACGCCGGGTGGCACCGAAGTCCTCGACGGCTGCGTCGACGAGTTCGTCGCCTGCCCGACCCACGAGCTGGAGCCGCTGCTGGAAGCGGTCAAGGCGGTCGACGCGTATGCGCCGCTCGACGCCCTGCTGTCGGTGGCCGAGTACGAGGTGGTCCAGACCGCGGAGGCGGCCCGGCAGCTCGGCCTCCCCGGCCCGGACCCGGCTGCGATCCGGATGGCCCGCAACAAGGCGGCGCAACGACGTCGCTGGGCGGAGACCGAGGTGCCGATCCCGGCGTTCCGCGTCGTCACCACGGCGGCGGACGCGGTGGCGGCGGCGTCGGAGGTCGGGTTCCCGTGCGTGGTGAAGGCGGTGGACGAGACCAGCGGCACGCACGTCGTCCGGTGCCCGGATCCGGACGCGGTGCGTTCGACGTTCGCGGCCATCCGCGCCCAGACGACCAACCGCCGCGGCCAGCCCCGGGCGGCCGAGGTGCTCGTCGAGGAGTGCCTGGTCGGCTTCGAGGTGAGCGTGGAGATCCTGGCGTCGGCCGGCGGCGTCCGCGTGCTCGGGGTGACCGACAAGATCCTCGGCGGCCGCAACCGCTTCGTCGAGCTGGGCCACAGCTTCCCGACGGCGTTGCCGGACGGCGTCCGCGCGGCGCTGGAAGCCGCGGCGGTGGCGGCGACCACGGCGGTGGGCTTCGACCTCGGCATCGCCCACGTCGAGCTGAAGTACACGGCCGAGGGGCCGAAGCTGATCGAGATCAACCCGCGGCCGGCGGGCGACCGGATCACCGAACTGATGGACCGGAGCCTGGGGCTGTCCACGATGGAACTGCTGATCCGGCAGTACCTCGGCGAACCGGCACCGGCCCCGACGGCCCCGGTCGGGGGTGCGGCGATCCGCTACCTGACCGCGAAACCGGGCGTGGTGGAGAGCGTGAGCGGAGTGGAGATCGCCGCCGCGGTGCCGGGGGTGCTCGAGGCGGTGGCCGCCGTCGCTCCCGGTAGCCGGGTGGGTGCGTTGCGCGTCAACGAAGACCGGGTCGGGCACGTGCTGGCGACGGCGCCGGACCCGTACCTGGCCGGCCGGATCGCCGAGGCGGCGGCCCAGCAGATCGTGGTCGCCACCCGCCACGGCTGACCGATGCGCGTTCGATGTCCCGCCGATGGCCGCGGCGGCCAAGCTGGACCCACCGAATCCCGGACAGGAGAACAGACATGCCGAACCTGGTCATGGTGATGCCGTACCAGGCGTACCTCCGGAAGGCGCAGGCCGAAGGCTTCCGGATCACCGCGATCTGGGACCCGGCCGAAGCCGGCCGGCTGTTCGGCGCCCGGGCCCCCGAGTACCTCCGCGAGGTCGAGGCGCAGGCCGACGGCTTCCGCCTCGTCGACTTCACCGACGAAACCGCCTACGCGCAAGCGATCCGCGACGCGGCGGCCGACGCCGACTTCGTCTGGCACGTCGGCAGCGAAGAGAGCATGCAGCTCGCCTACGACGTGGCCGACGAACTCGGCAAAGCCGTCAACTCGCCCCGCTCGGTCGCCCTGCTCAACGACAAGCTCGCGATGCGCACCCTGCTGCGGGACAAGGGGATCTCGTCGGTCCGGTTCGCCACGGCGGACCACCCCGCCGAGATTCCGGAGCTACTCAGGGACTTCGAACTCCCCGTCGTGGTCAAACCGGCGCGGTTGTCCGCCAGCCGCGGCGTCTTCCTGCTCACCGATCCGGCCGACCTGCCGGCGTGGAACCGCGAACTCGGCGGCTACGAAGGCCCGTTGCTGGTCGAGGAGTACCTGCGCGGCCCCGAGTTCAGCGTCGAGACGCTGACCGTGCGGGGGGAGCACCACGTCGTCGGCGTGACGCGGAAGCTGCTCGGCCCGCTGCCGCACTTCGTCGAGCGGGGACACGTGCACGGCGAGCCCGAGACACCGGAAACCCGGCAGGTCGCCGCGCTCGCCGTGGAGCTGCTCGACGCCGCCGGGTACCAGTGCGGGCCCGCGCACACCGAGGTCATCCTGACCGATGGCGGGCCGCGGATCGTCGAGTCGCAGGCCCGGCTCGGCGGGGACAAGATCCCGAACCTCATCGAGCACGCGCGGGACTTCGACGTCAAGCGCGCGATGTTCGCCGCCCTCGCCGGCCGGACGTCACTCCCCGGAGCGACGCGGAAAGTCGGCCACATCGCGTACTTCAGCTTCCCCGCCGGCACGCTGCGCGAAGTGTCCGGTTTGGATGAAGTGCGAGCTCTGGACTTCGTGGACACCCTCAGTTTCCCGTTCGCGCCCGGTGACGTGCTGCCGGAGACGGTGAGCTCCAAGACCCGCCACGGGTTCGTCATCCTCACCGGTTCCGAAGACACCGCGCAAGCCCACGCCCGCGCCGCCCGCGTCCGGGACCTGATCGAGGTGGAGGTCCGATGAGGAACTTCTTCGCACTGCACCGCAACGTCCGGCTCCGGATCGGGCTGGCGTTCGTCCACAAGCTGATCGACGCGATGATCCTCACGTTCATCGCCATCTACCTGGCCGCGCACGTCGGGGTGGCCGTGGCCGGCGCGCTGATCCTGGTGTTCGCCGCGTTCGCCGTCGTCGGCATGCTGGCCGGCGGGCACCTCTCCGAACGCTGGGGACGGCGGCCCGTGCTCATCATCGGTGACCTCGTCGGCACGGCGTTCCTCGCGCTGATGGCGGTCGCCTACTACGCCGGCTGGGGCGCGCTCGCGGTGTACTTCAGTTACGCCATCGTGAAGTTCGGGACGAACCTCGCGCTGCCGGCCAACGACGCGACGATCATCGACGTCACCCCGCCCGCCGACCGCAAGTTCGTCTACACGGTCAACTACTGGGTCATCAACATCGCCCTCGGCACCGGCGCCCTGCTCGGTGCTTTCCTCTACAGCCGGCACTTCGGCGCGGTCATCCTCGGCGGCGCGATCGGCATGGCCTTCGCCCTCACCATCACCGTCACACTGGTGGCGGAGACCAAACCGGACACCCCGCGGCCGCCCACCAAGCTCACCGGGCTCGCGCAGTTCGCCGAGGGCTACAAGGTGGTGCTCGCCGACTCGACGTTCCGGCGGCTGATCATCGCCGCCACCCTGATCCTCACCCTCGAAGGCCAGCTGAGCACGGCGATCGGGATCCGGCTGTCGACGGACTTCCCGACGCAGCCGGTCTTCCCGTTCGGCGACGTCACCGGCGTGCAGATGCTCGGCGTGCTCAAAGCAGTGAACACCGTGCTGGTGGTCGTCTTCGCGCTGGTCGTCAACACGCTGCTGCGCCGGATGCCCGATCGTTCCCGGCTCTACGCGGGCATCGCCTTGTACGCGGGCGGGTTCGCGGTGCTCGCGGTCACCGACAACGCTTGGCTGCTGCTCGCCGCCGTCGTCGTGCTGACCGTCGGCGAACTGATGAACCTGCCGGTCCAGCAGGCGCTGCTGGCGGAGCTGGCGCCGGAGGAGGGCCGGCCGCGGTACCTGGCCGCGTACTACCTCCACATCCGGTTCGGCCAGGTCGTCAACTCGGTGCTGGTCAGCCTGAGCGCGGTGCTGGCCACGCAGGGGATGGCCGCGATCTACCTGCTCTTCGGCGTCGTGATCATCCTGCAGTACCGGGTGATCCTGGCCCGCCGCGCAACGCCAGCGGCCACTCCCGTCCCCGAAACCCTGGGAAGGTAACCATGTCGGCACGGTCCGATCGGATCACCGAGGCCTACCTCGCCGGGTGCGAGGCGCCGGACGGCCCGCTGCGCCACGCGCGGGCGAGCCTCGAGCTCTCGGAAACCAAGCGCCTGTCCTGGCCCCGCCTGCTGCCGCGGCCGATCTTCGTCGACGAGGCCGAATACCGGGCGTTCGGCCGCGACCTCGTCACGATCTACGAGCTCGTCACGGGCCTGCCGCGGCGGATGTACGGCGGGGACTTCGACCGGTTCCGCACCGCGCTGGGCATCGACGACCGGCACGCGACACTGATGTGCCGCCTGCTCGGCGAGGGGCCGCCGCCGCTGTACGGCCGGGCGGACGTCTACTTCGACGGCTCGGCGTTCAAGCTGCTCGAATACAACATCGGCAGCGCGCTCGGCGGCCTGGACATGGTGGGCACGCTACCCAAGGCGTACCTGAAGGTCCCGGCGGTCGCGGAGTTCGCCGCCGAGCACGATCTCGGCTTCCTCGACATGGGATCGGATCTCGCGGAGGCGTTGCGCGGCGCGGGAAAGACCATCGGGGTGGGCGAGCCGGTCGTCGCCATCCTCGAAGGACCCGGCGGGATGGCCCGCTACGGCCACCAGCGCCGCGCGATCGCGGAACTCCTCGCGGAGAACGAGATCGACTGCCGCGTCGGGGAAATCGGCGACCTGCGGTTCCGCCGCGGGAAGCCGTACCTGGACGGCGCCGGCGTCGACGTGATCCTGCGGTATTACGGCCTCGAGGAAATGCTCGAACAGCCCGACTGCGACGAGCTCCTGGAGCCGGTGTTCCGTGCGCACGAGGCCGGTCAGGTCGTGGTGTGGACGCCGACGAACGTGTTCGGCAACAAGGGAACGCTGGCGATGCTGTCGGAGTTCGCGGAACTGTTCACAGTGGACGAACGCGCGGTCATCGAGCGCGTGCTGCCGTGGTGCCGCATGCTCGGCCGTCCCGGCGCCGGCCCGGACACCCGGCGCATCGACGACTGCGTGGCCCGCCAGGACCAGCTGGTGTTCAAGCCGGCCGGGCTGTACGGCGGCCAAGGCGTCGTCATCGGCAAGGAGGTCGACGCGGCGACGTGGCGGGCGACCCTCGACGCCGGCTCGCGCGCCGGGTCGCTCGTCCAGGAGATCGTGCCCCCGAACGTGGAAGCGGTGATCGACCCGGAAACCGGCGAGCGCAGCGAATGGTACGCGCTCTGGGCCGCCTTCATGACGCCGTCGGGCCTGTCCGGCGGCGGGATCCGCGCCATCCCGCCCGGCGGCACCACGGTCATCACGATGATCAACAACACGACCGTCCGCAACACCTGCCTCTTCACCTGCTGAGCAAGGAGTAACTCGTGGTGGCCCGACTCGTCGACCTCACCCACGGCTTCTACGACGGAATGCCGTCCTACCCCGCCGACTGGTTCCCGAAGTTCGTCAGCGAGCGCTCGATGACGCCGGAAACGGACCCGTACGGCACCGAGCGCACGTTCTCGTACCTGCACGTCTTCCCGCACAACGGCACGCACATGGAGTACCGGCTGCACTTCTTCCCCGGCACCGAAGGCATCGACGAGGTGCCGCTGGAGACGCTGATCGGCCGCGCCTGCGTCGCCGACCTGTCCCACAAGGGCGAGCTGGACCCGGTGACCGGCGAGGACCTGGAGAAGACGCTTTCACCGGTGTGGCAACCGGGCGACCGGCTGCTCGTGCGCACCGACTACCTGCGGCACAACTGGGGACGGCCCGACTACTGGGACCGCCCGCCGTACCTGACGCCGTCGGCGGCGGAGTGGGCCATCGACAACGGCGCGAGCCTGTTCGGGCTCGACTGCCTCACCGAGCGGCCCGGCGACGCCGGATCGCCGGTGCACCACGCGCTGCTGGCCGCCGGGATCCCGCTGCTGGAGTACGTCACCAACATGCACGAGCTGACCCAGCAGGTCGTCCGGCTGTTCGCGCTGCCGACCAAAGTGGCCGGTGCCGAGGCCGCGCCGGCGCGGGTGATCGCGATGGAGGAGACGGATGACTGAGCAGGTCGCCCTCACGGCGGTCGGCGATGACGCCGGCGTGCCGGACGGCCTGGACCGGCTGCTCGACCTGCTCGGCGCGCCGCTGTCGGGGCTGCGGGCCGGCGACGAGGTGCTGATCAAGCCGAACCTGTTCCAGACCAGGCCGGGGTTCCACGTCAGCCCGGCACTGCTGGCGGCGATCGCCCGGGTCGTCGCCGAGCACGGGGCCCAGCCGGTGATCGCCGAGCGGACACACGCGATCTACGAACTGCTGAACGACCACGAAGCCGCGAAGTACGCCCGGATCGTCAGCTTCGACGACCTGCCACTGCGGATCACCGGCATCCCGGGCGCGACCTCGCTGCGGGTGCCGATCGCCGTCCCCGAACTGATCCTGGACTGCGACTTCTTCATCGGGGTCCCGCAGCTGCGCACGCACGCGAGCGTCGTCTACTCGAACGCGATGAAGAACCTCGTCGGGCTGCTGCCCGGGTACACCACCCGGATCGTCCACATGGCGGGCGTCGACGAGTCCACCGTGGACCTCAATGTGATGCGGCCGCAGGACCTCGTGGTGTGCGACGGGACCACGGTCATCGAGGGCAACTACCCGATGGACGGCCAGGCGCGGGAGGTCGGGTTCCTCGCCGCGAGCCGCAACGCCGTCGCGCTCGACGTCGCCGTCGGCACGCTGGCCGGGTTCGACCCGGACAGCGTGGCGTACCTGCGGGACGCGCACGCCCGTGGCATGGGTCCGTTGTCGCTGGACGACATCGAGCTGCTCGGCACGCCACTGTCCGAAGTGGCCTTCGACATGGTCAAGGCGCCGGTCGACATCGTCGTGCCGCGCGAGGGGATCCACGTGTACGCGGAGCACGCGTGCCCGGCGTGCAGCCGGTTCGTGGCCGGGGCGATGAAGGCGCTGGCCGAGGAGCTGTGCGCCTGGGACGGGGAGATGACGGTCATCTCGGGGCCGCAGGTGGAGCTGCCGCCGTTGCGCGGGGAAGTGGTGCTCGTCGGCAACTGCCTGTACGAGAGCCGGGACCTCGGGATCTTCGTCGAAGGCTGCCCGCCGCGGGCGATCCAGCTCGCCGCGTTCCGGTACGCGATGGGCAAGCCGGTCGGCGACCACGAGCGGACGCAGTTCCGGGTGCCGGCGGGCGTGCGATGATCACGTCCGCGCTGTCGGCGGGGGACCGGTTGCACCGCCACGTCGTTTCCCTGGCCACCACGGTCGATCCGGTGGCTGCCGCCGCGGCGCTCCGCCCGGCCGGACGGGTGATGCTCACGGCGGGGCCGGGCGGCTCGTCGCCCGTACTGGCCGTCGGCGAGCTGGCCGTCCTGTCGCACCCCGGCGGCGGTGCCCCCTTGACCGCCGCCGTTGACCTGCTGCGGAGCCTGGACCTGCCGCCGGGCACCACGGACGCCGAGGCGGCCTGGTTCGGGTTCCTCGCCTATGACGCGGCGCGGGACTTCGAACGGCTCCCGAGCCGGCACCCGGCGACCGGACGGCCGTCGTACGAGTTCTTCCTGCCCGAGGTGCTGGTCGCCGGCGGCCGCGTGATCGGCCGCGGCCCGACCGCTGCCGCCGCGCGGACGGCGGCCAAGCAGGTCGCCCGCACCCTGGACCGGCTCGTCGTCGCTCCACTCGGGACGGTCGCCGTGGGCACCGGCCGGTTCGGCTTCGCCTACGACGAGTACGTCGACGCGGTGCGCCGCGCGCAGCAGCACATCCTCGACGGCGACGTCTTCCAGCTGGTGCTGTCGAACGCGTGGACCGCACCGGCCACTGTGGATGGCCTTAGTGTCTACAAGAGACTGACGGGGATCAACCCGTCCCCGTACCACTTCTGGTACGGCGGCCCGCGGTTCGAGGCCGTCGGCGCGTCCCCTGAGCCGTGCTTGACGCTGGCCGGGGGCCGCGCGCTGATCCGGCCGCTGGCCGGCACCCGGCCCCGTGGCCTCGACGGCCGCGCCGACCGGCTCGCCGAGGACGACCTGCGCTCGTCGGTGAAGGAACTGGCCGAGCACCGGATGCTGGTCGACCTCGCCCGCAACGACCTCGGCCGGGTGTGCCGCCCGGGCAGTGTCTCGGTCTCGCGGCTGATGGCGGTGGAGCGCTACTCGCACGTGATGCACCTGACGTCCGACGTCTGGGGCGAACCGGCGGTCGAGCGGGGCACGGACGAGCTGATCCGGGCCACGTTCCCGGCGGGCACGATGACCGGCACGCCGAAGGTGCGCGCGATGGAGATCATCGAGGCACTGGAGCCGTCGCGGCGCTGGCTGTACTCCGGCGCGGTCGGCTCGTTCGGCGTGTCCCATGTGGACCTGTACCTGACGATCCGGAGCATGGTCTGGTGCGACGGCGAAATCCGCCTGCAGGCGGGCGGCGGCATCGTCCACGATTCGGACCCGGCCGAGGAGTACGCGGAATGCCTGGCGAAGCTCGGCTCGGGCGCCCGCGCGCTCGGCGTGACGGTGGAAGGGACGGCCGCGTGATCTGCGTGCTCGACAACTACGACTCGTTCGTCTACAACCTGGTGCAGTACCTGGGGGATCTCGGGCTCGCGTGCGAGGTCCACCGCAACGACGAGATCTCCGTCGAGGACGTCGTCGCCCTCGACCCGGAGCTGGTGCTGATCTCCCCGGGCCCCGGCGACCCGGCGGACGCGGGCATCTCGATCGAGCTGGTCCGCCGCCTGGCCGGGCGCGTCCCGGTGTTCGGCGTGTGCCTGGGCCACCAAGCGATCGGCGCGGCGTTCGGCGCGAAGGTGGTGCACGCCGCCGAACCGATGCACGGCAAGTGCTCGGCCCTGACCCACGACGGCACCGGCGTCTTCACCGGGCTGCCGAACCCGTTGACGGTGGCGCGCTACCACTCCCTGGTGCTCGACCCGGCGACGCTCCCGGACGACCTGGTCGTGACGGCGTGGTCGGACACCGGCGAGATCATGGGCGTCCGGCACCGGGCGTTCCCGATCGAGGGCGTCCAGTTCCACCCCGAGTCGCTGTTCACCGACGAGGGCGTGGCGATGGTCGCGAACGCGGCGCGTCAGGCGAGCTCGGCCGAGACGACCGCGGGCAGCGCGCGGAGCCGGTCGAGCAGCGCGTCGATCTCGTCGCCGCCCAGCAGGACGGCGCAGACCATGCTGCTCTCGCGGACGCCGTCCTTGATGTCGACGGACAGTTCGTGCACGAGCGTGCCGTCGAGCCCGCGGACGAGGGCGGGGATTTCTTCGGCCCCGCCGGTGAAGTAGGCGGCGATCCGGCGCCGCAGCAGCATGGCCGGGCGGCTGGCGAAGGACGTGGGGCTGGACATGGCTGATCTCCACGGGGAAGTGCGGATGGGATCGGGGCCAGGTCCCGAGAAAAAGAGGTCACGAGCGCTGCGCGCCGGCAACCTGGGTTCAGCCGGCGCGCCGGACTACGAGTCGCAAGGACGAGTTCAGGCGCTGCACGGCGAAAGGCTAACACGCCCGCGCCCCGAGAAGGCAAGCCTCGACCGGGTGAGCGGTCCCGGCCGGCGTGACGTGAATGACTCATTCCTGTCGTCAGACGACAGGAATGAGTCATTCACGTCGTCGCGGCGCTGGGGCAGCTGGCCCGCGGTGGGCGTGGCGGGGCGGCTGGCTGCGGTAGGCGCGGCGGGGTCGGCGGGCGGCTTGCGAGGTCGCGAATGACTCATTCGGGACCTCCGGCGCCGCGAATGACTCATTCGCGACCCCCGAGGACCGCGGGCGACCTCAGCTCGGGCAACTCGCCCACGGCGGGCGTGGCGGGGTCGCGCGGTGGCCCGCAAGACATCCCGAGCCGGCTTCAGCGCTCCCGGCCTAGGGCAACTCGCCCGCGATCGGCGCGGCCGGGCGGGTCGTGCGGCGGCCCGCAAGGTCGCGAATGACTCATTCGGGACCTCCGGCGCCGCGAATGACTCATTCGCGACACCCGAGGGCCGCGCGCGACCTCAGCTCTCCCGACCTGGGGCGACTGCCCTGCCGTGCCGGGGCGGGTCGTGCGGCGGCCCGCAAGGTCCTGAATGAGTCATTCAAGACCTCCGGCGTCCTGAATGACTCATTCAAGACGTCCCGAGCCGGACTCAACTAGCCCGGATGACACCCAGCCCCAGCGGCGTGATCTCGTGGATCTGCGACTTCCCCGACCGCGCGCTCGTGATCAGCCCGCTCGCCCGCAGCACCGACGCGTGCTGGCTCGCCGTCGCCAGCGAAATCCCCGTCAACTCCGCCAGCTCGCTCGTGTTGCACCGCGTGATCGCGACCGTCATCAGCACCCGCGCCCGCGTGTGCCCCAGCAGCGCCGCCAGGGACGGGCCCGGCTCGGCGTCGCTGTCGAAGCGTCTGTGGCTGATCGAGTAGACCAGCACCGGGGGCAGGTCCGGGTCCTTGTACGTCGTCGGCATGCCGTGTGCGAAGAACGTCGGGATCAGCCGCAGGCCGCGGCCGGCGAGGTGCAGTTCCTGCTCGATCGGGAAGCGGACGCGCAGCACCGGCGGGGTCCACGTGATGTCCGGGTGCAACGTCGAGAGCAGCAGCTGCGGGCCGCCGCGGTCCAGGCTGGACTGCAGGCGGCGGCGGTCGCGGGCGACCGCTCGGCGGACCGACGGCCAGTCCGGGGCCACGCACTCGCGGTAGTAGTCGTGCAGGGCCGTGCCGAGGCGCCGCAGTTCGGCGGGTTCGCCCTCGCCGAGGCGACGCAGCCACGGGGGGACGCGGGTGCCCTGCGCCGCCAGCTCGGCGACGTCGGCGGCCAGCACCGGCGACGGCGTTTCGAGCACCGCCGAGACGCCTTCGCCGATGGTGCGGGCGCCGGCCGGGGTGAGGAAGTCGGGGCAGTAGCCGTACGGGGGGACCGCCGACATGAGCAGGCGGCCGGACTCGGGAACTGCGGAGCGTGACCCCCGGCGCCAGCGGCCGAACAGCGGCTCGCCTTCCGGGCGCCGGATCCGGTAGCTGCTCATCAGCAGTTCCCACATCGGGTCGGCGTCCTCGGCGATGGTCACCCTCGCCAGGTCCGCTTCCGTGAAGTGAATTTTCAACAACGCCGACCGCTCCCTTCCCGGCTGAGGATAACCCTGGTGGAGCGGGTTTTCGCTGGCACGGGCCCGACGTCACAGAGGTTCCGTGATCTGGGTCGCGAGTGGACGTTTCGGGCTGGCGCGAAACGTTTTCACGCCGGTTGACGCTGCTCGCGCGCCGCTGGCACGTTCGGCTCGACGAGAGTGTCTTCACCCGGCTGGGGGATGACGTGGTGACGATCTGAACACTTTCCGTCACTGGGGCTGAACTTTACTGGGGAAGGCGGACGCCCGCATGACGAACGACGCACGCAGAGCGCGGATCCTCCGGCGCACCGGAGGACGCCGATGACGGCCGACGAAGTCTCCTACCGCTCCGCGCCGGTGCGGACCCGGACCGCACCCGTGCTGACGCTCCCGGCCTTCACCGACCTCAAGTACCGGCTGCTCGGCCCGGTTTCCGCGGTCGGCGTCGACGGGCCCGCCCGGCTCGGCGGCCCGAAGCAGCGGACCGTCCTGGCCGCGTTGCTGCTCAACGCCAACCAGGTCGTCTCCGAAGACCAGCTGATCGAACTGCTGTGGGAAGACCGCCCGCCGGCGAGCGCGCGCGGGCAGCTGCAGGTCCGCGTCTGGGAGCTGCGCAAGCTGCTCGGCCGCGAAGTGATCGTGCGCCGCGAACCCGGGTACCTGATCGAGGTCGGGCCCGGCGAACTGGACACCGACGTCTTCGACGACGTCGCGAAGGACGCCCGGCGGCTCATCGAAAGCGGGGAGCCGCGCCGGTGTGTCGAGCGCCTGCGCGCGGTCCTCGAGCTGTGGCAGGGGCCGCCGCTGGGCGGGGTCACCGACGTGCTCGTGCGGCGCAGCGGCCAGATCCTGGCCGAGCAGCGGATGACCGCGCTCGAGACGCTCTTCGACGCCGAGCTCGCCACCGGACGGCACACGCACGTGGTGCGGGAGCTGCGCCACTTCGTCGACGAATACCCCTTCGGCGAACGGCTGCAGGAGCAGCTGATGCTCGCGCTGCAGCGCTCCGGCCGGACGCCGGAGGCGCTGGAGGTCTACACCGCGACCCGCGAACGCCTCGACGCCGAGCTCGGCGTCGAACCCGGCGAACGGCTGCGGGCGATGCACCTGCAGGTCCTCAAGGGCGAGGGCGACGACCCGCCCGAGCCGCCGCCCGCGGCTCCGGTGGGCGAGGTCGCCGGGCCGGCGCGGCCCGCCGAGCTGCCCCGGGACGTCCGGGGCTTCGCCGGCCGGACCGAGCAGCTGGCGCAGCTGGACCGCCAGCTCGCTGCGCGGGCCGGCGCCTACGCCTCGGACGTCTGGATCGTGCACGGCATCCCCGGCGTCGGGAAGACCGCGCTCGCCCTGCACTGGGCCCACCGCGTCCGGGAGCGGTTCCCGGACGGGCAGCTCTACGTGAACCTGCGCGGGTTCGACGCCGACCGCGAGCCGATGGAGCCGGCCGTCGCGCTGGCCCAGCTGCTGCGCGCGCTCGGCGCCGATCCGAGGCGGATCCCCGAGGAGGTCGACGCGCAGGCCGGGCTCTACCGGTCGATGCTCGCCGACCGGCAGGTGCTGCTGGTGCTCGACAACGCCCGCGACGCCGAGCAGGTCCTGCCGCTGCTGCCGCCGACCGGGACCGTGCTGGTCACCAGCCGGCACCGGCTCGGCAGGCTGGTCGCCGAGTTCGGCGCGTTCTCCCTCGGCCTCGGCGCGCTCACGGAGGCGGACTCGCGGGCCCTGCTCGGCGGCGTGCTCGGCGAAGGCCGGGTGGCGGCCGAGCCGGCGGCCGCGGGGGAGCTGGCCGAGCTGTGCGGGCACCTGCCGCTCGCGCTGCGGATCGCCGCCGCCAACATCGCGACCGGCCCGGACACCACGGTCGCCGCGATGGCCGCGGACCTCGCCAAGGGCGACCGGCTCAGGCAGCTCGTCGTGGACGGGGCCGAGGAAAGCGCCGTGACGCGGGCGTTCGCCGTCTCCTACGAGGCGCTCGCCCCGGAACTGCGGCGGCTGTTCCGGCTGCTCGGCCTGGCTTCGTGCCCCGACTTCACCGCCCGCGGTGCCGCGGCGCTCACCGGCGACCCGGTCGACGCGGTGGCGCGGCAGCTGCGGCTGCTGGCCGCGGCGCACCTGGTCGAACAGCACGTGGCCGGCCGCTACCGGCTGCACGACCTGCTGCGGGCGTACGCGCTGCGGCAGGCCGGCGCGCACGAAGCCCCGGCTGCGCGGGCCCGGGCGTGGCGCCGGTTCGTCGAGCTGTACCTCTCCGGCGCGGACGCGGCGGAGCGGATCTTCGGCAGGCGGCACGACCCGCGGCTGCCGCGCGAACCCGCGGTGGTGCCGGCGAACCCCCTCTCCTTCGCCGACTCCGCCGAGGCCGCGGCCTGGCTCGACGCCGAGCACGAGAACCTCTGCGCCGTCGTCACGCAGGCGGTGACCGACGGGCCGTACCCGGTCGCCTGGTACCTCGCCGACGCCGTGCGCTCGGCGTTCTACCACCGGGGACGGCGGGTCGACTGGGTCGGCATCGCGACCAAGGTCCTGGCCGCCGCGCGCCGCCTCGACGTGCCCGCCGTCGAAGCGGTCACCGCCCAGAGCATCGGGCTGGCGTTCGTCCACCGGGAACGGCACGAGCAGGCCGTCGAGTGGATGACCGAAGCGCTGCGGGTGTTCGAGCGCGTGGACTGGCCGGAGGGCAAGGCCGCGGCGCTCAACGCGTCCGCGATCGCGCTGCGGGTGGCCGGCCGGTTCGGGGAAGCGGCTTCCCAGTTCGAACTCGCGCTGGACCTGCAGCGGCAGTGCGGCTACCGGCTGGGCCAGGTGAGCGTGCTCAACAACCTGGCCTCGGTGCACCGGCAGCGCTGCCTGCTCGTCGAGGCCCGCGCGTGCCTCGACGAGGCACTGGAGCTCGCCGTCGCCGAGGGCTACCAGCTCGGCGAGGCGGTGGTTCTCGTCGGCATCGGCGTCGTCCAGCGGCTGCAGGGCGACCTGCCGGGCGCGCGGCGGTCGCTGACCAGGGCGTTCGACCTGCACAAGGCGCACTCCCACCCGTACGGCCAGGGTTCGGCGCTGTGCGGGCTGAGCCTGGTGTCGATCGACCTCGGCGAGTTCGAGCAGGGCCGCGCGCAAGCCGTGCAGGGGCTGGAGATCGCGCGCCAGGAACAGAACCGCGAGACCGAAGTGGGTGCGCTCAACGCGCTGGCCCGGGCGGAGGCGGCGCTGGGGGAGACGTGTTCGGCGGTCAGCCACCAGCGGGAAGCGGTCGCGGTGGCCCGGCACTGGGGTTCGCCGTGGCACGTGGCGGAAGCGCTGAGCGGCATGGCCTCGGTCCACGGTGCTCGCGGCGACCACGAAGAGGTCCTGCTGGTCGGCGCGGAGGCCCTCGACCTGGCCCGCAGCGGCGGGTTGCGGCTGATCGAGGTGCGCTGCCTGCTGGCGCTGGCCCGCGCCCACGCGGGTCAGGGACGGCGGGAGGAAGCCCGTCGCCTGTGCGAGGAAGGTCTCGGCCGCGCGACCGGCCTCCCCGCGTTGCAAACCCGGGCCCGCGAGGTGCTCTCCCGCCTCTGAAAGCCGTGAAGGCCTCCTTACCGGCCGTAAAAGCCGTGAAGGAGGCCTTCACGGCTTTGGGGAAGCGGAATGGAAGTGGGCGCGCTTAGCGTCCCGATCGTCCCTTCCGGCGAGAGAACTTCGGAGCTTTGATGAGATGGGGTAGAGCCATCGCCGCGGTCGGTGCCGTGGTGGCGCTCGCGGTGACGGGGGTCGCCGGTCCGGCGGCCGCCGACGCCGCGAAGTACGTCGGCGAGCTGGCGCCCACCGAGACCGGGCTGGTCCGCGGGAGCGCGGCCGCCGATCTGGTGACGTTCAAGGGGGTGCCGTACGCCGCCCCGCCGGTCGGGGCGCTGCGCTGGCGGGCGCCGCAGGCCGCGAAGGCGTGGGACGGCGTCCTCGACGCCACCAACTTCCGCAGCCAGTGCGCGCAGCTCGGCGGGCTCGGCGGGATCATCGAGTCCTACGAGGAGAACTGCCTCTACCTCAACGTCTTCGCGCCGAAGACGGCCGGGGTCAAGCCGGTCGTCGTGTGGTTCTACGGCGGCGGCTTCCAGAACGGCACCAGCGCCACCTACGACGCCGCGCGCCTGGCCGTGCAGGGTGACGTCGTGGTCGTCACCGTCAACTACCGCGTCGGCGTGCTCGGCTTCCTCGCGCTGCCGTCCCTCGACGGCGAGACGCCCGGCGTGCAGTCCGGCAACTTCGGCATCCAGGACCAGCGCGCGTCGCTGAAGTGGGTGCAGCGCAACATCGCCGGCTTCGGCGGGAACCCCGGCAACATCACCATCGGCGGCCAGTCCGCCGGTGCCGGTGCCGCCTGCATCCACCTCACTTCGCCCGCCTCGGCCGGGTTGTTCCAGCGCGCGATCGGCGAGACCTACAGCTGCGGTTCCCCGCTGCTCACCAAGGACGCCGCCGAGACCATGGGCACGACCGTGGCCACGCAGTTCGGCTGCGCCGACGCCGCCGCGGCCGCGAACTGCCTGCGGGGCAAGACCGACGTGAAGGCGCTGATGCAGGCGTGGCCGCCGCTGCCGCAGGGTCCCGTGGCCGGCGGCAGCGAACAGCCGCTGCAGCCGATCGACGCGTTCCGGCAGGGCAAGTTCTCCCGCGTGCCGATGCTGTGGGGCAACAACCGCGACGAGATGCGGATGATCGTCAGCATCCAGTACGACGCCTCGGGCAACCCGGTCACCGCCGAGTCGTACCCGCAGATCATCCGGACCACCTTCGGCGTGGACGCCGACCGCGTCCTGGCGCGGTACCCCGCGTCCGCCTACCCGACGCCGGGTCTCGCGCTGTCGCAGGTGCTCAGCGACGCCGGTGACGACCAGCTCGCCACCTGCCAGCACGTCACGGCCTACCGGGCCGCGATCGCCGGGCAGGCCAAGCTGTTCGTCTACCAGTTCTCCGACCGCACGGCCCCGCCGGTGGTCGACATTCCGGGCTTCGACGAGGGTGCCGAGCACGGCGCGGAACTGAACTACCTGTTCCCGAAGTTCACCGGCGCGACGCTGAACGCGCAGCAGCAAGCGCTCTCCGACCAGATGGTGAAGTACTGGTCGACGTTCGCCCGCACCGGCGACCCGAACGCTTCGGGCCTGCCCGCGTGGCCGCGGTTCAGCACGGGAACGGCTCGTGACGCGCTGTCGCTGGACCTCGCGTCCGCCGGCGGCAACCAGCGGATCGACCTGGCGACACGCAGCCAGTGCGACTTCTGGGCGACCGTGCCGCCACCACCGGGCGCCTGAAACCCGTTGTATCGAAGGGGACTGTCCGCGAGGGCAGTCCCCTTCTTCGTGCCCGCGGGACACCACGGTTCGCGTCGCTTCCGTCGCGGCCGGTGACTTTCAGGGCCGGGGAAGCCGGTGGAAGCGAAGCAGAAGCCGTCCCTTCTAGTTTTTCCGGGTACCGCAAGAAAACCGTGAGGAGGGTCCATGCCGGACGGGATCGCGATCGTCGGCCTGTCCTGCCGGCTGCCCGCGGCTGGGGACCCCGCCGGGTTCTGGGCCCTGCTCCGCGAAGGCCGCGACGCGATCGGGGCACCGCCCGCCGGCCGCGCCTCCTCCCCCGGCGCGCCGCCGGCGGCGTACCTCGATCGGGTCGCGGACTTCGACCCCGCGTTCTTCGGGATCTCGCCGCGGGAAGCCGCCGCGATCGACCCGCAGCAGCGGCTGGTGCTCGAACTGGCTTGGGAGGCCGCGGAAAACGCCGGTTTCGTGCCGGGGCCGCGGACCGGCGTCTTCCTCGGCGCCGCCTCCGACGACTACGCCACCCTCCTCGACCGCGCCGGTGCGGACGCCGTGACGCGGCACTCCATGGCCGGCGTCCGCCGCGGCCTGATCGCCAACCGCGTCTCCTACGCGCTCGGCTTGCGCGGGCCGAGCTTCACCGTCGATTCCGGACAGTCGTCGTCGCTGGTCGCGGTGCACCAGGCCGTGGAAAGCCTGCGCCGCGGGGAATGCGCGGTCGCGCTCGCCGGTGGGGTGCACCTCAACCTCGTGCCGGAGAACACGCTCCTCGCCGAGCGCTTCGGCGGGCTTTCCCCCGACGGAACCGCCCACGTCTTCGACGTCCGCGCCAACGGGTTCGTGCGCGGCGAGGGCGGCGCGGTCGTCGTCCTCAAGCCCCTCGCCCAGGCCGTCGCGGACGGCGATCTGGTGCACGCGGTGATCCTCGGCGGCGCGGTCGGCAACGACGGCGGCGGGGCCGGTCTCACCGCCCCGGACGCCGACGGCCAGGCCGAAGTACTGCGGCGGGCCTACGAAGGCCTCGACCCGCGCGCGGTCCAGTACGTCGAGCTGCACGGCACCGGCACCAAGGCGGGCGACCCGGTCGAAGCCGCCGCGCTGGGCCGGGTCCTCGGCCGGGTGGACGCGCCGCTGGCCGTCGGATCCGCGAAGGCGAACGTCGGCCACACCGAAGCCGCGGCCGGGATCACCGGGCTGGTCAAGGTGGTTCTCGCGCTGCGGCACCGGGAACTGCCGCCCACCCCCGGCTTCGAGACCTCGGCGCTCCCGCTGGCGGAACTGGGTCTGCGGGTCCAGACGTCGTTGTCGGGCTGGCCCGAGTCCCGCCGCCCGCTCGTGGCGGGGGTGTCGTCGTTCGGCATGGGCGGGACCAACTGCCACATCGTCGTGCAGGAGTCGCCCGCGCGCGAGAAGACGGCGCCCGACGTTCCGCACGCGTTGCCGTTCCTGCTTTCCGCGCGCACGCCGGAAGCCCTGCGGGATCAAGCGGACCGGCTGTCCTCCACGTCCGAAATGGACACCGTGGACGTCGCGCTGTCGCTGGCCACCACGCGGAAGCACCACGAGCACCGGGCCGTCGTCGTCGGCCGTGACCGCGCGGCGCTCTTCGGCGGCCTGCGCACGCTCGCCGAAGGCGGCAGCGCGCACGAGATCGTCCGGGGCCGGGTGGCCGAGCGGGGTGCGCTCGCCTTCCTGTTCAGCGGGCAGGGCAGCCAGCGCGCCGGGATGGGCCGCGAGCTGGCCGAATCCTTCCCGGTGTTCGCGGCGGCGTTCGCCACCACCTGCGCGGCTTTCGACGGCCTGCTCGACCGGCCGCTGGCCGAGGTCGTCCTCGACGACTCGATCAACCGGACGGGCTACACCCAGGCCGGGCTGTTCGCCTTCGAGGTGGCGCTGTTCCGGCTGTTCGAAGCCGCGGGCGTGCGGCCGGACTTCGTCGCCGGGCACTCGGTCGGCGAGCTGGCCGCCGCGCACGTCGCCGGCGTGCTCTCCCTGGCCGACGCGGCCCGGCTGGTCGCCGCCCGCGGCACGCTCATGCAAGCGCTTCCCGCCGGTGGGGCGATGGTCGCGGTGGCGGCCGCCGAAGCCGACGTCCGGCCGCTGCTGGGCGAGCGCGTCTCGCTCGCCGCGGTGAACGGGCCGTCGGCGGTCGTGCTGTCCGGTGACGAGGACGCCGTCCTCGCCGCCGCGGCGGAGCTGGCCGCGCGCGGGCACCGCACCAAGCGGCTCACCGTCAGCCACGCCTTCCACTCCGCCCGGATCGAGCCGATGCTGGCGGAGTTCGGCCGGGTCGCGAGTGGACTGTCCTATGCGGACGCGAAGATCCCGGTGGTCTCCACCCTGACCGGCCGCCTCGCGACGGCTGAGCTGGGTACACCCGAATACTGGCTGCGGCACGCGCGGGAGGTCGTCCGCTTCGCCGACGGCGTCCGGACCCTCGAAGCCGCCGGGGTCACGGACTTCGTCGAGCTCGGCCCGGCCGGCGTGCTGACCGAGCAGGCCCGCGCGACCGTCGCGCACGCCGACGTCGTGCCGGCCCAGCGCGGCGCCCGGTCCGAGACCGCCGCGCTGCTGCGGGCGCTGGCCGCCTTGCACGTCACCGGCCGCGAGGTGGCGTGGGCGGCGATCTTCGCACCCTGGGACGGCAATCGCGTCGAGCTGCCGACGTACCCGTTCCAGCGTGCGAGCTACTGGCTGCCGGACCGGCGGGACATCCTGACCGCCGGCCCGGTTGCCGAGCGGGTCCCCGAACGGGGAACCGGGGACCCGCTCGTTCCACTCGACCTGGTCCGCGCCGAGGTCGCGGCCGTGCTGGAGTACGCGTCGGCAGCCGACGTCGACCCCGCGCGCAGCTTCCGCGACCTCGGCGTCGACTCGCTGACCGGCCTCGAGCTGCGTGACCGGCTCGCCGAGGCGACCGGCCGCGCGCTGCCGGCGACGCTGCTGTTCGAGCACCCGACGCCCGAGGCCGTGGCCGCGCACCTGTCCGGTTCGTCGGAGGTCGAGGAGGACTTCGCGGCCGCGTCGGACGAGCCCATCGCGATCGTCGCCATGGCCTGCCGGTTCCCCGGCGACGTCCGCACGCCGGACGACCTGTGGGAGCTGGTCGCTTCGGGCCGGGACGCGGTGTCCCCGCCGCCGCCGGACCGCGGCTGGGACAGCGACGCCGTCCGCGAGGGCGGGTTCCTCACCGGCGCGGCCGAGTTCGACCCGGCGTTCTTCGGCATCAGCCCGCGCGAGGCGCTCGCGATGGACCCGCAGCAGCGGCTGGTGCTGGAAGCGGCGTGGGAGGCGTACGAGCGCGCGGGCATCCGCCCCGAGACCGTCCGCGGCCACCGCGACGGCGTCTTCCTCGGCGCGACCTCGCACGAATACGGCCCGCGGCTGCACGAAGCCGAGGACGGCCACCTGCTGACCGGAACGACGCCGAGCCTGATCTCCGGCCGCGTCGCGCACGTCTTCGGGCTGGAAGGCCCGGCGCTCACGGTGGACACGGCGTGCTCGTCGTCGCTGGTGGCGCTGCACCTCGCGGTGCGGTCGCTGCGCGCGGGGGAGTGCGGGCTGGCGCTCGCGGGCGGCGTCACGGTGCTGTCCGGGCCGGGGATGTTCGTGGAGTTCGCCAAGCAGGGCGGCCTGTCCGCCGACGGCCGCTGCCGGGCGTTCTCGGCCGACGCGTCCGGCACGGGCTGGGCGGAAGGCGCCGGCGTGGTGCTGCTGGAGCGGCTGTCCGACGCGCGGCGCCACGGCCACCCGGTCCTGGCACTGGTCCGCGGCACGGCGGTGAACTCCGACGGCGCGTCCAACGGCCTGACGGCCCCGAGCGGCCCGGCGCAGCGCCGCGTGATCCGCGCGGCACTGGCGGACGCCGGGCTGACGGCGTCCGATGTGGACGTCGTGGAAGCGCACGGCACGGGCACGGTCCTGGGCGACCCGATCGAGGCGTCGGCCGTGCTGGCGACGTACGGCCAGGACCGCGCGGAGCCGCTCCTGCTCGGGTCGCTGAAGTCGAACATCGGCCACGCCCAGGCGGCGGCCGGGATCGGCGGCGTGCTCAAGCTGGTGCTGGCCATGCGGCACGGGATCGTGCCGAAGACGCTGCACGTCGGCGAGCCGACCCCGCACGTGGACTGGACCTCGGGTGCGGTCGAGCTGCTCACCGAGAACCGCGCCTGGCCGGAGGTCGCGCGCCCCCGGCGTGCGGCGGTCTCGTCGTTCGGCATCAGCGGCACGAACGCCCACGCGATCCTGGAAGCGGCTCCGGAGCGCCCCAATGTGGCGTTGGGTGCATCCAACGCACCGAACGCCACATTGGGTGCGCTGGACGCACCGAACGCCACATTGGGGCGCTTGGGGGCCGGCGTGCCGTGGGTGCTCAGCGCCAAGAGTCCGGAGGCGCTCCGGCGGCAGGCGCGTGAGCTGCGGGAACACCTCCTCGCGCACCCCGAACTGACCGCCGGGGAGGTGGCGGCGACCCTCGCTGAGCGGACCCGGTTCGAGTACCGCGCGGGGATCGTGGACGGCCGGCTCGACGCGCTGGCCGAGCACGGGACCGGGGTGGTGCGGGTCTCGAGCGGCAAGCTCGCCTTCCTCTGCACCGGCCAAGGCTCCCAGCGCGCCCGCATGGCCCAGCCCCTCTACGAAGCCGACCCGGTCTTCGCCGCCGCCCTCGACGAGGTCTTCGCCGCGCTCGACCCGCACCTGGACCGTCCACTCGAGACCGTCGTCTTCGCCGACGACACCACCCTCCTCGACCGCACCGCCTACACCCAGCCCGCGCTCTTCGCCGTCGAGGTGGCGCTGTTCCGGCTGTTCGCGCACCACGGCGTCCACCCGGACTTCGTCGCCGGGCACTCGATCGGCGAACTCGCCGCCGCGCACGTCGCCGGGATCCTCGACCTCGCCGACGCCGCCCGGCTCGTCGCCGCCCGCGGCGCGCTCATGGACGCACTGCCCGCCGGTGGGACGATGGCCGCCGTCGAAGCGACCGAGGACGAGGTCCGCCCCTTCGACGTCGCCCTGGCCGCGGTCAACGGCCCGATGGCGGTCGTCGTCGCCGGGGACGAAACCGCCGTCGCGGCGGTCGAAACGCACTTCGCCGGACTCGGACGGCGGACCCGGCGGCTCACCGTCAGCCACGCCTTTCACTCCCCGGCCATGGACGGCATGCTCGACGCCTTCCGCGAGGTCGCCGAGTCGGTCACGTTCCACCCGGCCCGCATCCCGCTGAGCGTCGACGGCGATCCCGCGACCGCCGGGTTCTGGGTCGGGCACGTCCGCGAGACCGTCCGCTTCGCCGACACTGTCGCCCGCCTGGCCGACGCCGGTGTCACCACCTTCGTCGAACTCGGCCCCGACGGCGTGCTGACCGCCATGGGACGCGATTGCCTGCCGGACGGGGACTTCCTGCCGTCGCTCCGGTCCGATCGGGACGACGTCGAGGCCGTGTACCCGGTGCTGGCCGTGCTCGGCACCCCGGCCGTCACGACGTCCACAGTGGACTTGCCGACCTATCCCTTCGAAAGGCAGCGGTTCTGGCTGCCGCTGCGCTCGCTGCGCGCCGATGCCGCGGCCGCGGGGCTCACCCCGACCGGCCACCCGCTGCTCGGCGGGGGCGCCGAGGTCGCGGGCACCGACGGCGTCCTGTTCACCGGGCTCCTCTCGGTGCGCACCCAGCCATGGCTGGCCGAGCACGTCGTCCTCGGCGCGAACCTCCTGCCCGGCAGCGCTTTCGTGGAGCTCGCGCTGCTCGCCGCCGGGCAGGCGGGCTGCGACCGGCTCGACGAGCTCGTCCAGGAAACCCCGCTGGTCCTGCCCGCGGATGGCCGCGTCCAGCTCCAGGTGTCCCTCGGCGCGCCTGACGAGTCCGGCCGCCGCGCGGTGGCCGTCTCGTCGCGGCCCGACCAGCCGTCGGTGACCGCGGGCTGGACCCGCAACGCCGCCGGGTACGCCTCCGCCGGCGGGGCCGTGCCCGCGCCGGAACCGGTCTGGCCGCCCGATGGCGCCGAGCCGGTCGACCTCGACGGCCGGTACGACCGCATCGCGGACGCGGGCTTCGGCTACGGCCCCGAATTCCAGTGCCTGCGCGCGGTCTGGCGGCGGGGCGACGAGCTGTTCGCCGAGGTCGCGCTGCCCGAACACCGCGTCGCCGAGGCCGCGGACTACGGCCTGCACCCCGCATTGCTCGACGGCGCCCTGCACGTCGTCGCGTTCGGCGACCCGGAGGGCGTCGAAGCGGGCCGGATCCCGTTCTCCTGGCACGACGTCCGCCTGCACGCCGCCGGCGCGAGCACGATCCGCGTCCGGTACACCGAAGCCGGCGGAATGTCGATTGTGGACACCGATGGTGCTCCGGTCGCCGAGGTCGGCGCGCTGGCCTTGCGGCCCGTCGCCGCGAACCAGCTGACGGCCACCGTCTCCCGCGACGACCTCTACCGCGTCAGCTGGACGCCGGTGCCCGTGCCGGCCACGACAGCCACTTGCCTGCTCGCCACCGGCCTCGACGAGATCGGCGAGGTCCCCGACTTCGTGGCGGTGCGCACCCGATCCGGGACAAGCGCGGTGCCGGACCGCGTGCGCACCGCCACGAACCACGCGCTCGGCCTGATCCGCGCCTGGCTCGCCGACGCCCGGTTCGACGGCGCCCGGCTCGTCTTCCTGACCGGCGAGCTCGCCGATGCGGGCGTGCGCGGTCTGGTCCGCTCGGCCCAGACCGAGCACCCCGATCGGTTCGTGCTCCTGGACACCGATTCCGAGCTGACGCCGGCGGAAATCGCCGCCGCCGCGGCCACCGGTGAGCCGGAGCTGGCCCACCGCGACGGCGTGGTGCTCGTCCCGCGGCTGGCGCGGGCCACCGTGCCGGACGCCGTCCCGGTGCCCGGCGGAACCGTCCTCCTCACCGGCGCGACCGGCGGGCTCGGCCGCGCGCTCGCCCGGCGGCTCGCCGGCCAGGGCGTCCGGCACCTGCTGCTGGTCAGCCGCCGCGGCCCCGCCGCCGAAGGCGCCGAAGCACTGGTCGCCGAGCTCGAAGCGCTCGGCGCGGAGGTCACCCTCGCCGCCTGCGACGTCGCCGACCGCGACGCGCTGGCCGCGGTGCTGGCCGAGCACCCGGTGACCGCCGTCGTGCACGCCGCCGGAGTGCTGGCCGACGGTCCGATCGAGACACTCACGACGAAGCAGCTCGACGACGTCCTGCGCGCCAAGGTCGACGCAGCCTGGAACCTGCACGAGCTGACCGGCGAGCTCACTGAGTTCGTCCTGTTCTCCTCGGTTTCCGGCCTGCTCGGCACGGCGGGGCAGGCGAACTATGCGGCCGCCAACGCGTTCCTCGACGCGCTCGCCGCGCACCGGCGCGCCGCGGGGCTACCGGCCACCGCGCTCGCCTGGGGCCTGTGGGAGACGGCCGACGGCATGGGCGGCGGGCTCGCCGCCGCGGACCGGACCCGGATGTCCCGCACCGGTGTCGGCACGTTGTCCACTGTGGACGCGCTCGACCTGTTCGACACCGCCCGCGGTGCCGGGGACGCGTTGCTGGTGCCCCTCCGGATCGACGAAGCCGGGCTGCGCGCCGCGGGCACAGTCCCGTCGCTGCTGTGGGGCGTCGTCCGCCCGCGGGCCGGCCGGGGTGTCACCAAGACCGCCGCCGGGCTCGCCGACGTCGTCCGCGCCGAGGTCGCGGCCGTGCTCGGGCTCGCGAACCCGGCCGCGGTGGAGCCGGGCAAGGCGTTCAAGGAGATCGGTTTCGACTCGCTCACCTCGGTCGAGCTGCGCAACCGCTTGGCCACCGCGACCGGTCTCCGGCTGCCCGCCACGCTCCTGTTCGACCACCCGACCCCGGCCGCGGTGATCGACCGCCTGCACACGGAACTGGCCGGTACCACCGAAACCGCGGAAACCACCCCGCGAACGGCCGTCGCGGGCGACCCGATCGCCATCGTCGGCATGGCCTGCCGGTTCCCCGGCGGCGTGACCAGCCCCGACGAGCTGTGGCAGCTGGTCGTCGACGGCCGGGACGCGATCAGCGAGTTCCCGGTCGACCGCGGCTGGGATGTCGAGGCGCTGTACGACGCCGATCCCGATCGCCCTGGCCGCACGTACACCACGCGCGGCGGGTTCCTGCACGACGCGGGCCAGTTCGACGCCGAGTTCTTCGGCATCAGCCCGCGCGAGGCCACCGCGATGGATCCGCAGCAGCGCCTCCTGCTCGAAACCTCCTGGGAGGCCTTCGAAAACGCCGGGATCGACCCGCTGGGCCTGCGCGGCAGCCGCACCGGCGTCTTCGCCGGCGCGATGTACCACGACTACACCGCGCGCCTGGCCCCGCTGCCCGAGGAAGCCGAGGGCTACTCGTTCACCGGCGGTTCCGGCAGTGTCGTTTCCGGCCGCGTCGCCTACACGTTCGGGTTCGAAGGCCCGGCGGTCACGGTCGACACCGCGTGCTCGTCCTCGCTGGTCGCGCTGCACCTCGCCGCGCAGGCGCTGCGGCAGGGCGAATGCGGGCTGGCGCTCGCGGGCGGCGTCGCGGTGATGGCCACGCCGGGCTCGTTCGTGGAGTTCAGCCGCCAGCGCGCGCTCGCCCCGGACGGCCGCTGCAAGCCCTTCGCGGCCGCCGCCGACGGCACCGCCTGGGCCGAGGGCGCGGGGATGCTGCTGCTGGAACGCCTGTCCGACGCCCGCCGCAACGGGCACCCGGTGCTCGCGGTCCTGCGCGGCTCCGCGATCAACTCCGACGGCGCGTCGAACGGCCTCACCGCCCCGAACGGGCCGTCGCAGCAACGCGTGATCCGCGCCGCACTCGCGACCGCGGGCCTGACGCCGTCCGATGTGGACACCGTCGAGGCGCACGGCACCGGCACCCCGCTCGGCGACCCGATCGAGGCGCAGGCCGTGCTGGAGACGTACGGCCAGGGCCGGGAAACGCCGCTGTGGCTGGGCTCGCTCAAGTCGAACGTCGGGCACACCCAGGCCGCCGCCGGGGTCGGCGCGGTCGTCAAGATGGTGCAGGCGATGCGGCACGGCGTGCTGCCCAAGACGCTGCACGTCGACGAGCCGTCCCCGCACGTGGACTGGACCGCGGGTGCGGTCGAGCTGCTCACCGAGAACCGCGCCTGGCCCGAGGTCACACGTCCGCGACGTGCGGCGGTGTCGTCGTTCGGCATCAGCGGCACGAACGCCCACGTGATCCTCGAAGCCCCCGAGCGCCCCAATGTGGCGTTGGTTGCGTCTGACGCACCGAACGCCACATTGGGGCGCTCGGAGCCCGCCGTGCCCTGGGTGCTCTCCGCCCGGAGTGAGCCGGCGCTGCGGGAGCAGGCTCGAAGGTTGCTGCCGCTGGTGGACGGCGACACCGCCGGGGTCGCGCGGGCATTGGTCGCGCGGTCGGCGTTCGACCACCGCGCCGTCGTCACCGGTGACCTCCGCGCGGGGCTCACCGCGCTGGCCGAGCGGGGCAGCGGCGCCGGCGTGGCGCGGGCGGGCCGCCGGGTCGTGTTCGTCTTCCCCGGCCAGGGCTCGCAGTGGGCCGGGATGGGCCGCGAACTCCTCGAGACCGAGCCGGTCTTCGCGGCCCGGATGGCGGAGTGCGCGGCGGCCCTGGAATCCTTTGTGGACTGGAACCTCTTCGACGTCCTCGACGGCGACCTCCAGCGGGTCGACGTGGTCCAGCCCGCGCTGTGGGCGATGATGGTGTCGCTCGCGGCCGTCTGGCGCGCGCACGGCGTCGAGCCCGCCGCCGTCGTGGGGCACTCGCAGGGCGAGATCGCCGCGGCCGTCGTCGCCGGCGGACTGTCCCTCGAGGACGGTGCCCGCGTGGTCGCATTGCGCAGCAAGGCGTTGCTGGCGCTGTCCGGCCGCGGCGGCATGGTGTCCGTGGCCGCTCCGGCGGACCGGGTCCGCGAACTGATCGCGCCCTGGGACACCCTGACCGTCGCCGTGGTCAACGGTGCCGCCTCGACCGTCGTGTCCGGGGACGCCGAGGCCCTCGAAGAGCTGCTGCGGCAGGACATCCCGGCCAAGCGGATCGCCGTCGACTACGCCTCCCACTCGGCCCACGTCGAACTCCTCGAGGACGAGCTGGCCCGCGTGCTCGCCCCGGTCCGGCCGAAGCACGGCGACATCCCGTTCTTCTCAACGGTGACCGGTGAGCTCACCGACACCGCCGACCTCGACGCCGGGTACTGGTACCGGAACCTCCGTCAGCCGGTCGAGTTCGCTCGCACCACCGAACTGCTCGTCGAAACAGGTCACGACGTCTTCATCGAGTGCAGCCCGCATCCGGTCCTCGTCAGCGCCCTCGCCGAGACCACCACCGCGCTCGGCACGCTCAAGCGGAACGACGGCGGCCCGGTCCGCCTCCTCGCCGCGCTCGGTGAGGCGCACGTCCACGGCGTCCCGGTCGACTGGGCACTGCCCGCGGGCACCCGCGCCGCCCTGCCCACCTACCCCTTCCAGCGCGAACGCTTCTGGCTCGACGCCGCCGAAAAGCCGGCCGGTGCCGACGGGCTCGGTCTCGACGCGGCCGGGCACCCGCTGCTGGCCGCGTCGACCCGGCTCGCCGACCCGGACGTCCGGCTGTTCACCGGACGGCTTTCGCTGCGGGCGATGCCGTGGCTCGCCGACCACGCCGTCCTGGACACGCCGCTGCTGCCCGGCACCGCGTTCCTCGACCTCGCCCTGCACGCGGCCCGCGAAACCGGCGCCGCGGTGGCGGACCTGACCGTCGAGGCGCCGCTCGTGCTGCCCCGGCACGGCGCGGTGCTCATCCAGGTCACCGCCACCGAGGACACCGTGAAGATCTTCGCCCGCACCGAAGACGGGCCGTGGACCCGGCACGCCTCGGGCACGCTCACCCCGGCCACCGCGGCCGTCCGCCCGGCGCTGACCTGGCCGCCCACCGGCACCGAGATCGACGTCGAGAAGTTCTACGTCGCCGCGGCCGAAGACGGCTTCGACTACGGCCCCGCGTTCCAGGGCCTGACCCGCGCCTGGCGTTCCGGCGACGACGTCTACGCCGAGATCAGCCCGACCGAGCCCGGCGCTTTCGTGGTGCACCCGGCCCTGCTCGACGCCGCGGCCCAGGCGGTCCGGCTCGGCGGCTTCTTCGCCGACGACGCCCCGCGCCTGCCGTTCGCGTGGTCCGGGGTCACCGCCCACGCGGCCGGGGCGCGAGCGCTGCGGGCCCGGCTCTCCCCGGCAGGCCCCGACGCGGTGTCGCTCGCGGTGGACGACGAGGACGGCCGCCCGGTGCTCACCGCGGAAGCGCTTACCCTGCGCCCGTTCTCGCCCGCGCAGCTCGCCGCCGGCTCGGACTCGCTGTACCGGCTCACGTGGCAGCCGATCGAACTCGGCGCACCCGCCGAGGGCGACCTGGTGGTATCGGCCGAAACCGGCGATGTCCGCGAAGTCCTCATGCGACACCTGGCGCTCGTGCGCGAGTGGCTGGACCGGGCCGAGGACGGCCGGCTCGTCGTGGTGACCAAGGGGGCGACCGAAGACGACCTCGCGGGCGCCGCGCTGTGGGGCCTCCTGCGGTCCGCGCAGGCCGAGCACCCGGGCCGGATCGTGCTGGCCGACGTCGACGACGACCCGCGTTCGCTCGACGCCCTGCCCGCCGCCCTCGGCACCGGCGAGAGCCAGCTCGCCCTGCGCGCCGGGACCGCGTACGTCCCGGCGCTCGCCCGTGCGGACGTCCGCGCCGCCACCGGGCCGCTGCTCGACCCGGCCGGCACGGTGCTCGTGACCGGGGCGCTCGGCACGCTCGGGCGGCTCGTCGCGCGGCACCTCGTGCTCGCCCACGGCGCCCGCCACCTGCTGCTGCTCAGCCGTCGCGGGGCGGCGGCCGAGGGGGCGGCCGAACTCGTCGCCGAGCTGGCGGAGCTCGGTGCGGCCGCCGAGGTCGTCGCCGCGGACGCCGCCGATCGGGCCGGGCTGGCCGAGGTGCTCGCCGCGATCCCGGCCGAGCGCCCGTTGACGTCGGTCGTGCACGCCGCCGGTGTGCTGGCCGATGCGACGTTCGCCACGCTCACCGAGGACCAGCTCGACACCGTGCTGCGGCCGAAAACCGACGCCGCCCGGTACCTGCACGAGCTGACCGCGGACCTGCCGTTGCGCAGTTTCGTCCTGTTCTCGTCGGTCGCGGGCACCCTCGGCACGGCGGGGCAGGCGAACTACGCGGCCGCGAACGCCTCCCTCGACGCGCTCGCCCGGCACCGCCGGGCCCGCGGGCTGCCCGCGTTGTCGCTGGGCTGGGGCCTGTGGGCCGAGGCGAGCACGATGACCGGTGGTCTGGACCGCGCCGACCTGGGCCGGCTGGGCCGCACCGGCGTGCTGCCGCTGTCGAACCGGCAGGGTCTGGACCTGTTCGACGCGGCGTGGGCGGCCGGGGACGCGGTCCTGTTCCCGGTCCGGCTGGAGACGTCGGCGGCCCGGCTCGGGGCGGTCCCGCCGCTGCTGCGCGGGCTCGTCCGCGCTCCGGCGACTCCGGTGAAAGCGCGGGTCAAGCTGGCCGACGTGCCCGCGGCCGAGCGGCCGAAGGTGCTGCTCGACCTGGTCCGGGGCGAGGTCGCCGCGGTGCTCGGGCACCAGGGGACGGCCGCGATCGACCCCGCGCAGCCGTTCGCCGAGATCGGGTTCGACTCGCTGACGGCGGTCGAGCTGCGCAACCGGCTCACCGCCGCGACCGGCGTGCGGCTGCCCGCCACGCTGGTGTTCGACCACCCGACGCCGTCCGCCGTCGCCGCGCACCTCGAACGCGGGCTGGTCACCGAGCCGGCCCGCCCGGTGGTGCTCGACCACGTCGACCGGCTGGAGAGCGCGCTCGACGGCGTCGACGAGTCCGTGCTGGCCATGGTGCTGGCCCGGCTCGACGCCCTCGGCGCGCGGCTGCGACGGCCCGAGCCCGAACCGGGCGTTTCCGTGCAGGACCTGAGCACCGCATCGGCCGACGAACTACTCGACTTCATCTCCAAGGAGCTGGGCAACCATGGCTGAGCACGACGACCGCGTGCTGGAGAACCTCCGCTGGGTCACCCGCGAACTGCACCAGGCCCGCGAGAAGCTGCGCGCGGCCGAGGAGCCGATCGCGATCGTCGGCGCCGGCTGCCGCTACCCCGGCGGCGTCACGACACCCGAAGACCTCTGGCGGCTGCTCGACGGCGGTACCGACGCCATCACCGAGTTCCCCGGCGACCGCGGCTGGGACGTCGAGAGCCTGCACCGGCCGGACGCACCGGGGTACTCCAGCACCCGCCGCGGCGGGTTCCTCGCCGAGCCGGGCGCGTTCGACGCCGGGTTCTTCGGCATGTCCCCGGCCGCGGCCGAGGTCACCGACCCGCAGCACCGGCTGCTGCTCGAACTGTCGTGGGAGGCCATCGAGCGCGCCGGCCTCGACCCGCGGTCGCTGCGCGGCAGCCGGACCGGCGTGTTCGCCGGGACGATGTACGCCGACTACGGCACCGGCGCGGCCGACGCCGACCTCGCCGGCCGCGTGCTGATGGGCACGTCCGGTTCGCTGGCGTCGGGCCGGATCGCTTACACGTTCGGCTTCGAAGGCCCGGCGCTGACGCTGGACACCGCTTGCTCGTCGTCGCTGGTCGCCGTGCACCTGGCCGTGCAGGCGCTGCGCCGCGGCGAGTGCACGCTCGCGCTCGCGGGCGGGGCGACAGTGCTCGCGACGCCATCGGTGTTCGTCGAATTCTCGCGCCAGCGCGGGCTTTCCGCCGACGGGCGCTGCAAGGCGTTCGGCGCCGGCGCCGACGGCACCGGGTTCGCCGAGGGCGCCGGTGTGCTGCTGCTGGAACGGCTTTCCGACGCCCGCCGCCTCGGGCACCCGGTGCTGGCCGTGGTGCGCGGCACGGCGGTGAACTCCGACGGCGCGTCCAACGGCCTGACCGCGCCGAACGGTCCCGCGCAGCAGCGGGTCATCGCGCAGGCACTCGCCGACGCGCGGCTGACATCGTCCGATGTGGACGCCGTCGAGGCGCACGGGACCGGCACGGCGCTGGGCGACCCGATCGAAGCTCAGGCCCTGCTGGCCGCGTACGGGCAGGACCGCGCGGAGCCGCTGTGGCTCGGGTCGGTCAAGTCCAACCTCGGGCACACGCAGGCCGCCGCCGGTGTCGCCGGGCTGCTGAAGATGATCCTGGCGCTGCGGCACGGCGTGCTCCCGAAGACGCTGCACGCCGACGAGCCGTCGCCGCACGTGGACTGGACCGCGGGCGCGGTGTCGCTGCTGACCGAAGCGCGGCCGTGGCCCGCCGGGGACCGGCCGCGCCGGGCCGGGGTTTCGTCGTTCGGGGTCAGCGGGACCAACGCGCACGTGATCCTGGAAGAGGCGCCCGCGGCGGAACGCCTGCCCGGCTCGGACGTCCCGGACGCGCCGTGGGTGCTGTCCGCCCGGAGCGCGACGGCGTTGCGCGGCCAGGCCGCGCGGCTGCTGTCCGTTGTGGACGAGAACCCGCTCGACGTCGCCCACTCGCTGCTGACTTCGCGCAGCCGGTTCGAGCACCGCGCGGTCGTGCTCGGTCCCGACCGCCGCCGCGGGCTCGCCGCGCTGGCCGCGGGCGAGGAGTCGGCCACGGTGGTCACCGGCATCGCGGACGCCGGGCCGGACGCGGTGTTCGTCTTCCCCGGCCAGGGTTCCCAGTGGGCCGGGATGGGCCGCGAGCTGCTGGAAACGTCTCCGGTGTTCGCCGCCCGGCTGGCCGAGTGCGCGGCCGCGCTGGTGCCGTTCACCGACTTCGACCTGCTGCGCGTTCTGCGCCGCGGGGACGAGCTGGACCGCGTCGACGTCGTCCAACCCGCGCTGTGGGCCGTGATGGTGTCGCTGGCGGCGTTGTGGGAAGCCCACGGCGTCCGGCCCGCGGCCGTGCTCGGGCACAGCCAGGGCGAGATCGCGGCCGCCTGCGTCGCGGGTGCGCTGTCCCTTTCGGACGGTGCCCGCGTGGTGGCGCTGCGCAGCCGCGCGCTGGCCGCGTTGTCCGGCCAGGGCGGCATGGTTTCGGTCCGGCTGCCGCTCGACGAGGTCGAAGGACTCCTGACGCCGGGCCTGTCGATCGCCGCGGTCAACGGCGCCGCGTCCGTCGTCGTGTCCGGTGAACCGTCCGCAGTGGACGAACTGGTCGAGAAATGTGGCGAGCACTCGAAGCGGATCCCGGTGGACTACGCGTCCCACTCCGCGCAGGTCGACTCGCTCCGCGAGCGGCTGCTGGCCGACCTCGCCCCGATCCGGCCGCGGGCGGCCGACGTCCCGTTCGTCTCGACGGTGACCGCGTCGGTGCTCGACACCACCGGGCTGGACGCGGAGTACTGGTTCACCAACCTGCGTCAGCCGGTGCTGTTCGACCCGGCGCTGCGGGCCGTGCTGGCCGAGGGCTGGACCGCGTTCGTCGAGCTGAGCCCGCACCCGGTGCTGACGCTGGGGATGCAGCAGACGGCGCCGGGCGCGGTCGTCGCCGGTGCGCTGCGCCGCGGCGACGGCGGCCTCGGCCGGGTCCGGCTGGCACTGGCCGAACTGGCCGTCCGCGGGATCGACGTCGACTGGGCCCTGCCCGCCGGACGCCGGATCGACCTGCCCACGTACGCGTTCGACCACCGCACCTACTGGCTCACCACCCAGGCGGCACTTTCACGTGAAAGTGATGTGGAGACGGGTATTCCGGATCACTTTCACGTGAAAGCGGCGGGGGTGAGCGAGGCGGAGCAGCGGCGGACGCTGGTGAAGCTGGTCCGGTCCGCCGCGGCGGCCGTGCTCGGGCACGCCTCGGCCGACGACGTCGAGCCGACCGGCTCGTTCCGCGAGCTGGGGTTCGACTCGGCGGCGGGTGTCCAGCTCCGCAACCGCCTCGCCGCCGCGACCGGGCTGGAGCTGCCGGTGACGGTGGTGTTCGACCACCCGACCGCCGCCGCGCTGGCCGAATACCTGCTGGCAGCGCTGTCGGGGACGCCGTCGGCCGGCCTCGACCGCCACCTCGACGCGCTCGAGGCCGGCCTGCGTGACCTCGACGGCGCCGCGCGCGCCCACGTGCTGACGCGGCTCCGGACGCTCGCCGCGGCCGGGCCGGACGCCGAAGCCGAGCTGGCGGACGCGACGGCCGACGAGATGTTCGCCCTGCTGGACGAAGAACTGGGTGCCGCCAAGTGACGAACGAACAGAAACTCCTCGACTACCTCAAGCGCGCCACCGGCGACCTGCGCGAAGCCCGCGGCCGCGTCCGGGAGCTCGAGGACCGCGCGCACGAGCCGATCGCCGTCATCGGGATGAGCTGCCGGTACCCCGGCGGCGTCACCTCGCCCGAAGACCTGTGGGCGCTGGTCGACGAGGGCCGCGACGCCGTCACGGCGTTCCCGGACGACCGCGGCTGGGACCTCGGCAAGCTTTACGACCCGGAGTCGGCGCCCGGCACCAGCTACGTCCGGCACGGCGGTTTCCTCGACGACGTCGCCGGGTTCGACGCGGCGCTGTTCGACCTCAGCCCGCGGGAAGCCACGGCGATGGACCCGCAGCAGCGCCTGCTGCTCGAGGCCGCCTGGGAGGCGTTCGAGCGGGCCGGCATCGCGCCGGATTCCGTGCGCGGCAGCCGCACCGGCGTGTTCGCGGGCACCAATGGGCAGGACTACGGGCCGCGGCTGCACGAAGCTCCCGCCGATGTCGAAGGCCACCTACTGACCGGGCTGGCCGCGAGTGTCCTTTCCGGACGGCTCGCCTACGCGTTCGGCCTCGAAGGCCCGGCGCTCACGGTGGACACCGCGTGCTCGGCGTCGCTGGTCGCGGTGCACCTGGCGATCCGGTCGCTGCGCGCGGGGGAGTCCACGCTCGCGCTGGCGGCCGGCGTGTCGGTGATGAGCACGCCCGGCGGGTTCGTCGAGTTCAGCCGCCAGCGCGGGCTCGCCCCGGACGGCCGCTGCAAGTCCTTCGGCGCCGGCGCGGACGGCACCGGCTGGGCCGAGGGCGTCGGCGTCCTGGTGCTGGAACGCCTGTCGGACGCCCAGGCCAACGGCCACGACGTGCTGGCGGTCCTGGCGGGATCGGCGGTCAACTCCGACGGCGCGTCCAACGGCCTCACCGCGCCCAGCGGTCCCGCGCAACAGCGGGTCATCCGGGCGGCGCTCGCCGACGCGCGGCTCGTTCCGTCCGATGTGGACGCCGTCGAGGCGCACGGCACCGGGACGGTGCTGGGCGACCCGATCGAGGCGCAGGCGCTGCTGGCGACCTACGGCCAGGACCGGGCGACGCCGCTGTGGCTGGGGTCGCTGAAGTCCAACATCGGGCACGCCCAGGCCGCGGCGGGGATCGGCGGGATCATCAAGACGGTCCTCGCCCTCCGAGCGGGGATGCTGCCGCGCACGCTGCACGCCGAGGAGCGCTCACCGCACGTCGACTGGTCGAGCGGTTCGGTCTCCCTGCTCACGTCGCCCCAGCCGTGGCCTGCGGGCGACCGCCCGCGCCGGGCGGGCGTCTCGTCGTTCGGGGTCAGCGGCACGAACGCGCACGTGATCGTCGAAGAGCGCCCCAATGTGGCGTTGGGTGCATCCAACGCACCGAACGCCACATTGGGTGCGCTGGACGCACCGAACGCCACATTGGGGCGCTTGGGGCCGTGGCTGCTGGCGGGCAAGACGGCCGAGGCGCTGCGGGCGCAGGCCGTCCGGTTGAGCGAGGTCGAGCCGAGTGTCGACGTCGCGTTTTCGCTGGCCACGACCCGGGCGCAGCTGGAGCACCGGGCCGTGATCGTCGGTGACCTGCAGGCCGGGCTGGCCGCGCTGGCCGAGGGGCGGCCCGCCGCCGGCCTCGTCCAGGGCAAGGCCCGTGCCGAGACCAAGCTCGCCTTCCTCTGCACCGGCCAGGGTGCCCAGCGACCGGGCATGGGCCGCGAGCTCTACGCCGCGTTCCCGGTGTTCGCCGCCGCGTTCGACGCCGTCTGCGCGGAGATCGACGCCCGCTGGGACGGCGCGCCGCCGCTCAAGGACGTCGTCTTCGCCGACGTCGACACGCTGCTCGACCGCACCGACTACGCGCAGGCCGGGCTGTTCGCGGTCGAGGTCGCGCTGGCCAGGCTCGTCGAGTCGTGGGGCATCCGGCCGGATGTCGTGGCCGGGCACTCACTCGGCGAGATCACCGCCGCCCACCTGGCCGGGGTGCTCTCCCTGGCCGACGCGGCCACGCTGGTCGCCGCCCGCGGCCGGCTGATGGCGGCGGTGCCCGCGGGCGGGGCCATGGCCGCGATCGAGGCGGGCGAAGCCGAACTCGAGCTGCCGCCGGAGGTCGACTTGGCCGCGGTCAACGGCCCTGCCGCGGTCGTCGTCTCCGGTCCGGAGGACGCCGTCGACGTCGTCGTCGCGCACTGGGCGGCCCAGGGGCGCCGGACCCGGCGGCTCACGACGAGCCACGCCTTCCACTCCGCCGCGATGGACCCGGTCCTCGAACCGCTGGCGGAAACCCTGCGGACACTGGACTTCCGGCCACCGGTCGTCCCGCTGGTCTCCACCCGCACCGGGCAGGCGGCCGATGTGTCCACAGTGGAGCACTGGACCGCGCAGGTCCGGGAGCCGGTCCGGTTCGCCGACGCCGTGACGACGCTGGCCGGGCAGGACGTCACCGCTTACCTGGAACTCGGCCCCGACGGTGTGCTCACCGCGATCGCCCGTGGCCTCACCGACGCCGTGACCGCGGTCGCGCTGCGCCCGGACCGCGACGAGCCGGCCACCCTGCTGACGGCGGTCGCCACCCTGCACACCCACGGCGTCCCGGTCGACTGGACCGCGTTCTTCGCCGGCGCGCGACGCACCGAGGTGCCGACCTACGCCTTCCAGCACGAGCGGTTCTGGCTCAGCACGGACGGCCGCGCACCGGTTCGCGGCCGCCGGGCGGCGCCCGCGCGAGGCGGGAGCCTGACCGACCTGGTCCGCGCGGAGGCTGCCGCCGTGCTGGGTCACGCCGAAGCCCTCGACGCCGATCGCGCGTTCGCCGACCTGGGCTTCGACTCGCTGACCGCCGTCGAACTCAGCTCCCGGCTCGGTACCGCGACCGGGCTGACGCTGCCCGCCACGCTCGTCTTCGACCACCCGACCCCCGCCGCGCTCGCGGCGTGGCTCGCGGGCGAAACGGCGGCCGAAACAACGGTCGCGCACGTGGGTTCGGCCGACCCGATCGTCGTCGTCGGCATGGGCTGCCGCTACCCGGGCGGCGTCGAGTCCCCGAGCGAGCTGTGGGATCTGGTGCTGAGTGGCACCGACGCCATCAGCGCGTTCCCCGCGGACCGCGGCTGGGACGTCGACGGGCTGCACGACCCGGAACCCGGCCGCCCGGGCCGGACCTACGTCCGGCACGGCGGTTTCCTCGACGACGCCGCCGGGTTCGACGCCGCTTTCTTCGGGCTCAGTCCCCGCGAAGCGCTGGCCACGGACCCGCAGCACCGGCTGCTCCTGGAAGTCGCGTGGGAGACGTTCGAGCACGCGGGGATCGACCCGCGCACGGTCCGGGGTGACGCCGTCGGCGTGTTCGCCGGCGTCGCGTCCCAGGACTACGGCCCGCCGCTGCACGAGGCACCCGAGCACGTCGGCGGCAACCTCGGCACCGGCACCGCCGCCAGTGTCCTTTCCGGACGGATCGCTTACACCTTCGGCTTCGAAGGGCCGGCGCTGACCGTCGACACGGCGTGCTCGTCTTCGCTGGTCGCTTTGCACCTCGCGGCGCAGTCCCTGCGGGCGGGCGAGTGCTCGCTCGCGCTCGCCGGCGGGGTCACGGTCATGGCGAGCCCCGGCGCGTTCGTCGAATTCAGCCGTCAGCGCGGGCTCGCCCCGGACGGCCGCATCAAGTCCTTTTCGGACGCCGCCGACGGCACGGCGTGGGCCGAAGGTGCCGGAATGCTCCTGCTGGAGCGGCTTTCGGACGCGCGGCGGCTCGGGCACCCGGTGCTGGCCGTGGTCGCCGGTTCGGCGGTCAACTCCGACGGCGCGTCCAACGGCCTCACCGCGCCCAACGGGCCTTCGCAGCAGCGGGTGATCCGGCAGGCGCTGGCCAACGCCGGACTGTCCGCTTCGGACGTCGACGCCGTCGAAGCCCACGGCACCGGCACGGTGCTGGGCGACCCGATCGAGGCGCAGGCGGTTCTCGCCACCTACGGCCAGGACCGCGCGGAGCCGCTGTGGCTCGGCTCGCTCAAGTCGAACATCGGGCACGCGCAGGCCGCGTCCGGCGTCGGCGGGGTCATCAAGATGATCGAGGCCATGCGGCACGGCGTCCTGCCGCGCACGCTGCACCTCGACACGCCATCGGCCAAAGTGGACTGGACGGCCGGTGCCGTCGCCCTGCTGACCGGCACCACGCCGTGGCCCGAGACCGACGTCCGGCGTGCCGCCGTGTCGTCGTTCGGCGTCAGCGGCACGAACGCCCACGTGATCCTCGAACAGCCGGCGGACGCCCCCGCACCGGCGGGATTCGCGGGCCCGGTGCCGTGGCTGCTGTCGGCGCGCACCGAACCGGCGTTGCGCGCCCAGGCCGGCCGGCTGCTCGCCGTCGAGGCCGATCCCGCCGAAGTCGCACGGATTCTCGCTTCCGGGCGTGCTGCCTTCGAGCACCGCGCGGTCGTCCTCGCGGCGACGCCCGAGGAGCGGGCCGCCGGGCTCGCCGCGGTCCGCGACGGCCGCGGCGCGATCACCGGGGTCGCCGAACGTGGCAAGACGGCGTTCCTGTTCACCGGCCAGGGTTCCCAGCGCGCCGGGATGGGCCGCGAGCTGTACGAGACGTACCCGGCGTTCGCGGCCGCGTTCGACGCCGCGTGTCCCGACCCGCGGATCCGGGAGGTCGTCTTCGCGGGCGGCCCCGAACTCGACGGCACCGAATTCGCGCAGCAGGCCATCTTCGCGGTCGAGGTCGCGCTCGCGCGGCTGCTCGAAACGTGGGGCATCCGGCCGGACGCGGTGCTCGGGCATTCGGTCGGCGAGCTCGCCGCCGCGCACGTCGCCGGGATCCTCACCCTCGAAGACGCGGTCACGCTGGTCGCCGCGCGGGGCCGGTTGATGCAGGCGCTGCCCGGGGGTGGCGTGATGATCGCGGTGCAAGCGTCCGAAGAGGACGTTCGGTTGCTGCCGGACGGCGTCGCGCTGGCCGCGGTCAACGGCCCGGACTCGGTGGTGCTGTCCGGGGAAGCGGCCGCCGTCGCCGAGGCGGCCGCGCGCTTCGCCAAGACCAAGCGGCTCGCCACGAGCCACGCGTTCCACTCGCCGCTAATGGCACCGATGCTGCCGGAGTTCCGCGCGGTCCTCGAAACGGTGTCCTTCGCCGCGCCCGCGGTGCCGTTCGTGCCGACCGGCGGGACCGGCCCGGAGACGGCGGCGTACTGGGCGAGCCAGGTCGAAGCCACCGTCCGGTTCGCCGACGGGGTCGAGGCCCTGCGAGCCGGCGGCGTTACGACGTTCGTCGAGATCGGTCCGGACGCCGTGTTGTCGGCGCTGGTCGAGGGCGCGGTGTCGGTGCTGCGCGCGGACCGGCCGGAAGCGGAGACGCTGCTCGCCGCGCTGGCTCGCCTGCACGTCCGCGGCGCCGGTCCACAGTGGACGTCGCTGCTCGGTGCCGCGACCACGCGGGTCGACCTGCCGACGTACCCGTTCGAGCGCGAGCGCTACTGGCTCGCCCCGGGCACGCCTCCGGCGGCCGACCCGGCGGGCGCGCGCTTCTGGGCCGCTGTCCGCGACGGCGACGGCACCGAACTGGCCGAGACCCTCGGCGTCGAACACTCCACAGTGGACGCGGTGCTGCCCGCGCTGGCCCGCTGGCGCGGCGAGGCCGACGGCGGGACCACGGACTGGCGCTACCGCGTGACCTGGCAGCCGGTCGACCCGGCGCCGCTCGAGGGCTGGTGGCTCGCGGTCGTCCCGGAAGGCAGCGACGTGCGGCTTCCCGAAGGCGTCACGGTGCTGGAGGTGCCCGCCGGGATCGGCCGCGCGGACCTCGCCGCCCGGCTGCCGGAAACCGACGGCGTGCTGTCGTACCTCACCGACGCCACCGACGTCCTCGTGCTCGTCCAGGCCCTCGGGGACGCGGGCCGGGACGCGCCGCTGTGGTGCGTCACGCGCAACGCCGTCCAGGTCGAGCCGGGCGAACCGGTGGACCCCGCCGCGGCCGGGATCTGGGGTCTCGGCCGCGTCGTGGGGCTCGAACACCCGCGCCGCTGGGGCGGGTGCGTCGACCTCGGCAGTGGCGCCGATCTGGTCATCGGCGACGGCGAAGACCAGATCGCGGTGCGGCCGTCCGGCGTGTTCGGCAGGCGGCTCGTCCGGGCGACCGGGCGGAAGGTCCGCGACTGGCGGCCGCGCGGCACGGTGTTGATCACCGGCGGCACCGGCGCGCTCGGCGGGCACGTGGCCCGGCGCCTGGCCGCCGACGGCGCCGAGCACCTGGTGCTGACCAGCCGTCGCGGCCAGGCCGCACCGGGGCTCCTCGAGGACCTCACGGCGCTCGGCGCGCGGGTCACGGTCCGCGCGTGCGACGTCGCCGACCGGCCCGCGCTGGCCGCGCTGCTGGCCGAGTTCCCGCCGTCCGCGGTGCTCCACGCCGCCGGCGCGGCCGACCCCGAGTACCTGGCCGACACGTCCCCGGCCGAGTTCGCGCGGGTCCGCTCGGCGAAGGAGCTGGGCGCGGCGCACCTCGACGAGCTGCTCGGGGACACCCCACTCGACGCGTTCGTGCTGTTCTCGTCGATCGCGGCCACCTGGGGCAGTGGCGGCCAGGGCGCGTACTCCGCGGCCAACGCGGCGCTCGACGCCGTCGCCGAGGCACGCCGGGCCCGCGGCCTGACCGCGACGTCGATCGCCTGGGGCCCGTGGGCCGGTCCGGGCCTGGCCGAAGGCGAGGCCGGCGTCCAGATGGCGCGGCGCGGGGTGCCCGGCCTGCCGCCGGAACGGGCGGTCGCGGAGCTGATCGCGGCGGTCGAGCGGGACGAGCCGACGGTCGTCGTCGCGGACGTCGACTGGACGCGGTTCGTGCCGGCGTTCACCGCCCAGCGCCCGAGCCCGCTGCTCGGCGAGCTGCCCGAGGTCCGCGAGGTGCTGGCGGCCGAGGTGCCCTCCGGCGGCGCGGTCGCGGAGATCCTCGGCACCGCCCAGGGCCCCGAACTGGACCGGCTGCTGCTCGACATCGTGCGCGGCGAGATCGCCGTGGTGCTCGGGCACGCGACGCCGGAGTCGGTGGACGTCCGCCAGCCGTTGCGCGACCTCGGCCTCGACTCGCTGGCGTCGGTCGAGCTGCGCAACGGCCTGTCCCGCGCGACCGGGCTCAGCCTGCCGAGCACGCTGGTCTTCGACCACCCGACGGCGGAAGCACTGGCCGCGCACCTGCGCACCCGCGTCGAGCCGTCGGCGAGCGGGCTCGCCGAGGAGCTGGACCGCCTCGAAGCCGGCCTGACGTCGGCGGGCCCGGAGGACCGCGGCCGGGCGCTGGCACGCTTGGAGGTCCTGCTCGCCCAGTGGCGCGAGGACCGCGAGTCGATCACGGAGCGCCTCGACTCGGCCGACGACGACGAGATGTTCCGGCTCCTCGACACCGAATTCGGCATCTCCTGATGCGCGCCCCGACCGGCCGGCTGCCCGCCACCGCTGCCGCGAATGACTCATTCGGGACCTCCGAGGTCCCGAATGAGTCATTCGCGACGTCGGCCGGCGGTCGGCACCGAGGGCGATCGGCAGGCGCGGCCGCCCTGAGCCGGCCCGCCCACCGCCGCCCCGCCCACCGCCGCCGCCTGCCCGGCCGCCCCAACGACGTGAATGACTCATTCATGTCGCCAGACGACATGAATAAGTCATTCAAGGCATCCGGCCGGCCGCACTCCACGAACCCCTGTTTCCCGAGGACCACCCATGTCGAGTGAAGACAAGCTCCGCTACTTCCTCAAGCGCGTCACGGCCGATCTGCACGACGTCCGTGCGCGGCTGCGCGAAGCCGAAGAGAAGGCGGGCGAGCCGATCGCGATCGTCGGCACGGCCTGCCGGTATCCCGGTGGCGCGGACACGCCCGAACGGCTGTGGGACCTGGTCGCCGCCGGGACCGACGCGATCGGTGGCTTCCCCGCTGACCGCGGCTGGGACACCGCGCGGCTGTACCGGCCCGGGGACCCGAAGCCCGGGCACAGCTACGTGCGCGAGGGCGGGTTCCTGACGGAGGCCGCGGACTTCGACCCCGAGTTCTTCGGCATCTCGCCGCGCGAAGCCGTGGCGATGGACCCGCAGCAGCGGCTGCTCCTGGAGGTCGCGCACGAGGCGTTCGAACGCGCCGGGCTGCCGGTCGACGGCCTGCGCGGCAGCCGCACCGGGGTGTTCGTCGGCGGGATGGCGCAGATCTCCGGACCGTCCGAAGAGCAGATCGAGGCCCTGTCCGGGTACCTCCTGACCGGCAGCGCGGCCAGCGTGTTCTCCGGCCGGATCGCCTACACCTTCGGCCTCGAAGGCCCGGCGCTGACCGTCGACACGGCCTGCTCGTCGTCGCTCGTCGCCCTGCACCTCGCCGCGCAGGCCCTGCGGGCAGGCGAGTGCACGCTCGCGCTCGCCGGCGGGGTCACCGTGATGACCACGCCGGAGGGGTTCGTCGAGTTCAGCCAGCAGAGCGGGCTCGCCGCCGACGGCCGCTGCAAGGCCTTCGCCGAAGCCGCCGACGGCACCGCCTGGGGCGAGGGCGCCGGGATGCTCGTGCTGGAAAGGCTTTCCGACGCCCGCCGCTTCGACCACCCCGTGCTGGCCGTGCTGCGCGGCTCGGCGGTCAACTCCGATGGTGCGTCCAACGGCCTCACCGCGCCGAACGGCCCGTCGCAGCAGCGGGTGATCCGGGCCGCCCTCGCGAGCGCGCGGCTGGCACCGTCCGATGTGGACGTCGTCGAGGCGCACGGCACCGGCACGACGCTGGGCGACCCGATCGAGGCCGAGGCGCTGCTGGCGACCTACGGCCAGGACCGCGACCGGCCGCTGTGGCTGGGGGCGCTGAAAACGAACATCGGGCACACGCAGGCCGCCGCCGGAGTCGGTGGCGTGATCAAGGTGATCGAAGCGATGCGCCACGGCTTGCTGCCGAAGACGTTGCACGTCGACGCGCCGTCGTCGCACGTGGACTGGGCGGCCGGGCAGGTTCGGCTGCTCACCGAAGCCGTGCCGTGGCCGGAGACCGGCGCGCCGCGACGGGCCGGGGTGTCGTCGTTCGGGGTCAGCGGGACCAACGCCCACGTGATCATCGAGGCGGTGCCGGCCGAGGCGGACGAGCCGTCCGCGCCGCTGCCCGTGGTGCCGTGGGTGCTGTCGGCCAAGACCGGTCCGGCACTGCGCGACCTCGCCCGGGCCCTGCGTTCCCTGACCGGCGACCCGGTCGACGTCGGCCGCGCGCTGGCCACCACCCGCTCGGTGCGCGAGCACCGCGCCGTCGTCCTCGACGCCGCCGGGCTCGACGTGGTCGCCGACGGCGTGAGCGAGCCGGCCAACCCGGGTGACGTCGTTTTCGTCTTCCCCGGCCAGGGTTCGCAGTGGACGGGGATGGGCCGGGAACTCCTCGAAACCTCGCCGGTGTTCGCCGCGCGGATGGTGGAATGCGCTGCGGCACTGGAGAAGTTCGTCGACTGGAAGCTCCTGGACGCGCTCGAGGGCGATCTGGAGCGGGTCGACGTCGTGCAGCCCGTGTTGTGGGCGGTCATGGTGTCGCTGGCCAAGGTGTGGCGTTCGTACGGCGTCGAGCCCGCCGCCGTGGTCGGGCACTCGCAGGGTGAGATCGCCGCCGCGGTTGTCGCGGGTGGACTGTCCCTTGAGGACGGTGCCCGCGTGGTCGCGCTGCGGAGCAAGGCGATCCTGCGGCTGTCCGGGCTGGGTGGCATGGTGTCGTTGGCCGCGCAGGTCGAGCGGGCCCGCGAACTGATCGCGCCGTGGGGCGGGCGAATCTCGGTCGCCGCGGTGAACGGGCCGTCGTCCGTCGTGGTGTCCGGTGAGGCGACCGCGCTCGACGAGCTGCTGGTTTCGGTGGACGTCCGGGCGCGGCGCATCGCCGTCGATTACGCCTCGCACTCGGCGCAGGTCGAGCTGCTGGCCGAGGAACTGGCGTCCGTGCTGGCCGAGGTGACGCCGCGATCGGGGCGGATTCCGTTCGTGTCCGCGGTGACCGGTGAGGTGCTGGACACGGCCGAGCTGGACGCGGCCTACTGGTACCGCAACCTGCGGGAACCCGTCCGGTTCGACCAGGCCGTTTCGACCCTGCTCGGGCTCCGCGCGACCGTCTTCGTCGAGTGCAGTGCCCACCCCGTGCTCACGGTCGGCGTCGAGGAGACCATCGACCAGGCCGGGGCGGCCGCCGCCGCGGTCGGCACCCTGCGCCGGGACGACGGCGGCCTGGCCCGGCTGATGACGTCGGTCGGCGAAGCGTTCGCCCGCGGTGCCGACGTCGACTGGGCCGGGCTGTTCGCCGGCACCGGCACCCGCCGCGTCACCCTGCCGACCTACCCGTTCCAGCGCGACCGGTACTGGTCCGAACCTTCGGCCCCGCGCCGCCGCACGACCGTCGACGACCTGCGTTACGAAGTCGCCTGGCGGCTCGTCCCCGTCGAGCCGTCCACTGTGGCGGGAACCTGGGTCGTCTGCGGCTCGGACGACCTCGCCGGACGCATCGCCGAGGGCCTCGCCCGCCACGGCGCCGAGGTGATCCGCGCGGCCGAACCCGGTGACGTCACGGGAGTCCGCGGCGTCATCGCCGTCGCGCCTGCAGGGCGGACCCCGGGCCACCCCGACGTGCCCGCCGGGTTCGCCGCCGCACTCGCGCTGGCGCAGGCCGACGTTCCCTTGTGGATGGTCACCCGCGGCGCCGTCTCGACCGGCGCCGCGGACCCGGTCACCGATCCGGAGCAGGCCCTCGTCTGGGGCCTCGGCCAGGTCGTCCGGCAGGAGCAGCCGAGCCGCTGGGGCGGCGTCGCCGACCTGCCCGGCGACGCGGACGACGCCACCGTCGACCTGTTCCTCGGCGCACTGACCGGCCCGGAGGACGAACTCGCCGTCCGGCCCGACGGCGTCTTCGCCCGCCGGCTCACCCGGCCGGTCACCACGACCGCCCGGCGCGCCTGGCGCCCGGACGGCACCACGCTCATCACCGGGGGTACCGGCGCGCTCGGCGCTCACGTCGCCCGGCGGCTGGCCGCCCAGGGCGCCCCGCACCTGCTGCTCGTCAGCCGAAGCGGCCGTGCCGCCGAGGGCGCCGCGGGGCTGGAAGCCGAGCTCACCGGCCTCGGCGCGCGGGTCACCGTCGCCGCGTGCGACACCGCCGACCGCGACGCGCTCGCCGCGCTGCTCGGCGACCTGCCCGCGGACGCGCCGCTGCGCGCGGTGGTCCACACCGCCGCCGTGCTCGACGACGCCGTCCTCGACGAGCTCACCCTCGACCAGGCCGGCCGCGTGCTACGGGTCAAGGCCGAGGCCGCGATCGCCCTGCACGAACTGACCCGCGACCTCGACCTCGACGCGTTCGTGCTGTTCTCGTCCCTCGCCGGGACCTACGGCGGGGCGGGCCAAGGGAACTACGCGCCGGGAAACGCTTTCCTCGACGCGTTCGCGCGCTACCGCCGCGGCCTCGGGCTGACGGCGACGTCGATCGGCTGGGGCCACTGGGCGGGCGGCGGCCTGGCCGACGGCGGCCTCGAAACGCGGCTGCGGCAACGGGGTGTCCCGCCGATGCCGCCGGAACTGGCGCTCGACGGCCTGCAGCGCGTCCTCGACCTCGACGACACGGCCGTCGTCGTCGCCGACGTCGACTGGACGGCCGCGCAGGAACCCGGCCGGCTGCTCGCGGAGCTGCTGCCGCGCACCGGCACCGACGCCGTCGAACCCGGTCTCGCGGGCCTGGCGCCGGAGGAGCGGGACCGGCGGCTGCTGGAGATCGTGCGCACGCGGATCGCCGCCGTGCTCGGGTTCGCCGAGCCGGACCGGATCGACCCCGCCCGCGCGCTCCGCGACCTGGGGTTCGACTCGCTGACCGCGGTGGAGCTGCGCAACAAGCTCGGCGCCGCGGTCGGCCTGAAGCTGCCCGCCACGCTGGTGTTCGACCACCCGAGCCCGGCCGCGCTGGTCAGCCACCTCGCTTCGCACTTCGGCGGGGAGACCGCGCCGACCCGGCTCGCCGAGCGCGGGCCGGCCGACGAGCCGATCGCGATCGTGGCGATGAGCTGCCGGTTCCCCGGCGGCGTCCGCTCGCCCGAAGACCTCTGGGACCTCCTGGCCGCCGGCCGCGACACGGTCGCGCCGTTCCCGGCCGACCGCGGTTGGGACGTCGAGGCCGTGTACGACCCCGATCCGGAGACCCCGGGCCGGTCCTACGTCCGGCACGGGTCGTTTGTGGACGACGTGACCGGCTTCGACGCCGCGTTCTTCGGGATCAGCCCGCGCGAGGCACTGGCGATGGACCCGCAGCAGCGGTTGCTGCTGGAAACGTCGTGGGAGGCGTTCGAACGCGCCGGGATCGACCCGTCGGTGCTGCGCGGCAGCCGGGTCGGCGTGTTCGCCGGCACCAACGGCCAGGACTACGGCACCCTGCTGATGAACGCCCGCGATCAGGTCGAGGGCTACCTCGGCACCGGCAGCTCGGCGAGCGTGTTCTCCGGCCGCGTTGCGTACGCGCTGGGCCTGGAGGGTCCGGCGGTCACCGTGGACACGGCGTGTTCGTCGTCGCTGGTGGCGCTGCACCTGGCGGCGCAGGCACTGCGTTCGGGCGAGTGTTCGCTGGCGCTGGCCGGCGGGGTGACGGTGATGTCCACGCCGATCGGGTTCGTCGAGTTTTCGCGGCAGCGCGGGCTCGCCGCCGACGGTCGCTGCAAGCCGTTCGCGGCCGCCGCCGACGGCACGGCGTGGGGCGAAGGCGCCGGGCTCCTGGTGCTGGAGCGCCTGTCCGACGCCCAGCGCAACGGCCACCAGGTGCTCGCCGTGCTGCGTGGTTCCGCGGTGAACTCCGACGGTGCGTCGAACGGCCTGACCGCGCCGAACGGGCCGTCGCAGCAGCGGGTGATCCGGGCCGCGCTGGCGACCGCGGGCCTGTCGGCGTCCGATGTGGACGTCGTCGAGGCGCACGGGACGGGCACCCGGCTCGGGGATCCCATTGAGGCGCAGGCACTTCTGGCCACGTACGGCCAGGATCGTGCGGAGCCGCTGTGGCTCGGTTCGGTGAAGTCGAACCTCGGGCACACGCAGGCGGCCGCGGGGGTCGCCGGGGTGATCAAGGTGGTCGAGGCGCTGCGGCACGGGGTGCTGCCCCGGACGTTGCACGTCGACGAGCCGTCGTCCCAAGTGGACTGGACCGCTGGTTCGGTGCGGCTGCTGACGGAATCCGCGGCTTGGCCCGCCGGCGATCGGGTGCGGCGGGCCGGGGTCTCGTCGTTCGGCATCAGCGGCACCAACGCGCACGTCGTGCTGGAGGAGCCGCCCGCCGCGGTCGCGCCGGCCGAGACGTTCGCCGGGGGCGTGGTGCCGTGGCTGGTCTCGGCGCGGACCGAAGACGGTCTGCGGGCGCAGGCGGCGCGGCTGCTGGAGTTCCTCGAGACCGGGCCCGATCTCGCCGCGACCGCGCGGACGCTGGCCACGGGCCGGGCGTCGCTCGAGTGCCGGGCCGTCGTGCTCGCCGCCGACGTCGAAGGGTTCCGGCGCGGGCTGACCGGGCTCGCCGAGGGACGCGCTGTCGCCGAGGTGGTGCGGCCTGGGCCCGGGGGCAAGGTGGCTTTCCTGTTCTCCGGCCAGGGATCGCAGCGCGTCGGGATGGGTCAGGAGCTGTACGCGGCTTTCCCGGTCTACGCGGCGGCGTTCGACGCGGTGTGCGCGCACCTGGACCCGCGCCTTCGCGACTTCCTCGGCTCGGCCGAGACCGAGTTCGCTCAGCAGGGCATCTTCGCACTGGAAGTCGCGTTGTTCCGGCTCCTGGAGTCGTGGGGTGTCCGGCCGGACCACGTCGCCGGGCACTCGGTCGGCGAGATCGCGGCGGCGCACGTCGCCGGGATCCTGTCGCTCGAAGACGCTTGCGCGCTGGTCTCGGCGCGGGGCCGGTTGATGCAGGTGTTGCCCGCGGGTGGCGTGATGATCGCGGTTCAGGCGTCCGAAAAGGACATCCAGCTGCCCGCCGGCGTTTCTCTGGCCGCGGTGAACGGTCCCGACTCCGTGGTGCTCTCTGGTGAAGAGGTCGCCGTGACCGAGTACGCGTCGACGTTCGCGAAGACCAAGCGGCTCAACACGAGTCACGCGTTCCACTCGGCGTTGATGGAGCCGATGCTGGCGGAGTTCGCGGCGGCGATCGACGGGATCACCTGCGCCGAGCCGGTCATTCCCTTTGCGTCCACTGTGGATGACTTGGTGGTGACGCCGGAGTATTGGGTGCGTCAGGTGCGGGAGCCCGTCCGGTTCGCCGAGGCCGTCGAGCGGCTGCGGGCCGCGGGTGTCACCTCGTTCGTCGAGCTGGGCCCGGACGCCGTGCTGACCCCGATGGTCGACGAGGCCATTCCGACGCTCGCCGCCGGCCGGCCGGAAGAGACCGGCGTCCTGACCGCGGCGGCGCACCTGGCCGTCGACTGGCCGCGAGTGCTCGGCGACGGCCCGCTCCGCACGGACGTGCCGACGTACGCGTTCCAGCACGAACGGTTCTGGCTGGACGCGGCCGGCGAACCAGACGTGCTCGGGCACCCGCTGCTCACCGGGGCGGTGGAGCTGCCCGACGCCGGTGGCTGGGTGCTGACCGGCACCCTGTCGACCCGGAAGTCGCCGTGGCTGGCCGGCCACGCGGTGCACGGCACGGTCATCCTGCCCGGCACGGCGTTCGTGGAGCTGGTTCTCCGCGCGGGTGCCGAAGCCGGGTGCGGAACGTTGGAGGAGCTGACGATCGCGGCGCCGCTCGCGCTGACGGAACCGGCTCGCGTCCAGGTGGCGATCGGCGCGGCCGACGCCGGGAAACGGCCCGTGACCGTCCACTCGCGACGCGACGACACCGGAGAGTGGACGCGGCACGCGACCGGCGTCCTGTCCGACGAGCCGGTGGTGGCCGAGGATCTCGGCGAGTGGCCACCGGCCGGAGCGTCCGAAGTGGACGTGACGGACCTGTACCAGGGCTTCGAAGACCGCGAGTTCACGTACGGGCCGTCGTTCCAGGGCCTGCGGGCGGCGTGGCTGCACGAGGGTTCGGTGTTCGCGGAGGTGGCGCTGCCGGCCGCCGACCACGACGCGGCCGGCCGCTTCGGCCTGCACCCGGCGTTGCTGGACGCGGCGTTGCACGGCCTGGGCCTGGGGGACCTCCTCCCGGACGACGGCCAGGGGCGCCTCCCGTTCACGTGGTCCGGGGTGACCCGCCACAGCTCGGGGGCCGCGTCGCTGCGGGTCCGGCTGACGCCGATCGAGCCGGGAACGGTGGCACTGACGGTCGCGGATGGCGAGGGACGGCCGGTGCTGACGGTGGCTTCGCTGGTGCTGCGCCCGGTGCTTCCGCAGGTCAGCGACGCGCTGTTCCGGCTGGAGTGGCGGGAGGCCGAGCCCGGTGCCGCGACCGACTCGGTGTTCCTGCCGGTCGAAGCCGCGGACGTCCCCACGACGACGGCGACGGTCCTCGCGGCGATCCGCGCGTGGCTGTCGGACGACCGCGACGGCGAGCTGGTGTTCGTGACGAGGGGAGCAGTCGCGGCCGCCGACGGCGACGTGACCGACCTCGGCGCGGCGGCGGCCTGGGGCTTGGTCCGGGCCGCGCGCTCGGAGCACCCGGGACGGTTCCGCCTGCTGGACCTGGATGACGGCGCACCGGCGCCGGTCTTGCCGGCCGACGAGCCGGAGGTGGCGGTACGCGCGGGGCGGATCTTGGTCCCGCGCATCGCGCGCGGAACGGTGGCCGGTCTCGAGCTGCCCGAAGGCGACTGGCAGCTGACGGTGACCGCCCCAGGCACGGTGGACGGCATCACGGCAGACGCCCATCCGGCCGGGCCGCTCGCCCCTGGCGAGGTCCGAGTCGCCGTCCGGGCCGCTGGAGTCAACTTCCGGGACCTCCTCAACGTCCTCGGCCGCTACCCCGGCGGTCCCGTCCCCCTCGGCCAGGAAGCCGCCGGCGTCGTCACCGAAATCGGCGAAGGCGTCACCGGCATCCACCCCGGCGACCGCGTCTTCGGCCTCTTCGCCGGCACCTTCGCCACCCACGCCACCACCGACCACCGCCTCCTCGCCCGGATTCCCGCCGGGTGGACGTTCGCGCAGGCCGCGACCACGCCGGTCGCCTTTCTCACCGCCTACTACGGCCTCGTCGAGCTCGCCGAGCTCAAGCCCGGCGAGTCCGTGCTCATCCACGCCGCCGCCGGTGGGGTCGGGATGGCCGCCGTTCAGCTGGCGCGGTACCTCGGGGCCGAGGTGTACGCCACCGCCAGTCCCGGCAAGCACGCCGCCGTCGATGTCGATCCCACGCACCTCGCCTCCTCGCGCACCCTCGAGTTCGCCGAGCGCTTCCCGCGCGTCGACGTCGTCCTCAACTCGCTGACCGGTGAGTTCATCGACGCCTCGCAAAAGCTCCTCGCCGACGGGGGCCGCTTCCTCGAGATGGGCAAGACCGACGTCCGCGACGCGCCGAACTACCGGGCCTTCGACCTCGCCGAAGCCGGGGCCGAGCGGCTCGGGCGGATGCTCGCCGAAGTCCTCGAGCTCTTCGCGGCCGGGCACCTGCGTCCGTTGCCGGTGCGTGCCTGGGACGTCCGGCGCGCCCCGGACGCGCTGCGCTTCCTGAGCCAGGCCAAGCACATCGGGAAGCTCGCCCTGACCGTCCCGCGCGCCCTCGACCCGGACGGCACCGTCCTGATCACCGGTGGGACCGGCGCGCTCGGTGCCGCGCTGGCCCGGCACCTCGTCCGGGGCGGCGCCCAGCACGTCGTGCTCACCAGCCGTCGCGGGATCGACGCGCCCGGTGCCAAGGAGCTCGAAGCCGAGCTGCCCGAGGTGACCGTCGCCGCCTGCGACGTCACCGATCGGGACGCCGTGGCCGCGCTGGTGAAGACGCTGCCGCTCACCGCCGTCGTGCACGCGGCCGGCGTGCTGGCCGACGCCACCGTCGACCGGCTCACCGAAGACGACCTCGCGGCCGTCCTCGCACCCAAGGCCGACGGCGCGCGGATCCTGCACGAGCTGACCCGCGACGCCGATCTCGCCGCCTTCGTCCTGTTCTCCTCCGTGTCCGGACTCGCGGGCACCGCCGGACAGGGCGCGTACGCGGCCGCCAACGCTGCCCTCGACGCGCTGGCCGCGCAGCGCCGGGCTGCCGGACTGCCAGGCACGTCGATCGCCTGGGGTGCTTGGGAAACCGGCATGGCCGGCGGCCTCGCCGAGACCGACCGGCAGCGGATGAGCCGGTCCGGACTACTGCCGCTGTCCACAGAGGATGGTCTCAACCTCTTTGACACGGCGGTCGCGGACGCGGCGAGCCTGCTCGTGCCCATGCGGCTCGACCCGGCGGCACTGCGCGGCGACGACGTCCCGCCGCTGCTGCGCGGCCTCGTCCGGGCCCGGCCGCAGCGGACGGTGGCGCCGTCCGACGCCGCCGGGCTGACGCGGCGGCTGGGCGGGCGGACCCCGGCCGAGCAGGACGGGATCGTGCTCGACCTGGTCCGCGAGGCGATGGCCGCCGTGCTCGGGCACGCCGACGCCACCGGCGTCGACCCCGGCCGCGGGTTCCTGGACGTCGGCTTCGACTCGCTGACCGCGGTCGAGCTGCGCAACCGGCTCGCCACCGCGACCGGGCTGCGGCTGCCGTCGACGCTGGTGTTCGACCACGCATCTCCCGCCGAGCTCGCGGCGCACCTGCGCGGCGAGCTGACCGGCGCCGAGCCGGACGCCGACCGGCTGCTGTCCGAAGTGGACAGCCTGGAATCCCGGCTGCTGGCCGCCGAGCTCGACGACGCCGGCCGGGCGGCCGTGCACGGCAGGCTCCAGACGTTGCTGGCCAAGTGGTCCGGCACCGCGCGAGCCGCCGCCGTCCCGGACAGCCTCGCCACGGCGTCCGCGGACGACCTCTTCGACTTCATCGACAACGCACTGGGGAGCTGACGGTGTCCAACGAGGACCGGCTGGTCGAGTACCTCCGGCGGGTGACCGCCGAACTGCAGCAGACGCGCACGCGCCTGCAGGAGGTCGAGTCCGGCGAACCCGAGCCGATCGCCGTCGTCGGCATGAGCTGCCGGTACCCCGGCGGTGTGGCGTCGCCCGACGACCTGTGGGACCTCGTGCGGGACGGCCGAGACGCCGTCACGCCGTTCCCCACCGACCGCGGCTGGGACCTCGCCGCACTGTCCGATCCGGACGGTCGCGGCACGAGTCACGCCGCCACCGGCGGCTTCCTCGACGACGTCGCCGGGTTCGACGCGGACTTCTTCGGCATCTCGCCGCGGGCCGCGCTCGCGATGGACCCGCAGCAGCGGCTCCTGCTCGAATCGGCGTGGGCGCTGTTCGAGGACGCCGGCGTCGACCCGGCGGGCCTGCGCGGCGGGCGCACCGGCGTGTTCGTCGGCGCGTCCTCGTCCGGTTACGGCAGCGGCTGGTCCGTCGCCCCCGAGGGGCTCGAAGGCCACCTGCTGACCGGCAACGCGGGCAGCGTGATCTCCGGCAGGCTCGCCTACCAGTTCGGGCTCGAAGGCCCGGCGGTCACCGTGGACACGGCGTGCTCGTCGTCGCTGGTCGCGCTGCACCTCGCCGCGCAGGCCCTGCGCGCGGGCGAGTGTTCGCTCGCGCTCGCCGGCGGCGTCATGGTGCTGGCCTCACCGACGCTGTTCGTCGAGTTCAGCCGCCAGCGCGGGCTGGCCGCGGACGGGCGCTGCAAGTCCTTCGCCGCCGCCGCGGACGGCACCGGCTGGGCCGAAGGCGTCGGCCTGCTCCTGCTGGAGCGGTTGTCCGACGCCCGGCGCAACGGCCACGAAGTCCTCGCCGTGGTCCGCGGTTCCGCGGTCAACCAGGACGGCGCCAGCAGTGGTCTCACCGCACCCAACGGTCCATCGCAGCAGCGGGTCATCCGCGACGCGCTGGCCGGGGCCCGGCTCGCGCCGTCCGATGTGGACGCCGTCGAGGCGCACGGCACCGGAACCCGGCTCGGCGACCCGATCGAGGCGCAGGCCGTGCTGGCCACCTACGGCCGCGACCGGTCGCACCCGCTGTGGCTGGGCTCGCTGAAGTCGAACATCGGGCACGCCCAGTCCGCCGCCGGGGTCGGCGGCGTGATCAAGATGATCCAGGCCCTGCGCCACGGGGTGCTGCCGAAGACGCTGCACGTCGACGAGCCGACGCCGCACGTCGACTGGGCGGCGGGGAACGTCCGGCTGCTCACCGAGCCGGTGCCGTGGCCGGAGACCGGGCGGCCGCGCCGCGCGGGGGTGTCGTCGTTCGGGATGAGCGGCACCAACGCCCACGTGATCCTGGAGCAGGCCCCCGAAGCCGGGACGGCCGAACTGACCGCGTTGCCGGTCACGCCGGTGCTGCTGTCCGCGCGGACCGCGACCGCACTGCGCGAGCAGGCCGAACTGCTGTCCACTGTGGATGCCGAGCTGCCGGAACTGGCCGCCGCGCTGGCCACCCGGGGCGGCCTGGACCACCGCGCCGTCGTCGTCGCCGAGGACCGGGACGCGCTGCTGACCGCGTTGCGCGAGTTCGACGTCATCCAGGGCGAGCCCGGCGGCAAGACCGCGTTCCTGTTCACCGGGCAGGGTTCGCAGCGGGCCGGCATGGGCCGCGAGCTGGCCGACGCGTTCCCGGCCTACGCGGCGGCGTTCGACGCCGTGTGCGCCCACCTCGACCCGCGGGTGCGGGAGCTGACGGGGTCGCCGGACACCGAACTCGCCCAGCCGGCCATTTTCGCCCTCGAAGTCGCGCTGTACCGGCTGCTGGAGTCGTGGGGCGTGCGGCCCGACCTGCTCCTCGGCCACTCCGTCGGCGAGATCGCCGCCGCGCACGTCGCCGGCGTGCTCTCTCTCGAAGACGCGTGCGCACTCGTCACCGCGCGGGGCCGGCTGATGCAGGCCCTGCCGGAGGGCGGCGCGATGATCGCCGTTCAGGCGGCCGAAGCGGACATCCAGCCGCCGCCGGGTGTTTCGCTGGCCGCGGTGAACGGCCCGGACTCGGTGGTGCTGTCCGGCGAGGAAGCCGCCGTGATCGAGTACGCGTCGACGTTCGCGAAGACCAAGCGGCTCAAGACCAGCCACGCCTTCCACTCGGCGTTGATGGAACCGATGCTCGCCGAGTTCCGCACGGTGCTGGACCGGCTCTCCTACTCCGCGCCCAAGATCCCGCTCGTGTCCACTGTGGAAGAAGACGCCGCTTGGGACGCGGACTACTGGGTCCGCCAGGTGCGGCAGCCGGTCCGGTTCCACGACGGGGTCGAACGGCTGCGCGCCCAGGGCGTCACCGTTTTCGCCGAGCTGGGCCCGGCCGCGGTGCTCGCCCCGCTCACCGACGGTGCCGTCCCGCTGCTGCGCGCCGACCGGCCCGAGCCCGTGACGCTGATCCGCGGCCTGAGCACCCTGCACGTCCGCGGTACCGCCGTCGACTGGCCGGCGTTCTTCGGTGCCTCCCGGCGCCTGCCGCTGCCGCACTACCCGTTCGAGCACGAGCGGTTCTGGCTGGCCGCGCCCGCCGCGACCGGCGACGTCACCGCCGCCGGGCTCACCCACCCCGACCACCCGCTGCTGGGGGCCGCGCTGGCGCTGGCCGACGGCGACGGCTTCCTGTGCACCGGCCTCCTGTCGCCGCGCTCCCACCCGTGGCTCGCCGACCACGTGGTGCTCGGCTCGACGCTGGTGCCGGGCACGGCGTTCGTCGAGCTCGCCCTGCGCGCGGCCGAGCAGGCCGGCTGCGACGGCATCGGCGAACTCACCCTCGAAGCACCGCTCACCCTCCCGGACGGCGGTGTCGAGGTCCAGATCACCGTCAGCGCCACCCGTGCGCTGCGGATCTTCTCGCGCCCGGCGGGCTCGGCGTTCGACGAAGCCTGGACCCGGCACGCCTCCGGCACGCTGACCAGCGGAAATCGTCTCGCGGTCAGCCCGGTCGAGTGGCCGCCGGCGGACGCCGAACCCGTCGGCGTCGACGACCTCTATACCCGGTTCGGCGACCGCGGGTTCGGCTACGGCCCGGCGTTCCAGGGCCTGCGCGCGGCCTGGCGGCGGGGGAGCGACGTCTTCGCCGAAGTGGTCCTGCCCCAGGACGACGCGGGGAAGTTCGCGCTGCACCCGGCGCTGCTCGACAGCGCGCTGCACGCGATGGCGCTCGGCGTCCTGCCGGACACCGGCGTCGGCCGGGTGCCGTTCAGCTGGTCCGGGGTGACGGTGTCCGCACGCGGCCGCTCGGCGCTGCGCGTCCGCCTGTCGGCCACCGGACCCGAGACGATCACCCTGGTGGCCACCGACGACGCCGGGGAACCGGTCGTCGCGGTCGACGCGCTGACCGTGCGGCCGGTGGCGGTGCCGCGGCAGTCGTTCTTCGCCGTCGACTGGCCGCAGCTGCCGCCGGGCGGGACGGCCGAGGACATCCGGCCGGTGCTCCTGACCGTCGACGGCGGCACCGACCCCGCCGCGGTGCACGCCGCGACCGGCCGGGTGCTCGGCGAGCTGCGGGACTGGCTCGCCGCGGACCACGCGCCCGACGAGCGCCTGGTCGTGGTGACGCGCGGCGCGGTCGCGCTCGAGGGCGAACTCACCGACCTCGCGGGTGCGGCCGTGGGCGGGTTGGTCCGGGCCGCGCAGGCCGAGCACCCCGATCGGTTCGTGCTGGTGGACACCGACGACGTCGAGGGGCTCACCCGCTTCCCGGCCGGGGAACCGCAGTTCGCGGTCCGCGACGGCCGGGTCTTCGTGCCTCGCCTGACCCGTGCCGCCGCTCCCGCGGCCGATTTTCCCTCGTGGGACACGGTTTTGATCACGGGTGGCACCGGCGCGCTCGGCACCGCCCTTGCCCGGCACCTCCTCGGCCGGGGTGCCGGCCGCGTCGTCCTCGCCGGGCGACGCGGTCCGGCCGCCCCCGGTGCGGCGGCCCTCACCGAGCTGGGTGCCGAGGTCGTGGCCTGCGACTTCACCGATCGGGACGCCGTTTCGGCGCTGGTCGGCTCGCTGCCCGGCCTCACGGCGGTGGTGCACGCGGCCGGGGTGCTCGACGACGGCGTCCTCACTTCCCTTTCCCCGGAACGGTTCGAAGCCGTGCTGCGGCCGAAGGTGGACGCGGCCTGGCTGCTGCACGAGCTCGTCCCGGACGCGCACCTCGTCCTGTTCTCCTCGGTCGCGGGTGTCTTCGGCGCGCCCGGGCAGGCGAACTACGCCGCCGCCAACGCGTACCTGGACGCGCTGGCGGAGCATCGGCGGGCCGCGGGGCTGCCGGGCCGCTCGATGGCCTGGGGTGCCTGGGAAACCGGGATGGCCGACGGCCGCGACGGACTGTCCATCGAGGACGGACTCGCGTTGTTCGACGCCGCGCTGGCGGCGGACCGTGCGGTCACCCTGCCCGCGCGGCTCGACCTCGCCGCCTTCCGCGGTGGCCCGGTGCCGGCGTTGCTGCGCGGTCTCGTGCGCACCCCGGCCCGGCGCGCCCGCCCGGCTTCGTCGTTCGGCGACCGGCTGGCCGCCGCGCCCGCGGCCGAGCGGGAGACGCTGCTGCTGGACCTGGTCCGGACCGAAGCCGCAGCCGTGCTCGGCCACGAGCCGGGTGCGCGCGTGGCCGCCACGCGCGCGTTCAGCGACCTTGGCTTCGACTCGCTGACCGCGGTCGAGCTGCGCAACCGGCTCGCCGACGCGACCGGCCTCCGGTTGCCGTCGACGCTCGTGTTCGACCACCCCGGCGCGGACGCGCTGGCCGCGCACCTCGGCGCGGAACTGCTGGGCACCGCGGTGTCCGAGGTCCCGGCGACCGTCGTCCCGGCCGACGAGCCCATCGCGATCGTGGGCATGAGCTGCCGGTACCCGGGTGGTATCGGTTCCCCGGATGACCTGTGGCGGCTGGTCGCGGAAGGCCGCGACGGCATCGGGGAGTTCCCGGCCGACCGCGGCTGGACCGTCGAGCACAGCACCGACCCGGAGCGCCCGGGCACGACTTACACGCGGGAGGGCGGTTTCCTCTACGACGCGGCGGAGTTCGACGCGGCGTTCTTCGGGATCTCGCCGCGCGAAGCACTGGCGATGGACCCGCAGCAGCGGTTGCTGCTGGAGACGTCGTGGGAGGCGTTCGAGCACGCGGGCATCGCGCCGGATTCGGTGCGCGGCAGCCGGACCGGCGTGTTCGCCGGCTTGATGTACCACGACTACGGCGCCCGGCTGACCACCGCGCCCGCCGATGTCGAGGGCTTCCTCGGGATCGGGAACTCCGGCAGCGTCCTTTCCGGACGGATCGCCTACTCGTTCGGGCTGGAAGGCCCGGCGGTCACGGTGGACACGGCGTGCTCGTCGTCGCTGGTGGCCCTGCACCTGGCCAGTCAGGCACTGCGTTCGGGTGAGTGTTCGCTGGCGCTGGCCGGCGGGGTCACGGTGATGGCGACGCCGGCGACCTTCGTCGAGTTCTCGCGGCAGCGGGGGCTCGCGGCCGACGGCCGCTGCAAGTCGTTCGCGGCCGCGGCCGACGGCACCGGGTGGGGTGAAGGTGCCGGGGTGCTCGTCCTGGAACGGCTGTCCGACGCCCGGCGCAACGGCCACCGCGTGCTCGCCGTCGTCCGCGGCTCGGCGGTCAACTCGGATGGCGCGTCGAACGGACTGACCGCGCCGAACGGGCCGTCGCAGCAGCGGGTGATCCGCGCCGCGCTGGCGACCGCGGGCCTGGCGCCGTCCGATGTGGACGCCGTCGAGGCGCACGGCACGGGGACCCGCCTCGGTGACCCGATCGAGGCGCAGGCGGTGCTGGCCACCTACGGCCAGGAGCGGGAGACCCCGCTGTGGCTCGGTTCGATCAAGTCGAACCTCGGTCACACGCAGGCCGCCGCGGGGGTCGCGGGGGTGATCAAGATGGTGCAGGCACTGCGGCACGGGGTGCTGCCGAAGACGTTGCACGTCGACGAGCCGACCCCGCACGTCGACTGGACCGAGGGCGAGGTCCGGCTGCTCACGGAAGCCGTCCCGTGGCCCGCGGCCGGCCGGCCCCGGCGGGCCGGGGTGTCGTCGTTCGGGATCAGCGGGACCAACGCCCACGTCGTGGTGGAAGAGGCTCCTGACGTCGTAGCCGTCCCGGCCGGGTTGCCCGCCGTGCCGTGGGTGCTCTCGGCCAAGTCGCCGTCGGCTCTTCGCGAGCAGGCACGGCGGTTGATCGCGGCGCCGGAGCAGCCGGTCGGGGCCGTGGCGCACACCTTGGCCACCGGACGCGCGGCGCTGGAGCACCGGGCGGCCGTCGTCGGCGCGGACCGGGCCGAGCTGCTGCGTGGCCTGGAAGCCGTGGCGGCGGGTTCGCCCGCGCCGGGTGTCCACGTCGGACAGGCCGAGAGCGGCAAGGTCGCCTTCCTGTTCACCGGTCAGGGTTCGCAGCGGGCGGGGATGGGCCGTGAGTTGTACGAGACGTTCCCGGTGTACGCGACGGCGTTCGACGCGGCTTGCGCGCTCCTGGACCCGCGGGTGAAGGAGCTCTCGGGAGCGCCGGACACTGATCTGGCCCAGCAGGGCATCTTCGCGCTCGAAGTGGCGCTCTTCCGCCTGCTGGAGTCCTGGGGCCTCCGGCCGGACGTCGTGGTGGGTCACTCGGTAGGCGAGATCGCGGCCGCGCACGTCGCCGGGGTAATCAGCCTTGAGGACGCGGCCACGTTGGTTGCCGCGCGCGGTCGGTTGATGCAGGCGCTGCCCGAGGGTGGCGTGATGATCGCCGTGCAGGCGTCCGAAAAGGACATCGAACTTCCGGCGGGGGTCTCCCTGGCCGCGGTGAACGGGCCGGATTCGGTCGTGCTGTCCGGTGAAGAGGCCGCGGTGACCGAGTATGCGGCGAAGTTCGCGAAGACCAAGCGGCTCAACACGAGTCATGCGTTCCATTCGGCGTTGATGGAGCCGATGCTGGCCGAGTTCGCGGCGGCCATCGAGGGTCTCACTTTTGCCGAGCCGGTGATTCCGTGGGTGTCCACTGTGGAAGATGGTCCGGACTACTGGGTTCGCCAGGTCCGGGAGTGTGTCCGGTTCGCCGACGCCGTTGCCGTTACCAATGCGCAGGTCTTCGTCGAGGTCGGCCCGGACGCCGTGCTGAGCGCCATGGTCGACGGTGCCGTTCCGGTGCTGCGCAGCGGGCACGACGACGTGCGGTCCGCGATGACCGCCGTCGCCCGGCTGCACGTCCATGGGATTTCTCCGCGGTGGGCAGCGGTGTTCGGCGAGTCGACGCCGGTCGACCTGCCCGGTTACGCCTTCGAGCGCAGCCGGTTCTGGCTCGACGCCGGCCCGGCCGCGGGGGACGTGACGGCGCTCGGGCAGTCCGCGCCCGGTCACCCGCTGCTGGGTGCGTCCGTCGAGCTGCCGGGCGCGGGGACGGTGTTCACCGGCGTGCTGTCGGCCCGGACGACGCCGTGGCTGGCCGAGCACGAGGTGCTGGGCACGCCGCTGCTGCCCGGTGCGGCGTTCGCCGAACTGGCCTTGCGCGCCGGCGCGGAGGTGGGCCGCCCGGTCGTCGACGAACTGACGCTGGGCGCGCCGCTCGTGCTGAACGGTGAGGTCGCCCTGCGCGTGACGGTGGGGACCGAGGGCGCGGTGACCATCCACTCGCGACCGTCCGATGCGGACACCTGGACGCAGCACGCCACCGGGAAGGTGAGCGCGGCCGCCCCGGCCGCGGAAGACCTCACCGACTGGCCGCCTTCGGGCGCGGTCGCCGTGGACGACCTCTACGACCGCGCCGCGGAGCAAGGGTTCGGGTACGGGCCCGCGTTCCAGGGCCTGCGCGCGGCTTGGCGCGACGGCGAGACGGTGTACGCCGAGGTCGCACTGCCGCCGGACTACGCACCGGAGGACTACGGCCTGCACCCGGCCCTGCTCGACGCCGCCCTGCACGGCCTCGGCCTCGGCGGCTTCGTCGACGGCCCGCACCTGCCGTTCTCGTGGACGGGCCTGTCGCTGACGGCGGCGGGCGCGGCCGCCCTGCGGGTCCGCCTCCGGCCCGCGGGCCAGGACGCGGTCACGCTGACCCTGGCCGACGAGACCGGCCGCGCGGTGGCGAGCGTGCGTTCGCTGGCGTTGCGCCCGGTGGCCGCGGCGCAGGTGACGCCCGCGCACTCCCTGTACCGCCTCGACTGGGTCCCGGCGGAGGCCGCTGAGCCGACGCCGGTCGTCGCCGTCGAGTGGAAACCGGCCGAGCTCGCCGAGGCGGTCGCGAACGCCCTCGAGCTGGTGCGGAACTGGCTCGCCGACGACCGGTCCGCGACCGCTCGCCTGGTCGTCGTCACCCGCGGTGCCGTGGCGACGCGGCCGGGGGAGGACGTCACCGACCTCGCCGCCGCCGCGGCCCGTGGGTTGCTGCGGACCGCGCAGCAGGAGCACCCGGGCCGGTTCGTGCTGGCCGATCTCGGGCCGGACGACGTCCTCCCCGCGTTGCCCGACGAGCCCGAGGCCGCCGTCCGTGACGGCCGCGTCCTCGTGCCGCGGCTGGCCCGCGCCGATGCCACCGGGGAGGCCGTGTCGATCGGCGATCCTGGCGGTACCGTGCTGGTCACCGGGGGTACCGGTGCGCTCGGCGCGGCCGTCGCCCGGCGGCTCGCGGCGCAGGGGGCGGGGCACCTCGTGCTCACTTCGCGCCGGGGCCTCGACGCGCCCGGGGCGGAGGACCTCGCCGCCGAACTGGCGGCCACCGGTGCGAAGGTGACCGTCGCCGCGTGCGACGTCGCCGACCGCGACGCGCTGGCCGAGCTGCTGCGCGAAGTGACGCCGACCGCGGTCGTGCACGCCGCCGGCGTCCTCGACGACGGTCTCCTCGACGCCCAGGACGCGGCCCGCCTCGCCGCCGTGCTCGGCCCGAAGGCCGACGCCGCCCGGCACCTGCACGAGCTGGTTCCCGACGCCTACCTGGTGTTCTTCTCTTCGGTCGCCGGCGCGTTCGGCAGCGCGGGGCAGGCCGGGTACGCGGCCGCGAACGCCTACCTCGACGCGCTCGCCACCCACCGCGCCGCGCGGGGGCGGCCCGGCCGGTCGCTGGCCTGGGGACCGTGGCTCGACGGCGGCATGGCCGCCGAACTCGCCGCGGCCGAACGCCGCCGCATCGAACGCAGCGGCTTGCGCCCGATCGACACCGAAACCGGGCTGGCCCTGTTCGACGCGGCCCTCACGCACGCCGAACCCGTGCTGTGGCCGGTGCTGCTCGACCACGCCGGTCTGCGGGCCCAGGGCGAGCACCTCCCGCCGATCCTGCGCGGGCTCGTCCGGGTCCCGGTCCGCCGGGCCGCCTCGGCTCCCCGCACGGAAAACCTGCTCGACCTCGTCCGCGCGGAGGCCGCGGCCGTGCTCGGGCACGCGTCGGCCGCCGCGGTCGAGCCCGGCCAGGCGTTCTCCGAGCTGGGTTTCGACTCGCTGACCGCGGTCGAGCTGCGCAACCGGCTCGACACCGCCACCGGGCTCCGGCTCGCCGCGACCGTCGTGTTCGACTACGCCACGCCGAGCGCGCTGGCGGAGCACCTCGAAGCCGAGCTGACCGGCGTCCGCGCCGACGTGGCCGCCCCGGTGGTCGCGGCCGTCGACGAGCCCGTCGCGATCGTCGGCATGAGCTGCCGCTACCCCGGCGGCATCACGTCGCCGGACGACCTCTGGCGGCTGGTCCTCGACGGCCGCGACGGCATCGGGGAGTTCCCGGCCGACCGCGGCTGGGACGTCGAATACAGCACCGACCCCGAGCGCACGGGTACGACGTACACCCGAGAGGGCGGTTTCCTTCACGACGCAGCGGAATTCGACGCGGCGTTCTTCGGGATCAGCCCGCGCGAGGCCCTCGCCATGGATCCGCAGCAGCGATTGCTGCTGGAGACGTCGTGGGAAGCCTTCGAGAGCGCCGGGATCGACCCGGCCGCGCTGCGCGGCAGCCGCACCGGCGTGTTCGCCGGCCAGATGTACCACGACTACGGCGCCCGCCTGACCACCGTGCCCGAGGGCGTCGAAGGGTTCGTCGGCATCGGCAACTCCGGCAGTGTCCTTTCCGGACGCGTCGCCTACTCGTTCGGCCTCGAAGGCCCGGCGGTCACCGTGGACACGGCGTGCTCGTCGTCGCTGGTCACCCTGCACCTCGCCGCACAGGCACTGCGGTCCGGCGAGTGTTCGCTGGCGCTGGCCGGCGGGGTCACGGTGATGGCGACGCCGGCGACGTTCGTCGAGTTCAGCCGTCAGCGCGGCCTGGCGCCCGACGGCCGCTGCAAGCCCTTCGCGGCGGCCGCCGACGGCACCGGCTGGTCGGAAGGCGTCGGCGTGCTCGTCTTGGAGCGCCTGTCCGACGCCCGGCGCAACGGCCACCAGGTGCTCGCCGTGGTCCGCGGTTCCGCGGTGAACTCGGACGGCGCGTCGAACGGACTGACCGCGCCGAACGGGCCGTCGCAGCAGCGGGTGATCCGCGCGGCGCTGGCGTCCGCCGGGCTGACGCCGTCCGATGTGGACGTCGTCGAGGCGCACGGCACGGGGACCCGGCTCGGGGATCCCATCGAGGCGCAGGCGGTGCTCGCCACCTACGGGCAGGAGCGGGAAACGCCGCTGTGGCTCGGCTCGATCAAGTCGAACCTCGGGCACACGCAGGCCGCCGCGGGCGTAGCGGGCGTGATCAAGATGGTCCAGGCGCTGCGCCACGGGGTGCTGCCGAAGACGTTGCACGTCGACGAGCCGACCCCGCACGTCGACTGGGCGGCGGGGAACGTCCGGCTGCTCACCGAGCCGGTCGAGGGACCGGTCCGGCGGGCCGCGGTGTCGTCGTTCGGGATCAGCGGCACCAACGCGCACGTCATCCTCGAAGCCGGTCCGGAACCGGCCGAGGGGGAAGCCCCGGCGCACCCGTGCCCGCCCGTCGTGCTCACCGCCAAGTCGCCGGCCGCCCTGCGGGCCCAGGCGACCCGGCTGCGAGCGCACCTGGCCACCCAGCCGCTCCCGGCGGTGGCGCACGCGCTGGTCACCACGCGGGCGCAGCACGCTCATCGCGCGGTCGTCGTTGGTGACGTCATGGCCGGGCTGGCCGCGCTCGGCCGGGGTGAACCCGGCGTCGTCACCGGTGCCGTGGTGCCGGACGGACGCACCGCGTTCCTGTTCACCGGCCAGGGTTCGCAGCGGCCGGGGATGGGCCGCGAGCTGTACGAGGCGTTCCCGGTGTACGCGGCGGCGTTCGACGCGGTCTGCGCGCACCTCGACCCGCGGCTCGGCGACTTCCTCGGCTCGTCCGAGACCGAGTTCGCGCAGCAGGCGATCTTCGCGCTCGAAGTCGCGTTGTTCCGGCTACTGGAAGCGTGGGGCGTCCACCCGGACGTCGTCGTGGGGCATTCGGTCGGGGAGATCGCGGCGGCACACGTCGCCGGAGTGCTGAGCCTCGAGGACGCGGCCACGATGGTCGCCGCGCGAGGACGGCTGATGCAGGCGCTGCCCGAGGGTGGCGTGATGATCGCGGTCCAGGCGGCCGAAGCGGACATCGAGCTGCCGGAGGGTGTTTCGCTGGCCGCGGTGAACGGCCCGGACTCGGTCGTGCTGTCCGGCGAGGAAGCCGCGGTGACCGAGTACGCGTCGACGTTCGCCAAGACCAAGCGGCTCGACACCAGTCACGCGTTCCACAGTGGACTGATGGAGCCGATGCTCGACGAGTTCCGCACCGTCGTCGAGGGGCTGACTTTCGCCGAGCCGGTGATCCCGATCGTGTCCACAGTGGAGGACGGCGATCCGGCCACGGCGGCGCACTGGGTCCGTCAGGTCCGCGAGCCGGTCCGGTTCCACGACGCCCTGCGTGCCACCGGCGCGACGGACTTCCTGGAGCTGGGCCCGGACGGCGTCCTCACCGCGATGGTCGACGACGGCGACGCCGTCCCGGCACTGCGGGCCGGGCACCCGGAGGTGGAGACGCTGCTCACCGCGCTGGCCCGGCGGTACGTCCGGGGCCGCGCGGTGGACTGGGCCGCCGGCTTCACCCCCGGCGGCGGGCACGTCGCCCTGCCGTCGTACGCCTTCCAGCGGGAGCGGTTCTGGCTGGCCGCCGCGCCGTCCGGGGACGTCGCCTCGGCGGGCCTGGCCGCGACCGGCCACCCGCTGCTCGCGGCGGTCGTCCCGTTGGCGGACGAGGACGGCGTCCTCGGCACGGCCCGGCTGTCGCCGCGGACGCACCCGTGGCTGGCCGACCACACGGTCGGCGGGATCACGCTGCTGCCGGGCACCGCGCTGCTGGAGCTCGTCCTGCGCACCGCGGCCGAAGCCGGCTGCGACGTCGTCACCGAGCTGACCCTCGAAGCCCCGCTCGTGCTGCCGGACCAGGGCGTTCAGGTGCAGGTCACGGTCGGCGCCCCCGAAGCCGGGGCGCGGCCGGTGCGGGTCCACGCCCGCCGGGACGCCACCGAGCCGTGGACCCGGCACGCCGAGGGCACGGTCGCCGAAGGCGCGAAGCCCGGGGTGGCGCTGACCGAGTGGCCGCCGTCCGGGGCCGAACCGGTCGCGGTCGACGACGTCTACCCGCGGTTCGCGGCGGCCGGCTTCGGTTACGGGCCGGCGTTCCAGGGCCTGCGGGCCGCGTGGGTGCGCGGCGAAGAACTGTTCGCGGAAGTCGGGCTGCCCGACGTCCCGGCGGGATTCCTGCTGCACCCGGCGCTGTTCGACGCGGCCCTCCACACCGCGGCGCTGCGGGGTGACGACACGGCTCAGCTGCCGTTCGCGTGGACGGGCGTGCACCTCACCGCGACCGGCGCGACGAGCCTGCGGGTCCGGCTGACCCCGGTGCCCGAAGGGTTCGCGCTCGCGCTGGCCGACGGGACGGGGGCGCCGGTGGGCGTCGTCGACGCGCTGGCCCTGCGGCCGTTCTCGGCCGAGGGACTCGGGGTTCGCGACGCACTGTTCCGCGTCGACTGGGTTCCTTCGGTGGTCACCGAGACGCTCACCCGGTGCGCGGTCCTCGGCGACGACCCCGACCTGGTCACCGCGCTGCAGCAAACCGGTGCCGAGGTCGTGAGTGTTCAGTCGGGTTCTAACCCGACTGAACACTCACGACCGGCCGCGGCCGAGGTGGTGTTCCTGCCCGTGCCGCGGGGTGCGGGTGCGGTGCCGGACGTGGTGCGGGAGACCGTCACGAGCGTGCTGGCCACCGTGCGGGAGTGGGTGGCCGGGGACGGGCCGCGGCTGGTCGTCGTGACGCGCGGGGCCGTGGCCACGCGGGACGGCGAGGACGTGCCGGACCTGGCCGCGGCCGCGGTCTGGGGCCTGCTGCGCTCCGCTCAGGCCGAGCACCCGGACCGGTTCGCGCTGCTCGACCTGGACGGCCCGGCCGCCGTGCCGGTGCCGGCCGGGGAGCCGCAGGCGGCGGTCCGCGACGGCGCGCTCCTGGTGCCGCGGCTGGCCCGCGTCCGGCCCACGGACGGTCCGGCGCCGACGGTCGCGGGGAAGGTGCTGGTCACCGGCGGGACCGGTGCGCTCGGCGCGGCCGTCGCCCGCCACCTGGCCACGCGGGGCGCGGAGCACCTCGTGCTGGTGAGCCGCCGCGGCGAGGCCGCGCCGGGAGCGCCGGAACTGGCCGCTGAGCTGCGCGAACTCGGCGCGGACGTCACGCTCGCCGCGTGCGACCTCGCCGACCGGGACGCGGTGGCCGCGCTGTTCGCGGCGCACCCCGTCACGGCGGTGGTGCACGCCGCCGGCGTGCTCGCGGACGGCGTCGTCGAGACCCTCACGCCGAAGCAGGTCGAGACCGTCCTGCAGGCCAAGGCCGACGCCGCCTGGCACCTGCACGAGCTGGCCGGCGACGTCACGGAGTTCGTCCTGTTCTCCTCGGCCGCGGGCACCCTCGGCACGCCGGGCCAGGCGAACTACGCGGCCGCGAACGCGTTCCTCGACGCGCTCGCCGCCCACCGCCGCGCGGCGGGCCGTCCGGCGCAGTCCCTCGCGTGGGGCCTGTGGGCGGGCGGCATGGGCGACGGCGAACGCCGGGGCGGCGTCACCGCACTGTCCACCGAGGACGGTCTGGCGCTGTTCGACGCGGCCCGCGCGGACGGCGCCACGACGCTGGTCCCGATGCGACTCGACCTCACGGTGCGCGGCGAAGTCCCCCCGTTGCTGCGGGGTCTCGTCCGGGCCCCGGCCCGCGCGGCCGGGCACGCGCAGCTGAAGGAACGCCTGGCCGCGGTGCCCGAAGCCGGGCGGCTCGACGTGCTCGTCGGATTCGTCCGCGCGCAGGTCGCGGCCGTGCTCGGGCACGCCGACCCGGACGCCGTCCCGGCCCGGCAGGCGTTCCGCGACCTCGGTTTCGACTCGCTCACCGCGGTCGAGCTGCGCAACCGGATCGGGGCCGAAACCGGCCTGCGGCTGCCCCCGACGCTGGTGTTCAGCTACCCGGACGCGACCGCGCTCGCCAGGCACCTGGAAGCCGAGCTGCACGTCGAGCCCGACCTCGCCGCCGTGCTCGCGGCGATCCCGGTGGACCGGCTGCGCGAAGCCGGGCTGCTCGACGCGCTGCTGCGGCTCGCCGACCCGGACACGGGTCTTGCCGAAACCGCCGAACCCGCCTCGATCGACGCCATGGACGTGGACGACCTCGTCTCCCTGGCCCTCGATCTTCCCTGACCAGAACGAAACCGCGGAGACCGACCACAATGGCCACAGCACCGGACAAGATCGTCGAAGCCCTGCGCGCGTCGCTCAAGGAGAGCGACCGGCTGCGGGAAGTCAACCGCCGGCTCGAAGCGGCGGCGGGCGAGCCGATCGCCGTCATCGGGATGAGCTGCCGCTACCCCGGCGGCGCCGGGTCCCCCGAAGCACTGTGGGACCTCGTCGCGCGCGGCGGCGACGCCGTCACCGGCTTCCCGGCCCGCCGCGGCTGGGACCTCGAGGGGCTCTACGACCCGGACCCCGACGAGCCGGGCAAGGTCTACACCCGCGAGGGCGGGTTCCTGCACGACGCCGACCACTTCGACCCAGCGTTCTTCGGGGTCAGCCCGCGCGACGCCCTCGCCATCGACCCGCAGCAGCGGCTGCTGCTGGAGGTGTCGTACGAGGCGTTCGAGCGGGCCGGGCTGACCACGGACGCGCTGCGCGGCAGCCGCACCGGCGTGTTCGCCGGCGTGATGTACAACGACTACGCGGGCCGGATGTACCAGGTCCCGGAGGGGTTCGAGGGCCTGCTCGGCAACGGCAGCGCGGGCAGCGTCGCTTCCGGGCGGCTCGCCTACACCTTCGGGCTCGAAGGGCCCGCGGTCACCGTCGACACGGCGTGCTCGTCGTCGCTGGTCGCCGTGCACCTGGCCGCGCAGGCACTTCGCCAGGGCGACTGCGGTCTCGCGCTCGCCGGGGGCGTGGCCGTGATGGCGACGCCGTCCGCGCTGATCGAGTTCAGCCGGCAGCGGGCCCTCGCCCCGGACGGCCGGTGCAAGGCGTTCGCGGCCGGCGCCGACGGCACCAGCTGGGCCGAAGGCGCCGGAGTCCTGCTCCTGGAACGGCTTTCCGACGCCGAGCGGAACGGCCACCCGATCCTCGCGGTGGTCCGCGGGACCGCGGTCAACCAGGACGGCGCGTCCAACGGCATGACCGCGCCCAACGGCCTCGCCCAGCAGCGCGTGATCCGGGCGGCGCTGGCCAACGCGGGACTCACCGCGTCCGAAGTGGACGTTGTGGAAGCGCACGGCACCGGGACTTCGCTCGGCGACCCGATCGAGGCCGAGGCGCTGCTGGCGACGTACGGCCAAGAGCGGGATCGGCCACTGTGGCTGGGGTCGCTGAAGTCCAACATCGGGCACACGCAGGCCGCCGCCGGGGTCGGCGGGATGATCAAGATGATCCAGGCGATGCGGCACGGCCTGCTGCCGAAAACCCTGCACGTCGACGCGCCTTCGCCGCACGTCGACTGGGCGTCCGGCGCGGTCGAGCTGCTCACCGAGCCGGTGGCGTGGCCGGAGACCGGCGCCGTCCGGCGGGCGGGCGTCTCGTCGTTCGGGGTGAGCGGCACGAACGCCCACGTCATCCTGGAAGCGCGCCCCCAGCCCGAGCGCGTGCCTTCCGGTGCGGCTTCGGTGGTGCCGTGGGTGCTTTCCGCCCGGAGTGAACCCGCGCTGCGCGAGCAGGCGCGGAACCTGCTGTCGCTGGTGGACGAAGACCCGGCCGCGGTCGGGGCCGCGCTGGTGAAGACGCGGCAGGTGTACGAGCACCGGGCCGTCGTCGCCGGGGACCTGCGGGCCGGGCTGACCGCGCTGGCCGAGCAGGGTGTCGGTGCCGAGGTCGCGCGAGGACCGCGGCGGGCCGTGTTCGTCTTCCCCGGGCAGGGTTCGCAGTGGGCCGGGATGGGGCTCGAACTCCTCGATACGTCACCGGTGTTCGCGGCCCGGCTGGCGGAATGCGCGACGGCGCTGGAAAAGTTCGTCGACTGGCAGCTGCTCGAAGTCCTCGACGGCGACCTGGAGCGGGTCGACGTCGTGCAGCCCGCGTTGTGGGCCGTGATGGTGTCGCTCGCCGAAGTCTGGCGTTCCCACGGGGTCGAGCCCGCCGCCGTGATCGGGCACTCCCAGGGGGAGATCGCCGCCGCGGTCGTCGCGGGTGGACTGTCGCTTGAGGACGGTGCGCGGGTCGTCGCGCTGCGGAGCAAGGCGATCCTGCGGCTGTCGGGTCTCGGGGGCATGGTGTCGCTCACCGTTCCCGCCGAGCGCGCGCGAGAGCTGATCGAGCCGTGGGGTGAACGGCTGTCGATCGCCGCGGTCAACGGGCCGTCCTCGGTGGTCGTCTCCGGTGACGCGGCCGCCCTCGACGAGCTGCTGGCCCAGGACCTCCCGGTCAAGCGGATCGCCGTCGACTACGCGTCCCACTCCGCCCACGTCGAGGCCGTCGAAGCCGAGCTCCTCGAAGCACTGGCCCCGATCCGCCCGCGCACCGGCGAGGTCCCTTTCCACTCCACCGTCACCGGTGACCTGCTCGACACCGCGGCGCTCGACGCCGCCTACTGGTACCGCAACCTGCGGCAGACCGTCCACTTCGACCGGACCGTACGCGGCTTCGGCGGCAAGCCGGTGTTCGTCGAGTGCAGCCCGCACCCGGTGCTCGTCCCCGGCCTCGACGAAGCCGGCGTCGGCACCCTCCGCCGCGGCGACGGCGGCCGCGCCCGGCTGCTCACCTCCCTCGGCACCGCCTTCGGCCACGGTGTCGACGTCGACTGGGCGCGCGAGTTCGACGGCGTCGACGCGAGCGGCGTCGAACTGCCGACGTACCCGTTCCAGCGCACGCCGTTCTGGCTCGACGCGCCCGCGGTGACCGGTGACCTCGCCGGGCTCGGCTCGGCCGGGCACCCGCTGCTCGGCGCGGTCGTCGCCCTCGCCGACGGGGACGGCTACCTGTTCACCGGCCGGCTTTCGCCGCGGTCGCACCCGTGGCTGGCCGACCACGTCGTCCGCGGCTCCGTGGTGCTGCCCGGCACCGCGCTGCTCGAACTCGCCGCGCGGGCCGCGCAGGAGACCGGCACCCGGGTCGTCGAGGACCTCGTCCTGGAGACCCCGCTGGTGCTGCCCGAGCAGGGCGCCCTCGAGGTCCAGGTCTCGGTCGGCGCGCCCGACGGCACCGGACGGCGCCCGGTCGGCGTGTTCAGCCGGGACGCCGACGACGGCTGGACGCGGCACGCGAGCGGCGTGCTCGGCGGTCCCGAGCCAGTGGGTACGGACCTGCTGACCTGGCCGCCCACCGGCGCCGAAGCTCTCGACGTCGAGGGTCTCCACGACCGGTTCGCCGCTCAGGGCTTCGCCTACGGCCCGGCGTTCCGCGGCCTGCGCGCGGCCTGGCAGCTGGGCGAGGAGCTCTACGCGGAAGTCGCGCTGCCCGAGGACCTCGCTCCCGAGGCGGCCCGGTTCGGGCTGCACCCGGCGCTTCTCGACGCGGCCCTGCAGGCCGCGGCCCTCGGCGGCGGTGAGCGGGCGCTGATGCCCTTCGCGTGGTCCGGCGCGGTCCTGCGCTCGGGCGGCCCGACCACGCTTCGTGTCCGGATCCGGCCCGCCGGCGACGACGCCGTGGCCCTCGACATCGCCGACGGCGCCGGGGTCGCCGTGGCCACCGTGTCGTCGCTGGTCCTGCGACCGGTGGCCGCCCAGCAGCTCGTCACCGACTCGCTGTTCCGTCCGGAGTGGACGCCGGTCACGGTGCCGTCTGATGTGGACAACGACCTGACGCTGGTGCACGTCACCGGCGACCCGGCCGACGTCGGCGCGAGCGTCCGGCGCGTTCTGGCCGACGCCCTCGAGGCGATCCAGGCCCACCTGGAAAGCGACGGCCGCCTGGTCTTCGTCACCCGCGGTGCGACGACCGGCGAAGACCCCGCGGCCGCGGCCGTCTGGGGCCTGGTCCGCTCGGTCCGGGCCGAGCACCCGGACCGGTTCCTGCTCGCCGACACCGACACCGACGACGTCACCCCGCTCCTCGCCGTGCTCGCCGCGGGCGAGGAGCCCGAAGCCGCGCTGCGCGACGGGGTGGTGCTCGTGCCGCGGCTGATCCGCGCCGAGCAGCCGGACGCCGGGGCCGTTCCCGCGTTCGACGTCAGCGGCACCGTCCTGATCACCGGCGGCACCGGCGCGCTCGGCTCGCTGCTGGCCCGGCACCTGGTCACCGAGTACGGCGCCCGCCACCTGCTGCTGACCAGCCGCACCGGCGCGGTGAACCCCGACCTCGACGACCTCGACGCGGACGTCCGCATCGTCCAGTGCGACGTCGCCGACCGCGCGCGGCTCGCCGCGGTCCTGGCGGGCGAGCGGATCACCGCCGTCGTGCACGCCGCGGGCGCGCTCGCCGACGGCGTCGTGGAATCGCTGACCCCAGCGGACTTCGAGACGGTTCTATGGCCCAAAGTGGACGCCGCCCTCGCCCTGGACGAGCTCACCGACGCCCCGACGTTCGTGTTGTTCTCCTCCGCGACCGGCACGCTCGGCAGCGCCGGGCAGGCCGCGTACGCCGCCGCGAACGCGGTCCTCGACGCCCTCGCGCGGCGACGGCCGGGCGCGCAGTCGCTGGCCTGGGGACTGTGGGCGCGCAGCGGCGGCATGACCGGCGCGATGACCGACCTCGACCGGCGGCGGATGACCCGCGCCGGCTTCCCGCCGCTGGCTGACGAGCAGGGCCTCGCGCTGTTCGACACCGCCCGCACGCTGGCCGACGACGTGCTCGTGCCGGTGAAGCTGAACGTCGCCGCGCTGCGCGACCAGCCGGTGCCGCCGGTGCTGCGCAAGCTGGTCCCGGCGCGCGCGGCCGCGGCCGACCCCGGGCTGCGGTCGAGGCTGGCCGGGCTCGGCAACGCCGAGCGCGAGCGCGTGCTGACCGAGATCGTCCGCACCCAGGTGGCCGTGGTGCTCGGCCACGCCGACGTGTCCACTGTGGACGTCTCGATGGCGTTCCGCGACCTGGGTTTCGACTCGCTGACCGCGGTCGACCTGCGCAACCGGCTGTCCGCCACGACCGGGCTGCGGCTGCCCGCCGCGCTCGTGTTCGACCACCCGACGCCGACCGCGCTCGCCGCGTTCCTGCGGACCGAACTCGGCGGCGCGGTGCCCGTCCAGGAGACGGCGGCCGCGGCCGCGTCGGACGAGCCGATCGCGATCGTCGGGATGAGCTGCCGATTCCCCGGCGGGGTCACCTCGCCGGAGGACCTCTGGCGGCTGCTGGACGACGGCGTCGACGCCATCGGCGACTTCCCGGCCGACCGCGGCTGGGACGTCGACGGGCTCTACGACCCCGAGCCGAAGCCCGGCAAGACCTACGTCCGCGCGGGCGGGTTCCTCGACGGTGCCGCCGACTTCGACCCCGGCTTCTTCGGCATCTCGCCGCGGGAAGCGCTGGCCATGGACCCGCAGCACCGCCTGCTGCTGGAGGCGGCGTGGGAGGCGTTCGAGCGGGCCGGCCTCGACCCCGGCACGCTGCGCGGCAGCCGCACCGGCGTGTTCGCCGGGCTGATGTACCACGACTACGGCCCCCGGCTGTCCGACGGCCCCGACGATGTCGAGGGCTTCCTCGGCGTCGGCAACTCCGGCAGCGTCGCCTCGGGCCGGATCGCCTACACGTTCGGCCTCGAAGGCCCGGCGGTCACCGTCGACACGGCGTGCTCGTCGTCGCTGGTCGGGCTGCACCTCGCCGTCCAGTCGCTGCGGTCGGGCGAGTGCACGATGGCGCTGGCGGGCGGGGCGACGGTGATGGCCACGCCCGGCACGTTCGTCGAGTTCTCCCACCAGCGCGGCCTTTCGCGGGACGGGCGCTGCAAGGCGTTCTCGGCCGACGCGGACGGTGCCGGCTGGGCCGAGGGCGTCGGGATGCTGCTGGTGGAACGGCTTTCCGACGCGCGGCGGCTCGGGCACCCGGTGCTCGCCGTCGTGCGTGGGACCGCGGTCAACCAGGACGGCGCGTCCAACGGCCTCACCGCGCCCAACGGCCCGTCCCAGCAGCGCGTGATCCGCGCCGCGCTGGCGAACGCGGGCCTGCGGCCGTCCGATGTGGACGTCGTCGAGGCGCACGGGACCGGGACGTCGCTGGGTGACCCGATCGAGGCGGACGCGCTGCTGGCGACCTACGGCCAGGACCGCGCGCACCCGCTGCTGCTGGGGTCGGTCAAGTCGAACATCGGCCACGCGCAGGCCGCCGCCGGGGTCGCCGGCGTCGTCAAGATGGTGCTCGCGCTCGGCCACGACACCGTGCCGCGCACGCTGCACGCGTCGACGCCGACCCCGCACGTGGACTGGTCGTCCGGCGCGATCCGGCTGCTCTCGGCGCCCGAGCCGTGGCCCTCGACGGGCCGCCCGCGGCGGGCCGCGGTGTCGTCGTTCGGGATCAGCGGGACCAACGCGCACGTGATCCTCGAAGCCGCACCCGCCGTCGAAGCGGCACCGGTCGAACGGGTGGTGCCGCCGGTGGTGCCGTGGGTGCTGTCGGCGCGGTCCGCGGAAGCGTTGCAGGCCCAAGCGGCCGGACTGAACGGCGATCCGCTGGACGTCGGGTTCTCGCTGGTCACGACCCGGGCGCTGTTCGAGCACCGCGCGGTCGTCCTCGACGGCGACGTCGACGGCGCGATCACCGGGGTGGCCCGGCCGGGTCGCCGGGTCGTGTTCGTGTTCCCGGGCCAGGGTTCGCAGTGGACCGGGATGGGCCGGGAGCTGCTCGAAACTTCGCCGGTGTTCGCCGCGCGGATGGCTGAGTGCGCCACTGCTTTGTCGGCGTTCGTGGACTGGGACCTGCTGGCTGCCCTCGAGGGCGATCTGGAGCGCGTCGATGTCGTGCAACCAGTGCTGTGGGCGGTGATGGTGTCGCTGGCCGCGGTGTGGCGTTCGTACGGGGTCGAGCCCGACGCGGTCGTGGGTCATTCGCAGGGTGAGATCGCCGCCGCGGTGGTCGCGGGTGGACTGTCCCTTGAGGACGGTGCTCGGGTGGTCGCGTTGCGGAGCAAGGCGATCCTGCGGCTGTCCGGGCTGGGGGGCATGGTGTCGCTGGCCGCGCCGGTCGAGCGGGTGCGGGAGCTGATCGCGCCGTGGGGCGCGCGGATTTCGGTGGCGGCGGTGAACGGGCCGTCGTCGGTCGTGGTTTCGGGTGAGGCCGCGGCGCTTGACGAGCTGCTGGCTTCGGTGGACGTGCGGGCGCGGCGGATCGCCGTCGATTACGCGTCGCACTCGGCGCAGGTAGAGCTGCTGGCCGACGAGCTGGCGTCCGTGCTGGCCGACGTGGCGCCGCGCTCGGGGCGGATCCCGCTCGTCTCCGCGGTGACCGGCGAAGTCCTGGACACGGCCGAGCTGGACGCGGCCTACTGGTACCGCAACCTGCGGGAACCCGTCCGGTTCGACCGGGCGGTCACCGGGCTGCTGGAGTCGGGGCACACCGCGTTCGTCGAGTGCAGCGCGCACCCGGTGCTGGCGGCGGGCGTCGAGGAGACGGCCGACGCTCGTGAAGTGGTGGTCACCGGCACCCTGCGCCGGGACGACGGCGGTACCGACCGGCTCACCCGGTCGCTGGCGGAGGCGTTCGTGGCCGGTGTCCCGGTCGACTGGACGGTGGTGTTCCGCGGGACCGGCGCGGCCCGGGTCGAGCTGCCGACGTATCCGTTCCGGCACCGGCGGTTCTGGCCGAGCGACCCGGAACCGCGCTCGGCGAACCCGGTCGACGACCGGTTCTGGGACGCGCTGGAACGCGCGGATCTCAGTGCGCTCGGCGTCGACGAGGAGCAGCGTGAAGCGCTGGACTCGGTGCTGCCGGTCCTGTCGTCGTGGCGACGGCGCAGCCAGGAGAAGTCCACTGTGGATGGCTGGCGGTACCGCGTCACCTGGCGGCCGCTGAAGCCCGCCGCGGCCGAGCTCACCGGCCGCTGGCTGCTCGTGGTCCCCGAGGACGGCACCGATCCGCTCGAAACCGCCCTGACGGCCCAGGGTGCCGACGTCGCGCGGCTCGTCGTCGACCCGGTCACCGACCGGGCGGCGCTCGCGGCACTCCTCGCCGAACACCGGAACGTCACCGGGGTCTTTTCCTTACTGGCCACCGCTACCGGACGGCACCCGGCGTACCCCGCCGTGCCGCTGGCGCACGCCGCCACCGTCACCCTCGTCCAGGCGCTCGGGGACGCGGGCGTCGAAGCGCCGCTTTGGGTCGCCACCCGGGGCGCGCTCAGCACCGGCCCGGCCGACCCCGTCGTCGACCCCGAGCAGGCCCTCGTCTGGGGGCTCGGCCCGGTCGTCGGCCAGGAGCACCCCGGCCGCTGGGGTGGCCTGATCGATCTCCCGGTCACCGGGGACGTCGCCGGCCACGTCGCCGCCGTGCTGGCCTCGCCCGGCGGGGAAGACCAGCTGGCCGTCCGGACGTCCGGCGTCCTGGCCCGGCGGCTGGCCCACGCCACCGACGGCGGGACGGCGAAGTCCTGGCGGCCGAGGGGAACCGTGCTCGTCACCGGCGGCACCGGGGCACTGGGTGCGCACGTCGCCCGGTGGCTGGCCCGCGGCGGTGCCGAGCACGTCATCCTCACCGGACGCCGGGGCCTCGACGCTCCCGGCGCCCCCGAGCTGGTCGCCGAGCTCGAGGCACTCTGCCGGGTCACGGTGTCCACAGTGGACCTGGCGGACCGGGCGGCACTCGCGGCTCTGCTGGCGGACGTGCCGCTGACCGCCGTCGTCCACACCGCCGCCGCGCTCGACGACGCGTTGCTGGAGCAGCTCACGCTCGACCAGGTCGAGCACGTCCTGCGGGTGAAGGCCGAAGCCGCGGTCACCCTCCACGAGCTGACCCGGGACCTCGACCTCGACGCGTTCGTCCTGTTCTCCTCCTTCGGCGGCATGTTCGGCGCCGCGGGCCAGGGCAACTACGCACCCGGCAACGCGTTCGTCGACGCCCTCGCGCGCCGGCGTCAGGCCGAGGGGCTGCCCGCGACCGCGGTGATCTGGGGGCACTGGGCCGCGGGCGGCATGGCCACCGGGGCCGTCGAGGAGCGCATGCTCTCCCGCGGTGTCCCGGCGATGGACCCGGACCTGGCGATCGCGGCGCTGCAGCGCGTGCTCGACCACGACGAGACCAGCGCCGTCGTCGTCGACATCGACTGGGCGCGGGTCGTCGCCGTGTCCGGGACGCCGAGCCCGCTGTTCCGCGAGATCCCCGAGGTCCGGCGGCTCGTCGCCGAGGCGGCGCCCGAAGCGCAGGCCGACTTCCTCGGAGTCGTCCGCGCGCAGGTCGCGGCCGTGCTCGGCTACGACTCCGGCGCGGACGTCGACGCCGACCGGGCCTTCCGCGATCTCGGCTTCGACTCGGTCACCGCCATCGAACTGCGCAACCGCCTCCAGGCGGCCACCGGAAGGCGGCTGCCCGCGACCCTCGTCTTCGACTACCCGAACCCGGAAGCGCTCGCGCGGCACCTGGGCGGCGAGCGGGAGACCGTGGCCGTCGCCGCGGCGAGCACGGACGAGCCCATCGCGATCGTCGCCATGAGCTGCCGGTTCCCCGGCGGCGTCGGCTCGCCCGACGACCTGTGGCGGATGCTCGACGCGGGCGGCGAGGGCATCACCGGGTTCCCCGCCGACCGCGGCTGGGACCTCGACGGGCTCTTCGACCCCGACCCGGACGCGCCCGGCAAGACCTACGTCCGGGAGGGCGGTTTCCTCGATGGCGTCGCCGGCTTCGACCCCGCGTTCTTCGGGATCAGCCCCCGCGAGGCCCTCGCGATGGACCCGCAGCAGCGGCTGCTCCTGGAGACGTCGTGGGAGGCGTTCGAAAGCGCCGGCATCACCCCGGCCACCCTGCGCGGCAGCCGGACCGGCGTGTTCGTCGGCGCCAGCACGTCGTCGTACGGCGCCAACCTGGCCGAACCGCCGGAAGGCACCGAGGGGCACCTGCTCACCGGCACCTCGATGAGCGTCACCGCCGGCCGGCTCGCCTACACCTACGGCACCGAAGGCCCGGCCGTCACGCTCGACACGGCGTGCTCGTCGTCGCTGGTCGCGCTGCACCTGGCCGGGCAGTCCCTGCGCAGCGGGGAAAGCGAGCTGGCCATCGCCGGCGGCGTGACCGTGATGGCGTCACCGGCGCCGTTCGTGCTGTTCAGCCGCCAGCGCGGGCTCGCGAAGGACGGACGCTGCAAGGCGTTCTCCGCCGAGGCGGACGGGATGGGAATGGCCGAAGGCATCGGCATGGTCGTCCTGGAACGGCTGTCCGACGCGCAGCGCAACGGGCACCCGGTGCTCGCGGTCATCCGCGGCTCGGCGGTCAACTCCGACGGCGCGTCGAACGGCCTCACCGCGCCGAACGGCCCTTCGCAGCAACGCGTGATCCGGCAGGCGCTCGGGATGGCGGGCCTGCGTCCGTCCGATGTGGACGCCGTCGAGGCGCACGGCACCGGGACGTCGCTCGGTGACCCGATCGAGGCGCAGGCGTTGCTGGCCACCTACGGCCAGGACCGGTCGGAGCCGTTGTGGCTGGGCAGCGTCAAGTCGAACATCGGGCACACGCAGGCCGCCTCCGGCGTCGCGGGCGTGATCAAGATGGTCATGGCCCTGCGCCACGGCGTCCTGCCGCGCACCCTGCACGCCGCCGAACGCTCCACGCACATCGACTGGACGGCGGGCTCGGTCGAGCTGCTCACCGAACCGCGGCCGTGGGCGCCGGGCGGGAAACCGCGCCGGGCCGGGGTCTCGTCGTTCGGCGTCAGCGGGACCAACGCGCACCTGATCCTGGAGCAGGCGCCGGACCGGGCGCCGGCCGCCGAGCCGGTGACGCCGCCCGCGGTCCCGTGGGTGCTCTCGGCCCGCACCGCCGACGCGTTGCGGGAGCAGGCCGCGAACCTGCTGTCCCGTGTGGACGGTGAGCACCCGGCCGATGTCGGGTTCTCTTTGGTGACAACGCGGTCCGAGTTCGCGCACCGGGCCGTCGTCGTCGGCCGGGACGCCGCCGAGCTGCGGGGCCGGCTGGAGAGGCTGGCCGGGCCCGGCGTCGCGGAAGGCGTGGCGGGAACGCCCGGCAAGGTCGTGTTCGTCTTTCCCGGCCAGGGTTCCCAGTGGACCGGCATGGCCGCCGAACTCCTGGACGCCTCGCCGGTGTTCGCCGCGCGGATGGCCGAATGCGCGGCCGCGCTGGCGTCCCATGTGGACTTCCCGGTGCTCGACGTCGTCCGCGCGGGCGAGCCGATCGGGCGGGTCGACGTCGTGCAGCCGGTGCTGTGGGCGATCCTGGTGTCGCTGGCCGCCGTCTGGGAGTCGCTCGGCGTCCGGCCGGACGCCGTGCTCGGGCACAGCCAGGGCGAGATCGCCGCGGCCGTGGTCGCCGGCGGACTGTCCCTCGAGGACGGTGCCCGGGTGGTTGCCCTGCGCAGCCAAGCGATCCGCGAACTGGCGGGTCAGGGTGGGATGGTGTCGGTCGCGCTCGGGGCCGACCTCGTGCGTGCCCGGCTGGCGGACTACGCGGACCTGTCGGTCGCGGCGGTGAACGGACCCGGCTCGGTCGTCGTGTCCGGGGGAGCGGACGAGCTGACCCGCTTCCACGACGCCTGCGCCGCGGACGGGGTGCGCGTCCGGCGGCTCCCGGTGGACTACGCGTCGCACTCGGCCCACGTGTCCCGCATCGAGGACCGGCTGGCCGGACTGCTGGCGCCGGTGAAGCCGGTGGCGGGCCGGGTGCCGTTCTTCTCGACGGTGACCGGTGAGCTGGTCGACACGACTAAGCTCGACGCGGGTTACTGGTACCGCAACCTGCGCCAGACGGTGGAGTTCGAGCGGGCCACGCGGGCGCTGCTGGACTCCGGGCACGGCGTGTTCGTCGAGTGCAGCCCGCACCCGGTGCTGACGACGGCGATCGGCGAGACGGCGGAACGCGCCGAACGCCCGGTCGTCACCGGCGGCACCCTCCGGCGCGACGCGGGTGGCGCGGACCGGGTCCTGCTGTCGGCGGCCGAGCTGTACGTCCAGGGCGTGCCGGTCGACTGGGCCGGGGTGTTCACCGGGGCCCGCCGGGTCGAGCTGCCGGTGTACCCGTTCCGGCACCAGCGGTTCTGGCTGGACTTCCAGCTCCCCGCGGCGGCGAAGGCGGAGGACACCGGCTTCTGGTCCGCGGTGGACGCGGGCGACCCGGCCGAATTGGCCGCGGTCCTCGGCGCCGACTCCGACGCGGTGGCGTCGGTGCTGCCCGCATTGGCGCGCTGGCGGGCCGACCGTGCGGAAGAGTCCGCGGTGGATTCGATGCGTTATGCGGTCGAGTGGGAGCAGGCCGCCGAGCCGGTCGCGGGCTCGCCGGGCCGGTGGTTGGTGGTCACGCCGGACGACAGCGACCCGCTGATCGCGGAGTTCGCGCGGCAGGGGCACGAGGTCGTGGTGGCCGAGCCGGGCGAGCGCCTGGCCGGCGAGTTCACCGGCGTCGTCTCCCTCCTCGCCGCCGATCGGTCCGAACTGCGGCCCGGCGTCACCGCCGGGCTCGTCGCGAACCTCGTGCTCTCCCAGCGGCTCACCGAAGCCGGGATCAGCGCTCCGCTCTGGTGCGTGACCCGCGGTGCCGTGCGCGTCACGGCCGCGGACCTCCCGCCGGACCCGGTGCAGGCCCAGACCTGGGGCTTCGGGCGCGTCCTCGGCCTCGAGCAGCCGCAGCGCTGGGGCGGCCTGGTCGACCTGCCCGCCGACCCCGACGAGGACGCCATCCAGCGCGCTCTCGCCACCATCACCGGCGGTGGTGCCGAAGACCAGGTCGCCGTCCGCGGTGACGGGGTCTTCGGGCGGCGCCTGATCCGGGCGCCCAAGCCGGCCACACCCCCGGCACCGTGGCGGCCGCGCGGGACCGTGCTGGTCACCGGGGCCACCGGGGCGCTCGGTCCGGTCATCGCCCGCAAGCTGGCCGCGGACGGCGCCGAGCACCTGGTGCTCACCAGCCGCCGGGGGAGTGCGGCGGCCGGGATGGCCGAGCTGGCCGCGGAACTCACCGAAGCCGGGACCGGGGTGACCGTCGCGGCCTGTGACGTCGCCGATCGGGACGCGCTGGCGACCCTCGTCGAGAAGACCGAGGCCGACCACGGGCCGATCCGGGCGGTCGTGCACGCCGCCACGCTGATCCGGCTCACCGCGCTGGCCGAGTCCACTGTGGACGAGTTCGCCGACGTCCTCGCGGCCAAGGTCGCCGGGGCCGCGCACCTCGACGCCCTGTTCGCCGAGCGCGAGCTCGACGCCTTCGTGCTCTTCTCCTCGATCGCCGGGGTCTGGGGCAGCGGCGACCACGGCGCGTACGCGGCGGGCTCGGCCTACCTGGACGCCCTCGCCGAGCGGCGGCGGGCCGGCGGCCGCACGGCGACGTCGATCGCCTGGGGCGTGTGGGACGCCCGGCACGTGCTCGACGACGGCGTCGTCGTCGAGGACCTGATGGACCTCAACCCCGAGTGGCACGGCCTGTCCCCGATGGCGACGGCGGCCGGCATGCGCGGGATGCAGCGGGCGCTCGACCTCGACGACACCTTCGTCGCGGTCGCCGACGTCGACTGGGCGCGGTTCACCGCCGCGTTCACCTCGGCGCGGCCGAGCCCGCTGCTCGGCGGGATCGAGGACGTCCGGCGCATCCTCGCCGCGGAAGCCGAGGCCGACGCGGCCGCTATCGGCACGATGGAAGCGTTTCGGGAGCGGCTGCTGGCAATGTCGGTCGTCGAGCGCCACCGGACCGTGCTGGAGCTGGTCCGCGGCGTGGCGGCGACCGTGCTCGGGCACGACTCGCCGTCGGCGCTCGACCCGGCCCAGGCGTTCGGAGAGCTCGGGTTCGACTCGCTCACCGCGGTCGACCTGCGCAACCGGCTCGCCGCGGCCACCGGGCTGCGGCTGCCCGCCACGCTCGTCTTCGACCACCCGAGCGCGCAGGCCCTCGCCACGCACGTCCTCGCCGAGCTCCTGCCCGGCGACACGGCGGCGGGCCTGGCCGAGCTCGACCGGCTGGAGGCGGCGCTCGCGGACGGTGTCGCCGACGGCCCGGCGCGCACGGAGCTGACGCTGCGGCTGACCACGCTGCTGAGCCGGCTGAACACCGCCGAGCCGGCGCCCGGGGACCGCGACCTCGGCGCGGCGACCGACGACGAGCTGTTCGACGTCCTCGACGGCCTGCGCACCCCCTGACCGTTCGCACCTAGGAGCACCACCATGGACACCCCCGAAGAGAAGCTGCGGGAGTACCTCCGCTGGGCCACCACCGACCTGCGCGACACCCGCAAGCGGCTGGCCGACCTCGAAGACCGGACGCACGAGCCGATCGCGGTCGTCGGCACCGGCTGCCGGTACCCGGGTGGCGTCCGCTCGGCCGCCGACCTCTGGCGGCTCGTCGAGGAGGGTGGCGACGCCGTCGGGGAGTTCCCCGCCGAGCGCGGCTGGGACGTCGAGGCGCTCTACGACCCCGACCCCGACAGCCAGGGCACGACCTACGCGCGCGGCGGCGGCTTCTACCGCGACGCCGGGCAGTTCGACGCGGGCTTCTTTTCGATCAGCCCGCGCGAGGCGCTCGCGATGGACCCGCAGCAGCGGCTGCTCCTGGAGATCGGCTGGGAGGCCTTCGAAAGCGCGGGCATCGACCCCGCGTCGGTGCGCGGCGAGCAGGCGGGGGTGTTCGTCGGCGGCGGGTTCTCCGACTACGGCGGCGCGATGCAGTCCGCGCCCGAAGGCGTCGAAGGCCACCTGGTGACGGGCAAGGCCGGCAGTGTCCTTTCCGGACGGATCGCCTACACCCTCGGACTGGAAGGGCCGGCCGTCACGGTGGACACGGCGTGTTCGTCGTCGCTGGTGGCGCTGCACCTCGCGGTGCAGGCCCTGCGGCGCGGCGAGTGCACGATGGCGCTGGCCGGCGGCGTGACGATCATGTCGACCCCGGCCGTGCTGATCGAGTTCAGCCGCCAGCGCGGGGTCGCCCCGGACGGGCGCTGCAAGGCGTTCGCCGCGGCCGCCGACGGGATGGGCCTGGCCGAGGGCGCGGGCGTGGTGCTGCTGGAACGGCTCTCGGACGCGGTCGCGAAGGGCCGGACCGTGCTCGCGGTCATCCGCGGCTCGGCGATCAACCAGGACGGCGCGTCCAACGGCCTGTCCGCCCCGAGCGGCCCCGCCCAGCGCCGCGTGATCCGCCGGGCGCTCGCGGACGCGCGGCTCACCCCGGCCGAGATCGACGTCGTCGAGGCGCACGGCACCGGCACCGAACTGGGCGACCCGATCGAGGCGCAGGCGCTGCTGGCGACGTACGGCCAGTCCCGCTCGGGCGCGCCGCTGTGGCTGGGCAGCGTCAAGTCGAACATCGGGCACGCGCAGGCGGCGTCCGGCGTGGCGGGCGTGCTCAAGATGATCGAGGCCTTGCGGCACGGGCAGCTGCCGAAGACGTTGCACGTCGACGAGCCGTCGCCGCACATCGACTGGGACTCGGGCGAGGTGGAGCTGCTCACGGAGGCCCGTGCGTGGCCGGCCGCCGACCGCCCGCGCCGCGCGGCGGTGTCGTCGTTCGGGGTGAGCGGCACGAACGCCCACGTCATCCTGGAGGAGGCCCCAAAGCGCCCCAATGTGGCGTTGGGTGCATCCAACGCACCGAACGCCACATTGGGTGCGTCTGACGCACCCAATGCCACATTGGGGCGCTGGGGGACTGCCGTGCCGTGGGTGCTGAGCGCGAAGACCGCGAGTGCGCTGCGGGCGCGGGCCGCCCAGCTCGCCGAGGTGCCCGGGGAGCCCGCTGACGTCGGGTTTTCGCTGGCCACCACCCGGACCGTGCTGGAGCACCGCGCCGTCGTCCTCGGGGACGGCGGCGAGTTGCGGCGCGGGCTGGCCGCGCTGGCCGCGGGTGAGCCGGACCCGGCCGTCGTCGAGGGGACGCCGTCGGGCGGCGGCGGGGTCGTTTTCGTCTTTCCCGGGCAGGGTTCGCAGTGGGCCGGGATGGGGCAGGAACTCCTGGCGGCCGAGCCGGTGTTCGCGGCACGCATGGCCGAGTGCGCGAAGGCGCTGGAGTCCCATGTGGACTGGCAGCTCCTCGACGTCCTTTCCGACGAAGCCGCCCTGCGGCGCGTCGACGTCGTGCAGCCCGCGCTCTGGGCGGTGATGGTCTCGCTGGCCGCGGTGTGGCGCGCCCACGGCGTCGAACCGGCGGCGGTGCTCGGGCACAGCCAGGGCGAGATCGCGGCCGCGTGCGTCGCCGGCGCACTGTCCCTTGAGGACGCTGCCATGGTGGTCGCGGTGCGCAGCCGCGAACTGCTGCGCCTGGCCGGCGGGGGCGGCATGGTCTCCGTGGCCCAGCCGGTCGCTGCGGTGACCGAGCGGATCGAGGGCACCGGGCTGGCGATCGCCGCCGCCAACGGGGCGAACTCCGTCGTCGTGTCCGGGCCGGACGGCGCGCTCGAGAAGCTGCTGTCCGGGTGTGCGGCCGACGGCGTCCGCGCCCGGCGCGTGCCGGTGGACTACGCGTCGCACTCCGAGCAGGTCGAAGCCATCGAGGAACGGCTGCTCGAAGTCCTCGCGCCGGTGCGGCCGCGGGCGGGCGAGCTGCCGTTCTACTCGACCGTCACCGGCCGCCCGGCCGACCCCACCCAGCTCGACGCCGGGTACTGGTACTGCAACCTCCGCCAGACCGTCGAGTTCGAGCAGGCCACGCGCAAGCTGCTCGCCGACGGCCACGGCGTCTTCGTCGAGTGCAGCCCGCACCCGGTGCTGGCCACCGCCGTGCAGGAGACGGCGGAGGACGCGGGCCACGAGGTCGTCGCGGTCGGTTCGCTCCGCCGCGACGACGGCGGCCGGCCGCGCCTGCTGCGGTCGATCGCCGAGGCGTTCGTGCGCGGCGTCCCCGCCGACTGGGCGACGGCGTTCGAGGGCGCGAACACCGTGCCGCTGCCGACCTACCCCTTCGAGGGCGACCACTACTGGCTCCCGGCCACGGCAGCCGCCGCCGATCTCGGTTCCGCGGGCCTCACGTCGGCGGGGCACCCGCTCCTCGGTGCCGCCGTCGAGCTGCCCGACGACGGCGGATTCCTCTTCACCGGACGGCTTTCCCTGCGGTCGCACCCGTGGCTGGCCGAGCACGCCGTGCACGGCACGGTCCTGCTCGTCGGTACGGCGTTCGTCGAACTCGCTTTGCACGCCGCCGCCGAGGCGGGCTGCGCCGAAGTGGAAGAGCTGGCGCTGGAGGCGCCGCTCGTGCTGCCCGCCGACGGCGCGGTGCTGATCCGGCTCACCGCCGGCGCGGCGGACGACGGCGGCCGCCGGACCGTGGCGCTGCACTCGCGGCCCGAGGACGACCTGCTCGGCGAATGGACGCGGCACGCCGCCGGGTTCGCCGTGCCGGACGCCGCCGTCCCCACCGCCGGGCTCGCGGTGTGGCCCCCGGTGGACGCCGAGCCGGTGCCGCTCGACGACGTCTACGGACGCGCGGCCGACCGCGGGTTCGTGTACGGGCCGGTGTTCCAGGGCTTGCGGGCCGTCTGGCGGCGCGGCGAGGAGGTGTTCGCCGAAGTGGCGCTGCCGCGCGAACACCACGGTGAAGCCGCGCGGTTCGGCGTGCACCCGGCGTTGCTCGACGCCGCCCTGCACGCCGTCGCGCTCGGCTCGCTGAACTCCGAAGGCACCGGGCGGCTGCCGTTCTCGTGGGCGGGGGTCCGGCTGTACGCGGCGGGCGCGACGGCGTTGCGCGTGCGGCTCACGCCGTCGGGCACGGAGACGCTGACCGTCGAGGTCGCCGACGAAGCCGGGTCGCCGGTCGCGGTGATCGACGCGCTCGCCTCGCGGCCCGTCGTGCCCGGCCAGGTGCGGGCGGCCCGGCGCGCGGGTCCGCTGTTCCGCGTCGACTGGGTACCCGGCGCTCCCGGTGACCCCGTCGACGCTGAGTTCGTCCCGGTGCCGCGGGGTGATGTTCGTGAAGTGCTGGGCGCGGTGCTGGCTCGTGTCCAGTCCGAATTGGACGGTGACCGGCGGCTCGTGTTCGTCACTTCCGGCGCGACCACCGACGATCCGGTCGCCGCGGCCGTCTGGGGACTGGTGCGGTCGGCGCAGGCCGAGCACCCGGACCGGTTCGTCCTGCTCGATCTGGAGCACCCGGACGACCCGGTGCCCGCCGCGCTTCCCGCGGACGAGAACCAGTTTGTCGTCCGAAGTGGACAGGTTTTCGTCCCGCGTCTGGCGCCGGTTCCCGCCGAGCCCGCCGAACCCCCGGCGTTCGACGGCAGCGTGCTGATCACCGGCGGCACCGGGACGCTCGGCCGGCTGGTCGCCGGGCACCTCGCGCGGAACGGGACGAAACGGCTGGTGCTGGTCAGCCGGCGCGGGTACGCCGCCCCCGGCGCCGCGGACGTCGTCTCCGGCCTGACCGCGCTGGGCGCGGAGGTGACCGTCGTGGCGTGCGACGTCGCCGACCGCGCCCGCCTGGCCGAAGTCCTCGACGACGTGCCCGATCTCGCGGCCGTGGTGCACACCGCGGGCGCGCTGGACGACGGCGTCGTCGAAACCCTGACGCCGGAGCGGATCGACGTCGTGCTGCGGGCCAAAGTGGACGCGGCCCGGCACCTCCACGAGCTGGCCCCCGACGCGCACCTGGTGCTGTTCTCCTCGGCCGCGGGCACGTTCGGCACGCCGGGGCAGGGCAACTACGCCGCCGCCAACGCCTACCTCGACGCGCTGGCCCGGCACCGGCGGGCGCGCGGGCTGCCCGGGCAGTCGCTCGCGTGGGGCTTGTGGGCCGACACCAGCGAACTGACCGGCACTCTCGGCTCGACGGGCTTGGACCGGTTGCGCCGCAACGGGTCCCGGGCGTTCTCCGCGGAAGACGGACTCGCCGCTTTCGACCTGGCCCTGGCCACCGGGGAGCCGGTGGTGGTCCCGGTGCAGCTCGACCTGCGCGTGCGCGGCGACCACGGCGTGCCGCCGGTGCTGCGGGGACTGGTCCGCGCGCCGCTGCGGCGGACCGCGGCCGTCGACACCTCGGTGCGCGGGCAGCTGTCGGGGCTCGCACCGGAGGAACGGGACCGAGTGCTGCTCACACTGGTGCGCGCCCAGGCCGCCGCGGTGCTCGGGCACGCCGGCCCCGGCGCGGTCGAGCCGGGCCGCGGGTTCCTCGACCTCGGGTTCGACTCGCTCACCGCGGTCGAACTGCGCAACCGCCTGCAGGCCGCGACGGGCGCGCGGCTGCCCGCGACGCTCGTGTTCGACCACCCGACGGCAACGGCGCTCGCCCGGTTCCTCGCCGAGCGCCTCGGCACGGACACCGCCCCGGCGCTCGCCCCCGCTCTGGCCGAGCTCGGCCGCCTCGAGACCGTGCTGGCGCCGTTCACCGGCGAGGCCCGCGAGGCGATCACGCTGCGGCTGAGGGAACTGCTGGCCCGCTGGAGCACCGAGCCCGAAGCCGGCCCGGCCGCCGACATCGACGCGGCCACGGACGACGAGCTGTTCGGCGTCCTCGACGAGCTGCGCACCCCCTGACCACCGCACCGCCGGTCGTGAGTGGCAAGTCGGGTTAGAACCCGACTTGCCACTCACGACCACTCACGCCTGGAGCCATCGGATGTCGAACGAACAGAAGCTGCGCGATTACCTCAAGCAGGCCGCCAAGGACCTGCGCGAGGCCCGCGGGCGGGTGCACGAACTCGAGGAACGCGACCGCGAGCCGATCGCGATCGTCGGGATGAGCTGCCGGTACCCCGGCGGGGTCACCTCGCCCGACGAGCTGTGGCGGCTGGTCGCCGACGGCACCGACGCCATCTCGGCGTTCCCGGACGACCGCGGCTGGACCGCCGAGGACGTCTACGACCCCGACCCCGAGACGCCCGGCAAGTCGTACGTGCGCGAAGGCGGCTTCATGACCGCCCCGGCCGACTTCGACCCGGGCTTCTTCGACATCAGCCCGCGCGAGGCGCTCGCGATGGACCCGCAGCACCGGCTGCTGCTGGAGACGTCGTGGGAGGCCTTCGAACGCGCGGGCATCGACCCGGCTTCCGTGCGCGGGCACAAGATCGGCGTCTACGCCGGCGTGATGTACCAGGACTACGCCGCGCGCCTGACGTCCGTGCCCGAGATCGTCGAGGGCTACCTCGGCAGCGGCAACGCGGGCAGCGTCGCGTCCGGGCGGGTGGCCTACACCTTCGGCTTCGAGGGCCCGGCCATCACGGTCGACACCGCGTGCTCGTCTTCGCTGATCGCGTTGCACCTCGCCGTCCAGTCCCTGCGCCGCGGCGAGACCACGATGGCACTGGCGGGCGGGGTCACGATGATCGTGACGCCGGCCGGGTTCATCGAGTTCAGCCGCCAGCGCGGCCTCGCGCCGGACGGCCGCTGCAAGTCGTTCGCCGGCGCCGCGGACGGGACCGCGTGGGCCGAGGGCGTCGGAATGCTCCTGGTGGAACGGCTTTCCGACGCGCGGCGGCTCGGGCACCCCGTGCTCGCGGTGGTCCGCGGCACCGCCGTCAACCAGGACGGTGCCAGCAGCGGCCTGTCCGCGCCGAACGGGCCCGCGCAGCAGCGCGTCATCCGCGCCGCGCTCGCCGACGCCGCACTGACGTCCGACCTCGTCGACGCCGTGGAAGCCCACGGCACCGGCACCGTGCTCGGCGACCCGATCGAGGCGCAGGCCGTGCTGGCCACCTACGGTGCCGAGCGGCCCGCCGACCGGCCGTTGCTGCTCGGCTCGTTCAAGTCGAACGTCGGCCACACGCAGGCCGCGGCCGGCGTCGGCGGCGTGATCAAGATGGTCGAAGCCATGCGGCACGGCGTGCTGCCGAAGACGTTGCACGTCGACGAGCCGACGCCGCACGTCGACTGGGCCGCGGGCGCGGTCGAGCTGCTCACCGAGGCGCAGGAGTGGCCGGAGACCGGCCGCCCGCGCCGGGCCGGCGTGTCGTCGTTCGGCGTCAGCGGCACGAACACGCACGTCATCCTGGAAGAGGCGCCGGACGAGGAAGTCTCGGAACCCGTTGCAGCGCCCGAGGTTCTCCCGTTCGTCCTTTCCGGACGGACTGATGCCGCGTTGCGCGCCCAAGCCGCGCGGCTGCTGGACGTCGACGCGGACCCGGTCGACCTGGCCGCGTCGCTGGCGACCACCCGGGCGCACTTCGGCGAGCGGGCGGTCGTGCTCGGGGACCTCGACGCGGGGTTGCGTGCGCTCGTCGCCGGGGAGCCGGCCGCGGACGTGGTGCGGGACGCCGTCGCCGCGGGTGAAGTCGCGTTCCTGTTCTCCGGTCAGGGTTCCCAGCGCGCCGGGATGGGCCGGGAGCTGCACCGGACGTACCCGGTGTACGCGGCGGCGTTCGACGAGGTCTGCGCGGGCTTCGACCCCCGCGTGCGCGAACTGGTGCTCGACGGCGGCGCGGACCTCGACCGCACCGAGTACGCGCAGGCCGCGCTGTTCGCCGTCGAGGTGGCGCTGTACCGGCTCGTCGAGTCGTGGGGCGTCCGCCCGGCCCACCTGCTCGGGCACTCGATCGGCGAGATCGCCGCGGCCCACATCGCCGGGGTGTTTTCCCTGGCCGACGCGCAGACGCTCGTCACCGCACGCGGGCGGCTGATGCAGGCGCTGCCGGCCGGCGGGGCCATGGTCGCGGTCCGCGCGAGCGAGGAAGACGTCCGCGCGGCCCTGCGCGAGGGCGTGTCGATCGCCGCGGTCAACGGCCCGCGGTCGGTGGTGCTCTCCGGCGCGGCCGACGCCGTCGCCGAAGTCGCCGCCGGGTTCGGGAAGGCGAAGGCCCTCACCACGAGCCACGCCTTCCACTCCGCGCTGATGGACCCGATGCTGGCCGATTTCCGCGCCGCCATCAACGGAATCGCGCTCCGCGAGCCGCGGCTCCCGCTGGTCTCCGACGTGACCGGCGCGCTCGCCACGCCGGGCCTGCTGACCAGCCCGGACTACTGGGTGCGGCACGTCCGCGAGACCGTCCGCTTCGCTGACGGCGTCACGGCGCTGCACGCCGAGGGCGTGCGGACGTTCCTCGAGCTCGGCCCGGACGGCGTGCTCAGCGCGCTGGCCCAGGACTGCCTGCCCGGGGACGCGGCCGCCGTCGCGGTCCTGCGCGCCGGGCGGCCCGAGGCGCGCTCGGTCGTCGCCGCGCTCGCCCGGCTCCACACGCGGGGCGTCACCCCGGACTGGCGTGCCTATTTCGCGGGCAGTGGCACCCACCGTGTCGACTTGCCGACTTATCCGTTCCAGCGGACGCGCTACTGGCTGGAGGCCACCTCGACCGGCGGGTTCATCGAGCTCGCCGCGAAACCGGAACCGCCCACCGGGGCATTGGCGGCCCGGCTGACCGGCGCCCCGGCGCACGAACGGATCCGGGTGCTGACCGACCTGGTCCGCGGGCAGGCCGCGGTCGTGCTCGGCCACGGGTCCGCCGACGAGATCCGCGCGGACCGGCCGTTCAAGGAGCTGGGCTTCGACTCGCTCACCGCCGTCGAGCTGCGGACGCTCCTGGCCACGGCGCTCGGCCGCGAGTTGCCCGCCACGCTCGTCTTCGACCACCCGACGCCGTCGGCGCTGGCCGCGTTCCTCGACGGCGAAGCGGTCGCGACCGCGGAAACCGTGGTGGCGCACGACGAACCGATCGCCATCATCGGCATGAGCTGCCGCTACCCGGGCGGGATCGCCTCGGCCGACGACCTGTGGCGGCTGGTCGCCGACGGCACCGACGCCATCTCGCCGTTCCCCGCCGACCGCGGCTGGGACGTCGACGCGATCTTCGACCCGGACCTGTCCCGGCCGGGCACCACGTACTCGATCGAAGGCGGGTTCGTCGACGGCGCCGCCGAGTTCGACGCCGCGTTCTTCGGCATCTCGCCGCGCGAGGCGCTGGCCATGGACCCGCAGCAGCGGCTGCTGCTGGAAGCGTCCTGGGAGGCGTTCGAGCACGCCGGCGTCGACGCGACGGCGTTGCGCGGCGCGAAGGTCGGCGTGTTCGCCGGGACTTCGGCGCAGGACTACAGCTCGCTGCTGGCCACCATCCCGGCCGAGGCCGAGGGGTACGTCGGCACCGGCACCGCGTCGAGCGTCGTCTCCGGCCGGATCGCCTACACCTTCGGCTTCGAGGGGCCCGCGCTCACCGTGGACACGGCGTGCTCGTCGTCGCTGGTGGCACTGCACCTGGCCGCGCAGGCACTGCGTTCGGGCGAGTGCTCGATGGCGCTGGCCGGCGGGGTGACCGTGATGTCCACCCCGGCCGGGTTCATCGAGTTCAGCCGGCAGCGCGGGCTCGCCCCGGACGGCCGCTGCAAGTCCTTCGCGGCGGCCGCCGACGGCGTCGGCTGGTCGGAAGGCGCCGGCGTGCTGCTGGTCGAGCGGCTCTCGGACGCCCTGCGGCTCGGTCACGAAGTCCTCGCCGTGGTGCGCGGATCCGCGGTGAACCAGGACGGCGCTTCGAACGGTCTCACCGCGCCGAACGGGCCCGCGCAGCAGCGGGTCATCCGGGCCGCACTGGCTTCCGCGCGACTGGCACCGTCCGATGTGGACGTCGTCGAGGCGCACGGCACCGGCACCGTGCTCGGCGACCCGATCGAGGCGCAGGCCGTGCTGGCGACTTACGGCCAGGATCGCCCGGAGCCGCTCCTGCTGGGCTCGCTCAAGTCGAACATCGGCCACACCCAGGCTGCGGCGGGCGTCGCGGGCGTGATCAAGGTGGTCCAGGCGATGCGGCACGGCGTGCTGCCGCCGACGCTGCACGTCGACGAGCCGTCCCCGCACGTGGACTGGACGGCCGGGTCGGTCGAGCTGCTCACCGAGGCCCGGCCGTGGCCCGTCTCCGACCGCGTCCGGCGGGCGGGGGTGTCGTCGTTCGGGGTCAGCGGCACCAACGCCCACGTGATCCTGGAGGAGCGCCCCAATGTGGCATTGGGTGCGTCCAACGCACCCAACGCCACATTGGGGCGCTTGGGGCCGTTCGTGCTGTCCGGGCGGGATGGCGAGGGGCTGCGGGCGCAGGCCGCGAAGCTTCGTGTGGCGGCCGAGTTGCCGCTGGTGGATGTCGCCTGGACCTTGGCGACCGGGCGGGCGGCGCTGGAGCAGCGGGCCGCGGTCGTGGCCGCGGATCGGGACGAGCTGCTCGAAGGGCTCGGTGCGCTGGCCGAGGGGCGGGCACACCGGTCCGTCGTGCAGGGCACGCCGGTCAGCGGCGGAGTCGCGTTCCTCTTCACCGGCCAGGGTTCGCAGCGGGAGGGGATGGGCCGGGAGTTGTACGAGACGTTCCCGGTGTACGCGGCGGCGTTCGACGCGGCTTGCGCGTTCCTGGACCCGCGGGTGAAGGAACTCTCCGGCGCGGCCGACACGGATCTGGCCCAGCAGGGCATCTTCGCGGTGGAAGTCGCGCTGTTCCGGCTGCTGGAGTCGTGGGGCCTCCGGCCGGACGTCGTGGTGGGGCATTCGGTGGGCGAGATCGCGGCGGCCCACGTCGCCGGGGTGCTGAGCCTGGAAGACGCGGCCACGCTCGTCGCCAGCAGGGGGCGGCTGATGCAGGCGCTGCCCGAGGGTGGCGTGATGATCGCGGTGCAGGCGTCCGAAAAGGACATCGAGCTCCCGGCTGGTGTTTCGCTGGCTGCGGTGAACGGGCCGGACTCGGTCGTGCTGTCCGGTGAAGAAGCTGCGGTGACCGAGTACGCGGCGAAGTTCGCGAAGACCAAGCGGCTCAACACGAGTCATGCGTTCCATTCGGCGTTGATGGAGCCGATGCTGGCCGAGTTCGCCGCGGCGATCGAGGGGCTCACCTTCGCTGAGCCGGTGATTCCGTGGGTGTCCACTGTGGAAGGTGGTTCGGACTACTGGGTCCGCCAGGTGAGGGAGTGTGTGCGGTTCGCCGACGCGGTCGCCGCCACGAACGCGCGGACCTTCGTCGAGATCGGGCCGGACGCGGTGCTGAGCGCGATGGTCGATGACGCCATCCCGGTGCTGCGCAACGGGCACGACGAGGTGCGGACCACACTGACCGCCGTCGCCCGGCTGCACGTCCGCGGGGTGAGTCCCGACTGGACGCGGGTGCTCCCGGCCGGGCGGAAGGCCGATCTGCCGACGCAGGCGTTCCGGCGCGACCGGTTCTGGGTCGAGCCGTCCTGGAACGCGGGGGACGTCACCGCCGCCGGGCTGGCCGCCGCGGATCACCCGTTGCTGGGGGCGGCCGTCGAGCTGCCCGGCACCGGTGGGTGCGTGCTCACCGGTTCGCTGTCGGTCAAGACGCACCCGTGGCTGGCCGACCACGCCGTGCAGGGCACCGTGCTGCTGCCCGGTACCGCGTTCGTCGAACTCGCGCTGCGCGCCGCCGACGAGGTGGGGTGCGCGGCGATCGAGGAGCTCACCCTCGCCGCGCCGCTGATCCTGCCGCCCAAGGGCGCGGCCCGGATCCAGGTCGCCGTCGGCGCCGCCGGCGACGACGGCAAGCGGCCGATCACCGTGCACTCGGCCACCGGCGACGACGACCAGGCGTGGCAGCTGCACGCCACCGGCACCCTCGCGCCCGAGGCGCCCGCACCGGGCCGCCTGAGCACCTGGCCACCCGAGGGCGCCACGGAAATCGACGTCACCGGGCTCTACGACGGCTTGCAGGACAACGGCTTCGGCTACGGCCCGGCGTTCCAGGGCCTGCGCGCGGCTTGGTCGCTCGACGGCGCCGTCTACGCCGAAGTCACCCTGCCGGACGGGCAGCAGGAGTCCGCCGGCCGGTTCGGGCTGCACCCGGCGTTGCTCGACGCCGCACTGCACGCCGTCGGGCTCGGCGACTTCGTCACCGCGAAGGGGCAGGGGCACCTGCCGTTCTCGTGGAACGGCGTGGCGCTGCGGACGTCCGGGGCGGCGAGCCTGCGGGTGCGGCTGGCCCCGGCCGGGCCGGACACGATCAGCCTGACCGTCGCCGACGTACAGGGCCGCCCGGTCGCCTCGGCGGAATCCCTGCTGCTGCGGGCGATCTCCGCGGCGGGCATCGAAGCGCGGGCCGAGTACCACCGGTCGCTGTTCCGCCTCGACTGGGCGCCCGCCGCCACCGGGGCCGTGCCCGCGGCGACCTGCGCGGTCCTCGGCGACCCCGCACTGGCCGCGGCGCTGCGCAGCGCCGGCACGATCGTGAAGACCGGCGACGAGCCGGCGGACTTCACGTTCGTGCCGGTCACCGGCGACGACGTCCACCGCGTCACGGCCGAAGTGCTGCAGACCGTGCAGAACCCGGCCACCGGCCGGCTGGTCTTCGTGACCCGGGGTGCGGACGAGGACGTCGCCCTCGCCGCGGCGTGGGGTCTCGTGCGCACCGCCCAAGCCGAAAACCCGGACCGCTTCACGCTCCTGGACCTCGACGGCGACCTCGACGGCCGCGCCATCCTCGCCGCCCTCGCCGGCGGCGAGCCGCAGGTGCGCCTGCGGGACGGCGAAACGTTCGCGCCCCGGCTCGCGCGCGTCCCGGCCGCCGAAGGGACCGCACCCGGGTGGGATCCCGACGGGACCGTGCTCATCACCGGAGGCACCGGCACCCTCGGCGGCCTCCTCGCCCGGCACCTCGCCGCGAAGGGCGTCCGGCACCTGGTGCTCGCGGGCCGTCGCGGACCGGACACACCCGGTATCGCCGACCTGGTGTCCGAATTGGACACCTTGGGAGCGCGGGCAACGGTGGTGGCGTGCGACGCCGCCGATCGTGAAGCCCTGAAAGCACTCCTGGCCGATATCCCCGCGGAGCACCCGCTGACCGCGGTCGTGCACACCGCCGGCGTCCTCGACGACGGCGTCCTGGCCTCGCTGACCCCGGAGCGGTTCGCGACCGTGCTGCGGCCCAAGGCGGACGCCGCCTGGCACCTGCACGAGCTGACCGAGCACCTCGACCTGGCCGCGTTCGTGCTGTTCTCCTCCGCGGCGAGCACGCTCGGCAACGCCGGGCAGGCCAACTACGCCGCCGCCAACGCCGTCCTGGACGCGCTGGCCCGGCACCGGCACGCGCGCGGCCTGCCCGCGACGTCGCTGGCCTGGGGCCTGTGGGAGCAGTCGAGCGGCCTGCTCGGCGAGCTCACCGACGTCGACAAGCGCCGGATGAACCGGGGCGGTTTCGGCGCGCTGGCCACGGCGGACGCGCTCGCACTGTTCGACACCGCCCTCGCACTGGGCGAGCCGATGCTGCTCCCGATGGAGCTGGACCTCGCGGCGATGCGGCAGCGGATCGGCGGCGGCCCGGTGCCGCCGCTGTTCCGCGGGCTCATCCGCGGCGCTCGCCGTCCGTCGGCCGCGCCGGCGGAAGGGGCGCTGGCCGCGCGGCTGGCCGAGGTGCCGGCCGAGGAGCAGGAAGCCGTTCTGCTCGACCTGGTGCGGGCGCAGGTCGCGGCCGTGCTCGGGCACGCGTCCGCGGACGCCGTCGACCCGGAACGCGGGTTCGGCGACTTCGGCTTCGACTCGCTCAGCGCCGTCGAGCTGCGCAACAACCTGGCCGCCGCGACCGGCCTCCGGCTGCCCGCGACGCTGATCTTCGACTACCCGGACCCGCGGGTTCTCACCGGCTTCCTCCTCGCGGAACTGGGCCCGGGGGAAGCCGGCGCGGCCGATCCGGCGCTCACCGCGTTGGCCCAGCTCGAAGCGGGTCTCGCCGCCGCCGAACCGGCGGAAGCGACGCGGATGGCGCTTAGAACCCGTTTGGAAGTGCTGCTTGCCACCCTCTACCCGCGGACCGGTGCGGAGGAGGGCGAACGCCTCGACACCGCGACGGACGAGGAGCTGTTCGCCCTGATCGACCAGGACTTCGAAGTTCGCTAGCGGCCGCCCGCCGACCCCACGATCCACCGAGGAGACGCCCGGAATGGCGAACGAAGACACCCTCCGCGACTACCTGAAGCGGGCCACGGCCGACCTGCAGCAGGCCCGGCAGCGGCTCGGCGCGACGCGCTCGCAGCTGGCCGAGCTCGAAGCACAGGCCAGGGAACCGATCGCCATCGTCGGGATGAGCTGCCGCTACCCCGGCGGTGTCGCCGACCCCGACGGGCTGTGGGACCTGGTCGACTCCGGCCGGGAGGGCATCGGGCCGTTCCCCGACGACCGCGGCTGGGACCTGGGGAAGCTCTACTCCCCGGACCCCGACCAGCCCGGCACGTACTACGTGACCGAAAGCGGTTTCCTGCGCGGGGCCGCGGACTTCGACCCGGCGTTCTTCGGCATCTCGCCCCGGGACGCCCTCGCGATGGACCCGCAGCAGCGGCTGCTGCTGGAGCTGTCCTGGGAGGCGATCGAGTCGGCCGGGCTGGCCCCGGCGTCGCTGCGCGGCAGCAAGACGAGCGTGTTCGCCGGCGTGATGTACAACGACTACGCCGCCCGGCTGCAGCCGGTGCCCGACGGCTTCGAAGGGTTCATCGGCAACGGCAGCGCGGGCAGCATCGCGTCCGGCCGCGTCGCCTACACGTTCGGGCTGGAGGGCCCCGCGCTCACCATCGACACGGCGTGCTCGTCGTCGCTGGTGGCGCTGCACCTGGCCGCGACCGCGCTGCGCCGCGGCGAGTGCTCGCTGGCGCTGGCCGGCGGCGTCACCGTGATGTCCACCCCGACCGCGTTCATCGAGTTCAGCCGCGCCCGAGGACTCGCCCCGGACGGGCGTTGCAAGTCCTTCGCCGCCTCCGCCGACGGCACCAGCTGGGGCGAGGGCGCCGGGATGCTGCTGGTCGAACGGCTGTCCGACGCGCGGCGCCTCGGCCACCCCGTGCTCGCCGTGGTCCGGGGGACCGCGGTCAACCAGGACGGCGCGTCCAACGGGCTCACCGCGCCCAACGGCCCGGCCCAGCAGCGGGTGATCCTCGACGCGCTGGCCGCCGCCGGCCTCTCGCCGTCCGAAGTGGACGCCGTGGAAGCGCACGGCACCGGCACCGTGCTCGGCGACCCGATCGAGGCGCAGGCGGTGCTCGCCACCTACGGCCAGGACCGCGCGGAGCCCCTCTACCTGGGGTCGCTGAAGTCCAACATCGGGCACAGCCAGGCCGCGGCCGGGGTCGGCGGCGTGATCAAGATGGTGCAGGCGATGCGGCACGGCGTGCTGCCGAAGACACTGCACGTCGACGAGCCGAACCCGCGGGTCGACTGGACCGCGGGCGCCGTCGAGCTGCTCACCGAGGCGCGGCCGTGGCCGGAGACCGGGCGGCCGCGGCGCGCGGGCGTGTCGTCGTTCGGGGTCAGCGGCACCAACACGCACGTGGTGCTGGAGCTGCCGGAAGAGACCGACAGCGGCGAACGGACCGCGCCGCCGGTGCTGCCGCTGCTGCTCTCGGCCCGGACCCCGGACGCGCTCGCCGCCCAGGCGCAAGCGCTTTCGGGCCACCTCGGCGAGGTGTCCCTCGTGGACGCCGCGTTCACCACCACGACCCGCGCGCGGCACCCGCACCGGGCCGTCGTGCTCGGCCGCGACCGCGAGGAACTCCTGGCCGGGCTGGCCGATCTCGCCGCGGGCAAGCCCACCGCCGTCACCGGCACCGCGGCGCCGGGCAAGACCGCGTTCCTCTTCTCCGGGCAGGGCGCCCAGTACGCGGGCATGGCCACCGAGCTGTACCGGGCGTACCCGGTGTTCGCCGCCGCGCTCGACGCCGCGCTGTCCCAAGTGGACCCGGGCGTCCGGGCCGCGGTGTTCGACGGCGATCGCCTGGACGACACCGAGTTCACCCAGCCCGCGCTGTTCGCCGTCGAGGTCGCGCTGTTCCGGCTCCTCGAAGCCTGGGGCGTGCGGCCGGACTTCCTGCTCGGGCACTCGATCGGCGAGATCGCGGCCGCGCACGTCTCCGGCGTGCTTTCGCTGGCCGACGCGGCCGCGCTCGTCACCGCGCGCGGCCGGCTGATGCAGGCGCTGCCCGCGGGCGGCGTGATGGTCGCGGTCGAGGCGGCCGAGGGCGAGATCGCCCCGACGCTGCCCGACGACGTCGCGATCGGCGCGGTCAACGGGCCCGGCGCGGTGGTGCTCTCCGGCCCGGCCGAGGCCGTCACGGCCGTCGCCGCGGCGTGGGCGGAGAAGGGCCGCAAGACCCGCGAACTCGCGACCAGCCACGCGTTCCACTCGCCGCTGATGGCGCCGATGACGGCGGAGTTCCGGGCCGCGATCGCCGGGCTCGCCTTCGGGGCGCCGTCGATCCCCATCGTCTCGACGGTGACCGGGAAGCCGATCGCCGACGAGTTCGCCGACCCGGATTACTGGGTCGCGCACGTGCTGGCCACGGTCCGGTTCGCCGACGGCGTCGCCGCACTGCACGACTCCGGCGTGACGACGTACGTCGAGGTCGGGCCGGGCGGCCGGCTGGCGGCGCTCGTACCCGGGGAAGCCGTCGCCACCCTGCGGCCCGAGCGGCCGGAACCGCTGACCTTCGCGGCCGCGGTCGCCCGGCTGCACACACGCGGCCGCGAATCGGACTGGGCCGCGATGTTCGAGGGCACCGGCGCGCGGCGGATCCCGCTGCCGACGTACGCCTTCCAGCGCGACCGCTATTGGCTGGAAGCGAAGGAAACCGCCGGTGACGTGGCTTCGGTCGGCCTGGGGGCGACCGAACACCCGCTGCTCGGGGCCGCGGTGTCACTCGCCGGCGGCGACGGGTTCCTGTTCACCGGCGTGCTGTCCCGGCGGGCGCACCCGTGGCTCGCCGACCACGCCGTGCTCGGCACGGTGCTGCTGCCGGGCACGGCGATGCTGGAACTGGCGTTGCGCGCGGGGGAGCAGGCAGGCTGCGAGCGCGTCGAGGAACTGACGCTGGAAGCGCCGCTCGTCCTCGGCGACGACGGCGTCCAAGTCCAGCTTTCGGTCGGCGCGCCGGCCGCCGGGGGCCGCCGGAGCGTCGCCCTGCACTCGCGCCCGGACGGCGCCGCCTTCGACGAACCGTGGGTGCGGCACGCCACCGGGTTCCTGGCGCCGGGGACGGCCACGCCGGGTCCGGACCTGAGCGAGTGGCCGCCGCCGGGTGCCGAACCCGTTGCCGTGGAGGGGATCTACGACGCCGTCGAGACCGCGGGATTCCACTATGGACCGGCATTCCGCGGGCTGCGCGCGGCCTGGCGCCGCGGTGAAGAGGTGTTCGCCGAAGTCGCGATCGATGCCGAGTACGGCGCCGAACGCTACGGCGTGCACCCGGCGCTGCTGGACGCGACCCTGCACGCGGCGGGCCTGGCCACGCCGGACGCGGCGCCGGAAGGACGGCTGCCGTTCGCGTGGACCGACGTCTCGCTCTTCGCCGCGGGAGCCGCCGAGGTCCGCGTGCGGCTGGTCCCGGCGGGCACCGGCGCGGTGTCGGTGACGCTGGCCGACCCGGCCGGGAAGCCGGTCGCCACCATCGGTTCCCTGGTCTCGCGGCCGGTGTCGGCCGACGGCCTGGACACCACCCGCAGCCTGCGGGACGCACTGTTCACCGTGGACTGGCCGGTCGCGCCGGCCGGGGACTTCTCCGGTCCGATCGAGGTCGTCCAGGTTCCGGCCGGCACGGGTTCGGTGCCGGCCCAGGTCCGTGAAGTGACTGCCGCGACCTTGAAGCTGCTGCAGGACTGGCTCGCGGGCTCCTCGGACGCCCGGCTCGTGCTCGTGACGCGGGGCGCGGTCGCCGAGGCGCCCGACCTCGCCGCGGCCGCCGCGTGGGGACTCGTGCGGGCCGCCCAGTCGGAGAACCCGGGCCGGTTCGTGCTGCTCGACCTCGACACCGGCGAACTGGCCGACGACGTCCTCGCCGCGGCCGCCGCCACCGGTGAGCCCCAGCTTTCCCTGCGCGACGGCGAACTCCGGATGCTGCGGCTGGTCCGCCCGCCCGCGTCCGATGGGGACACCCCCGCCCTCGGCGGCACCGTGCTGATCACCGGCGGGCTCGGCAGCGTCGGCGCGCTGACCGCCCGGCACCTGGCCGGGCAGGGCGTGCGCCGGGTGGTGCTGACCGGCCGTCGCGGGCCGGACACCCCGGGCGCCGCCGAGCTGGTCTCGGACCTGGCCGCGCTGGGGGCCGAGGCCGTCGTCGTCGCGTGCGACGTCGCCGACCGGGACGCGCTTTCCGCCGTGCTGGCGGACATCCCCGACCTGTGCGCGGTCGTGCACGCGGCGGGCGTGCTCGACGACGGCGTCGTGGAATCCCTGACGGCGGAACGGTTCGAGACCGTGTTCCGGCCCAAGGTGGACGCCGCGTGGGCGTTGCACGAGCTGACCGCGGACCGGCCGCTGGCCGCGTTCGTGGTGTTCTCCTCCGCCGCGGGCGTCATGGGCGGGGCGGGCCAGGGCAACTACGCCGCGGCCAACGCCTTCCTCGACGCGCTGATGACCCGGCGCCGGGCGGCGGGCCTGCCGGGCACCGCGATGGCGTGGGGTGCATGGGCCCAGGGCATGGCCGCGGACCTCGCCGACGCCGACCTGCGCCGGATGAGCCGCGGCGGCATGATCCCGCTGTCCACAGTGGATGGCCTGGCGCTGTTCGACGCGGCGCTGGCTTCGGCCGCGCCGGTGCAGCTGCTGAGCCGGCTGGACCTCGCCGTGCTCGGCAGGCAGGCCGCGTCCGGGATGCTGCCGTGGCTGCTGCGCGGACTCGTCCGGACGCCGCTGCGCCGGGCGGGCGAGGCCGTCGACGCCGGGCTCGCGCAGCGGCTGGCCGGGCTGGCCGAGCCGGAACGGCGGGAGGTCCTCGCCGACGTCGTCAGCACGCACGTCGCGGCCGTGCTCGGGCACGGCTCGACGGCCGCGGTCGACCTCGACGGCGCGTTCAAGGACCTCGGCTTCGACTCGCTGACCGCGGTCGAGCTGCGCAACCGCCTCGGCGGCGCGACCGGCTTGCGGCTGCCCGCGACGCTGATCTTCGACTACCCGAGCCCGGCCGCGCTGGTCGAGCACCTGGTCACCGAGCTGGGTGGCGCCTCCGTGCCGGTCGCTCCGGTGACGGCGGCCGTCCCGGCGGACGAGCCGCTGGCCATCATCGGCATGAGCTGCCGCTACCCCGGCGGCGCCGGCTCGCCGGAGGAGTTCTGGGACCTCGTGGCCGAAGGCCGGGACGGTGTTTCGGGCTTCCCCACCGACCGCGGCTGGGACCTGCCCGAGACCGATTTCGTGCCCGAAGGCGGGTTCCTCTACGACGCCGACCGCTTCGACCCGGAGTTCTTCGGCATCTCGCCCCGCGAGGCCATGGCCATCGACCCGCAGCACCGGCTGCTGCTGGAGACGGCGTGGGAGTCCTTCGAGCGCGCCGGCATCGACCCCGGCTCGGTCAAGGGCAGCCGGACCGGCGTGTTCGCCGGGCTGATGTACCACGACTACGTCTCGCGGCTCACCGCCGTGCCGGACGACCTGGCGGGCTACCTCGGCAACGGCAGCGCGGGCAGCGTCGCTTCGGGGCGCGTGGCCTACACGTTCGGGCTGGAAGGGCCCGCGGTCACGATCGACACGGCGTGCTCGTCGTCGCTGGTGGCGCTGCACCTGGCCGCGCAGTCCCTGCGCTCGGGGGAGTGCACGATGGCGCTGGTCGGCGGGGTGACGGTGATGTTCACGCCGACCGCGTTCCTCGAGTTCAGCCGCCAGGGCGGGTTGTCGGGCAACGGGCGGTGCAAGTCCTTCGCCGCGTCCGCCGACGGCACCGGCTGGGCCGAAGGCGCGGGAATGCTGCTGGTGGAACGGCTTTCGGACGCTCGGCGGCTCGGGCACCCGGTGCTGGCCGTGGTCCGCGGGACCGCGGTCAACCAGGATGGCGCGTCCAATGGCCTCACCGCACCGAACGGCCCGGCCCAGCAGCGCGTGATCCGCGCGGCACTGGCGGCCGCGCGGCTGCGACCGTCCGATGTAGACGCCGTGGAGGCGCACGGAACCGGAACTTCCCTGGGTGACCCGATCGAGGCGCAGGCGTTGCTGGCGACGTACGGGCAGGAGCGTTCGGAGCCGTTGTGGCTGGGCAGCGTCAAGTCGAACATCGGGCACACACAGGCCGCGGCGGGCGTCGCGGGCGTGATCAAGATGGTCCAGGCCATGAAGCACGGCGTGCTGCCGGCGACCCTGCACGTCGACGAACCGTCGCCGCACGTGGACTGGGCGTCCGGGGCGGTCGAGCTGCTCACCGAGTCCCGTCCCTGGCCGGAGACCGGCCGCCCGCGCCGCGCGGCGGTCTCGTCGTTCGGCGTCAGCGGCACCAACGCCCACGTGATCTTGGAGTCGCCAGAGCGCCCCAATGTGGCGTTGGTTGCGTTGAATGACGCTGCGGCGCGGAGCGCCTCGGTTGAGGGTGGCGGTGGGGGCATGGATGGAGCACCGAACGCCACATTGGGTGCGCCAGACGCAACCAAGGCCGCCTTGGGGCGCTTGGTGCCGTGGGTGTTGTCCGGGCGGAGTGCGGCCGCGCTGCGGGGGCAGGCCGAGGCACTCGCCGGAGTGGCGGGGGAGCCCCTGGACGTCGGGTGGTCGCTGGTGACTACGCGGGCGAGCTTCGAGCACCGGGCGGTCGTGCTCGGGCGGGAGGCCGGGGACTTCGCCGCCGGGCTTGAAGGTGCGGGGGTGGTGAGCGGGATCGCGAGCCGGCCCGGGAAGGTCGTGTTCGTCTTCCCCGGCCAGGGCTCGCAGTGGCCGGGGATGGCGGTCGAGCTGCTGGACTCGTCGCCGGTCTTCGCCGAGCGGCTGAGCGAGTGCGCGGCCGCCCTTTCGTCCTTTGTGGACTTCTCCGTCGTCGACGTGCTGCGCGAGAACCGCGACCTCGACCGCGTCGACGTCGTCCAGCCGGTGCTGTTCGCCGTGCTGGTCTCGCTGGCCGCGGTGTGGCGGGCGCACGGGGTCGAGCCGGCCGCCGTCGTGGGGCACTCGCAGGGCGAGATCGCCGCCGCCGTCGTCGCGGGTGCGCTGTCCCTCGAGGACGGTGCCCGGGTGGTCGCGTTGCGCAGCAAGGAGATCCTGGCGCTCGGGGGTGACGGCGGGATGGCGTCGGTGGCGTTGTCCGCCGAAGCGGCCGCCAAGCGGCTGGCCGACTGGGGTGGCGAACTGTCGCTCGCGGCGGTCAACGGCCCGTCCTCGGTCGTGGTGTCCGGGGACGCGGGCCTGCTGGCCGAATTCGTCGCGGGCTGCGCGGCCGACGACGTCCGCGCCAAGCTGATCCCCGTCGACTACGCGTCGCACTCCGCGCACGTCGACCGCATCCACGACCGGCTGCTGGAGGTGCTGGCGCCGATCACCCCGCGGACCGCGGACGTCCCGTTCTGCTCGACCGTCACCGGCGAATTCCTCGACACCGGCACGCTGGACGCGGCCTACTGGGCCCGGAACCTGCGCGAGACCGTCGACTTCGCGGGTGCCACCAGGAAACTGCTGGCCGACGGGTACGGCGTCTTCGTCGAGTGCAGCCCGCACCCCGTGCTCACCATGGCGATCGAGGAGACGGCGGAGCGGGCGGTCGTCGCCGTCGGCACCCTGCGGCGCGAAGACGGCGGCCCCACGCGGTTGCTGACGTCGGTCGCCGAGGCGTGGGTGCGGGGCGTGCGCGTCGACTGGACCGCGGCACTCGACGGCGGCCGCCGCGTCGACCTGCCCACCTACGCGTTCCAGCGCGACCGCTACTGGCTCGAATCGCCGGCGGGTGCCGGTGACGTCAGCGCGGCCGGTCTGGCGACGGCGGATCACCCGCTGCTCGGCGCGGTCGTCCCCTTGCCGGAGTCCGGCGGGCTGGTGTGCACGGGGGTGGTCTCGCTGCGCACGCACCCGTGGCTGGCCGACCACAGCCTGCTCGGGACGGTCCTGCTCCCCGGCACGGCGCTGGTCGAGCTGGCGTTGCAGGCGGGCGCGCACGCCGGGCGTCCGGTGCTGGACGAGCTGACCCTGGAGGCGCCGATCGTGCTGCCCCCGGCAGGCGGGATCCAGGTGCAGGTGGTGGTCGGCGCTTCCGGCGAGGTGACCGTCCACTCGCGACCGGCGGGCTCCGAGGACCCGTGGCAGCGCAACGCTTCCGGTGTCCTCGGCACCAGCTTGACGTCGGGACTTTCCCTGACCGAGTGGCCGCCGCCGGGCGCCACCGCCGTCGAACTGGAAGGCGCGTACCCGGCGCTGGCCGAACGCGGCTTTGGTTACGGCCCGGCGTTCCAAGGGCTGCGCGCGGTCTGGCGCCGGGGCGAGGAGGTCTTCGCCGAGGTCGCGATCGAGGACGCCGGCGGCTACGGCCTGCACCCGGCGCTGCTCGACGCGGCCTTGCACGCCGGCATGGTCGCGGGCGACGGTGAGGGTGGCGCGCGGATGCCGTTCGCGTGGACGGACGTCGTGCTGCACGCGGTGGGCGCGTCGGCGGTCCGCGTCCGGCTGGCCCCGGACGGGCACCTCGACCTCGCCGACCCGGCCGGCGCCCCGGTGGCGACGATCGGTTCGCTGGCGACGCGCCCGGTCTCGACGGTGACCACGGGCCGCGACCCGCTGTTCCACGTGCGGTGGACCCCCGTCGGCTCGCCGGGGCCGGCCGGGCCCGCGGAGCTGTTCGAGGTCCCGGCGGGCGACGTGCACGAGGTCACGGCGGCGACGCTGGCCCGCCTCCAGCAGGAGCCTGCCCGGCTCGCGATCGTCACGCGCGGCGCGGTGGCGGCCCGGCCGGGCGAGGACGTCCCGGACCTGGCGGCGGCCGCGGTGTGGGGCCTGGTCCGCTCCGCGCAGACCGAGCAGCCGGGCCGGTTCGTGCTGATCGACGCCGAAGCGGACACCCCGCGCGAGCTGCTGGACCGGCTCGCGGCGGGCGAGGAACCCCAGGTCGCGGTGCGGGACGGGCAGGTACTCGCACCGCGCCTGGCCCGCCTGCCGGTCGAGGACGGCGAAGCGGACGGCTTCGACCCGGCCGGGACCGTGCTCATCACCGGCGGTACCGGTCTGCTCGGCAGCCTGATCGCGCGGCACGTCGCCGAGGCGGGGGCCGGGCACATCGTGCTCACCAGCCGCCGGGCCGCCGGACGAGCCGGGCAGCTGGTCGCGGACCTGACGGCGACCGGGGCACGGGTGACCGTCGCCGAGTGCGACGCCGCCGACCGGGACGCCCTCGCCGCGGTCCTCGACGACATCCCGGCGGAGTTCCCGCTCCGGACCGTCGTCCACGCCGCCGGTGTCCTCGACGACGGGCTGCTCGACGGCCTCACCCCCGAACGGCTCAGCACCGTGCTGCGGCCCAAGGCCGACGCGGCCAGGAACCTCCACGAGCTGACCCACGACCTCACCGATTTCGTCCTGTTCTCCTCCGCCGCCGGCATCCTCGGGAACGCGGGCCAGGCCGGGTACGCGGCCGCCAACGCCTACCTCGACGCCCTCGCCACGCACCGGCAGGCCCAGGGGCTCCCGGCGAAGTCCCTGGCCTGGGGCCTCTGGGACGAAGCCAGCGACCTCACCCGCCAGCTCGGCGCCGAAGGCCGCGACAAGGTGAGCCGCGCCGGGCTGCGGCCGCTCTCCTCCGACGAAGGCCTGCGGCTCTTCGACACCGCCCGCGCCACGCAAGAGGCCGTCCTGGTCCCGATGCACCTCGACGTCGCCGCGCTCCGGCGGCAGTTCGGGACCGGGGGCGTGCCGCCGCTGCTGCGGGGGCTCGTCCGGCCCGCCGTCCGCCAGGCCGCCGCGGCGGAAGCCGTCCCGATCACCGGGGACACGCTCCGGGACGTCGTCCTGACGCAGGTGGCCGGTGTCCTCGGGTTCGCCGGGCCGGACGCCATCCCGGCCGGGGTCGGCTTCCCCGAAATGGGCTTCGACTCGCTCACCGCCGTCGAGCTGCGCAACCGGCTGATCGGGCTCACCGGCCTGCGCCTGCCGGCCACGCTGGTCTTCGACCACCCCACGCCGGACGCGCTCGTCGAGTTCCTCAGCGGTGAACTCGTTCCCACGGAGCAGGCAGCGTCCACTGAGGACATTGCACCGGAGGAGGAGACCGGCTCGATCCAGCTCCTTTACCGGAAGGCCTGCGACGAGGGCAAGATCGCCGAAGCCGTCGAGTTCATCAAGGCGGCCTCGCGGCTGCGCCCGTCGTTCGACCGCCTCGACGACCTGAAGCAGCTGCCGGAGCCGGTCCGCCTGGCTCGCGGCGACACGACCCCCGCCGTGCTCTGCTTCGCCGCGCCGGTCGCGATCACCGGGGCCCAGCAGTACGCGCGGTTCGCCGCCGGGTTCCGCGGCGAGCGGGAGCTGACCATGATCCCCGCGCCCGGGTTCCGGCCCGGCGAACTGCTGCCTTCGACCGTCGAAGCGACCGTCGAACTGCAGGCCGAGCTGGTCTGGAACGCCGCGGGCGGCACGCCGTTCGTGCTGCTCGGGCACTCCTCCGGCGGCTGGCTGGCGCACGCCGTCGCCACGCACCTGGAGCAGCTCGGCTCGCCGCCGGAAGGCATCGTGCTGATGGACACCTACGTGCCGCAGAGCGGGCAGATCGACCGGTTCAAGAGCACCTTCGTCACCAGCGCCCAGGACCGCGAGGAAGCGGTCGGCGGCATCGACGACCTCCGGCTGACCGGCATGGGCTGCTACTTCCGCGTGTTCGCCGACTGGACGCCGGTGGACACCGCCGTGCCGACGTTGTTCGTGCGCGCCACCGAATCCCTCCAGTCGGTGAGCGGGGAAGAAGGCGAAGGCGATGCCTGGCGGCCGACCTGGACGCCGGACCACGTCGGCGTGGACGTCCCCGGCAACCACTGGTCGATGATGGAAAACCACGCCACGACCACCGCCGGCGCCGTCCGCGCCTGGCTCGAGAACCTCTGAAACCCAAGAGAAGGAACAAGATGACCGACTTCGTCATGCCGCAGATCGACCCGGCGCTGCTGCCGCCGTCCGTCCGATTCGGACTGTCGGACACGCTGCCGTGGCTGGGCCGGATGCGCGCGGCCAACCCGGTGCTGCGCGACCCGTTCGGCATGCACCACGTGTTCACCTACGCCGAGGTGCAGCAGGCGCTGGCCGACCCCGGCACGTTCTCGAGCGACCCGTCGCACGTGATGCCGCAGGCCGCCGCCGAGCTGTCCGCGGGCATGCTCGCGGTGATGGACCCGCCCGCGCACACGAAGGTCCGCCGGATCGCCAGCGCCGCGTTCACCCCGAAGCGCGTCAAGGACCTCAACGACCGCATCGCGCAGATCGCCGAGGAGCTCCTCGACGCGGTGCCCGGCGACGAGTTCGACTTCGTCACGGCGTTCTCGCAGTACCTGCCGCTGGTCGTGGTGTCCGAGCTGCTCGGCATCCCGAAGACCGACCTGCCGCAGTTCATCACCTGGACCGAGGCGCTGCTCCAGGTGACCGTGCCGAACCCGAACGACGCCGCCGAGATGGACGCCGCCATGCAGGCGGCCATGTTCGGCCCGCTCGTCCAGATGCAGCAGTACATGGCCGGCCTGTGCGCCGAGCTGCGTGCGAACCCGCGTGACGGCTTCATCAGCGACCTGCTCCAGGCCGAAGTGGACGGTGAGCGGCTCGCCGACCACGAAGCCGTCAACCTCGCCATCCAGCTGCTGCAGGCCGGGCACATCACCTCGGCGTCGGTGCTGGCGAACTTCGTGCTGCGGCTGGGCGAGCACCCGGAGGTCGAGGCGCGGCTGCGCGCCGACCCGGCGCTGATCCCGGCCGCCGTCGACGAGGCACTGCGGTTCACCCCGCCGGTGCCGCGCCTGCAGCGGTTCACCACCACCGACACCGAGCTCGGCGGCGTCGCCATCCCGGCGAAGAGCATGGTCTTCCTGTCGCTGCTCTCGGCCAACCACGACGAAAAGGTCTTCGCGAACCCCGACGCCTTCGACATCGACCGCGGCGCCGCCCGCAACCTCACCTTCGGCCACGGCATCCACTACTGCTTCGGCGCGGCGCTGGCCAAGACCGAGGCGAAGTTCGGCATCGAAGCGCTGCTGCGCCGGTACTCCTCGATCGAGGTGCTCGACGGCGAGCCCGTCGAGTTCTACGAGAGCGAGCTGTTCACGCCGAAGAGCGTCCGGGTCCGGGTGCGGCGGGCGTGACCAGCGCACTGTCCACTGAGGACGTCCCGTCGGCGCGCTTCGGTCTCGGCGAGCAGCTCGCCTGGCTGCGGCACCGGCGGGAGGAGGGCGGGGTGCACGTCGACGCGTCCGGCGCGCACCACGTTTTCTCCCACGCCGACGTCGAGCGCGTCACCAAGGACCCGGCGACGTTCTCCAGCAACCCGGCGCGGGTGCTGCCCGAGGGCGTGCCGAACATGACCGAGGGGATGATGCTCGTCGCCGACCCGCCGCAGCACGGCAAGCTGCGGCGGCTGGCGGCGCAGGCGTTCACCCCGCGGAAGATGCGCGACCTCGGCCCTCGGGTGGCCGAGATCGCCGGAGACCTGCTCGATCGCGCGCCGGCGGGCGGCTTCGACGCGGTCGAGCACTTCACGGTCGAGCTGCCCGCCACGATGATCGCCGAGCTGTTCGGCATCCCGGCCGCCGACGCGGGTGCGTTCCGGTCGCTGGTCGAGCAGATCATGGCGATCGAGCCGCCGGACCTCACCGACGAGGCGGCCGTGCGGGCGGCGGCGGACAACGCGCTCGGCGGCCCGTTCCTCGAGCTGATGGGCTACCTGCTGCAGCTGTGCGCGCGCCGCCGTGCCGAACCGGGCCCCGGGCTGATCTCCGACCTGGTGCGCGCGCAGCTGGACGGCGAGCGCCTGGCCGATCCGGAGGTGGCGAGCCTGGCCGTGCAGATCCTGCAGGCCGGGCACCTCACCACCGCTGCCGTCCTCGGCCACGCCCTCGTGCTGCTGGCCGAGCACCCCGAAGCGCAGGCCGCGCTGCGGGCCGACCGGGCGCTGGTCCCGGGCGCGGTCGAAGAAGTGCTGCGCTGCCGTCCGCCGTCCACGCGGCTGCAGCGTTACACCACAGTGGACACCGAGGTCGCCGGGCACGCCATCCCGGCGGGCGCGGTCGTCGTGCCGTGGATGCTCTCGGCGAACTACGACGACACCGTGTTCGCCGAACCGGACGTGTTCGACATCCGCCGCAGCCCGAACCGCCACCTGACGTTCGGGCACGGCATCCACTTCTGCCTCGGCGCGATGCTCGCCCGCGTCGAGCTGACCGGTGCGCTGAACGCGCTGTTCGACCGCCTTCCGATGTGGACGGTCGACGGCGTCGTCGAGTACCAGGAATCCCATCTGCTGTTCGGACCGAAGCGGGTCCCGCTGGTCGTCAGCACCACCCCCACCGATCGGAGAGACCTCCCGTGACCGAAACCCTCGACACCTCGACCGAGGTGCCGTCCTTCCCGCTGCCGCGCGGAAAGTGCCCGTACCACCCGCCCGCCGCGTACGGCGAGCTGCACGAAAAGGCGCCGCTGTCGAAGGTGAAGCTCGTCGACGGCAAGCAGGCCTGGGTCGTCACCGGCTACGCGGAAGCCCGCGCGCTGCTGTCCGACCCGCGGCTCTCGGCCGCCCGTTCGCACCCGGACTTCCCGAACAACGCCAAGATCATGCCCGGCACCGGCATGCCGCAGCCGGTGCCCGAGGGCGACGCGCTGACGTTCGCGCAGCTCGACGACCCGGAGCACAACGCCCAGCGCAAACTCGTGATCCCGAGCTTCACGCTGCGCCAGGCCAAGGCGATGCGCCCGAAGATCCAGAAGATCGTCGACGAGCTGATCGACGGCATGCTGGCCGACGGCCCGGGCGCGGACCTCGTCTCGGCGTTCGCGGTGCCGTTCCCGTCGATGATGATGGCGGAGCTGTTCGGCGTGCCGGAGGAGGACCGCGCGGTCTACACCGAGCACGTCCAGTACCTGGCGACCCGGCCGGACATGATGGTGCCGGCCATCTACACGCTGTCCGACTTCTACACCAAGCTCTTCGAGCGCAAGCGCGCCGAGCCGGCCGAGGACCTGGCCACGCACATGGTCACCAGCTTCGACGAGCGGCCGGACGAGATCGGCTTCCAGCAGCTGCTCAACTCGGCGATGCTGGTCACGGTGTCGGGCAACGAATCCACGATGACGATGATCTCCCTCGGCGCGTTCGCGGTGCTGGACAACCCGGCGCAGGCCGACGTCCTGCGCGCCGACCCGGCGGGTGCGGCGCCGCGCGCGGTGGAGGAGCTGCTGCGCTACATCTCGGCGGGCGACATCATCTCGCGCCTGGCCACCGAGGACATCGAGGTCGGCGGGCAGACGATCCACGCGGGCGAGGGCGTCATCCTGGCCACCCCGGCGGTCAACCGCGACCCCGAGGCGTTCCCGGCGCCGCACGAGCTCGACCTGCGCCGCGACCACAAGACGCACCTCACCTTCGGCCACGGCCCGCACCAGTGCGTCGCGATGAACTTCGCGACGGCCGCGCTCGAGGTCGTCTTCTCGACGCTGTTCACCCGCCTGCCCGGCCTGCGGCTGGCCGTCCCCGCCGAGGAGGTGCCGCCGGGCGGGCTGGGCGTCTACCGCGTCGCCGAGCTCCCGGTGACGTGGTGACCGCGGACCGCTGGTTCCGCCGGTTCCACGAGGCACCGGCGGCGAAGGCGCGGCTGGTGTGCCTGCCGCACGCGGGCGGCTCGGCGTCGTTCTACTTCCCCGTGTCGCGCGCGCTCGCGCCGGACGTCGAGGTGCTGTCCGTGCAGTACCCGGGGCGGCAGGACCGGCGGAAGGAACCGTTCGTCCCCACCGTCGAAGGGCTCGCCGACGAGATCGCCGCGCTGCTGCGGGGACTCGGCGAGCGGCCGCTGGCGCTGTTCGGGCACAGCATGGGCGCGATGGTGGCGTACGAGGTGACGCGGCGGCTGGAGGCTTCGGGGCCGGCGCCGGTGACGTTGTTCGTCTCCGGCCGCCGCGCACCCGACCGGTACCGCGACGACCGCGTCCACACCCGCTCCGACGACGGGGTGCTGGCCGAGGTGCGCCGCCTGAGCGGCACGGAAGCGGATCTCCTCGGCGACGACGAGGTGGTGCGCATGATCCTGCCGGTGCTGCGCAACGACTACCGCGCGGTGGAGACCTACCGGCACCCGCCGGGCGTCCGGCTGGCGACGCCGGTGGTGGCGTTCACCGGTACCGAGGACCCGGTGGCGTCGGTGGCCGAGGTCGCCGCGTGGGCGGAGCACACCACGGGTGGCTTCGACCTGGTGCCGCTGCCCGGCGGGCACTTCTTCCTGACCCGCCACCAGGACGTCCTCCTCCGGACGATGGCCGAGCGGCTGGGCCGGGTGCCCGCCTGAGAGCGGACCGCGGGGTGCGATTGGTCCGCACCCCGCGGTCTACTCGCAGTAGCGCGGTTGCGACGTCCGGGCTATTTCCCGGTGGATCGGTCACACCGGACCCCCCTCCGCCGATGTGCCCGGCGGGGATCCCCACCGCGAGTGTGGGGACGGGACACATCTGGGGGGATGACTCGTGCTGCTTTCCATGCGATCGCGCGGCCGGATCGCCTTGGCCACCGCGCTCACCGCGGCGTTCGCGCTGCTCGTGCCGGGCGTCGCGCACGCGGCGCCACCGTCCAACGACGACTTGGACCAGGCGACGGCGATCACCGCGCTGCCGTTCACCGCGCAGCAGGACACGAGCGAGGCCACGAAGGCGGTCGACGACCCGTCGTGGTGCCAGTCGTACGACGTCCGGGGCTCGGTCTGGTTCCGGTACACGGCCACCGCGGACGGGTACCTGCGCGCGTCCACCACGGGCAGCGACCCGGAGATGATCCTGGCGGTCCACACCGGGACCCGGGGGGCGCTCAGGGGCGTCGACAACGGTTGCGGCGTCGGCCAGGACGTGACGTTCGTGGCCAAGGCCGGGACCACGTACTCCATCATGGTCTCCGGCTACGACGTCCCGGGCGGCGCGCTGTCGCTCTCGCTGGACTCGGTGCCGGCCGCGGCCAACGACGACTTCGCCGGCGCGCAGCCGGTGCCCGCGCTGCCGTTCTCCGCGCAGCCGGACTTCTCGGTGGCGTCGTACGAAGCCGATGAGCCGGGATCGACCTGCCAGTCCGACGGCAACACCGTCCCCTCGGTCTGGTACGCCTACACGAACACCGGCGAGGCGAAGTCGGTCACCGCGCGGACCACCGGCGACGGCTCGGCCGTCTCGGTCTACACCGGCACCAGCCTGCCGGAGCTGACGCAGGTCGCCTGCAAGAACGACTCGTACGGGCAGCCGACCGCGTTCCGCGCCGCCGCCGGCGCGACCTACTACGTCCGCGTGACCGGGCCGTCCCGGACGTACCAGCCGACCACGCTCTTCCTGGACGACGCGCCGGCGCTGGAGCCGTCGATCTACCAGTCGCCGTCGTCCCCGACGGTCTACGACACCGTCTCCTTCTCGGCGGAGTCCTGGAACGACATCGACCAGCCGATGACCGTCGACTGGGACTTCGGGGACGGCGCCACCGCCCCGGCCGGCACCGGGACCGTCTCCCACCACTACGCGACGGACGGCACGTACACCGTCACCCTGCACGCGACCTCGCCGGACGGCCGCACGGCCACCAAGACGACGCAGGTCGTGGTGACCACGCACGACGTCGGGATCGCCAAGTTCACCGTGCCCACCGCGGCCCGCGAAGGCGACAGCAAGTCCATCTCGGTCGACGTGAGCAACACCCGGTACGCCGAATCGGCGACGGTCGTGCTCTCCCGCAACGACGGGAACTGGTGGCGGACGGTCGCCACGCTCACCCTGACCGTGCCCGCGCGGCCCACCAAGACCGTGCGGTTCCCGTTCGCCTACACCTTCACCCCGGACGACGCGGCCGACGGCAAGGTCGTCTTCCGCGCCCAGCTGCAGCTCGACTACCCGGTGCGCGACGCCCGGCCGTCGGACAACGAAGTGATCGCCATCGCCACGACCGTGAAACCGCGCGGCACGCGCATCGCCGCCGTCTGAGCTCTGGGGGGAACAAGATGAGGCACACCGCTTTCCGGCGCCTGCTGGTCGCCGGGCTCGCCGTCGCGGCCGCGCTGGTGGCGCCGGCCACCGCGCACGCCGAAGCACCGGCCAACGACGATTTCGACACCGCCACCGCCGTCACCGCCCTGCCCTTCCGCGCGACCCAGGACTTCGGGGAAGGGACGACGAGCGCCGACGACCCGAAGTCGTGCTACTCCTGGATCGCGACGAGCGCGTGGTACGACTACACCGCGTCCGCCGACGGGTTCGTCCGCGCGCTGCCCTCGGGCGCCGGCCAGCTGCCGTTCATCGCCGTCTACACCGGCGAGCGCGGGGCGCTGACCCAGGTGCCCGGCGCCTGCGCGGAGTGGAACACCGGGCCGTCGGTGACGTTCCCGGTCACCGCCGGGCAGACGTACCACATCATGGTGTTCAAGCCGTATTCCGGCGCGGGTCAGGTGGCCACGCTGGACCTCTCGAGCGTCCCGCGGGAGTCGAACGACGACTTCGCGGCGGCCGCCGTGGCGACGCTGCCCGGGACGTTCTCGGGCGACCTGTCGCGATCCACGAGCGAGCCGGGCGAGGTGACGGCGAGCTGTGATCCCGAGGCCGACCACTCGGTGTGGTATCGCTACACGCCGGACCGCACCCGCTCGATCAGCGTGGAGCGGCGGTCGACGTCGGTCGCGGTCTACTGGGGCGCCTCACGCGCCGGACTGTCCGAAGTGGAATGTGCGTCTTCGCTGGACAGCTACAAGCGTGTCGTCTTCCGGGCCACCGCGGGGGAGCAGTACTGGATCCGGGTGGCCACCGACGCCGACGGCGCGTCGCCGTACGAGATCCGCCTGACGACCGCGCCGGCGCTGACGCCCAACGTGTACCTCTACTCGGACCCGAAGTCGGTGTTCGACGACATCCCGATGTCGCCGAACGCGGGTGACCGCCTCGGCCGTCCGCTGGTCAGCGGCGAGCTGAAGTTCGGCGACGGCACTTCGGTGGCGCTCACCTCGAACGCCCAGCTGACGCACCGCTACGCCGCCGACGGCGACTACCGCCTGGAGATCAGCGCGACGACGGACGACGGGCGCTCGGGGACCGGCACCCAGGTGGTCCACGTCGAGACACACGACGTGACCCTGACCGGGCTGTCCCTGCCCGCCCAGGCCCGCGCCGGGCAGACCAAGCCGGTCAAGGTGTCCGTGGTGAACAACCGGTACGCCGAGACGGTCACGGTCTCGCTGCGCAGGAAGGGCGAGAGCGGTTACTTCGAGGAGGTCGGCGCGCTGACCCAGTACGTCCCGGTGGGCGGCCGCGTGGAGTTCCCGTTCGCCTACAGCTACACGGCGGCCGACGCCGCGGCGGGTCAGGCGGAGTTCGAGATCGTGGCGAACCTCAACGACCGCTACGACGGCGACAGCCACCCGGTGGACAACCGGCTGACCGGCGTGACGACGGTCCGTGGCCAGGCGGCGCTCCGCGCCGGCTGAGTCCACTCTCACCCGCCCCGCCCCGCCCCGCCCCGCCCCGCCCCCCGCACGGCCCAAGCGCCCCAATGTGGCGTTGGGTGCGTCTGACGCACCGAACGCCACATTGGGTGCGCTGGACGCACCGAACGCCACATTGGGGCGCTTTCGGCGGCGGGGTGACCACGGTCCGCAGCCGCGCCGGCTGAGTCCACTTTCGCCTTGGCGGGGCGGGCTCGTCCCGCCAAGGCGGAAAATCACCTACCCCGCACGGGATCCCGTGCGTTCTTCGAATCGATCTCACCCTCCGCAAGGGTAAAAATCCGCGCGGTGGAAGTTCACCCTGTGTAGCTGATGCGTACGGGGGAAACGGCTCGCGTTCCTTGACAGCACCGGTGCGGCCGGAGTTATGTCACCGGCTGAATTCCGCGGAAAAGGAACCGGAAATCGTTCTCGGGCCACCGGTACGAATCGAGCCACGCCACCGATGAAAGAAGACCAACGTCGTTCCGCCCCCTCCTGGAATCCGGGAGCTTGGGGGCTGCGCACCAAGATCTCCGTCGTGCTGTTGCTGCCCGTCCTGGTCGCTTTGCTGCTGGCCGGGTCCCGGGTGCAGGGCGAACTCGCCCGGGCCGGTGGGCTCAGCGCCGTGCGCGACCAAATGCCCGTCGTGCAAGGGATTTCCGAACTCGCCGGGCTCGTCGACGACGAGATGATCCACGACGGCGCCGCCGACCGGACCGCCGCCGTCGACCGGAAAGCCGCTTCGGTCCGCCGGGACGCCGCATTTTCGCAGCTCACCCCGGAAATCGCCGGCACTTTGGAAGATCAGCTCGGGAAATTGGCCGGCCTGCGCCAGCAGACCGGTTCCGCGGCGGAGAAAACCGCCGCTTACCACGACTTCACGATCCTGCTCAGCGAAGTGATCCCCGTCGTCGTCGGCCAGGCCGGGAATTCGGATCTCGACGCGTCGGCGACGCTCGGCGCGGCATTGGCGCAGCTGAGGACCGTGCTCGCCGTCCAGGAAGGGGCGGCGGGCAAGCCCGGCGGCGCCGCGGTGGCCGAGCGCGCCGCGTCCGAGGAAGCCGTGCTCACCGGCCAGATCCGCCGGGTCACGCCGGCCGGTGCGGCCGCCGCCCGGTTCGCCGCGGCGACCAGCACGGGCGCCGGCGGGCCCGCGGCCAAGCGCGCGGTGCTCGGCACCGTCCTCGCCGAACAGGTGAAAACGCTTTCGGACGCGGTCGGCGCGGAGACCGACGCGGCCCGCTCGGCCGCGTTGCGCGACGCCGCCCTGGTGCTCGCGTCGCTGCTCGGCGCCCTCGCCATCGCGCTCGTCGTCGCGCGGTCGGTCGTGGCCCCGATCCGGCTGCTGCACGCGGCCGCGCTCGACACCGCGCGCCGTCGGCTGCCGGGCACCATCGACCGCATCCGGGCGGGCGAGGACGTCGACTGGCGCGCGACCCCGCCGCTCCCGATCGACTCGGAGGACGAGCTCGGCCAGCTCGCCCGCGCCTTCGACGACATGCACCGGCAGGCGGTCCGGCTCGCCGTCGGTGAGCAGGCCGAGATGCGGATCCAGGTCAGCGAGATGTTCATGACGCTGTCCCGCCGCAGCCAGTCGCTGGTGGAACTGCAGCTTTCGGTGATCGAAGACCTGGAGGCCGACGAGCAGGACCCGCAGCGGCTGGCGGAGCTGTTCCAGATCGACCACATCGCCACCCGGCTGCGGCGCAACGGCGAGAACCTGCAGGTTCTCGCCGGTGGCCGGCCGGTGCGGCGGGAAACCGGCCCGGTCGCGACGGTCGAGCTGCTGCGCGCGGCGACGTCGGAGGTCAAGGACTACCAGCGCATCACCCTCGGCAACGCGCCGCGCGGCTCGGTGCAGGCCGAAGCCGCGGCCGACGTCGTGCACATCCTGGCGGAGCTGCTGGAGAACGCCATCCGCTCGTCGCCGCCGGACGAGCAGGTCGTGCTCACCGCCGACCGCGGCTTCGACGGCGGCGTGCTGGTCGAGGTCGTCGACACCGGCCTCGGCATGACCCGCGAAGACCTGGAAGCGGCCAACGCCCGGCTGGCCGCCGGGGCGTCGGTGAGCCCGGAGACCACCCGCCGGATGGGCCTGTTCGTGGTGAGCAGGCTGGCCGCCTCGCACGGGATCACCGTCCGGCTCCGGCCGACGGCCAACCGGGCCGCGAGCGCCGGCATCACCGCCAGCGTGCACGTCCCCGGCGTGCTGGTCCAGGTCGACCTGCCGCCGCGGCCCGGCCCGCTCGCGCTGCCCGCGGGCAGCACCAACGGCGTCGCGCGGCCCGAGGCCGAACCCCGGTGGCCCGCCGAAGAACCCGCACCCGTGCCGCCGGCCGGTCCACCGACGCCGATCTTCGACCACATGTTGTCGCACTGGTTCGCGGAAAAGCCGCCGAAGGCGCGTCCGGACGGCTGGGTGAGCCCCGCGGACCAGGTGCGGCAGGCCGCGGAAGCCGCGGTGGGACCCACGGGCGAACCCGAGTTCACCGACTCGGGCCTGCCGACCCGGCAGCCCGGCGCCCAGCTGGCACCGGGCTCGGCCGCCCCGCGCCGCCCGCCGCAGGCGGACCCGTCCTTCCGCGACCCGGCCGCGGTGCGGAGCAACCTTTCCCGGCACTACAGCGGCATGCGCGCGGCCCGCCACCGGGTCGCGGCCGAGCCGGACGCGGAGCAGCGATGAGTCCTCGGCAGGAAGGAACAGAAGTGACCGACGGGTCCCGGAACTGGCTGGTGTCGGCGTTCACCCAGGAGGTGCCCGGGGTGGCGCACGCGGCGCTCGTCTCGGCGGACGGGCTGCTCGTGGCGGCGAACGAAACCCTGCCGCGGGACCGCGGCGACCAGCTCTCGGCGATCGCGTCCGGGCTCTCCAGCCTCGCGCTCGGCACGGCCGACCTGTTCACCGCGGGCCGGGTCGTGCAGTCGGTGATCGAGATGGAGCAGGGTTTCCTGCTGCTGATGAACGTCGGCGACGGCTCCAACCTGGTGGTGCTGGCCAACCCCGGCTGCGACATCGGGCTGGTGGGCTACGAGATGACGTTGCTCGTGGACCGGGTCGGGAAGGTGGTCGAGACACCGGCGCGGCCGGCGGCCTCCCCGGGAGCGGCCCGGTGACCGACGGCCGGCGCCGCGAGGGCGGGCGGCACACGGCGGCACTGGCCCGTCCCTACGCCTGGACCGCCGGCCGCACGCGGCCGAAGGTCGACCTGGCGGTGGAAGCCCTCGTCGAGACCACGGCGGAAGGCCGCACGGCGTCCTTCAGCCCGACCAACCCCCTGGCCGCGGTGATGCAGCTGTGCCTGCAGAAGCGTTCGGTGGCCGAGGTCGCGGCCCACCTCGGCGTGCCGCTCGGGGTGGCCAGGGTGCTCATCGGCGACCTGCTCAGCGCCGGCCAGGTGTCCATCCGCGACACGCTCACCGCCGACGCCTCCTGGGACGAACGCAACGACCTGCTCGAAAGGGTCCTCAGTGGACTACGTGCACTCTGACAAACTGATCACCTCGGCCAAGATCGTCGTCGCGGGCGGCTTCGGGGCCGGCAAGACGACGTTCGTCGGCGCCGTCTCGGAAATCGACCCGCTGCGCACCGAAGCGCTGATGACGACGGCGGCGGTCGGCGTCGACCGGACCGAAGCGGTGCCGGGGAAGTTCGCCACGACGGTCGCGATGGACTTCGGCAGGCTCACCCTCGCCGACGACCTGATCCTCTACGTCTTCGGCACCCCGGGCCAGCACCGGTTCTGGTTCATGTGGGACGACCTGGTCTGCGGCGCGGTGGCCGCGATCGTCCTGGTCGACACCCGCCGCCTGGCGGACTCGTTCGCGTCGATCGACTTCTTCGAGTCGCGCGGCCTGCCGTTCCTGGTGGCCATCAACCAGTTCGAGGACACCCGCCAGCACGCGCCCGCGCAGGTGCGCGAAGCCCTCAAGATCCCGGCGGCGGTGGAGGTCGTCACCTGCGACGCGCGTTCCCCGGAGTCCACGAAGCGGACCCTCCTCGCCGCGGCCGAGCACGCGCTCGCCGAGCACCACTCACCACGATCGCGGAAAGTCTGACAGGAGCCGGAAAATGCCCATGAACCACGAAGACTTCGCCATGGGGCACTGGCTCGTGGTGCTCGCCTACCTGACGTCGGTGGTGGGGTGCGCCCTCGGGCTGGCCTGCACGCTGCAGGCGCGCTCCACCGACAACCCGCGCGTCCGGCTGACGTGGCTGGGGCTGGCGGCGCTGTCCATCGGCGGCGTCGGCATCTGGGTCATGCACTTCATCGCGATGCTGGGCTTCTCGACGCCGGGCCTGCCGGTGCGCTACGACATCTTCCGCACGGCGGTCTCGGCGGTCCTTTCGGTGGCGGCGGTGTTCTGCGGCCTGCTGGTGTTCGGCGTCCGCAACCGGTTCGCCTGGCGCCGCCTGCTGCTGGGCGGCCTGCTCACCGGGCTCGCGGTGGCGGTGATGCACTACACGGGCATGTGGGCGGTCCAGGTCAAGGGCTCGATCGGCTACGACCCGGTGCTGGTGGTGCTGTCGGTGGTCATCGCGGTGGTGGCGGCCACGGCGGCCCTGTGGTGCACGGTCGGCCTGGACAAGCTGCTGCCCCGCCTGGCGGCGGGCCTGGTGATGGGCGCGGCGGTGACGGGCATGCACTACACGGGCATGGCGGCGGTCCGCCTCCACCTCGACCCGGCGGCGCCGGACCCGTCCGGCACGGAGGTGTTCTCGTTCCTGTTCCCGGTGTTCGTGCTGGCGGCACTGGCGATGGCGGTCCCGATCTGCGCGGTCCTGATGGCCACATCGAGCTCACCGGCACCCCGGCACACGACAGTCGGCTCCTGACCGGCCATCGGGCGGCGGCGAGCGGGTGTCGGGAGGTGCCGCGAATGACTCATTCGGGACGTCGGTGGTCCCGAATGAGTCATTCGCGACCTCGGGCCGGGCGATCGGCGGGTCGGTCTCTGCGGGTGCCAATGGGGCCGCCGGCGGGTGCCGCGAATGACTCATTCGGGACGTCGGTGGTCTCCAATGACTCATTCGCGACCCCCGCGGGAGGGCCGCGTCAGTCCGTGGGGACCGGGAAGCGGTCCGCGCTGAAGTGGACCAGGATCGCCGACGCCGTCGCGCAGACCTCCTCGCCCGCCCGCAGCGTCCCCGACGCGTGCAGCTTGCGCCCGTCCCGCCGCTCCAGCCGGCCTTCGGCGACGAGCGGGACCGCGTACGGCGTACCCCGGTGGTAGTCGACCGTCAACGACGCCGTCATCCCCGGGTAGCCCGCCGCCGCCGTGGCGCGGCCGAGGACGTGGTCGAGGACCGCCGCCACCCAGCCGCCGTGGACGCGGCCCGGTGGGCCCTCGTGCGCCGCGCCGAGGAGGACCTCCGCGCGCACCGAGTCCGGGCCGACGTGCACCCAGGACAGCGGCGGCGCCAGCGGGTTCCCGGGCCCTTCCAGCGGGTTGTTGACGCTCAGGTGCCCGCCGTCCTCGAGCGCGGCCAGCAGCAACGGCGGGGCTTCCCCGGCGGCGCGCAGGGCCGCGGTGACCGCCTCGACCCGGCTCGCCGCCGCGGCCAGGCCGGCTTCGTCGTCGCGCACGCGCACGGACGCTTCGATCAGCTCCCGGATGCGGGCGCCGAGCAGGGCACGCCCGGGCGGGACGCCGTCGACGACCGGGAAGGACATCGCACCCCCTGTAACTAGAACGTGTTCCAGATTACCAGGTCGGGCGTGCGGTGACGCCGCCGTCGACGACGAGGTCGTGGCCGGTGACGAAGGACGCGAGCGGCGACGCCAGGAAGACGCACGCGTTGCCGACGTCGGCCGGGGTGCCCAGGCGGCCCAGCGGGGCCGCGCGGTGCCAGCGGCCGACGCCGTCCGGCCAGTCCCGCGCGAGACCGGGCCGGTCGATCAGCCCGGGGGACACCGTGTTGACGCGGATCCCGCGCGGCCCGTACTCCAGCGCCGCGCCACGCGCGTGCATCACCAGCGCCGCCTTCGCCGCGCTGTAGTGGACGTGCCCCGGGGCCGGCTGCCGGGCCTCGATCGACGCGACGTGCGTGATGCTCCCGCCGTCGCCCAGCAGCCGCGCCGCCGCCTGCGTGCAGGAGAACGCGCTGGTCAGGGTCGCGTCCAGCATCGCACGCCAGCGCTCGGCCGTGATGTCTTCGAGGGCCTCCACCGGCTGGACGCCGGCGTTGTTGACCAGCGCGTCGAGCCGCCCGCCCCACGCCGCGACGGCGTCGAGCAGGGCGTGGCAGGCGGTGTCGTCGGTGAGCTCGGCGGCGAACGCGCGAGCCCGACCACCGGCGGCTTCGATCGCTTCGACGACGTCGTCGGCGGCGCCGGGACGCCGGTGGTGCACGGCCACCGCGCTGCCCGCCGCGGCGAACCGGAGCGCGATCCCGCGCCCGATGCCGCCGGCCGCGCCGGTGACGCAGGTGATGGTGCCGGAGAGGTCGAGTGCGCTGGTCATCGGCCTGATCGTAGATCCGCGCCCCGGTCCGTCGTACCTTGTGGGGATGGCCAAGACCCAGAAGTTCGCCGAACTGCTGCAGACCCAGATCCGGCACGAGTTCACCGCCGCCCAGCAGTACATCGCCCTCGCCGTCTGGTTGGACGCGCGCGACCTGCCGCGGCTGGCCAGGCGCTTCTACCAGCAGGCGATCGAGGAGCGGAACCACGCGCTGGCGATGGTGCGGTACCTGCTCGACCGCGACCAGCCGGTGGCGATCCCGGGCACCGGCGAGGTCCGCAACGACTTCTCCAGCGTGCACGAGGTGATCGAGCTGGCCCTGGCGCAGGAACGCGCGGTCACCGCGGAGATCGAGGCGATGGCGAAGGCCGCGCGCGCCGAGGAGGACTACCTCGGCGAGCAGTTCGTGGCCTGGTTCCTCAAGGAGCAGGTGGAGGAGGTCGCCCAGATGACGACGCTGCTGACGGTCGTCGAGCGGGCGGGCGACAACCTGTTCGAGGTCGAGAACCACCTGTTCCGCGAGTCGGCGACGGAGGTCGAGGACGCCCCGGACATGCCGCCGGTGGCGGGCGGCAAGCTCTGAGGGGATGAGCCCGGCGGAAGCGGCATCCCCCCGGGCGATGCCGCTTCCGCCTTTCCTTCAGCGGCAGAAGGAAACTTCCGGGTACCCCGGCCGGTCGAGCAGCGGCCGCGGTTCGCCCCGCAGGTGCTGGTCGAAGAAAGCGTTGACGTAGGCCCGCGTGATGTCCTGCGTGCGCCGGCCGCCCGTCGTCGCACCCATGTCGATCCCGAACTCGTCCGCCACCAGGCCGACGTCGGTGAAGGACGCGTGCTGCGTGCCCGCCACCTCCGCCCAGCGCTTCCAGCCGGTCAGCTGCGCCCAGTCCCGTTCCCACGGCTCGTTGCCCGGCGCGCACGCCGTGGCCGCCAGCTGGTGGCTCACGAACATGAACGGCCGGTCCAGGCCGGGGGCGGTGAGCGGGACCTCGGTGGTGCCGTCGATGTCCATGCCGGCCTTCACGCGGGCGTCGGCGACCATCGTGGGCAGGGCGCTGGCGCCGCCGACCGAGTGCCCGGCCATGCCGATCCGGGACGCGTCGATCAGCGGTCCCCACTTCGAGCGCGTCAGCGAATCCAGCACGAACGACACGTCGGCGGCCCGGCCGAGCTCCAGCTTCCGCCAGAAAGCGGGGTCGTGCGGCACTTCGCACGACGCGCACCCGGCGAACCGCCCGCCGGGCATGCTCTGCCCGGAGTTTTCGTACGTGTGGCCGAGCACCGCGACCGCGTAGCCGTGGCTCGCCAGGTCCTCGGCGAGCGCGGAGAGCGTGGCGCGCGGCTTGGTGTAGCCCGGCGACAGGACGACCAGCGGCAGGTTCCGGCCGCCCGGCCGGGCGTCGGCCACCGCGTTCGTCACCATCGTCGTGAGCAGGTCCGGCGGCACGTCGAGGCCGCTGCCCGCCAGCAGCGCCGCGGATTCCTCCGGCGTCAGGTACCGCGTCTTCGGGCCGTTCGCCGACGCCGCCGGGTAGAACAGCGAGACCATCAGCTCGCGGTAGGGCACTGACGGCACCCACGGGTCGGGCCGCGAAGTGTCCTTGAGGTACACCGTCGTGCCGCCCACCGGCCGGTCGCCGGTCGGCGCGGGCAGGTACGGCGTCGACGTCCCGGCGAAGCCCACCTCCGGGTACCGCGCGGACGGCTGGGCCAGCAACGGCTGGGGTTCGCCGCGCAGGTGCTCGTCGAAGAACGCCCGGACGTACGCGGCGGTGACGGCCTGGGTGCGCGCGGCCGGCGTCGTCGCGCCGAAGCCGAGGCCGAGCTGTTCGCCGATCAGGCCGAGGTCGGTGAACGACGGGTGCACCGTCCCGGCGACGACGAGCGAGCGCTTCCAGCCCGTCAGCCGGTCCCAGCCCGGTTGCCGCGCTTCCGTGCCCAGGTAAAGGAACGGCCGGTCGGGCGGCAACGCGGACGCGGTGCCGTCGAGGTCGAGACCGGCCTTGATCCGCGCGTCGCTCGTGTTCGCGCCGCCGGCCGAACCGATCCGCGACGGGTCGATCAGCTCCGCCCACTTCGAGCCGAGCAGCGAATCCAGCACCGACGGGATGTCCGCGCCGCGGCCGGCCACGACGACCACGGTGCCGTGGCTCGCCAGGTCTTCGGCGAGCGACGTCAGTTCCGGGCCGGCGGACAGGACGACCAGCGGCAGGTGCCGCCCGGCCGGGCGCGCGTCCACGAACGCGTCGGTGCGGACCGTCGTGAGCACCGACGGCCGGATCGTGGTGATCCCGGCTTCGCCGAGGGCGGCTTTCGCCTCCGCTTCGGTCATGAACCGCTTCCGCTTCCCCAGCGCGGAAACCGCCGGGTAGAAGAGGTCGGCCCGGGACAGGGAAGCCGTGCCCACCGGCTGGTCGCCGGTCGGTTTCGCCAGCGCGAGCGGCGGGTCCGCCGAGGCGGCGGGCGCGGTCAGGGTGACCGCGAGTGCGGTGACGGCCAGCAGAATCGTCTTCTTCATCCGATGAAGGTCACTTCCGGGTAGGCGGGCGAGGGCGCGGCCAGCAGCGGCTGCGGGCGGCAGCGCAGGTGCTGGTCGAAGAAAGCGCTTGCGTAGGCTCGCGTGACGGCCAGTGCGCGGGTCGCGTCGATCGAAGCGCCGAGGTCGATGCCCAGCTGCGCGGCGAGCACCCCGAGGTCGGTGAACGACGAGTGGACCGTGCCGGACACCATGAGCCAGCGCTTCCAGCCGGTGAGGTGCGGCCAGTCGGTTTCCCAGTCGTCGTACGGCCCCGGCTGCCCCGGCACGTAGTTGTCCATGCTGCCCAGGAACAGGAACGGCCGCGCCAGCCCGGACGACGGCAGCGGCACGTGGATGCTGCCGTCGATGTCGGCTCCGGCGCGGATCCGCGCGTCGGCCAGCATCGCCTGCGTCGTGGCCGCGCCGCCCGCGGAGTGCCCGGTCATACCGATCCGCGCGGGGTCGATCAGCGCGCCCCACTTCTTCGAGCGCAGCAGGGAATCCAGCACGAACGACACGTCCTTCGACCGGACCCGCGTGAACTTCTCCCAGAACCCCGGCTGGTCGTCGACTTCGCAGGCGGCGCAGCCGGTGACGTGGCCGTCGGGGAAGGTGGTCGCGCGGTTTTCGTAGGTGTGGTCGATCGCCGCTACGGCGTACCCGCGGCTGGCGAGGTCTTCGGCCAGCGCGGTGAGCGTCGCGCGGGGCTGGGTCCAGCCCGGCGACAGCACGACGAGCGGCAGGCCGTGCCACCGCCCGGCCGGGCGCGCGTCGACGACGGCGTTCGTCCGGACGGTGCTCAGGACGTCCAATGGCAGCCCCGGGATGTTCTCCCGTTCGAGGTTGCGCTCGGACTCCAGCGGCGTCATGTACTGCTTGGTGGGGCCGTGCGCCGACGTCGCCGGGTAGAACAGGGAGACCATCAGTTCCCGGTAGGGCACCGACGGCACCCACGGGTCGGGCCGCGAACGGTCCACAACGGACAGTGTGCTGACGCCGACGGGCTCGTGGCCGGTCGGGCGGGGCAGGAACGGCGTCGTGCTCGCCGAAGCGGGCGCCGCGGACAGCGTCAAGGTCAAGGCGGTGGCTACCGCGAGGGTGCGCATGATTCCCCCAGGAATCCGATCAGGAAAGGTGGCGGACGCGACGGAAGCAGAACCAGGTGAGCAGGGCGGTCAGCGCGAGGTAGAGCGCGAGTTCGAGCCACTGCAGCGGCCAGAACCGGGAACCGGGCTGGTAGGTCAGGCGCTGCTGGTAACCGTGCTGGCCGAGCTGGGCCATGCACGCTTGCATGCTGCCGCGCTCCGGCGGACCCTGGCCCGGCCTCGGGGCGCAGCTCTGCACGAAATCCGGCAGCGGATCGGCGACGTTGCCTGCCGAGTCCACGGTTTCGTTCGCCAGCACCCACGCGCCGGCGGGGTTCCGCACGCCGATCTCCATGATCCCGTGGGTGTCGTCGCCGGTGATGTTCGTGATGTCCTCGCCGACGATCGCGACCGTCATCGTCTGCGGCGGCAGCAGGTACGGCCGCACGAAGTTCGGCACCAGGAGCAGCACGGCGGCGATCACGACGAGCGTGACGGCCATCGCGGCCACCGTGCGCTTCAGCAGCATCCCGATCGCGACGCCGAGCGCGAGGGCGAACGCCGCGTAGCCGATCGGGACGATGCCGCGCGCGCTGAACACCACCGGCGCGATGCGCGAGAGCATCCCGCGATCGGTTTGCGTGGCCGCAAGGGCGTCGATCGGGCTCGCCCACCACGACACCGCCCAGCCGAGCAGCCCGGCCGCCGGCATCGCGACGAGCAGGCCGAAGCCGAGCTTGGTGGTGAGCCACCGCTTGCGCGTGACGGTCTGGTTCCACACGAGACTGTGCGTGCCGCTCTCCAGTTCGCGCGTGATCAGCGGGACGCCCCAGAACACGCCGATCGCCGCAGGCAGCAGGTAGAGCACCAGGATCGTCCCGCCGAAGAGGGTGTCCTGGTCGGAGAAGTCGGTGCGCCCGACCAGTTCCGGTCCGGTGATCGCGAGCACGACGCCGATCGCGGCCAGTGCGGCGAACACGGACAGCGCGGGGACGCGGAACTGGCGCCAGGTGAGCCAGGTCATCTCAAGACCTCCAGGGCGGGGCGGGCGGGGGCGGGGTTGCTCATGTACTCGAGGACGAGGTCTTCCAGGCCGAGCCGCGCGACCGTCCACACGGGATCGAGGATCGGCGCCTCGGTGCGGACGAGCACGGTGGTCTGCCGGTCGGTGTGCTTCGCGGAGACGACGTGCTGGTCCGCGGGCAGCGTTTCGACGTCCCGCCGCGGCCCGGAGAGCCGGTGGTGGGTGGCCAGCAGTTCCTCGACCTCGCCGATCACGCGTACCTGCGAATCGACGAGCACGATGAGGTGGTCGCAGACCCGTTCCAGGTCGTTGACCAGGTGCGAGGACATCACGACGGACAACTCGTGCTCGGCCACCGCCTCCATCAGGTCCTGCAGGAACTCCCGCCGCGCCAACGGATCCAGCGCGGCGACCGGTTCGTCGAGCAGCAGCAGCTCCGGCCGCTTGGCGATGCCGATCGTCAGCGCCAGCTGCGCGCGCTGGCCGCCGGACAGCTTGCCGGCGTGCTGCTTCGGGTCGAGCCCCAGCCGTTCGATCCGCTTCTCGGCGAGCGAGGCGTCCCAGCGCGGGTTGAGGTGCGCGCCGAGCCGCAGGTGCTCGGCGATGCTCAGTCCACTGTAGACCGGCGTGTTCTGCGCGACGTAGCCGACTTTCGCCAGCTGCTCCGGCCCGCTGCCGGGCACCCCGCCGCACACCTCGATCGTGCCGGTGGTCGGCTCGAGCATGCCGGACGCGATGTTGAGCAAAGTGGACTTGCCCGCCCCGTTCGGGCCGACCAGCCCGGTCACGTGGCCGGGCTCGATTTCCAGGGTGCAGCCGGACAACGCCCAGTTGCGCTTGTACTTCTTGCCCAGTCCCTGGGCACGCAGGACGGTCACGCTATGTCCTCTCTGGCGGAGTCGCGAAACGTGGACATCAACAGGGCCTCGATGCTCTCTTCGTCGAGACCGGCCTTGCGGGCCTTGCCCAGCCAGCGGCGCAGGTCCTGCCGCAGCGGCCCGAGCACGGCGAACGACGCGCCGCCGTTCAGCGTCGCGGTGACGAAGGTGCCGACGCCGGGCCGGGCGGAGACGAGCCCGTCGTGCTCCAGCTCGCGGTAGGCCTTCAGCACGGTGTTCGGGTTGATCGCGAGGGAAGCGACCACGTCCTTGACCTTCGGGAGCTGGTCCCCCTCGTTCAGCAGGCCGAGGCGCAGTGCGTGCCGCACCTGCTGGACCAGCTGCTGGTACGGCGACAAGCCGGACCTCGCGTCCAGGTGGAACTCGATCATCGGCAACTCCATTTAACTAGTTGCCTAGTACTATAGACATGAAGCACAAGTCCGCGCCACCCCGGCGCCAGTCCGCGCGGGCGGGAACCCTCGCCCGGCCTCCCGCGAACCACTCACGGGCGAACTGATCTTTTTCGCCCGCCCTGCCAACCTCCCCGCCCCCTCGCCCGTCTGTGGGGGTGATCGTTTTCTCCTGACGGAAGGATTCTTCGTGCGTCGTCTCACTGGGGGAGGCTTCGTGCGCGGCTTGATCGTCGCGCTCGGGGTCTCGATGGCCGCACCGGCGGTGGCCTACGCCGCCGCCGACAGCGTTCCCACGCCGCGGCTGAGCTGGACCGATTGCCAGGACGGCTTCCAATGCGCCACGGCGAAGGTGCCGCTGGACTACGACCGCCCGGCCGGCTCGAAGATCGACCTCGCGCTCATCAAGGAACCGGCCACCGATCCCGCGCACAAGATCGGCACGCTGTTCGTCAACTTCGGCGGCCCGGGCGCGTCCGGCCTGCAGCGGCTGCGGGAGCGCGGCAAGTGGCCGTGGCTGTTCTCCGACCAGCTGCGCGCCCGCTTCGACGTCGTGTCGTGGGACCCGCGCGGGATCGGGAGCAGCACGGCGGTGCGCTGCTTCGACACCCTCGCCGAGCAGGAGTCGTTCTTCGGCTCCTTCCCGGAGATGCCCGGCGACGCGAGCGGCAACGCGGCCTTCTACGCGAAGTCCCAGGAGCTGGCGGACCGCTGCCAAGCCAAGGCGGGCCCGATCCTGGAGCACGTCTCGACGGCCGACACCGCGCGGGACCTGGAGCTGCTGCGCCGCGCGGTCGGCGACCCGAAGCTGACCTACCACGGGATTTCCTACGGCACCCAGCTCGGGGCCACGTACGCGAACCTGTTCCCGGACCGGATCCGCGCGATGGTGTTCGACGGCACGATGGACTTCGCGGGCAACGCGACCGGCCACGACGGCGCCGGCAAGACCGTCCCGCTGGACACCCGCCAGGACGTCGCCACCGGGATTTCCCAGACGTTCGACCAGTTCCTGCGCCTGTGCACCGAAGCCGGCCCGAAGTGCGCGTTCTCCTCCGGTGACCCGAAGGCGAAGTGGGCGGCGCTGACCGCCCGCGCGAAGCAGGCGCCGATCACCGTGGACGGCGAGACGTGGACGTACTCGGGGATCATCAACGCGGCGGCCGACCTGTCGGACTCCCGCGGCTGGCCGGACATCGCTTCGCTGCTGCAGCGGCTTTACGACGCCCCGCAGGCCGCGCGGGCGTTGAAGGCGGGGGAGCCGTACACGTCCAACCGCACCGAAGCCTTCAACGCGATCCAGTGCAGTGACAGCGACGTCCCGACCGACCCGGCGGTCTACAGCCGGTACGCCGAGTCGGAAGACCAGCGCGTCCCGTACTTCGGGCGGATCGCCGTGCTGGACATGATGAGCTGCGCGTTCTGGCGGGCGACGGCCGACGACCGGTTCACCGGCCCGTGGAACCGCCCGACGTCGGCGGAGATCCTGGTGCTCAACAACCGGTACGACCCCTCGACGCCGCTGCACGGAGCCCGGGACGGCGCCGCGGAACTGGCGCGCGCCCGGGTGTTCGTGACCGAGGGGTACGGGCACTCGTCGATGTACGTGCCGAGCACGTGCACCGAGCAGGTCAAGCGGGACTACCTGATCTCGGGGGCGTTCCCGGCCGCGGGCAAGACCTGCGCGATCGACGCGAGCCCGTTCGCGGGCTGAGGCGGGCGGGCCTCGCCGGTGACGGTGAGGCCCGCTGCCACGAAGGCGTCCCGCGGGTGCTGCACCGACGCCAGCGACAGGATGTCGCGGCCGAACAGCGCCTGCGCCAGCCACACCGCGAGCACCCGGACCTTGCGTTCCCAGGTGGGCACGGCGAGCACGTGGTAGCCGCGGTGCATCAGCCACGCGGGCAGCCCGGTGACCACCAGCCGCCGGTACTGGAAGATCCCGCGGCCCAGGCCGAGCGTCGCGATCGCGCCGAGGCTGTGGTGGACGTAGTCGCGGGGCGCCCGGCCGCGCAGCGTCGCGACGATGTTGCGTGCCAGCAGCTTTCCCTGCCGGTAGGCGTGCTGGGCGTTGGGCACGGTCCGCGCGCCGGGAACGGGCGAGGCGAGGTCGGGCACGGCGGCGTCATCCCCGGCGGCCCAGGCGTCGGCGACGCCCTCGACCCGCAGATCCGGCCGCACGACGACGTAGCCGCGTTCGTCGACGGGGAGGTCGGTGTGCCGGCCGATGACGGGGTTGGCGCCGTTGCCCGCGGTCCAGACGATCAGCTCCGAGTCGAACTCCTCGCCGGTCGAAAGCCTTACGTGGCCGTGTTCGGCCGACGTCACCAGCGTGTCCAGGTGGACGCGCGCGCCTCGCCGTTCCAGCTCCCGCACGACCCAGCGCCCCGGCCGGTCGGTGACCTCGGGCAGGATCCGGCCCGACGCCTCGACGAGGTGGAAGCGCAGTTCGTCGCGGCGCAGTTCCGGGTAGCGCTCGAGCAGCGCGGTCGCGAGCGACAGCAGTTCGCCGAAGCCCTCGACGCCCGAGAAGCCACCGCCGACGAAGGTGACGGTGAGCAGCTTCCGCCGCAGCGGCCCGGCCGGCAGCGCGGCGGCCCGGTCGAAGGCGGTGAGGAGCCGGTCCCGGATCGCGACGGCCTCTTCGACGTGCTTGAGCCCGATGGCCTGCTCGGCGATGCCCGGCACCGGCAGGGTCCGGGTGACCGCCCCGGCGGTGACGACGATGGTGTCGTAGCCGAGTTCGAAGGGCTCGCCGTCGGCGGGCCGCACCGTGACGGCGTGGCGCGCGTGGTCGACGGCGGTGACCTTCGCGGCGATGATCCGGGTGCGCTCGAGGTGTCGCCGCAACGACACGGCGGCGTGCCGCGCCTCGACCGACCCGGCGACGACCTCGGGCAGGAACGGCTGGTAGGTCAGGTAGGGGCGGGGGTCGACGAGGGTGACTTCGGCCTCGCCGCGGCGCAGCTTCTTCTCCAGCTTCCAGGCGGTGTAGAAGCCCGCGTACCCACCACCGACGATCAGGATCCGGCGCATCTCGTCCTCTTTTCTCGCTTCACCCCCTGGACGAGGTGGCGGCGGAAGACGTGACCGCGATCCGCGTCACAACGGGTGCGCGGGCAGGCCGATCGTGGGCCAGGTGGTCGGGGTGGTCGTGCCGGGCACGTCCCGCCGTCCACGACGGCCGGTCAGTGCCTGGCCCCGGTCGGCGACGGTGGAGGCTCGAGGGAGAACCAGCGGGCCGATGGGGTCCTCCGGCGGGGTGTTTTCGTCCATGGCCGGTACACGCCTGGCGGCCCCGATCGGTTGAGCCCGGCTTGACACGGGGCCCTGCCGTCTCGCACTATGCGAACAAGTGTTCGATGATTCTCCTGGTTTCGCCTGTGGCTTCCTCACGCGGGTGTCTCCGGTGCGAGTACGTGGTGCTGGAGGTGGGTGGCGTGGCGGTGCCGGAGGCGCTGGCGGGGATCCCCGGGGTCCGCACGGCGGCGCAGCTGGGCGAGCCGGACCCGGCCGGGCAGCTGGCGGTGCTGCCCGCGCTGGCCCACCTCCTGCCCGGCGGCGCCCTGCGCCGCGGCACCACGGTGTCGGTGCGCGGCGCGACGTCGCTGGTGCTGGCCCTGCTCGCGGCCGCCACCCGCGACGGCTCCTGGGCGGCGGTCACCGGCCTGCCGGAGCTGGGCCTGGCCGCGGCCGCCGAACTCGGCGTCGACCTGGAGCGGGTCGCCCTGGTGCCGCACCCCGGCGCGGAGCCGGTCGCTGTGGTGTCGGCGCTGGTGGACGGCTTCGACCTGGTGGTCCTCGGCCGCTCGCTGGCGGGCAGCGTGCGCCCCCAGCTGGCCCGGCGCCTGGCCGGCCGCGTCCGCAACCGCGGCTCGGTGCTCCTGGCGGCCGGCTCGTGGCCGGACGCGGACCTGGAGCTGAGCGTGTCGGACCGCCGCTGGCACGGCCTGGGCGCGGACAGCCACGGCCACTTGAGGTACCGCGAAGTCCTGGCGACGAGCAGAGGCCGTGGTGCGGCGGCCCGTCCCCGGTCGGTGCCGTTGCGGCTGCCCGGCCCGGGTGGCGCGGTGGATTCGGCGGGGCGCGCTGACGCGCCGGTTCTCCCCGCGCGCGTGGGGTGAGCGCTCGTGCGGTGGCGGCCGTTGTCGTGCCCTGATGAGGTGTCGGCTCGGTGTTCGGCCGGGCGGCTGGGCGAGCCCCCGGCCGGCGCTCGGCAGTCCGGTCCCCAGGTCTTGAATGAGTCATTCAGGACCTCCGAAGACCTGAATGACTCATTCAAGACGTTCGTCCTCGCCGCCACGCTGTCAGCGGACCTCGGACGCGCGACACCGGCCACCGAAGGTCTCCGATGACCGATGCACCGCGGCTCCTGGTCCTTTGGTGCCCGGACTGGCCGGTCGTCGCCGCCGGGGCCGCGGCCGGCAGTCCGCCCACCGCGCCCGCCGCCGTTTTCTCCGCCAACCGGGTCGTCGCCTGCTCCGCCTCCGCGCGCGGCAGCGGCGTCGGCCGGGGGATGCGCCGGCGGGACGCCCAGTCCCGCTGTCCCGGGCTGGTCGTGCACCAGCACGACCCCGACCGCGACGCGCGGCTCTTCGAACCCGTCGCCGCCGCCGTCGAAAGCCAGGCGGTCGGGGTCGAGGTCGTCCGGCCCGGGCTCGTCGCCGTGCCCGTCACCGGGGCCGCCGGGTACTTCGGCGGGGAGGCCGCGCTCGCCGAGCTGCTCATCGACGAGGTCGCCGCCCGGGCCGGGGTCGAGTGCCAGGTCGGGATCGCCGACGGGCTCTTCGCCGCGACCCTCGCCGCCCGCCGGTCGGCGCTCGTGCCGCGGGGGGACGCTCCGAAGTTCCTCGCGCCGCTCGCGATCACCGAACTGGACCAGCCGGGCGACGAGCGCGGTGAGCTGGTCGCGTTGCTGCGGCGGCTCGGGCTGCGCACCCTCGGCGCGTTCGCCGCGCTCGCCGAACGGGACGTCGCCGGCCGGTTCCCGAAGGACGCCGTCACCGCGCACCGCCTCGCCCGCGGCCTCTCCGAGCGCCCGCCCCTGCGCCGCGCCCTGCCGCCGGACCTGTCGGTCACCGAAACCTTCGAGCACCCGCTGGCCCGCGTCGACGAAGCCGCGTTCGTCGCGAAGACGCTCGGCGAACGCTTCTTCGCCGGGCTCGCCCGCCACGGCCTCGCCTGCACCCGGCTGGCCGTCGTCGCGATCACCGAAGCCGGCGAGGAACGCGTCCGCGTCTGGCGCTGCGCCGAACCGCTGACCGCCCGCGCGACGGCCGACCGCGTGCGCTGGCAGTGCGAAGGCTGGCTCAACGCCCGCGACCGGCCCACCGCCGGCATCGTCCGGCTGCGCCTCGACCCCGAGGAGGTGGTCGGCGGGCAGGCGCTGCAGCTGCAGTTCGGCTCGATGGGCCGCGACGCCGACGCCGCCGAGCGCGCCGGCCGCGCCCTGGTCCGCATCCAGGGCCTGCTGGGCCCGGACGCGGTCGTCACCCCGCTGCTCGACGGCGGCCGCGGCCCGGCCGAGCGCGTCCGGCTCGTCCCGTGGGGCGAACCCCGCACCCCGGCCACCGCCGACCAGCCCTGGCCGGGACGGCTCCCCGCCCCCTCCCCGACGGTGGTATCCGCCCGCCGGGTCCCGGCGACGGTCCTCGACGCGGCGGGCGCCGCGGTCCGCTGCACCGACCGCGGCGAGCTCAGCCACCCACCCGCGACGGTGGCCGCCGACGACGGCCCTTCCCGCCACGTCCTCGGCTCGGCGGGCCCCTGGATCGTCCACCACCGCGGCACCCGCCTCGCCCGCGTCCAGGTGGTCCTGGAAACCGACGAGGGCGACCTTGCCCTGCTGCTGAAGGCCACGATCGGGGATGATCCACAATGGACGGTCGAGGGCTGCTACGACTAGGTGGAGGGCTGCTGCCGGAAGAGTTTCAGGGCGTACGTCGTGTTCTGGATCAGCATGTGCCGGGGGCCGAGCACCCGTTCTTCCCGGCGGAGGAGGCTTTCGAGGTCCGCCACCGCTTTCCCCGTGTTCCCGGTCATCCCTTCGAGCCAGCCCAGGGAATGCCGCACGCTCAAGGTCTGCAGGTGATCGGGTCCCGAGACCCGCAGTTCGTCCGCGAGCAGGCCTCGGAGGTCCTCGCGCGCTTCGGTCGCGCTGTGCGCTTGCCCCTGGAACCAGTAGAGGAAGTGCCGGGTGCTCAACGTCTGCGGATGGCTGGGCCCGAGTATCCGGAGTTCATCCGAGAGCAGCACGCGGAGCGGCGTCACGGCTTGCCCGGCGCTCCACAGCATGCATCGCTGGTGCACGATCTCGTGGCGGTGGCCCAGGATGATGGCGTGATCCGGCTCGACCCCCATGACTTGCTGCATCTCGGCGAGGAGTTTCTCCTTGCGCGACGAGAGCACTTCGGACTGGGCGACGATTTCTTTCCAGGTGGGCGGGTCCGGCGGCGTCCGGAAGCCCATCCTGCGGGCGATCTCGGCCGTGCAGGCCCGGTTCTGGAGGATGCCCATGGGCCCGTACTCGTCGTCCGCGGTCGTTCCGGAAAAGTCCTTGGCGTACTGACCGCTGGTCAGATAAGGGTCCTGCTCCGCGGAAGCCGGGTGCGGCCGGGCCGGGCCGGAGGTGATCTTGGCGGCCAGCGCGAGCGCGAACGCGGCCGCGTTCGCGGCGGCGATCGATTGCCGGCCTGTCCGGTCCGCGGCGTGCTTGTGCCCGTCGGCCCGGTCGCTGATGCCGCGGATCGTGACCACGTCGAGGTTGTCGTTGAAGTGCCCCGCCTTGGCCACGCCGGCACTTTCCATCTCGATGGCGGCCGCGTCGTCGTAGTGCCGGCCCAGCTGCTCGGCGAGCGGGGTGGTGCGTGAGTTGAGGACGACTTCGCCGGCGGCGACGGGCCTGCGGTGCACCTGCGGCTGCCGCGGTGAGGCGGACCGGATGAGCGTGGTCCACGTCTGCTGCCGCTTGACCGCGTGGGCCAGGTTGTCGAGGCGGTGCGAGAGTTCCCAGGCCTGCGGCCGGGCCCGGAACCCGCTGTCCTCGTCCTTGCCCCCGTGGTAGCCGTACACCTTGGTGGCCACGACGACGTCTCCGGGTTCGAGGTCGTCGTGGAGTGCGCCGGCGATGCCGACGAACAGCAGGGCCTCGGGGGCGAAGGTGGCGATGGCGCGTTCGGTGATGATCGCGGCCGCCTGGTTGCCCTGTCCGGTGAGCGCCAGCGCGATCGACCCGCGGCCGACCGGTGGCCGGCCTACCTCGAACAGGGTGCCGGACGGGTGGTGGATCTCCTCCAGGTCGCTGAGCTGAGCGCGGACCGCGTCGTATTCCACGTCCAGGGCGGTGAGGATCACGAGGGTGGGCTCGGCAGCGCTACTCACACCGGCGACTTTACGGCCATGTGACGACACCGACTCCCACGCCGTCCACAGTTGACACCACTCGCTCCCCGACGCAGGATCAACCTCGTAGTCGAACTCGTGTTCGAGCGGTATTCGCTGGCTTCCCCTCAGTGAACTTTCCTTGCGGGAGCTGGCTTTGGCGTTCAACAACCCGAATGTGCCGTGGTCCGAAGTGGAGCGGATCGCCTCCGGGCGACCGGCCGCGCCCGGGGACGGCAGCGATGCCCCCGCGTGGTCGCGCAAGCGCGAAGGGTATTCCGGGGCGCCCGCCGATCTGCGGAGGCGGCGGCGCCGGGACGACGGCGGGGATCGGATCCGGGCGCCCTACGCCGAACTGCACGTGCACTCCAACTTCAGCTTCCTCGATGGGGCCTCCCACCCCGAGACCCTGGTCGAGGAGGCCGCGCGGCTGGAGTTGGACGCGCTCGTGCTCACCGATCACGACGGCCTCTACGGCGCCGTCCGCTTCAACGACGCCGCCCGCGAGCTCGGGGTGCGCGTCGGGTTCGGGGCCGAGCTCTCGCTCGACCTGCCCGCGCCGCAGGCCGGGGAACCGGATCCGAAGGGGTCGCACCTGCTGGTGCTCGCCCGGCAGCAGGACGGGTACCACCGGCTGTGCCGCGTCATCTCGCGCGCGCAGCTCGCCGGCGGGGCGAAGGGGCGGCCCGTTTACGACCTCGACGAGCTGGTGGACGAGCTGGCCGGGCACGTCGTCGTGCTCAGCGGCTGCCGCAAGGGGCCGGTCCGCCGGGCGCTCGCCGAACGCGGGCCCGCCGCCGCGCACGCCGAGCTCGAGCGGCTCGTCGACCGGTTCGGGCGGCGGCACGTCGCCGTCGAACTGATCGACCACCGGTTGCCGCTCGACGACGCGGCCAACGACCTGCTCGACGGGATGGCGCGGGAGCTGCGGCTGCCGACCGTCGTGTCCAACAACGTGCACTACGCCCGGCCCGAGGACGCCGTCGTGGCCGACATGGTGGCCGCCGTCCGGGCGCGGCGGTCGGCCGAGGACCTCGAGGGGTGGCGGCCGCCGTCGGGGCAGGCGTTCCTGCGGTCGGGGATGGAGCAGCGGCGCCGGTTCGAGCGCCGCTACCCCGGTGCCGTCGGGCGTGCCGCCGTGCTCGGCGTCGAAGTGGCGTTCGACCTGCGGCTGGTCGCCCCCGACCTGCCGCCGTTCCCGGTTCCGTCCGGGCACGACGAGATGTCCTACCTGCGCGAGCTGACCCGGGCGGGCGCGGCGGACCGCTACGGCCCGCGCGAGGCGAACCCCCAGGCCTACGCCCAGCTCGACCACGAACTCGCCGTCATCGAAGAGCTCGGCTTCCCCGGCTACTTCCTCGTCGTCTGGGACATCGTCCGGTTCTGCAAGCAGGCCGACATCCTCTGCCAGGGCCGGGGTTCGGCCGCGAACTCCGCCGTCTGCTACGCGCTCGGCATCTGCCACGCCGACCCGGTGAAGTGGAACCTGCTGTTCGAGCGGTTCCTCGCCCCGGAGCGGGACGGGCCGCCGGACATCGACATCGACATCGAGTCCGACCGCCGCGAGGAGGCCATCCAGTACGTCTACGCCAAGCACGGCCGCTTCCACGCCGCGCAGGTCGCCAACGTCATCACCTACCGCGCGCCCTCGGCGATCCGCGACGCCGCCAAGGCGCTCGGGCACAGCCCCGGGCAGCAGGACGCCTTCAGCAAGCTCGTCGATCGCTGGGGCGGGGTCGCCGCCACGAAGGAGCAGACCGGCGGCGCGATCCCGGCCGACGTCCTCGACCTGGCCGCGCGGATCGAGGACTTCCCGCGCCACCTCGGCATCCACTCCGGCGGCATGGTGCTCTCGAAGCAGCCGGTGTCCGAAGTGGTCCCGGTCGAGTGGGCGACCATGGCCGATCGCAGCGTCCTGCAGTGGGACAAGGACGACTGCGCCGCCGTCGGGCTGGTCAAGTTCGACCTGCTCGGTCTCGGCATGCTTTCCGCGCTGCACTACACGATCGACCTCGTCGCCGAACACCACGGGTCCACAGTGGACCTAGGAAAGCTCGACCTGGCCGACCCGGCCGTCTACGAAATGCTCTGCGAGGCCGACGCGATCGGTGTCTTCCAGGTCGAATCCCGGGCCCAGCTGGCGACCCTGCCGAGGTTGCGGCCGCGGGAGTTCTACGACCTCGTCGTCGAAGTCGCGCTGATCCGGCCCGGCCCGATCCAGGGCGGGTCCGTGCACCCCTACATCCGGCGCCGCCGCGGGGACGAGGAGTGGCAGCACGCGCACCCGCTGCTGGCGTCCAGTTTGGACCGGACGCTCGGGGTGCCGCTGTTCCAGGAACAGGTGATGCAGATGGCGGTCGACGTCGCGAGCTTCACCCCGGCCGAAGCCGACCAGCTGCGCCGCGCGATGGGCGCCAAGCGGTCGAGCGCGAAGATGAAGGCGCTGATGGCGCGGTTCTTCGCCGGGTGCGAGGCCAACGGGATCGGCCGCGAGCTCGCCGGCCGGATCTTCGAGCAGATCCACGCCTTTTCCGGTTACGGCTTCCCCGAAGCGCACTCGATGTCGTTCGCGCTGCTGGTGTACGCGAGCGCGTGGGTCAAGCGCTACTACCCGGCCGCGTTCTGCGCCGGGCTGCTGCGCGCCCAGCCGATGGGCTTCTACAGCCCGCAGTCCCTGGTCGCCGACGCCCGCCGGCACGGCGTCCGCGTGCGCGAACCCGACATCGGCGCCAGCCTCGTCCACGCCACTCTCGAACCCGACCCGGACAGCACCGGCGGCTTCGCGCTGCGCCTCGGTCTCGCCGGGGTTCGCCACCTCGGCGACGGCCCGGCCGCGGCGATCGTCGCCGAGCGCGAGGCGAACGGGCCGTACGACGGCGTCGGCGACCTCACCCGCCGCGTCCGGCTGAAGAAGAACGCCGTCGAAGCCCTCGCCACCGCGGGCGCGTTCGGCGGCGACCGGCGGCAGGACCTGTGGGCCGCCGGCGCGGCGGCGGCGACCCGGCCCGGGCACCTGCCCGGCCTCGCGCCGGGCCTCGACGCGCCCGCGCTGCCGGGCCTGACGCGGCTGGAGGTCACCGCCGCGGACCTCTGGGCCACCGGCGTTTCCCCGGACAGCCATCCGGTGGAGTACCTGCGCGAGCTGCTCGACGCGCGCGGTGCGATCACCACCGCCGAGCTCGCGCGCGTGCGGGACGGCACGCGGGTGTGGGTCGGCGGCGCGGTCACCCACCGGCAGCGCCCGGCGACCGCGGGCGGGATCACCTTCCTCAACCTGGAAGACGAAACGGGCATGGCCAACGTCCTCGTGTCGCCGGGTCTGTGGCGACGGCAGCGGCTGGTCGCCCGCACCAGCGCCGCGCTGCTGGTCCGCGGGCGCGCCCAAGCGGCCGAAGGGGTCGTCACGCTCGTCGCCGACCGGCTCGAAAGCGTCGATCTCTCGATGCGCGCGGGGCCGTCCCGCGACTTTCGTTGACTTGCGGGCCGCGCGGTGGTTCTCTCTCCGAGAGCGCTCCCAGCCATCCGTTCGCGCCCGACGAGAGGATGGACTTCCCATGACCGCACGACGTCTGCGCTGGGCAGCGTGGCCGGTGATCGCCGTGCTCGCCGCGGCGGTGCCCGCCGCCGAAGCCGCGGAACCACCCGGAGCGACGGTCACCGTCGACGTCCGGGCCGGGCTGGCCACCGTGCCGGACACCGGGATCGGCGTCAACCACGCGGTGTGGGACAGCCAGCTGGGGACCGACGCTGTGGCCGATCTGCTCGGCGGCGCGGGGGTGCGCGTGCTGCGCTACCCCGGCGGGTCCTACGGCGACATCTACCACTGGAAGGACAACACCGCGCCGGGCGGGTACGTCGCGCCCGGCACCGATTTCGACACCTTCATGGGCGGCGTCCGGCGGACCGGCGCCCAGCCGATCGTGATCGCCAACTACGGCACCGGATCGCCGCAGGAGGCGGCGGACTGGGTGCGGTACGCCAACGTCGAAAAGGGTTACGGCGTCAAGTACTGGGAAATCGGCAACGAGAACTACGGCAACGGCCACTACGGTGCCGCGTGGGAAGCCGACGACCACGCCGACAAGGGCCCGGTCACGTACGCCAACGAAGTCGTGGCCTACGCCGACGCCATGAAGGCGGCCGACCCCACGGTGAAGATCGGCGCGGTGCTGACCACCCCGGCGAACTGGCCGGACGCCATCGTCGGCGACGGCGACACCGCGACGTGGAACCAGACCGTGCTGTCGATCGCCGGCTCGCACGTCGACTTCGCGATCCTGCACTGGTACCCGGGCGGCTCGACGGCCGAGGAGGCGCTGACGAAGACGGAGCAGGTCGGCGACATGATCTACCTGGCCCGCGAACAGATCGCGCGCTGGGCGGGCCGCCCGCTGGGCATCGCGATGACCGAGATGAACACGCCGGTGGGCATGAACACCCAGCCCGGCGCGCTGTTCGCGGCCGACGCCTACAGCGCGTTGCTGGCGAACGGCGTGTTCACCGTGGACTGGTGGAACACGCACAACGGCGCGACGAAACTGTCCACTGTGGCCGGTTACCCGGACTACGCCGACTTCGGCCTGCTCTCGAGTGCGACCTGTCTCGCGGACGGCTGCGAACCGGCGTTCAACACGCCGTTCGCGCCCTACTACGGGTTGAAGGTGCTGAGCGGTTTCGCGCGCCCCGGCGACCAGTTCGTCCGGGCCGGCGCGGACGACCCGCTCGTCGGCGCGCACGCCGTCCGCCGCCCGAACGGGGACCTGGCGGTGCTGCTGATCAACAAGGACCCGTCCGCGGCCCGCGCGGTGACGCTCGCCTACACGGGTTACACACCGGCCGCGGCGACGCAGGTGTCGACGTTCACCAACGGTGCGACGTCGATCACCAGTGGCGCTTCGGGTTCGGCGGGTGCGCAGACGCTGCCGCCGTACTCGCTGACCACCGTGGTCCTGCACCCGGCTTCCCCTTGGGCCGGTCCCGGAGCGCCAGGTCAGCCGACCGGCACGGCGACCGACCGCACGGCCACGCTCACCTGGCCCGCGGCGGTCCCCGGCGGGCACCCGATCGCGAAGTACGAGGTGTCCGCGAACGGCCAGCAGTGGGGCGAGACGGCCGGGACTTCCTTCACCGCAAGGAATCTCGTCCCGGGTAGCCGGTACCAGGTGAACGTGCTGGCGCGCGACACGGCGGGGAACGTGTCGTGGGCGTCCCCGCCGTTGACGTTGACGGCAGGTGCCCCTGCGTCGAGCAGCTGCACGGTTCGCGTGACGGACGTGACGGACTGGGCGAGCGGTTTCGTCGGCGGCATCCGCGTGACTGCCGCGGACGTGGTGGGAGACTGGACGCTGGCGTTCACCTGGCCCACCGCGCGGCAGCGGGTGACGAGCGGCTGGAACGGCACGTGGACGCAGACGGGCAGCGCGGTGACGGTGACGTCATCAGCCCCGCTGGCGTCGGGCACCGACGTGGGCTTCGTGGCGGACTACGGCGGGCCGAACATCCTGCCGGTGGCGTTCACGCTGAACGGAACCCTCTGTTCGGTGGCGTGAGCCGCCTGCGGTCAGCCCGCGTTCCCAGGTGGGCTGACCGCAGCACCCGCCGCGGACAGTTAGGCCAGCCGGCGGAATCCCGGCGGCAACCGCAGGTCGGTGACCTCGCCGGACGCGTCCACCGCGACGTCCAGCGTGCCGCCCGCCAGCGGGAGTCCCGCCACCCGCAGCGCGCCGACCGGGCTCGGGCGGGGTGGGGACAGGGTCACCGTGCCGGCCGGGACGTCGACGTCCAGTCCGAGGAACGCGATCAGCAGGCTGACCGCGGCCGCCGCCGACCAGGCCTGGGGGCGGCACGACGCCGGGTACGACAGCGGCGCGGACGTCTCCGAGCGGCCGTAGCCCGCGAACAGCTCCGGCAGCCGGTAGCCGAACGACGGCGCCGCCGAAATCAGTTGCGCGCCCAGGGAAGCCGCGCGGGTGGACTGGCCGGAGCGCTGGAGCCCGCGGACGACGATCGCCGTGTCGTGGGGCCAGATCGAGCCGCAGTGGTAGCTCAACGGCGAGTAGCCGCCCGCCGCCGAACTCATCGTGCGCAGGCCCAACCCCGGCGCCAGCTTCGGGTCCAGCAGCAGCGCGCCGAGGGAAGCGCTTTCGCCGTCGGACAGCAGCCCGGTGCCGAGCAGGTGCCCGATGTTGCTGGTCAGGGCGTCCACCGGCCGCTTGTCGCCGTCCAGGGCCAACGCCGGGTAGCGACCGTCCGGAGTGGACACCCAGAACTGCTCCCGGAACCGGGCTTGCAACGTCGAAGCCCACTCGGAAAGACCGGGCGCGGGCTCCCCCAAAGCGGTCAGCAGCGAAGCCGCGCACACGACTGCTTCGTGCTGGTACGCCTGGACTTCGGCCAGCGCGATCGGCGGCTTCGCCTGTTCGCCGCCGAAGAAGCGGACGGCGTCGCCGGAGTCCTTCCAGCCCTGGTTGGCGAGGCCGTGGCCGCTTTCGTCGCGGTATTCGGCGAACCCGTCGCCGTCGGAGTCGGCGGCGCCGGTGATCCACTCCAGGGCGAAGCGCAGCGTCGGCAGCAGGTCGCGGACCTCGTCCTCGGGCAGGCCCCAGCGCCAGGCGTCGTGCAGCAGGCAGACCCACAACGCGGTCGCGTCGACCGTCCCGTAGTACTCGGCGGGCAGCGAGGCGCCGTCGATCGTCTCGAAGGTGTCCCGGCGCCGCTCGTGCAGGATTTTGCCCGGCGCCTCGCCGGTCGCCGGGTCGTGCCGCGTGCCCTGGGCGCGTGCGAGCGTCCGGAGCGTCCCGCCCGCGAGCTCCACCGAAAGCGGCAACGCGAGCCGCGCGGTCCACAGGCTGTCGCGGCCGAACAGCGTGAGGAACCACGGCGCGCCCGCGCCGGCGAACGCGTCGGCGGGGTGGTCGCTTTCGGCGAGCAGGAGCCCGTCGAGGTCGTCGAGCGCGCGGTCCAGCAACGCGGTGAACCGCCGGTCGTCGGCGTGCACCCGCGGGCGCGGCAGCCGGACGCCGGCCGGCACGAACAGCGCCCGCTCGTCGGAAACCCGCAGTGACCAGCGCAGCGTGGCGGCCCCTTCGACCGTCCAGCGCAGCCGGAGCCGCGGCCCGTCGACGACGACTTCGGCGCCTTCGGCCGTCACCTCGGAGACGGCCGAGGACGCCGCCCACCGCTGGCCGTCAGGCGTGACGGGGGAGCGCTCCCGGCCCGCCTTGATCTCGTCGATCGGCGCGAAGTCGGCGGCCAGCACCACTTCCACGACGCGGCGCGGGCTCGCGGCGGCCGTCGAGACCAGCGAAAGCTCCTCCGTCATCCCGGTCGCCGTGACCGTGCGGTCGCGTCGCAGCCACACGGTCGGATCGGGGCCGGGGTCGCCGAGCCGGCGCAGCAACCCGGTGAACCGGGCCCGGTCGGCGGCGGGCTCGTCGTCGCCGATGGCCTCCGGCTCGTCGCCGTCCACCGTCACGACGGCTTCGCTGAGCAGCCGGAGGTCGCCGTGCAGGAGTCCCTGCGTGCCGCCGCGGATCTGCCCGTCGCGGCCGGACAGGACGACGGTCGGCGCGTGCAGGGCGATCGCGAGGTCGTGGAGCAGGGGCTGGAGGTCGGCCATGCCTACGATTGGATCGATCAAACGAAAGAATGTCAACTGGATTCGAGGTCTTGACAGCTCAGCGTCGCGGGTTCAGAGTGGCCCGCAGTTGAACGTTCAAAACGGAGGCGAAATGGGACGGCCCACGCTGAACTCGGTGGCCGAAGCGGCCGCGGTGTCGCGGCAGACCGTGTCCAACGTGATCAACTCGCCCGAGGTGGTCAGCCCGGAGACGCGCGAACGCGTGCTGGCCGCCATCGAGCGGCTGGGGTACCGCCCGAACACCGCCGCCCGCCAGATGCGCACCACGCGCTCGCAGATCATCGGGCTGTGCATCCCGCCGTCGGGCAACGGCGTCAGCGGCGTCGTCCTGGACCAGTTCCTGCACTCGCTGACCGCGACCGCCGAGCGCTACGACCACCGGATCATGCTGTTCACCGCGGCCGACGACGAGGCCGAGACCCGGGCGTACGCCGACCTGATCGCCTCGGTCGGGATCGACGGGTTCGTGCTCACCAACACCCACCACGACGACCTGCGCACCCGCTGGCTGCTCGAGCGCGAGCTGCCGTTCGTCACCTTCGGCCGCCCGTGGGGCGCGGAGGACACCCACCCGTGGGCCGACGTCGACGGCGCCGCGGGCACGCGGCTGGCCACCGACCACCTGGTGCGCCAGGGCCACCGGCGGATCGCGTTCGTCGGCTGGCCGGAGGGCTCGGGCAGCGGCGACGACCGCCGCGCCGGCTGGGCGGCGGGCCTCGCCGCCGCCGGGCTCGGCGAGGGCCCGCAGGTCGCGGTGTTCGACGGCGTGGAGGGCGGCCGGTCCGCGGCTGCCCGGCTGCTCGACGCGAGCGACCTGGCCTGGAGCGGGGGAGCTCGGAGCGGCGTGGAGCTGCCCGGAGGTGCTGGGCAGGCCGGTGGACGGGCAGGCGGCCGCTCCGGGGAGTTGCCCGGCGGCGGGTCGGCCGGAGGCGACGAAGGCGGCCGCCCGGGGCCCGGCGGCGAACCAGCCGGAAGTGGCTGGCTGGCCGCAGGCGGCCGCTCCGGGGAGTTGCCCGGCGGCGGGTCGGCCGGAGGCGACGAAGGCGGCCGCCCGGGGCCCGGCGGCGGACCAGCCGGAAGTGGCTGGCTGGCCGCAAGCGGCGGCCCCGTCGGCAGCGGCTGGCAGGTCGGTAGCGGCTGGCAGGTGGGCAGTGGCCGGCAGTCCGGGGGCGCCCCCGCGGACCGGCCCGCCGGCGGCCCGGCCGAGCGCCGCGAAGGCGCCTACCCCGCGGCCGGCGCGCCCACCGCGTTCGTCTGCGCCAGCGACTCCCTCGCCCTCGGTGTCACCGCCGAACTGCGGGATCGCGGTATCCGGCCCGGTGCCGACGCCGCCGTGATCGGGTTCGACGACACGCCCACCGCGTCCGTGCTCGGGCTGAGCAGTGTCGCGCAGCCCATCGCCGACGTCGCCGCCGAGTGCGTGCGGCAGCTGCGGACCATCCTGCGCGGTGCGCCCGCCGCCGAACCCGTGACCAAGCTCTTCACCCCGCACCTGGTGCTGCGCACCACGTGAGTCCCCGCACGATCAAGGAGGATCGATGCTTCCCCGCCGAACTGTGGCCGCCTTCGCGGCGGCCGGCCTGCTGCTCCCGCTTTCCGCGTGTGGCAGTGGTTTCGACGACTCGTCCCAGCCCGCCGCCCAGCAGGCCGGGCCCGCCACGCTCAAGGTGATGATCGCCGCGAGCGGCGGCGCCGAACTCAAAGCCATGCAGGACGCCGCCGCGGCCTGGGGCAAGGACGGCTCCAAGGCCGAGGTCGTCTCCGCCAACGACCTCGCGCAGCAGCTGAGCCAGGGCTTCGCCGCGGGCAGCCCGCCGGACGTCTTCGCCGTCGACGCCACCAAGTTCCAGGGCTACGCCGCCGAAATGCTCCCGTACGGCGACGGACTGTCCGCCAAGGACGACATCTACCCGACGCTGCGCACGACGTTCACCCAGGACGGCAAGCTTTACTGCGCTCCCAAGGACTTTTCGACGCTCGCGCTGGCGATCAACACCGACGACTGGGCCGCCGCCGGGCTCACCGACAACGACGTCCCGAAGAACTGGGACCAGCTGAAGAGCGTCGCGCAGAAGCTGACCACCGGCGGCCGCACCGGGCTGGTCTTCAACGACACCCGTGACCGCGTCGGCGCCTTCCTGGTGCAGGCCGGCGGCTGGGCGACCGACGCCGACCAGAAGAAGGCCACCGCGGACACCCCGCAGAACCTCCAGGCCCTGACCTACGTCCGCGACCTCCTCGCCTCCGGCGCCGCGAAGTACCCGAAGCAGATCGGGGCCGGTGACTCCGGCGAGGCGTTCGGCCAGCACAAGGCGTCGATGAGCATCGACGGCAACTGGATGGTCGGCGGGATGAAGAAGGACTACCCGGACGTCAAGTACCGCGTCGTCGCGCTGCCCGCCGGTCCGGCCGGGCCCGGGACGCTGTCGTTCACGCAGTGCTGGGGCATCGCCGCCAAGAGCAAGTTCCAGGAGCAGGCCAAGCAGCTCGTCGACTCGTTCATGCAGCCGCAGCAACAGCTCGCGTTCGCCGAGGCGTTCGGCGTGATCCCGTCGCGGCAGTCCGTGCGGGCGCAGTACGAGCAGAAGTTCCCCGCGCAGTCGGCGTTCGTGGCAGGCGCCGAATACGCGCACGGGCCCGTGACACTGGCCAAAATGGACCCCGTGCTGACCGACTTCGACGCCCAGCTGCAGCAGCTGCCGGGTGCCGACCCGAAGCGGATCCTGCAGCAGTTGCAGCAGAACACCGCGGCCGCACTCGGGCAGTGACGCCATGGGCACGCTGCTCACCACGCCGGTGGTCCCGGGTACCGCACCCCTGCGCGGCACCCGGGGCCGCCGCCCCCTCCGGCGCGAAGGCCGGGCCGGCTGGCTCTTCTTAGCCCCGACGCTGATCGTGCTCGGCCTGTTCATGGTGCTGCCGATCCTGATGGCGCTCTGGGTGAGCGTCAGCGACTGGACCGGCAGCGGCAGCCCGTTCTCCTCCCGTGTGAAGTTCGTCGGCGGGGACAACTACGCGGCGCTGCTCGCCGAACCCGGGCTGACCCGCCAGAACTTCGCCACCAGCGTCCGCAACAACGGCTACTTCGTGCTGTTCGTCGTGCCGCTGCAGACGGCGTTCGCGTTGTTCCTCGCGCTGGTCCTCCACCAGAAGAAGCTGAAGGGCCGCCAGTTCTTCCGGACGGCCTTCTACTTCCCGACCGTCACCAGCTCGGTCGCGATCTCGGTGGTGTTCCTCTTCCTGTTCTCCAGCACCGGCACGGTGAACGCCGCGCTGAAACTGTTCGGAGTGGACGGTCCGAGCTGGTTCGCCGACCCGCGCGGGATCTTCCACCTCGCCCTCGGCGACCCCGCGGCACCGCCGTCCGCTCTGGCGGGCCACGGTTTCCTCGGACTGTCCTGGTGGGACTGGCTGTCCGGCCCGAGCGTGGCGATGTGCTCGATCATCGTGCTCGTCGTCTGGACCTCCACCGGCGGCTTCATGCTGATGTTCTACGCGGCGCTGCAGAACCTGCCGCCGTCGGTCGACGAGGCGGCCCTGATCGACGGCGCGACGGCGTGGCAGCGGTTCTGGCGGGTCACGCTGCCGCAGCTGCGCCCGACGCTGTTCCTCGTGCTGACGCTCGGGTTGATCGGCACGTGGCAGGTCTTCGACCAGGTGTACGTGCTCAGCCGCGGCAACCCGGCCAACACCACGCTGACGCCGGCGTACCTGTCGTACTCGTCGTCGTTCATCGGGCACCAGTGGGGCCAGGGCGCGGCGATCGCGTTCCTCCTGTTCCTCGTGATCGTGGCCTTCACCCTGGTTCAGCGCTGGGCCCTGCGGGAGCGCAAATGAAGAAACGCTGGCTCGGGTACGCGGTGCTGCTGCTGGTCGCGGCGCTGTACATCTACCCCTTCCTCATCCAGCTCGCGACGGCGTTCAAGACCGACGCCGACGCCACCGCGCACCCGCTCCTGCCCTGGCCCCAGCAGTGGTCGGTCAGCGTCTTCAAGACGCTCGCCGAGCAGGACTTCCCGCGCTGGGCGGCGAACTCGGTGTTCGTCTCGGTGACGATCACCGTGGGCCGGGTCGTGTTCAACTCGCTCGCCGGCTACGCCCTGTCCCGGCTCCGGTTCCGCGGCCGGAACGCGGTCTTCGGGGCCGTGCTGGCGGTCATCGCGGTCCCGAGCGTGGTGCTGCTGATCCCGAAGTTCCTGGTGCTCAACCAGCTCGGCATGTACGACAGCTACGCGGGCATGATCATCCCGCTGCTGGTCGACGGCGCCGGGGTGTTCATCATGAAGCAGTTCTTCGACACCGTGCCGGTCAGCGTCGAAGAGGCCGCGCGCATCGACGGCGCCGGGCCGCTGCGCACGTTCTGGTCGGTGGTGCTGCCGATGTCCAAACCGGCCTTGATCACCGTGACCATCCTGTCGTTCCAGGGCTCCTGGAACGAGCTGCCGCACTACATCGTGTCCCGGCAGGACCCGGCGCTGAACACGTTGACGAGCGGGGTGGCGAGCCTGGTTTCCGGCGAACTGGGCCAGGGCAACCAGTTCCCGTTGAAGCTCGCCGCGGCGCTGCTGATGACGGTGCCGGTCGCGATCGTCTACTTCGTGTTCTCGCGCCGGTTCACCCAGGGCACTTACGAAGGGGTCGACAAGTAGCTCAGCGGATCAGCTCGTCGGCGACCCACCGCACGACGCCGTCCGGGTACGGGTTCGCCAGGCCCAGTACGACGTGCCCGAACCCGGCCCCGACCGCTTCTTCGATCTTTTCCCGCGTGGCGGCGGGCTTGTCGTAGTCGACGGGCAGGAAGATCGAGCGGGTGATCGACTTCGGGTCCCGGCCGATCTCGGCGCAGTAGCGGTCGAGCAGGCGGCTGCGCCCGGCCAGGTCCTCGATGTCGCCGCCGCCGGGGATGTTCCACTGGTCGGCGTGCTCGGCGACCACGCGCAGGGTCGCGCTCGCCCGGCCGCCGATCATGATCGGCGGGTGCGGCCGCTGGACCGGCTTCGGGTTGCCGAACGCGCCCTTCAGCTCGACGTGCTCGCCGTCGAAGTCGAACGGTTCCGCTTCCGTCCACAAGCGACGGATGACCGTGCAGGCTTCGGCGAGCGCGGCGACGGCGTCGTCCTGGGTGTGGTACGGCAGGCCGTGGCCGTCGTATTCGCGCCGGGCGAGGGGATGGCTCGGCCGCGAGCCGGCGCCGATGCCGAAGTCGAGGCGCCCGCCGGACACGACGTCCACTGTGGTCGCGATCTTCGCCAGCACCGCCGGCGGCCGGAAGCGGTTGCTGGTCACCATCAGGCCGAGCCGGATCCGCTCGGTCTGCGCGGCCATCGCGGAAAGCAGGGTCCAGCCTTCGAAGATCGGGCCGTCCGGGTCGCCGCCGATCGGCATGAGGTGGTCGAACAGCCAGGCGTGCTCGATCTCGGGGATCGCGTCGGCTTCGCGCCAGACGCGCTGGATCTCGTCGTAGCCCACGTTCATGGGCGCGGTCATGATGCCGAAACTGGGAGCCATCAACGCCTCCGGAGGGACGGGTCGAGCAGGGCGGGCGGGGTGTCGAACTTCTCGTGCGCGGCCAGGTCGACGCCGGGGGCGACGATCGCGTCGATCTCGTCGAGCACGTCGGCGGTCAGCACGGTGTCGGCGGCTTCGAGCTGGGACTTCAGGTGGCCGAGCGTGCGCGGGCCGATGAGCGCGCTGGTCACGCCGGGGTGCGCGGTGACGAACCCGAGCGCCAGCTGAATCAGCGAAAGATCCGCCTGGTCGGCCAGCTTGGCGAGCTTCTCGACGGCGTCGAGCCGGGCCTGGTTGGCCGGGTCGGTGAGGTCGAAGCGCTGCGGCAGGACCTGCGACCGGTTGGTGCTGATCTCCTGCCCGGCGCGGACCGCGCCCGAGAGCCAGCCCGACGCGAGCGGGCTCCACGCGAGCACGCCGAGGCCGTACTCCTGCGTCACCGGCAGGACGTGGGCCTCGATGCCGCGTTGCAGGATCGAGTAGCTGGGCTGCTCGGTGGCGTACCGGGTCAGGTGGTGCTCGCGCGCGGCCCACTGGGCCTGCACGATCCGGTACGCGGGGAACGTCGACGAGCCGAAGGCGCGGATCTTGCCCGCGCGCTGCAGGTCGGTCAGTGCGGAAAGCGTTTCCTCGTCGCTGGTGCGCGGGTCCCAGCGGTGGACCTGGTAGAGGTCGACGTGGTCGACGTCGAGGCGGCGCAGGCTGTCGTCGAGGGCGCGGTGGAGCCAGCGGCGCGAGCTGCCCTGGTGGTTGCGCTCGTCGCCCATCGGCATGGCCGCCTTGGTGGCGAGCACGAGGTCGTCGCGGCGGCCCTTGATGGCCTGGCCGACCATGACCTCCGACTCGCCCTGGCCGTACATGTCGGCGGTGTCGATCAGGTTGATGCCGCCTTCGAGGGCGGCGTCGACGATGGCGGTGGCCTCGTCCTGGGTGGTGCGCCCGATCGCGCCGAAGTTCATCGCGCCGAGCGCGAGGGTGCTGACCTGGACGCCGGTGCGCCCCAGGGTGCGGTACTGCATTTCGATGGCCTCCGTGGCAAGATGGCAACCGGAACGTTGCTCCGCTAACGATACGGAACAAGGTTCCGCTTAGCAACCCTGGAGGTGTGGTGAGCGCGAGCAAGCCCAAGCGCGCCGACGCCCGGCGCAACGAAAAGGCGCTGCTGGACGCGGCGGCCGCGGTCTTCGTCGCGTCCGGGGTCGACGCGCCGGTGCGGGACATCGCGGCGAAGGCGGGCGTCGGGATGGGCACGATCTACCGCCACTTCCCGACCCGCGCCGACCTGATCATCGCCGTCTACCGGCACCAGGTGGAGGCCTGCGCCGAGGCCGGGCCCGCGCTGCTGGCATCGGCAGCGTCGCCGCACGCGGCGCTGGCGGAGTGGATCGACCTGTTCGTCGACTTCCTCGTGACCAAGCACGGGCTGGCGGGCGTCCTGCAGGGCGACGGCTTCGACACGCTGCACGCGTACTTCCTGGACCGGCTGGTGCCGGTGTGCGCCCAGCTGCTCGACGCCGCCGGGCTGACCGCGCGGGTGCGGCCGCTGGAGCTGATGCGGGGCGTGGGCAACCTGTGCATCGGCGCGGAGGACAACCCGGATTACGACGCGCGCCGCCTGGTCCGCCTCCTGATCGCGGGGCTGCGGGCGTGATCGGGGAGCTCACGGCCGAGCCGTACCCGCTGCTGGCGCGGCTGCGCGCGACCGAGCCGGTGTCGTGGCGGCCGGAGCTGAACGGCTGGCTGGTCACCCGGCACGACCTGGCGCTGCGGGTGATGCGCGACGCGGCGACGTTCACCGTCGACGACCCCCGGTTCTCCACGGCCCGGGTCGTCGGCCCGTCGATGCTCTCGCTGGAGGCGGCCGAGCACACCCGGCACCGGACGCCGTTCGCCCGGCACTTCCGGCCCCGTGAGATCTCCGACCGCTTCGCCGGGTTCGTCCGCGCCGAGTGCGTCCGGCTGGTCGACGGCTTCGCGGCCGACGGACGCGCGGAGCTGCGACGCGCGCTGGCCGGCCCGCTTTCCGTGGCGGTCGTGGCCGACGCGCTCGGCCTGGCCGACACGGACACCGCACGGGTGCTGGCCTGGTACGACGCGATCGTGTCCACAGTGGACGACATTTCCGCGGGTCGTCCGCCGGGTTCGGCCGGTGCGGAGGCGTTCGGCCAGCTGCGTGCGCACATCGAAGGCGCGGTCGGCCGGCGCTCCCTGCTGACCGAAGCGGCTTCGGCGCTGGACCTGCCGGAGGTGGTGTCGAACGCGGCGGTGCTGATGTTCGGCGGCATCGAGACGACCGAGGGCATGATCGCCAACCTCCTGCGGCACCTGCTGCGCGACCCGGCGCGGTGGGCGGAAGTCCGCGCGGACCGCACGCTGATCCCGGCGGCGATCGAGGAGTCCCTGCGCCTCGAACCCGCGGCGGCGGTGGTCGACCGGTACGCGACCCGTGACGTTTCGTTGGCCGGAGCGTCGATCGCCCAGGGCGATCTGGTGACGGTCTCACTGACGGCCGCGAACCGCGACCCGGCGGTGTTCCCGAACCCGGACGTGTTCGACCCGGGGCGTGCTGACCTGCGCAAACAGCTGGCGTTCGCGCACGGCCCGCACTTCTGCCTCGGCGCCGACCTCGCCCGCCTGGAGGCGCGGATCGCGGTCGAGACGCTGCTGGACCGGCTGCCCGGCCTCGCGCTGGAGTCGGAAGTGGCGCCGTCGGGCCTGGTGTTCCGCAAACCGGCGGCCGTGCCCGTGCGGTGGCTGCCATCATGACCGCATGACTGCGTGGCGGGAGTTCGAAGCGGCGGAACCGGAGTTCGCGAAGCGCGTGCGGACGCTGTTCGACGCGCACAAGCACAAGACGATCGCAACGCTGCGAGCCGACGGTTCGCCGCGGATTTCGGGCATCGAGACGAGGTTCACGGACGGCGAGCTGACGTTCGGCTCGATGCCGAACGCCCGGAAGGGCGCGGATCTGGCGCGGGACCCGCGGTTCGCTCTGCACAGCGCGACGGTCGACCCGGTCGAGGGCGAGGAGGCGGCTTGGCCGGGGGAGGCGAAGATCGCGGGCCGCGCGGTGCCGGGCGACGGTGACGGCTTCCGGGTGGACATCGCGGAGGTCGTCCACACGCACCTGAACGCGGCGGCGACGTTGCTGGTGGTGGAGTGGTGGACGCCGTCAGGCGGGCTGCGGAAGGTGGAGCGCGAGTGAGCTGAGCGGTGTGCGGATGTCGTGAATGACTCATTCCTGTCGTCTGGCGACATGAATGAGTCATTCACGACATTCGGGCGGCGGGTGAGCGCTTGCCCGGTGCCCAAGCAGGCCCGGGCTCACTCCACGGTGACCGACTTGGCCAGGTTGCGCGGCTTGTCGATGTCGTAGCCCAGGCTGAGCGCGGCGTGGTAGGCGAGCAGCTGCAGCGGGATCGTGAGGAGGATCGGGTCCAGTTCCGGCTCGGTCTTCGGGACGACGATCCGCGGGACGTCGAGCTCGCCGAAGTCGACGTCCTCGTGCGTCACGGCCAGCACGGCGCCGCCGCGGGCCTTGATCTGCTGCACGGCGGCCAGGTTGCGCCCGGTCAGCTCGTCCGACGGCACGATCGCGACGGTCGGCAGCGCCGGGTCGATCAGGGCGAGCGGGCCGTGCTTGAGCTCGGACGTCTGGTACGCCTCGGCGTGGCGGTAGGAGATCTCCTTGAACTTCTGCGCGCCCTCCCGCGCCACCGGGTAACCCCGGACGCGGCCGACGAAGAACAGGCTGTTCGCGGTGGCGATTTCCTTCGCGTGCTCGGCTATGCGCGGCCCTTCGTCCAAAATGGACTTGATCTGACCCGGCATGGCGCGCAGCGCGTCGATGATCCGCTGTCCGTCCGCATTGGACAGGTCGCGGACCCGGCCGAGGGCCAGCGCGAGCAGGGCGAAGCCGATCGCCATGTTGGTGAGCGCCTTGGTCGAGGCGACCGCGATCTCGGGACCGGCGTGCAGGTACACGCCGCCGTCACAGGCGCGGGCGATGGTCGAGCCGACGACGTTGACCAGGCCGACCACGCGGCCGCCCTTGCGCTTGATCTCTTCGACGGCGAAGGCGGTGTCGATCGTCTCGCCGGACTGGCTGACCGCGACGTAGAGCGTGTCCGCCTCGATGATCGGGTTGCGGTAGCGGAACTCCGACGCGGCTTCGGCGTCGGCGGGGATCCTCGCCAGCTCCTCGATCATCGTCGCGCCGACCTGGCCGGCGTAGTAGGCGGAGCCGCAGCCGAGGATCTTCACCCGGCTGAAGCCGCGCAGCTCCCGCGGCGTCAGGTTGAGCCCGTCCAGGCGCGCGACGCCGAACCGGTCGTCGAGCCGGCCGCGGATGATCCGCTCCACGGATTCGGGCTGCTCCTGGATTTCCTTGGCCATGTAGTGCGGGTAGCCGCCCAGGTCGAGGTCTTCGGCGGCGATGTCGATCTCGGTGGCGGGCTTGGTGGTGTCGCTCTCGTCGACGGTGAAGGTCCGGTAGCCGGTGGCGAAGACCGTCGCGAACTCGCCGTCGTCGAGGTGCGCGACCTGCGAGGTGTGTCGGACCAGCGCGGCGAGGTCGCTGGCGATGAACATCTCCCGCTCGCCGACCCCGATGATCAGCGGCGAGCCGTTGCGCGCGATCACCAGCCGGTCGGGGTGCTCGCTGTCGGTGACGGCGATCGCGTACGTGCCGGTGATCCGCGAGACCGCTTCGACGACGGCGTCTTCGAGGGTGTCCGCGTTCGCGCGGGCGATCAGGTGGGCGAGGACCTCGGTGTCGGTCTCGGAGGTGAGGGTGACGCCGGCGTCGGTGAGCTGCGCGCGCAGGGCGTCGGCGTTGTCGATGATCCCGTTGTGGACGACGCAGATGCGCCCGTCTTCGGAGGTGTGCGGGTGGGCGTTGGCCTCGGACGCGGGCCCGTGGGTGGCCCACCGCGTGTGCCCGATGCCGACCTTGCCGCTGAGGCGCTTCGGCAGCGCGGCGGTGAGGTTGCGCACCCGCCCGACGACCCGGTGGACCTGGGCGTTCTTCGCGCCGAGCACGGCGATCCCGGCCGAGTCGTAGCCGCGGTACTCCAGCCGCGTCAGGCCTTCGAGCAGGATGGGGGCGGCGTTCTGGCCGCCGATGTAGCCGACGATTCCGCACATGGCGAACCTCTTCTAGCCGTAGACGATGCGGCGCAGCTGCCGCTCGGACAACGCGGGCGCGGCGACGAGGCGCCCGCGGAGCTCGGCGGCGATGAGCGGGAAGATTTCGGGATTCTTCCGCCCTTCGGCCTGCAGCTCGGTGTGCCGCCGCCGGACGTAGGCCTCGGTGGGCATCCGGTAGTAGGCGAGGACGTCGTCGACGACCCGCGCCGCGACGCCGGGCGGGAGCCCGGTGGACGCGGCGACGCGATCGACGATCTCGGTGTCCGGCACGTCGGCCATCATGCACTGCGCGGGTGGCGAAACCCAAATTCTTGCCCGAATTCGGGCAAGTCCGCTTCGATCAGGGGGAGTCGCGCACCGCGCGGATGGCCTCGAGTAGCCGGGGGCCGGCACGTCTTCGGCAATCGATTCACTGGTCGCGGGATCGATCAGCGCGGAACTCGGCTAGGCTCGCCGTCGAACGGGTGCGGCGTCGGAACGCCCGTTCGGCGACTCCCCTTGGCGCATCGAGCCGAAGGAGTGCGCCTTGATCACGTTCGCCGGGATGAGCCTGCCGGTCACCAGCCTCGACCGATCGCTCCCGTTCTACACCTCACTCGGGTTCACCACCGAAGTCCGCAACGGCCGGTTCGCGTTGCTGCGCCTGGGAACCGGCACGCTCGGCCTGCTGGAACTGGGTGCCGTCGTCTCCCGGGAAACGACCCGGCTGCGGGCGTTCGTCCAGGTCGAGCTGCTCGCCGACGACCTCGACGAGCTGTACGCCGACTTCGTCGCCCGCGGGGTGCCGGTGCTCGGCCCGCCGCGTGATCGCGGGTTCGAGCGGCAGCTCCAGCTGCGGGACCCCGACGGGTTCACGGTCGAGTTCGCCGACCACAGCCCGCGCTGACCTCGGCCGGGCTAGCCGTGGGCGGTGATCGCCGCGTCGGCGCTCGGGTAGGTCGGGAAGAAGTCCGCGAGGCCGATCAAGCCGAACGTCCGCTTGAGCCGGGCCGGGACGGCGGCCAGTGCGACGCCGGCGCCGGCCGCGTCGGCGACGTTGCGGGCCGCGATCAGCGTGGAAATGCCGCTGGAGTCGCAGAACGTCACCCCGGCCAGGTCGATCACCAGCAGCTGGCCGCGGTCCAGGGGCGCGGAACCGATCGCGGCGCGCAGCCGGGGGGCGGTGGCCACGTCGAGCTCGCCTTCGACCGAGACCACCGGCCCGGTTCCAGTGGTTCGCGTGGTCGTGGAAAACAGGGTCACGGTGGATCGCCTCCGGGAAACGGGATGCTCAGCGCGAGCAGGGCGGTGTCGTCGTCGACGCCGTCGCCGAAGCCGGCGAGCAGGTCGGTCACGGCGGCGACGACCGACGGCGCGGTGGTGGGCACCCGGCCGGTCAGGTGGGCCCGCAGCCGCTCGCCGCTGTAGCGGGTGCGGCCGTGGGTGCGGGCTTCGGTCAGCCCGTCGCTGTAGAGGAGCAGGGTGTCGCCCGGCGCCAGGAAGACGTCCACGGTGGCGAAGCGCGCGTGGGGGAACGCGCCGACCAGCTGCCCGCCGGGGACGGTGAGGAACGCCGACGTGCCGTCGGCGCGCAGCAGCAGGGCCGGCGGGTGGCCGCCGCTGCCGAGGGTGACCGCGGCGCCGCCGTCGCCGGGCCGGACGACGCCGTGGACGACCGTGCAGTAGCGCGGGTCGGCGCCGTCGTATTCCTGGTGCAGCACGGTGTTGAGGTGCGTCAGCACGGTCGCCGGGTCCGGGTCGTACGTCGCGGCCGCGCGCAGCGTGTAGCGCGCCAGCGACGTCACCACGGCCGCGCCGGCGCCCTTCCCGGAGACGTCGCCGAGGAAGAACCCCCACGTGCCGCCGGTCAGCGGGAACAGGTCGTAGAAGTCGCCGCCGACCTCGTCGGGTGACGCGGGGTGGTAGTACGCCGCGACCTGCACGCCCGGCACCTCGGGCAGGGCCGGCGGCAGCAGGGTCCGCTGCAGCGTCCGCGCCAGCCGCTGCACCCGGTCGCGTTCGCGTTCGGCGGCTTCGCGCGCCCGCAGGAGCTCCCGCTCGTAGGCGCGCCTGTCCCGCGCGTCGAAGACGGTGGTGCGGATCAGCTGCGGCTGCCCGTCGGTGCCGGTCTTGACCGTCGAGGTCACCAGCACCGGCAGCCGCGTGCCGGTCGCGGTCTTCAGCTCGAACGCGACCCCGCCGAGCTCACCTTGCATGCGCAGCAGCGGCGCGAAGTGCGTCTCGTGGTAGATCCGGCCGCCGACGGTGAGCAGGTCGGCGAACCGGCGCCGCCCGACGACGTCGCCGCGTTCCCAGCCGAGCCAGCCGAGCAGCGTCGCGTTGATCTTCGCGATCGTGCCGTCGAGCAACGTCGAAAGGTAGCCGCAGGGCGCGTGTTCGTAGAGGTCTTCGGCGCTGTCTTCCAGCAACGCCGAGAACGCCGGGCCGGCCTGGTCGCCGGCGTCGCACATCATGGTCCGCTCACGAAGGCCGTGATCGCGGCGGCGGTCGCCTCCGGCGCGCTGAGCTGCGGGCAGTGCCCGGTCGCGTCCAGCGTGACCAGCACGCTGCCCTCGATCCGTTCGTGCGTGAACCGCGCGACCTCCGGCGGCGCGATGGCGTCCTGCGCGCACTCGACGATCAGCGTCGGCACCGAAACCTTCGCCAGGTCGGCGCGGTTGTCGGAGAGGAAGGTCGCCCTGGCGAAGACCCGCGCGATCGCGGGATCGGTGCGGCAGAAGCTGTTCGTCAGCTCCTCGCCGAGCTCCGGGCGGTCCGCGTTGCCCATGATCACCGGCGCCATCGCCGCCGACCAGCCCAGGTAGTTGGCGTCGAGCGCCTCGAGCAGCTCGTCGATGTCCGCGCGGCTGAACCCGCCCCGGTAGTCCCCGTCGTCGAGGTAGCACGGCGACGGCGTGAGCAGCACCAGCTTCGCGAACCGGTCCGGTTCGCGGTTGGCGGCCAGCACCGCGATCATCGCGCCGACCGAGTGGCCGACCAGGACGACGTCCGCCAGGCCGAGCTCGTGGCAGATCGCCAGGACGTCGTCGGCGTAGCCGTCGAGACCGCCGTAGCGCCCGGCGGTCCACGCCGAGGTGTCCGAGCGGCCGGAACCGGTGTGGTCGAACAGCACCACGCGGTACCGCTCGGCGAGCGCCGGGACGACGAGGCGCCAGAGGTTCTGGTCACAGCCGAAACCGTGCGCGAGCAGGAGCGTGGGACCGTCTTCGAGACCGGTTACGACCACGTTGTTCCGGCGGCGCATGCTCACCGGCTCATCTTCTCACCGAGTCCGGAGAACCGTGAGGTCAACCGGCCGGTCAGCGCGCGAGGGCGGCGTCCCGGGTGGTCGTGACGCCCAGCGCTTCGCGCAAGCCGGTCAGCTGGAGGGTGCGGGCGACGACGCTGCCCTCCGGCGCGACGACCCGCACCCGGGTGCCGTGGCCGGCGCCGTGGCGGGCTTCGAGCAGGGCCGTGATGCCGATGGAAGCGAGGAACGAGACCCCGCTCAGGTCGAGCACGAGCAGGCCCGGCGGGTCGGCCAGCGCTTCGGTGATGGCGTTGCTCAGCACGGAGGCGCTGAGGAGGTCGATTTCGCCGGACACCGTCAGGACGACCGCGTCGCCGGTGCGTTCCGGCGTCACGCGCACCAGGTCCTGGGGCCGCATCCGATTGCCGTCCGTGGTCACCCGGAGCTCCTCCTCCTGTCGCCTGGTCTCCACCGAGTGGGTCGTACCCGGATCGGGCACCGGGCAAACCTCACCGGCGGACTCGCGCTGAGCGGGGGAGATGTACGTCTCGCGGAGGCAACGGGGTGTAACGGATCACCCGGTCGGCCGATAGCTCGATCGTGTCCGGGGGTGGCCCGGCCTTCACGAACGGACTACCCGATGCGACGCCTGTCCCTCGCCGCTGCCCTCGCGGCCGGCACCCTCGCCCTCACCGCCTGCTCCGGCACCTCCGGGACGGCGGTGCCGGCCGCCGCCGGGTCGTCGTCCGCGGCCGCCGCCGCGGCCACGTCCACCGCGCCGCCCGCGCTCGAGGCCGCCAAGGTCGGTTCCGCCGTCGCCGAGGCCGCCAAGCAGGCCACCTCCGTGCGCGTCAAGGGCACCATGGCCGACGACGGGAACAACATCAACCTGGACCTGCAGCTCAACCAGGACAGCGCGAGCGGCACCGTGGTCAAGGACGGCCTCGAGATCCCCGTCCTGCGCGTCGGCGACAAGTACTTCTTCCGCTTCACCGAGTCGCTGGTCAAGCAGGCCGGGATCCCGGCATCGGTCGGCAAGAAGCTCACCGGCAAGTGGGTCCCGTCCACGGCCCAGATCGGCGCCGGCATCGCCGACGCCTTCAAGGTGTTCCTCGACTACAAGTCGTTCACCGAGAACACCGTCGGCGAGCTGGCGTCGTCGACCTTCACCGGCGGCGAGCCCACCACGCTCGGCGGTGTCCCGGCGCTCAACTTCACCAGCACGGACGGCACCGCGACCGTCGCCGCCGACGCGCCGCACTACCTGCTGCGCATGCAGGACCCGAAGAGCGGCACCATCGAGTTCAGCGACTGGAACAAGCCGGCCACCGTCCAGGCGCCCCCGGCTTCGGAGATCTACTCCGGTCCCGGCGCCTGACACAGTCCATTGTGGACCGGCGCACCGTCGGTGGTGTGCCGGTCCGCTCGGGACCGCTGTGGTCCAACCGATTGAAGCCACGCGTCGCCGCGGTTGTCAACCTTGGCGACCCGATCAGACCACTCCGCCAGTAAGCGCTTTCTGCACAATCCGGCGGTCCTCAAACCCGCCGCCGCGTGCTAGCGTGGGAGCGCTCCCAGATCGAACTGTCCTGTCGAGCGGTACTCCAGGAGGTCGGTATGAAGTGGCGTTTTCTCCGCGCGGCCGTGGCCGGCCTGCTGCTGGCCGCCTGCGCCGTCGTGGTCCCGGCGCCGGCCGGTGCGGCCGCGCCCACGCGGGTCATGGCGCTGGGTGACTCCATCACGGGATCGCCCGGGTGCTGGCGGGCCCTGCTGTGGCAGCACCTCCAGCAGACCGGGCACACCGACGTCGACTTCGTCGGCACGCTGCCGCCCCAGGGCTGCGGGTTCACCTACGACGGCGAGAACGAAGGCCACGGCGGCTTCCTCGCGACGGGGATCGCCCGAGACAACCAGCTGCCCGGCTGGCTGTCCTCGACGCACCCGGACGTCGTCCTGATGCACCTGGGCACCAACGACGTCTGGAGCGGCATCCCGGCGAGCACGATCCTGGACGCCTACACCACGCTGCTGGGCCAGCTGCGTGCGAGCAACCCGGCGACCAAGCTCGTCGTCGCGAAGATCATCCCGATGAACCCGGCGAACTGCCCGGCCTGCGGCCAGCGGGTGGCCGAGCTGAACAGCGCCATCCCCGGCTGGGCCGCGGCGCACAGCACGGCCGCGTCCCCGATCACCGTCGTCGACCAGTGGACGGGGTTCGACACCGCGGCCGACACCACCGACGGCGTCCACCCCAACGGCACCACCGGCATCGCGAAGATGGAGAGCAGGTGGTACCCCGCGCTGGTCGCGGCGCTGGGGCCGAGCACGCCGGCCGCCACCGGGCTGCACGTCGACGGCACCCGCGTGCTCGAGGCGAACGGCGCCGCGTTCGTGATGCGCGGGGTGAACCACCCGTATGCTTGGTACCCCAGCCAGACCAGCGCGTTCGCGAACATCAAGTCCTTCGGGGCCAACACCGTCCGGGTCGTGCTCGGCAGCGGCAAGCGCTGGGGACCCACCTCGGCGGCCGAAGTCACGAACATCATCTCGCTGTGCAAGCAGTCCCGGCTGATCTGCGTCCTGGAAGTGCACGACACCACCGGCTACGGCGAAGAAAGCGCGGCGGCGAGCCTCGACCAGGCCGCCGACTACTGGATCAGCATCGCGAACGCGCTGAAGGGCCAGGAAAACCACGTCGTCGTCAACCTCGGCAACGAGCCGTTCGGCAACAACCAGCAGGTGAGCGCGACCTGGGCGAGCGCGACGTCGAGCGCGATCACCCGGCTCCGCGGCGCCGGGCTGCAGCACCTGATCATGGTCGACGGGCCGATGTGGGGCCAGGACTGGCAGAACATCATGCGGGACAATGCCGCTGCGGTGTTCAACGCCGATCCGCTGCACAACACGGTCTTCTCGATCCACATGTACGGCGTCTACGACACCGCGGCCGAGATCAACGCCTACTTCGACGCGTTCCGCACCGCCGGGCTGCCGCTCGTCGTCGGCGAATTCGGGGGCCGGCACAGTGACGGCGACCCCGACGAGGACACGATCATGGCCCAGGCGCAGGCCCGCGGTCTCGGTTACCTCGGCTGGTCGTGGAGCGGCAACAGCAGCGACGTCGCCTACCTCGACATGACGAACGGGTTCGACCCCGCGAGCCTGACCGCGTGGGGCGAGCGGTTCCTCAACGGCACCAACGGCGTCCGGCAGACGGCGAAGGAAGCCACGATCTACGGCGGGAGCACCGGGGACACGCAGGCGCCGTCCACGCCGGGCACCCCGGCGGTCTCGGGGGTGACCTCCTCCGGCGTCACGCTGAGCTGGTCCGCCTCGACCGACGACGTCGGCGTCACCGGTTACGACGTCCTCCGCGCGCCCGGTGCGTCCGGCGGCACCTTCGCCGTGGTCGGCTCGACCGTGGCGACGACGTTCACCGACAGCGGCCTGGCCGCTTCGAGCACGTACCGCTACCAGGTGCGGGCCAAGGACGCCGCGGGCAACACCTCGGCCGCGTCCGGGATCGCGATGGCGACGACGAGCGCGGGCGGCGGCACCGGTGCGTGCAAGGTCGCCTATTCGGCGCCGGGCTGGGGTGGCGGCAACGGGTTCACGGCTTCGGTGACCATCACCAACACGGGCACGAGCACGGTCACCGGCTGGACGCTGGCCTTCACCTACACCGCGGGCCAGAAGGTGACGCTGCCCGGCTGGGGCGCGACGTTCACCCAGTCCGCCGGTGGCGCGGTGACCGCGACGAACCTGTCCTGGAACGGGACACTGGCGCCGAACGCCTCGACCGGCATCGGCTTCAACGGCACTTACAGCGGGACCAACCCGGCGCCGGCGTCCTTCGCCTTGAACGGAAGCACCTGCGCGACCGGCTGATCGAGTCTACTTCGGACGGAGAACGGCGATGTCCAAGCGTACTTTCGTGCTCGGCAGGCTGCTGGCCACCGGGGTGCTGGCGGCCGGGCTCGTGCCGGCCCCGGTGATGGCGGCCACCGCGCCGCAGGTCGACAAGCTGAACCGCGGGGTGGTCAGCGTCCACACCGCGGCGGGCAACCGGGTCGGCTGGCGGTTGCTCGCCGCCGACCCGGCCGGGGTGACGTTCGCCGTCTACCGCGACGGCACCCGGGTGACCACGACCGCCGCCGGCGGGCCGACCGGTTTCCTGGACGCCGGCGCGCCCGCGGGGGCGAACTACACCGTGCACGCGGTGGTCGACGGCGTCGAACGTGCGTCGGCGTTCGCGGCGGAAGAGTCGCTGGCGCTCGACAGCACGGCGGCGGCGAGCACCCGGGACGTGCCGATCCAGGTCCCGGCCGGTGGCACGACGCCGTCGGGGGAGAGCTACACCTACAGCGCCAACGACGCCAGCGTCGGCGATCTGGACGGTGACGGGCAGTACGAACTCGTGGTGAAGTGGGATCCCGGCAACGCCAAGGACAATTCGCAGTCCGGCTACACCGGCAACGTCTACGTCGACGCCTACCGGCTGGACGGGACGCGGCTGTGGCGGATCGACCTGGGCCGCAACATCCGGGCGGGCGCGCACTACACGCAGTTCCAGGTCTTCGACTACGACGGCGACGGCAAGGCCGAGGTCGCGATGAAGACGGCGGACGGCACGCGGTCGGGCACCGGCCAGGTCATCGGCAGCTCCACCGCGGACTACCGCAATTCCAGCGGGTACGTGCTGTCCGGCCCGGAGTTCCTGACCGTCTTCACTGGACAGACCGGCGCGATCGCGGCCACGGTGAACTACGACCCACCGCGCGGCACGGTGTCCTCGTGGGGTGACAGCTACGGCAACCGCGTCGACCGCTTCCTGGCGGGCACGGCGTACCTGGACGGCTCGCGCCCGAGCCTGATCATGAGCCGCGGCTACTACACGCGCACGGTGATCGCGGCCTGGGACTTCCGCGGCGGCGCGCTGACCGAGCGCTGGAAGTTCGACTCGAACACGGCCGGCTCGCAGTACACCGGCCAGGGAAACCACCAGCTGGCGACCGCCGACGTCGACGCCGACGGCCGCGACGAGATCGTCTTCGGTGCGATGGCGATCGACGACACCGGCAGTCCACTGTGGAACACCCGGCTCGGCCACGGCGACGCCATGCACGTCGGCGACCTGATCCCGGGCCGGGCAGGCCTGGAAGAGTTCAAAGTGGACGAAGACACGTCGAAGCCGGGCGCCTGGATGGCCGACGCCCGCACCGGGCAGGTCCTGTGGCAGGTCGCGTGCGGCTGCGACAACGGGCGCGGGGTTTCGGCCGACATCTGGGCGGGCAGCCCGGGCGCCGAGTCCTGGTCGTCCGGCGTGGCGGGGCTGCTGAACACGAGCGGCCAGAACATCGGACGCAAGCCGTCGTCGGCCAACTTCGTCGTCTGGTGGGACGGCGACGCCCAGCGCGAACTGCTGGACGGCACGCACATCGACAAGTACGGGACCAGCGCGGACACCCGCCTGCTGACGGCGTCCGGCGTGCACGCGAACAACGGCACGAAGAACACCCCGGCGCTGCAGGCGGACCTGTTCGGCGACTGGCGCGAGGAGGTCGTCTGGGCGACGTCGGACAACCGGGCGCTGCGCATCTACTCGACGACCGACCCGACGAACATCTCGCGCGTGTCGCTGATGCAGGACCGGCAGTACCGGGAAGCGGTGGCGTGGCAGAACACCGCGTACAACCAGCCGCCGCACCCGAGCGTCAATCCAGGGTGACCGGAGCCGAGCTCTCGAAGCGGTAACCGACCCCGCGCACGGTGGTGATCGGATCGAGGTGCGGCTCGAGCTTCGCCCGCAGCTTCCGGACGTGCACGTCGACGGTGCGGTCGTTGCCGTCCTGCCGCGGCCACAAGGCCGATTTCAGGGCGCCGCGGGTGAAGACGCGGTCCGGGTGCGCGCGCAGGTAGTGCAGCAGGTCGAACTCGAGGCGGGTCAGCTCGAGCGGGCGCCCCAGCAGGATCGCCCGTCTCGAGCCGGTTTCGATGCGCAGCACGGGATCGGGAACCGCCCGCAGGTGCCGCCGGGCGCTGACCACGTCGACGCTCGCGACACCGTCGAGCGCACTGGCCAGCCGGGCCGCGACCACAGCGGCATCATCGGCCCGGCTGACGAGGTCGATCCGGATCCCGACGTGGAGCACATCGGCGGGTCGTCGTTCCGGCAGGATCTTCATGCGAACAGATTGTCGAGGTGAAGCGGGGTGCGGCGGTAGGGCGCCCGGCTGGTGAAACAACTTGCTTCCCGCGCGTGGCGGTCGTGAGTGCTAAGTCGGGTTAGAACCCGCCTTATCACTCACGACCACTAGCGCGCGGTTCTCAGCATGTGGGTGGGGTTCGTGGTTGTGGTTAGGGTCCTGGTACGCCGTCCGCCAAAAGGAGCGTGGGACGTGACCAGGACGATCCGCCTAGCCGTCGCGCTCGCGCTCACCACCCTCGTGGCGCTCGCCGGCTGCCGCACCGACGACCGGCCGGTCGCGCCCGCGAAACGCTGGCCCGTGGTCGCCGAAGCACCCCCGGCGTCAGGACAGTCCCAGGTGGTCGCGCAGGGTCGTCCCGGTGTACTCCGAGCGGAACGAGCCGCGCTCCTGCAGTAGCGGCACCACCGTGTCGGCGAACTCGTCCAGGCCGCCCGGGGTCACGTGCGGGACCAGGATGAACCCGTCGCTCGCGTCGGCCTGCACCAGCTCGTCGATCGCGTCGGCGACCGTCGTGGCCGAACCGATGAACGTCTGCCGCGCGGTGACCTCGATCATCAGCTCGCGGATCGACAGGTTCTTCGCCTCCGCCAGCTGCCGCCACTCCTTCGCCGTCGCCAGCGGGTCGCGGTACATCCGGACGCTCGCGCGGCCGCGGGCGATCGTGTGGTCGCCCAGGACCGGGTCGGTCGCGGGCAGCGGGCCGTCGGGGTCGTAGGCGCTGAGGTCGGTGTTCCACAGCTGCTCGAGGAACTTGATCGCGGTCTGCCCGCTGACCTGCTGCCGCCGGATGACGTGGGCGCGCTCGTGGGCGTCGGCGTCGGTGTCGCCGAGGACGAACGTCGCCGCGGGCAGGATCACCAGCTGCTCCGGGGTCCGGCCGTACTTCGTCAGCCTGCCCTTGACGTCGGAGTAGAACGCCTGCCCCGCTTCGAGCGTCCCGTACCGGCTGAAGATCGCGTCGGCGGTCGACGCCGCGAACTCGCGGCCCTCCTCCGAATCGCCGGCCTGGATGATCACCGGGCGGCCCTGGGGGCTGCGCGGGACCGGGAACCGGCCTTCGATGTCGAAGTGCGCGTCGTGGTGGGCGAACGCGCCCGCCGAAGAATCGCGCAGGAACACGCCCGAGCCGGCGTCGGCGGCGATCTCGTCGCCGTGCCAGGAGTCGAACAGCTCCCACGCCGTGCGCAGGAACGTCTCCGCGCGCTCGTAGCGCTGGTCCTGCGGGAGGAACCCGCCGCGGCGGAAGTTCTCGCCGGTGAAGGCGTCCCACGACGTCACGACGTTCCACGCCGCGCGCCCGGCCGAGAGGTGGTCCAGCGACGCGAACTGGCGCGCCACCTCGAACGGCTCGTTGAACGTCGAGTTGATCGTGCCCGCCAGCCCGAGCCGTTCGGTGACCGCCGCCAGCGCGGACAGCACGGTGAACGTGTCGGGGCGGCCGACGACGTCGAGGTCGTAGATCTCCCCGTTCTGCTCGCGCAGCCGCAGGCCCTCGGCCAGGAAGAAGAAGTCGAACTTCGCGCGCTCGGCCGTCTGCGCGAGCTTGACGAACGAGCTGAATTCGATGTGGCTGCCCGCGGCGGGGTCGCTCCACACGGTCGTGTTGTTGACGCCGGGGAAGTGCGCCGCGAGGTGGATCTGCTTGCGGGTCATCTCGGTCCTCCTCAGACGGCGGCGTAGCGGTTGGCCGGGCGGGCGAGGCCGAGCAGCCCGCGCAGGGTGCTCGCCTCGTACTCGGTGCGGAAGGCCCCGCGGCCCCGCAGTTCGGGCACCAGTCCCCGGGTGATGGCGGTCAGGTCGTGCGGTACCGCGCCCGGCCGCAGCCGGAAGCCGGACAGCCCGGCGCCCTGCCAGTCGAGCAGCAGGTCGGCGAGCCCGGCCGGGGTGCCGGTGAACACGTGCGCGTCGGAGGAGTACTCCTCGCCGGACAGCTCGTCGAGCCGCGCCTTGCGGTCCGCGGCCGCCTGCTCGGTCTCGCCGAGGAACACGACGACGTCGCCGAACACGTGCAGCGTCTCGGCGCCGCGGCCGGCCAGTTCCTGCTCGTCACGCACTTCGGCGACGATCGACGCGGCCTGCGCGCGGTCGGACGGCGTCACGTAGACGACGTCGGCCGAGCGGGCGGCGAGCCGGTAGGGGACCGCGGCGTGGGCCAGCGCGGTGACCGGCGGCTGGCCCTGCGGCGGCCGCGGCGTGATCGACGGGCCCTTGACGGAGAACCAGCGTCCCTCGAAGTCGATGTAGTGCAGCTTCTCGCGGTCGACGAACCGGCCGGTCGCGACGTCGCGGATTTCGGCGTCGTCCTCCCAGCTGTCCCACAGCCGGCGCAGCACCTCGACGTAGTCCGCGGCCTCGTCGAACAGGTCGCGCAGCGGGCTCGGCCGGCCCGGCTCGGCGGAGTCCTCGAGCCGGAACTCGCCGAACTCGCGGCGCCCGAAGTGCCGGTTGTCCTCGGCACGCCCGGCGACCTGCACGCGGACCCCCGCGCGGCCGGTGCTGACGTAGTCGAGCGTGGCGATCGCCTTGGACAGGTGGAACGGCTCGGTGTGGGTGACGACCGCCGTCGGCACCAGCCCGATGTGCGAGGTCAGCGGCGCGACGCGGGCGGCGATCAGCACCGCGTCGAGCCGCCCCTGGACGATGCCGTCCCGCTCGCCCGGCCGGTCGAGGTAGTTGACGGTCTGCAGGGCCAGCGAGTCTTCGAGCGTGACGAAGTCCAGCTTGCCCGCCTCGGCCTCGCGGACGACGTCGGTCCAGTACCCCGCGGTGAGCAGCTCGCCGGGCCGCGCCCCCGGCTCCCGCCAGGCGGCCGGGTGCCACCCGGCTCCATCCAGCGCGACGGCGATCCGTGGTCCTGTCATCCCGGCGTCCCTTCTCTCGGCCCGTACCCGCAGTCTGCGCCGCTTCCCGCGGGACGGGCCGGAGTGGCCAATGGCTGGGACGAGCCGGGTGCGCCGGGAATAAACGCCGGGTCAGGCGACTTCGTTCAGCTTCCCGGTGGCGACGTCGAAGACGAACCCGCGCACGGAGTCCTTCTTGGGGACGAACGGGCTGTTCTTGATCCGGGCGATCGACTGGCGGACGTCTTCGTCGAGGTCGGAGAACGCTTCGGCGGCCCAGGCGGGCTTGACGCCGACGTCCTGCTGGATGGACTTCTTGAAGTCGTCGTCGGTGAAGGTGAGCATGCCGCAGTCGGTGTGGTGGATGAGGATGATCTCTTCGGTGCCGAGCAGCCGCTGGCTGATGGCGAGGGAGCGGATTTCGTCTTCGGTGACGACGCCGCCGGCGTTGCGGATGACGTGGGCTTCGCCTTCCTGCAGGCCGAGCACGCCGTAGACGTTGATGCGGGCGTCCATGCAGGCGAGCACGGCGACGTGCTTGGCGGGCGGCAGCGGCAGCGGCCCGGTGAAGCGCGCGGCGTACTCGGCGTTGTTGGCGAGCAGCTCGTCGGTGACCGACATGGGTGGTCCCTTCCGCGTAGGGGGTGAAGGGCCGAGTGGACGCTTCCATGCACCCATGCGCAACCGTGCCCACGACCTGGACGGACCTCAGCGGTGCGTTTCCATGGCCACCTCCTTCCCGCCGTGCGTCGACGGTAGGGAGGAGCGGCGGGATGGAAGCGCGGCGTCGCAGTGAAAAAGTCTTCGGCAACGCCCCTTGACAGGGGTGCCCGGCCGAACCGGCCCGGCGCGTTCAGCGGAGGCGGCGGGCCCGTTCGAGGCAATTCTGCAACGCCGCTGGCCCCGGGCGGCGGCTCGTTGTTCGCTTGGGTGCGGGAGGGCGTGCGATGCAACGGGTGAACGCGGGACGGCGGGTGGGCTGGCTGCTGCGGACGAACCGCGTGCTCGGCGGCCGGTCGCGCTACCGCAAGCTCGCGGCCTTCGCCGCCGATTTCGACGCCGACGGCGTGACCCCCTCGGTGTCCGTCAGCACCCTGTCCCGCTGGGAAAACCGCGTCACCACGGTGCCCGGCGCGGCGGTGCGGCGCTACGAACGGATGCTCGACCTGCGGCCCGGCCTGCTCGTCGCGGTCAACGACACCGTCGCGCGCTACCTCACGCCGCCGACGCAAACCGTCCCGCCGTGGGCCCGGCACCGGCGGCCGAACCCGGGCGCGCCGCTCGACGAGCTGATCGACCTGGCCGTCACCGACGCCGTGCTCGGCAGCGAGGAATGGGATCGCCTGACCGAGCTCCTGGCCTGCCGGCCGCAGCTGGTCCTGAGTCCCGCGTCGACGTGGCTGCGGCTCTCGGAACGCCTGCTCACCGAAATGTGCATCGCGGACGGCGTTTCGTGGATGCGCCGGGCCGAGGCCTTCCACCGGCTCATCGTGCACCCGGTCGGCCAGCGGGCGGCGATGGCCACGGCCGCCGCCGCGGCGGCGGACACCTCCGCGCAGAGCCTGATCGGCACCCTCGGCGTGTTCAGCGCGAGCGCGCACCCCGACGCGAGTTCGTCGGTCGTCCGGCACCTCACCGACCCGCTGACCGACCGGACGTTCTACGGCGCCCTGCTGACCAGCGTCAAGAAACTGCGGTTCGGCCACTTCGACGACCGGCAAACGGCTTCGCTGCTGCCGATCCTGTGCGCGCTCGTGGCCTCCGGCGGCGGGGAGCGCACGCCGCTGGCGGCCCGGTTGCTGCAGTTGCTGCCCCGTGAGCTGCAGGCGAAGGTCCCGAGCCGGGTGTGGGCCGCGGCGATGGCCGCGCTGTGGCCGGCCGCGGCTCCGGTTTCGGAACGGCTTGCCGCCGAGGCCCTGGAAGGGATCGAGGAGCCGCCGCCGGATCCGCTGCTCGCCGTGTTCATCGACGAAATGCTGCACGACCCCGTGTTCGACGTGCGGCTCTGCACGATGTTCCTGCTCTACGCGACGCCCTACCGCGCCCCGCTGGCGCACGCGCTGGCCCGCGAACTGGCCGGCACCCTGCGTCGGCGCGGCCGCGCCGACGGGGTCCAGCGGCTGCTCGACGCGCTGCGCATCCTCGGCGGCACCGGGGAAAGACGGCTCATCGAGGCGATGGTCCTCTCCGAACAGCTCGGCACCGCGGTGTGCGATTCCGCCGCGTACGCGCTGGGCCACGTGGGCGGCGCCAGCCCCGACGACTTCTACCGCCGGGCCTTCGCGCGGCACGCCGAGAACGCCCGCCACGACGACACCGCGCGGTCGACGTCGGTGCTCGACCGGCTGGTGTACTGCATGGGCATCAGCGACCGCCGCGCCCTCCTCGGCGAAGTGGTCACGCGCCCCGACCTCCCGCCCCGCATCCGCACGGCGGCGACGTGGTGGGCCGGGTTGCCGGGCTACATCAGGGAAAGCGCGGCCGGGTAGCTGATGGAGGTGCTGGACGTCGCCGTGCCGCAGTGGTACGTCACCGCCGGCTGCCTGGCGCAGACCGTGTGGAACGCCCGCACGTCCCGGCGGGTGCTGGACCTCGTGGTCCGCCCGAACCGGGTGCTCGCGCCGGAAGCGGTCTACGCCGAGAAGGTCGCCCGCTGGCGTGAGCGCTGGCCCGAGCCGACGGTCCTGCCCTGGGGATAGTTTCAACTTTGACTACCTGCCGGGCCCGCGTTAGGCTGCGCCCGTGCAGGACGTGACCGCCGCCGAGCTGGACTTCTGGTCCTTCGTGGCGTTGGCGAACCGGCGGCTCGCCGAGGAGTACGGCTTCCGGCACCAGCTCGCCACCGAGGTGCTGCTGACCCTCAACCGCGCCTCCGACCTGGTCACCTACGACCTCGAAGCCGCCGTGCACCGGCCGCGCGGGCGGTCGTGGTCGGCCTTCCGGCTGCTCTTCGTGGTCTGGCTGGCCGGTCCGATGGAGCCCAAGAGCGCCGCCCGGCTGGCCGGGATGAGCCGGGCGGCCGTGTCGAACCTGGCCAAGGTACTGGTCGCGGACGGCCTGCTCGACCGCACGCCGGACGAGCACGACGGCCGGTCCGTCCGGCTCTCGCTCACCGAGGCCGGGCACGACGAGATGGTTTCGGTGTTCCAGGAGCACAACGAGCGCGAGTTCGGCTGGACGGACGCGCTCACCGAGACCGAGCAGCGCATCCTCGTGATGCTGCTGGGCAAGCTGATCACCAGCCGCGCAGGGTTCGACACGCGCAGCCGCAGTTAGTAAATACGTGAACTGAATCGGCCGAGGAGGCGACCAGCATGATCCCCGCGCTGTTCACCGGCTTGTGCGACGACGCCGCGGTGTTCCCGCCCGGCCTGGCCCCGCTGCCGGACGCCGTCGTCGCGCACGACGGGTATTCGGCGTCCTGGTACGCCGATCTGGTCGGCCCGCTGGTGGTCGCCGCCCCGGCGCTCGGCGAGCTGGGCGGCGTGCTCGGCACTCGCGAGACGCCGTTGCCGCTCGCGGTGACGCTGCCCGGTGGTCCCGCGCAGCTGCCCGGCGTGCTGGCCGCCGTTCCCGGGTTGCCCGTCGAGCTGCAGGCGCTCGAGATCGCGGTGCCGGACGGCATGGGCCCCGACGAGGTGCTCGCCGCGGTGTCCGCCGCGACCGCGCCGGTGTACGTCGAGATCCCGCGCGACGACCGGCGCGGGCCGCTGCTGCGGGCGCTCGCGGGCACGGGGCACCGGGCGAAGTTCCGGACCGGTGGCGTCCGCGCCGAGCTGTACCCCGGCGACGTCGAACTGGCGGGCGCGATCCGGGCCGCCGTCGAAGCCGGCGTCCCGTTCAAGGCGACGGCCGGTCTGCACCACGCGCTGCGCAACGTCGACCCGGACACCGGGTTCGACCAGCACGGCTTCCTCAACCTGCTGCTCGCGGCCGCAGACCCGGACCGCGTGGAAGCCCTCCTCGCCGAACGCGACGGCCCGGCGGTCGCCGCGCTCGTGCGTGAGCTGGACGCCGGCGTCCGCGCGCGGTTCACGTCGTTCGGCACCTGCAGCATCACCGACCCCCTGACCGAACTGGCCGAGCTCGGCCTGCTGCCCCGAGGAGAGGCATGACCACGATCACGATCCCGGCGGACTCCCCGTTCGGGACCGACAACCTGCCCTACGGCGTGTTTTCCACCGGCGGCGGCACCCCGCGCGTCGGCGTCCGCGTCGGCGACTCCGTGCTGGACCTGGCCCGCGCGCTGGGCGACGACGTGTTCGCCGCGCCGACGCTGAACCCGTTCATGGCGCAGGGATACGACCGCTGGGTGGCGGTCCGTTCGCAGGTGGCTGCGCTGGTGACCGGCGAGGTCCCGGACGACGCCGTCCACGCGCTCGCCGACGTCACGCTGCACCTGCCGATCGAGGTCGCCGACTACGTCGACTTCTACGCGTCGGAACACCACGCGTCGAACGTCGGCCGGCTGTTCCGGCCGGACGCGGAACCGTTGCTGCCCAACTGGAAGCACCTCCCGGTCGGGTACCACGGCCGCGCCGGCACGGTGCTGGTCTCGGGCACCGACATCGTCCGCCCCAGCGGCCAGCGCAAGGCCGACCCGGCGCCGGTCTTCGGCCCGAGCACGCGGCTGGACATCGAGGCGGAGCTGGGTTTCGTGGTCGGCACCGGCACCCCGCTGAACACCCCGATCCGCCCCGACGACTTCGCCCGGCACGTGTTCGGCGCGGTGCTGCTCAACGACTGGTCCGCCCGCGACATCCAGGCCTGGGAGTACGTCCCGCTGGGCCCGAACCTCGGCAAGAGCTTCGCGACGTCGATCTCGGCGTGGGTGGTCCCGCTCCTGGCGCTGGAAGCCGCGCGCGTCCCGCTGCCCGGCCAGGACCCGGAGCCGCTGCCGTACCTGCGCGAAAGCCGCCCGTGGGGCCTCGACGTCGAGCTGGTCGTCGAGTGGAACGGCGAGGAGGTCAGCCGCCCGCCCTACCGCGAGATGTACTGGTCACCGGCCCAGATGCTGGCCCACCTGACGGTGAACGGCGCCTCGTCCCGCACCGGCGACCTGTACGGCTCGGGCACGATTTCCGGCCCGGAGAAGCACCAGCGCGGCGCGTTCCTGGAGCTGAGCTGGGGCGGCGCCGAACCATTGACGGTCAAGGGCGAGCAGCGCTCGTTCCTCCTGGACGGCGACGAAGTGGTGATCACGGCAACGGCCCCGGGCGCGAGCGGCGGCCGCATCGCCTTCGGCGAGGTCCGCGGCCGGATCCTCCCGGCGGCTCCTTGACCGATTCTGGCCGAGCGAAATCCGCGGCGATCGGCCGGCGGAAGCGATCGCCCGCCGGTCGACACAAATTCACTCCGCAACCGTCTCTGCCCGTGCGTTCGCATGTGCCGTCGGGTTCTGGATGAACTGGACAGTTCTGCGCCAACTTGCCAATTTCTGGACAACGGCTATTGGCGTGTGAAACTCACGTCGAAGGGTCGAGGTGTCGAACGAACGCGGTCCAGCTCTGGTGATTGAGATGCAGCTCGCCCGAGTGCGGTGTTTTAGAGTCGCGGATGCGGACTATCTCACCGTCGAACGCCACTTCGACGCACTTCGGGTCGTGTGTCGGGCTGCACCGGGAACTGCGATGCCAGACGAGGCCCAGCTGTTCGGCCTCGACGTTGATGGAGTTGCTTCGTCCGGTCATCAGGCCCTCCCGACCCATGATCGGCCGCGAGATCGTCTCGGCCGATGGACGTGCTTCGGAAGCGTCACATACTACTCCCGTTGCGCGAGGGATTTGCTTCGTTAATCCACTGATTGGGCCGAACCGATGAGCTGTCGGCGCATCTGCGCTATTCGGTCACCAACGTTCGCGTATTCGTTCAATTGTCGGGCCGAGGTCTTCCGTGGGTGAGGAGTACGCCGGGCCGGTGAGCACGTCGAAGGCGTCCAGGTAGCGGCCGACCTCATTGGGGTCCGTTCTTGCCAGGACCAGGTAGCCCGGCTGGTCCAGGTAGGCCACGGGGCTCTGGTCGGGTAGCTCGAAGAGAGTGAAGGACGACTGCATGCCGTCGGTAACGCCACGATCGAAGGTGGCTACCTGAACGGATACGTTCGGGAGCTCGTTCAGCTCGAGCAGGAAGTCAAGTTGCTCACGCATGGTGTCGGCTGACCCGACCATCCGGCTGATCGATGCCTCGTCGAGGATGAAGCGGGCGATCAAGGGTTGCTCTTCCGTGAGCAGCTGCCGTCTCTGGGTGCGCATGACGACGGAGTGTTCGATCGCCTCGTTGGTCGAGTGGAACGCCCTGCCGAGGGCCCGGATGTACTCGGTGGTCTGAAGGATCCCGGGTACGACAAACGCCTGGTACTCCGACATGGAGGTGGCCGATGCCTCGACCGCGATGAAGTCGATCAATTCCGGGCTAACGTGCGGACGGTAGTCGTCCCACCATGCCTTCTCGCGGGAGGCCCTCGCCGCGGCGGACAACGAGTCGACGACTGCCTGGTCGGCCACCCCGTAGAGCCGCAAGAGCGCGCCGAGGTCGGTGATCGAGATGCCGACCGCCCCACCCTCGATGCGGATCACTTTGGACAAGGACCATTCGAGGCGGGTCGACACATCCTTCTGGGTCAGTCCGGCCGCGCTCCGTAGCCTGCGTAGTTCCGCCAGCAGTCGTCGTCGTTCGGCTACCGGGTTCCGACCCCCGAGCATGAGCAACCCCGTCTTCTACTGGTGGGAGGCGGAGGCAGCCTGTTAGCTTTACGCCCATGAGCGCTCCGCCAGTGGTACAACTGCCAGGTGGCAGTCTGACGTAGATCTTAAGTACTACCATCTGCTACCGGCAGTAGCAACTGGCGAGACGGAATCGCACGATCGGGGCAAGACGAGTGGGTGGTCGGCAAGGTCGCGGCCCTGATCGGCACACGCTGGAGTCGAGCTTTTCGGCTGTCGTGGTCGTCCGGACACACACCGAGTTCGACCGGATGCGGGTGATCCTCGAGGCCCTCCACCCGGATCCACCCGACGTCAAGTTCGTCGTCGAGTCCGGGTCCGCGTTCGCCGACGGCCTGGGAGCATCGATCGTCGAGCATGGCTACAAGCTGCTGAGCTGGGCAGAAGCGACGAGTACCCGGTTCGACGTGGTCTTGGCCGCGCACGCGACTCCGGCGCTCGACGAGTTCCGAGGGCCGGTTTTCTGCCTGCCGCACGGTGCCGGCTACAACCGCATCGTTCCCGAATCGACCGGCTCGGCCGACTTCGCGACGGGAACCGTCGACAGCCAATTGAAGGCCGACTCCGGGACGGTGATTCCGGCGGCACTCGGTTGCTCCCATCCCGAGCAGATCGAGCGCGTGGGAGAGAGCTGTCCGGATGCGGTCGACCGGGCTGTGGTCATCGGTGACCCGGTGTACGACCAGATCTGTGCGTCGAAGCGGCGGCGGCCCGAGTATCGGGACCGCTTCGGGGTGGGACCGGAGCAGAAGCTCGTGGTGGTCATCTCGACGTGGGGGAAGCACGGCACTGTGGGGTGCGAGGCGAACTTGCCGATGCGCCTGCTCGCCCAGTTGCCGGCGGACGAGTACCGGATTCTGTTGATCATGCACCCGAACATTTGGGCCGGTCGTTCGGTTGCGCAGATCCGGTCGGAGCTGCGCAACGAACTCGACGCAGGCCTGGTCGTGATTCCGCCTCGCACACCTTGGGCGGCGGGGTTGATCGCCGCCGACATCGTCCTCGGTGATCATTCGTCGCTTTCCATGTACGCGGCCGCCATCGGCTGCCGGTTCTTGCTGGCCGCCGACGGGCGGCCGGAGCTCGTCCCGGGTTCCCCGCTCGCCATGCTCTGTGCGGAGGCTACTCGTCTTGACGCCCGCGGTGACCTCCGGGCGCAGATCGAGGATCACCTGAAGGCGCCGCGACGACTTTCAGCGAAGGAGATCGCGGACACGATCTTCGCGTTACAGGGCGAATCTTGGGCCGAGACCCGCGCTGTTGCTCGGAAGCTCGCCGGACTCGAAGACTTTTCCGTTCCGCCGCGGATGACCGCGGTGAGCGATCCCGAGCCCGAGCCAGGTCGTCGGGTGACGTCCTGGCAAGTCTCGGTGACGATGGACAGTGATACGGGCACGGTGCACATCGAACGATATCCGCTGATCGCGCGTGAACAGTTCCCCGATTTGGACCCTCTTTCGCAGGTTTCCGACGACACCGAAGTCGACCAGCGGACTCGCGAGAACAGTGAATACCTCGTGCGGACCCAACCATGTGAGAAACCGGAGGGGGAAGAGTGGCTCGTCGAAGTGCTGAAGCCCACGGTGGGTGACGACGCTGGGCACCTGGTCCACTCCGAAGCGAGGAACATCGGCGTGGCCGCCTACCGTCATGCGGATGGTTGCGTAGTGCAGTGGTGTGACGGCTTGCGTGTCGAAACCGACGCGGTCGACGCTTTCGCCGCGGCTGTCGTGTTGCACGAGATGTACATGAGCGGCGATACGCTGGAGTCGCCGGGACGCGTCGAGTACAGCTCACGGCCGGGGCTGCTTGAGGAGTTCTCGTACAGCGGCGCCACGAAGTGCTCCTGACGGATCATGGCGACTCACCCTCAAGCAGGCTCCTCGCGACGTTGACCAATGGGCTACCGGTCGTTTCGTACAGTTCGACCAGTCGGCGAGCGGAGTCGAGCAACAACGCCCGGTCGCCTTCCTGTCTGGCGATCCTCACAAGGATCTCCAGTGCTTGCGCTTCCTTGACCGGTAGTTTGCTTTGCCGGGTGGACCGCACTGCCGGAACGAGGACCATGCGTGCGTCCTTGAAGCGACAGAGGTGTTCGTAGGCGCTTCCGAGAGCTATCCGGACCTTTGCTGCGCACATGTCGTCCTTGATGCGCTCGGCGTCGGTCATCGCTTCGGTCAGCGTCCGCAGTCCGTCGGCGGTCCGTCCTGCTCGGACCAGCATGTCGCCCAGCTGGTAGGTCTGAATGACGACACCGCGTTCGCTACCCAGCTGCACGTTCAGCTCGCGTGCCCGGCGCAGGCTTTCTTCCGACTCCGCGAACCGTTGCAAAGCGCCGAACAGCAGCCCGCGTGACTCGTGTACAACCGCGAGCGATCGGATGTCTTCATCGGCAACGGAGACTGCCGCAGTCAACTGTTCATCCGCCGACTGGAAGTCGCGAAGCTCGATGTACGCCCGTGCCAGTTGGTTCCGGATCCGTGCTTCGGCTGGGCCGTTCTCGCAGCGGTGTGCCGCCAGTGTGCCGAGCTGGTGCGTCTCGATCCAGTCCGAGTACACCTTCATGTTGTAGTAGTACGCCCACAGCGACTCGCACAACGACCACACTGTCGTGAAACTTTCCTGACGCCAGGCCTCGTGCACGGCCCCCAGCAGGTTTGCTTGCTCGCCCAGGAACCAGGCCATCGCCGATTGCTTGTCGAAAACCGGATCGGATGCGCGCGGTGTGTGACTCCCGAGCCGCCAGCGGCCATTGCCCATGACGGCCCGATCCGCCACTGCTGCGGCTGTTGCGTACCACTCCGCCATCCTCAGTCGCGCCGAATTGCGCGCATCGACGGATTCATCCTGCTCGGCCATTGCTCGGGCGTGGATCCGAACCAGATCGTGGAACTGGTAGTAGTCGTCGCCCAACTCCTCCAGCAAGTTGGCTGTGAGGAGAGCGTCGAGCACCTCGTCCGCATCGGCCACGGTGATTCCGACTGTTGCAGAAGCGGCTTCGAGGGAGAAACGGTTGCTGGGATGGAGGCCCAGCAACCGGTACATCCGTTGTGCAGTCACGGGTAGTGTGCAATATGCGGCGTCGAACATCGATCGGACTCCGTCCTCGCCGTCGAAGGACAATCTGTCGAGCCGCTGCCGGTCTCCGGTCAGGTAGCGAACCAGCCGTGGTATGGACCACTGTTTGTGCACGGCCAGCTGCGCTCCGGCGATACACAGCGCGAGCGGGAAGCCGCCGCACAGCTCGGCGAGGTCGCTTACAGCATCCTGGTTTCGGGTGTGCGTCTCCGGGAGCATCCGAGTAATCAGGAGCTTGCTGTCGGATACGTTCAACGGTGCCACGTCGACGAATTCGGCGCCTTCTGTGATCAGCCCACCCAATCTCCGCCGGCTCGTCACCAGCACGACGCTGTCGGCGGACCCTGGGATCAGCGGCCTGACCTGTGCGGCCTGATCGGCGTTTTCCAGCACCACCAGGAGTCGTTGGGCGAGGGTGCGCGACCTGAAGAGGGCCGCGCGTTCGGGAAAGGATGAAGGCACATAGGCTTCGCCGACGCCGAGCGCCCTCAAGAAGCCGCCCAGGACTTCGGCCAGCTCAACGCCGCCAGGGCGTCGGTAGTCGGCGAGGTCGACGTACAGCTGCCCCTCTGTGAAGCGTTCGATGTGGCGATGAGCCCACTCCAGCACTGCGGCCGTCTTGCCGACGCCGCCCAATCCGCTCAGCACGATGACCCTGGCGCGACTATCCCTGGTGGTCCGGACCTTGTCCGAGATGACGGACAGCTCCGTCGACCGGTTCACGAAAGCATGAGGTCGTGGTGGTAGCTGGTTGGGGGTGCTGTCGAGCGTGCAAGACCGCGCCGGGCGCCGCTTGCCTCGCATGGTGCGAGAGTTGATAGGGACCATGGTGCCTGCCGGCTCCATCTCAGCGCTCATTCGCTCGCTCCCCGCCGAGTGACTCCACGCTATGCCACGATTTGCAGCTTCTCACCATACCCTGCTCCGGAAGTCGCCCTCTAGGCTTGATCGAATTTGCAGCGACGGGACCGCCCCCTCCGGGCGAAGGATGTGAGCCAGGCAGCTTGTTTGTTCTGCGGATTTCCGGCTGGGGTTTGGTGTACGCGGCAAATCGCGGTGGTTTGTACTGTTCGCCATCGATCACGCTGCGCGTCCGGTCAACTGGGGGAGTACCTCTACTGGTTTCACCCGCGGCACACGTCAGAGCGAGGGTTCGACGCATGGTGGTTGGTGAAGGCCTCACATTCCACGATCGGGTGCACGTGCATAAGCTTGAGCATGGTCCTGTGCATCGAACTGCTGAATGGCTCGCCCACCGGCGGCAGGGTTGCCTGAACTCGCTATCACGTCCAGGCTGCGGTTGGCCGGATATTGCCGATTTCAGCACTTCGAGCGACACCTTATCCGTCCGCCGATGTGAACAGCTGACCTATTGCGGTGGCGTCGGCGGGTGTACCTGATGGGGTGGTGTGCTCAGGGGGCATGTACTGCAGTCGCGGCAGCTGCTGCCGCTGCTACACCCGGCGAGCCGCGCGGTGTCGGCTTCACCAAGATGGCCTCACCCGCATCAGCCGCTGCCCGGCACGGTTACGCATTGCAACCACGGCGGCGACTTCGGCGAACGGGTAGTTGATCTGGCACTTCACAGGCAAGTCATTCGAAGAACTTGAGGCTGAACCCGGTGTCGGTGTTCGCGCCGGGGACGTTGGCCCGCCGGTACGTTGTCGAGCCCCACCAGCAGACCGTTCCCGTGTACCAGTACCGGTTGGCCCACGAATACGGCGTGCCCTTGGCGACGGCGTGGAACATCAGCGGGAACTTCGGCCCGGCGGGCGGGCTGGTCGCGATGTCGCCGTTCAGCAGGACGAAACTGTTGTGCCCGGGTCCGTTCACGGAGAGCGTCGGGTCCCAGCCGGCCATCATCGTGGTGCGGTTCGAGCCGAACAGGCAGCCGTTCGACTTGTACCAGTCCCACACGTACGTCGGGTCGCCGCCGGCGCGCAGGCGCAGTTCGGCGAGGCAGTACTGGTCGCTCCAGCTGCCGTTGGCCGAATAGACGATGTGCAGCTGCCCGTTGGGGTCCTTGATCGCTTCGGGTGCTTCGTTGATGTACGGGTTCCCGACGACCCGCTCCCAGCTTTCCCGCGGCTGCGAAATGACGTACCGCGCGCCGGTCGGCGTGGTCGGGCTGCTCATCCGGGCGATGTAGAGGTTCTGCTCGACGTTGGTGTCCCCGGCCCAGCCCGACCAGACGAACCAGCGTTGCCCGCCGAAGGTGAACAGGGTGCCGTCGATGGCCCACTTGCCGTCGGGCAGGGCGAGCTGGGTCTCTGCCGTGTAGCCGCTGTCGGCAGTGGCGGAGCTGATCACGTACATCCGGTGCGCCGCACCGGTTCCGGCGGAGAAGTAGACGTAGAACCGGCCGCCGTCGGTGACGATCTCCGGGGCCCACACCTCGCCGAGACCGCGGCTGTCGGACCAGATCCGCTTGGCGGGTGCGCCCGCCAAGCCGTCGGTGGACGCGGCCTGCCGCACGACGATCCCGCCACCGGACGACTGGACGGCGACGTACGTGGAGCCGATCCGGAGCACGCTGGGATCGGCCGCGCGCAACGTGGTCTGCCCGGCTTCGGCGGCCGGCGCGAATAGCGCGGCGAGGAGCGCGAAAACGATGGCGAGGCGGAGCTTCACGACCACACCCCGCTCGGTCAGCAGTAGACGTTTCCGCAGACGGCGAGGATGAACGCGGTGGCGGAAAGCGTTTCCGTGGCGCCGCCCTGGGTGAGCGTGACCGAGACGGTCACCTCGTCGTCACCGGTCAGCCCGTCGACCCGGCAACCGGCGGTGGTGGTGCAGAGCCCGGGCGCGGTCTGGTACCCGGCGGGAACGTGCCAGGTGAAGGTCGTCCCGGCGGGCGCCCCGCCGACGGCGAACCCGGCCGAGTAGGGGCCGTGGTACTTCGCGCTGTTGCGGCAGTTCCCGTTGTAGGACCCGACGGGCCCGGGCGAGATCTGGCACCCGTAGGTTTCGCCCCCGAGCGCCGCGGCCGGCCCGGCGGTCAGCAGCCCCATCCCCGCCGTCAGCACGATCGTCGAAACCAGAGCCGGAACCTTGCGCATGGCACTACCTCCGTAACGGGGCGCTCCTTCGCTGCGACGATACCCAGCCCGCTCCGGCCGCAGGTAGCACCGGAAGAGTGCGGGGAATTCCGCCGCCACCCCCCTGGGCGAGCTGCCGAGCGGTGGCCACGCTGCTGGCGCCGCAGATCCCCGAGCTGCAGGAGTTGCGCTCCGCTCGCGGAGGCACTGGTGACTCCGGCGAAGGCCGCGTGCTCCACAGCGGAGGCGTTCGGCGGATGGCCGCGGGTTGCCCGAGGGGAGGGGCCGCGTGGCGGAGACCCGTTACCGGCCGGCGCCGTTCAGGTGGTGCAGGCCCAGGCGTGTCATACCGCGCGCGTGCCCGTTGCGCCGCGGCGGCAGTACGCAGGGGCGCGACTTCGGTGTGGGCGCGGCCCCGGCGATCTCCCATGCTCCGCAGAACCCCCGCAAGAGTTCGCGTGCCCCGGACGAATTCGCGCCGAGGTAGCGGCGGACCCGGGCGAGGTTCTCGAAGGCGCCCAGCCCTCCTGCCAGCCCGGCGGCCATGCGGTCCTCGAGAAGCCGTCCGTCGAAGATGTCGAGCAGCACGGCGAGGTACTCGACCATCGCGACGACGTCGAGCCGAACACTGGCGAGACCCTCGGGCTCGGCCTTCTCCTGTCCGATATCGGCGATCTTCGCGGCGTAGTCGCGCAGCACCTGGCTGGTCAGCCGGCAGACCGGCCGCTCGTCGAGCACCGGGATGAGGGCCGCGCCGGCGCGGCGGTCGGGTGACCGGCTGACGCGGTCCATCGCGGCGCGGGTGGTGCGGTCGAGCTGGCGCTGCACGAGGTGCTGCGCCACGACGGCCAGCTGATCCTCGGACGCGCAGTCGCCGGCGATCGTCTCCGCCGTTCTGGCCAGTTCCCGGGCGAGGCCGCCGGAGAACACGTACGCCAGCGCGGCGAACTGCTCGGGCAGGTCGCGGATGCGCATGTTGAGCAGCGACCTGGCCTGCTCGAACGAGAAGTAGTCGACCCGGACGATGGTGTCGAAGGCGCTGTCGAAGACGGTCCGCATGCCCATCGCCGCGAGCTCGAACTCCGCGAGCGCGTCTTCGGAGACCGACACCAGGAAGTAGCAGTTGCGGACGTTGAACACCGCCTTCAGCTCGTTCAGGAACCGTTGCGCGCCTTCACCGTCGCTGATCCGGTCCAGCTCGTCGATGCCGATGAGCACCTTGCAGTCGAGCTGCGCGACGAGTTTCGCGGTCTGGCCGAGGAAGTCGCGGAACCGCCCGACCAGTTCGGGGTGGTTGAGCGGCACGTCGTCCCGCCGGAGGGTGCCCTTCGTCTTGTACCCGACGCTCGTTCCCTTGACCGGCGCGAAGCCCAGCGAGAACTCACCCTCCTTGGTGCGGCTCTGCAGGAAGCGGAGCTTTTCCCGCTCTTCCCTGGCCTGGGCGGCCACGTCCGCAGGCCGGATGCCACTCTGCTCGGCAGGCGGGGAAGTCGTCAGCCGGAGCAGCCGTCGCGGTGCCGGCTCACCCGGCCGGTTCACGCCCTCCAAGGTGCGCACGTAGTTCTCGACCTCGTCGCACAGCTTGCCGAACAAGTGGATGAGGAAGTCCTTCGATTGGTAGCCGACCGGAGCGTCCACCTTGATCGTCAGGTCGTGCCGCACCCGCTGCGCCGATTCGACGTCACGCAGGAACTGCCCGGCGCACCACCGGTCCAGCAGAGTCGACTTGCCCACCCCACGGGGGCCGGCGAGCGCGAAACTCCCTTTGCTGCGCTGCCTGAGCAGCCGCCGCAAGTCGTCCGAAGCGGGGGTGTCGATCTCCACCGTCGCGTCCGAATACGTGCCGTCCAGGATGGGGAGGTACGTGCCGTAGACACGCTCGAGACTGGCCTTCGCCCCGATCGCCAAGGGCAGCAGCCCGTTGCCGTAAAGACTTCCCAGCCATTCGTCGAACTTGTCCTGCGGATCGAGCGCGCTCGGCTTCGCGAGCTGGTCGCGGAGCAGCGCACCACCCAGGACCGTACTGATGACGGCGCCCGCTACGGCAATGCCGACCGCGGTTCCGGGACCGGCACCGAACCACCGGACGTTCAGCCAGATCGACGCGGTCAGCACCGCGGCACCACCGAAGATCGCCAGGGTGAGGCCGAGGTCGACGGGAAGCTTGTACCTCCGGTCGAAGGCCGCGATCGCGAAGAACAGGAACGGGAAGGCGGCCGTCAAGGCCAGCTGCGGGCCGGTGAACGGCTCGCCCTGTCCGGTGACCAGCCACACGACCGCGGCGAGTGCGAGAGTTCCGAGCACGAAAGCCGACTCGAACAGCGCGTGGCCGAGCAGGCGCAATGCGGCCCACTTCCGCGCGCGTTCCGATTGGCGGAGGAACCAGGCTCTGGCTTGCAGGTACGTCTGTTCCTCTTCGAACGCGCGTTGGAGCAGGGCTTTGCGGTCCCGCACGACCAGCGCTCGCAGCCGGTTCGCGACCGGCCGGGTCAGCCCGAGTTTCTCGCTCACTTCGTTCGTGAGCAGATCCAGCAACTGCCCCGGATCGTCCTTTTCGGTCTCCCACGGCCGGTCGATCTTCAGCTCGAGCGCGCGGGGCTCAGGCATCTGCGCGGGTTCCCGGAGCCACATCGCCGCCTCGGCCACGCGACAGTTACCGGGTAGCTCCTCGCGCAGCACCTCGACGATTTCCGCCGCCTCGGGGATCCGCCGCAGACTGATCAGGGCGCGGACCTTCGCGATCCGGGCGCCGAGGTCACGCGGATCCAGCTCCAGCACCTGGTGATAAGTGTCGAGCCGGGCCCGCGGCAGTTCGCCGGCGGCCGCCATGATCTCGGCGCGGCTGCGGTACAGCTGCGGACTGGTCGATTCGTGGTCGATCGCCTTGTCCACCACTCCGAAGGCCTCGTCGAACTTGCCGTTGCCCAGGTGGATCAGGATCTTCCCGTTGATCACCCCGGGCAGGGCCGGACCGGCCTCTTCGGCTCGGACGAACTGCTCCAGCGCCTGGTCGCGCAAAGCCGAGTCGCCGGTCACGTCCGCCCGGTCCAGCAACGCCCAGCCGTGGAGTTCGAGGACCACAGCGGTCGGGCCGGGCTGCTGCCGCTTCACCAGATCTTCTGCCCTGGCGACCAATTTCGCGCTGCCGTAGTCGGTACGGCGGAGCAGCTCCAGCTGGAGCAGCTCCGCCTGCAGGTAGCCGGCATCGTCCTCGATGGCCAGCGAAACGTATTTTTCCGCCTCGGGCAGATCGTCCTCTTCCAGCTTGCACATCGCCATTTCCGCCAACGCCGGCGCCGCTGAACGCAACCTCGGCCGCGCGTTCTGCAAGATCTCTTCGGCTTTCCGGAGCTTTCCCGACATCCGGTACGCCGCCGCGAGGCCCGCCACGGCTTCGACCGACGATTCGTCCAGCCGCGCCGCGCTTTCGAAGGCGGTGATCGCCGCTTCGTCGTGCCGCTCGGCGGATCCACAGTCGACGGAGAGGTAGGACGGGTCGTCCGGCTGCCCGAGTGCGACGAGGCCGCGCGCGAGCGCCACGTGGACGGAGCCGGTTCGATCATCGAGCTCCGCAAGCCGAGTACGCGCGTCGTCCCAGCGCCGAAGCAGCCACAATGCGCGAACACGTCCCGCCGACGCGCGGTCGTCAGTCGCGTCTTCTCCGAGTACTTCCTCGTACGCGGCCAATGCGGCGGCGCCGTCGAAGCGGCACAAGGCGGCATCGGCTTCGTCGATTCGGGTGCTCATCGCGCACCTCCCCACTCGCCCAAGAAGTAGGGCGGCGCCGAGGTGCCGTTACGCAATCACCCGCAGAGGTGACCTGATCGTGCCGTTCCTTTGGCATTGGTGTTATGCGTCGCCGTCCGCCGTCGGGGAGAGGTCGATGACGACCTTGCCGTGTACGTGGCGGCCGGCTTGCAGCTCGACCGCTTGGCGGATCTGCTCGATCGGGAAGCTCGCCGCGATCGGGACCCGAAGCCGGCCCTTCGCGACCAAGGCGGCGATCCTCTCCAACGCGCCCGGAGCGGCGTTCGCGCCGTTGGCCGCCGGTACGTCGTCGATCTTCGTGGCGATGGTGCAGATGCGGGTGTCCGGGAGGCCGAGTTCTCGCGCGACCTGCACGGTCTCCGTTCCGTGCAGGTCGGCGGCGGCGGTGATGCCGCCGGGTGCGAGGGAACGGACCCGGTCTGCCAGGCCGTCGCCGTAGGTGACCGGCTCGGCGCCGAGCTCGCGCAGGAAGCCGGCCGAGCTCGGCGATCCCGTGCCGAGTACGCGCGCTCCGGTGAGGCGGGCCAGCTGGACGGCGAACACCCCGACCCCGCCGGCCGCGCCGCCGATCAGCACGGTGTCGGCCGGGCCGGGGTCGAGGACGGCGAGGGCCGCGGATGCCGTTCGGCCGGCGATCGCGAGGGTGGCCGCGGTGTGGTGGTCGACGCCGTCGGGGGTGGGGTGGGCCTCGTTCGCCGCGAGCTCGCCGGCCGCGTCGATCACCACGAAGTCGGCGACCGCGCGGGACAGGGCGCTCCCGAACACCCGGTCGCCAGGTGCGAAGCCGGTCACCTCCGCGCCGACCTGGTCGACCACGCCCGCGTAGTCGGTTCCGAAACCGGCCGGCAGGCTCAAGCCGAACCGGGTGGCGGTGTCCGCGTCGGCGGTCATGATCCAGTCCATCGGGTTCAGGCCGGCCGCGGTGACCCGCACGCGAAGCTGTCCTGGACCGGCTTGCGGAGCGGCCACCTCCTGGACGTCGAGCACTTCGGGGCCGCCGAACGCGGCGAGCCGGACCGCCCGGCTCCGGTGTTGCTGCATGTGTGCGGGTCTCCTTGACGTCTAAACGGACTATGCTCCGCTTACTCGAACCCTGACACAACCGGAGCGTGTTCCGTTTTGGCTGAGGCAGAGACGCGTGCACCCCGCGCGGACGCCACCCGCAACCGCGACCAGCTGCTCGCGGTGGCCACCCGGCTGGTGATCTCGGCCGACGCCGAGCCGTCGATGCGGGCGATCGCCCGGGAAGCCGGGGTCGGCATCGCCACCCTCTACCGGCACTTCCCGACCCGCGAATCCCTGGTCGACGCGATCTACCACGACCAGGTCGCGCGGCTGACAACCGGCGCCCGCGAGCTGCTCGACGAGCTGCCACCGGCCGCCGCGATGCGGCGGTGGATGGACTTGTTCGGGGACTGGATCGCGGCCAAGAACGGCATGCTCGCCACCCTGCTCGCGATGATCGAGTCCGGCGAGCTCGCCCACGCGCGGACCCGGGCGGAGCTGCTGGGTGCCATCACCATGATCCTCGACGCCGGCGGTGCCGCGGGGGACCTCCGTGCCGACGTCACCGCCGAAGACGTCGCCGCCTCCCTCATCGGCATCTTCACGGTCGCGCCCCGGCCCAAGCAGGAAGCCAAGGCCCGGCGGCTGCTGAACCTCCTGATGGACGGCCTCCGCCACACCGCTCAGTCGGGTCAGCCCGGGAACTAACCTGCGCGCAGGAGCAGATCTCACCGAGGGAGTGACGGACTTGTACAGCAGCAGCACCGACGCCGACCGCGAGTCGTTCGTGTGGATGGTGAAGAACGCCGTCGTGCCGCGGCCGATCGCCTGGGTGAGCACGGTGGACGCGGCGGGCCGGCCGAACCTCGCGCCGTTCAGCTACTTCGCCCCGCTCGTGATGGACCCGCCGACGGTGGTGTTCTCGGTGACAGGCCGCACCGACACCCTCGCCAACATCGAGGAGACGAGCCAGTTCGCCATCACGATCGCCGTGGCCGGCCAGGAGGAGCTGGTGGCGGCGACCGCGGCCGCGGTCGCCGCCGACGTCGACGAGGCCGCGCAGGTCGGGCTCGCCTGGGAGCCCGGCCTGCGGATCGCCGCCCCGCACCCCGCGGGCGGCGGCCCCAGCCTCGAATGCGAGCTGGTCGAGATCCGCGCGTTCCGCGGCTCGAACCTGGTGTTCGGCGAGGTGCTCGGCGTGGCGGTCGACGATGCCCTCCTGCGCACCGACGGCCGCCTCGACCAGGACGTCTACCACCCGGTCGGCCGGCTGGGCGGCGCGACCTTCACCCGGGTGGAGACGTGGTCCCGCCATCCGATCCCGCCGGCGGACGAGCTACTGGGCGCGTCCGCTCAGGAGTAGTCGAAGACGGCCTCGGCCGGGCCCGGGTTGTTGGCGTTGCGCAGGTGCCACTGCAGGCGTCCGGTCTGGGGATTCACGCGGACGACGCCCGGGCCGTCCCCGCCGATCCCGTCCCAGTTGCCGACGACGGTGCAGTCCTGCGAGGTGCCGTAGTTGAAGACGATGTCGGCCGGGCCGGACGTGGTGGTGTTCCTTTCGTGCCACCAGATCTGGCCGTCGCTCGTGGTGCGGCGCACGCCGGGGCTGTCCCCGCCGGCGCCGTCCCAGTTGCCGGACAACGGCCGGTCCGTGGCAAGCCCGTAGGTGAAGCTGTAGTCGGGGTTGCCGCCGCTCGGGCCGTTGCGCAGGTGCCACGCCTTGTACCCGCTCGCGTTGCCGCCCGCCACGCCGGGGCCGTCACCGCCCACGCCGTCCCAATTTCCGGTGACCGGGACGTAGGCGATGGCACCGTCCACAGTGGCGCGGCCGTAGGTGAACACGTAGTTCGCGGTGCCGCCGGCGGTGGGTGCGTTGCGCAGGTGCCACTGCCAGTCGGAAAAGGATTCGCTGACCTTGACCGGGCGGACGATTCCCGGCCCGTCGCCGCCGATCCCGTCCCAGTTGCCGACGACGGGCCGGTCGCTGCTCAAGCCGTAGCTGAACACGTAGTCGGCCTGGCCGCCGTTGGGGGCGTCGCGCAGGTACCAGTTGAGGACGCCGCCGGCGGCCACGACGATGCCGATCCCGTCGCCCCCGACACCGTCCCAGTTCCCGGTCACCACCCAGGTGCCGCCGAACGCGCAGTTCTGCGCCGACCGGATTTCCGGGGTGCCGTCGGCCGCCGCGGCCGGGGCGACCGCGAAGGCGGCCGCGACGGATGCGGCGGCCAAGGTCGTGAACGTTCGTTTCTTCCCCATTCGAGTTCCCTCCCGTTTTTGGAACAGGAAGGAACGTATCGGCCGAAACGGGACAGGTCGTCAATCGTCAGCGCACGGTTCCCTGGTTTCAGCGCACTCGGATGCCGGTGCGCTCGATCCGCGGAACCGGCTCGGGGAGACGCCGTAGCGGCGCCGGAACGCTTGACCGAACTGCGTCGGGCCGCCGAAGCCCCAGCGGGCGGCGATGGCCGCCACCGGCCGGGTCGCGAGCAGCGGGTCGGCCAGTTCGCGCCGGCACTGCTCGAGCCGGCGTTCACGGATGGATCCCGCGACCGTCAGTTCCTCTTCCTCGAAGAGCTTGTGCAGGTAGCGCACGGAGATGTGGTGCGCCGACGCGATCATCGCCGGGGTGAGGTCCCGATCGCCGAGGTGGGCCCGGACGAAGGCGTGGACGCGAGCCCGCAGCGCCCGCCGCCGGACGTGGGCGGGCAGCGCGTCGGTGACGTCGAGTGCGGTGGCCAGTGCCTCGGTCAGGACGTCGAGCGTGACGGTCGCCAGCCGGGCGGTATCGGCCGGCTCGAGCTCGTGCAGGTGATCGGCGAGGCCCAGGAAGAACTGCGACGCCAGGGCGCCCACCCCGCGCTTTCCGGGAATGCGGACCCCGTTCAGTTCGCGCAGCTGCCGCTGCGGTAAATGCAGTGCAGTACGCGGAAACCGCAGCAGCAACAGCCGGTGCGCGGGGGAATCCGGGGCGAGTCCGGCCACGTACGGCGTCGAAGGGTCGTAAAAAGCCATGTCTCCGGCCGGAAGCTCCGAATACGTGTCGTCCCGCGCGACCCGGGCGGTACCGCGGACGGTGCAGGAGATCTTGAACATTCCCGGATCCGACTGGCGGATGAGCTTCGGGGTCCGCCGTACCGTGTGCGGCACGCTGGTCATGAGGGTGGCCTCCACCGGGCCGAACGCGCTGACGCCGACGTGCGCCTGGAAGTCGCGAGCCAGTTCCCGATCGCACTGGACGTCGTACGGCGCCCACAGCCTTGCGTTGATCTCGCGCCAGAAAGCGAACCGGTCCCCGGCCGGAACCTGGTCCGTGTCGAGCATTTCCATGCTCACACGGTAGCGACGGCGGAGCCTGCTCAGCCGCTTTCGCCGAGCACCAGTTCGGGGCGGACCAGTTCGCCGGGGGCTCCGGTCGGCCCGTCGAGTTCGGCGAGCACCCGCGCGACGAGGCGGTCGGCGATCGCGTCCACCGGGATCGCCACGGTTGTCAGCGCGGGGTCGAGCACCCGGCCGACCACGCTGCCGTCGAACCCCGTCACGGCGAGGTCGCGGCCGACTCGCAGGCCCTGTCGCGCGGCCGCCGTGTAGAGCGCGGCCGCGAGCACGTCGCTGCCGGTGACGATCGCGGTCGGCCGCTGTCCCGCCAGGACCGAGTCGATCGCGCCGCCCGGCTCGGTGTGCATCACCCTGGCAGGTAATCCGGCCGCGGTCATCGCGTCCCGGTAGCCCGCCTCCCGTTCGTCGTCCCAGCCGCCTTGGGGGACGTAGCCGAGGAACGTGATCCGCTCGTGGCCCCGGCCGAGCAGGTGCGTGGTGGCGTCGTGGACGCCGGCGCGGTTGTCGACGTCGATCCAGTTCTGCGGCTGGTCCGCGGCGGTGCGGCCGAAGCAGGCGAACGGGATGCGTTGTGCCGCAAGGGTGGCGACCCGCTCGTCACGGGGGAGGACGTTGGCCAGCACGACCGCGTCCACCGCGCCGGACCGCACGAGGTCCTCGACGTCGCCGAGGCCGGCACCTCCGTCGGTGAGCAGCAGGTGGTTGCCGCGCCGGCCCGCCGCCGACGTCAGTGCCTGGATGAACTCCAGCATGATCGTGTTCGCCGGGCCCAGTTCACCGGTGACGACGGGGTGGGCGAGCCGGCGGCTGCGGCCCGTGCGCAGGCTCGCCGCGCCGGCGTGCGGCCGGTACCCGAGCGCCGCGATCGCCTCGGTGACCCGGGCGCGGGCGAGCGCGCCGACCCGGCCGGTGCCGTTGAGGACGTTCGAGACGGTCTGGTGCGACACCTCGGCCGCGCGCGCGACGTCGTGGATGGTCGTCCGGCTGCGGTCACGCACGCGTTTGGCCCCTTGACTTCGCCCGATGGAGTGAGACCCTGGTCACATCTGATAGAAGCATAAACCATCGAGGTGGTGGCCGTGACCGCCAACATCATTCTCGTCATCGAACGCAAGTTCGACAACCCCCGCCCGGTGCTCTTCCGGGCGTGGACCGCGCCCGAAGAGATGGCGTCCTGGCGCGGCAGCCCCGGCTGGCACGTCGAACGCGAGACCGTCAGCTCGGACCTCCGCCTCGGCGGGCGGCACCACCACGTGAAGGTCCGCGACGACGACCCGGCGGTACGGGTCACCACCGACGCGGTGTTCACCGAGTTCTTCGACCCGGACGTCTTCGTCGCCCGCCAGCGCATCACCGGCGACGACGGCATCGACCCGGACCTGCCGCTGGAGCTGCGCGTCGAGTTCCTCGAAACCGGTCGCGACGGCACGCTCGTGCGGATCATCCAGGGTCCCTACGACGAAACCGTGGCCTACGAGCACAGCCAGGGCTGGGAACGCGAGCTGACCCGGCTGCAGGACTACCTCGCGGAAGGCGGCCGGGCATGACCACCACCGCGCACGTCACGACCGTGCGACGCAAGCCACTCATGAACATGCGGCAGATCCTGCTGATGAACCTGGGGTTCTTCGGCATCCAGTACAGCTTCGGCATGCAGCAGACCGCGGTGAACCCGATCTTCGCGTTCCTGCACGCCAGCCCGGACGAACTGCCCATCCTCAACCTGGCCGGCCCGATCACCGGCCTGCTCATCCAGCCGCTGATCGGCGCGCTGTCCGACCGCACGTGGAGCCCCCGCTGGGGCCGCCGCAAGCCGTTCTTCCTCATCGGCGCGCTCGGCTGCAGCGTCTGCCTGTTCCTCTTCCCGTTCGCCGCCGCGATCTGGATGGCCGTGCTGCTGCTGTGGCTGCTCGACGCCAGCAACAACACGGCGATGGAGCCCTACCGCGCGTTCATCGCCGACAAGCTCCCGCCGTCGCAGCTGGCCAAGGGTTTCCTGGCGCAGAGCTTCTTCACCGGCTTCGGCATCACCCTGGCCAACCTCTCGCTGTTCGTGTTCCAGAAGTTCATCACCGGCGGCACCGAAGCCGGGATCCCCTACTGGGTCTTGGGATCCTTCATGCTCGGCGCGGTCTGTTCGATCGGGACGGTGCTCGTCTCCGTCCTCAGCACCCCCGAGATCCCGCCGACCGAAGCGGAAATCGCGGCGCTGCGCGAGAAGAAGGGCGGTTTCGGCACGGCGGTGCGGGAGATCTGGGACGCCATCGTCGAGATGCCGCCCGAGCTGCGGAAGCTGGCGCTGGTCTACCTCTTCCAGTGGTACGCCATGGTCTGCTACTGGCAGTACGTGAGCCTGTCGGTGGCGAAGTCCGTCTGGCACACCGAAGACACCGCGTCGCCCGAGTTCGCGAAAGCCGTCGGCTGGACCGGGCTGATCAACGGCTGGTACAACATCGTCACCTTCAGCGTCGCGTTCTCCCTCGTCGCGCTGGCACGGCGGCGGGGCGCGAAGTTCGTCCACATGGCGTGCCTGGTGTGCGCCGCGGCCGGGCTCCTGGTGTTCCCGCACCTGACGAACCAGTACCTGCTGTTCGTGCCGATCATCGGCCTCGGCATCGCCTGGGCGTCGATCATGGGCGTGCCCTACATCATGGCGGTGCGGATGATCCCGTCCACGCGCTACGGCGTCTACATGGGCATCATCAACATGATGATCGTCGTCCCGATGCTCATCCAGACGCTCACCTTCGGCGGCATCTACTCCACCGTGCTCGGCGACGACCCGAACAACGCCATCACGTTCGCCGGCATCCTGCTCGTCTGCGCCGCCGCCGCGATGGCGTGGATCAAGGAGCCGCCGATCGTCCGGGACGTCGACAGCGTCCTGGCCATGCCGAAAAGCCCCGAACCCCGGGAGGTGACGTCATGAGCGTGCTGACCGACTACCGCGCCATCGTCGTGGGCACCGACGGGTCCGCGCTGGCCGGGCCGACCGTGGCCCGGGCGGCCTGGCTGGCCAAGCACGAGGACGCCGACCTGGTGATCGTCTGCGCGTTCGCCGAGCTGTCCCGGCGGACCGAGGCGAAGAACATCGCCACGCTCGGCGGCGACAGCCGGCTCGGGCAGGTGCTCGGCCGCTCCGCGGCGAGCGCGGCGATCGCCGAGGCGGTGGCGATCGCCCAGGAGCAGGCCGCGACGATCGCCGCGGCGCTGCTCGTCGACGGCGACCCGGCCGTGGCCCTGGTGAACGTCGCCGCCGAACGCGACGCGGAGCTGATCGTGATCGGCGCCCGGCACGAACGTTCGGTGGCCGAGCGGCTCCTCGGCACGGTCGCGGCCGAGGTGCTCAAACGCGCGGGCTGCGACGTCCTCGTCGTCCGGCCGGCCGAAAAGCCGGGCGAGCCCGAGCCGGCCCCCTAGGCACCGCGGTGCTGCGCCTGCCGGGCCACTGGGTCTGGGACAGCTGGATCGCCGACACCGGCGGCGAGTACCACCTGTTCTTCCTCAAGGCACCCCGCGCGCTCGGCGACCCGGACCGGCGCCACGAAGCGGCCACGATCGGCCACGCGACGTCGGAGGACCTGACGCGGTGGACGATCCAGCCGGACGCGCTGGTACCCGCGGCGACCGGGTGGGACGACCTGGCGCTCTGGACCGGCTCGGTCGTCCTCGGCCACGACGGCGTCTGGCGGCTGTTCTACACCGCGCTGTCGACGGCCGGGCACGGCACGTTCGACCAGCGCATCGGGCTGGTCGAGTCGGCCGACCTGCGCACCTGGCACCGGGTGCGTGAGTCGCCGGTCCTGGAAGCCGACCCGCGGTGGTACCGCACGCTCGACGGGCGGGGCCCGGCCAGCGAGACCTGGCGGGACCCGTTCGTCTTCGCCGACCCCGGCGGCGACGGCTGGCACATGCTGGTCACCGCCCGGGAAAAAGCGGGCCGCGGGGTCCTCGCGCACGCCCGCAGCCACGACCTGCGCGAGTGGGAGCTCGGCCCGCCGGTCGCCGGGCCGTCGGCGTTCCGCGAGGTCGAAGTGCCGCAGGTGCGCGTGGTCGACGGCCGCCCGCTGCTGACGTTCACCTGCCACCCCCGGCAGCAGAGCGCGGCCCGGCGAGCCGGCGGGGACTACTGCACGTGGACCGTGCTGGGGGAGTCGGTCACCGGGCCCTGGGACCTGACGCGAGCGCGCCCGTTCACCGCCGAGCCGGCGCTGTTCGCGGCTCCACTGGTGTGCCGGCGTGACGGGACCTGGGCCTACCTCGGCTTCCGGCTGCCGGACTTCCACGTCGTGGACCCGATCCCGGTGCGCCTGGCCGGCCACGCACTGGTGGCGGGATGACCCTCGCCGTCGAGAAGCTCGGTCCGGTCGACGGGGCGGCGTTCACCGCCCGGCTCGAGCGGATCCTCCCGGACGCGCGGCGTGCCCTCGGTGCGCTCTACGGCGACTCCGAGCTGGTGTGGACGCTGGTCGGCGACGCGCTGGAGTACGCGGCCGTCCGTGCGGAGCCACTGCGACGGCTCGACCGGGCTCGCGAGGCGGAGCCGCGCTGGTTCCAGGACCCCGGGATGATCGGGTACGTCTGCTACGCCGACCGGTTCGCCGGCTCGCTGCGCGGCGTCCGCGCGCAGCTGGACCACCTCGCCGAGCTCGGCGTGACCTACCTGCACCTGATGCCACTGCTCAAGGCGCGCGAGGGCGACAACGACGGCGGCTACGCGGTGGCCGACTACGACGCCGTCGACCCGCGGCTGGGCACGATGGGCGACCTGGTGGACCTGGCCGCCGAACTGCACCGGCGCGGGATGGTCCTGTGCGTCGACATGGTGCTCAACCACACGGCGCGCGAACACCCGTGGACCCGGGCGCACCGCGAGTTCTACCTGACCTTCCCCGACCGCGAGCTACCCGACGCCTACGAACGGACCCTGCCGGAGATCTTCCCCGACCTGGCACCCGGCAACTTCACCCGCGACGACCAGCTCGGCGCCTGGGTCTGGACGACGTTCCACGACTACCAGTGGGACCTCGACCACGCGAACCCGGCGGTTTTCCGCGCGCTGCTCGGCGTGATGCTGCGCCTGGCCAACCGCGGAGTCGACGTGCTGCGCCTGGACGCCGTGCCGTTCCTCGGCAAGCGGCTGGGCACCGACTGCCAGAACCAGCCCGAGGCGCACCTCGTGCTCCAGGCGTTCCGCGCGCTGACCCGGCTCGCGGCGCCCGGCCTGCTGCTCAAGGCCGAGGCGATGGTCCCGCCCGACCTGCTCGGCGGCTACCTCGGCGACCACGACCCCTACCGGCCCGAATGCGATGTGGCGTACGACAACCAGCTGATGGTGGCGCTCTGGTCGGCGGCGGCGACCGGGGACGCGCGGCTGGCCGCCCACGCACTGCGGCGCCGCCGTCCGGCACCGGAGCGGACGTGCTGGGCGACCTACCTGCGGTGCCACGACGACATCGGCTGGGCGATCGACGACACCGACGCGGCCGCGGCCGGGACGTCCGGCCCGGCGCACCGCCGCTTCCTGAGCGACTTCTACGCGGGACGAACCGCCGGCTCGTTCGCCCGCGGCGAGGTGTTCCAGCGGGCGGGGGACGGCGCGTCGCCGATCTCCGGCACGACGGCGTCGCTGTGCGGGATCGAAGCGGCGCTGGCCGGTGGGGACGCGGCCGCGCTGGAACTCGCGCTGCGCCGCCTGGAGTCGCTGTACTCGGTGGTCTTCTCGTTCGGCGGGATTCCGTTGGTGTACATGGGAGACGAGCTCGCACTGCGCAACGACCCCGCCGGCCGCAACGGCCCGGACAACCGCTGGATCCACCGGCCGCCGATGGACTGGGCCGCGGCCGCCCGGCGGACCCGGGAGTCCACAATGGAGCATCGGGTGTTCACGGCGGTGCGCGACCTCGCGGCGGTCCGCGCCCGGACGCCGTCACTGGCGTCGAGCGCGCCGGCGACGGTGCTCGACAGCGGCGACCGGCGGCTGCTGGCGTACCTGCGGGGTGCCCCGGGTGGGGACCCGGTGCTCGCGGTGGTCAACTTCGGCCCGGATCCCGTGGTCTTCGAAGCCGCCCTGCCGGACGGTCTCGGCCGGCCGGTCCTCTTGCACGCGACGCCGGGCGCGGAACCGCTCGGCCCGGACGGCGTCCGGGTGCCGGGGTGCGGGTTTTACTGGGCGGTTGTGCATCGCACCTGAATCGCAGCGTGGGGCGTACAAGTGGCGAAACGGCTAGTCTCGGTCGAGTCTGAGTCGATTCTGCATCGGAGGAGCTGTGGTCATCGAGTTCTCCGGCGTCGTCTCCGCCCCGCTGGACGAGGTGTTCGCCTGGCACGGCCTGCCCGGGGCGATCACCCGCCTCACGCCACCTTGGCAGCCGGTCCGGGTCGGCTCCGAAGCCGGCTCGCTGCGCGACGGCACCGCCGAGCTGGTCCTGCCCGGCGGGCTGAAGTGGATCGCGGCGCACGAAGCCGCGGGCTACGAACCGCCGCACCACTTCGTCGACCGCTTCAGCACTCCGGTGCTCTCGGCCGTCGTGCCGTGGCGGCACACCCACCGGTTCGAGGCGGACGGGCCTGGGCGCACCGTCGTGACCGACCGCGTCGAGACCCCCGTGCCGGCGGCGCTCCTGCGGAAGATGTTCGCCTACCGTCACCGTCAGCTGGCCGAGGACCTGGCCGCGCAGCGACGGCACTGGCACGAGCCGCTGACCGTGGCCGTGACCGGAGCGAGCGGCCTGGTCGGCACGGCGCTCACCGCGTTGCTGACCACCGGCGGGCACCGCGTGATCCGCCTCGTGCGGCGCGCCGCCCGCACCCCGGACGAACGCACCTGGCGTCCCGAAGAACCCGACGACCGCCTGCTCGACGGCGTCGACGCCGTGGTGCACCTGGCCGGGGCCTCGGTCGCGGGCCGGTTCGGCGAGCGGCACCGGCGTGCGGTGCGGGAGAGCCGGATCGGGCCGACCCGCAAGCTCGCCGAGCTGGCCGCCCGCACGCCCGACGGGCCCGGGGTGTTCGTCTCGGCGTCGGCCGTCGGCTTCTACGGATCCGAGCGGGGCGACGAAGTGCTCGCGGAGTCGGCCGAGCGCGGAGAAGGGTTCCTCGCCGATGTCGTCGGCGAGTGGGAGGCGGCCACCGAACCCGCGGCCGCGGCGGGCATCCGCGTGGTCCGGGTGCGCACCGGGCTGGTGCTGAGCCCCCGCGGCGGCGTGCTGCGGCTGCAGTACCCCCTGTTCGCCGCCGGTCTGGGCGGCCCGCTCGGCACCGGGAAGCAGTGGATGCCGTGGATCGGCATCGACGACCTCACCGACGTCTACCTGCGGGCGATCACCGACCGCGCGCTGGCCGGCGTGGTCAACGCCGTGAGCCCGCAACCGGTGCGCAACAACGACTACACCCGCGTCCTCGCCGGCGTGCTGCACCGACCGGCGGTGCTGGCGGTGCCGTCGTTCGGCCCGCGCCTGCTGCTCGGCGCCGACGGCGCGCGCGAACTGGCGTTCGCCGACCAGCGGGTGCAACCCCAGCGGCTGCTCGACGCCGGCCACCAGTTCCGCCACCCCTGGCTCCGCGACGCGCTCGCCCACCTGCTCGGGGCCACGCCCGAAGCCGAATCGACCGGAGGACCGCATGCTGTTCGACACGGTGCTCGATAGGACCGTGCTCCCGGGCTACTCCCGGCTCGGGTACGCGTTGCGGCGACGCGCGTGGCCCTCGGACGACCCGGCACCCGGCGCCCTGCGCGGACGCGTCGCGCTGGTGACCGGCGCCAGCTCGGGCCTGGGCGAAGCCACGGCGGCCGGGCTGGCCCGGCTGGGCGCCGACGTGGTGCTGGTGGTGCGCGACCGGGGACGCGGGGAGCAGGCACTCGCCCGCGTCCGCGCGGCGGCACCGGAAGCGAAGATCCGGACGGCCCGCTGCGACGTCGCCGACTTCGCGTCGGTGCGCGAGTTCGCGGCGGGAGAGTCGCGAGTGGACATCCTGGTCCACAACGCCGGTGTGCTGCCGGCCCGGCGCGACGAGAGCGTGGACGGCCACGAGATCACGTTCGCGACCCACGTGCTCGGGCCGTTGCTGCTGACCGAGTCGCTGCTCCCGGCCCTGCGCGCCTCCGATGACGGCCGGGTGATCCTGGTGTCCTCCGGCGGCATGTACACCCAGCCGCTCGCCGTCGACGACCCGGAATACCGCACCGGCCGCTACCGCGGAGCGACGGCGTACGCGCGCACGAAACGGATGCAGGTCGAACTGACCCCGCTGCTCGCCGAACGCTGGCGCCCGGACGGTGTCGCCGTGCACAGCACGCACCCCGGCTGGGCGGACACCCCGGGCTTGGCGGACTCGTTGCCCGCGTTCCGCAAGCTCGTCCGGCTCGCGCTGCGAACGCCGGAACAGGGCGCGGACACGGCGGTGTGGCTGGCCGCGACCGAGCCGGGGCCGCAGCCAGGGCGGTTCTGGCACGACCGGCGGGAACGGCCTCGGTACGTCGTGCCGGGGACCCGGCCCAAGGCGGGCGAGGCGGAGCGTTTGCTGGAGTACTGCTTGGCCGCGATCGCCGGGTGAGTCAGCCGTCCGCGCTGCGCAGCCCGTCCAGCACCAGGGTGATGACGCCGTCGGCTTCCGACCGCCAGTCGGGGCGGTCGTGGGCCGCGCCGATGCCGTGCAGCGCCATCATCACGGCGCCGGCGTTCGCGTCACCGCGGACGGTGCCCTCCCGCACGGCGGCGGCGACCAGGTCGGTGACGGCCTGTTCCAGCGCCTGACCGCCTTCGGCGAGGGTTTCCGAGCTGGTGGCCATGAGCGTCGCCAGTGTCCGGGCCAGGCCCTGGTGGGCGTCGATGTGGTCGACCATGCCGCGCAGGAAGGTCGCCAGCGCCTCCGCCGGGGGCAGCGTGGCCTGCAGCTCGCGGGCCCGGTCGCACAGCGCGGCGACTTCCCCGTGGTAGACGGCGACGGCCAGCGCCTCCCGGGTGGGGAAGTGGCGGTACAGCGTGCCGGTGCCCACCCCGGCCAGGCTCGCGAAGTCGTCGAAGCGCAGGTCGAAGAATTCGCCGGCGTCGAAGACCTCCCGCGCCTTGGCGAGCAGGGCCTCGCGCTTGCGCCGGGCGTCGGCCCGCAGCGGCTTGTCGGCGGTCATGGGCATCCTCGCGTTGACAAATGGAGATGACCTCCATATTTTGAGAAGTGGAGATGATCTCCAGATCGATCGTACCCCACGAGGTGCTCCTTGAAGATCCTGATGTTCGGCCGCGGCGTGATCGCCACGATCTACGGCTGGGCCCTGCAGCAAGCGGGACACGACGTCGAGTTCTACGTCCGGCCGGGCCGCGCGGCGACCTACGGGGACGCGGTGGACCTCGAGCTGTTCGACACGCGGCGCCGGGTGTGGGGGCAGCGCGTCGCCGAGAAGTGGCCCGTGCGCTACCGCGAGGCGCTGGAGCCGGACCACGGCTTCGACCTGATCGTGCTCAGCGTGCCGCACCACCGCCTCCCGGAGGCGACGGCCTTCCTGGCCCCGCGGCTCGGCCGGGCCACGGTGCTGGTCTTCGGCAACGTCTGGACCGAGCCGCTGGCCGCGATCGGCCCCCTCCCCGTCGACCGCGTCGCCTGGGGCTTTCCTCAGGCGGGTGGGGGTTTCGGCGACGACGGCGTACTCCGCGGGGTGCTGCTGCCGTCGGTCTTCTTCGGCACCCTCGACCGGCCCCCGGCCGAGCGGGAGCTGGCCGTGCGCCAGGCGTTCCGCGAGGCCGGGCTCCGGATCAAGGAACGCCCCGACTTCCGCGGCTGGCTGTGGGTCCACTTCGTGTCGGACGCCGGCCTGCTCTCGCAGGGCTTGCGGGTCGGGACCCTGTCCCAGCTGGCCGGGTCGAGGAGCGACCTGCGCGAAGGCCTGCTGGCCGCTCGCGAGCTGCTGCCGCTCCTCGAGGCACGCGGTCTCGACCTGCGCCACCACCGCGGCGCCTTGCTGCTGTTCCGGGCACCCACCTGGCTGACGGCGCCGGTGCTCGCCTGGGTGACCGCCCACGTCCCCCTGGCGCGCGCGAGCATCGCGGCGCACACCGACCCCGATGCCGAGGAGCCGCGCGAGGTCTGCCGCGACACGCTGGCGGAAGCGCGCCGGCTGGGTGTCCCGGCGCCGCGCTTGGCCGCGGCGGAACCGCACTTCGCCTCGTGACGGTCAGCCGTTGGGGCGCTTGAAGACCTCGGTGGGCAGCCCCAGGGTCTCGACGATCCGTTCGGCCGCGTCCCCGAACCGCGCCAAGTCGATGCCCAGTGGCTCGATCACCAAGCGGCGGATGTTCGCCACGTGCGCCGGGGACGCCGTCGCCAGGTGGGCGCGGCCCGCGTCGGTCAGGGATGCCGTCGTGAAGCGGCGGCCCTGGCCGGTGCACACCTTCCGGGTCACCCACCCGCGGTCTTCCAGCCGGGCCACCGCGTGGGAGATCCGCGGCAGCGAGCCGTTGGCCATCTCCGCGATCTCGCTCATCCGCAGGCTTTCGCCCGGCACCACCGAAAGCCGCGCCAAGATCATGTAGCCCAGCAGGGTCAGGTCGGCGTCCCGCAGCAATTGGCTTTCCAGCGCTCCCGGCAGCGTCAGCAGCACCTTCGCCACGTTGACCCACGCGCGCCGCTCGTCGTCGCCGAGGCGGTCGAACGGCTCCACTGCTTCCTGCTCGTGCACGCTTGACTTTAACACGCAACTCAACCTACCTTGGGTTTAACACGCAACCCAAGGAGGAGCGATGCCGACCACCGCCGCCCTGTCCCCCGCCACGGCTCTCCGCCTGGGGATCGCCGTCGTGGCGGCCGCCGCCGTCAACACCGTCGTCGCGCTCGCGGCGTCCGCCCTCGACGACGGCGGCATCGGGATGGGCCTCAACCCCGCGGCCTACCTGCCCGCGACGGTGCTCGGCGTGCTCGTCGGCGCCGCCGGCTGGGGCCTGATCGCCCGCCGCCACCCGCGGGTGCTGCGGGTCGTGGTGCCCCTCGTCCTCGTCCTGACGTGGATCCCGGACGTGCTCCTGCTGGGGGCGGGCGCGACCGCCGCCAACGTGGTGGGGCTGATGCTGATGCACCTGGCGGTCACCGGCGCGGTCGTCCTCGCCCTCCGCACCACCCTGCGGGAGCCGGCCGCGACGGCCCCGGCGCCCCACGCGGGCTGAGCGTTCTGTTAAGCGCAAGCAACGAGAAGCGTTACTCGCCGCGGTTCTGGTAACACGCCGATGTTCCGGATTAAACCGTCCGGAAATGGTGGCCCGGTGCACTGATCGGCATGAACTCCGAGCTCGACGGCCTGCACCGGCCGGTGATCGTGATCGGCGGCGGCCAGGCGGGACTGTCGATGTCCCACTGCCTGGGCGCCGCCGGAGTCGGGCACCTGGTGCTCGAACGCGAGCGCGCGGGACACGAATGGCGGACCCGCCGCTGGGACAGTTTCTGCCTGGTCACGCCGAATTGGCAATGCCGGCTGCCCGGGTTTCCCTACCCGGGTGACGATCCGGACGGGTTCATGGTCCGCGACGAGATCGTCGCCTACCTCGAAAACTACGTGAAGCACTCCGACGTCCCGCTGCACGAGGGCGTCGAAGCGACGCGGCTGCGGCAGGTGCCCGGCGGTGGCTTCCGGCTCACGACGTCGGCCGGCGAGCTGACCGCCGACCACGTCGTGCTGGCCACCGGCCCGTACCAGGTGCCGCTCAAGCCGCGGCTGGCCGAACGGCTGCCCGAACACGTCGTGCAGCTGCACTCGGCCGAGTACCGCAATCCCGCGCAGCTGCCCGAGGGGGACGTCCTCGTCGTCGGCACCGGGCAGTCCGGCTGCCAGATCGCCGAGGACCTGCACCTGGCCGGGCGGCGGGTGCACCTCGCCGTCGGGTCCGCACCGCGGGTGGCCCGGCGCTACCGCGGCCGGGACGTCGTCGCCTGGCTCGACGAGATGGGTTACTACGCACGGGGGATCGACGAGTTCGCCGACGCGGACGCCGTGCGGTTCCGGGCCAACCACTACGTGACCGGCCGCGACGGCGGGCACGACATCGACCTGCGCGCGTTCGCCACGCAGGGCATGCAGCTCTACGGCCGGCTCGAAAGCGTCCGAAGTGGACAGCTGCGGTTCGCCGGTGACCTGCGCCGCAACCTCGACGCGGCCGACGCCGTTTCGGAGGGCATCAAGGACTCGATCGACGCCTTCATCGCGAAACGCGGGATCGCGGCCCCTCGCGAAGACCGGTACAAGCCGGTGTGGGAGCCGGAAGACGGGCCTCGCGCCCTCGACGCGGAAGCGCTTTCCGCCGTCGTGTGGAGCACCGGCTTCGGCCGCGACCACCGCTGGATCGACGTCCCGGTGTTCGACGGCAAGGGCTACCCGACGCACCACCGCGGGGTCACGAGCTGCCCCGGGCTGTACTTCCTCGGCTTGCCGTGGCAGCACACCTGGGGTTCCGGCCGGTTCTGCGGCGTCGCCGCGGACGCCGAGTACCTCGCCCGGCGGATCACCGGCGGCGGCCGCGGCGACGTCCGGTGGCTCTCCGGCACGCCGGTGAGCACCTACCCGGCCGACGACGACTGGGTCGCGCCGCGGACGGTGGCCTGATGAAGTGGACGAACGACGCCCACCGGCACCTGGGCGTGCTGCCCGCGTACCCGTTCTACGGCGGCCCGCCGGTCGCCCCGGCGATCGGCAGCCGCGCGACGATCGGCGAGCTCCTGTCCGATTTGGACCGGGAGGGCACCGAACGCGCGTTGGTGATCCCGAACTACGGCGTGCCCGATCCGGCGATCGCCTTCTCCTTCAACGAGCTTTGCGTCGAAGCGGCGGCGAAGGACGACCGGATCAGCGCCGCGCTCTGGGTGTCGCCGCGGCCTGAAGAGGCCGACCGGACCGACGACGCCTTGAAGCTGGCCGTCGAGGAAGGCGTGCGAGCGCTCAAACTCAGCTTCCTTCTGGGCGGCAGGGCTTCCGACCCGGCGTGCAAACCGCAGCTGGACAAGATCTTCGCCACCGCACGGGCGCACGACCTCGTCGTGCACGTCCACACCTCGCCAGGGGCGGCGTCGGACATCGACGAGGTCGGCAAGCTCGTCGACGCCTACGCCGGCGACGTCAAGCTGCACCTCGTCCACTTCGGCGGCGGCATGAGCGGGCACATCAAGCTCGTCGGCGGCCGCTTCTTCGACTGGATCGCCGACGGCAAGCAGGTCTACACCGACCTGTCGTGGGCGATCGGCTTCACGCCCCGCTGGCTCGTCGAGGAGATCTCGCGCCGCGGCCTCGGCCACGACCGCGTGCTCTTCGCCTCCGACCAGCCGTGGGGCGATCACGAGGGCGAACTCGCCAAGCTGGCCGCCGCGGCCGGCGACGGCGAACTCGCCGACCTGGTTTTCCGCGGCACGTTCGACGTGCTGTACGGACCGAAGAAAGGGAAATAGACCGATGGCAGAGCTGACCGAGACCGAGAAGACCAGCCTCGACGAGATCCCGCACCCGTCGCTGCCGCAGGGCTCCAACCTGTACGGCGGGACCAAGGTCTTCCCGGACTACCAGGCCGAACCCGGCCAGAGCTACTTCACGCTCGTGCACGGCATCGCGCACGAGTCGTCGGTGAGCTTCGTGGCGATCCTGCAGGCGACCCGCGCGCTGCGGAAGGGCTTCGAGGCCGCGATCTACTTCTACGGCCCGGGTTCGCTGAACTGCCTGGCCACCCGCGGCTTCCCGACCACGGGCAACGCCGCGTTCCCGGGCGAGCTGAACATCAACGACCAGCTGAAGACGTTCATCTCCGAAGGTGGCAAGGCGTACTGCTGCCGGTTCGGGCTGTCGCTGCACGGGGCCCGCGAGGAGGACCTCATCGAGGGCGTCATCCCGACGCACCCGCTGGACGTCCAGGACGCGTTGATCCACTACGCGCGCAAGGGCGCGATCATCAACTCCACCTACATGTTCTAGGGAGCGGCTCGTGCGCGTTGGCATCGAAGAGGATTTGGACACCCGCGCCGACATCGCCGTCCGCGGGGTGCGCGTGGACGCACCCGTACAACGCAGCAAGGGCGCCGGGCCGAGCGACGACGGCCACCTGGTCGTCGACGGTGCCAACGCCACGCTGCCGCTGAACCCCGAAAGCCCCTACGAGGTCCGCGACGGGCGGATCCACCGGGGCACCGTCGACCTCGGCCTGAGCGTGACGCCGGTGGCGCGGCCGCGGTTCTACGACTTGTCCACTGAGGACGGTGTGCCGTACCGGAAGATCGCCCTGCTGCACGGCAAGGACGTCCTCGCGACGACCGTCGTGCAGACGTGCGTCCGGTACGCCGAAGACCAGCGGTGCCGGTTCTGCACCATCGAAGAGTCGCTGCGGGCCGGGGCCACCGTGGCCGCCAAGACGCCGCGGCAGCTCGCGGAAGTCGCCGAGGCGGCCGTGCGGCTCGACGGCGTCCGGCAGATGGTGATGACGACCGGCACGACGTCGGGACCCGATCGGGGGGCCCGGCACCTGGTCCGGTGCGTCCGCGCGGTGCTCGACGCCGTGCCGGGCCTGCCGATCCAGGTGCAGATCGAGCCGCCGGGCGACCTCGGCGTGCTCACCGAACTGCGGGACGCCGGGGCGACGTCGATCGGCATCCACGTCGAGTCGCTCGACGACGACGTCCGGCGGCGCTGGATGCCGGGCAAGTCGACCGTGCCGCTGGCGCAATACGAAGCCGCGTGGGCGGAAGCGGTCCGGGTGTTCGGCCGCAACCGCGTTTCGACGTACCTGCTGATCGGCCTCGGCGAGGACCCGGACGAACTGGTCGCGGGCGCCGGGCGGCTGATCGACGCGGGGGTGTACCCGTTCGTCGTGCCGATGCGCCCGATGCTCGGCACCCTCGCCCGCCGCGACGGCGCCACCGCGCCGTCGCCGTCGCTGGTCGCGGACATCACGAGCCGGGTCGCGGCCTTGCTGCGGGCCGCCGGGATGACCGGGGCCGACCAGGGGGCGGGCTGTGCCGCGTGCGGTGCTTGCGGCCTGCTGAGCGCGGCGGGGGGCTGAGGTGGAGCACGACATCCTCGCGCTGCTCGGCGACGTCCGCAGCGTCGCCGCCCGCCCGGCGTTCCACCTCGAAGAGGCCGACCACAGTGGACGGACGGCCTACCGCGCGTTGCGCCACGAGGCTTTCGTGGCGCGGCAGGGCCTGTTCGAGGGGCACGACCTCGACGAGCACGACGTCGACCCGCGCACGGTCGTGCTGGTCGCGCGGGACACCGCGGGGGAGGTGCTCGGCGGGGTCCGGCTCGGCCCGGCCACCGACGGCCCGGACATCGGCTGGTGGTGGGGTGGCCGCCTGGTCGTCGCACCCGGAGCGCCGTCCGGCGTCGGCTCGGCCCTGGTCCGAGCCGCCTGCGCCCGTGCGGAAACCGAAGGGGCGCTGCGGTTCGAGGCGACCGTGCAGACCCGCACCGAACGGTTGTTCACCCGGCTCGGGTGGCAGCGCGTGCGGCCGGTGACCGTCGCCGGCCACGACCACGTCCTCATGCGGTGGCCGATCGGCCGGATCGCCGCGCTGGCCCGTGCGACGAAGGCCGCGCTCGGCCCGCTGCTGCACGGCCTGACCGGCGTGCCGGGGTTCGTCGGCGACGACGGCGTCCCGCTGCCCGGTACCGACGTCGTCGCCGCCTGCGACGCGATCGTCCCGTCCATGGTCGAGCGCGATCCGGAATGGGCGGGCTGGTGCTCGGTGCTGGTCAACCTCAACGACCTGGCCGCGATGGGGGCCGCGCCGATCGGGCTCCTGGACGCGCTCGGCGCCCGTGACGCGTCCTTCGCCGCCCGGGTCCTCAGTGGACTGCGGAAGGCGAGCACGGCGTACGGCGTGCCGGTGCTCGGCGGGCACACGCAGTTCGGCGTGCCGGCTTCGCTGGCGGTCACCGCGCTCGGCCGCACCGCGGACCCGATCCCCGGCGGTGGCGGGAAACCCGGGCAGCGGGTCTGGCTCACCGCCGACCTCGGCGGTGGCTGGCGGCCCGGCTACACCGGGCGCCAGTGGGACTCGACGAGCTCCCGGCGCACGCCCGAGCTGCGCGCCCTGCTCGGCTCGGTCGCGGCGGCGAGACCGGCGGCCGCCAAGGACGTGTCGATGGCCGGGATCGCCGGCACGCTCGGCATGCTCGCCGAGGCGTCCGGCTGCGGCGCGGTGCTGGACGTCGAGCGCGTGCCCCGGCCGCGGGACTCGTCCACCGGGGACTGGCTGACCTGCTTCCCGGGGTTCGCGGTGCTCACCGCGGGCGCGCCCGCGCCGTCGGGCCCGGCGGTCACCGCGGAGTGCGGCGAACTGATCGCGGGCACCGGCGTCACGCTGCGGTGGCCCGACGGCGAATCGACGACCGCCATCGACGGCGGCGTCACCGGATTGGGGAACTCATGACGACACTCAGGATGGCCGCGGCGGCCGCGCCGTTCGACCGCGACCTCGACGGCGACTTCGCGCGCATCGAGAAGCTGATCGGCGAGGCGAAGGCCGAGGGGGTGCGGCTGCTGGCGCTGCCCGAGGCCGCGCTCGGCGGTTACCTCGCCAACCTCGACGGCGGCGCCGAAGGCCCGCCCGCGCTGGCCGCCGACGGCCCCGAGGTCGCGCGGCTGGCCGCGTTGGCCGGCGACCTCGTGGTCACGGCCGGGTACTGCGAGCTCGACGGCGGCCGCCGCTACAACTCCGCCGTCTGCGTCACCGGGGACGGCGTCCTCGGCCACCACCGCAAGGTGCACCAGCCGCTGGCCGAGAACGCGAGTTACGGCGCCGGGCGGGCCTTCACCGCGTTCGACACGCCGGTCGGGCGGCTGGGCATGCTGATCTGCTACGACAAGGCGTTCCCCGAGTCCGCGCGGGCGCTCGCGCTCGACGGTGCCGAGATCGTCGTCTGCATGTCGGCCTGGCCCGGCAGCCGCACCCAGCCGGCGGCCGACCTCGCGCAGGACCGCTGGAAGCGCCGGTTCGACCTCTTCGACCGGGCCCGTGCGCTGGAAAACCAGATCGTCTGGCTCTCGGCCAACCAGTCGGGCACCTTCGGCGACCTCCGGTTCGTCGCGAGCGCGAAGGTCGTCGACCCCGGCGGGGAGGTCCTCGCCGACACCGGCGTCGCCGAGGGCTTGGCGATCGCCGAAATCGACGTGGCGGCGGCGCTGGCCACGGCCCGGCGGTCGATGGGACACCTGGCGGACAGACGGCCCGACGCCTACCCGGTTAGTGTCCCGTGAATGGGGCAGATCCGCATCGCCGCCGTCGCCGCGCACTTCGGCCGCGACCTCGACTTCGACCTCCAGCGCATCGCGACGCTGATCGACCACGCGCGCTCGTCCGGCGTGGCGCTGCTGGTGCTGCCGGACGCGGCCCTCGGCGGCTACCTCGCCGACCTGCGCCACCCCGACCCGGACGCCCTGCCCCCGGCGCTCGACCCCGACTGCGCTGAGCTGAAGGCGATCCGTTCGCTGGCCGCCGAGATGGTCGTCTGCGTCGGCTACTGCGAGGCGGACGGGCCGCGGCGCTACAACTCGGCGGTGTGCGTCACCGGGGACGGCGTGCTCGGCCGGCACCGCAAGGTCCACCAGCCGCCGGGGGAGAGCGTGGCCTACGAGCCCGGTGCGGAGTTCGCGGCGTTCGACACCCCGGTCGGCCGGCTGGGCATGCTGATCGACTACGACAAGACGTTCCCCGAATCGGCCCGCACGCTGGCGGTCGACGGCGCCGAGGTGCTCGCCTGCCTCAGCGCGTGGCCGACCAGCATCACCAACCGCGCGCCGCGGATGGCCCAGGACCGCCAATCCCGGCTGTTCGACCTCTACGACCAGGCGCGCGCGGCGGAGAACCAGGTCGTGCTCGTGTCGTCGAACCAGACCGGCGCGATGGGCGGCATGCGCTTCCTCGGCCAGGCCAAGGTCGTCGGCCCCGGCGGCGACATCCTCGCCCGCACCTGGTCGAAGGCCGGCATCGCGGTCGCCGAGCTGGACGTCGGGCAGGAGATCGCCAACGCGCGGCGCGTGCTGCACCACCTGGGGGAACGGAAACCGTCGGTGTACCGGGAGGCTTGATGCGCATCGCCCTGCTGAGCTACTCGACCAAGCCCCGCGGCGGGGTCGTGCACACCCTCGCGCTGGCCGAGGCACTGGCGGCCCTCGGCGAAGACGTCACGGTGTGGACGCTCGCCCGGGGCGGCGACGAAGGCTTCTTCCGCCCGGTCGACCCGCGGGTGCGGCTTTCGATCGTGCCTTTCCCGGACGCCCCCGGCGAGTCGGTCGGGGAGCGGATCCTGCGGTCGATCGCGGTGCTGCGGTCGGCGTTCACGCCGGAGGCGTACGACGTCGTGCACGCGCAGGACTGCATCAGCGCGAACGCCGTGGACCGCTGCGTCCGCACGGTCCACCACCTCGACGCGTTCACCACCCCGGAACTCGCGGCCTGCCACGAACGCGCGATCGTCCGCCCGTACGCCCACATCTGCGTGTCGGCCGCGGTCGCGGCCGAGGTCCGCACCGGCTGGGGCATCGACGCGACGGTGATCCCCAACGGCGTCGACTACGTCCGCTTCGCGACGGCTCGCCGTTCCCTTTCGCGCGGCCGGTACGTGCTCGCGGTGGGCGGGATCGAGCCGCGGAAGGGATCGCTGGACCTGCTGGAGGCGTACGCACTGCTCGCCGACCCGGACGTCCGCCTGGTCATCGCCGGGGGCGAGACGCTCTTCGACTACCGCGAATACCGGGCCAGGTGGGAGAAGCGGGCGGCTGAGCTGGGGGTCACACCGGACGTGCTGGGCCCGGTCGCCCACGACGAGCTGCCGTCGCTGATGGCGTCGGCAGCGGCGTTCGCCTTCCCCTCGACCAAGGAGGGTTTCGGCCTCGCGGCAATGGAGGCGTTGGCGGCGGGGGTGCCGGTGGTGACTCGCGACCTGCCGGTACTGCGCGAGGTTTTCGACGGCGCGGCTCGGTTCGCGTCCGACCCGGCGGGCTTCGCTCGTGAGTTGCGGGCCGCCATGGTGGGGCCGGACCCGGAGCCGGGGAGGGCCTTGGCTCGTCGCTACACGTGGACGGCGGCCGCGGAACGCCACCGGGCGTTCTACCGTTCGGTTTCCGTCTCGCGGACAAGCCGTGATTGATGTTCGTGGCGGCGATCGCATGGAGGAGTTTCTCGAGCACGCGCGACGCGCGCCCTGGTCCAGGAAGCCGGTGCCCGACTGCTGAGCGCGGACGAAGTCGAAGTGACGGTGGACGAGTTCCGTGCCTGGGACGGACGTTTTCCGGTGTCGTTGTTCGTTGTGCTGTTCGGCGAGACTGATGTGACTTCCGTGACGATGCGGCCGCCGACCGGGCCCAGGCCGTTGCCGCCGCCGTGGTGCTGGGGTTCGTCGAGGACGGAGATCCACCCTCGCGGAGCCCGCGAGTCACAAACCGCGCGGCTGTCCGGTCCTAGCGGGTGTACCCGTCAGCCGAGGAGGTCTTCCATGTCATTGACCGTGCTCCAAGAGGCGAAACCGCCTTTCGTCCCCGAGGGGGCGCACGCGATGACCATCGTCATCGAGTACCCGCCGGGCGACCCCGGCACCCCGCCGCACCGCCACCCCGGTCCGGCCTTCGGCTACGTGCTGGAGGGCGAGATGGTGTTCGAGCTCGAAGGCGAGCCGCCGCGGGTCGTGCGCGCCGGGGAGGCCTTCTGGGAGCCGGGTGGCGACGTCATCCACTACCAGGACGGCAACAACCGCGACGACGTCCCGGTGCGGTTCACCGTCACCATGCTCTGCGAACCGGGCAAGCCGATGGTCGACCTCGTGTCCGCGGACGAACTCGGCGCGAAGGGATGGTCGCGGAAGTGAAGATCGCCGTCATCGGCGGGACCGGCCTCATCGGTTCCCGCGTGGTCAAGATCCTGGCCGCGGGCGGGCACGAAGCCGTCCCGCACTCGCCGTCCACCGGGCTGGACCTGCTCAGCGGGAAGGGCCTGGCCGACGCGCTGGCCGGGGCGGACGTCGTCGTCAACCTGACGAACTCCCCGACGTTCGACGACGCCTCGCCCGCGTTCTTCCGGACGACCATGGACAACCTGCTGGCGGCAGCGGCCGCGGCCGGGGTCGGCCACGCGGTCATCCTGTCGATCGTGGGCGCCGAGCTGGTCCCGGACCTGGTCTACTACCGCGCCAAGGTGCTGCAGGAGGACATCCTGAAGGCCGGGCCGGTGCCGTACTCGATCGTGCGGGCCACGCAGTTCTTCGAGTTCATGGGCGCGACGATGTCGTGGACGTCCGACGAGAACACCGTCCGCCTGCCCGCGACGCGCATCCAGCCCATCGCCGCCGACGACGTCGCCCAGGCGGTCGCCGACGTCAGCACGGGCGCGCCGCTGCGAGGGACCCGCGACGTCGCCGGGCCGGAGGTGTTCGCCCTCGACGAGCTGGGCCGGATCACCCTCGCCGCCCAGGGGGACCGGCGGCCCGTCGTCACCGACGACCAGGCCGGCCTGTTCGCGGCCGTGTCCGGCGATGCCCTCATCGCCAAGGACGGCGCCGTCATCGCGAAGACCACCTACCGGGAGTGGCTGGCGCGGTGACGGAGACCGGGCCCGCGCGGCGGTCGTGGTGCGGGCCCGGTCAACCGCGGTGCCAGCTGGTCAGCTTGGCCGGGTCGAGCACGATCCAGAGCGTGGTGATCCGGGGCCCGGCGGTCTCGGCGCCGACGACCGCGACGGCGCGCGAGGCGTGGCGCAGGGCGAGCCCGGCGCGGCCGTTGACGGATTCGATGGTCAGCTCGGCACCCGCTCGCCCGCTCACGATCTCGAGGACCAGCCGGGCGACCGCCGCCGCGCCGCGCACGGGCGCCGCCGGCGCGGGCACCAGGCCGCCGCCGTCGCACGTCGCGACCGCGTCGTCGCCGAGGACGGCTTCGAGCGCCGCGCGGTCCCGCCGACGGCAGGCCGCGGCGAACCGGCGCACGGTCGCGTCGTGCGGATCGAACACGGATTCCTCCCGCCGACGGGTCAGGCCGGGACCGCCTTGTTCTTCTCGGCGTTGACCAGCCACAGCACCTGGTCGATGCCTTCGCTGGTGGCGCTGACCGTGAGCAAGCCGTACACGGAGCCGTTCTGCCGCAGCACCGCCGACGTCTGCCCGTTGGCCTGAACCCACCGCACGTCGACGTCGTCCCAGAACCAGCTGGAGATCGCCTGCAGGAACTTCGCCACCCGGGCGCTGCCCACGAGCGGACGGCGGGCGACGCCCTTGCGGCCGTTGCCGTCGGACAGGTTGGTCACGTCCGGGGTGAAGAGCCGCTCCAGCTCGGCCAGATCGCCGGACCGGGCGGCGGCCAGGAACGTGGTCAGCAGTTCCCGCTGCTCGGCCGCGGGCACCGACGCGTGCCGTTCGCCCTTGAGGTGCTTGCGAGCCCGGCTGACCAGCTGGCGCACGGCGGCTTCGGTCGACGACAGGATGTCGGCGATCTGCGCGTAGGAGTAGTCGAAGGCTTCCCGCAGCACGTAGGCCGCGCGTTCGCCGGGGGTGAGCTTCTCCATCAGCAGCAGGGTCGCGAACTCCAGCGCTTCACCGCGCTCGGCGCCCAGGTACGGGTCCGCGCCGGTGTCGACCGGTTCGGGCAGCCACGGCCCGATGTAGGTCTCGCGTCGTTTCCGGGCCGACTGCAGGACGTTGATGGCGAGCCGGGTGGTGGTCGTCGCCAGGAACGCTTCCGGGTTGGTCACCGTGGACCGGTCGTAGGTCTGCCAGCGCAGCCAGACCTCCTGCACCAGATCCTCGGCCTCGGCGACGCTGCTGAGCATGCGGTAGGCGATCCCGAACAGCCGCGGCCGCACCCGGGTGAAGGCGGCCGTGGCCGCATCGAGGCTCGCCACGTCGCCGAGTTCGGTACCCATCCCGGAATCTGTCACCCCCACGACTCTACGACGTCGCGCTCACCCGACGAGCTCACCCGCGGTGGTCACTTCGCCGGCGGCGGGTTGAGCGGGAGCCAGTCGGCGAACCGGGTGGCGGCCAGTTGCGCGCCGGGGCCGGGCAGGAGCATGTCCTTGTCCAGCAAGGCGCCGAAGTAACGCGCGTCCGGGTCGGTGACGACCTCGCGGGGGTCGCCGCGGAAGGCCAGCCCGGTGCGGATCAGCTCGTCGAGCCCGAACTGCTCGGGTCCGGCCACCTCGGCGGTGCCGTTCAGCGGTGCGCCGGCGGCAACCCGGCCGACCGCGGTGGCCACGTCTTCGGCGGCCATGGGCTGGATCCGGGCGTCCGACAGGCGCACGGTGTTCCCTTCGGTCGCCGCCTGGGCGATGCTGCCCACGAACTCGAAGAACTGCGTGGCGTGCACGATCGAGTACGGCCGCCCGGACTCCTTGATGAGCTTCTCCTGCGCGATCTTCGCGCGGAAGTAACCACTTTCGGCGAGCCGCTCGGTGCCCACGACCGACAACGCGACGTGGTGCCCCACCCCGGCCTTCTCCCCGGCGGCGAGGAGGTTTCCGGTGGAGGTGCGGAAGAACTCCAGCACGGCGTCGTCGGCGAACGAGGGCGAGTTCGAGACGTCGACCAGGACCTGGGCGCCCTCCAGCACTTCGGCCAGCCCCTCACCGGTCAGCGTGTTCACGCCCGAGTCGGGTGACGCGGGCACCGCTTCGTGGCCGTGCGCGGTCAGCTTCCGGACGAGCTTCGAGCCGATCAGCCCGCTGCCGCCGATCACGACGATCTTCATGGTGTCTCCTCCCGCGTCCCGGCCACTCCGGGACGTCGTTCTCCAGCAAGGACCGGACGGGCTCCCGGTTTGTGACAGCGGGGGTGTCACAAACCGCGACGGCGTCCGGTCTTGGCTGCCGACACCGACCCGACGAACCGGAGCACCGCATGGAAACCCGTGGCGCCCACGCCATCGACACGATCGACGATCTCCGCCGCCACCTGCAGTGGGCGATCGAACTCGAGCACGCGACGATCCCGCCGTACCTGTGCGCGCTGTACTCGCTGGACCCGGCGCGCAACCCCGAAGCCACCCAGGTCGTCGGCACGGTCCTCGCCGAGGAGATGATCCACCTGGCCCTGGCCGCGAACCTGCTCAACGCCGTCGGCGGCTCGCCCAAGCTCGACACGCCGGACCTGTTGCCGCCGTACCCGCATCCGCTGCCCCACGGCGACCGGTCCGTGCACGTCCACCTGGCCCCGTTCGGTCCCGAGGCCCTGGAGCTGTTCCTGCGCATCGAGCAGCCCGCGTCGGCGGACGCGCCGCCGCAAACCGACGAGTACCGGACGATCGGCCAGTTCTACGCCGCGATCGAGCAGGGGTTGCGGACGCTGTGCGACAAGCTGGGTGAGGACCAGGTGTTCACCGGCGACCCGGCCCGGCAGATCGGCGAGTTCCACCTCCGTGGCGGGGGTGGCGAGGTGCTGCCGGTCCGCGACCTGAAGTCGGCGTCGGCCGCGCTGGCGGAAATCGTCGAGCAGGGTGAAGGTGCCGCGCGCACGGACGTGTGGGACGGCGACCACGACGTCTTCCACCCCGAGCGGGAAGAGGTCGCGCACTACTTCCGGTTCCAGGAGCTGAAGGTGGGCCGCCGCTACCGGACCGGCGACACACCGCAGTCCGGGCCGACCGGCGAGGAGCTCGCGGTCGACTTCGACGGCGTGCTGCCGATGCGGCACAACCCGAGGACCGCCGACTACCCGGAGGGCAGCCCGATCCGCGTCGCCCAGGAGGAGTTCAACCAGACCTACAGCCTGCTGCTCTACCAGCTGGAGGAGGCCTTCACCGGCAACCCGGGCGGGATGGCGGATGCCGTCGGCACGATGTTCGGACTGCGCAAGCAGGGTCTGGCACTGATGAAGATGCCCACCGGCGACGGGAAGACGACGGCGGGCCCGACCTTCGAGTACGTGCCACCCGAGCGGCGGAACTGAACCCGGTGCCGGCGAGCCATTGCTGTCGGACAAAGGAGTTTCGTGATCACTGTGCACCCGCCCGCCGGTCACCTGGCCGGCCGCGTCGTGCTCGTCACCGGCGCGGGGTCGGGCATCGGACGGGCCGCTGCCATCGCCTTCGCCGCGGTCGGAGCCCACGTCCTCGGGATCGGCCGTCGCCAGGACGCGCTGGCGGAGACCGCGCGGGAACACCCGGGCATCGACACCTTCGCGGCCGACGTCCGTTCCGCCGGCGCGCCCGGGGCGATCGTCGAGGAGGCCCGCCGCCGGTGGGGACGGGTCGACGTCCTGGTCAACAACGCCGGTGCGGCCGCGCTCGTGCCCCTGGCCGAGGTCACCAGCTCCGGCATCGGCGACCTGTTCGCGCTGAACGTGACCGCGCCGAGCCTGCTCGCCCGCGCCGCCCTGCCGCACCTGCGTGCCATGCACGGCTCGATCGTGAACGTGTCCAGCACTTTCGGGCACCGGCCGTTGCCGGGCGGATCCCATTACGCCGCCAGCAAAAGCGCCGTCGAGATGCTCACCCGGAGCTGGGCCCTGGAGCTCGCCCCCGAAAGGATCAGGGTGAACGCCGTCGCCCCGGGACCGACGGAGTCCGAAGCACTGGCGTCGGCCGGCCTTCCCCCGGACGTGGTCGACCGGATCAAGCAGGACGAGGCGGACCGGATTCCCTTGGGCCGCCGCGGCCTGCCCGCGGACGTCGCGGCGCGGAAGGTTGCGCCGCGGGCAAGCGATCGGTCTCACCCATCGTGAAACCCGGGCCGCTACCGGGAAACCGGCTCAGCCGGTGGCCGCGATCGCGGATCGCTGCCGGTGTCCACGGATCGCGACGACGGCGTTCGCACCGAGGACCGCACCGGCGATGGCGGTCACCGGAACCAGCAGGCCGGACCCGGCCAGCGCGCCCAGCAGTGCGCCCACCCAGCCGCCGAGGAGCGTCAGCGCCAACGCGGGACGCTCGGCCGGCCGGGCCCAGTGCACCCAGAGCCCGACCAGGAGTCCGGTGCCGGGTACCACCACGGCCAGGCTGGTGACGAACCACTGCGGTGCGAACGTCCAGGCGAACAGCACACCCAGGAACCAGCCGGCGATCCCCAGTGGCACCGAGCCGAGCCACCGGATCCACCGGCCGGGCGCACCGCGGCGGCGACGACGGCGGGCGAGCACGATTAGCGCCAGCAACGCGAGCAGCAGTACCCCGGTCGTGACGCCCACCAGGAGACCGGCGATCAGCGACATGCTCAGCGGCACGGCGGTGAGGTCGACCGGGGTGCGCACGAACCGGGAGCTGTCGACGCGGCCTGAGTCGTAGAAGGTTTCGAGCAGGTGGTCGGCCGCGTCGGGTTGCTGGGCCCAGAAGTCGCCGGTGTGCCCGATCCCGGGCACGATCACCTGGTGTCCGCGGCTCAGCGAGGGCAGCAGTTCCTTGGTGGCGTTGACCGGCGGGGTCGAGAGGTCGAATTCGCCGCCGATGAGCAGGGTCTCCACCGCGCTGGGCCGCACGGTGCGGTACTCGGCGTTGTCCGGGCTGTCCGGCCACGCCCGGGAGAACCCGTCCGGGCCGCCCCAGAGGAAATCGGTGGAGGAGTTGCCGAGAATCGATCCGGGGTCGCCGCCCCGGTCGTAGTAGGCCTGCGTGACGGGCGCGTCGATCATGCTGAAGGAGGCCAGTTCGCCCCACACCGTCGAGGTCGGCAGTGTGAGGTCCGCCAGCACCGACATCGCCCACATCGCGCCGGGGCCGCCGTCGAGGTAGGCGTCGATCACCGTGGGCGCGTTGCTCGGCGCCTCGGCCCGGCCGTTCATGTGCATGGCGTACTGGCTCAGGACGCGAACGTTCGTGTTCTTGATGCCGAAGGGGCCCCAGCTGGCGGGCATGGTGGCAACCCGGGACCGGATGGTAGCCGCGAGGTCGGCCGTCTTCGCGGCGCAGGCGCGGTCCGCCCGGCAGACGTCGGCGTACTGCCCGAACTGGGCGTCGGTGGTGCGCGGGTCCCAGGACAGGTGCCCGGGCGGGTTGACCGAGATCATCGCCGAGCGCAGCAGCGCGTCGGGGTGACGCCACGCGTAGATCGTCGCGGTCCGGGTGCCGGCGCTCGAGCTGACCAGGTCGATCCGCGGGTAACCGAGGGCTTTGCGCGCCGACTCCAGGTCCTCGATCCGCTGGACGATCGAATAGCCGGTCAGGTCGACGCCGGTGCGCCGCAGCCGGTCGGCGCACTGGTCGAAGGCGCGGCGTGTCCGGGGCAGCGCCTCGGGTCCGGTCATGTCCTTCGCCGACTGCAGGGCGTCCGTCACTTCGGCGCAGTCGAGCCGGGACGAACCATCGACACCGCGGTAGCCCACGAGCACCACGTCGTGGTGGCCGGCCAGGCGGCTCGCCTGCGGGAAGTCCAAATTGGACTGACCCGGTCCGCCCCCGAGCCGGAAGATGGGCTCACCGGCGGGCTGCGCGGTCGCCCGGATCCGCACGACCGGCAGCGCGATCAGCCGGGAGCCGGGGCGGTTCCGGTTCTCCGCGACCACGAGCGTCCCGCAGTCGGCGGCGAGCGAGCCCGCCTCGGTGTCGTAGGAGCAAGGAGACACGGCCAGCGAGTCCGGTGCGGCGCCAGGTGGGACGCGGACCGTCGAGTCCGGCCACACGATGAAGGCGGCCAGCACGAGTACCACGGCGGCGAGGCCCACGATGACGAAGGAGCGGCGGCGTTGGGGGAAGCGCATGCCGGGAAAGGTAGGGGCGAGCGGCGGCCTGGGCGTCATACCGGGCAGTGATCATCCGTCCCTCCACGGAGTGACGCCCGGCCGGGGCCGCTCCGGCACAATGACCGGATGTCCAGCACTGCGTACCCGGCGGGAGCCGCGCTGATCCGCCGGTGGACGGCTCGCTTGCCGGCTCGTGACGCACAGCGGTCGCTGGCCCGCCAGGCCTCGCTGGTCGCGGTCATGTGCGTCGCCATCGACGGGCTGAACTTCCTCACCCGCGGCCCGGCACCGGGCCCGTGGAACGCCCTCCTGCTGGCCGGGGTCGTCGCGGCCGACATCGCGCTCGCGACCGCGCCGAAGCTGTCGGGCTGGGTCGCCGTCGCGCACGCGGTGGTGATCGTGGCCTTGGCTTTCGCGCTACCGGGCCGCAACCCGAGCACGGCGGGGCAGCTGGTCAGCTCGTACCGGGCCGGCGCGTGGCTTCGCGGCCGTCCCGCGGTGGCCACCCTGGCCGCGGTGTGCGCCGGCATCGTGGCGTCGGTGGTGATCACCGGGCTCACCGCCCCGGCGACGGTGCTCGGCGTCGCGGCGGCGAACGCTCTCCTGCCGTGGCTGGTGGGCCGCTACACCACCGCCCGCAAGGAACACGTCGACGAGCTGCGCAGGCAGCGCGAAGCAACACTGCGTGACGCGGAGGCCGAGGTCGCCGCGGCGGTGGCGAAGGAACGCGAAACGATCGCGGTCGACCTGCACGACGTCATCTCCCACCACGTCAGCGCGATCGGTGTCCACGCGACGGCGGCGAGGCTGAACCTCGCCGGCACGGTGGTTCCCGGCGACAGTCCGGTGCACACCTCGCTCACGGCGGTGCAGCAGTCCGGCCAGGCGGCGATGGTGGACCTCCGGCGGCTGCTGTCCTTGCTGCACGAAGGCAGCGAATCCGCCGAACAGCCCGGAATCGCGATGCTGCCGGACCTGTTCGCGGGCCTGCGCGCCTCGGGGCTGCAGGTGACGTTCGTCGTCTACCAAGCGCCGCCGGCCCTCCCGCAGCACGTGGACACCACGGTCTACCGGGTGGCACAGGAAATGCTGACGAACGCGCTGCGGCACGGAGACGGGCGAACGGCCCGGGTCGAGCTCGACTGCGGCGACGACCGCGTCGCGCTCACCGCCCGCAACCGCGTCGCCTCCACGCTTCGCGCGTCCTCACCGGAAGGATCCGGCCTCGGTTTGCGGGGAATGCGCAAACGCGCGGAGGAACTGGGCGGATCGGCGACCTTCGGTGTCGCCGAAGACGGGGACTACTGGGAGTCGAGCGTGACCATTCCACTGGCCGGTGCCCGATGACCCTGCGCGTCGTGATCGCCGACGACCACGCCATGTTCCGGTCCGGGTTCCGGGCCGTCCTCGACGCACAGCCGGACATGGAGTGCGTCGCCGACGTCGGTGACGGGTACAGCGCCGTCGAGGCCGTCACGTCCCTGGCGCCGGACTTGGCGGTCCTGGACGTGCGCATGCCCAAGCTCGACGGGCTCGCGGCCGCGCGGCGCATCCGGTCGGCGGGGCACCGGGACGTGAAGATCGTCCTGCTCACCTCGTTCGGCACCGACGACTACCTGCGCTCGGCGCTGTCGGAGGGGTTGAACGGCTTCGTGCTCAAGAGCTTGCCCCCCGACGAGCTCGTGACCGCGATCCGGGTCGCGGCCCGCGGTGACACCTACCTGGATCCCACCATCACCAGCCGGCTCGCGCCCCGGTTGGCCGACGCCCTCGCCCCGGCTCCGCCCGCGCGGGAGCGAGCGCCGGGCCTCGAGCGCCTCACCGCCCGCGAACACGAGGTGTTCCTGCTGATGGCCCGGGGGTTTTCGAACGTCGAAATCGGCGAGCAGCTCTACGTCGGCGAGCAGACGGTCAAGACCCACGTTTCGCGCGTGCTGGCGAAGCTGGCTCTCCGGGACCGCGTGCACACCGTGCGGTTCGCCCACCACCACGGTCTCGTCGAACCGCACGACACCTCCGGTCTGTGACCCGCCGCGGCCGGTGGTAGCGGCGGCGGCAATTCCACAATGGATGGTGTTCGACCTGCGGTTGATCGCAATTCGGTGTTCGACCGGATATGTGGTAACGGGCATTTTTCGGGCGATATTCGGGCCTCGATCCGGCTGGTGAACCGTTCCGAAACCTGCCCGTGATCTTTTCGGGCAACCGGAGTACTGTTCGGGAACCATTCGGACTCGAGGAAGTGGAGCGATGTCGGAACGACCGCCCGCACAACATCGGGAAGAGCGCGAGTCAGTCGGCCGGGCGGTAACCGGGGTACTGGTCACAGCCGTTGCCGCCGCCGCGATCTGGACCGGGGTGTCCTTGTCCGTTTCCGGTGGTCAGGGGATTCTTGTCGCCGTTGCCGGCGCGGTCACCGGGATTGCCGCCTGCGTCGCCGTGTTCTTCGCGCTGCGCCGCGGTGATCAAGTCGCGCGTGCGACGGCACGGACCCGGGCCGCCCAGGAGGAAGCCGAGCGTGCCCGCGGATCCGTCCAGCTCGCCGACGGCGAACTGGCCCGGCTGCTCGACCGGACCGTCCCGGACGTCATCCGGCGGCTGCGTGAAGGCGCGCCCGCGGACAGCGTGCTCGCCGAAGTTCCCCGCCCGGCCCAAGAACTGCACCAGCGTGTCCTGCGGCTCCTCGTCGACGAGATCGCCGTCGGCGAGCGCCGCCGCGCGGCCGCGACGGCGGCTTGTGCGAGCGCGGCGGGACGGTTGCAGGCGCTGGCGACCAGCACGCTGGCGGACCTGCGCGAAATGGAGAACCGGTCGTCCGAGGCGATGCTCGGGGATCTCCTCAAGGTGGACCACCACACGGCGCAGGCGGGCCGGCTGGCCGACAGCATCGCCGTGCTCACCGGCGCGCGCTCGGGCCGCCGGTGGACGAAACCGATCCGGATGGAGAGCATCCTGCGCGGGGCGCTCGGCCGCATCGGCGCTTATCAGCGGGTACGGGTGCATTCCGCGAGCGGGGTCGCGGTCGTCGGTTACGCCGCGGAAGACGTCATGCACGCGCTGGCCGAGCTCATGGACAACGCCACGAAGTTCTCCGCGCCCTCGGAAGAAGTGCACGTTTACGTCGAAGATCTGCACAACGGCGCGGTGATCACCATCGAGGACGGCGGCCTGGGCATGAAGGCGCAAGCCCTCGCCCGCGCCGAGCGGGCGGTGGCCCTCGACCAGCCGCTCGACCTGACGTCGATGTCGGGCACGCGGCTCGGGCTCGCGGTCGTGGGCAGCCTGGCGCGCAAGCACCAGCTGCACGTGTTCTTCCGCCCGTCTTCGCGGGGCGGGATCGGCGTCGTCATGCGCATCCCGACGCAGCTGATCACCCAGCCCCGGCCGGACGCCCTGCCGGAGGCGGACGGGCGGCCCGCGTCCATCGTGTGGCCCTCGCCCGCCGACACGAGCCACGAGATCGCCGGTGACCTGGCCGAGCCGTCCGAACTGCCGAAGCGCTCGCGCGGGCAGACGCTGAGCGCCGCGTCGCGCCGGCCACCGTCGCCCACGCCGGGTCCCGCGCGGGCCGAGCGTGACACGGGGTCCCGGTTCGGTGCTTTCCAGCAGCGTCGCAGTGGCGGGGCGCCGTCCCACCAGGCCGCGTCCCCGTCGGATCGCGGCGAAGACGCGTGACCTGCCGCTCCGCCCCTACCCCCGCACACCGCCAGATGGGAGCAAGGGGATCCGGTGCACCGGTTCCCCGGATTCGATGACTGATTCGGAAAAGAGCCTCGAATGGCTCCTCGAGAACCTCGTCGGCGACACCGCCGGCGCGTGTCACGCCCTCGTGCTGTCTCGGGACGGTTTGAAGCTCTGCCACACCCAGGGGCTCACCGTCGACCGCGCCGACCAGCTCGCCGCGATCGCGGCCGGCGTGCAGGCACTGGCGCACGGCGCTTCGGTCGAGTTCGGCGACGGCACCGGCGGCGTCCGGAACTCCATGACCGAGTTCCACGGCGGCATCCTCTTCATCGTGGAGGCCGGGGTCGGCTCGCACTTGGCCGTCATCGCCACCGAAGACGCCGACGTCGGCCTGATCGGGCACAAGATGGACGAGCTGGTGGAGCAGATCGGCTCGGTCTTCACCGCACCGCCGCGCTTCGCGGCGGCCGACAACCCGGCTTCGTGACGCGCTCGGCGCTCGACGGCGAAGACCCGGACCGGCTCTACACGGTGACGGGTGGGCGCAGCAACGCGGACGACATCGACCTCGACCTGGTCACCTTGATCGTGCGGGAGTCCGAGCCGTCGGCGGGGATGCAGTCCGAACACGTCCGGATCCTCGGGATCACGGCGAAGCCGACGTCCGTCGTGGAGCTTTCGGCCGATCTGGCGCTCCCGGTGAGCGTGATCAAGATCCTGCTCGCGGACCTGCTGGCCACCGGCAAGGTGTCCGCCCGACACCCGTCGTCGGCCCAGGCCGCCGGACGGGCCTCCGACTCGGAATTCCTCAAGAAGGTGCTCGTTGGACTCCGCAATCTCTGAACAAGAACAACGGCGGCCCCTGGCCGACACCGCGGCGGACGGCCTGAAGATCGTGGTCGTCGGCGGCTTCGGCGTCGGGAAGACGACGATGGTCCGGTCGGTCAGCGAGATCCGGCCGCTGAGCACCGAAGAGACGATGACCCAGGCCGGGATCGGCGTCGACCACACCCGGGGGGTGCAGGCCAAGACGACGACCACGGTGGCGTTCGACTTCGGCCGGATCAGCCTCGACGAGCAGATGGTGCTCTACCTGTTCGGCGCCCCGGGGCAGGAACGGTTCTGGTTCCTGTGGGACAGCCTGTTCGCCGGTACTCTCGGCGCGGTCGTCCTGGTGGACGCCCGGCGGCTGGCCGACTCGTGGTACGCGATCGACCGCCTCGAACACCACGGCACGCCGTTCATCGTGGCGCGCAACAACTTCGGCCCGCCGAAGCACAGTCTCGACGACGTTCGCGCCGCGCTCGACCTGTCCGGCGAGGTACCGCTCCTCGACTGCGACGCCCGCGACCGCGACTCGTCGAAGAACGTGCTGATCTCGCTCGTCGACCACCTCTACACCCTGTCCAAAGTCCGGGAGGGCGCATCGTGACCGGTTTCCAGACCAGCACCCCGGCGGAGACGATCCCGGCGGCGGACCGGGTCCGGTTGTACGGACCCGAGTTCGAGCGGGATCCCGCCGCCCTGTACGGCCGGATCCGGCGGCAGTACGGCGGGGTCGTCCCGGTTCTGCTCGACGGTGACATCCCCGCCTGGCTGCTGACGGGGTACCGCGAGATCCACCAGGTGTGCCAGGATTCGCAGCTGTTCGCCCGCGACAGCCGCCGGTGGAACCAGTGGGACAACGTTCCCGCAGACTGGCCGCTGCTGCCCTACGTGATGCACAACCCGTCGGTGATGTTCACCGAGGCCGGTGAGCACCGGCGCCGGGCGGGTGCAATCGGTGACGCGTTGTCCGCGGTCGACCAGTTCGACCTCGGCGCGCACTGCGAGCGCATCGCGGACCGGCTGATCGACGAATTCGCCGGCACCGGCGAGGCCGATCTGATCGCCCAGTTCGCCCAGCAGGCACCGCTGCTCGCCGTTGCCAAGATGTACGGCATGCCCGACTCGGAGGCACCCGCGCTGGTGCGCGACGTCGCGCTGTCCCTGGACGTCGGCCCCGAAGCGCTGCCGGCGTACGGGCGGGTGCAGGAGGCGATGGCCCGGCTGGTGGCGGTGAAGCGCGAGCGGCCGGGCGCGGACGTGCCCACGGCGATGATGCAGCACCCGGCGAGCTTGACCGACGACGAGGTCGTGCAGGACCTGCTCGTGGTGACCGCCGCGGCGCAGCAGCCGACGGCGAACTGGATCGGCAACACCATCCGGCTGATGCTGACCGACAGCCGGTTCGCGATGACGCTCTCGGGCGGCCGGGGGAGTGTCGGCCAGGCCCTCAACGAGGTGCTGTGGCACGACACGCCCACGCAGAACTTCATCGGGCGCTTCGCGAGCCGCGACACCGTGCTCAGCGGAGTTCGCGTGCGGCAGGGAGACCTGGTGGTGCTGGGGCTGGCCGCCGGGAACGCCGACCCGCACGCCCGGCCCGACGCGGCGGCGGGCGCGCTGGGCAACCACGCGCACATGTCGTTCGGCCACGGGGAGCACGGGTGTCCCTACCCGGCACCGGAAGTGGCCGAGGTCATCGCCCGCACCACGGTCGAAGTGCTGCTGGACCGGCTCCCGGACCTCGAGCTCGCGGTGCCGGCCGAGGAGCTGAAGTGGCGGCCGTCGGTGTGGATGCGGGGACTGGAAAGCCTGCCGGTGCAGTTCACGCCGGTCCACGTGGCCGGGCCGGCGGGGTGGTGAACACCCCCGGCGGGTGAGCCGTCGAGCCCCGGCCGTGCCGTCGGCCGGGGCCCAGTGCGACTACGCCGGGGTGAACGTCACCGGCAAGGAGGCCGGTCCGCGGGTGAACACACCTTGTTCGGTGGGTTCCGTGCCTTCGGCGAGCCGCAGGTCCGGCATCGCGTCGAGCAGCTGGTTGACGCCGACCTCGATCTCGGTCTTCGCGAGGAGCGCGCCGACGCAGAAGTGACGGCCCAGCGCGAAGGACAGGTGGCTCGCCGCCGCCGAGAACGCGGTCTCGGTCGGGAGGTCCGTGCGGAAGATGTCGAACGCGCTCGCGTTCGCGAACCGGCGCGGGTCGCGGTTCGCCGCGCCGATCAGGCAGGTCACCGTGCTGCCGGCGGGGATCTTCTCGCCACCGATCTCGATCTCCTCCGCCGGCTGCCGCATGATCATGTGCACCGGCGGGGTGTGGCGCAGCGTTTCGGCGAACGCCTTCGCCACGAGGGTGCGGTCGGCGCGCACGGCGTCGAGCTGCTCGGGGTGCGCCAGCAGGTTCCGGAACAGGCTGGCGATCGCCTTGTCGGTGGTCTCACCGCCCGCGGCCAGCAGCAGGCTGCAGAAGGCCTTGATGTCTTCGTCGCTCATGCTGGTGCCGTCCACCTCGGCGGCGCAGAGGGCCGAAAGGAGGTCGTCGCCGGGGTTTTCGCGGCGGTCGCGGATGATCGGGATCATGTAGGCGGCGAGCTCGTCGTGGGTCCGGAGCCCGGCCGCGGTGATTTCGGCGTCCTGGCTGAGGTTGCCGAGGAAGGCGATGATCGCGCTGTACCAGCGCTGGAACCGGGCGTGGTCGTTCTGGTCGAGCCCCAGCATGTCGACGATGACGTTGATCGGGAAGTGCCGGGCGTAGTCGGTGACGATGTCGGCCGACCCGCGGCCGCGGAAGGCGTCGATGAGCTGTGCGGAGTTCCGTTCGATCACCGGCCGGAACTTCTGCTCCAGCTCGTTGCCCCGGAAGGCCGGCGCCACCAGCGCCCGCCGGATCGCGTGTTCCCGGCCGCTCATCTGCAGGATCGTGCGGCCGTGCACGGGTTCCAGTTGCCAGCCGTAGTTGTCGGTGGTGAACGTGCTTTCCTTGAAAGCGCGAGACACGTCGTCGTAGCGCGAAACGATGTAGCTTTGCATTCCCTCGTGCCAGAGCACAGGCGAATGTTCGAGCATGACGTCGTAAGCGGCATACGGATCAGCGGCGAACTCCGGCGACAAGATGTCCGGCGCGTGTGCTGATGAAGTCACGAGACTCCTTCGCTCGGCGGTGAAGCCGCCAGGCTATCGGGAATGCTTGCCATTGCGAAAGAGTCGGCCCGGCTGCCCGGTTCTCCGGGCTGTTGGCGGTCGTGGCACCGTGCGCAACCCGGATTGATCGCCGCTATCGGGACACTGCCGCCGCGGTGATCGGCGTCCACGCGATGGCTCCGAGCCCGATCGCGACGGCCTCCTCGTAGAACACGGCCTCGCCCGCGAAGCCGGCGGGCAGACGTTCGTCCGGATGTTCACTGGCCGGTCGGCACGACGGCGGCACTGCGCCACCGTCGGTGATCCACGATGAGAAAAGATCGATGTGGTCCTCAAGATCGACGTGCCGGCGCACTTGGTTCATGACGAAGTGGACGAGGCTTACCACGCCGTGGCCGACACGTTTCGGCACAACTTCTCCGCTCGAAACGAGATCGTCGCAGCCTGACCCGCAGGGCGCGATATCGGCCGGTTCTTCGCCGACGAGATCGCGGCGCCGCTCGACCTGGACTTTCAGATCGTTCCGCCGGAAGGCACTGACCGGAATCAACCGGCCAGACTGCAGGCCGCGCTCATTCCGGCAGCGAATGGCATCGGCCAGGTGCGGTCGATCGCGAAACTCTATGGCGACGGCTGGTCGACTTCGCCGACCCGGTATTGGGGGGAGAGGTCACAACGATCCCGCGGGCCTCAAGACCATGACCCCGGTCAACTGTGTCGTCCAGCTCCCGGGCCTTATCACGGGAAGCCCGGCATCGACTCCGGCGTCAGCAGCCGTCGAGGCGGAGCACGCCGGCCGCGTCTGCGCAGGCGGAAGGCGATCGACGGCCCGGGCGCTATCCGCTGTTCCACCTGATCGCCCACACCGGCCTGCGGCGGGGGCGAGGCGATGGAGGCCATCGTCCCAACACAGAGTTCGGCGACGCTCGGGTCGATCACGACCTGCTCTTCACCAAGCCGGACGGCAGGCCACTGCACCCCGCCGATGTGGCCGACGAGAAAGCTCGCCGACGTGCCCTCGACGGCCTTCGTCACGGTGCCGTGACCCCGACGTCGGCGGCGGGAGTGAACATCAAGGTGATCCAGCACAAGTTCTCGACGCCCGCAAGCTCGCCGCAGCGATCCCACGACGGCCGCTCGGACTACCCGGCACCCTCGGGCTCGCAGGAGACCACAGTGGACACTGCACAAGCGGAAGAAAGTCGTCCAGATGCCACAAAACCCCAGGCCGAAGAGAATCAGACCTGGGGTGATGGGAGTGCGCCATCAGGGACTCGAACCCCGAACCCGCTGGTTAAGAGCCAGCTGCTCTGCCAATTGAGCTAATGGCGCCGGTGTCTGCCGGAGGCTTCCCTCGGCGACGTGGAAAAGATTAGCACCCCGTTCAGGCCCCGTTTCAGGGGGGTCCCTCCAACCGGGTTCGGGCGTTGCTGCCACGGACTCCCCGCTGGTCGGGCACACTGTAGTCGGACATCGACGGCGAAACAGGCGGGTGGGCATGCGGGGTATGAAGGCGCGGCTGCTGGTGGCCGCTGGGGTGATCGGCCTCACCGTGGCCGGGTGCAGCAGCTCTCCTCCTTCGGGTGAACCGCCGAAAGAGACATCCTCGAGTGCGCCCAAGCCTGCGCCGAAGGCGGCCGTGGTCACGTTGACGCCTGCGAAGGATGCGAAGGACGTCGCGCCCGGGGAGCCGGTGAGTGTGAGCGTGGCCGATGGGAAGGTCGGCGAGGTGAAGCTGACCGGGGCCGATGGGAAGGTCGTCGCCGGTAAGGCGCGGGCCGATGGCTCCGGGTGGGACTCCGCCGAGCCGCTCGGTTACAACAAGACCTACCGGCTGACCGCGACCGCGGTCGGTGGCGATGGCAAGCCGGTCACGTCGGAGTCGAACTTCAGCACCGCGAAGCCCGCCCGGCAGGTCGGGGTCTCGGTGAACCTCGTCGAGGGGGAGACCGTCGGGGTCGGGATGCCGCTGATCTTCACCTTCACCGGGAACGTCACCGACAAGGCCGCCGCCGAGAAGGCGCTCAAGGTCACCGCGGAGCCGGCCACCGAGGGCGCGTTCCGCTGGTCCGGTGACAAGCAGGTCACCTGGCGGCCGAAGGACTACTGGAAGAGCGGCACCAAGATCAAGGTCGACGCCGCCGTCTACGGCAAGCCGCTCGGCAACGGCAGCTACGGCCGGGAGGACAAGCGCGCGAGCGCGACCGTCGGGGACAAGCTCGTCGCCGTCGCCGACGGCGGGACCCACCAGATGACGGTCACGGTCAACGACCAGGTGGTCAAGACCATGCCGACCTCCATGGGCAAGCCCGGGCACAACACGCCCGCCGGGACCTACACCGTCATGAGCGAGCACAACGGCTACACCATGAACTCCGCTACCTACGGCGTGCCCGAAGACTCGCCCGGCGGGTACAGCACCTTCGTGCAGTACGCGGTGCGACTGTCCTACAGCGGCATCTTCTACCACTCCGCGCCGTGGTCGGTGCGGCAGCAGGGGCACAGCAACGTCAGCCACGGCTGCCTGAACCTCTCGACCGACAACACGAAGTGGCTGATGGACACGTCCAAGAAGGGCGACATCGTCACCGTGCAGAACAGCGGCGGCCCGAAGCTGGAGCCCACCGACGGCTGGAGCGTCTGGCAGCTGTCCTGGGACGAGTGGCGCACCGCCGGCAACTAGCCGTCCTTGGCCGAGGTGCGGACCATCTCCCGTGCCTCGGCCTCGCTCGACACCGCGGGCCCCGAGCCCCAGAGCGGCTTGTTCGCCGTCTCACGGCTGAAGTACACCGCGACGGCGCCGATCGCGCCCGCCGCCATCAGGTACCAGGCCGGCCAGAAGTCGTAGCCGGTCGCGGAGATCAGCGACTGCATCACCAGCGGCGTCGTGCCGCCGAAGAGCGACACCGAGATGTTGAACGCGATCGACAGCGCGCCGTACCGGATGGCCGTCGGGAACAGCGCCGGCAGCGCCGCGGGCATCGACACCTCGAAGCAGAGCAGCAGCAGGCCGAGGCCCATCAGCCCGAGGAACGTGAGGACGAGGCCGCCGTCGTGCACCAGCAGCATCAGCGGCCAGGACAGCACGACGAACCCGATGCAGCCCGCCATCATCACGGGCTTGCGGCCGACGTGGTCGGTGATCCGGCCGCCGACCAGGATGATGAGCATCATCACGACCATGACGACGATGATCAGCAGCAGTCCGTGGGTCGCGTCGAGGTGCAGCTGCTCCGACAGGTACGTCGGCATGTACGACAGCAGCATGTAGTCGGTGACGTTGAACACGAGCACCAGGCCGATGCAGATGAGCAGCGCGGGCCAGTAGTCGGTGAACATCTTCCAGAACGGCTCACCGGCGCGGCCGCGCTTCTCGGCTTCCTCGGCGTGCTTCTGGAACGCCGGGGTCTCCTCGAGCTTGAGGCGCATGTAGAGGCCGATGATGCCGAGCGGGCCGGCGACCAGGAACGGGACGCGCCAGCCCCAGTCGAGCAGCGTCTCGTGCGGGACCCACGCCTTCATGCCGGTGACGACGGACGCGCCGAGCACGTACCCGGACAGCGTGCCGAACTCGAGCCAGGAGCCCATGAAGCCGCGGCGCTTGTCCGGGGAGTACTCGGCGATGAACGTCGTCGCGCCGCCGTACTCGCCGCCGGTCGAGAAGCCCTGCACCATGCGCGCGACGACGAGCAGGATCGGTGACCAGACGCCGATGGAGGAGTAGGACGGGATCAGGCCGATGCAGAGCGTGCCGATCGCCATCATGATCATGGTGACGGCGAGCACCTTCTGCCGTCCGATGCGGTCGCCGAGGGGTCCGAAGACGAGCCCGCCGAGGGGACGCATGAGGAAGGCCGCGGTGAAGGCCCCGAAGGTGCCGATCAGCCGGACGCCGGGCGACACCGTCGGCGGGAAGAACACCTCGGCGATGGTGTCGGCGATGTAGGCGTAGACGCCGAAGTCGAACCACTCCATGGCGTTGCCGAGCGCGGCGGCTCCCACCGCCCGCTTGAGCAGGGATCGGTCGACGACGGTGATGTCCTCGTACCGCAGTTTCTTCCGGGGGCGCTTCGGTCGTGAACGTTCCACCAGAACACGGTGCACCCGGTCGTCGGCTCGCGCAGGCTGAGCCACCTGGTCGTGAGGGTTACCACGCTCGGGCGAAGGTCGGTTGCGCCGCGCTGACCTGCTTAGACTGCGCGCTCGCGCATCCGAGGGGGATCCGATGGCGGCGTTCGTGGTACCCGAAGCACCGGCCGAGCGAAGACTCCCGGCGCCCCTGTGGTGGACGGTCTTGTCCGGCGTACTGCTGCTCGTGATCTTCGCGGGCTACACGGTCTGGGCGGGCGTCTGGACGACAGCGGGCGTCTACCTCGAAGACTTCCGCTCCTACGTGGCGACCGGCAAAGCGGTCCGGGCGGGCACGCCCCTCTACGAACCGGGCGTCTCGCACCTGCCGACGATCGGCGGCACGTTCAAGTACACGCCGTTCGCGGCCGGCCTCTTCGTCCCCCTGACCGCGGTCCCCAAGCTCCTCCTGCCCCTGCTGGCCCTCCTGGTCAACCTGTTCTCCCTGCTGGCGGTCATCTGGATCTCGCTGGGCAGCCTGGGTTGCGCCCGGGACGCCGGCCGCCTGGCCGCGACGGCAGCCCTGACGGCCCTGTCCCTCCCGCTCCAGCCGGTGCTGATGAACTTCACGGTGGGCCAGGTGAACCTCCTCCTGCTCCTCCTGGTCCTGGCCGACCTGACGGGCCGCAACCGCTGGTGGACCGGAGCCGGCGTAGGCCTGGCCGCCGCAATCAAGCTGACCCCGGCCATCTTCGTGGTCTACCTGCTACTCACTCGCCGCTTCAAGGCAGCAGCGGTGGCCGTGGCCACATTCGCCGCGACAGTCTTGGCCGGCTTCGCAGCTCTCCCACGCGACTCGGCGGCATTCTGGGCAGCCAACCTGGCCGACCCCTCGCGCATCACAGGCGACAGCGACGCAACAGCCCCGGAGAACCAGTCGATCCGCGGCGCACTGGCCCGCATCCTCGACATCCCGGACGTCCCACCCCAGATCTGGATCCCAGCAGCAGCCCTCGTGGCCCTACCAGCGTTCTGGATCGCCTACCGCGCACACCGCAACGGCCGAGAACTCCTGGCAGTGAGCACGATCGGCGCCCTGATGGTCCTGGTAACCCCCTGGACCTGGACCCACTACTGGGTCTGGTTCATCCCGTTCTTCGCAATGGCAGCCTGCACGGCCCACAAAGCCCGCCACTGGTGGCCGGCCGCAGCCCTAACGGCAACCTACCTACTCCTCTTCCCCTGGCAGGTAGGAACAGGTCGCAACAACATCCCCCTGGTAGGCCTGGTGGTCCTCCCAGAAGACCACCCAGGCCAAGCCCCAGCCCACGCCCTCTACGTAGCCCTGGCCCTAGCACTGCTACTCCTGGCAGCAATCCGCCCCAGCTGGCTCGATCCCCAACGCAACCCGGCAACGAGAGGCAACCACCACGACGGGGGTCCGGGGGCAAGCCCCCGGCGGGGGCGTGGGGGTTCGACCCCCACAGAAAGGCGAAACCCCAGGCGTAGGGAAGGTTGCGAAGCAACCGACCAGCCTGGGGCAATGGGGTGAGCGACGGGTTTCGAACCCGCGACCTCCTGGACCACAACCAGGTGCTCTACCAGCTGAGCTACGCCCACCATCAGCGAGGGAACCGCTTGCGATCACCTCGTTGGCTGTAATCGTAGCGGGTGCCCTCGCGGGGTTCGCAGGGGGTTACCTTTGGTGTTGTTCCTGCACTTCAGCGGCCGCGGCTTTGGCTTCGTCGCTGGTCGGGCCGGGTTGTGGGACGAAGGCGACGCGCCGGTAGTAGTCGAGTTCGCCGATGGATTCCTTGATGTCGGCGAGGGCTCGGTGGGCGAGGCCTTTTTCCGGCTTGGCGTAGTAGATGCGCGGGTACCAGCGGCGGACGAGCTCTTTGACCGAGGAGACGTCGACCATGCGGTAGTGCAGGTGGGCGTCGAGGGCCGGCATGTCGCGGGCGATGAAGCCGCGGTCGGTGGCGATGGAGTTGCCGGCGAGGGGGGCGGTGCCCGGCTCGGGGACGTGCTCGCGGATGTAGTCGAGGACGCGGCGTTCGGCTTCTTCGAGGGTGACGATGGAAGCGCGAACCTCTTCGGTGAGGCCGGAGTGGGCGTGCATCTCGCGGACGACGTCGGGCATCCCGGCGAGTTTTTCCTCGTCGGCGTGGATGACGATGTCGACTCCGTCGCCGAGCACGTTGAGCTCCGCGTCGGTGACGAGGGCGGCGATTTCGATCAACGCTTCCTTGCCGAGGTCGAGCCCCGTCATTTCGCAGTCGATCCAGACTAGGCGGTCGGTCACCTGGTGACCCTAACCCGACACGGGGATATGAGTGGCGTTACCTGCGCGTACGGCGCGTTACGCTCCCGGTGTGGTGCAGGACACACGATAGGGGAGCAGCGAGTGACGGAGCAGGGGTCGCCGGCGAGTGAGATCGCCGCTGGTTATGCGAGTGAGGGTGCCGCGCTGGAGCTGGGCGCGGTGGTGATCGACGGCTCGGCGGACGCCGCGGCCGCGGTGCGCCTGCCGTTGGCGACGCTGAACCGGCACGGGCTGGTCGCGGGGGCGACCGGGACGGGCAAGACGAAGACGTTGCAGCTGATCTCGGAGCAGTTGTCGGCGGCGGGGGTGCCGGTGGTGCTCGCGGACGTTAAGGGTGACCTGTCCGGGCTCGCGGCGGCCGGTGAGTCGAACGACAAGATCGCGAAGCGCGCGCAGGAGCTGGGTGACGACTGGGCGGGGACGGCGTTCCCGGTGCAGTTCCTCTCGCTGGGTACCGGCGGGAAGGGGTCGCCGATCCGGGCGACGATCACGAGTTTCGGGCCGGTGCTGCTGTCGAAGGTGCTCGGGCTGAACGAGACGCAGGAGTCGACGCTCGGGCTGATCTTCCACTGGGCGGACCAGCGCGGTTTGGCCTTGCTGGACACGAAGGACCTCCGGTCGGTGATCACGCACCTGACCAGTGACGAGGGCAAGGAGGACCTCAAGGGCATCGGCGGGGTGTCGGCGGCGACGGCCGGGGTGATCCTCCGCGCGCTGTCGAACCTGGAGGCCCAGGGCGGCGAGGACTTCTTCGGTGAGCCCGAGCTGGACGTCCACGACCTCATGCGCCAGAACGACGGCAAGGGCGTCGTGACCCTGCTGGAGCTGGACAACCTGCAGGCGAAGCCGGCGTTGTTCTCGACGTTCCTCATGTGGCTGCTGGCCGAGCTGTTCGAGGAGCTGCCCGAGGAGGGCGATCTCGACAAGCCGAAGCTGGTCTTCTTCTTCGACGAGGCGCACCTGCTGTTCAACGACGCCTCGAAGGCGTTCCTCGAGCGCATCGAGCAGACCGTGAAGCTGATCCGGTCGAAGGGCGTCGGCGTGTTCTTCTGCACGCAGCTGCCCACGGACATCCCGAACAACGTGCTTTCGCAGCTCGGCGCCCGGATCCAGCACGCGCTGCGGGCGTTCACGCCGGACGACCAGGCGGCGCTGGCGAAGACGGTCAAGACGTACCCGAAGACGAAGTTCTACGAGCTCGACACGGCGTTGACGTCGCTGGGCATCGGCGAAGCCATCGTCACGGTGCTGTCGGAGCGGGGCGCGCCGACGCCGGTGGCGTGGACGCGGCTGCGCGCGCCGCGGTCGAAGATGGGCTCGATCGGTGCGGACGCCGTCGCCGCGGCCGTCGCGTCGTCGGACCTGCACGCGAAGTACGGCGAGACGATCGACCGGGAATCGGCCTACGAGAAGCTGGCCGCGAAGGTCGCCGCACCCGCTCCCGAGCCGGCCCCCGACGCTCCCGCGGCTCCGGCGCCGGAGAAGGAGAAGGACGATCCGGGGTTCATCGAGTCGGCGATGAAGAACCCGGCCGTGAAGTCGTTCATGCGTTCCGCGGCGAGCGCGCTGGGCCGGGAGATCACGCGAGGGCTGTTCGGCAACCGGAGGCGGTGACAAAACCTGACGCGATCTGTCAGGTATGGCTGGGACGCTGGTGTCCACATCGAAGAAGGGAACACCATGACCAGCAGCGCCACCGCGTCGTTCACCGTCGACGAGTGGGAGCCCCAGGCGACCGACCAGTTCGCCGGCACCGAGCTCGCCCGGGTGGCGATCGCCAAGACGTTCACCGGGGCGGTCGAGGGGACCAGCAAGGTCGAGCTCCTGACGGCGAACAATGCGACTTCGCGCGCGTACGTGGGCTTCGAGCGGCTCGAGGTCGCGGTCGACGGCCGCAAGGGCAGCTTCGTCCTGCACCACACCGCCGGCGAGGAGTCCGGCATGACGGTGACGATCCTCCCCGGTTCCGGGGCGGGCGAGCTGACCGGGATCACCGGAACGGCGCTCATCGAGATCGACGGCGATGACCACCGCTTGACGCTCACCTACGAGCTGTAGAAGACGCGAAGGCCGTTTCGAGAGCCCCCGATTGACTCTCGAAACGGCCTTCGCGGTCCCCGCTCCCCGAAGCGGGTGGGACGGACCGCCCCGACAACGGCCCGTCCGCGTCCTAGTTGTTCACGATCTGGTCGACGATCTTCTTGGCGTCGTTGATCGGGATGGCGAAGCCGATCCCGACGCTGCCCGCCGAGCCGTTGGCCGACGCCGACGGGCTGTAGAGCGCCGAGTTGATGCCGATGACGTTGCCCTGGGCGTCGACCAGCGCGCCGCCCGAGTTGCCCTGGTTGATCGAGGCGTCCGTCTGGATCGCCGTGTAGCTCGGCGAGTTCTCGGCCTGGTTCGAAGTGCGGCTGAACGGCGACTGCTGTTGCCGCTGACCTTCGCCGATGTCCGACAGGTTGCGGTTGAGCGCGCTGACGATGCCCGTGGTGACGGTGTTCTGCAGCCCGCCCGGCGAGCCGATCGCGACCACCGACTGGCCGACGACCAGCTTGCTCGAGTCGCCCAAGCTCGCGGCCGTCAGACCGCTGGCGTTCTGGGCCTGGACCACCGCGATGTCCGCCTTGGTGTCCGCACCGACCACACCGGCCTGGTACTTCTTGCCGTCGGACGTCGTGATCACGACGTTCTGGGCGCCGTCGACGACGTGCGCGTTCGTCAGGATCCGGCCGTCCGAAGTCAGGATGACGCCGGAGCCGATGGCCTCGCCCTGACCGGTGGTCACGTTGATCTGGACGACGCTCGGCGTCACCTTCGCCGCGACGCCGCTGACGTCGCCGGACGTCGAGTTCGAGACCGCCTGCCCGCTCGCGGCCGGCGTGCTCACCGACGTCGTGGTGCCGTCCGCCGAGTTCGTGGTGAGCCCGACGATCGCGGCGCCGCCGACGCCGCCGACCAGCGCGGCGCCGAGCGCGGTCGCGCTGACGATCAGCGCGACGCGGCCGCCCTTGCGCGGCTTGGTCTTCAGCGCCGTGGGCGCCGGCTGCGGGGTGAACAGAGGGTTCGGCGCGGCCTGGTGCTGGTAGCCGTACTGCGGCTGCTGCTGCGCGTACGGCCCGTACTGCGGGGTGCTCTGGTGCGGCTGGTGCCCACCGGGTGAGGCGGGGCCGGGCCGACTCTCGTTCTCGGTCATGGATCCAGGTTCGCGCCGGTGCTTGTGAGCAACCTGTGGAAATACCTCAGGCTTTGCTGAGAAGAATCAGCTGAGAAAACTCAGGTGGTTCTCAGTCGAAGAACGCCGGCACGTCCAGCGCTCCTCCCGCCGCTTCGAACTCGTCGTGCACCGCCTTCCGCAGTTCGGCGTCTCCCAGGTAGTCGGCGGCGGTCAGGGCCAGGCCCAGCGCGCCGTCGCGGACCCCGGCGTCCCCGGTGGACGATCCGGCCGCGGCCGCGAACTCCTTGGTGTGCAAGGCGACCGTCGGACCCGACACGGCGAGCATCGGGTGCAGCGCGGGCATCCGGTACGACAGGTTCCCCAGGTCGGTGGATCCGGTGAGCGACTCCGGCACGATGCCCGGCGGCAGCGGCTTGCGGCCGGTGCCCAGCTGGTTGGCCGTCCAGCGGCCGGCGAGCGCGGTGTTGAACCGGATCGGCAGGTACGCGGCCTGGGCGTCCCAGACCAGCTCGACGCCGCAGCCGGTCATCGCCGCCGCGCCTTCCGCGATCGACGTCATCCGGGCGGCGAGGTCGCGCAGCGTCTCCGGGTTCTGCGAGCGGAGGTAGAACAGCAGCGCCGCCCGCGCCGGGATGACGTTCGGCCGGGCGCCGCCGTCGGTGAAGACGCCGTGCACGCGGTCGCTCTGCGGGAGTTGCTGCCGCAGCGCCGAAACGCCCTGGTAGGCGGCGACCGCGGCGTCGAGCGCGTTGCGGCCCATGAACGGCTGAGCCGACGCGTGCGCGCCGACGCCGTGGAAGACCATCTCCAGCTGACGGCGGCCGAGGAACGGGTGCAGCGCGATGTCGTGGCTGAACGGGTGCAGCATGATCACCGCGTCGACGTCGTCGAACACGCCCGCGCGAGCCAGGATTTCCTTGCCGCCACCGCCTTCTTCGGCGGGGGTGCCGATCAGGCTGACCCGGCCGCCGAGCCGCTCGGCGACGGTGGCGGCGCCGAGGAACCCGCCCGCGGCGGTCGTGCAGATGACGTTGTGGCCGCAGGCGTGGCCGAGCCCGGGCAGCGCGTCGTACTCGGCGAGAACGGCGATGTGCGGGCCGTCCCGCTCCGGGGTGCTGACGCGCAGCGCGGTGTCGAGCCCGCCGAGCCCGACGGTCGCTTCGTGGCCGTGGCGCCCGAGGAGGTCCGCGAGCGCCTGCACCGAACGGTGCTCGGCGAACCCCTCCTCGGGGTGCGCGTGCAGATCTTGGCTCAACGCCACCAGATCGGGTGACGCGCGCTCGACCGCGGCAGTCACCTCGGCCCGCGTCGCCTCGTCCGCGCCGGCGTGCGGCGAGGACAGCGGCTCGGCGGCCGCGACGGCGTCGGCGGTGGCCTCGACCAGGGAACGCAGGTAGCTGTCGTCGGGCGGGACGGGCTCGTGGTGGGTCATGGGGCGATGCTAACCGGCGGGTCCGACAATCCGCGGCGCTCAGCCCAGCCGGCCCGCGACGATCTGGGTGACGCCGGCGTACCGTTCGGTGATCGCGGTGAAGCCGCGGGCACGCAGGCTCGCCGCGATTTCGCCGCGGTCGAACATCTTCTGCCCGCTCACGATCCCGCCGGCCGAGTCGATCAGGCGCGCGGGCTGCCAGCCGCGGCGGGCGCTGGTCAGCAGGACGATCCGGCCGCCGGGTTTCAGCACGCGCGCGAAAGAGTCCAACGCGGCTTCCGGTTCGGCGAACATGTGCAGGGCGGCGAAGCAGCAGACCCCGTCCACTGTGGACTCCTTCAGCGGCGGGCGCACCGCGTCCGCGCGCAGGTAGGCAACGCTCTGCGGGCCACCCTCGGCGACGGCCTTGGCGAGCATCGTGCGGGCGCCGTCGAGCCCGATCGCGAGCCCGCCCGGCGCGACGGCCGCGCCGAACGCGCGCGTGAAGCGGCCGGTGCCGCAGGCGACGTCGAGCGCGGTGTGCCCGGGTTCGAGGGCGAGGAGCTTCGTGGCGAGGCGGACTTCGCCGGTCATGCTCGGCCCGAACGGGCCCTTGAGCGCGCGGCCGAGCGCCGGGCGCCAGTAGCGCTCGTAGACCTGCGGGAGCACGGTCGTGCGCATCAGCCGCTGGGTGAGCCCGGTCGGCGGGCCGGCCTGGTCCGCGGCGCCCAGCAGGTCGAGGTAACCGTCGCTGGTCTCCGCCGGGGTCTCGAGCAGGGCGCTCAGTCGCTCGAGAGTGGTGGTTCGGCTGGTCGGCATGGCCCCTCCGGTGGTTCGAATACCGGGAGTATGCCAAATCTGAGGTATTCGATCGGGTGAACAAGAGTCGGGATCAGGCGTTCGAGTCCCGGAATTGTCGGTGGTCCTCCCTAGCGTCGCAGGCGAGGTTCCGATCCGAGGAGGACAAGATGACGACTTCCCTGCTGGACAGCCAGATCACGGTGCGAGGCGAGTTCGACCTGGCCGCGGCGGCCCGCTTCTTGACCGGCTTCGCGCCGGCCGGGCAACCGGCGGCGGAGGCGGGCGCACTGCGCGTGGCCTTCCCGCTCGAAGGCGCGTGGACGCCGGTGGGAGCGGTGCTGCGGCAGAGATCGCCCGGCGAAGTGGCGGTGGCGGTGCACGGCCCGCCCGAACACGCCGAGGCGGTTCTGACCCAGGTGCGGCGGATGTGCTCCCTGGACGTCGACGGGTCGGCGTTCCCGGTGGCCGGCGCCCGTGACCCGGTGGTGTCCCTGCTGCAGCAGCTGCACCCCGGCCTGCGCCCGGTGTTGTTCGCGTCGCCGTACGAAGCGGCGTGCTGGGCGGTGCTCAGCCACCGGGTCTGGATGACCCAGGCGGTCCGGCTGCGCCGCCGCCTGACGGAACGCCACGGCACGGAGCTCGACGTCGGCGGCACCAGGCTGACGTCGTTCCCGGCGCCGGCGGTCCTGGCGAAGCTGGAGTTCATGCCGGGCCTGTCGGGCCAGAAGGTGCAGCGCCTTCGAGGCATCGCCGAAGCGGCGGCCGCGGGCGCGCTGGACGCGGCGGCGTTGCGGGCGATGTCCGCGGACGAGGCCCTGCAACAGCTGCGGACGCTCCCGGGAATCGGCCGCTTCAGCGCGGAGCTGATCCTGATCCGCGGCGCCGGCCACCCGGACATCTTCCCCCAGGACGAAGGCCGCCTCCACGAGATCATGCGCGACGCCTACCACCTGCCGGAAGCGGGAGTGCCGGAGCTGGCGGAGATCGCGGAAGCATGGGCCCCCTTCCGGAGCTGGGTGTCGTTCCTGTTCCGCGTCGAAGGCGAGGCCCGGCTGAGGGAGTCCCGATGACCTGAGCTCGCAGTTCGCCCACCGCCCGAACCCCGTCTCATCCGAGAGGAGGAGAACCCCAGTCGCGCTCACCGAGCTCGAGCGCCCGTGCCCGCTCACCGACGTTCTCGGGGCGGATCCGCTCGGCCAGGCAGTGCCGGTGCACGACGATGCTGCAGCTCCCCGGACCGTTGTTGCTGCGCGCGTCGAGGACGAGGGCGTCACCGCCGGGGCTCAGCGTGGTGCGTTCCCCGCAGAAGTCGCAGGACCAGGTCGACGTCGCCAGGTCCGACGCGCGGATGCCGAGGCGCACCGACACCGGCGGGAGCCATTGATTGACCTGCTGGACCACCGCGTCGACCCGCGAACCGACCGGTGGGAAGAGCGCCAGCAGTTCCTCGTGGCTGCTCGTCCGCGAGGCGAACTGCTCGATCATGTCGATCGAGGCCGACAGGCCGTCGTCCTCGTGGCCGGTGATTTCGGCGAGCACCCCCCACGGGTGGTGGCTGAGAATCGTGGCCTCGACTCGCTGGCCGGGCATCAGCGCAAAGCTCTTCGTCTCGAACCTGTCCATCGCTCTCCCTCGACCACGACCGGCGGAAAGGAGATCATCACGACCCACTACCGGAGCCCGCGAAACCGCGTTCGGCGGGGACTCACCGTAGCCAGATGTCGCCTGTGGTGAGGTATCCGGGTGAGTTCGCCCGTTCCTCTCGCGCTCGGCGGCCCGGCCGGTGACGCCCTGTCAGCCCTCCGGACGGCCGCCACCGGCACCTCATCGGCCGGTTCGCTGCTCGAACAGGCTCAGACGCCTGCCGTGATCACCCTGGTCGCCGGCGGTGTGGCGCTGCTGGTCGTGCTCATCGGCGGTACGCCGTGGCGGCTGGCGCGCAACGTCGTCACGATCGTGCACGAGGCCGGGCACGCACTGGCCGCCGTGCTCGTCGGGCGGCGGCTGCAGGGCATCAAGCTGCACTCGGACACCTCGGGCGTCACCGTCTCGCGCGGCAAGCCCGAGGGGCCGGGGATGGCGTTCACCGCGATGGCCGGGTACCTCGCGCCCTCGGTGCTCGGGCTGCTGTTCGCCAGCCTGCTCGGCAACGACCTGGTCGGCAGCGTGCTCGTGCTGATCGCGTTGCTGCTGCTCGGTGTCCTGGTGATGGTGCGCAACGCCTACGGGGTGTTCACCGTCGTCGCCAGTGCCTTCGTGCTCGCGCTGGTCGCGTTCGTCGCGCCGGTCGAGGTGCAGGCGCCGTTCGGCTACCTGGTGACGTGGTTCCTGCTGTTCGGGGGCGTGCGGCCGGTGATCGAGCTGCAGACCAAACGCCGTCGTGGCCAGGCGCGGGACTCCGACGCCGACCAGTTGGGCCGGCTCACCGCGGTGCCGCCGGTGCTGTGGGTGCTGGTCTTCGCCGTGGCGACGGTCAGCTGCCTGATCGCCGGCGGGCTGTGGCTCCTGGAGCCCGTGGCCACCTGAGCGAGCCCATGCGGCAAACTGGTCTCTCGCTGGTCCGCGCGGAGGGAGACGAACGATGGACGAGGTCGCCAAGGCCGTGGAGGAGTGCGCACGGGCGGCGAAGCTGGCCGCGCCGTCGCTCGCCGCCGCTTCCGCCGAGGCCGTCGACGCCGCGCTGACCGGGATGGCCGAGCGGCTGCTCGCGCACCGCGAGGAGATCCTCGAGGCGAACCGGGCCGACGTCGAGCGCGCGAAGGCCGAGGGGATGAGCGCCGGTCTGCTCGACCGGCTCACCATCACCCCCGAGCGCCTCACCGGCATGGCCGAGCAGCTGCGGCTGCTCGCCGGCGCGCCGCACCAGGAGCGCTCGGTCGAGGTGTCCACGCTGGACGGCGGGCTGCGGCTGGTCGAACGGCGGCGGCCGGTCGGCGTCATCGGCGCGAACTACGAGGCGCGGCCGAACGTGACCGTCGACGTGGCGTCGCAGCTGGTCAAGTCGCGCAACGGCGGCGTGCTGCGCACCGGCTCGGCCGCGCTCGGCTCGGCGCAGCGGCTGCGTGAGGTCGTCATCGCGCCCGCGCTCACCGAGGCGGGCATCGACGCCGACTGCGTCCAGCTGGTGCCGCGGGTGGAGCGGGAGGCGGCGTCCGCGCTGGTCCGGCTGCCGAACCTGGTGCCGCTGGTGATCCTGCGCGGCAGCGGCGACAGCACCCGGGCCCTCGCCACCGAGGCGGCCGTCCACGGCGTCGGCACGCTCGCCCACGCCGACGGCGGCGGCGTGCTGTACGTCGACCGCGGCGCGGACGTCACCAAAGCGCGTGACCTCGTCTACAACAGCCTCGACCGGCTCGGGGTCTGCAACCGGCTGAACCTGCTGCTGATCCACGAGGACATCCACGACGAGGTCTGGCCGTCGATCTCCGACGCGCTGGCCGAGCGGGGCGTCACGCCGTCGCTCGCTCCGCACGAGCACGCCATCGGCTACGAGTGGGCGCTGGACTCCGACCGCGAGGCGACCGTCACGGTGGCCAAGGTCGGCGCGCTCGCCGACGCGGTCGGGATCGCCAACGAGCAGACGTCGGGCCTGGCCGCGGGCATCGCCACCGAGGACGAGTCGGCCGCCGACGCCTTCTTCGACGGCTACACCGGCACGGGCGTCTTCTGGAACGCCCCGACCCGGCTCCTCGACGGCTTCAAGCTGCTCGCGGTCCCGGAAACCGGCATCAACCTGGACAAGGTGCCCGGTCCCCGCGGCCCGGTGACGTACACGGACCTCTACGTCCGCCAGTACGCGGTCCTGCCGGCCTGAGCGCGCGCCTGCCGCTCCACGACGTGCCCGGCGTCGTGGGCGGCGCGCGGACCGGGCTCGCCGGCCGGGCAGGAGCTGCTCGGCCGGTTCCGGGCCGCGGACCCTACCTGGGTGGAACGTGAGCTAATTTCTTCAGCTCCTTGACCGTCTCGGTGACATTGGTCAGGAGTTCCGTCCGGTCGTCCTGGTCGGCGGAGTGGCGGTAGATGGCGGTCGGGCCGTCGCTGATCGCGATCGCCGCGACCAGGCGGCCTTCGGGGTCGCGGGTGAGTCCGGTGGTCACCGACACCTCGCGGCCGACCGTGTCGACCGTGGTGAGGGTCCGTTCCTTGTACCAGCCTCGCGTCGTCATGTTCCGCAGCTCCGTGGGGATGGGCTCGACAGGGATACGTCGTAGGACGCCCGGGCGGCCGAAGGCGTTACGGCATACTGGGCCGGGTGATCTCCCGGCCGCACGTCCTGCTGTCCGCCGCGCAGTCGCTCGACGGCTACCTCGACGACACCTCGCCCGAGCGGCTCGTACTGTCCACAGAGGACGATTTCGCCGTCGTGGACCGGTTGCGGGCCGAGGCGGACGCGATCTTCGTCGGCGCGGGCACGGTGCGGGCCGACAACCCGCGGCTGCTCGTCCGGTCGCCCGAGCTGCGGCGCAGCCGGCTGGACCAGGGAAAGCCGGAGCAGCCCGTCAAAGTCACCGTGACCACCCGCGGTCTCGACCCGGACGCACAGTTCTTCACCGTGGGGGACACCGAAAAGATCGTCTATGCACCACCGGGAGCGGCCGACGATCTCAAGCGCGTCGCCACCGTCGTGGACGCCGGGAATCCGCCCGACTTCGGCCGCGTCCTCGACGACCTCGGGCAGCGCGGCATCCGCAAGCTGCTGGTCGAAGGCGGTGGCGGCATCCACACCCGGTTCCTCACCGAAGGACTCGCCGACGAGCTGCGGCTCGCGATCGCGCCGTTCTTCGTGGGGCAGCCGGGCGCGCCGCGGTTCGTCGGGCCCGGGCGCTACCCGCGGCCGCTCACCCTGGTCGGCGCGCGGGAGCTGCAGGGGATGGCGATCCTCGAATACCGCGCCGCGGCCGAGCCGAGCGGGCGGGACGTCCGGCGGCTCAAGGAAGCCATCGCGCTCGCCGCCGAGTGCCCGCCGAGCCACACCTTCCGGGTGGGGGCCGTGATCACCGATGCGGACGGCGAAGTCATCGCCACCGGGCACTCCGGCGAGGGCGACCCGGCCAACCACGCCGAAGAAGCCGCCCTCGCCAAGTGCGCCGGCGACCCGCGCCTGGCCGGGGCGACCGTGTACAGCTCACTGGAGCCGTGCAGCAACCGGAGCTCGCACCCGCGCAGCTGCACGCAGCTGATCCTCGACGCCGGGATCCCGCGCGTCGTGTTCGCGTGGCGCGAGCCGCCGGTCTTCGTCGACGCGCAGGGCACCGAACTGCTGCGTGAAGCCGGGCGGCACGTCGTCGAGGTGCCCGCGCTGACCCCGGAGGTCCAGCGCGAGAACACCCACCTCGACTTCCCGGGCCACTAGCAGGCGCCGTTGTCCTGCCAGACGCCCCATTCGCCGGTGGTGCCGGGCTCCTCGCCCTGCGTCCACCACTTGGCCGTCCACTTGTGGCTGTTGTGCGAAACGACGTTGTCCTTGACGTAGACCTTCGTCCGGTCCCACTCGGCCGCGGTGCACGAGCCGCCGCCCGGGGTGGTCGGGGTCGTGGTGGTCGGCGGGGTCGGCGTCGTCTGGGGCGGCGTCGCTCCGGCGAAGCGGACGCTGAACTTCGTGAAGTCCCAGTCGTTCTGCGGGACGTTGCTGCAGACGCCGTTGTCGGTCGTCCCGACGCAGGCGCGGTCGCGGTTGACCGACCAGAACGTGAAGCGGCCGAGGCCGTGGCTGGTCGCGTAGTCGTACACCGTCTGGAAGTCCGCGGTGTAGAACATCTCGGACGCGTCCGATTTGCCGTTCATGCCCGAGAAACCCTCGTGCGAGTACGCGGTCGCGCTGTCCCAGCCCAGGTGCGACATCAGCAGTCCGTGCAGGGCTTCCAGCGCCGAGACCTGCGACGAGCCGCCGTTGAAGCCGCCGTCGAACGGCATGATCGAGAAGTTGTTGGGCGTGAACCCGATCGACTTCGCCTGGTCGATCAGCTGCGTGCCGAACCAGCCGGTGCCGGCCGCGGTGCCCGGCATGGTCACCGACACGAAGAGGCCGGGGTTGTTGGCCTGCAACGTCTTCGCCGCGCCGAGCTCGTTCGCGATGGCGGCGGTGTTTTCGTACTCGGGCTCTTCGAGGTCGAAGTCGATGGCCTTGAGCGAGTACTTCGTGACGACCTGCTGGTAGGCGGCCGCCGTCGCGGCGACCGTGCCGCAGGTCTGGCCGAGCTTCGTACCGCCGTACCCGCCGACGGAGACGGAGATGTCCCCGCCCGCCCCGCGGATCTTCGCGATCGCGGCGGCGACGGTGGTGTCGCTGGAGATCGGGTCGGTGCCGTCCCAGGTGGGGCTGCAGCCGCCGCCGTTGGGCGCCAGGATGAACGCCAGCTGGAACGCCTTGAGCCCGGTCGCGTTCATCACGGTGACGGGATCGGGCGGGTTGTTGCTCTGGGGCATCAGGTAAGGCGCCGCGGCGTACCAGTTGTTGCTCAACGCCGCGGTGGCCGCGGGAGCGCCGAGCACAAGGCTGACGGCACTGGCGGCAAAAGTGGCGGCGGCGAGCCCGATGGCGGCCAGTCTGCTCTTGCGCATGAGCTGTCCTCCCGGTGGGGATCGAGGGTGGACAGATCATTGGACTAGACCATTGACGAAGTCAAGACGCAAAAGGTGGGCCGCTGTCGAACGTGGGCGAAACGCGCCGAGATATCCGAAATTTGTCCGCGGAATGACGACACAAGGGTGAGGCACCCGCCGACGCGCCAACGCACGACGCGAGTGCGACCCGGCGGCGGGGTGCGGTGGGCGGGGAAGCGGCCATCTCGGGTGGGCGGCGCGGGTGCTGTCCGCGGGGCCGGGCGGGGTGGGAGTTCGTGGGTCGCTGGCGCGGGTGCTGCGGGCGGGCCGGGTGCTGTCGGCGGGGCGGGGCGTGCGGCGGGGCGGGTGCTGTCGGCGGGGGTGGGCGCGCGGCGGGGTGGGTGCTGTCGGCGCGGCGGGGCGTGCGGCGGGACATCGCAGGCGGGGCCCCCGACGGATCCTCACCCCGACGGCAGCGACACGACCACCACCAGCCCACCCTCCTCGCGCGCCCTCGCCGTCACCTCACCTCCGTGTGCGTGCGCCACCGACCGGACGATCGACAACCCCAGCCCCGCTCCCTCCGCGGCCACCCGGGCCCGGCGGTGGAACGGGTCGAACAGGGCCGGTACCTCCGCCGGCGGGATCACCGGTCCGCTGTTCGCCACCTCCAGCTCCACCCGGCCTCCACGCGCACAACGCGTGGTCACCTGGATGAAGCCCTCCTCGTTGTTGTGGCGGAGCGCGTTCTCCACCAGGTTGTGCACCAGCCGCTCCAGCAACAGCGCGTCGCCGATCGTCGCCGCCTCGGAAAGGTGCTGGGCGACCTCCGGTGGGGTCACGTGGGCGACCAGCGCCGCCAAGTCCACCGGGCCGTGCTCGGTCAGGGCGGTCTCCGACTTCGCCAGCAGCAGCAACCCGCCGATCAGCCGCTCGTGGCGGGCGTTGATGCGCAGCAGCTTGCTTCCCAGCTCCCGGACGTCCGCCGACGCCGTTCTGCGGTGCATTGCCACCTCGACCACCGACCTGTTCAGCGTCAGCGGGGTGCGCAGCTCGTGCGACGCGTTCGCGACGAAGCGGCGCTGGGCGTCGAACGAACGGTCCAGGCGCTCGACCATCACGTCGAACGCGTCCGCCAGGTCCTTCACCTCGTCCTCCGGCCCGCGCAGGGCGATCCGCGCCTGGCCGCCCGGGTCGGCGGTCGCGGCGATGCGGCGGGCCGTCTCCGTCACCTGGCGCAGGGGGGCCAGTGCGCGGCCCGCCACCAGCCAGCCCAGGGCCGCCGCCACGAGGGCCACCGCTGTGAGGGCCAGCGCTCCCTGGGTCAGCAACGACGTCGCCGCCGCCTCGCGCAGTTCGCGGGCCTGCGCGTCCAGCGACTCCAGGGAAGGCAGCGAGGGGGCGCCAGGGGACGGGGTACCCGAGATGATCGCCACCCGCCGGCCGACCTGGCGGGTGAACAAAAAATACGTCACGACCAGCAGTGCCACGCCCGCCAGCAGGAACAAGCCCCCGTAGAGCACCGTCAGGCGCAGGCGGAGGTTCACCGGAGGCGGTAGCCGACGCCGGTGACCGTCTCCACCAGTGGGGGGTCGCCGAGTTTGCGGCGCAGCTTCAGGATCGTGAGGCGGACCGCGCCGGTGAACGGGTCCGCGTGCTCGTCCCACGCCTTCTCCAGCAGGTGTTCCGCGGACACGGCGGCGCCGTCGGCGCGCAGCAGCTCGGCGAGCACGGCGAACTCCTTTTTGGACAGTGGCAGGTACCGCCCGTCGCGGAACACCTCGTGCCGCGCCGGGTCGAGGGTGACGCCCGAGCGGTGCAGCACCGGTGGGGCGGCCGGGCGGCAGCGGCGGCCCAGTGACTGGATGCGCGCGGCCAGCTCGGGGAACGCGAACGGCTTCGTCAGGTAGTCGTCGGCGCCCAGTGACAGCCCGGCGACGCGGTCGGTGACCTCCGCGGCCGCCGTCAGCATCAGGACCCGCGTGGCCACCCCCGCGCCCACCAGTTCGCGGCAGACGTCGTCGCCGTGCACGACCGGCAGGTCGCGGTCGAGCACGACGACGTCGTAGTCGTGCACGGCGAGCCGGTCGAGGGCCGCGCCGCCGTCGTGGGCGATGTCGACCGCGTGGGCGTCTTCGCGCAGCCACTCCGCGATCGCGTCCGCGAGCATCGGCTCGTCCTCCACCACCAGGACCCGCATGCCCCGATGATCGCCGCGGCGGTGTTTCTTCGCCGTTAGCACCGGTAGAGGGTGTCGACGCGCCCCGGGCCGGACCGGCCGCCGTACTCGGCCGGGTCGACGACCGCGCAGTGCTGCTCGATCCAGTGCCCGCGGGCCTCCTGCGCGGGACTGCGGGGCGGGCCCACCGGACCCCCGCCCGAGCCGCTCAGCACGAACCGCAGCTTGCCCTCGGCGAGCCACCGGTCGAGCTGCGCGGTCGACGGCGCGTCATCGCCGCCGCCGAAGCCGCCCATGCCGATCACCACCGCGTCCGACTCGATGAGGAACGGCGCGACCGTCCCCGCCTCGGCGTTGATCGCCAGGCTGATCTCGGTGCCGTTCCGGACGGCGTAGTCGAGGATGCGCCGTTGCTCGCCGGTCAACGTCGTCGTGCCGTCGCCGCCCGCGAGCACCAACCGGGGCCCTGGTCCGCTGGACGGCGGCGGCGTGGGGCCGGTCGCCGGACCGGCGGCGGGCAGCGTCCCGGCCGACGTGCTCTGCGCCGCCGCGTACGACCAGACGGCCGGGGTGAGCAGCACCGGCACCAGCCCGGCGGCCAGCGTCAGCCGGCTCCGGACGAGGACCAGGCCCGCGATCGCGGCGACGGCCGTGCCGAGCACCGCCCAGCGCGTCCAGCCGTGGAACGCCGTGTCCCGCGACGTCAGGACGAACGCCCAGGCCGCGGTCAGCGCGATGGCGAGCGGGAGCAGCGTCCGCCGGTGCCGCCGCCACAGCAGTGCCAGCCCGGCGGCGGCGACCGCGGCGACGGCGGGCGCCATCGCCGTCGTGTAGTACGGGTGCCAGATGCCGCCGGCGAAGCTGAACACCGCGGTCGTCACCAGCAGCCAGCCACCCCACAGCAGCCAGCCGGCGTCACGCCACCGGCGGCCGAGGACGACCAGCACGAGCAGGCAGAGCGGCAGCAGCCACGAGATCTGCCCGCCGACTAGGTCGTTGAACATCCGCCCCGGCCCGGGATCGCCGCCGAAGGACGACGTCGTCCGCACGCCGTTGCGCATGATCATCATGCCGCCGCCCTCGCCGTCGCCGGAGAGGCGCCCGAAGCCGTTGTAGCCGAAGACGAGGTCCCACGCCGAGCCGTCCGCGCTGCCGCCCATGACGGGCTTCGCGCCGGGCCACCAGTCGTACAGCGCGATCCACCAGAACGACGACACGACCAGCACGACCCCGGCGCCGAGCACGTCCAGCAGCCGCCGCCGGAGCGGCCCGGACGTCCCGGCCAGGTACGCGGCGACCAGTGCGGGCACGATGATCCACGCCTGCAGCATCTTGGTCAGGAAGCCGCAGCCGACGAAGAACGCGCACCAGAACAGCCACTTGCGCCCGTCCTCGAGCGCCCGCGTGAGCGCGTACGCCGCCGCGACGAGGAAGAGGACGAGCAGGGTGTCGGGGTTGTTGTCCCGGTTGATGATCACGGTCACCGGCGTGAGCGCGAGGATCGCGGCCGCCAGCAGGGCGACGTTCTCCCCGGCCCACCGCCGGACCGTCCGGTGCAGCAGGAACACCGCCGCGACGCCTTCGAGCACCTGCGGCAGCAGCAGCGCCCAGCCGTGGTGGCCGAAGACGAGCACGGAAAGCGCTTGCGGCCACAACGCGAGCGGCGGTTTGTCCACCGTCACGACGCCGTACGGGTCGAAGGACCCGAAGAGGAAGTTCGTGAAGCCGCTCGTCATCGACTTCGCGGCGGCCGAATAGTAGGTGTTGCCGAACTGGCCGTCGCCGATCTTCCAGGCGTAGAGGACGGCGGCGCCGAGGCAGACGAGCGGAAGCGCCCAGGAGCGGGTCTTCGGGTGAGCGGCGGTGATCATGCCGCTCACCCAACCCGGGCCCGCGTTTCCCGGGCGTTTCTACTCCGCTTCGAGATCGCCTTCCAGCGAGAGGTAGACCTCGCGCATCTGCTCCAGGAGCGCGGGGTCCGGCTCCTCCCACAGCCCGCGGTCGGCGGCTTCGTTCAGCCGCTCCACGATTCCCCGCAACGCCCACGGGTTCGCCTGGCGCAGGAACTCCTGGTTCACCTCGTCCAGCACGTAGGACTCGGTCAGCTTTTCGTACATCCAGTCGCCGACGACACCCGCCGTCGCGTCGAAGCCGAACAGGTAGTCCACCGTGGCCGCCAGCTCGAACGCGCCCTTGTAGCCGTGCCGCCGCATCGCCGCCAGCCAGCGCGGGTTCACCACGCGTGCCCGGAACACCCGGGCCGTCTCCTCGCCGAGCGTCCGCGTGCGGACCGCGTCCGGGGACGTGCTGTCGCCCACGTAGGACGCCGGTGCCGTGCCCGTCAGCGCGCGGACCGTGGCGATCATCCCGCCGTGGTACTGGAAGTAGTCGTCCGAGTCCGCGATGTCGTGCTCGCGCGTGTCGGTGTTCTTGGCCGCCACGACGATCCGCTTGTACGAGCTCTCCATGTCCTCGCGCGCCGGGCGGCCGTCGAGGTCGCGGCCGTAGGCGAAGCCGCCCCACACCGCGTACACCTCCGCCAGATCCTTGTCGTCGCGCCAGTTGCCGGAGTCCATCAGCGGCAGCAGGCCCGCGCCGTACGCGCCCGGCTTGGACCCGAAGATGCGGGTGGTCGCCCGCCGGGAGTCGCCGTGCGCGGCCAGGTCCGCGGAAACGTGGTCACGGACGAAGTTCTGGTCCGCGGGCTCGTCCAGACCGGCCACCAGCCGCACCGCGTCGTCCAGCATCGTGATCACGTGCGGGAACGCGTCGCGGAAGAAGCCGCTGATCCGGATGGTGACGTCGATCCGGGGCCGGCCCAGTTCGGCGAGGGGAATGGCTTCGATGCCGGTCACCCGCCGCGAAGCCTCGTCCCACACCGGCTGGACACCCAGCAGCGCAAGAACTTCCGCGGCGTCGTCGCCGGACGTCCGCATGGCCGACGTGCCCCACACCGAAAGCCCGACCGAACGCGGCCAGTCGCCGGTGTCCTCGCGGTACCGGCGAAGCAGCGAATCCGCCAGCGCCTGCCCGGTTTCCCAGGCCAGCCGGCTCGGGATCGCCTTCGGGTCGACGGTGTAGAAGTTGCGCCCGGTCGGCAGCACGTTGACCAGGCCGCGCAACGGGGACCCGCTGGGCCCGGCCGGGATGTAGCCGCCGTCCAGCGCGTGCAGCACCGAGTCGAGCTCCGCGGTGGTGCCCGCCAGCCGCGGGACGATCTCTTCCGCCGCGAAGGAAAGCACCTTCGCGACCTGGGCGTCCGGCGCCACCGAGGCGACGGCGGTGGCGTCCCAGCCGCGCATTTCCATCGTCTGCACGAGTTCCCGCGCTGTCTTCTCCACCGCGTCCACTTCGGACATCGGCGCGTCTTCCTTCAGGCCCAGCGCGGACCGCAGGCCGGGCACCGCACCTTGCTTGCCGCCCCACATCTGGGACGCGCGCAGCATCGACAGGACCAGGTTGACGCGCGCTTCCCCGACCGGCGCCGCGCCCAGGACGTGCAGCCCGTCGCGGATCTGCGCGTCCTTGACCTCGCAGAGCCAGCCGTCGATGTGCAGCAGGAAGTTGTCGAACTCCGCGTCGTGCGGCCGTTCGTCGATGCCGAGGTCGTGGTCCAGCTTCGCGGCCTGGATGAGCGTCCAGATCTGGGCGCGGATCGCGGGCAGCTTCGCCGGGTCCATCGCCGCGATGTTCGCGTGCTCGTCAAGCAGCTGCTCCAGCCGCGCCAGGTCGCCGTAGGACTCCGCGCGCGCCATCGGCGGGATCAGGTGGTCGACGATCGTCGCGTGCGCCCGCCGCTTCGCCTGCGCGCCCTCGCCGGGGTCGTTGATCAGGAACGGGTACACCAGCGGCAGGTTGCCGAGCACCGCGTCCGGCGCGCACGACGCCGACAGCCCGGCCGTCTTGCCCGGCAGCCACTCCAGTGACCCGTGCTTGCCGAGGTGGACGACGGCGTGCGCGCCGAACTCCTCTTCCAGCCAGCGGTACGCGGCCAGGTAGTGGTGGCTCGGCGGGAGGTCCGGGTTGTGGTAGATCGCGACGGGGTTCTCGCCGAACCCGCGCGGCGGCTGGATCATGATGATGACGTTGCCGCTCTGCAGCGACGCCAGCACGATGTCCCCGTGGTCGACGTACAGCTCGCCCGGCGCCGGCCCCCAGTGTTCCTCGACGCCTTCCCGCAGCTCGGCCGGGAGCGCCTCGAACCACTCCTGGTAGCGCGCGGCCGGGACGCGGATCGGGTTGCCGGACAGCTGCTCCTCGGTCAGCCACTCCGGGTCCTGGCCGCCGGCGGCGATCAGCGCGTGGATGAGGGCGTCGCCGTCGGGCTGGTCGGTCCCGGTCGGGTCGACCCCCGGGAACGCGTCCGGCCCCAGGTCGTAGCCCTGCTCGCGCATCCGCCGCAGCAGCTCGATCGCCGACGCCGGCGTGTCCAGCCCGACCGCGTTGCCGACGCGGGAGTGCTTGGTCGGGTACGCGGACAGCATCAGCGCGATCCGGCGATCCGACGGGGGCGTGTGCCGCAGCCGGGCGTGCGCCAGCGCGATGCGGGCGACGCGGGACGCGCGTTCGGCGTCCGGGACGTACCGGGGGAGGCCGTCCTCGTCGAGCTCCTTGAACGAGAACGGCACGGTGATCAGCCGCCCGTCGAACTCCGGGACGGCCATCTGGTTGCCGGCGTCGAGCGGGGACAGCCCGTCGTCGTTCGCCGCCCACGTTTCGCGGTCGCTGGTCAGGCACAGCGCCTGCAGGATCGGGACGTCGAGCGCGGCCATCTCGGCGACGTCCCAGGCCTCGTCGTCCCCGCCCGCGCCCACCTCGGACGGCCGCGTGCCGCCCGCCGCCAGCACCGTGACCAGCAGGGCGTCGACGGTGGCCAGCTCGGCCATCATCTCGGGCTCGCGCGTACGCAGCGACGCGGTGTAGATCGGCAGCGCGCGCCCGCCGGCGGCTTCGATCTCGTCGGCGAGCGTGTGCACGAACTGCGTGTTCCCGGACAGGTGGTGCGCCCGGTAGTAGAGGACCCCGATCACCGGGCCCTCGCCGCGCGAAGGCCGCTCGAGCACGCCCCAGCCGGGCTGCTCGGCGGGCGGCTCGAAGCCGTCGCCGGTGAGCAGGAGGGTGTCGGAGAGGAACCGGCCCAGCTGCGTGAGGTTCGCCGGGCCGCCCTGCGCGAGGTACGCGTGGGCCTCGGCCGCGATGCCGATCGGGACGGTCGAGAGCTTCATCAGCTCGGCGTCCGGCGTCTGCTCCCCGCCCAGCACGACGACGTGCGCGCCCGACGCCCGCAGCTTGTCCAGGCCTTCCTGCCAGGTCCGCGGGGTGCCGAGGATGCGGACGACCACGATGCGCACGCCGTCGAGCAGGCCCGCCAGCTCGGCGACGTCGAGCCGCGAGGGGTTCGCCAGGCGGTAGTCGCCCTCGGCCGAACGGGCGCTGAGCAGGTCGGTGTCCGAAGTGGACAGAAGCAGGATCACGAGGTTCCTCCTCGGGGTCCGCGCCCCGGGTAGACGGGCGCGCCGGCCGGAGTTCCTGGCTCTCGGAGATCGCTCTCCGATGACAGTGGCGGGACCGCCCCGGACTCTCACCGGGTTCCTCCACCTGCCGACGCGTGGGTTCCGCCTCACTCTCCGGTGCGGCCGACCCGGCGTCAAGGTGACGTGCGTGGCTCAGAGCCGCTTGGCCGTGCGGAACGCCTTCGCGTAGGTCCCGGACCCGTCGATCAGCGACACCCCGCCCGCGTCCCCGAAGGTCGGGCCGTTGGCCACCTTGCGGCTGGAGAGCACGCGGTGGTGGCCGTCGCCGTCGATGCCCAGGTAGATGCCGGTGTGCGAGACCTGCGGCCCGAGCTGCGGCTCCAGGTTGAAGAACAGCAGGTCACCCGGCTGGAGCGGGCTGAAGTCCGTCGCCTGCCGCTTCTGGTCGGGGATCAGCGAGGTGCCCGGCCCCAGCTCGGCCAGTGCCCAGGCGCGACGAGGCAGGCCGGGGCCCTTCGTGTTGGTCCCGAGCAGCGGGTAGCCCGCCCGGTATCCGTAGACCATCCGCACGAACCCGGAGCAGTCGAGGGACCGGGCGCGCCGCGGTTCCGCGGCCTCGTGGACGCCGTCCGGGAAGTCCCAGCCGATGCCCAGGTAGTCGTAGAAATCCGACTTCTCGAGCCGGCCTTCGGCGCTGTCCGGGCCGAAGCTCGCGTCCCCGGCCACGCGCAGCTTCTTCACGACCTGGTCGGCCGCGCCGTCGGTGTACTGCAGCGCCGTCGCCAGGACGTCCGGGCCGGTGTCGGCGGCCGCCTTGGGGAGCCAGTCGGTGAACCACGGCTCCTTCTCCGCGCCCGCCTGCCAGGCCTGCGGCGCGAGCCGGATCCACGCCGTCGTCGTGACGCCGGCGGTGGTGAACTTCGGCTCGGTGAAGGTCCGCGACCGGCCGGTGAGCATGACCGTGCGGGAGCCGTCGGTGAAGGACGCGAGCTGGGCACCCGCGCCGTCGCGCACGATCGTCCGGGCCGGGTGGTCGAGCCGGTCGTAGGTGTAGCTGCCGGTGACCGCCGCTCCCGAGGGCGCGGGTGACGCCGAGATGGCCGTGATGTCCGGCCGGTCCTGCGTGGCGACGTACCCCGCCGCCGTGCCGGACACGCCGATGACCGCGGCGAGGACGCTGATCCGGACCGCCTTGCGCATCGTCACCTCACACCGTCGGGACCAGGCCGACCAGCACGCCGCTGATCAGCACCGCGTAGCTGGCCAGGCTGACCCCGCCGGTCGCGAGCATCGTCGCCACGGGCTTCTGCCGGACCAGCTGGTAGGCGACCAGGCCGGGCACCACGAACCCGAGCGTCTGGTGCACGAACAGCAGCGGGAAGTCGGCCTGGAGGAAAATCAGCAACGTCGTCTGCAGCACGACGCCGAGCAGCACGACCGCGGCGAAGAGCCGCTTGCCGTAGAGGATCACCATGCGCTGCAACGCCTTCGTGCCGCCGAAGGTCAGCGCCGTCATCAGCACGATGATCGCCGCGCGCCGGTAGTCCTCGACCATGGTCAGCGCGATCCAGCCGGGCGTGATCATGCCGCCGGGGGACAGGTTCGTCGTCAGGTAGCAGACCAGCGACAGCAGCAGGCCGATGGCGAGCCCGACGGTGGCGACCTCGGGGGCGAGGGACGTGGTGAGCATCAGGCGACCGGTTCCAGTTTCGCGAGTTCCTCGATGAGCAGTTCACCCTGGCCGTGGATGTTGCCGATGGCGACGAGCGACGCCTGCCGCTCGATGCCGCCGACGATCCCGCGCAGCAGCTCCCGCGGCGAGCGCGAGCCACCGAGGTCGACGACCCGGTCGTGCCACTCGCTCGGGATCGCGGCGCGGGCGCTGCGCGTCGGCTCGCCGATCAGCACGACGCGTTCCGGCGCGATGCGGGGGATCAGCGCGCCCATCTGGCCGTTGCGCTCGACGCGGTCGGGACGGCAGTTGATGATCACGTGCAGCGGGTCGGCGATCGCACCTTGCGCGCGGAGCTGGTCGATGTTCATCAACGTCGATTCGGGGTCGTTCGCCGCGAAGACGTTGGCGAAGCGGAGGTGGCGGCGCCCGGCGCGGTACTGGTGGACCTGCAGCACGCCCGGGTCCGGCGGCGCGGCCCACATGCCGTCGAGCGCCAGCTGCCGGTTGACGCCGAGCAGGTCCGCGACGGCCAGCGCGATCGCGACGTTCTCCTTGAAGGTGATCCAGCCGAAGCCGCGCATCTCGGCGTCGGTGACCGATTCGGGGTCGACCGCGATGAGCTCGCAGTCCCGCTTGGCGGCCTCGTCCTGGAGGATGTGCAGCCGGTCCTGCTCGGCGGTGAGGCAGATCCCGCCGACCGGCATGGACCGGGACAGCGACCGCGCGACGTCGTCGAGGGTCGGCCCCATCTCGGCGAGGTGGTCCTCGCGGACGTTGCACAGCACGCCGATGGTCGAGCGGATCAGCTTGCTCTGGTTGATCTCCTGCAGGTCCGGCATCACGGCCATGCATTCGATGACCAGCGCGTCCGGCCGGTACGCGGCGGCGCGGCGGACGATGCCGATCTGCTCGACGACGTTGGCGATGCCGAACTTGCGGTAGACCGGCTCCTCGCTGCCGTCCGGGTGGATGAACCGGGCCGCCGTGCCGGTGGTCTTCGCCGTGGTCACGAGCCCGCCGCCCCTCAGGGCGCCCGCGCACAGCCGGGTGATGGACGACTTGCCGCGGATGCCGTTGACCAGCACCCGCGTCGGGATGCTGTGCAGGTGCTTGTAGTGCTGGCGCTGTTCGGCGATCCCGGCCAGCAGCATCGCCGCCGATGCCAGTACCAGCACGACGTAGAGGAACGTCACGTCAGACCCCGGCCCCGTCCAGCCAGCTGAGGTAGTCGCTCTTGGCCGGTTGCCGGCGGGGCTCGACGTCGACCTCGATGCGCTGGATCAGCTCGGTTTCGTCGGTCGCCGCGCCCGTGGGGCGCCGGACCTCGCCGAGCCGGACCCGGCCTTCGGTCAGCGCCTGGCGGCAGATCTCGACGCAGGAGGCGATGGTGCCGATCTCGTCCTGCCGCTGCGGGTAGACGACGGCGCCGGTGTCGCCGCCCGCGATCCGCCGGGCTTCCGCGCCGACCCGCCGCAGCGGCCGCACGACCACCAGGAAGTGCCAGGCGAACAGCATCAGCGCGACAACGCCGGTGAGCAGGGCGGCCACCCGCGCCCCCGAGCGCACGGTGTTGTCCGCGAGCCCGAGCGAGCCGATCGGCTGCTCGGCGACGACGACCCACTTCAGCGAAGCCGCGTTGCCCTTGTCGGCCAGGCGCTGCGCCGCGACCAGCGCGGACGGCGTCGTCTCGCGGGCGTCCTTGCCGGACTGCGCCGCGTCGACGCTCTTGATCAGCGCCGGGTCCGAAAGCGCGTCGAAGGCGAGGTAGCCCTCGGTGTCGGCGATGGTGCGCTTGCCCTCGTCGACGACGCGGACGCGCCCGCCCGCGGGCGCGAGCAGCGCGGCCATCCGCGGCACGTCGTACTCGCCGACCAGGACGTTCTTCGAGTCCGGCAGCGGCGTGAAGGCGTAGACGACCGGGACGCGGCCGCTGGTGTTGTGCTGGCGCAGCCCCTCACCGCCGGGCAGCTTGCCGGGGTCGCGCAGGGCCTCGCGCCCGGCCTGCAGCACCACCGAGCCGTCCGCGTCGGCGACGTAGACGCTGCGGAACCGGCTTTCGCTGCCGGCCAGCTGGTCGAGCATGCCGCGCAACCGGTCCGGCTCCTTCCCCTGGCCGAGCCGTGCGACGGACTGCAGGTCGGTCAGGCCCTCGGCGAGGCTGCGCCGCAGCGTGTCGGCCGAGCGCGTGACGCGGACGCCGTGCTCGGACAGGGTCGTCGCCGAGACTTCGGCGTGCTGCCGCCCGAGCGTCGCGGCGACCGCGCCCGACCAGCCGAGCAGCGCGAGCGCGACGAGGACGATGACGAGCTGGGCGGACAGGAACGGGCGGACCGGCTTGGCGGGCTTGCGACGGCGCAACCGGCAGCGGTAGCGCTCCACCGCGGTGGTCAACCCGTTGACTTCGCGGATCCGCGACTGCCGGACCGGCTTGCCGAGCGCGCCGGCCGCCACGGCGAGCGCGTCGGTGCGCAGGCGGCGGATCGGCGCGACGACCGTGCGCCGCAGCAGGACGAACCCGGCGACGGCGATCGCGAGCAGCGCGGCGGCGGGGATCAGGCCGGGCCAGCGGGCCGGCACCGTGTCGACCGGGAAGCGGCTGAACGAGACGACGGCCAGGCCGAGGCTGCCGCCGGTGCCGGACGGCGAGACCGGGGCGTAGGACACGACGGCGGCGCGCTTGCCCGCCGGTTCGCCGGTGAGGACGCCGGTCTGCCCCGCGGCGGCCGCGGTGGACGCGCGGGCGAGCAGCTCCTGGGCGGGCCGGTCGGTCGCGGCGACGTCGGTGCCGTGCGTGTGCAGCACCGCGCCGTCCGAGGTGACCAGCCGGACCTGCTGCTGGGTGTCCTTGGCCAGCTCGCCGCCGGTGCCGCGCAACGCCGTCGAGACGACGAGGAGCTTGCCGGCGCGGGTGCCGGTGAGCGGGAGCGCGGTGAGCACCAGCGGGGTGTCGCCGGGGCGGGCGACCGGGCGGACGGTGAGGTTCGCGATGGCGACCCCGCGCAGCGTTTCCACCGGCACCGGCTCGCCGCGCGTGGCCAGCACCTTCTGGGAGGCCAGGTCGTAGACCGCGATGCCGCGCCAGTCGTCGTAGGTCTCGCCGAGGCGGGAGAGGAGCGCGTCGTCGTCGGCGGTGTCGAACACCCCGGAGCCGGCCGCGACCTGCAGGTCACCGGCGGCGGCCGTCGCCGACGTCGCGACGCTCTGCGCGAGCCCGGCGGTGGTGCGCTGCTGGCTCGCGGTGACCTCGTCGGAGACCCGGCCGGCCTGGTCGTCGGCGCGGATCAGGGACAGCGGGCCCGCGGTGGACAGGTAGAGCGCGGTGAAGGCGGCGATGAGCAGCAGCAGCGCGAACGTCGTCGCGGAGGCGACCCCCACGCCGCGCGGGAAGCCCGCTTCCGGGATCTGCGCGCGCAACCGGGCGGCTCGATCGTCGTGCGGTTGTGGCCGGTTCACCGGGGCTCCCCAGGGCCTTTCGGTCGATGTGATCCCGGAAAGTCACCGGCCACCAGGGGCGGGTAGCGGAAGGTCCACTCTTTCGGGTCACGTGAAGGTCTCGAAGTTGTCAGCGGTGACGGTACAACTCCCCCTATCGTGGGACAAACGGCGGCTGGGGGTGACGACCGGATGGAGTCAGTACACTCCGAGTGGTGATCAGCCGCCCTCGGACGTTGCTCAGCGTGGCCGGCGTGGTCGTCGCGCTGGGTTTGGCCCTGACGTTGGTGCTGGTCCTCGGTGACGAAAAGCCACCACCGCCCGTGCCGGAGGCCGGTTTGGATTCCCTCGTAACGAAGTTCACATCCGGGCTGTCCTCGGACCAGGAGTACCGCTCACCGAAATCCGACGAACGTCGTACGGCGGCCGCCGGGTTCGCCGCCGTGCTGGACCGCCGCGGCACCGCGGACTTCGAGAAGCTCGGCTTCTCGGTGCACGACGGCGTCGACCCGGCGACCGGGCGGCCGTACACGATCGCGGTGAACGAAGCCGGCACCGACCGGGCGTGGGGGATGTACGTCATCGACCGGTCGGCCCCACCGTCGCTCGTGGTGGAGGTGCCGCACCCGGCGTTCGACCTGCGCACCGAGTTGTTCGGCGTCGACCTGTTCCGGCGCGTGCCGGGCGCGGTGCTGCTGGTGGCGGGCGCGCACCGCAAAGCGGACGACAGCAAGGCCGACGTCGCCCACGAAACGGACTCGATCTTCCACGTCGTCGCCACCGCGCTCGCGGGGCGCGGGCTGGCGCAGGTCCAGCTGCACGGCTTCCACGACCAGAACCTGCCATCGACGGACGTCGTGCTCTCGTCGGGCGCCACGGTGGCGGGCGACGCGGCCCGGCGCGCGGCCGACCGGCTGACCGCGGACGGGTTCGCCGTGTGCCGGGCCTGGGAAGAGCGGTGCAAGGGCCTGGAAGGCACGACGAACGTCCAGGGCAAGATGGCCGCCTCGGACGACACGGTGTTCCTGCACGTGGAGATGAGCCGGACGGTCCGCGAATCGCCCGAGCGGCGCGCCGACGTCGTTCGCGCGCTGACGGAAGCCGAACTCACCAAACCCTGACGCTTTTTCGACCGCCGCGGGTGATTGACATCACACCCCTGTGTCGTAAAGTGCGGAAGCCGGTCGCTCTCGCATTCACGGTATCGCCGGAATGGGGTCTTGGGGGCTCGCAGCGCGACCGGTGGCAATTCCGATCTCTATTCGGGGAGGCTCCTCGTGCGTCGGAAACAACGGGCGGTGGCGATCGCGCTGGCGGCCGGAATGGCGTTCCCCGTCCCGGCGGTGGCGAGCTCGGCTCCCGCGGCGGCGGACGGCCCGTCGGTCACGCTCATCACCGGCGACCGGGTGCGGGTGCTGCCCGGCGCCCGCGGGCCGGCCGCGGTCGTGGTCGAACCCGGGCCGGGGCGCACCGGGATCGGCTTCCTGCGCGAGACGAGCACCGGCGCCCGCCCGGGCGACGTCACCGTGGTGCCCGCGGACGCGCTGCCGCTGCTGGCCGCCGGGCGGCTCGACCCGCGCCTGTTCGACGTCTCCGAACTGCTGCGGCAGCACCTCGCCGACCCCGAGCCCGGCCTGCCGCTGATCGTGACCTACGCCGACGGGGCCCGGCCAGCCGCCGCGGCGGCGGCCACGACCGTCCGGGACCTGCCCAGCGTGCGGGGCGCGGCCGTGCGCCAGGACCGGCGGCGCGGCACGGACTTCTGGACGTGGCTCACCGCTTCGCCGGGCACGCTGCCGCCTGGCCTCGGCAAGGTGTGGCTGGACGGCCTGGCCACCCCGGCCCTCGACGTCAGCGTGCCGCAGATCGGCGCCCCGGCCGCGTGGCAGGCCGGCTACACCGGCAGCGGGGTCACCGTCGGGCTGCTCGACACCGGCGTGAAGGCCGACCACCCGGACCTGGCGGGCAAGGTCGTGGCCGCCCGGGACTTCACCGGAACGCGGCCGGACGCGAGCGACGACCTCGGGCACGGCACGCACGTCGCGGGCATCATCGCCGGCACCGGTGCCGCCTCCGGGGGCCGCTACCGGGGTGTCGCGCCGGACGCGCGGCTGATCAGCGGCAAGGTCTGCGTGTCCTACGGCTGCCCGGAGTCGGCGGTGATCGCCGGGATGGAGTGGCTCGCGCCGCAGGTGCCCGTGGTCAACCTCAGCCTCGGCGGCGACGCGACCGACGGCACGGATCCGCTGTCCCAGGCGGTGAACGCGCTCAGCGCGCGGTACGGCACCCTCTTCGTCGCCCCGGCGGGCAACGACCGGACGCTCGACCTGCCCGAACCGCTGCCGGTCGTCGCGCCCGCGGCGGCGGACGCGGCGCTCGCGGTCGGCAGCGTCTCGGCGACCGACGTCACCAGCGCGTTTTCCAACCGCGGGCCGCGGGCCGGCGACTACGCGGTCAAGCCCGACGTGTCCGCACCCGGCGAAGGCATCGTCTCGGCGCGGGCCGCGGGCACCCGCGACGGCGACGCGGCGCCGGTCGACGCCGACTACGCCCGGCTGTCCGGAACGTCGATGGCGGCGCCGCACGTCGCCGGCGTGGCCGCTCTGCTGCGGCAGGAACACCCGGACTGGACCGCGGGCCGGCTCAAGCCCGCGCTGACCAGCACCGCGCAGCCCACCGGTGACGTGCCGGGGCAGGGCGCGGGCCGGGTGGACGCGGCCCGCGCGGTCACCCAGCGGGTCACCGCCACCACCGGGAGCCTGAGCTACGGCTTCTTCGCGTGGCCGCACACCACGCCGGTGACGAAGACCGTGACCTACCGCAACGACGGCGACGCGGCGGTCACCCTCGCACTGACCACCTCCGACGGGCTTTTCACGCCGTCCGCGGCCACCGTGGTGGTCCCCGCGCACGGCACCGCCGACGTCGGCGTCACCCTCCGGCCCACCGCGGCGGCGACCAGCGCGCACTTCGGCCGGCTGAGCGCGACGGCGCCCGGGATCGCCGTGCAGACCGCGTTCGGCGCCTCTCTCGAGCGGGAGAGCTACGACGTCACGGTCCGGTTGACCGGCCGGAACGGCGGGCCGGGCGCCGGCATCGCCAAGCTCGTCAGCACCACCACCGGGGAAGCGTTCGGTGTCCGGCCGATCGGGGCCGACGGCGTCGCCGTGGTCCGGGTGCCCAAGGGCAGCTACGACCTCAACGCGTTCGACGTCGAGGGCCAGGCGGTGACCCTGCTGTCGAAGCCGGGTGTCGCGATCACCGGCGGGACTTCGTTCACGCTGGACGCCCGCACGGGCAAGCCGGTGCGCGCGGTCGTCGACCACGCGGACGCGCACCTGCAGTCCGGCGAGCTGGGCCTGGTCTCGGGGAACCCGGCGGGCGACCGCACCAGCACCCTCGCCTGGCTCGTCCAGCCGGGCAACGAGCTGTTCGCCGCCGGCTCCGGCCGCCCGGTCACCGACCACACCTACGCGCTGTACTTCCGGGCCACGCTGGCCGCCCGCGAACCGGGGGCCGATCCGGGCGCGTACGTCTACCAGCTGGCGCTGCTCGAACGCGGCCGCGTGCCCGCCGACCCGGTGTTCCGGGTGCGCGACCGCGACCTCGCCGTCGTCGACGCCCGCTACCGCACCCAAGGCGGGACCACGGACGGCCTGCGCGTCGACTACGCGTCGTTCGGCTTCCCCGGCGCCGACAGCGGCGCCTACCAGATCCTGCCGCACACGCTGCCGAGCCGGCGGACCGAGTACTACACGCCGGGGCCGTCGGTGAGCTGGCAGCACATCCTCGCGGTGTACCCGCCGGACCTGACCGACTCGGAGAACCAGTTCTCCTACCGGACCTACCGGCCCGGCGCCCAGCGCGCCGACTGGAACAGCGGCCCGGTGGGGCCCGCGTTCGGCGCGCCGCGCGACGGGTGGGGCGTGCTGCGCGCCGGTGACCAGCTCACGTACGCGATCCCGGTGGTCTCGGGCAGCGACCCGGAGCAGTACAGCGCGCCCCCGGTGGGCCTGACCGGCACGGCGACCCTGTCGCGCAACGGCGTGGAACTGGGCAGCACGGCCGATCCGGCCTTCGGCGCGTTCACCGTGCCGCCGGGCACCGGCCCGCTCACCCTGCGGTCGGTCGCGACGCGCAGCGTGCCGTGGTCGGTGCTCGGCACCCGCGTCGACGTGGCCTGGACGTTCCGCGACACCGGCGAGGCCGTCCCGCCGCCGCTCATGGTGGTCCGGGCGGCGGGCGCACTCGACGACGACAGCCGGGCCCCCGCCGGCCGGCCGTTCCCGCTGTCCCTGACGGCGCAGCGGCAGCCGGGCGCGGGTGCGTTCCGCCTCGCGGACCTGCGGGTCGAGACCTCCGCGGACGACGGCACGACGTGGGCCGACGCGCACGCCGTCCGGATCGGCGACGGCGGCTTGGCGGTGGTGCGCAACCCGGCGGCCGGCTTCGTCTCGCTGCGGATCACGGCCCGCGACACCGAGGGGAACAGCGTCACCCAGACCGTGCTCAGGGCGTACCGGACGTCGCCAGCAGGGTCGTGAGTGTTTAGGAGGGTTAGAACCCTCCTAAACACTCACGACCACCGCGGCACATCGGGCGGGCGGCGTGGGCTCAGGGCGTAGCGGACAGCAGGCTGACGGCGCCGAGCGGGACGGCGAAGGCGGCGAAGGTCAGCCACCGGAGGAGCCGGTGGTGGGCCAGCCATTCGCCGTCCCAGCCACCGTCGGGGTCGTAGCGGACGTTTGCCGTCGTCATCAGAGCCCGGCCGAGCCCGAACCCGGCGCCCGCGGCCAGGGCGGCGGGCAGCGGCGCGGTGAGCGCCACGGCTACGGCGGCGACGTACGGCAGCCCGCTGGGCAGGTAGGTGCGGACGCCGGTGCCCATCTCGAAGCCGAACTGCAGCGGGCCGAGGTGCCGTCCCAGCCGGAACACGGTGTCGGGCACCAGCCGCCGGTTTTCCGGCAGCCGGAACGACCACACGCCGGTCTCGCGCAGCAGCACCGCCACCAGCGTCGCGGCGACCACGCCCCAGCGGACCGCGTCCGGCAGGGGCGCGCGCAGCAGCGAGCCCGCGACCACGAGCACCAGGGCGGTGAGGGCGCCCCCGCAGACGAGTCCCGCGCAGAACGCCAGTGTCGGTGTGCCCCGCCAGACCGGCGAGCTCAGCACGGAGGCCGAGTTGCGGCTTCAACTGGAGCCGCTGGTGGCGAAGCCCGCGGCCGCGCACAGGACGAGCCACGCGCTCGGCAGCAGCCAGCCCGGCGGTGCGAGCACGGCCACGCCCAGCGCCGCGGCGACGAGCCCGGCGGCGAGGGTCAGCGGGTGCCAGCGGCGCCGGGTCAGAGCTCGGCCCGGCAGATGGTCAGGTACGTCTGCCCGGTGCCGCCGTCACCCCAGAACGTCGAGAACCCGTCCGAGCAGCGGTAGACCTTCTTGTCCGGGGTCGTCCACCGCCACGCGTTCTTGGCGATCGTCTGCCCGCAGGTGTTGGACAGCGGCTGGTGGTCGACCTGCACGCCGTTCTCGTTCCACGTGCCGTACTTGTGCCAGCCCGCTTCGCAGTAGGTGCTGCCGCGCCAGTAGCCGCCGAAGCAGGCGGCGTAGGTGTTGACGTAGGCACCGCTGGTGTCGGGCAGTTCGGGGTAGCCGGTGGCGTAGGCGTCCCGGCAGTCGGTGCGGTCCCAGCCCTGCATGCCGTTCGGGCCGGACTCCGCGTTCGCCTTCCGCAGGCGGGACAGACCGGACCAGTCGAGCGCGGTCGCGCCGATCGTCAGCACGCCGAGCGCCACCGCCCGCAGGAACGTCCGGCGGGTCCCGGCGCCGGGCAGCTTCGTGCCCGCAAGCGTGCGCACCGCGTCCGGTTCCGCCCGGTCAAGCTCCGGAATCAGCGCCGGCTCGAGTGCCATCGACATCCCCTTCTGCCGTCGGACCGGCCCATTCGGCCAGGGTGGTGTCCACGTCGGCGGCGCGGACCGGGAGCCGCAGCCGCCGGACGCGGCCGGTGCCGTCGGCCAGCATCAGCACCGGCGGCGAGAGGTGCGAGACCGAGCGCCACGCCTCGGCGTCCGAGACCACCGCCAGGCCGCGGGCCAGGTCCTGCCAGGCCGACGGCGGCTCGTGGGTCAGCAACGTCGTCCCGGCGCCGAGCTCGGCGAGCCGGTCGACCACGGTCAGGCAGAGCGGGCAGCCGGAGTCGACGGCCGCCACGACCCGGCCGGCGAACCGCGGCCCGAGATCGACGTCCGGCGGCGCGGCCACGAAGCCGTCGGACGTCCGGGTGACGATCCCGCGCAGCAGCCGCACCTCGCGCAGGACCGCGGCGAGGCCGAAGAAGAGCACGGCGATCGCCGCCCAGGTGATCAGCAGGACCGCGGTCGACGTCGTCATCGGCGCTGCCAGCCGACGTCGAGCTCGTCCAGCCAGTCGAGCCGCTGCCGGTCGGTCGTCGCCGCCGTGTCCGCGAGGTGCACCTCGGCCACCCCGGCCGGGCAGCCGAGCACGAACGATCGGGTGTTCGTCTTCCACACCTCGCCGTGCTTCGTGCGCGCGCCCGCGTGCGCCGGGAGCAGCGCGGCGGCCTCGCGCGGCGCCGGGATGGACAGCGAGCCGTGGTCGCGGACCACGACCACGAGGTGCTCGCCGGCCGGGTCGAGCAGGGTCGCCGGCCGGGGCGTGACGGCCATGCCGTCGACGCGGTCCTCGATGCGCAGCGAGCCGAACAGGCCGAGCACGCGGTCGCGGTGCGGCGCCGGGCCGGCGTACACGGTCATCAGCTCGTGGTAGTCGCCGAGCAGGGTGGCCACGGACGACTGGCCGTCGAGCGCCTCGGCCACGACGACCTCGCGGCCGTGCACGAGCAGGCGGTCGCGGGTGCGGGCCGGCGCGACGCGGGTGCAGGCGAAGTCGTGGTAGCCGCGCGACCCGATCTGGAACCCGGTGCCGTAGGAGCCGCCGACGAACCGGATGCCGGCGACCACGTGGGAAACGGGGGCCCGCGTGGAAAGCCCGACGGTCACCCGGCCGCCGCTCGGCGCCGTCAACCGCAGTGTCTGGTTCCCCATCGGACCTCCGCTTCGGCGGTATTCCGTCTCGGGAGACTAACCGACGAATTCGGCCGCGGTCACGATTGTTCGGCCAACGGGAGGTGCGCCTGCCGCCGAACGGGGACGGCAATTCTATCGGTGAATACGGTGGGCTTCGTGAACATTTTCTGGGCGGCGGCGATGACCGTTTTGTCCGCGGCGGGCGCGATTCTTCTGGTCGCCGCCGGCGTCGGGCACGCGGTGCGCCACCGCGAGCACCGGGCGGTGCTGCGGGCGCACGGCCTGCTGCCCCCGGCGTTCGCCCGGCCGGCGACGGGCGCGGAGCTGCTGATCGGGGCGGGCACGCTGGCGGTGCTGCTCGCGGCCCCGGCGAACGCCGCACCGGCCGTGGTCGCGCAGGCCGTGCTCTACGGCGTCTTCGCCGGGTACGCGGGTGTGCTGCGCGTGCGACGGCCGGGCGTGCCGTGCGGTTGCTTCGGCACCGAGGTGGTGTCGTGGGCCGTGGTGGCGCGAGCGGCCGTGCTCGCCGCGGGCAGCGCCGCCTGCGCGGCCCTCGGCGCGGCGGGCCCGCTGTGCGTGGCGGCGGGTGCCGTCGTCGCGATGGCGGTTTACTTGCTCGCCTGACGCCTCACGCGGAGCGTTCTCCCAGGCGGGGGAACGGTTTCGTGGAGAACAGGACCTCCACCGAGACCTCGAAGAACTCCGCGATCCGCAGCGCCAGGTAGAGGCTCGGGCTGTACTCGCCGCGTTCCAGGTAGCCGATCGTCTGGTAGTGCACGCCGAGGGCCTCCGCGAGCTGGCGCCGCGAGATCGACCGCTCGGCGCGCAGCATCGCGATCCGGTTGTAGACGACCTCACTCATGGCTACCCCACACGCTGCATGGCCTTTTCCCGCCGTTCGGCCACCGAGGAACCCGCTTCGCGCCGCGCCATGCGGCGGAGCAGGGCCGGGGCCAGTGCCAATCCGATCACGGACCACGCGACGAGCACGGCGAGGGTCGGCAAGGGCCGCCACGACTGCCCGATCTCGACGACGACCGCGGCGTCCGGCAGCAGCGCCGAGCGCATGCCGAGGCCCAGCCAGTACATCGGGAACACCTGCGCGATGCCCTGCACCCAGCTCGGCAGGGCGGTGATCGGGTAGAAGATCCCGGAGATCGCGCCCAGGCCCATGATCGGCAGCGTGATCAGCGCGATCGAGCGCGGGCTGTTGGTGAGCGACCCCAGCGCGGCCCCGAGCGGCAGGGTCGCGACCAGCCCGAGCGCCAGCACCCACACCAGGTGCAGGTACGAGAACACGCCGTCCGGGGCCAGCGAGTCGAACAGGAACAGGCACGGGACCAGCACCAGCAGGATCCCGGCGACCTGCGCCATCGCCACCGCCGTCGTCTTCCCGACCAGGTAGCCGAGCATGCCGTTCGGCGTCGCCTTCGCGCGCAGCAGCGTGCCGTCCTCGCGGTCGATGGCGAGGTAGCCCGCCGTGCTGTTCAAGCCGTTGAACACGATGCCGGCGCCGAGCACGCCGGGCACGGTGGCCGCGCCGAGCGAGAACCCGGTGCCGGGCAGGGTCGCGTTGCGCATGAAGAACAGCGCACCGAGGAAGAGCGCGACGAAGACCACTTGGCCGACGACGTCGTCCCGGTTGGTCCAGGTCTGCTTGAACTCGATCCAGCCGCGCGCCAGGCCGGTGCGCAGCGCCGCGGTCTTGGGGTTCATCGCGCACTCGCTTCCTGGAGGCCGAGCTCCGTTTCGCCGCCGGTCTCGGCGCGGTGGACCAGCGTCATGTAGGTGTCTTCGAGCGACGCCCGCCGGACCTCGAGGTCCGCGACCGCTTCGCCGTGCTGCCTGAACAGGTCGTACACGTACTTCGTCGCTTCGGTCGTCGAGTGCACGAAGCGCTGGCCGCCGACGCTCCAGCGGACCTCGGCCTCCCCGGAGATCTGCCGGCTCAGCGCGTCGGCCGAGCCGTCGGCGATGATCCGGCCGCCGTTGAGGATGAGGATCCGGTCGGCCAGCTTCTCGGCCTCGTCGAGGTCGTGCGTGGTGAGCAGGATCGTGGTGTCGAGCTCGTCGGACAGCCGGTGCACGAGGTCGTGGAACTCGCGGCGCGCTTCGGGGTCGAAACCGGCGGTCGGCTCGTCGAGGAACAGCAGCTCGGGCCGCCCGACGATGCCGATCGCGACGTCGAGCCGCCGCCGCTGGCCGCCGGAGAGCTGTTTGAGCTTCTTGTGCGCGTGCTCGGTGAGCCCGACCGCCCCGATCAGCTCGTCGACGTCCCACGGCCGCGGCATGGCGGGCGTCGAGTACGGCGCGTAGTACCGGCCGAGGTGCGCGAGCAGCTCGCGGACGCGCCACTTACCGTGGTCGCGCCAGGACTGCAGGACGACCCCCAGCCGCGCCCGCCAGTCCTCACCCCCGTGCGCCGGGTCGGCACCCAGCACGCTCACCTCGCCGGCCGACCGCATCCGGAAGCCCTCGAGGATCTCGATCGTGGTCGTCTTGCCCGCGCCGTTGGGCCCGAGCAGGCAGACGACTTCGCCCCGGTGCGCCTCGAACTCGACGCCGTGGAGCACGTCGTTCGTGCCGTAGCGCATGCGCAGCCCGCGCACGCGGACCACCGGCTCGGCTGGATCTCTCATCGCGCGTCACCCCCATCTGACTGATGCGATCGAATGTAGCACACCTACTACATTTGATCAGACTTCTGCTTCGCCGGGAACTTGACCGGCGGTCATCCGGTTCGCCGGGCATGGGTACTTGGCTGGGCCTCGCGCTCCCGGGTGGCGTCGTGATCCTGCTGGTCATGGCCGCGATCGAACTGCGGCCGCGCAAGGACGGCTCGCGGTTCAAGGCGCGGCTGTCCGCGACGTACGTCGAGGAGACGACCGCGTTCCTCTACGGCACCAAGCGGCGTGAGCTGGAACACCGGGAAACCACGTCGATGCTCGTCGAGCAGGACGCCGAAGGGGCGCCTCCGTGGCGTGACGTGGACTTGGACGCCGGAATCGCCAGGATCCGGCCGCGTTCGGGCCCGCCGGGGCCGGAAAACGGCCAGCTACAGTGACCCCATGCCGACCCCAGCACGCGTGCGAGCCGACGCGTGCCCTGGTGTTTTCGCACCCCACGACGCCGCCGACGGGCCACTCGCGCGGGTGCGGCTGCCCGGCGGTGCGATTTCCGCGGCCGGGCTGCGCGCGCTGGCCGACGCCGCCGAGGCGTGCGGTGACGGCGACCTCCACCTCACCTCGCGCGGCAACGTCCAGCTGCGCGGCGTCACCCGCCCCGGCCTCGCCGAGCGGCTGACCGACGCCGGCCTGCTGCCTTCGCCGTCGCACGAGCGGGTCCGGAACGTGCTGGCCTCGCCGTCGAGCGGGCTGCGCGGCGGGCTCGCCGACGTCCGGGGCCTGGCCGCTTCGCTCGACCGCGCGCTGTGTGCCGTACCCGAGCTGGCCGCGCTGCCCGGCCGGTTCCTCTTCGCCTTCGACGACGGCCGCGGCGACGTCGCCGGGGAAGGCGCCGATGTCTGCTGGCGCGCGACCGGGCCGTCCGAAGGCACGCTGCTGCTCGCGGGTGGCGACACCGGACGCCGGGTGGCCCGCGCCGACGCCGTCGCCACGGCGATCGAGGTCGCGCGGGAGTTCTGCCGCGTGCGCGGAGCCGCCTGGCGCGTCGCCGAACTCGACGACTCGGCCTGGCGCGGAACGCCGGTTTCCTTCGCGGAAGCCGAAGTCGTGGCCGGGGTGTTCTCGCGCGACGACGGCGGCCTCGCGGCCGGGGTCGTGCCGCGCTTCGGGCAGCTTTCCGCCGCGCAGGCGCGGGCCTTGGCGGAGTTCGGGACGGCGGTGGTCACGCCGTGGAAGTCCGTGGTGCTGCCGGACGTTCCCGCGGATGTCTTCGCGCGGCTGGGTTTCGGGGCGACCGCCCTGGGCACCACCGCCTGCATCGGCCGGCCCGGCTGCGCGAAGTCGCGCGCCGACGTGCGCGCCGACGCGGTGTTCCGGCCCGGGCTGCGCGCGCACTTTTCGGGCTGCGAACGGCGGTGCGGCAAGCCGTCGCAGTCCCATGTGGACGTGGTCGCGGAAGCGGACGGATATCGGGTCGACGGCCGGTGGGTGCCGCTCGACGAGGTGAAGGGAACCCTGTGATCGACTACCTGCGGGACGGTGCCGAGATCTACCGGCACTCGTTCGCCACGATCCGCGAGGAGGCGGACCTGGCGATCCTGCCCGACGACGTGGCCGGGCTGGCGGTCCGGATGATCCACGCCTGCGGCATGGTCGATCTGGTCGACGACCTGCGCTACACCCTCGACGTCGTCGAGTCGGGCCGGGCCGCGCTGGAAGCGGGCGCGCCGATCCTGTGCGACGCGCAGATGATCGCCAGCGGCGTCACCCGCCGCCGCCTGCCCGCGGCCAACGAAGTGCTCTGCACGCTGTCGGACCCGTCGGTGCCCGGGCTCGCGGAGCGGATGGGCACCACGCGATCGGCGGCGGCGCTGGAACTGTGGCGCGACAAGCTGCCCGGCTCGGTCGTCGCGATCGGCAACGCGCCGACCGCGTTGTTCCGCCTGCTGGAGATCCTCGACGAAGGCGTGGGCGCCCCGGCGGCGATCATCGGCGTGCCGGTGGGCTTCGTCGGCGCCGTCGAGTCCAAAGTGGAACTCGCGAAGCGCGCCCCGGCGCCCTACCTGGTGGTGCACGGGCGACGCGGTGGCAGCGCGATGGCCGTGGCGGCGATCAACGCACTCGCGAGCGCCGAAGAATGAGCACCGCCGACGTACTTTTTCCCGCGGAGGCGGCATGAACACCGGCAAGCTGTACGGCGTCGGCCTCGGCCCCGGCGACCCGGAACTGATGACGGTCAAGGCGGCCCGGCTCATTTCGGAAGCCTCGGTGATCGCGTACCACAGCGCGCGCCACGGCCGCAGCATCGCGCGTTCGGTCGCCGAGCCGTACCTGCGCGAGGGGCAGATCGAGGAGAAGCTCGTCTACCCGGTCACCACCGAGACGACCGACCACCCCGGCGGCTACGAGGGCGCGATCGCGGACTTCTACGAGCTGAGCGCGAAGCGGCTCGCCGAGCACCTCGACGCGGGGCGCGACGTCGTCCTGCTCTGCGAAGGCGACCCGTTCTTCTACGGCTCGTACATGTACATGCACGAACGGCTTTCCGGCCGGTTCGAAGCGATCGTCGTCCCGGGCGTGACGTCGGTGAGCGCGGCGTCCTCGGTGCTGGGCCGCCCCCTGGTCCAGCGCGACGAGGTCCTGACGGTCCTCCCGGGCACCCTCCCGGCCCCGGAACTGGCCCGCCGCTTGGCCGACACCGACGCGGCGGCCGTCCTGAAGCTGGGCCGCACGTTTTCGTCGGTGCGCGAGGCGTTCGAGGAGGCGGGGAAGCTCGACGACGCCGTCTTCGTCGAGCGGGCGACGTGGGGGCAGCAGCGGATCGAGCCGCTGGCTTCGGTGGACCCGTCGTCGGTGCCGTACTTTTCGCTGGCTCTGCTGCCTTCGCCGGCTTACGCTTCGCGCCAGTCGCCTGCTTCTTCTTCCCCTTCGACTTCGTCCGGCGGCGAAGTCGTGGTGGTCGGCCTAGGCCCGGCGGGTCCTTCGTGGCTGACGCCGGAAGCGGCTGCCGAGCTGGCCGAAGCCGAGCACATCGTGGGGTACGGCCCGTATGTCGCCCGGGTGCCGCAGAAGGCGGGCCAGCAGCGGCACGCGTCGGGCAACCGGGTCGAGGCGGACCGGGCTCGGGAAGCCCTTGCCCTTGCCGCGGCCGGCGCCCGGGTGGCGGTGGTGTCTTCGGGTGACCCGGGCGTGTTCGCGATGGCGTCGGCTGTCCTGGAGCAGGCGGCCGAAGGCCATGGCGGCGGTGTGCGGGTCCGTGTCGTCCCGGGCGTGACGGCAGCCCAGGCAGCGGCTTCGCGTGTTGGTGCGCCACTGGGACACGACTATTGCGTGCTTTCGCTGTCGGATCGGTTGAAGCCGTGGGAGATCATCGAGAAGCGCCTGGACGCAGCGGGCGCGGCGGACCTGGTGCTGGCGCTGTACAACCCGGCTTCGCGTACTCGGACGACTCAGCTGGCTGATGCTCGCTCGGTGTTGCTCCGCCACCGTTCCGCGTCGACCCCCGTCGTCGTGGCGCGGGATGTGGGCGGCCCGGAGGAGGACATCCGCGTCACGACCCTCGGGGACCTCGATCCGTCCACTGTGGACATGCGCTGCCTGCTGATCGTGGGCTCTTCCCGCACCCTCGTGGAGAACGGCATCGTCTGGACGCCCCGGAGTTACTAGGACCGTCGTGAGTGGTAAGTCGGGTTAGAACCCGACTTACCACTCACGACCGGGTCAGCGGGTCGGGTCCTTGCCGTTCGGCTGGCGGGTTCCCGGCCCAGGAACTCAGGCCGGCTAGGACCTTGAGCACGAAACCGCGGTGGTGTGCGGTGAGGAACGGGCAGATGATCAGTGCGGGCAGTAACCCGGCGACCGCCATGACCAAGGGGATGGTCCGAACGACCGTGGCCAGTGCTGAGCTCTGGGGCCCGGTGCCGGTCCGGGAGCTCAGCAGGGCCATCCAAGGAATCACCGACACGACGTTCTCCTCCGCTGCGTCTCACCAGCTGACTGCCGGCTTCCGGCACCAGTGGAACATCGAGGACGTCATGGTACCTGGCGAAGGTCGGGGGGTTCTAAAGTAGTCTGGTGCCATGCCACGTTCATTACCTGGTGCGGCTGACCTGCAGCTGGTCAGTCATGCTGCCCACCAGGGACTCGATGTCACCGCCAGGCAAGTGGAACGATGGCGTCATCAGGGTTTGCTCCCCCGGAATCTCACCCGTGCGCTCGGCCGGGGGCGAGGCAGCGAGTCCGCACCCGCTCCGGGGGCGGCCGAACTGGTGGGGTGGCTGGCTCGGCACGCACGGCCGGGCCATCGTCCGCACGATCTCGCGTTGCGTGCGTTCGGTGAGGGCTTCGCCGTTCCCGAACAGACCGTGCGCGCGGCCTTCATCGCGGCGATCGGTCGCGTTGTCGTGCCGGGCGAGCTGTCCGGCGGTTCAGCCGTCGCGCCGAACGCGGCCGTCAGTGATCTGATCGCCTCCGGCCTGGGCGGCGGGTCGCTGGTCCCGGCCCGGGTCCGACGCATCGACCGAGGGCTCGCGAGAATGGGAATCGATTGGGCGAACCCGGAGTTGGCGTCGCTCGATCCGGGTTTCGAGTCGGGTGATGGGCTCGTCGAGAACGCCGATGCTGCCCTGGCCGCCGCGCAAATGGCTCTGACAGGTGGGGATGCCGCCGATGTCGCGACCTTGGGCAAGCTGGCCCGCGCAATGGCCCCCGACGGTGCGGCTGCTCCTTTCGCCGGTCGGCTGGAATACCAGTGGCCAGACCAAGGGAGCGATGGCGTTGACAACCTCGTCGACGAAGAGGGCAACTTTTCCTTGCTTCCGAAAGGGGACTTCCGCGACCACCTCCGCGAGGTGGTTCATGCGGTCTCCCCGGCAGAACTGCTGGCAGCGTGGCACGCGGCGGAGTTGCTGCCGGCTTGGGCTGACGATCTCTGCGAAGTCGTCGAGCGGGAGATCGCAGCAGGAACACCCGGGCAGAGGAGTCAGGAGTGGTTCTTCGCCGCGCTCGGGCCGTCCCGGTCTTTTCTCATGATCGCCTTGCGCGACAGGAAGAGGCGACCAGCGGACACCGCCATGACGGCGATGTTGCTGATCTCCATGCGACTCATGCTCGACGCGCTCCGGGAGCGCGTACCGGACGGCCATTTCGACCTACTGGCCCATCCGGTGGCCATGCCCGCGTTCTTGACCGATTTCATGAGCACGCGATCGACGTCGTGAGTGGTAAGTCGGGTTAGAACCCGACTTACCACTCACGACCGGGTCAGCGCGTCGGGTCCTTGCCGTTCGGCTGGCGGGGTCCCGGTCCAGGCGACCACCAACCCGGCACCGTCTTCTCCCCGTGCACCACCGTCGGTGCGATGCCTTCCGTGAACGGCTCGATCTGCAGCAGCTGGCCCCACGACTGGCTCGGCTGCCCGATCAGGTAACTCGGGACCTCCGGCTCCTCGGCCAGCTCCTCCAGCCACCCGATCGGACCGCCGTTCGTCGATGACGCCCAGTTCGCCTCGTCCGCCAGGCCGCCCGCGGTGATGCGGTAGGCCGGGACCTGGGAAATGCCGTCGTGGGACGTCACCGGCTGGACGCACGGGTACACGAACGACGCCGGCCAGTCGACGTACACCGGCTTCGCGCCGATGCGGTCCGTCAGCGTCGTGAACGTCGGGACGCGGGGGGCGGACGCCGCGATCCAGCCGTCCTCCGTGAGGTCGTTGTCGACGATGTTGATGCGGACCGCGTCCGTCTCCGGGGGGAGGTCGCGCAGGTTGATGCGGGTGTCGTTCCAGCCGTTGGTGCCCGAGCCCGGCGGGAGCACGAACTGGCTGCGGACGATCTTCACGCCGTCCGGGGTGTTGTGGCCGTAGTCGAGGCTGACCGACGTCGGGCGGCGGGCCGCGCCCGCGGTCGCCACCACGATCTGGCCGTCCGCCGGCTTCTCCGTCAGCGCGTACCAGTCGCTGCGCAGCCGCCCGGCGCGGGTTTCCGGGTCGAGGAAGCTCGACCACATCGGCACCTTGTCCGGCGTGAACCCGTGCGGCGGCTCGGCCAGCGGGTCCTTGTCGTCGACCGGGCGGGTGTGGAAGCCGGTCTGGACGCGGCCGTTGTCCTGGTCCGGGTTCGGCAGGGGCGAGTTCTCCTGCGGCTTCTCCGCGACGGTCCGCTGCTCGGACTGCGTGTGCAGGATGCTCGTCGCCGCGTCGCGCTCGACCATCACGTGGTCGGACAGGTTGCAGCTCTTGCCGAACAGGTGCCCGACGTTCGCCGCGCCGAGGCTGTAGCTGCCGGCCTGGTTGTGGATCGCCCACGCCATCGTGACGAACTCTCCCGCCGCCACCAGGCCGCAGACCACCACCAGCGAAAGCGACCCGAGCCGCAGCGCGCGCAGCCGGCCCTCCTGGACCTGGGCGGGCGCGCCCGGGCGGTGCGCGCGGACGTTCTCGACGAACGCGTATATCCCGGCGATCGCGGCCGCCACCAGCAGGATCGTGGACAGGCCGATGCCGCCGATGGACGGCGCCACGTTCGTCCACTGGACGCCGAGGCGTGAGACGAACCAGTAGGTGTTCGGCCCGGTCGCGGCCAGCGCGGCGACGACCAGCAGCCCGGCCAGGAAGGCCGCGCGGTTGCGTTTGGACCGCAGCACCGTCGAGCTGGTCGCGAGCGCGGTCAGCGCCGCCATCGACGCGCCGACCGCGGCGAACGCGCCGAAGTGGTGCGTCCACTTCGTCGGGGTCAGGGCCAGCAGCAGGAAGAACAACGCCGTCGTGCCGATCAGGCGGCGCGCGGGGCCGAGCGCCGCGCCCTGGATGCGGCCGCGGCGCAGCAGCATCACCAGGCAGGTGGCCGTGCAGAGGCCGACCAGCAGCACCGGGAACCGGCGTGGCGCCGAGCCGTCCGGCAGGCTCTCGAACAACAGCTGGTAGCGCGCGAGCTCCTGGAACCACGACAGGTTCGGGCCGACCTGCGTGCGGATCCGGGTGGCTTCCTGCACGGTCGCGAACGTCTGGTCGGCGAACACCACGACCAGCACGAGCAGCCCGGCCGCGGCGAGCGGCGCCAGCACCGGGAGCCAGCCGCTTTCGTTCGCGCGCTGGCGCACCAGCTTGAACAGCGGCCGCGCGGCGACCAGGAACGGCGCCACCGCGATCAGCCCGGTCGGCGTCGCGGCCAGCGTGAACCCGGCCGCGGTCAGGCCGAGGCACAGCGGCAGCAGCCGCCGCGTCACCAGCGTGCGCTCGACCGCGCAGATCGCCAGCAGCGAGCCGAGCGCGGCCACCGGTTCCGGTCGGACGCCGTTGTTGTAGGGCATCCACCAGATCAGGAACACCGTCGCCGCGGCCCAGCTGGCCGGGCGGCTGGTGCGGATCTGGGTGCCGAGGCGCGGCATCACCTCGCGGCTGATCAGCAGCCAGCTGAGCACGCCGAGCAGGAACGACGGGAGCCGGATCCACGGCGGCACCGTGCTGACGTGCGTCATCAGCTCGAACACATGGTAGAACCAGCCGAACGGCGCCTCGGCGACGCCGAACCAGCGGTGGTAGTTCGTCAGGTAACCGGTCGACTCGGTGACCCGGGCCATCGTGAGGATGTAGCCGTCGTCCGAGGTCACCGGCCCGATGAAGACCCACGCGCCGAGCGCGGCGATCACCGTGGCGTCCCGCAGCGTCAGCCGCCACCAGCCGACCGGCGCCCAGCGCGGGGCGCGGCGCGCGAAGCCGGAGTCGCGCCGCCAGACGGCGATCATGCAGCCGATCAGCGACAGAATGGCGACCACGCCGACGACGATCTTCAGCGCGGTCGGCGACGTCTGGTAGCGCGTGTCCGGCACGACCGAGACGTGCAGGCCGGCGATGGGATCCTTGCTCGAGTTGATCGAGGAGTAGATGCCGACGAGCCGCGGCCGGACGTCCCCTTCGGCGTGGAAGATCGGCGTCCCCGCCACGGCGAGGGTCATCTGCGTCGCGTCGACGTCCAGCTCGACGTCGCACTTCTCGGCGGGCAGCGGCTGCTGGGCGATCTGCTGGCCCTGGCTGGAGGCGAACAGCACGCCGTTGTCGACGCGCAGCTGGAGGCCGACGCCCTTGCCGGAGTTCGGGTCGGTGCGCCCGTCCGGCACGGTGGCGAACAGCAGGCCCGGGCCGTTCGTGCGGGCGTCGACCGAGCGGATCGCCGCGCACGGCAGCTCGGCCCGCAGGTCCTGGGCCCAGTACCCGGTCAAGGGCGCGTTGACGGAGCGGGTGTCGCTGCCGGTCGGCCAGACGACCTCCGCCGTGTCCTGCACCACCGGCAGGAAGGGGAAAGCCAGCGCGCACAAGGCCGAGAGCAACCCCAGCGCTACGGCAATCAGACGCATCGGCGCAACGCTAACGGGTCAGCGACCGGCGGCTGACGCAGCCCCCGGATCACGCGGGGTGAACCGCCCGTGGTGGACCGCCTCGGTCAGGGGACGGCGGTTGCGCCAGCCGTGGCGCTCCAGGTCCGGCACTGTCTCGAGCCGGCTCACCGGGCCCACGCAGAGCCACGCGACCGGCCGGACGCCGTCGGGGATGCCGAGCAGCTCGCTCAGGAACGGCTCCCGGTAGAAGCTCACCCAGCCGACGCCGAGGCCTTCCGCGGTGGCGGCGAGCCAGAGGTTCTGGATCGCCAGGCACACCGAGTACAGGCCGGCGTCGGCGATCGCGTGCCTGCCGAGCACGTCGGGCGCGCCGCGGGCCGGGTCGTAGGTGACGACGATGCCGAGACTCGCTTCGAGGATGCCTTCGATCTTGATGTTCGCGAAGGTGCTCGCGCGGTCTTCGGCGAGCTGCGCGGCGAAGACTTCGCGCTCCTCGTGGACGTGCTTCGCGAACTTCTCCCGCGTCGGGTGGTCCTCGACCAGCACGAAGTCCCAGGGCTGGGTGAGCCCGACGCTGGGCGCGGCGTGCGCGGCTTCGAGCACTCTCGTCAACGTCGCTTCGGGGATGGGCGCGCCGGTGAACTCGCCGCGGACGTCCCGCCGCTTGCGCAGGACTTCGTAGAACTCTTCGATCATCGGCGCAGCACCCATTCGACGGCTTCGGGGACGGTCGTGGCGGTCTCGGCCGCCGGCCGCGGCGGGCGCCGGACGATCAGGACGGGCTTGCGCAGCTCCCGGGCCGCGGTCAGCTTCGCGCTGGTCTGCCCGCCGCCGGAGTCCTTGGTGACCAGGACGTCGACGCGCTCGAGCAGGGCGCGTTCGGCGTCGACTTCGTACGGCCCGCGGGCGAGGATCAGCTCGTGGTGGCGTGGCAGCGGGGGTGCGGGCGGATCGACGCAGCGGATCAGGAACCACAGGTCGTCGAGGTGCGCGAACGCGGGCAGCCCCTGGCGGCCGCTGGTGAGGAACACGCGTTTCCCCAGGCCGGGGAGCTGCCGCGCGGCGTCGGCGAGGTCGTCCGCCCAGTGCCAGACGTCCTGCGGCGACGGCTGCCGTCCCGGGCGGGCGAGTCGCAGGAGGGGAGTGCCGGTCAGTTCCGCCGCCTTCGCCGCGTTGGCGCCGATGCGCTCGGCGAAGGGATGGGTGGCGTCGACGACGGCGGCCACGTCGTGCTCGCGCAGCCAGGTCGCGAGTCCTTCAGGGCCGCCGAAGCCGCCGACGCGCACTTCGCCGGCAGGCAGCCGTGGCCGTGCGACGCGTCCGGCGAGCGAAGAGACAACGCGGACTTCGCGCGCTGTCAGGGCTTCGGCGAGTTGCCGGGCTTCGCCGGTGCCGCCGAGGATGAGGATCACCGGGGCCGTCCGTACCCGACGGCCTCGCGCCACCGGTCGAGCGTCCGCAGGTTGGCGATGGTCTCCGCCCAGGTCAGCTCGGGTGCCTGCCGGTCGCCGACGTGCGCGGCGACGTGGTCCGCTTCGCGCGCGAAGATGCCTTGGGTCGCCTCGACCTCGATGACCTCGGGTTCGCCGCCGGCCGGGGTCAGGATGATCTCCGACGTGCCCGGCGTCCGCAGCGGGTGGATCCACGCGGGCCGCGGGACGTGGATGTGCCCGCGCGAGCCGTACACGCGGATGCCGTCTTCGCGGGTCAGCCGGATGCCGCACGAGATCGTCGCGAGGATGTCGCCGGGCAGCCGGAGCAGGCCGGTCGCGTACTCGTCGACGCCGTCCGCGCTCAGCCGGGCCATCCCGCTGACTTCGGTCGGCTCCACGACGGCTTCGCCGGTCGCGGCCTGGGCGACCAGCCGGGCCAGCGACGTGCAGTAGCAGCCGACGTCGAGGATCCCGCCCCCGCCGAGCGCGGGATCGCTGAGACGGGCCGTCTCCTCGGGGTTGCTGTCGAAGGAGAAGGAGGTGTCGACCGCGCGGACTTCGCCGATCGCGCCGCTCGCGATCAGCTCGGCCAGCCGCCGCGTCTGCGGGTGCAGCCGGTACATGAACCCTTCCATCAGGAAGACGTCGTGCTTCCGCGCGGCGGCGATGACCGCCTCGGCGTCGGCGGCGGTGAGCGTCAGCGGCTTCTCGCACAGCACGTGCTTGCCCGCTTCGGCGGCGGCGATCGCCCACTGTTTGTGCAGGGCGTGCGGGGTCGAGACGTAGACGGCGTCGACCTCCGGGTCGGCGAGGAGGTCTTCGTAGCTGCCGTAGGCCTTCGGGATGTCGAACCGCGCGGCGAACTCCCGCGCCCGGGAGGCCTCGCGCGTGCCGACGGCGGTCAGCGTGCCGTGCCGGCTTTCTTCGACACCCGCGGCGAAGTGGCCGGCGATCGTCCCGGCGGCCAGCAGGCCCCAGCGCAGTTCCGTCACAACGACTCCGGTTGGTCCGCCCGGTCACGGGCACTCGAGTAGAGGAAGCTGTCGGGGAAGTTCGTGGCGGCGAGCACCCGCCCGACGAAGATGGTGGCCGCGCGGGTCATCCCGGCTTCGCGGACGAGGGCCGGGAGCTCGCCGAGCACCCCGCGCACGACGGTTTCCCCGGGCTGGCTCGCGAGCGCGACGACGGCGACGGGACAGTCGGCGCCGTAGTGTGGCGTCAATTCGCCGGTCACCCGCTCGACGTGGTTGATCGCGAGGTGCAGCGCGAGCGTCGCCCCGGTGGCGGCGAACGCGGCGAGGTTCTCGCCCGGCGGCATCTTCGTGGAGCGCGCCTGGACACGCGTGATGACCAGGCTCTGCCCGATTTCGGGCACGGTCAGCTCGCGCTTGAGCGCGGCGGCCGACGCGGCGAAGGCAGGCACACCGGGCACGACCTCGTACGGGACACCGGCGGCGTCGAGCCGGCGCATCTGCTCGGCGACGGCGCTGTAGAGCGACGGATCCCCGGACGTCAGCCGCGCGACCTCGTGGCCGTCTCGGTGGGCTTCGACGAGCTTCGCGACGATCTGTTCGAGGCTCAGGTTCGCGGTGTCGACGAGCTCGGCGTGCGGCGGGCAATACCGCAGGAGGTCGGGCGGGGTCATGCTGCCGGGGTAGAGGCAGACGGTGCAGCGGGCGAGCAGGTCCCGCCCCCGCACGGTGATGAGGTCGGCGGCCCCCGGCCCGGCTCCGACGAAGTGCACGGTCATCGGCTGCTCCACTGCGTGACGACCCGGGACGGCGTCCACCCCGTGAAGCCGCCCAGGGGCGCGGCGCGCTCGACTCCGATCCGCACCAGCTCACCTCCGTGTTCCGCGTAGGCCCGAGCCAACACCTGTTCCGCCTCCACCGTCACCCCGTGCGCCACCACCCGTGCTCCCGTGGCCACGCACGCCTCCAGCACCCCGGCCACGGTCACGCCGCCGCCGATGAACACCGCGTCCGGTGCGGGCAGCGTGCCCAGCACCGCCGGTGCTTCTCCCGTCACCACCTCCAGCTCCGGTACACCCAGGTCGACCGCGTTGCGGCCGATCCGCTCCGCTCGTTCCGCGTCCCGCTCGATCGCGACCGCCCGGTTCAGCCCGTGCAGCCGCGACCACTCGATGCCGACGCTGCCCGCGCCCGCGCCGACGTCCCACAGCAGCTCGCCGGGGCTCGGCGCGAGCCTCGACAGGGCCGAAACCCGCAGGTCGCGCTTCGTCAGCTGGCCGTCGTGGGCGTACACGTCGTCCGGGATGCCGATCAACGGCAGCGCCGGACCCGCGCACTCGAGCGCGAACACCGTCAGCGGACCGGGGTCGCCGGACCAGCCGTCGGAGATGCGCTCCTCCGGGCCGCCCAGGTTCTCCAGCGCGAACAGCTCGCTCTCGGCGTACCCCCGCACGGTGAGCAGGGAGCGCAGAGCCGGCGCGTCGGCACCCAGCACGAGCACCCGCCGCCGCGGGGCCAGCACCCGGGCGACGCGCGCCGACGAGCGGCCGACGATCGTCACCACCTCGGTCTCCTCGGCGGACCAGCCCAGCCGGGCCCGGGCCAGTGTCACCGACGAGAGCGCGGGGAACGCGTCTACCTCGTATCCATGTGCCACGAGCGTAGTGCCGACCCCCGACAAAAACGGATCGCCGCTGGCCAGGACGCAAATCCGCTGCCCTTCGTGCTCGGCGATGAAGGCATCGAGCGCGGGCAGCAGCGGCGACGGCCACGGCTCGCCTTCGACCTCCGGTGGTAGGTACGCGAGCTGCCGCGGCGCGCCCAGCACGACATCGGCGCCGAGGACGACGGCTCGGGCGGCCTCGGACAAGCCGGACCACCCGTCAGCCCCGATCCCCACCACCGTGAGGCGTGATTTTTCGCGCACGATTTCCCACCCTAAGCGAGGCGGCCGCTGTGCGATGATCGGCCGGTCGCCGACCTGGAGGAGTGCTGTTGAAGCCCTACCCGTTCACCGCCGTCGTCGGGTTGCCGGACCTGCGTCTCGCCCTGGTCCTGTCCTCGATTTCGCCCGCCGTCGGCGGGGTGCTGGTGCGCGGTGAAAAGGGCACGGCGAAGTCGACCATGGTCCGCGCGCTCGCGGGGCTGCTGCCCGGGGTCGACGTCGTCGACGGCTGCCGGTTCTCCTGCGATCCCGCCGCGCCCGACCCGCTCTGCCCGGACGGCCCGCACGACGGCGCGAGCGGCCACCGGCGGCCCGCCAAGCTGGTCGAACTGCCGGTCGGCGCGGCCGAAGACCGCGTGATCGGGTCGCTGCACCTCGAACGCGCGCTCGCCGAGGGCGTCACGGACTTCCAGCCGGGCCTGCTGGCCGCCGCGCACCGCGGGCTGCTTTACGTCGACGAGGTCAACCTGCTGCACGACCACCTCGTCGACACCCTGCTCGACGCCGCCGCGATGGGCCGCGCGACCGTCGAACGCGAGGGCGTCTCCGTCTCGCACGCGGCGCGGTTCGTGCTGATCGGCACCATGAACCCGGAGGAGGGCGAGCTGCGCCCGCAGCTGCTGGACCGGTTCGGGCTGACCGTCGAGGTCGCCTCCAGCCGCGATCCCGAGCAGCGCGTGGAAGTCGTCCGGCGCCGCCTCGCCTACGAAGCCGATCCCGACGGTTTCGCCGCGCGGTACGCCGAGGAAGACGCCCGGCTCGCCGAAGAGATCGAGTCGGCGCAAAAGCTTCTGCCGTCGGTGAAACTGCCCGACGACGCCCTCCGCCAGATCGCCGAGATCTGCGCGTCCTTCGAGGTCGACGGCATGCGCGCGGACATCGTCACCGCCCGCACCGCGGTCGCGCACGCGGCCTGGGCCGGCTGCGACGAGGTCACCACCGAAGACGTCCGCGTCGCCGCGCGGCTCGCGCTGCCGCACCGGCGCCGGCGCAACCCGTTCGACGCGCCCGGCATCTCGGAAGAGCAGCTGGAGCAGGCGCTTCAGGACGCGCAGCCGCCCGAGCCGGGTCCCGAGGACGACGGCCCGGGCTCGGGTTCGACGCCGGAGGAGGCCCCGCAGGAAGTTCCGCCGGGCGACGCGCCGCAAGGTCAGCCACAACAGCAACAGCAGCAGAACGGCGGTCAGCAGAAGACGGTCGGCGCCGGGGAAACGTTCAAGGCCAAGGTCTTCCGCGTCAAGGGCACGGGCGAGGGCGAACGCGGCCGCCGGTCGCGCGCGCTCACCGACAGCGGCCGCACCATCGGCGTCCAGCCCCCGAGCGTCCGCGACGGACGGCCCCACCTGGTCGCGACCGTCAAAGCGGCGGCACCGCACCAGAAAGCCCGCGGCCGCGACGGCGCCGCGCTGAAGCTGCGCCCCGAAGACCTGCGGTACGCGCTGCGGGAAGGCCGCGAAGGCAATCTCGTGCTGTTCTGCGTCGACGCGTCCGGCTCGATGGGCGCCAAGACCCGCATGCGCGAGGTCAAGACGGCGGTGCTGTCGCTGCTGCTCGACGCCTACCAGCGCCGCGACAAGGTCGGGCTGGTCACCTTCCGTGGCAGCGAAGCCGAACTCGCGCTGCCGCCGACGATCAGCGTCGACGCCGCCGCGTCCCGCCTCGAAGGCCTGCCCACCGGCGGCCGGACCCCGCTGGCGGAAGGGCTCCTGGAAGCCGCGCGGGTGCTGCGCGTCGAGGAGATCCGCGACCCGCGCCGCCGTCCGCTGCTCGTCGTCGTCACCGACGGCCGCGCCACCAGCGGCCCGGACGCCGTCGCGCGCGCCCAGGCCGCGGCCGGGCTCCTCGCCGGCGTGACGACCGTGGTGATGGACTGCGAGAGCGGCAAGATGCGGCTCGGCCTGGCCGCCGACCTCGCCGTCCACCTCGGCGCCGAGCACGTACCGCTGGCCGACGTCGCCGCCGAATCGCTGGCGAGCGCCGTCCGCGCCCGGACCGGAAGGGCCGCCTGATGCCGCAGGGCAAACCGGAAACCGTCCCGAACGACGGCCTGACCACCCGCCAGCGCCGCAACCGGCCGCTGCTCGCGGTGCACACCGGCGAGATGAAGGGCAAGTCGACGGCCGCGTTCGGCATGGCCCTGCGCGCCTGGAACCAGGGCTGGTCGATCGGCGTGTTCCAGTTCGTCAAGTCGGCGAAGTGGCGCGTGGGCGAGGAAGCCGCGTTCCGCGCGCTGGGCAAGCTGCACGACGACACCGGCGAAGGCGGGCCGGTCGAGTGGCACAAGATGGGCGAGGGCTGGAGCTGGGCGCGCAAGTCCGGCACCGACGAGGACCACGCGACGAACGCACGCGAGGGCTGGGCGGAGATCAAGCGCCGCCTCGCCGCCGAGACGCACGACTTCTACGTCCTCGACGAGTTCTCCTACCTCCTCAAGTGGGGCTGGCTCGAGGTCGACGACGTCGTGTCCACCTTGGTCTCGCGGCCCGGGCACCAGCACGTCGTCATCACCGGCCGGTACGCGCCGCCGGAACTCGTCGAAGCCGCCGACCTCGTCACCGAGATGACGAAGGTCAAGCACCCGATGGACGCCGGCCAGAAGGGCCAGCGGGGGATCGAGTGGTAGCGCGCGTGGTGATCGCCGCGCCCGGTTCCGGGCACGGCAAGACCACCATCGCCGCCGGGCTGATGGCGGCGCTGCGCGCGGCCGGGCACCGCGTGTCCGGGCACAAGGTCGGGCCGGACTTCATCGACCCGAGCTACCACGCGCTCGCCACCGGACGGCCCGCCCGCAACCTCGACCCCTTCCTGCAGGGCGAGGACCGGCTGATCCCGTTGCTGCGCCACGGTTCCGCCGGTGCCGACCTCGCCGTGATCGAAGGCGTGATGGGCCTGTTCGACGGCGCGCTCGGCACCGAGGGCTACGCCTCGACCGCGCACGTCGCCCGGCTGCTCGACGCGCCGGTCGTGCTCGTCGTCGACGCTTCGGCCGCTTCGCGCAGTGTCGCCGCGACCGTGCTCGGCTTCGCCCACTACGACAACCGCGTCCGGCTCGCCGGCGTCATCCTCAACAAGCTCGGCTCCCAGCGGCACCTCGACGAGATCGCTTCAGCTTTGGAAGCAACCGGTGTCCCGCTGCTGGGCGCGTTGTACCGCAACGAGGAGATCCACGCGCCGAGCCGGCACCTCGGGCTCGTGCCGGCGGCGGAACGGGCCGCGGAAGCGCAGCACGTGCTGCCCGCGCTGGCCGCGTGGGTCACCGAAGGCGTCGACCTGGAAGCGATCGTCCGGATCGCCTCCGCGGCGCCGCGGCTTTCGGCGCCGCCGTGGGAACCGTCCGGTGTGGACGGTCCGCGCGTGACGGTCGCCGCCGCCGGCGGCCCCGCGTTCACCTTCCGCTACACCGAGAACGCCGAGCTGCTCGCCGCGTGCGGGGTCGACGTCGTCGACGTCGACCCGCTGCGCGACGAAGCCCTGCCCGAGCGGTGCGCCGGGCTGTACTTCGGCGGTGGCTTCCCGGAGGTGCACGCGACCGAGCTGTCGGCGAACACGGCGTTGCGCGCGCAGGTCGCTTCGGCGATCGAGCGCGGGATGCCGGTCAGCGCCGAATGCGCCGGGCTCCTTTACCTGTGTCAGTCCCTGGATGGCCTCCCGATGGTCGGTGCGGTGCCCGCGGACGCGAAGATGACCGCCCGCGGCAAGCTCGGCTACCGGCGCGCGGTGGCCGTCGAAGACAACCTCCTGGCCGCGGCCGGGCAGCGCGTCACCGGGCACGAGTTCCACCGCACCGAGGTGACGCCGTCGCACGGCGCTAAGGCGGCCTGGGGCTGGGACCGGCAGCTGGACGGGTTCGCCTCGCCGACGCTGCACGCTTCCTACCTGCACGTCCACTGGGCCGGCTACCCGGAGCTGGCCCACCGCTTCGCCGCGCGGGTCCGGGCCCATGCCTGACTACGACCTCCACCACCACGGCGACCGCGAGGTCGGGCCGGGGCTGGTGGACCTCGCGGTGAACGTCCGCCTGCCGCGGCCTCCGGCCTGGTTGCGCGACGAGCTGGTGTCCGCTTTGGACACCCTCGCCGCTTATCCCTCGTCTGCTGAAGCCACCGCGGCGGTGGCCGCGCGGCACGGGCGTGCGGGGGAAGAAGTCCTGGTCACCGCCGGTGCCGCGGAGGCGTTCACGCTGCTGGCGTCGGCGCTGAAGCCGCGCCGGGCGGTCGTCGTGCACCCGCAGTTCACCGAGCCCGAGGCCGCGCTGCGAACCGCCGGGCACTCGGTCGAGCGGGTCGTCCTGTCCGAGGCGGACGGGTTCGTGCTCGACCCGGCCCTGGTGCCGGCCGACGCCGACCTGGTGTTCGTGGGCAACCCCACCAACCCCACGTCGGTGCTGCACCCCGCTTCCGCGTTGCTGGCCCTGGCCCGGCCCGGCCGGCTGCTCGTGGTGGACGAGGCCTTCCTCGACGCGGTGCCCGGCGAAGGGGAAAGCCTGGCCGCCGGGCACCCGGGCGTCGCCGTGCTGCGCAGCCTGACGAAGACGTGGGGCCTGGCCGGGCTGCGGGCGGGGTACGTGCTCGCCGAACCCGGCGTCGTCGAGCGGCTGCGGGCGGTCCAGGTGCCGTGGTCGGTGTCGACCCTGGCCGCGGTCGCGACGGTGGCGTGCTGCCGCCCATCCTCGCTGGAGGAAGCCGAGAAGCTGGCGGTAGCCGCGGAGGAGGACCGCGAATACCTCGTTTCGCGGCTGGCCGAGGCGGGGATCGAGGTGCTGGGCGACCCGCGCGGGCCGTTCGTGCTGGTGCGGGTGCCCGGCGGGACGGCGCTGCGCGAGCGGCTGCGGGCCGCCGGCTACGCGGTCCGGCGCGGGGACACGTTCCCCGGCCTCGGCCCGGACCACTTGCGGCTGGCCGTCCGCGATCGCGCGACGACGGACGCGTTCGTGAAGGCGCTGCGAAAAGTTCGCTAAACACCGACAGGGGGCTGTCGCCGCCACCGCCCACAGTGGGCGGAGCCGGGAAACACCCGGCGTGGCAGCGAAAGGAACAGCATGCCCCGATTCAACGACGTCGCCTGGTTCGAGATCGGCGCCACCGACCCGGCGGCCGCCGAACAGTTCTACGGCGAGGTCTTCGGCTGGAAGGCCGTCCAGGACGAGTCGGCGAGCCCCGACCCGGCCTACCGGGTCATCGACACCGGCGGCTCGCGCGGCGGGCTCGCCACGGGCACCGAGGACTACGCGATCTTCACCGTGCTCGTCGAGGACGTCGCGGCCGCGTGCGAGCGCGTCGAAGCCGCCGGGGGCAAGGTGCAGCGCGCACCCGTCGTCAACCCCGTCGGTGTCACCTTCGCGCACCTGCTGGATCCTGCGGGCAACCATTTTTCCGTGTTCACCCCGCCAAAGTGAGCTGTTCGACGACGCCGTAGGGGATGTCGAGGTCCTCGCGCCGCAGCGGGCGGGGCGGGGGCACCTCGGCGGTCACGGCGATCGAGGTGATGCGGTCGGTGCGGAAGGCCCGGACCTCTTCGCGCAGCCGGCACCAGGCCACCAGGTACCAGTGGTCGGGCTTGCCGACGTAGCCGAGCGGCTCGACGTCCCGCCGTGTCACGGCTCCTTCCTTGTCGGCGTAGCCGATGCGCAGGACGCGGCCGGTGTCGAGCGCGGGCGGCATCGGCGGCGGGGCACCCTCGTCCCCCAAGAGGTGGACGCGGGCCGCGAGGTCCTGCGCCGCGGCGGCGTCGTCCTGCCGCATCGCCGCGACGAGCTTGCGCAGCGCCGAGCCGGCTTCGGCGCGGAAGGGCGTGCCGTCCAGCCGGCGCAGCGCGAGCGCCATCGCGACGGCTTCGCCCGGCGTCAGGTTGACCGGTGGCAGCGTGTGCGCCCGGTCCAGGCAGTACCCGCCGGTGCGCCCGGGCTCGGCGTAGATCGGCACGCCGGACTGTTGCAGCGCGCCGATGTCCCGCTCCACGGTGCGCGCGCTGACCTCGAACTTGCCCGCGAGCCAGCGCGCGCTCCGAGGCCGTGGTGAGACGGCGCGGAGCTCTTCGACGAGCGCGTACAAACGATCGGTGCGGTTCACGCGGCCGACTGTAGGCGGGGGGTACGACAGTTTCAGGCGAGCGCGAGGAGCGCGGCCGCGACGGCGGCTTCGACGCCGGCGCCGAGGACGTCCCCGGTGATGCCGCCGAGCCGTTTCGTGCAGCGGGTGAGGAGAAGCGCGGCGACGGCGTAGGCGACGACGACCGCGAGCGGCCCGCGCCACCACGGCAATCCGGGCAGCAGCACGGAAAGTCCGGCCGCGGCCAGGCCGACGGCGAGCGCGGCGGTGCGGGGGACCGAGCCCGCGACGGTGGCGCCGAGCCCTTCCGGCCGGGCGGACGGGACGCCGCGCGCGCAGGCCATCGAGAGCGTGCACCGGCCGATCAGGACGGCCGCGAACGCTTGGTAGGCGTCGTGCAGCGCGCCGACCTGGACCAGCAGGGTGAGGACGAGGGTCGCGACGCCGGTCGGGCCGGAGTCGCCGCGGCGCATGACGTCGAGGGCCTTGGCGCGGTCGTAGGAGGCACCGAGCCCGTCGGCGGTGTCGGCGAGCCCGTCGAGGTGCAGGCCGCGGCTCCCCAGCGCGACGGCACCGACGGCGAGCGCGGCGGTGGCGAGCGAGGGGAGGTGGAGCGCCTGCCCGCCGGCGACGACCAGCCCGGCGGCGAGCGCGAGGGGGACCGCGGCGAGGGGCGCGAGGAGCATGGCGCCACCGGCCGTGCGGCGGTCGATGACGCGCGGCGCCAGGACCGGCACGGTGGTCAGGGTCCCGACGGCCAGCCGCACGGAGTCTCCCCAGCGGCTCACGGGCGCCCCAATGTGGCCTTCGGTGCGTCTGACGCAGCGAAGGCCGCCTTGGGTGCGCAAGACGCACCGAAGGCCACATTGGGTGCGTTGGACGCACCGAAGGCCACATTGGGTGCGTTGGATGCAGCGAAGGCCACATTGGGTGCGTTGGATGCAGCGAAGGCCACATTGGGTGCGTTGGATGCAGCGAAGGCCACATTGGGTGCGTTGGATGCAGCGAAGGCCACATTGGGTGCGTTGGATGCACCGAAGGCCACATTGGGTGCGTTGGATGCACCGAAGGCCACATTGGGTGCGTTGGATGCACCGAAGGCCACATTGGGTGCGTTGGATGCACCGAACGCCGCATTGGGTGCGTCGGACGCACCCAATGCCACATTGGGGCGCTTGGGCCGGGTCGTCGGGGCCGTCGCCGTCTCGCCAGGGCGGAGCTCGCCGTGCGGTTGGGGCCGGCGGCCGCGCGGAGGTCGCGAATGAGTCATTCGCGACCTCCTCGGTCCCGAATGAGTCATTCGCGACCTCGCCGACCGGGCATCGGACCTGGGTGCGGAACCCGGGCCGAACCCAGGGCGAGCGTCGGGTGGGCCGGGCTCACGCCAGGTCCGCCAGCAGGCCCATGTCCGCCACGATCGCGCGGGCCGCGCGCAGGGCAGGGACCGCCTGCACCGCGCCGCTGCCCTCGCCGAGTCGCAAGCCGAAGTCCAGGATCGGGTCCAGGCCCAGCGCCTTCAGCGCGAACGCCTGCGACGGCTCGGTCGAGCGGTGCCCGGCCAGCCACCACCGCTCCGCGCCCGGGGCGATGTCGCGGGCGACCAGCGCCGCCGCGCCCGAGAACACGCCGTCCAGGACCACCGGGATGCGCCGGAGTGCCGCCTCGACCAGGAAGCCCGCTGTGGCCGCCAGGCAGGCGCTGCCCAGCGCTGTCAGGCGGTCGAACGGGTCCTCGGCGCGCCCGGAAGCCCGGGACAACGCCGCTTCCACCGCCGCCGTCTTCCGGGACAGGCCCGCCGCGTCCACGCCCGTCCCCGTGCCGACCACCTCGGCCGCCGGCATGCCGAGGGACGCCGCGACGATCGCCGCGCACACCGCTGTGTTGCCGATGCCCATGTCGCCCGGGATCAGCAGGTCCGCGTCGGCCTCTTCGACGGCGATCGCGCGGCCCGCCTCGAACGCCGCCCGCGCTTCGCCCGGGGCCAGGGCGTCCTCGACGTCGATCGAGCCCGAGCCGCGGCGGATCTTGTGGGCCGTGACCGCGGGCGGTACGTCCGACCCGTCCCAGTCGACGCCGAGGTCGGCCACCCGGACCTTCGCGCCGACCTGTGCGGCCAGCACGTTCACGCCGCTCTTGCCGGCCAGGAACACCCGGACCATCGCCGCGGTGACCTCGCGCGGGTACGCCGAGAGCGCCGAGACGCCGTGGTCGCCCGCGAAGACCACCACCCGGACGTCGTCGAGCGGGCGCGGCGGGACGCTGCCGTGGGCCGCGGCCAGCCAGGCCGCGAGCTCCTCCAGCTTGCCGAGCGCGCCGAGCGGTTTGACCAGGCCGTCGAGCCGCTCGAGCGCGGCGGCGCGGGCGGCGGGGTCGGGCACGGGTACGTCGAACACGGGCGGCCTCCGGTTACAGGTCGAGCGCCCGGCCCGCGACGACCAGCACGACCCGGTCGGCGTCGGCGGACACCCGGTTGTTGAGTGCGCCCAGCACATCACGGAACAGCCGTCCGGACGACGTTGCGGGCACCACACCACTGCCGACCTCGTTGCTGACCGCGACCACCGGGACCCGCGCCGCGGCCCACGCGGCGAGGAAGTCTTCGAGCCGGTCGTCCAGCCGGTGCTCCCAGCCGCGCTTGCCGTCCCAGGCGCCGATCTCGTCGAGCACGCGCGACAGCCAGGTGCCGAGGCAGTCGATGAGCAGCGGCTCGGTGGCCGTGCGCAGGGTGCCGGCGAGGTCGGTCGTCTCGACGGTCTTCCAGTGCGCCGGCCGTCGCGCCTGGTGCGCGGCCACCCGCGCGGCCCATTCGGGGTCGTCGTCGCCCGCGGGCAGGCCGGGCGCGACGTAGACGAGGTGCGGGTGGCGGGCGACGAGCCGCTCGGCGTGCCGTGACTTCCCCGAGCGGACGCCACCGAGGACCAGCACCTTGCCTTCGTCGCGGCCGTACCGGCGTAGTGCGCGCGCCAGGGTCTCGAGGTACCCGGCGAGCCGGTGGGTCAGCTTGGTCATACCCGGCATTGTGGTGCACGCGCTACCGTGCGCCACGTGCCACTCCGTCTAGGGACAACCGCGGCCGGACTCGTTACCGGATATGTAACCGACGCCCTGTTCGGTGACCCCCGACGGGGGCATCCGGTCGCCCTGTTCGGGAGTGCCGCGGCCCGGCTGGACCACCGGCTGTGGGCGGACTCGAAGCCGCGCGGAGCCGTGTACGCGGGGTTGTGCACCTTCGCCGCGGTAGGCCTGGGCGTCGCGCTTCAGACGGCTTCGCGGCGACGCCCCTTCGCGCGCTTCGCACTGACCGCCGCGGCCACCTGGGTGGTGCTCGGCGGACGCGGTCTCGCCGCCGAAGGCACCGAGATGGCCAGACTCCTCGAAGCGGGCGAAGTGCCCGAAGCGCGTCAGCGGCTCTCGCACCTCTGCGCGCGCGACGCGACGACGCTCGACTCCGCCGAACTTACCCGCGCGGCCACCGAGTCGATCGCCGAGAACACGTCGGATGCCGTGGTCGCGCCGCTGTTCTGGGGCGCGGTCGCCGGGCTGCCGGGCCTGCTCGGGTACCGGGCGCTCAACACGCTCGACGCGATGGTCGGCTACCGCTCCGCGCGGTACCGGAACTTCGGCTGGGCCGCGGCGAAGGCCGACGACGTGGTCAACCTGGTCCCGTCGCGGCTCGGCGCGGTGCTCACGGCGGTGTGCGCGGGCGGCCGGGCGCGGGAGTCGTGGCGGGTGTGGCGCCGCGACGGTTCGCGGCACCCCAGCCCGAACGCGGGCCAGGTCGAGGCGGCTTTCGCGGGCGCACTGGACATCCGCTTCGGCGGGACGAACAGCTACGGCGGCGAGGTCGAGAGCCGCGCCCGGCTGGGGGAGGGCCGCGACCCGGAGCCGGTCGACCTGCGGCGCGCGGTGCGTCTGTCCCGGCGGGTCGGGGCGGCCGCCGTGGTGGTCGCGGCGGTGGTGGCGCGATGAGCGGGCTCCTCGTCGCCGGAACGACGTCGGACGCCGGCAAGAGCCTGGTCACGGCCGGGATCTGCCGGTGGCTCGCGCGCCACGGCGTCCGCGTGGCGCCGTTCAAGGCCCAGAACATGTCCAACAACTCCATGGTCTGCGGCGACGGTGCCGAGATCGGCCGGGCCCAGTGGGTGCAGGCCCGCGCCGCCGGGGCCGAGCCCGAGGCCGCGATGAACCCCGTGCTGCTCAAGCCCGGCAGCGACCGGCGCAGTCATGTCGTCGCGCTCGGGAAGCCGTTCGGCACGCTCGAAGCGGGCGAGTACGCCACCGGACGCGCCGGGCTCGCGGAGATCGCCTTCGGGGCGTACGAGGACCTCAGCGCCCGCTACGACGTCGTCGTCTGCGAGGGCGCCGGCAGCCCGGCGGAGATCAACCTCCGCGGCGGCGACTACGTCAACATGGGGCTCGCGCGGCGGTTCGGCCTGCCGGTCCTGGTCGTCGGCGACATCGACCGCGGTGGCGTGCTGGCCGCGATGTTCGGCACCCTCGCGCTGCTCTCGGGCGAGGACCAGGCGCTCGTCGCGGGCTGGGTGGTCAACAAGTTCCGCGGCGACGTCGGCCTGCTGCGCCCGGGCCTGGACAGCCTGGAGAAGGTCACCGGGCGGCCCGTGCTGGGCGTGCTGCCCTGGCTCGACCGCGTGTGGATCGACTCCGAGGACGCGCTGGCGGCCGCGGGCTGGCGCCGGGAGGCCCACGGCGGTGGCCTGCGCGTGGCCGTCGTCCGGTTCCCGCGCGCGTCCAACGCCACCGACGTCGACGCGCTCGCCGCGGAACCCGGCGTCACCGTCACGCTGACCGCCGACCCGGACGTGGTCGTGGCCGCGGACGTCGTCGTGCTGCCCGGTTCGCGGGCCACCGTCGCCGACCTCGCCTGGCTCCGCGAGCGTGGTCTGGACACGGCGGTCGCGGCGCGCACCGCGGCCGGACGGCCGGTGCTCGGCATCTGCGGTGGGTACCAGATGCTCGCCGAGTCCATTGTGGACGACGTCGAGTCGGGCGCCGGACCGGTGCCCGGGCTCGGGCTGCTGCCGACGCGGGTGACGTTCGCCGCGGAGAAGGTCCTCGCCCGGCCGGCCGGTGAGTGGCGGGGAAACTCCGTGCACGCCTACGAAATCCACCACGGTTCGGTGACCGCGCCGCCGGACCTGGAGTCCTTTCTGGACGGTGTGCGCGCCGGAGCCGTCTGGGGCACGATGTGGCACGGCGCCTTCGAGAACGACGCCTTCCGCCGCGTGTGGCTCACCGAAGCGGCGGCCCAGGCCGGCGTGACGTGGACCGCGGCGCCGGACGCGCCCGGATTCGGTGCCCTGCGCGAGGAAATGCTCGAGAAGCTCGCCGACGCCGTCGACGAGCACCTGGACACCGGGGTGCTGCGGACGCTGCTGGAGCAGGGCGCCCCCGGCGGGCTTCCGTTCGTCCCGCCGGGCGCTCCCTAGTCAGGCGTCGACCGCGACCCGCCGCTTCAGCGCCTTCTCCGCGAAGGCGCCGAACGTGAGCCCCAGCGCCAGCCACAGCGTCACCTGGGTGCCGATCGACGCCGTGCGGAAGCTCCACAACGTCGAGCCGGGGAACCCCTCCGGCACCTCGTCGACCGCCGGCATCAGCCAGGCCACCACGCCGATCACGACGAGGTAGCCCGCCGCCGCGAGGAGGAAGCCGTTCCAGGCGCCGAAGCGGTCGGCCAGCTTGCGGCCGAACACCGTGGCGAGGATGCCCACGAGCAGGGACACCGCGACGAAGCCGAAGTACAGCTCGGTGCGCGAGCCGATCGTGCCCGGCTGGCCCACCGCGGGCGGGTTGGCCGGGTACTTCAGGAACGGCACCAGGAACACCACGGCGAACGCGCCCGTGGTGAGCAGCAACGCCGTCACGCGGGGGCGCAGGGTGCCGAGCCGTCCTTGGGCGAACGCGAAAGCCAGCGAGAGCAGGCCGCCGATCGCGACGCCGTAGACGAGGACGCCGGTGAGCAGCCCGAGGGTGCTCTGGATGTCCCGCGGGACGAGCTCTTCTTCGTGTTCGTGCTCTTCGGCGGGCGCCGAGGCGCCGGCGTCGTGGGAATGGGAGTGACCGCCGGACTCTTCGAGGCCGATGGCGGTGTTCACCGACGGCTCACCGAAGGCGTAGGCGAACCCGAACGCGAGCACGCCGGCGATCAGGCCCGCGAGCATGCCGCGGACCAGCAGGGTCTTCATCATGGGAGTACGTGCCCGCCGATCAGTGGCAGGGGAAGGCCAGCAGGTGCCGGCCGTCGTGCACGAACTCGTGGACGTAGGAGTTCGCGAAGACCGCGGTCGCGCCCTGCTCGGCGCTGACGAAGTAGAGCGCGATCAAGGCGAGGAGCACCACGAACACCGCCCAGGGCACGATCTCACGGATCGGGATGCGGATCGGGAGCGGTACGGCGGGAGCTGCCGTGTGGGACATGAAGTGGCCTCCTCGGGCTTTCGCGGCCTCATCGGGGACTGCACGAAGGGATCCGGGTCTGGCTTCCCCCGGGCGGGGGTCACAGTGGCGCGACCGCGCGGACTTGCACCGCGTTCCGGAATCTCCTCGTCTGGCCGGTTGAGCGTAGGTCCGCCGTTCGGGCCCCGTCAATGTGACAATGCCGCGGTGACTCGAATGGTGGCGGCCCTCGATGTGGGCGGGACGACGATCAAGGCGGCGTTGCTCGACGAGCAGCTGCGGCCTCAAGCGGCCTTGCGGGCGGAGACGGCGCGCAGCGCGGACGGGACGGCGCTGGCGGCGCAGGTCGTGGACATCGTGGCCGCGCTGGCGGAGCAGGCGGGCACCGGGCAGCCTGACGCCATCGGTGTCGTGGTGCCCGGGATCGTCGACGAGGAGACCCGGATCTGCCACTTCTCGGCCAACCTCGACTGGCGCGAAGTGCACTTCGGCGAGCTCCTGGAAGGGCGGCTCGGGCTGCCGGTGGCGTTCGGGCACGACGTCACCGCGGGCGGCATCGCGGAGTTCCGGGTCGGGGCCGGGCAGGGCGCGACGAACGCGGCGTTCATCCCGGTCGGCACCGGGATCGCGGCCGCGCTGCTGCTCGACGGCCGGATCCACCGCGCGCACGGGCAGGCGGGCGAGGTCGGGCACATCGACGTCGGCCACCCCGGCAAGTGCGGCTGCGGCGCGACCGGCTGCCTGGAGGCGATCTCGTCGGCGGCCGCGATCGCCCGCCGCTACACCGACCGCACCGGCCGCCCGGCCGACGGCGCCCGCGAAGTGGTGGAGCTGGCCCGCGGCGGCGACGAGGTCGCGGTGGCGGTGGTCCAGGACGCCCTCGACGGACTCGGCCACGGCATCCGGACGCTGCTGACGCTGCTCGGCCCGGAGGTGATCGTCCTGGGCGGCGGCCTGTTCACGGCGGCCGACTACGTGCTGGAGCCGGTGCGCGAATGGCTGTCGTCGCACCTGACGTTCCAGAAGATGCCGGAGTTGCGGATCGCGAAGCTGGGCGACGAAGCCGGCCGTCTCGGTGCGGGATTGCTGGCCTTCGACCTGCTCGACTCCTAAGCCAGGACGACGTCGACCCCGGCCGCTTCGAACGCCGCGATGTGGGCGGGGTCCGCGCCCGAGTCCGTGATGAGCCGGTCGACCATCGCCGTGTCGCAGATGCGGGCGAAGGCGTGGCCGCCCAGCTTGCCGCTGTCGGCGATCACCACCACGTGACGCGCTCGCGAAGCCATCAGCCGGTTGATGCTCGCCTCGCCTTCGTGGTGCGCGTACGCGCCGCGCTCGGCGTCGAACGCGTCCACGCCGAGGAACACCAGGTCGAGCGTGATCTGGTCGAGGAACAGGCTCGCCAGCGGCCCGGTCAGTTCGAACGAGTGCTGCCGGGCGACGCCGCCGGTCACCACGATCTTGATGTGCGGGCGCACGGCCAGCTCGTGAGCGATGTTGAGCGCGTTGGTCACCACCGTCAGCGCGGGCGAGCCGTCGCGCCCGGGTGGTTCCGGGCGCAGCGCGAGCGCGCGGGCGACCTGGGTGCTCGTCGTGCCGCCGTTGAGGCCGATCACCATGCCGCGTTCGGCCATCCGCGCGGCGGCCGCGCTGATGCGCTGCTTTTCGGGGGCGTTGCGCGCGGCCTTGTGCCGCAGCGGCAAGTCGTACGCCACGTTGCTGGCCACCGCGCCGCCCCGGGTGCGGGTCAGCAGCTGGCGGCCGGCCAGGTGGTCCAGATCGCGCCGGATCGTCGCGGGCGAGACGTCGAGCTCTTCCGCGGAGGCTTCGACGTCGATCTTTTCCCGCTGCCCCACCATGTCCAGCAGTGCGCTGAGCCGTTCGTGCCGGTCCAAGCCCATCCCTTCGCAGCACCTTCCCGATCTGCAAAGGTACTACGCGGAAGCGAAAACGCGGGCCCCGAGCGGGGCCCGCGTTCTCTGCCTAGCGGATCAGAACCACCACTGGGACTTGCCGCCCGCGATGAAGTCCCACAGCTGCAGCTTCGTGCCGTTGCCGCCCACCGTGCCCTCGGCGGTCAGGTAGCGCGGGCTGGCCGGGGTCTGCTGGCGCAGGTAGCCCTCGGGGATCTCGGCGAGGGTCCACCACTGGTTCTTGCCACCGGCCTGGAAGTCCCAGAGCTGGATCTTGGTGCCGTTCTTGCCGATCGAGTTCGCGTCGGCGTCGAGGTAGCGGCCGCTCTGGTAGTTCTGGAACCGGTAGTAGCCCTCCGGGTTCTGCGTCAGCCACCACGCCTGGTTGGCGGCGGTGTCGTTGCAGTCCCACAGCTGGACCTTCGTGCCGTTGGCGTTGATGGTGTTCAGGTCGGCGTCCCAGCAACGGCCGAAGGCCGCGGACTCGATGATGTACGGGCCCGGGTCGACGGCCGCGGCGGCCATCGTGTTCGTCGACTTCTTCTGCTGGACGCCGGCCACCTTCGCCGGGCGCAGCTTGAGCTGGCCGAGCGACGTGACCGCGGTGCCCTTGCCGTCGGCGGGCGCGGCGCCGGCCTGCGGCACGGCGACCAGGCCGAACAGGCCCGCGGTCGCGGCGACCGTCACCATCAGGCGCTTCATCTTCGTCATCGTTCCCCTTTTCGGATCATCGGTGTGCTGACGACGAAGGCGCGCGGCAACCGGCGCCAGGCCGTCGCGGCCCGGCGCTGGAAACGTGCCGGCGATTCCCCCTCGCCGAGACCGCGAACCCCCGAAAGCGGTCTCTGAAGCCATCATTCAGGGCCCGTCCGTCCCCGTCGAGAAGATTTCCCGGAGGGGCAAAAACGCAGGTCAGATGTGTAACGGAACGGAATCTTCACCCGATGGAGGGGCAGAGACCGGGGGGATCGTGCACATCGAACTGACGTTGCCGGACCTCGTCCGGGTCGGGCTCGCCGCCGCGGCCGACCCGATGGGCGAGCTGGCGGCCAGCCTGCAGGTCCTGCAGCGGCGCGACGGCGGACGCAACGCGGCTTCGGCGGCGTTCAACCGCTGGCGCTACCGGGTCTGGCAGGGCCTGCCGGACTCCGCGGCGGTGCTGATGTGGCTCTGCCGCCCGGACGCGCCGATTCCCGAGTTCCTGGTGCCCGCGGCGGGCCGCTACGACCTCGAAACGGGGCTCGCGGCGGTGCTGAAGGCGGACCCGGTGAGCCTCAAGGCCGCGCTGCGCACCGCGCCGGCCGACCGCGACCTGCCGTCGTGGGCGGCCGCGTTCGCCGACGGCGACACCGCCGGCCTGCCCCGATTGGTCCAGGCCATGCAGGACTACCACGACCTGGCGCTCGCCCCGGGCTGGGACCTGGTGTGCGCGCAGGTGGACGCGGACCTCGGCATGCGCACGCAGGTGCTGCTCCACGGGGGCGTCGACGCGCTGCTGACCGGCCTGCGCCCCAAGGTCCGCTGGACGGCACCGGTACTGGAGACCGACGACGGCCTCCCCGGCGCGCTCCCCTCGGAAGGCACGGGCCTGCTGCTGGTCCCGACGTACTTTGCCGTGGGACCGGCCCTGGTCCCGCCGCTACCGGGCGGCGTACCCCGGCTGCACTACCCGTGCGTCCGCCACGCGGCGCACACCGCGGGGGTGGGCGCCACCCGGAAGCCGCCGGGCAACGCGCTGGCGGACCTGCTGGGCCCGACGCGCGCGGCGGCGTTGACGATCCTGGCGGTCGGCTGTTCGACGTCGGAACTGGCGGCGCGGCTGGGGGTCACGCCTTCGGCGGTCAGCAAGCACACGACGGTGCTGCGGCGCGCGGGGCTGATCACCACGCACCGGGAGCGGAACACGGTGCTGCATTCGCTGACGCCGCTGGGAAGTGCTCTCTTGGACAGCTGAGCGGCCGACCGGCGGGCGTGAAGGTCGCGAATGACTCATTCGGGACCACGGAGGTCGCGAATGACTCATTCGCGACCATTGCGGCGGTCGCCGGCTCGCCCGCTGGACTGGAGGCGACGGGTGCCGGGCGGATGCCAGGGTCCTGGCAAAGTCGCGTGTGCGCGATCGGCCGGATCCGCCGCGATGTCATGAACGACCCGTTCACCACGCTCGGGCCACCGATCCCCGGCCGCCACCTCCCGCGCACCGAGCGGCGGCTTGCCGAAGGCGGTGTCGCGAATGACTCATTCGGGACCTCCGAAGCCGCCAATGACTCATTCGCGACCTCGCTCGGACTGCCCACCCTGCCTGCCAGCGGTGAGCGAGCCGGGGCCGGCGACTTTGCCGGAGCTCTGGGGCGGATGCCGTGAATGACTCATTCATGTCGTCAGACGACATGAATGAGTCATTCAAGACATTTGCCGAGCCGGGAACTCAGGCGAGGGAAGCGGTAGCCGACACCAGCTCCGCCAGCGCCTCGCGGGAAAGCTCGCCGAAGCCGCGTTCGTTGTCCGGGGAGACCCACCGCGTGAAGCCCGTCGTGAACGCGAGGCCGCCGATCTCCGCCGCCAGGCTCGCTGCCGGGTCCGGGACGCCCCGGTCGCGCAACGCGCCGGCCATCGCGGCCGTCAGCGTCGCGCGCTTCAGCAGCTCCCGCTCCTGGAGATCGGGGTGTCCCGCCACCACTTCCCGGACCTTTCGCGCCCACTCGCGTCGCTCCGGTCCGAACACCTCGCCGGTCGCCGTCAGGGCCGCCGCGATCGCTTCGATCGGGGTTGCTTCCGCGGGCGCGGCCGCGATCGTGTCGGAGAAGAGGCGGCTCAGGATCTCCTGACCCGCGAACAGCACTTCGCGCTTGTCGGCGTAGTGGCGGAAGAACGTGCGCTTGGTCAGGCCGGCCCGCTCGGTGATCTCGGCGACGGTGACGCTCTCGTAGCCCCGCTCGAGGAACGCCTCCACCGCCACGCGCATCAGCCGCTCGCGCGTGTTGGGCTCCCACCGGCTCATGGGCCCAGCTTAGGCGATGGCACTCGGTGTCATCACGGTGCTAGGGTTGATGGCACCAAGTGTCATCACTGCGCGGAGGTCGTCATGCGTGTTTTCGTCACCGGAGCGTCGGGCTGGATCGGCTCGGCCCTCGTCCCCGAGCTCCTCGGCGCGGGTCACGAGGTCGTCGGGCTGGCCAGGTCGGACGCCTCCGCGGCGGCGGTCGAGGCCATGGGCGCGAACGCGCTCCGCGGCGACGTGACCGACCTCGAAATCCTGGAGAAAGCCGCGGCGGACGCCGACGGCGTCGTCCACCTCGCCTTCGGGCACGACTTCAGCCGGATCGAGGAAACGATCGCGGCCGACGGGCGCGCGGTCGAAGCGATGGGCGCGGCGCTGGCCGGCAAGCCCTTCGTGGTCGCGTCGGGGACGCCCGTCGTGCCCGGGCGCCCTTCGCGGGAGGACGACGACCCGGACGGCACGGGGCCGGTCGCGGGCCGCACCGACATCGCCCGTGCGGTCGTCGCCATGGCCGGGCGCGGGGTGCGGTCGTCCGTCGTCCGGCTGCCGCGGTCGGTGCACGGCGAGGGCGACCGGCACGGCTTCGTCACCCAGCTGATCGGCCAGGACCGCGAAAAGGGAATCTCCGCCTACGTCGGCGACGGGACGCAGCGCTGGCCCGCGGTGCACGTCGTGGACGCTGCGCACCTGTTCCGGCTGGCGCTGGAGCAGGCCCCGGCGGGCGCGGTGCTGCACGCGGTCGGCGACGAAGGCGTGGCGATCCGCGACCTCGCCGCGGTGATCGGCGCCCGCCTCGACCTGACACCGACGTCGGTCACGGCGGAGGAAATGGGTTTCCTGGGCCTGATCCTGGCCGGCGACCAGCCGTCGAGCAGCGCGCGCACGCAGGAGCAGCTCGGCTGGCGCCCGACGCGGCCCGGCCTCCTCGAGGACGTCGAGGAGGGCCACTACTTCGGGTGAGCGTGGGACAGCGCCGGCGGAGGTGGCGACAGTGACACCTCCGCCGGCGCCGGGCTCTACGCGATCGGCCGGTCCGTCGGCGCGATCGGGGCGGGCAGGACGTCCCGCCCGGTCAGGTGGGCGTCGACGCCGGCCGCGGCGCTGCGGCCCTCCGCGATCGCCCACACGATCAGGGACTGGCCGCGGCCCATGTCGCCGGCCACGAACACGTTGTCGAGGCTCGTCTTGAACGCCTTGTCGCGGACCACGTTGCCGCGCCCGTCGAGCTCGACGCCGAGGTCTTCGAGCAGGCCCTGCTTCTGCGGCCCGAGGAAGCCCATGGCCAGCAGGACGAGCTGCGCGGGCAGTTCACGCTCGGAGCCCTCGACGGGGACGAACTTGCCGCCCTCGTTGCGCACCTCGACCAGCTTCAAAGCGCGGACCCGGCCGGTGTCGTCACCCAGGAACTCCTGCGTGTTCACCGCGTACAGGCGCTCGCCGCCCTCTTCGTGCGCCGAGGACACCCGGTAGATCATCGGGTAGGTCGGCCACGGGTGGGCGTCCGACCGCAGCTCCGGCGGCTTCGGCATGATCTCCAGCTGCGTCACCGACCGCGCGCCTTGGCGGTGCGACGTCCCGACGCAGTCCGCGCCGGTGTCGCCGCCGCCGATCACGACGACGTCGAGGCCGGACGCGTCGAACGGCGACTTCTCCAGCTCGCCCGAAGCGACCCGGTTGGCCGGGGGCAGGAACTCCATGGCCTGGTGGATGCCGTCGAGCTCGCGGCCCGGGATCGGGAGGTCGCGCCAGTCGGTGGCCCCGCCGGCGAGCACCACGGCGTCGTGGGCCAGCAGGTCGGCCACCGGCAGGTCGACGCCGACGTTCACCGACGCCCGGAACTCCGTGCCCTCGGCTTCCATCTGCGCAAGCCGCCGGTCGAGGCGGGACTTCTCCATCTTGAACTCGGGGATGCCGTAGCGCAGCAGCCCGCCGATCTTGTCGGCCCGCTCGTAGACCACGACGCTGTGGCCCGCGCGCGTGAGCTGCTGCGCCGCGGCGAGTCCCGACGGGCCGGAGCCCACGACCGCGACCTTCTTGCCGGTGCGCACCGCGGGCACCTCGGGCGTGATCCAGCCCTCTTCGAAGGCGCGGTCGACGATGGAGATCTCGACGCGCTTGATCGTCACCGGGTCGTCGTTGATCCCGAGCACGCACGCGGTTTCGCAGGGCGCCGGGCACAGCGTGCCGGTGAACTCCGGGAAGTTGTTCGTCGCGTGCAGCCGGTCGATGGCCTGGCGCCAGTCGTCCCGCCACACCAGCGTGTTCCACTCGGGGATGAGGTTCCCGAGCGGGCAGCCCTGGTGGCAGAACGGGATGCCGCAGTCCATGCAGCGGCCGGCCTGCTTCTCCAGCTTCGTCGACGCGAAGTCCTCGTAGACCTCCCGCCAGTCCATCAGCCGGAGGTCGACCGGACGGCGCTTCGGTTCTTCGCGCGTGGTGGTCAGAAAGCCCTTGGGGTCAGCCATGTGCGGCCTCCATGATCGCCTCGTTCACGTCGCGCCCGTCCCGCTCGGCCTGCACCTGCGCCGCGAGCACGCGCTTGTAGTCCTTCGGCATGACCTTCCCGAAGCGGTCGACACCCGCGTCCCAGTCGGCCAGCAGTTCCCGCGCGACCGCGGATTCCGTTTCGTCGTAGTGCTTTTCCAGCGTCTCGCGCAGGAAGTCCGCGTCCTCGGAGTCGAGCGGGTCGAGATCGACCATCTCCGGGTTGACGCGGTGCGCGGGCAGGTCGAGCACGTAGGCGATGCCGCCGGACATGCCGGCCGCGAAGTTCCGCCCGATCGGGCCGAGCACGACCATCCGGCCGCCGGTCATGTACTCGCCGCCGTGGTCGCCGACGCCTTCGACGACGGCCAGCGCCCCCGAGTTGCGCACGCAGAACCGCTCGCCGACCTTGCCGCGGATGAAGATCTCGCCGCTGGTGGCGCCGTAGGCGATCACGTTGCCGGCGATGATCTGCTCTTCGGCGACGTAGTTCGCCTCCGGCGACGGCCGCACGATCAGCCGTCCGCCGGAGAGGCCCTTGCCGACGTAGTCGTTGCCGTCGCCGATCAGCCGCAGCGTGATGCCCTTCGGCACGAACGCGCCGAACGACTGGCCCGCGGTCCCGGTGAAGGTGACGTCGATGGTGTCGTCGGGCAGGCCTTCGCCGCCCCACCGCTTGGTCAGCTCCGAGCCGAGCATGGTGCCGACGGTCCGGTTCACGTTGCGGACGGGCAGTTCCAGCCGCACCTTGTCACCGGAGTTCAACGCGCCTTCGGCCAGCTGGATCAGCGTGTTGTCGAGCGCCTTCTCCAGCCCGTGGTCCTGCTGCGTCTGCTGCAGCCGCAGGCCCGCCGGGGCCATGTCGGGCACGTGGAAGATCGGCGACAGGTCCAGCCCGGCCGCCTTCCAGTGCTCGACGGCCTTGCGCTTGTCGAGGAACTCGGCGTGCCCGACCGCCTCGGCGATCGACCGGAAACCGAGCTCCGCCAGGTACTCGCGCACTTCCTGGGCGATGAACTCGAAGAAGTTGACGACGTATTCGGCCTTGCCGCTGAACTTCTCGCGCAGCTTCGGGTTCTGCGTCGCGACGCCCACCGGGCAGGTGTCGAGGTGGCAGACGCGCATCATGATGCAGCCCGACACCACCAGCGGCGCGGTCGCGAAGCCGAACTCCTCGGCGCCCAGCAGCGCCGCGACGATGACGTCCCGGCCGGTCTTGAGCTGGCCATCGGTCTGCACGACGATCCGGTCGCGCAGCCGGTTGGCCAGCAGCGTCTGCTGCGTCTCGGCCAGGCCGAGCTCCCACGGGCCACCGGCGTGCTTGATGGACGACAGCGGCGACGCGCCCGTCCCGCCGTCGTGGCCCGAGATGAGCACGACGTCCGCGTGCGCCTTGGACACGCCCGCCGCGACCGTGCCGACGCCGACCTCGGACACGAGCTTCACGTGGATGCGCGCGTTCGGGTTGGCGTTCTTGAGGTCGTGGATCAGCTGGGCGAGGTCCTCGATCGAGTAGATGTCGTGGTGCGGCGGCGGTGAGATCAGCCCGACGCCCGGCGTCGAGAACCGCGTCTTCGCGATCCACGGGTACACCTTCGCGCCGGGCAGCTGCCCGCCCTCGCCGGGCTTCGCGCCCTGCGCCATCTTGATCTGGATGTCGTCGGCGTTGACGAGGTACTCGCTCGTGACGCCGAACCGGCCGGACGCGACCTGCTTCACGGCGCTGCGCCGCTCCGGGTCGTACAGCCGCTCGGCGTCTTCGCCGCCCTCACCGGTGTTCGACTTGCCACCGAGGCGGTTCATCGCGATGGCGAGGGTCTGGTGCATCTCCATCGAGATCGAGCCGTAGGAGATGGCGCCGGTGGCGAACCGCTTGACGATCTCCGAGACCGGCTCGACCTCGTCGATCGGCACCGGCGCGCGCTTGCCGTACTTGAAGTCGAACAGCCCGCGCAGCGTCAGCAGCTTCTCGGCTTGGTCGTCGACGGACTTCGTGTACTCCTTGAAGATCTCGTACTTCCCGGACCGCGTGGAGTGCTGGAGCTTGAAGACGGTCTGCGGGTTGAACAGGTGCGGCTCGCCCTCGCGGCGCCACTGGTAGTCCGCGCCCGTTTCGAGCTCGCGGTGCGACGCGCGGACGCCGTCGGCCGGGAAGGCATAGGTGTGCCGCTTCGCGACCTCGTCGGCGAGGGTCTCGAAGCCGACGCCGCCGAGGCGGGACGTCGTGCCGGTGAAGCAGTCGTCGATGACTTCTTCGCCGAGCCCGATCGCCTCGAAGATCTGCGCGCCGGTGTAGGACGCGACGGTCGAGACGCCCATCTTGGACATCGTCTTGCGGACGCCCTTGCCGAGCGCCTTGATCAGGTTGTACGTCGCTTCCTTCGGCGTGACACCGGGGATCTTGCCCTGGTGGGCCAGCTCCTCGACGGTCGCCATCGCGAGGTACGGGTTCACCGCGGCGACGCCGTAGCCGACCAGCAGGGCGATGTGGTGCACCTCGCGCGCGTCGCCGGCCTCGACGATGAGGCCGACCTGCGTACGCGTCTTCTCGCGGACGAGGTGGTGGTGCACCGCGCCGGTCAGCAGCAGCGAGGGGATCGGCGCGTGGTGCTCGTCGAGGCCGCGGTCGGACAGCACGATCAGCCGGGCGCCGTCCTCGATCGCCTCGGAGACCTCGGCGCGGATCTCGTCGAGCCGCTGGATCAGCGCTTCGCCGCCGCCGTGGACGTTGTAGCGGCCGAGCACGGTGACCGCCTGGAACTCCGGCAGGTCGCCGTCGTCGTTGACGTGCACCAGCTTGGCGAGCTGGTCGTTGTCGAGCACCGGGAACGGCAGCGCGATCCGGCGGCAGGACGCCGCGTTGCCGACGAGCAGGTTCGGCTCGGCGCCGATCTGCGTGCCGAGCGCGGTGACGAGCTCCTCGCGGATGGCGTCCAGCGGCGGGTTCGTCACCTGGGCGAAGAGCTGGATGAAGTAGTCGAACAGCAGCCGCGGCCGGCTCGACAGCGTCGCGATCGGCGAGTCGTTGCCCATCGAGCCGATCGGCTCCGCGCCGGTGCGGGCCATCGGCTCGAGGATCGAGTCGAGCTCCTCCTCGGTGTAGCCGAACGCCTGCTGGCGGCGCACGAGCGCGGCGTGCAGCGGGACCTCGCGGTCGCGCTCGGGCAGGTCCTCCAGGTGCAGGAGACCGGCCTCGACCCACTCGTCGTACGGGTGCTCGGTGGCCAGCTCGGTCTTGATCTCTTCGTCCTCGATGATCCGGCCCTCGGCGGTGTCCACGAGGAACATCCGGCCGGGTTCGAGGCGTCCCTTCCGGACGATCGTCGCCGGGTCGATGTCGAGTACGCCGACCTCGGAGGCCAGCACGACGAGGCCGTCGTCGGTCACCCAGTACCGGCCGGGGCGCAGGCCGTTGCGGTCGAGCACCGCGCCGATCTGGGAGCCGTCGGTGAAGGCGACGAGCGCCGGGCCGTCCCACGGCTCCATCAGCGTCGAGTGGAACTCGTAGAAGGCGCGCCGGGCCGGGTCCATCTCCTGGTGGTTCTCCCAGGCCTCCGGGATCATCATCAGGACCGAGTGCGGCAGCGAGCGGCCGCCGAGGTGGAGCAGCTCGAGCACCTCGTCGAACGACGCCGAGTCGCTGGCGCCGCGGGTGATCACCGGGTAGATGCGCTTGAGGTCGCCGGGGACCAGGTCGGTCTCCAGCAGCGCCTCGCGGGCGTCCATCCAGTTGCGGTTGCCGCGCAGGGTGTTGATCTCGCCGTTGTGCGCGACGTACCGGTACGGGTGCGCGAGCGGCCACGATGGGAAGGTGTTGGTGGAGAAGCGGGAGTGCACCAGGCCGATGGCGCTGGTGACGCGCTCGTCGGTGAGGTCGGCGAAGAAGCGCTCGACCTGCGGCTCGGTGAGCATTCCTTTGTAGACGATCGTGCGCGACGACAGTGACGGGAAGTACACGTCGTCGTCGACGAGCTCGTGCTCGGCGCGCTTGCGGACGCAGAAGGCGCTGCGCTCGATGTGCAGCGGGTCCGAATGCTCCGGCTTCGGGCGGCGCGCGGCGAGGAACAGCTGCGTGAAGTGCGGCATGGTCTCGGCGGCGGTCGGCCCGCAGTGCTCGGTGTGCACCGGCAGCTCGCGCCAGCCGAGGACGCGCATGTCCTCTTCGGCGGCGATGCGCTCGATGGTCGTCATGGCCCGGCCGCGGCGTTTTTCGTCCTGCGGCAGGAAAGCGGTGCCGACGGCGTAGGTGCCCGGCTCGGGCAGCTCGAAGTCGACGACTTCGCGGTAGAACTCGTCCGGGACCTGGATGAGCAGTCCCGCGCCGTCCCCGGTGTCCGGTTCGGCACCCCGCGCCCCTCGGTGTTCGAGATTGCGCAACGCGACCAGGGCTTTGGCGACGATCGCATGATCGCGCCGCCCGGTCAGGTCGGCGACGAAGGCGACACCGCAGGCGTCGTGTTCGTAGTCGCTCCGGTAGAGGCCCTCGGCCTCGGCGTTGCTGAACTGCTCCCCGGACGGGGGCAGGGAATTGGCACGGTGGGTCACGGCTGGCCGCCTCCCAAGGCGTTGGCGCGACCGGTACTCACTCCATCGTGTGGTTCGAGCTGAACCGGTTAACGAAGTGGTCCGGTACCGCGATGGTCAGTCGAGAACAGTTGCTGTTGTCGAAGTGCAAGATGCCGCGTGGGACCGGCCGAGCGACGATGCTCGGAAACCGGACGCGGTCATCTGGGAGGCCGCACAACACTGGGCAGCCGAACATGTCGGGTGCTGCGTGCGCACGCGAAGGACCACTGTGGTGGGGGGTCAGCCGAGCGCGCGGTGTTACTCCCGGGTTCGCCGGGTCTTATGACGATAGTGTGAATTCGCTGTTATCGACATACGTCGTTGCCCCCGGGTGGGAAATGCCACGCTTACGTTGACGGGGCAGGGGGTAGTCCCATATGTCGGGCTGTTGCTCCCGAAGAACGGTCTCTATGGCCCGTGACCTGCGGAAACGTCCGTCTCAAGTGGTCCGGGGCACATGCCGGGACGGCGTGGCGGGGTGGGAAGCTGGGTGCATGGCGGACGCCTCCGATGACTGATCGTTATCTCTCCGTGGCTCGATCCGGGGTGCACGAGATCGAGATCAAGCGCTCCCGGTTCCTCTGCGCGCTCGCCCCGGTGACGTCGGAAGAGGCCGCGCGCGAGTTCATCGCGGGTCGCCGGCGCGCCGAACCGGGGGCGCGACACCACTGCCACGCCTTCGTTCTCGGCCCGGACGGCCGCACCCAGCGCTCGAGCGACGACGGCGAACCGGCGGGCACGGCGGGGACGCCGATGCTGGAAGTGCTGCGCCGCCGCGAGGTCACCGACACGGTCGCGGTGGTGACCCGCTACTTCGGCGGCGTGCTGCTGGGCGCGGGCGGACTGATCCGCGCGTACGGACAGTCCGTTTCGGAGGCTCTGGAAGTTGTTGGTGTACTAGAACACCGGCGTCTCACGCTGGTGGAAGTCGCGGTGAGCTACGACCGCGCGGGACGGCTCGAGAGCGACTTGCGCGCGTCGCCGTACTTGCTCCACGCCACCCGCTTCGACGACAAGGCCCGCTTCGAGATCGGACTGGCGCCGGGGCAGGCACCCGCGTTCGAGAGCAGGCTGGCGGACCTGACGAACGGCGAGGCGACGACGACCGCGCTCGGCGACCACTGGGTGGTCCACGGTTCGTGAGCGCGGCCGGGTGCGCGCTCGGCGCCGGCTCGGACGGCTCCAGCGGGTCGGCGCCGGCTCCGGCGGGGTCGCGAATGAGTCATTGGCGGCGTCAGTGGTCCCGAATGAGTCATTCGCGACCTCGCGGTCGGCGACCACTGGGTGACCGGGCGCCGCTGAAGTCGGGCCGGACGTAGTGAATGACTCATTCCTGTCATCCGGCGACAGGAATGAGTCATTCACTACGTTTGTGGCCGGCCGCACCGGGTGGTCCACCGCCCCTGACTGGTCCGGTCCGCGGATCGCTTGCCGCGCAACGAACTTTCGGTGCTTCCGCGAAGCCGCCTTCCCGTGGCACCATGTCCTGCCACCGAGTTCCGGTACCACTTCGATCCCCTCGACGTTGTCAGCGCGGCACCCGCCGATCTGACAACGTTGTCACGACGCCCGACAACGTTGTCGCCCGGCGGAAAGCGTGCGACAAGGAGAGGAAGGGTTCCATGTCCGGACCACTCTCGAAGACGCGCAGACGGTTGCGCGGGGCTTTGCTCGCGGCCGCGCTCGTCGGCGCGGGGCTCGCCGCCACACCCGCTGCCGGCGCGACGCTGGCCCTTACGCAGTACGTGAATCCGTTCATCGGCACCGACAACAGCAACTCGCCCAACCCCGTGCCCGGCGGCGCCGGCGGCAGCACGTACCCGGGCGCCGTCGTGCCGTTCGGGATGGTGCAGTTCAGCCCGGACACCCCGACCGCGTCGCCGTCCGGGTACCGCTACAGCGACACCAGCATCGAAGAATTCAGCCTGACCCACTTCAACGGCGCCGGCTGCCCCAACAACGAAGACCTCGGCCTGCTGCCGATCACCGGCGCCATCGGCACTTCGCCGGGCACCGGCTGGACCGGGTACGCGGGGCGCTACACCAAAGCGAACGAATCGGCCGCGCCCGGCTACTACAAGAACAAGCTCGACAACTACAACACCACTGTCGAGCTGTCGGCGACCAAGCGGTCCGGCTCGATGAAGCTGACCTACCCGAACACGACGTCCGCGCGGCTGCTCGTGAACACCGGCCGCAGCGCGACCGGCAACCGCAGCGGGTCCATCAGCATCAGCGGCAGCCAGCTCACCGGTTCGGTGACCGGCGGTGGTTTCTGCGGCTCGTCGAAGACCTACCAGATCTTCTACGTGATCCAGTTCGACCGCGCGCCCAGCGGGTTCGGCACCTGGCTCGGCGGCACGGTGAGCGCCGGGTCCGCGAGCACCAGCGGCACGAACTCCGGCGGTTACGTCACTTTCGACACCTCGAGCAACGCAGAAGTGCAGGCGAAGGTCGGCATCTCGTTCGTCAGCCTGGCCAACGCGCAGGCGAACCTCGCCGCGGAGAACCCCGGCTTCGACTTCGCCGGCGTCCGCGGTGCGGCCGACACGAGCTGGAACGACGTCCTCAACCGCGTGCAGGTGACCGGGGGCGCGGCCGCCGACCTGCAGAAGTTCTACACCGCGCTGTACCACGTGTTCCAGAACCCGAACATCGCGAGCGACACCAACGGCCAGTACCGCGGGTTCGACCAGGCGATCCACACGGCGTCCCACACCGTCTACCAGAACTACTCCGGCTGGGACATCTACCGGTCGTGGGCCGCGCTGATCGGGCTGGTCGCGCCGAACGAGGCCAGTGACATCGCGAAGTCGATGGTGCTGGACGGCCAGCAAGGCGGCCTGCTGCCCAAGTGGTCGCACAACAGCAACGAGCACTTCGTGATGACCGGTGACCCCGGGCCGATCATCGTCGGCAGCATGTACGCCTTCGGGGTCCGCGGCTTCGACACCGCGGCGGCGCTCACGTTGATGGACAAGAGCTCCAACGGCGGTACCGCACAGGGGCAGGCGATCCGCGGCCGCCAGTCCGGCTACGTCAGCCGCCACTACGTCACCGAGGACCCCTCGGATTCGCTCGAGTACTCGGCTTCGGACTTCGCGGTGGCGCAGTTCGCGAAGGCGGTCGGCGACACGACGAAGTACAACACCTACATGCAGCGCGCCCAGTGGTGGCAGAACGTGTTCGGCCCCGACTCGGGTTACGTCCAGCCGCGCGGCAGCGACGGGAACTGGGCGTGGCCGGTCGTGCCGTCGAGCGACAGCGGCTACACCGAAGGCAACCCGTCGCAGTACACGTGGATGGTGCCCTACAACTACCAGGGCGTGATCAACCTGATGGGCGGCCGCAAGACCGCCGTCCAGCGGCTGGACCACCACTTCACCCAGCTCAACGGCGGCCTCACCCAGCCGTACTTCTACATCGGCAACGAGCCCGAGCACGGCGTGCCGTGGGCGTACAACTACGCGGCCTACCCGCAGGGCGCGAGTTCGGCGGTGCGGCGCGTGATGAACGAGTCGTTCACCACCGGCGCGGGCGGCCTGCCCGGCAACGACGACCTCGGCGCGACTTCGGCGTGGTACGTCTTCGCCGCGCTGGGCATGTACCCGGCGACGCCGGGCGCGGACGTCCTGGCACTGCACGGCCCGCTGTTCCCGTCGGCCTCGATCATCCGGCCCAGCGGGACGATCCAGATCACCGGCTCCGGCGCGGGCCAGGGCGCCCAGTTCGTGCAGAACCTGAGCGTCAACGGGACCGCCACGACCAAGTCGTGGATCCGCTACGGCGACATCGCGGTCGCGTCGAGCCTGAACTACACGATGGGCTCGTCGCCGGGCAGCTGGGGCACGAGCACCGCGGACGTCCCGCCGTCGTACAACGACGGGTTCACGCCGCCGGCCGCCGCGCCGGAACTGGGCACGAACCTGGCGCAGGGCAAGGCGGCCACGGGCTCGGCGTCGTGCAACTCGGCCGAGACCGCGGACAAAGCCGTCGACGGCAGCCTGGCGAACAACAGCAAGTTCTGCAGCACCGCCGCGACGAAGTTCCTCCAGGTCGACCTCGGGTCGGCGCAGAACGTGTCCTCGTTCGTCGTCAAGCACGCCGGCCTCGGCGGGGAGACCACGGGCTGGAACACCGGCGCCTTCACGATCCAGACGTCGACCGACGGCAGCACGTGGACGACCGTCGCGAACGTGTCCGGTTCGCGGGCCAGCCGCACGTACCACCCGATCACGACCCGATCGGCCCGGTACGTGAAGCTGAACCTCACCACGCCTACGAACAACGGCAACGGCGCGGCCCGGATCTACGAGTTCGAGGCCTACCGCTGATCCCCGGTCGTGAGTGTTTAGTCGGGTTCTAACCCGACTAAACACTCACGACCGGCTGGACCACTGCTCGCGGGTGATGGCGTACTCGACCTCGCCGTGTTCGCTGCCCGGGGCCCGCTCGTGCTCGGGGAACTCCTCTAAGTACGCGCGGACGAACGTCATCCCCAGTTTCTCCATCACGCGCCACGACCGTTCGTTCACCTTCATGGTGGACGCCGTCACGCGGGTGACCCCCAGTTCGGTGAAGCCCTTCGCGAGCAGCGCCGCCGAGCCTTCGGTCCCGTAGCCCTGTCCCCACGCCTTCCGGTGCAGCCGGTACCCCAGCTCCGGCTCGTCCGGCGGGTCTTGCGGGCGCGGGCGGAAATGGAACCACCCCAGGAAATCGCCGGTCCGCTTCTCGATCGCCGCCCAGAACCCGTAACCGGGGTAACGCTCGTAGTAACCGAGGAACGCGGGGAGATCCTTCTCGACGATCTCCGTGCGGTCGGCCTGCAGGCCCCCATTGAGGTACTTCATCACGGCCGCGTCGTCGTAGAGCTCGAACAGCGCGTCCGCGTCGTTCTCGGTGAACCGGCGCAAGATCAGCCGCTCGGTTTCGAGGAATACGTGCATCGGGTGATGCTGGCACTGACCCCAGTGTGTGACTACCGAATTACGCGGCTACGGCGAGGACCTCGCCGAGTGCCGATGCGCCGGCCTCGGTCAGCAGGGCGGGCACGCGCTCGCCGCACTTGCCGGGGTGGGCCGGTGCGATCATCCCGAGCCGCGCGAGGCGGTGCACGGTGGACTGGTCGCAGCAGCTCAGGCCGTCGATGAAGAGGTCGGGCTCGCAGCTGCAGCTGATTTCGGCGTGGCCCCCGGCCACGGCTCTCAACGTGGCCCGCTCACGATGGTTCAATTCGGTGATCATGGCGGTGCCTCCTTCCCGTCGTGCCCATTAGACGCCTCACCACCGACAGTTTCCGCCTCTCAGCGTGCGAACCCGGGTATTTCAGGGGTTCACGTAGGGGTGGCGTGTCGCGCTTTTCCGGGTGATCCCCGGATACCCCTACGAGAGCGGTTCAAGCGTCGTCTTGCGCAGGTGGCGGAAAACGATCGACGTGCGGAACCCGACGATCTCGCGGCGCAGCGCCAGCCGGTCGGTGAGGAAAGCGTGCAGCGCGTCGATGTCCGGCGTGGTGACTTCGATCAGGAAATCGTCACTCCCCGCGGTCACGTACACCGAAAGCACTTCCGGCAGTTCGGCGATCGACCGCTGGAAGGAGTCGATGACCGCGCGGCTGAGCGGCCGCACCTGCGCCGTGACCAGGGCCCGGACGCCGCGGTTGAGGCTCGCCAGGTCGATGTCGGCGTGGTAGCCGCGGATGACGCCGCGCTCGCGCAGCAGCCGGATCCGCTCGAGGCACGTCGAGGGCGCGATGCCGACCTTGCGGGCGATGTCCCGGTTGGTTTGCCGGGCGTCTTCCTGCAGGTGCCGCACGATCGCCGAATCAAGTTCGTCGAGCACCGTGACCTCCTCGTCGGGACCGAATTTCGTTCGGCGTGACGTCCACGCCACCGACGATCACTCTAACTTCGGTCGCCATGACCGCACATGAACAGCTCGTCGTCCGCCGGGGCCGTCGATCCGGCGTCCCCACGATGGTCGCGATCCATTCGACCGCGCTCGGCCCCGCCGTCGGCGGCTGCCGGTTCAAGCCCTACCCCACGCTCGAAGACGCCGTCGGCGACGTCCTGCGCCTCTCGGCCGCCATGACGGCGAAGTGCGCCGTCGCCGGGCTCGCGTTCGGTGGCGGCAAGAGCGTCATCGCGCCGGAGCCGGGCCGCGTGCTCTCGCCGGAAGAGCGCCGTGACGTCCTGCTCGACCACGCCGACCTGGTCGCGGAGTTCGGCGGCGCGTACCGGGCCGGCCCCGACGTGGGCACCGGCCCGGCCGACATGCTGGTGCTCCGGGAGGCCTCGCCGTGGGCGTTCTGCACGCCGGAGTCCGCCGGCGGAACCGGTTCCTCCAGCGGCCCGACCGCCGTCGGCGTGCTCGCCGCGCTCCGGGCGGCCGGCCCGGCGGACCTGACCGGGCGCCGGGTGGTGATCAGCGGCTACGGCTCGGTGGGCGCGCACCTGGCCGCGAGCCTGCACGCCGCGGGCGCCGACGTCGTCGTGTCCGACATCGACCCCGCCAAGCGCGCGGGCGCCGAGAAGAGCGGCTTGACCTGGGCCGAACCGGAGAAAGCGCTCACCCTGACCGCCGACGTGGTGATCCCGGCCGCGGTCGGTGGCGTGCTGAGTCCCGAGACGGTGGCCCGGCTCGACACCCAGCTCGTCGTCGGCCCGGCCAACAACCAGCTCACCGACGACGCCGTCGCCGACGACCTCGCCGCGCGCGGCGTGCGGTGGATCCCCGACTACGTGGCGAGCGCGGGCGGCATCCTCTACACGCTTTCCCGGGAAGCGGAGGGCCTGGACCACGAGGCCGCGCTCGCCCGCGTCGAAACGATCGAGCAGACGGTCACGGACCTCCTGGACGCCGCGAAGGCCAACGCGACCACCCCGCTGCACGAGGCGGCCGCGCTGGCCGGACGCCGGCTCACTTCTGGTGCGGCGCCACGTATTCCTTAGCCTCGGGCGCTTCGAACAGCGGCTTGACGTACTTGACGCCGCCCTCGGCGGAGGCGTCCGGGGTGGCCGCGTACACCTGGCGCGTCGCCGGCGTTCCCGGCTTGGAGAAGTCGAGCGCCGCGACCAGGTTGTCCGTGCTCGCCGACGTCGTCTGCTTCAGGGCCGCGGCGATGCCGTCGCGGGTGAGGTCCTTGTTGTCGCAAGCCTTCTTCAGCACCGCGCCCCAGACTTCGCCGACGGCGTAACCGTAGGGGACACCGCCGTTCGGCGTTTCCTTGTACGCGGCCTTGAACTTCGCCGCGACGTCCTTGGCCTTCGGCAGGTCCGCGGAGAACGGCACGCTGCTGGCGACGATCGTGAGCTTGTCGAGCGCGCCGGCGGCCGGGCTCTTCAGCAGCGCCGGGTCGAACGTCGGGTTGTTGCCCAGCACCGGCACGTTCAGCCCGAGCGCCTTGTTCGTCGCGGCCGCGGACCCGGTCTGGGCGGGCGTGGTGGTCAGCACGATCGCCTTGACCCCGGCGCCCTTGAGGCCGGTGACGACGTTGGTGAGGTCGCTGTCGGTCGAGGTGATCTTCACTTCCTTGACCGTCAGGTTGTGCTTCTTGGCGTAGAACTGCGAGCCGCGCAGGCCGTTCTTGCCGTACTCGCCGTCGATGTAGACGTGCCCGATGGTGTCGCCGTCCTTGATCAGGCCCTGCTCCTGCAGGTACGACAGGCCGTCGATGATCTCCAGGTCGTAGGTGGTGCCGACGATCATCACGTACGGGTTGTCGAGCAGCTCCGACGACCACGACGCGGGTGCGGCGACGGTCTTGTCGGTGGCGAGGTTCTGCTTGAGCGCGGCCACCACCGGCGAGCCGAGCAGCTGCACGAACCCGAGCACCTTCGGTTCGATCTGCGGGTACAGCGTCTTCGCGGTGTCGGCCTTGTAGCCGTGGTCGACCTCTTCGAGCTTCACCTGGCGGCCGCAGACGCCGCCGGCGGCGTTGAAGTCCTTGGCCCACAGCTCGTTGCCCTGCGTGACCCCGAGGCCGAGGTTCTTGAACACGCCGGACTTGTCGGTCATCACGCCGAGCGTCACCTCGGTCGCCGTCACCCCCTTGCCGGTCTTGACGCCGGAGCTGTCCGAGCCGGACGAGCCGGCGTCGCCCGCCTTCGTGCTGCACGCCGAGAGGACGAGGACGGCCGCCAGCGCCGCCGCCAGGTGTGTTCGCTTCATTTCTCCTCCTGGGTTTTGCGGGTGATCCGGCGGCCGATCGCGGCGAGCCCGCCGGGCTCGAAGAGCACGACGAGGACGATCGCGGCGCCGTAGACGAACGAGCTGACGAGGATGGGGGTCAGCGCGCCGTCGCCGGTGCCGGAGAACCAGCCCAGATCGGCGGAGTACAGGGCGAGGACCTGCGGCAGCCCGTTGACGATCAGCGCGCCGACCAGCGCGCCGGACACCGAGCCGAGCCCGCCGATGATGACCATCGCCAGGTAGGCGATGGAGACGTTGATGCCGTAGGTGCCGAACTCGCTCTCGTCCGGCTTGAGGATGTCGAACCACAGCACGGTCATCGCGCCGGCGAGCCCGCCGTACGCCGAGGAAACCGCGAACGCGCCCGCCTTCGCCCGCATGACGCTGACGCCCATCACCGCGGCCGCGGCTTCGTTGTCGCGCACCGCCCGCCACGACCGCCCGACCCGGCCGCGGACGGCGCCGCGGGCGACCACGAACGCGACCACGGTCAGCAGCAGGAACAGGTACCAGGTGCGTTCGGCCTGCCGGATCGGTACGCCGAGCAGGCTGATTTCGGGGCCGTCGTTGGTGAAGGGGAAGCCGAAAAGCGAGAACGGCGCCGGCGTCCGCCCGGTCGACGTCCCGCCGGTGAGCTCTTCCGCCGACTGTCCGAAGTAGAGGCCGAGGAACACCAGCGCGAGCGAGGCGACGCCGAGGTAGATCCCCCGCAGCCGCCCGGCGACGGGCGCGAAGGCCAGGCCGAGCAGGGCCGCGACGACGACCGCGCCGAGCAGTGAGAGGCCGGGGTCGAGGCCGAACCCGACCACGCGGTCGTCCCCGGTCGGCCCGGACAGCACGCTGTAGGCCGTGCCGCCGGCGAGCAGGAAGAAGGCGTGCGCCAGGGAAAGCTGCCCGGCCTGCCCGACCACGAGCGTCAGCCCGATCGCGCCGACCGCGCCGATCATCATGTACTGCCCGGCTTTCAGCCAGGCGGCGTCGAGGTAGAGCGGCAGGGCGAGCAGGACGACCAGCAGGGCCAGCCACGCCACCGCGCGCACCGGTTTCGCCAGGTCGCGGCGGGGCCGCGGCGGTGACTGCGGTTCGGCTGGAGCGTCCACTTCGGACACAGCGCTGTCAGACACGGGTTCGCTCCCTCGTGCCGAACAGCCCCGAGGGCCGCACCACCAGGACGACCAGCATCACCAGGAACACCGCGCTCTTGGAGAAGTCGAACGAGACGTACTGCGCGGACAGCGCTTCCACGAGCCCGACCACCAGCCCGCCGACCACCGCGCCCGCCGTCGAGTCGAGCCCGCCGAGGATCGCCGCGGGGAACGCGGCCAGCGCGATCGAGTGCGTCCCGCGCGAAAGCCCGGCGCCGGAGAAGTCCTGCGTCGCGATGAACAGCACGGCCACGCCGGCCAGCAGCCCGGCGACCAGCCAGGCCGTCGCCGTGACGCGGGAGCTGCGGATGCCCATCAGCGCGGCGGCTTCCCGGTTCTCCGCCTGCGCCCGCATGGCCACGCCCCAGTTCGAGTACTTGAAGGCCAGCCAGAACGCCGTGATCAGCACCGCGGCCACGCCGAGCGCGACCAGGTGGGTGCGGAACAGCGTGATCCCGCCGAGCTGGAACGGCTTCGCGTCCCAGGCGTCGCCGAGGAAGGGGAGCGTGACGCCGAGGCGGCGCACGATCTCCTCGGTGACGATGACGTCGACGCCGATGGTGAGCAGCGCCAGGCTGTTCGCGTCGGCGTGCCGGGACCGGGACAGCAGCAGCCGTTCCACGGCCAGGGCGAGCAGTCCGGCCGAGACGATGCCCACGAGCGAGGCGCCGACCCAGCCGAGCGCGTCCCGCGTCACCACGACGAGGTAGCCGCCGAAGAGCACGAGTGAGCCGTGCGCGAAGTTGACCACCTCGGTGGCCTTGAAGATGATCACGAACCCCAGCGCGAGCAGCGCGAACACCGCGCCCTTGCCGAGGCCGTTCACCACGAGCTGCAGGAAAGTGTTCACGCCGCCTCCGTGCCCAGGTAGGCCTTGATGACGTCCGGGTCGGACTGGACTTCCGCGGGGGTGCCGTCGGCGATGCGGCGGCCGAAGTCGAGCACGGTGACCCGGTCGGCGATGCCCATCACCAGGCCCATGTCGTGTTCGACGAGCAGGATCGAGATGCCCAGCTCGGCGCGGATCCCGCTGATCGTGCCGGCCAGCTCCGCGGTTTCGGCCGCGTTCATCCCGGCCGCGGGCTCGTCGAGCAGCAACAGCACCGGTTCGACGGCGAGCGCGCGGGCGAGGTCGACGCGCTTGACGACGCCGTAGGGCAGCGCGCCGACCGGTGAGCCGACGACCGCGCCCAAGCCGAGGAACGCGCAGATCTCCCGCGCGCGCTCGGCGTGCCGCCGTTCGGCGCGGACCGTCCACGGCAGCCGCAGCCCGATTTCGAGGAACCCGCCGCGGGTCAGCGCGTGCCGGCCGAGCATGACGTTGTCCAGCACGGTCGAGCCGGCCGACAGCGCGGCGTTCTGGAACGACCGGCCGACGCCGAGGCGCGCGAGCTTGTGCGGCGCGAGCTCGGTGAGCTCGGTGTCGCCGAGCCGGACGCGGCCGGCGTTGGCCCGGTAGAGGCCGCTGATCACGTTGAAGCAGCTGGACTTCCCGGCGCCGTTGGGCCCGATCAGCGCGTGCAGCGAGCCGGGCGCGACGGTGAAGCTGACGTCGTCGAGCGCGCGGATCCCGCCGAAGCGCAGGGACACGTTCTCGACCCGCAGTTCTGGCGGCGTCATCCGGCCCACCTCGACAGGGTCCGGCCCGCGAGGTGCTCTCGCGCGCGTTCGGCCTCGGCTTCGGCGGTCTCCTGCGACTCGGCGTGCCCGCCGAGGTAGAGCCGCTGGACGTCCTGGCTGGCGGCGAGTTCGGCCGCCGTCCCGGCCAGCGCCACCCGGCCGACCTCCAGCACCACGGCGTGGTCGGCGACGTTCAGCGCCATCACGGCGTTCTGCTCCACCAGCACGACGGCGGTGCCCTGCTCGTGGATCTCGCGGATGGTCCGGCCGATCTGCTCGACGATCTTGGGCGCCAGCCCGAGCGACGGCTCGTCGAGCAGCAGCAGCCTCGGCGCGGACATCAGCGCGCGCCCGATCGCCAGCATCTGCTGCTCGCCGCCGGAGAGCAGCCCGGCGCGCTGCTTGGCGCGTTCACCCAGCACGGGGAACAGCTCGTCGACCCGCTTCCTCGCGGTCACCCGTTCGGCCGCGGTCCGGGCGCCGATGCCACCGGCGCGCAGGTTCTCCTCGACCGTCATCCGGGCGAAGACCTGCCGCCCCTCGGGCACGCCGACGACACCGAGCCGGACGATCCGGGCGGGGTCGAGCTTGCCGAGCGCGTGGCCGTCGTAGTGGATTTCGCCGCTGTCGATCGAGCCCCGGTGCATGCGGAGGGTGCCGGAGACGGCCCGGAGCAAGGTGGACTTCCCGGCCCCGTTGCTGCCGAGCACGGCGAGCACCCCGTCGGCGGAAACGTCGAGGTCGACACCGTGCAGGGCGGCCGTGGACCGGCCGTACCGGACCCGCAGGCCACGCACGGTCAGCACGTACTCACTCCAGGACGCAAGAGGCCTCCTCCACTCGTGTGACGTGAGTCACGGTCGGTGGCGGTCATCCTGCGGTCAGGCGCGGGCCTCGGACACCCCCACCTGGAGACCCCTCCGGACACAAAACGGACACGGAAAGCGGTCTGCCGCGGCTGGTCGTGAGTGATAAGTCGGGTTCTAACCCGACTTATCACTCACGACCGGCGGGGGCGGAGGGCGGCCAGGACCTCGGGGGAAGTGGTGCACTCGCCGAGGCGGACCGGCTTGCGGTCGCCGTGGAAGTCGCTGGACCCCGTCGCGAGCAGGCCGAGGGACGTCGCCACGTCCCGCAGCCGCGCGCGGACCTCTGGGGGGTGCTCGGGGTGGTCGATCTCGACCCCGGCGAGCCCGGCGGAGGCGAGCGCGCCCAGTTGGGCGTCCGAGACCGAGGCGCGGCGCTTGACCGACCGCGGGTGCGCCAGCACCGCGGCACCCCCGGCCGCCCGGACCAGCCCGATCGCGTCCACCGTGGCCAGCACGTGCTTCGGCACGTCGGCGCGCCCGCCGTCGGCGATCCAGTCGCTGGTGAAGGCGTCCGCGATACCCACGGCGGCCAGCGCCGCGGCGATGTGCGGACGCCCGAGCGACGCACCCCCGGCGATCTCCCGAACTTGCGAGAGCGTGATCGGCGCGCCCAGCTCCTGGCAGCGCTCAACCATCCGCACCCCGCGCCGGTCCCGGTCGGTGCGGATCAGCTCGAGTTCCGCCCGCAACGCCGCGTGCCCGGGGTCGACGAACAGCCCCAGCAGGTGCACCTCGGCGTCGTCGAGCCGGCAGGAGATCTCGACACCCGGGACCAGCTCGATGTCCGCCGCGGCGGACGCCTCGGCCAGGCCCGCGAAGGTGTCGTGGTCGGTGAGGGCGAGCACCGTCAGCCCGGCTTCGGCGGCCAGCCGGGGGAGTTCCGACGGCGGTGTCGTCCCGTCGGAGGCCGTGCTGTGCGCGTGCAGGTCGATCGTCACCCGAGGGACGATCTCACAGCAGCCCGGCTTCGCTGGCCTTGCCGATCGCCTCGACCCGGTTGCGCGCGCCGAGCTTGTGCAGCGCCGACTGCAGGTACGTCTTCACCGTGTTGCGCGCCAGCCCCGTGGACTCCGCGATCTCCGGGTTGGTCTGGCCCTGCGCGGCCAGCCGCAGCACTTCGTACTCCCGGCGGGTCAGGCCGCTGCGGGCCAGCGCGTCCGACCGCTGCCCCTCGTCGGGCAAGATCCGCGGGTCGACGACGCGCTCGCCGCGCAGCACCCGCCGCAGCGCCGCGACCAGGTCGGTGCCCGCGACGTCCTTGAGCAGGCAGCCGTGCGCGCCCGAGTCCAGCGCGGCCAGCACGCCCTGGTGGTCGCCGTGCGCGGTGAACACCACGATCCGCGCGGCCGGGTGGACGTGCCGCAGCTCCGCGATCACCTCGGGCGCGAGCATGTCCGGCAGCCGCAGGTCGAGCAGGATGAGGTCGGGCCGCAGCTGCCCGACCCGCTGGATCGCCGCCCGCCCGGACTCCGCCGAGCCGGCCACCTGCAGGCACGGGTCGGAGCGCAGCAGCAGCGTCACCCCGTCGCGGACCACCGGGTGGTCGTCGACGACGAACACGGTCGCGGGCGTCACGGCCGCACCAGCGGCACCCACGCGCGCAGCGTGCAGCCGTCGTCGTCGTCCCGGACCAGGCTGACCCGCCCGCCGAGCCGCAGCGCTCGCCCGGTCAGCGCCCGCAGGCCCACCCCGGTGCCGGGGACGCCCGGCGCGCCGGTGCCGTCGTCGGCGACGACCACTTGGACGCCGTCTTCGCTGGGCAGCAGGCTGACGATCACCGACGACGCCCTGGCGTGCTTCTCGACGTTGAGCAGGCCTTCCCGGACGGCGGACACGAGCAGCGCCGTCCGTTCGGCGTCCAGCGGCGGCACCGCCGCGAGCTGCACGAACCGCGCCGGCACGCCGCAGCGCGCCTGGAACGAGCGGCAGTGCTCGGCCAGCTCGACCGGCAGCGCCCGCTCCGGACTGGACTCCGACAGCGCGAGCAGCGACTCGCGCAACGCCCCGGCGGCCGCCGAGACGTCGCCTTCCAGCCGCTGCAGCCGCGCGGCCAGTCCCGGGTTGCCGTGCAGGTCCGCGGTCAGGTCGCGCACCTGGACGCCGATGGAGAACAGCAGCGCGCCGACGGAGTCGTGCAGGGCGCTCTGCATCCGCAGGCGTTCGCCGGCCACCGCGGCCGCGCGGTCCGTCTCGGCCACCCTGGCCAGGTGCAAAGCCGCCCCGGCCTGGCAGGCGACTTCCTCCATCCGCCGGACGGCGTCGTCACCGAAGTCGGCGGGCTCGCGCATGGCGGCGTAGGCGATGGCAACGGTCTCGCCGCGCGCCACGATCGGGACGGCGAGTAACGCGGCCAGGCCCTCGCCGCGCACCTGGACGTCGAAGTGGTGGGTGATCGTCGGCGCGCTGACGTAGTCGGTGACGCGGACCGGGCGGCCCAGCGCCAGCACTCGCCCGCCGACACCCTGGCCCGTCGACACCTCGAGGTCCTGCAGGGCGTCCGTGCGGTTGCCGGACATCCAGCGGATCACCGCCAGCCCGGGCTCGGTGAGCTCGCCGACGAACCCGGCCTTCGCCCCGACCGCTTCCCGGATCAGGCGCGCGGTTCCGTGCAGCGCGGCGACGCGGTCGAGCGTGCCGAGCAGTTTTTCGCGCTCGCGCAGCAGCTCGCCCAGCACCGCGCTGTACTCGGCGACGTGCTCCTTTGCCGTCACGCGCCCACGATCGCACACGGACTGTGGTTTCGGACATACCCGGCTGGAGAGGTACGCGAGCGCCCGGTCGACTTGAATGGGGGTGTGGAGATCCTCACCGACGCCGGCACGCTCGCGCTCTACACCACCGACGCGTCCAACTACCGCCACGTGCCGCGCGGCGTGGTCCTCCCGGAGACCGTCGAAGACGTCGTCGCCGCGGTCGCCGAGGCCCGTGCCCGCGACCTGCCGGTGATCGCGCGCGGCGGCGGCACGAGCGTCGCCGGGAACGCGTGCGGGCCCGGGCTGGTGATCGACGCGTCCCGCCACCTCGGCGGGGTGCTCTCGCTGGACCCGGAGACCCGGCTCGCACGGGTGCTGCCCGGCACCGTGCTGGACGACCTGCAGGCGGTCGCGGCGCCGCACGGCCTGCGGTTCGGGCCGGACCCGTCGACGCACAGCCGCTGCACGCTCGGCGGGATGATCGGCAACAACGCGTGCGGCTCGCACTCGGTGGCGTGGGGGCGCACGGTCGACGTCGTCCGCTCGCTGGACGTGCTGCTCTACGACGGCACGCGGCTGCGGGTCGGGCCCGGCGAGCCCACCGAGGGTCGCATCTTCGACGAGCTGCGCGCGCTGGTGCGCGACAACTTGGCGTTGCTGCGCAAGGAACTCTCGACGTGGCCGCGCCGCGTGTCCGGGTACGGGCTCGAACACCTGTTGCCGGAGAACGGGTTCGACGTCGCCAAGGCGCTCGTCGGGAGCGAGGGCACGTGCGTGACGATCCTGGAGGCGACCGTTTCGCTCGCGGAGCTGCCTCGTCGTCGAGTGCTTGCCGTGCTCGGCTTCCCCTCCGACATCGCGGCGGCCGACGCGGTGCCGTCGATCCTGCCCTGGTCGCCGCTGACCGTCGAAGGCGTGGACGCCGAGCTGGTCGCGATGCTGCCGGGCCGGTCGGGTGACCTGCCGCCGGGCGGCGCGTGGCTGTTCGTCGAGCTGGCCGGGGACGAGCCGGCCGAGCGGGCCCGCGCGCTGGCCGCGTCCCTCGACCTCACCGGCTTCGCGATCCTCGACGACCCGGCCGCGCAACGGCGGCTGTGGCGCATCCGCGAGGAGGGCGCCGGGCTCGCGACGCGGCTCGCCGACGGCTCGGAGGCGTGGCCCGGCTGGGAAGACGCCGCCGTCCCGCCCGAGCGGCTCGGCGCGTACCTGCGCGAGTTCAAGGAGCTCATGCGGGCGCACGGGCGGCGCAGCGTGGTGTACGGCCACTACGGCGAAGGCTGCCTGCACCTGCGGCTGGACTTCGACCTGCTGTCGGCGCCCGGCGTGGCGGGCTTCCGCCGGTTCCTGGAGGAGGCCGCGGACCTCGTCGCGAAGCACGGCGGCTCGCTCTCCGGCGAGCACGGCGACGGGCAGGCTCGCTCCGAGCTGCTGTCCCGGATGTACAGCCCGGAGATGATGGCGGTTTTCGCGCGGTTCAAGGGGATCTTCGACCCGGCCGGGCGGATGAACCCCGGCATCCTGGTGGCGCCGCGGGCGATCGACGCGGACCTGCGCGTGCGGGCGACGTCACCGTCCTTCGAGGACCCGGTCTTCCTCGGCTACCCGGAAGACCGGGGGAGTTTCGGGCAGGCGATGCGGCGCTGCGTCGGCGTCGGGAAGTGCCGCAACACCGGCGGCGGCGGCGTGATGTGCCCGAGCTACCGGGCCACGCGGGAGGAGCAGCACTCGACGCGCGGGCGCGCGCACCTGCTCGCCGAAATGATCAACGGCGAAGTCATCACGGATGGCTGGCGTTCGTCCGAGGTGCACGACGCTCTCGATTTGTGCCTGTCCTGCAAGGGATGTCTGTCGGACTGCCCGGTCGACGTCGACATGGCGACGTACAAGGCGGAGTTCCTGCACCAGCACTACCGGCGGCGGCCGCGCCCGCCGTCGCACTATTCGATGGGCTGGCTCCCGCTGTGGCTGCGGCTCAGCGCGCGGGCGCCGCGGCTGGCCAACGCGGTCGGGCGGTCGCGGTTGGCGGGTCTGGTGAAACGGCTGGGCGGGATCGCGCGCGAACGCTCGCTGCCCACGTTCGCCTCCTCGCCGTTCACGACGTCGCGGGCGGATCTTCGGCGCCGGGCGTCAGGGGAGCGGCGGGTGGTGCTGTGGCCGGACTCGTTCAACAACTACCTGACGCCGTCGGTGCTCGACGCCGCGTACGAGGTGCTCACCGCGGCGGGCTACGACGTCGTGCTCCCGGACCGGGGAGTCTGTTGTGGACTGACGTGGGTGTCGACGGGCCAGCTCGGCGTGGCGCGGCGCGTGCTGGACCGGACCCTGGACGTGCTCGCGCCCTACCTCGAAGACGGCTACGAGGTGGCCGGGCTGGAGCCGAGCTGCACGGCGCTCTTCCGCGGCGACCTGCCCGCGCTCATGCCGGGTGACGCGCGTGCTTCGCTGCTGGCTTCCCGGACGTTCACGTTCGCGGAACTCCTCGAGCGGGCGCCGATCCCGTTCGCGGCGCTGGACGTCGACGCGATCACTCAGGTGCACTGCCACCAGCACGCGGTCCTGGGCTTCGGCGCCGACGAGTCGGCTCTCGCGGCCGCGGGTGTCCGCAACACGACGCTGGACTCGGGTTGCTGTGGCCTGGCAGGCAACTTCGGCTTCGAACGCGGCCACTACGACGTCTCGAAGGCGGTGGCGGAGGACCGGATGCTCCCGGCGATCCGCGCGGCTTCGGAGGAGACGGTGGTGGTGTCGGACGGCTTCAGCTGCCGGACGCAGATCGAGCAGGAGTCGGGCCGCCGTCCGGTGCACCTGGCCGAACTCCTGCGCCGCGCCCTACCCCCGTCGTGAGTGTTTAGTCGGGTTAGAACCCGACTAAACACTCACGACCCCCACCAGGCGGTCGCGAGGGCGTCCAGGGTCGGCGCCGGCGGCAGTTCCTTGAGGTACCAAGGGAAGTTGCTGTAGACGTGCAGTAGCGCGTAGGCCAGGCAACGGCGTTCGTCGATCGGCTGCCCGTAGCCGTCGAGGAACCGGCGCAGGAGGTCGCCGTCGCCGCTGGTCACGAACAGGCCCACCGCGACGAAGTCGTACTCCGCCGCGCCGCGCATCGCGGGTTCGAAGTCGAACAGGCCGGTGATGCGGCCGTCGTCGAGCATGATGTGGTCGCGCATGAACTCGGTGTGCAGCGGCACGACCGGCGGCGTCCCGAGGTCGACGGCGTCGAGGAACCCCGGGATCTGCGCCACCCAGGCTTCGTCGAGTCCGGTCCGGCGGTGGTGGTCGACGGCCTTTTCCCGTTGCTCGGCGACGAACTCGGTCCAGTCGGCCGGCGGGATGACGGCCAGCCGCGGGTCGTCGATCGCGTGCAGGGTGGCCAGCAGCTCGCCCAGCTCGGGCATGAGCCGTTGCTTGTCCTCAGTGGACAGTGACGGCCACGCCTCCTTGAGAGTGCGGCCGGGGAGCCGTTCCATCAGGAGCCAGCCCCAGCCGTCGCGCTCGCCCGCGTCCTTCAGCCCCGGCGCCGGCAGGGTGCCGGACAGCACTTCGAGCATCGTGTGTTCGGTGGCGATCTCGTCGCGGTAGAGCGGCGGGTACAGCTTCAGGACGAGGTCGTCGCCGACGGCGTACACCGGCAGTGAGCCTTCGGTGAACGGGACGACGTCGTCGCGGCCCAGCAGGCCGGTGACCGCGGGCAGCAGGCCGGCGCGGGTGAGCGCGCCGAACCCGGCCTCGGTCGCCGCGGGCGGGAAGGGCACCATGACCTCGACGGTAGGACGGCCGTCCAGCGGTTATTCGCTGCGCTCCAGCAACGTCTTGGTCGCGCTCAGCACCAGCCGGCAGACCTCCTCGGGATCGGCGCTGGCCAGTGGCTCCTTGCCGGAGATCTCGCGGACCAGCGCGATGCCCATCAGCCAGGCGAGCGCGAGGTCGGCGCGCAGTTCGGCGTCCGGCGCGTCGGTCAGCGTCGCCAGCACCCGCGCGTACTCCTCGCCGATCTCCTGCCGGATCGCGGCCGCGACGCCGTCGCTGCCCGACGAGCGCAGGTACGTCTCCAGCGTCCGGTTCCCCGCACCCTCCGGTGCCAGCATGCTGAGCAAGGAAGCGCTGAAGAGCCGCTCGGGCGGCGTGGTGGCCAGCTGTTCGCGCCCGTTGCGCGCGATGACGGCCTCGAACAGCGCTTCCTTGCTGCCGAAGTAGCGGAAGAGCAGCGACTGGTTGACCCCGGCCAGCTTGGCGATGTCCCGCACGGTCGTCCGGTCGAACCCACGCTCGGCGAACAGCTTCGCGGCGGCGTCGAGCAACGCCAGCCGCGTCGCGGCCGCGTCCCGCTTCCGGCCGGGCTGTTCGCTCACCGGTGCAGGTTAACCGGCAAACCGGACGTCCGTGCGGTCGCCCTAGGCGCCGGCCAGCCGGATCGCGGCGGCCGGGCAGGTCAGCTCGGCCTGCCGGACCGCGTCCTCCTCGCCCGCCGCCGGTTCGTCGGTGAGGAGGACGACCGAGCCGGTCTCCTCGTCCTGGTCGAACGTTCCGGGCGCGAGCAGCACGCACTGTCCGGAAGCGACGCAGCTGTCGGTGTCGGCGGTGATCTTCACCGGCCTCACCACTCCACCGGGACGCGGTCGACGCCGCCGGCCACGCGGTTCGTGCGGACCGCGATCTCGTCGAGCCCGACCGCGAGCCGCAGGCCCGGGAAGCGCTCGAACAGCTTCGGGAACACCGTCCGCAGCTCGGTGCGGGCGAGGTTGGCACCGATGCAGACGTGGGCGCCGGTGCCGAAGGCCAGGTGCACGTTCGGCGTCCGGTCCGGGTCGAACTCGTCGGGGTCGGCGAACACGGCCGCGTCGCGGTTGGCCGCGTCGCTGGAGATGAGGACGGCGTCGCCGCGGGCGATCCGGGTGCCCGCGATCTCGACGTCCTCGTGCGCGTACCGCAGCAGGCCGGTGCCGCTGGTCGCGGTCAGCCGCAGGATCTCCTCGACGGTCTGTGCGACCTGGCCCTCGGGGTCGGCGGCGAACCGGTCGCGGCGGGCGGTGTCGGTGAGCAGGAACAACGTGCCCATCGCGATCCGCGTCGACGTCGTCTCGTGGCCGGCGAAGAGCAGCCCGGCGCCCATCCGGGCGAGGTCGTCGTCGGTGAAGGTCGGGTCGTCGGCCTGGACGGCGACCATGTCGGAGATGACGTCCGGCTGCGGGTCCGCGCGCTTGGCCTCGGCCAGCTGCGTCATGTAGGCCTTGAACTCGGTCATGGCGGCCTGCGCGTCTTCGCCGCCGTCCATCCTGGCGATCCGCTCGGACAGGCCGCGGAACTTCTCGCGGTCCTCGTAGGGCACGCCGAGCAGCTCGCAGATCACCAGCACGGGCAGGGGGAACGCGAGGAAGTCGGTGAGGTCGACGGGCGCGCCGGGGTCGGCGTCGCGCGCGGCCTGCAGGTCGTCGAGGCACCGGTCGGTCAGCTCGGCGATCCGGTCGCCGAGGGCGCGCATGCGCGGCGCGGAGAAGGCGGGCGCCAGCATCCGGCGCATCCGCTTGTGTTCGCGCTCTTCGCTTTCGAAGTCCCCGCTCGGCCCGTCCTGCACCGCGGCGTAGGAAATCCGCGACGCCTGCTCCGGCGCCGGGTGCGACCGCCCGAACCGCCGGTCGCGGAAGACTTCTTTGGCTGCCTCGTAGGAGGTGATGAGCCAGGCGGGGTCGCCGGCCGGCGTGAGCACCCGGCTCACCGGCGCCTCCCGCCGGAGCGCCTCGTAGTCCGGGGCGATCTCGAGCGCGTTGCCGCGGCTGAAGGGGAGCCGCGGCGTCTGTTCGGTGGTGGTCATGCGTCGCTCCTGGGGTCGCGGTTCAGCTCGGAAAGCCAGCGGAGTTCGGCGTCGAAGCGGCCGAGCACGTGGCGCAGCGCGGCGCGGCTCCACGGATCGGCCTGCCCGGCGGCGAGCTCGGCCAGCCGTTTTCGCTCGGCGGTCAGTGCCCGCTCCCGGATTTCGAGCACCCGCGCCCGTTCGTCCGGGCGCAGCCACCCGAAGTTCCCGACACGCGCCAGGAATTCCTCCTGGCTGAGCGCCAGTTCCGGCGGGAAGTCCGCGAGCAGGTCGTGCAACAGCTCCCGCCCGACATCGGTGACGGTGTACACGTGCCGCGGCGGCTTGGCCTCCTGCTCCTCCGCACTGCGGCTCACCGCCCCGGCGTCGACGAAGCGCCGAAGCGTGGGGTACAGCGAGTTGTTCGACAGGGTGTGGCCGGTCGACGCCTCCACGGCTTTGCGCAGTTCATAGCCGTGCATGGGTTCCCGGGCCAGCTTCGACAGCAGGAGGATCTCGATCCACACCTAGGTCACCGTAACCTAGTACTTGGTGACCCGGCAATGGCTGACGGTGACATGTGGACGGAAACTTTCCGTTACCGCGGTGACGTCCCGTGATCGGATCGGCGCTCGACGTGAGCCAGCGTCGTGTGTAGCGTTGTAAGCAGCTGCTTACAAACCTGGAGCACGGGGGTTCCGCATGACAGTCACCCACACCGAGCCGGTCTCGTACCCCTTCAACGAGGAGGCGGGTCTCGACCTCAACGAGGCTTACGCGGCCGCTCGGGAAGCCGAGGGCATGGTCCGGGTGAAGATGACCTACGGGGAGCCGGCCTGGCTGGCCACCCGGTACGCCGACGCCCGGCTCGTGCTGGGCGACCGCCGGTTTTCGCGGGCGATGGAGAAGGAGAAGGACGCGCCGCGGCGCTCGCCCGTGCAGCGGGACGGCGGCATCCTGCAGATGGACCCGCCGGACCACACGCGGCTGCGGACGCTCGTCGCGAAGGCGTTCACCATGCGCCGCGTCGAGCTGCTCCGGCCGCGGGTCGCGTCGCTGGCGGCCGAGCTGATCGCGGACATGAAGGCCACCGGGGCGCCTGCCGATCTCGTCGACGCCTACGCGTTGCCCAACCCGGTCGCGGTGATCTGCGAGCTGCTCGGCGTCCCGGTCGGCGACCGGCCGAAGTTCCGCGTGTGGAGCGATGCCGCGCTGTCGACCAGCGGGCTCACGCCGGAGGAGTTCGAGCGCAACCGCGAGGAGCTGCGTGACTACATGCGCGGCCTGATCGCCGAGCACCGCGCGGCGCCGCAGGACGACCTGATGACCGCGCTGATCGAGGCCCGCGACGTTCGCGACCGGCTGACCGAGCTGGAACTCGTCGACCTCTGCGTCGGCATCCTCGTCGCCGGGCACGAGACGACCGCGAGCCAGATCCCCAACTTCGTCTACGCGCTGCAGGACCAGCACGAGCACTGGGACCGGCTGGTCGCCGACCCCGACCTGATCCCGGCCGCCGTCGAGGAGCTGCTGCGGTTCGTCCCGCTCGGCGCGGGCGCCGGGTTCGCCCGCTACGCCACCGAAGACGTCGAGGTCGGCGGGGTGCTCGTGCGCGCGGGGGAGCCGGTGCTGGTCGCGGTCGGCGCGGCCAACCGCGACGGCCTGCAGTTCGACGACGCCGAGAAGCTGCGCTTCGACCGCGGGGACAACCACCACCTCGGCTTCGGCCACGGCGTCCACCACTGCCTCGGCGCGCCCCTGGCGCGGCTGGAGCTGCAGGAGGCGCTGCGCGCGTTGGTCACCGAGCTGCCGGGCCTGCACCTGGCCGGCGATATCGTGTGGAAGACGCAGATGCTCGTCCGCGGACCGCGGTCGATGCCGATCGGATGGTGACGATGAGCTGGGACGTACGGATCGACGAACACACCTGCATCGGGTCGGGGATGTGCGCGGCCCTGATGCCGGAGGTGTTCGTGCTCGACGGCGCCGTCGCGCACACGGTGACGTCGTCGGTCGACGGCGACGAAACGGTGCTCGACGCGGCGGACTCGTGCCCGGCGATGGCGATCACGGTGCTCGACGGCGGGCGCGAGATCGGCCCGCGGCCCTAGGTGCCAGGCGCCCCCGTTCGGTCACCACCGCCGTGATCAGGCCGAACGGGGTGACGTCGAACGCGGGGTTGAACACCTCGGTGCCCGGCGGCGTGACCGAGATGCCGGCGTGCTCGGTGAGCTCGCGGGGGTCGCGTTCCTCGATGGTGATGCCCGTGCCGTCCGCGAGCTGCTCGTCCACAGTGGACGAAGGCGCGACCACGACGAACGGGACGCCGTGGTGCCGCGCGGCGAGCGCCAGGCCGTAGGTGCCGATCTTGTTGGCGACGTCGCCGTTCGCGGCGATCCGGTCGGCGCCGACGAGCACGCAGTCGACCATCCCGCGCGCCATGGCGGCCGCGGCGGCGCTGTCGGGCTGGACGCGGTGGGGGACGCCGGCCCGCGCCAGCTCCCACGCCGTCAGCCGGGCGCCTTGGAGCAGCGGGCGCGTCTCGTCGACGAGCACTTCTTCGACGAGCCCGCGTTCGTGCAGGTGCCAGACGACGCCGAGCGCGCTGCCCCAGCCGACCGTCGCGAGGTGGCCGGCGTTGCAGTGGCTCAGCAGCCGCAACGGCCGCCGCGGGCACTCGGCGAGCACGATCTCGGCGGCGTGCGCGGACGCGGTCTTGTTGAGTTCTTCGTCCTCGTCGAGCAACGCCAGCGCCTCGGCGAGGACGGCTTCGGCGCCCTGATCGAGCTTGGCGAGCGCCCGCCGGACGCCCCAGGCGAGGTTGACGGCGGTCGGGCGCGCGTGCGCGATCAGCTCGGCCGCCGCCTCGACGTCGCCGCCCAGCCGGGCGGCCAGCGCGACCCCCAGCGCCCCGGCGGCCCCGAGCGCCGGCGCCCCGCGGACGGCGAGCCGTTTCACGGCGTCGACGAGCTCACCGACTGTCCGCAATTCGAGCAGCCGGTAGTCGCCGGGCAGCGCGGTCTGGTCGATGATGACGACGGCGCCGTCCGTCCAGTCGATGCTCCTGCGCACGACCCCTCCCGCGAAATCCGGTTGCCGCGGTGGTGAAGATGCGGCTGTGACCATTGAACGGCAGAACCCGCCCGGCCTGCACACGCCGCCGGGCTACCACCACGTGACGGTGACCTCGGCGACCCGCACGGTCCACCTGGCCGGCCAGTGCCCGCTCACCGCGGACGGCGCGGTGGTCGACGGGGACGTGCTCGCCCAGACCGACCAGGTGGTCGCCAACACGGCGGCCGCGCTGGAGTTCGCCGGCGCCGGACCGGCCGACGTCGTGCGCACGGTGATCTACGTGGTGACCGACGACCGCGCGACCCTGTCGGCCGTGTGGGCCCGGCTGGCCGCGTCGGCGCTCGGCCCGGCGTTCAGCTCGGCGAGCACCCTGCTGGGTGTCGCCCAGCTGGGGTACCCAGGCCAGCTGGTGGAGCTGGACGTGACGGCCGCGCTGGACTGAAGGCGCTCAGAGTCCGGCCATCAGGTCCGTTTCCGTGATCCCCGGCCCCTGCCCCGACCGGATGAACCACTCCGTGCCGAAGGCGAACGCGAACGCGTCGTCCGGCATCGCCAGCATGAACATCTCCTCGCTGATCTGGCTGGGGTGCGCCCGCATCGCCGCGCGTTTGATCGAGGAGTACTTCGCCACGTCGACGGCCGCGGTGATCTCCGCTTCCGGCTTGCCGAACTCGACGTCCTCCGGTGGTGTCGGCGCCGCTTCCGGGGGCATGAGGCCCTGTTCGATCGCCGCCTCGAAGCCGCGCTGCATGAATTCGCGGTTGAACGTCGCCTGGAAGACGCGGCTCGTGCCGGCCAGCTCGGCCGCGCGGACGCCGACGCGGTGGACCTGGATGTGGTCCGGGTGCCCGTAGTCGCCGTTGTCGTCGTAGACCGTCAGGACGTCGGCCGACTCCTCGCGCAGGATCGCCGCGAGCTGCTCGGCCGCCTTCTCGACGTCGGCGCGCCAGAAGCACGCCGGGTCGTCGTTCGTCGGCTCGCCCATCATCCCGGAGTCGCGGTAGCCCAGGAACTCGACGCGCTCGACGCCGAGGATCGCCGCGGCCGCGTGCGCCTCCTGGACCCGCCGGTCCTCGAGTTTTTCACCCTCGGCCAGGAAGCCTTCGGGTACCTCGCCGACCTCGCCCTTGGTGGCGACGACGAGCACGACCCGGTGCCCGTCTTCGACGGCTTTGCGCATGACGCCCGCGGTGCGGAGGCACTCGTCGTCCGGGTGGGCGTGGAAGGTGACCAGTGTTGCCATGTCCGCGACGCTACCGAACGGGTCCGACAAAAACCGATCGCCGCCGTGCGGTTTCTGTCGGTGGGTGCCGCTAACGTCCCCGGACGTGGCCGGCGACGAGAAGAGCACACTGCTGGGTTTCCTTCGGGCGCAGCGCGAAAGCGTCCTGGCGATCCTCGACGGGTTGGGAGAGGAGGAGTTGACGAGGCCGGTCCTGCCGTCCGGCTGGACGCCGCTCGGCATGGTGGAGCACCTCGGGTGCGCCGAACGGCACTGGTTCCAGGAGATCGTCACCGGCGCGGCGGATCCGCTGCCCTGGCCGGACGACGACCCGCCGCTGACCACGCCACGGCGTCCGGAGGCGGTGTTCGCGTTCTACCGCGAGCAGTGCCGCCGATCCGACGAGGTGTTCGCGGCGACACCGTTGTCCGCGCCGCCGCGTGCGCGGCACCCCGGCCCGCTGGGCGCGGAGATCACCGACCTGCGCGGGGTGGTGCTGCACGTCATCGAGGAGACGGCCCGCCACGCCGGCCACCTCGACGTGGTGCGCGAGCTGCTCGACGGCCGCACCGGGCTGGGGCCGCGCTAGCCGGCTTGTTCTTCCGGGCACCACCAGGTCGACCGCCCGCCGACGGTGCCGTGCGCCATTTCGGCGCCGCAGCGCGGGCAGTGGTCGCCCGCCCGCCGGTGGCCGATGATCTCGCCGGTGTGCACGCCACCGTGCTCGATCGCGGCGCGCAACGACTTCCGCAGCGCCTTGTGGAGGGTGGTGAGCTGGTCGTCGTTCAGGTCGTTGACCGGCCGCGAGGGGTTCAGCCGTGCCTGCCAGAGGGTTTCGTCGGCCAGCAGGTTCCCGATCCCGGCGACGACGGACTGGTCCAGCAGCCGCGCCTTGAGCGGCGCGCGCCCCCGCCCGACGCGCTCACGGAAGTCCGGCCGCGAGATTTCGCCGGCGTCGGGCCCGAGCGCGTCGAGATCGGGGTCGAGCCGCACCCGGCCCAGCCGCCGGGTGTCGAACAACCGCAGCTGTTCGCCGTCGGCGAAGGTGATCCCGAACCGGAACCACTCGGGTTTCTCGTCCCGGTCACGCCGCCGCCGGGGCGGCCCGCTCTCGCCGGCGAACCGCAGCTGCCCGGCCATCCCGAGGTGCAGGCCGAGCGTAGGGCCGGCCTTCCCGCGGCTGTTTTCGGTTTCACACCACAGGGTCTTGCCCCGCCGATGTGCTTCGGTGAGCCGCCCACCGCGCAGTGCGCTGCGGATCTCACCGGGCGCGTGCGGACGGCAGACCCAATCGTCGTGGTCGTCGACGTCCCGGATCTTCCGGCCGAGCGCCCCGGCGAGGACCTGACGGGCGAGTTCCACTTCGGGCAGTTCGGGCACGCCGCCCAGTCTGCCGACCGCGGCGGCGATCCGCAGAAGTCAGGCGGTCCAGGTGCCGGTGAAGAGGGCTATCTCGACGTGGTCCGGCTCGCCGCCGTACTCCGGGCGAAGGGCGGCCGTCCGGCCAAGACCTTGTCGAGGATCAGCCGCTGGACGCCGGGTCAGGACAGCTCGGCCGCCGCGGTCGACTCCCACGCGAAGCCGTCCGGGTCGGTGAACGGCTCGGCCGGGCCGCCGACCGCGATGCGGTGCGAGCCCGCGCCCTCCGGGGAGACGCCCGCGTCCTTCGCCAGGGCCTTGCGCCGGTACAGCGCCAGCTTGACCGGGCTCGAGCCGGTGTCGAACTCCACGTACATGCGGCCGAAGCTCTTGCCCACCGTGAAGCCGTGGTCGACGTAGAACTGCTTGCTCGCCGCCACGTCGGCGACGCCCAGCAGCAGCACGACCTGGCCGAACTCGCGAGTCGCCGGGCCGGTGTTCTTCTTCGCCGACGTCGCGATCTTCCAGATCGTCCCGTCCGGGGCCTGGACGACCGCGCCGTAGCCCCACATGGACTTCGCGGGTGCCTTGAGCGTCGTCGCGCCGGCTTCGAGCGCTGTCCCGACCAGCGAGTCGACGTCGGCGGGCTGGGCGACGACCAGGGAGAGGGTGAAGCCGCGGAAGCCGGTCGACGGCTCCTGCCCGGCGCGGAAGCGCAGCGGGACGGCGGGCCCGAAGGCGGCGGTGTGGAAGCGCTCGGCGGCCGCGGGGTCGGCCACCTCGAGGGTGATGGTGTCGATGTTCGTCATGCCGGTAACGCTAGGTCCGCCCCCGTGGCCGGCGCTTCTCGATTCCTGACCGGTCGTTCGCGATGCCGAAGCCGAAGCTGCTCGAGGCGAGATCGAGAAGCCGATCAACGACGGCGCGGACCTCCTCTGCTGGGCTCCATGTGCGGCGCGGCGTGGTACCGCCCGTCGGATCGCGGCTTCGCAGGCCACCGCTACCCGCTGGCTGAACGAGCACCCTGAAAAAGCGTTGGACGGTGTCGCGAAGGGTTGGTAGCTTGCCGTCGAACCGTGATTTTGCCCGAGGAGGTGGGACCCGTGAACGTTGGATCGTTGTGGGTGCTCCCCTCGTTGTCACGGTCTGGCGGCTGACGCAGGGGCCGCCGGGAGCGCTGTGAAGATGCACTCCCGAAAGGCTTTCTCATGGATTCTCTGCATTCCGAACCGGCGGTGGTGATCACGCGGGTGGCGGAGCACCAATGGCACGCACTGTCGGACGACCGCGTGGTCGGCCGCGGCGAAGCATCCCCGCGCCCCGACGGCCGGTTGTTCCTCAGCATCGACACATGGCACGACGCGGATTTCGCGCGTCTCGCCGGTGCGATGCTCCCCGCCCTGCCTCGGCCGCTGTACACGGTGGTCGACGAGGCCGACGGCGAGTTGAAGTCCCACTGGGAGCGGGCCGGTTTCACGACCCGGCGGCGTGAGTGGGAGTACGTCGTGCCCACTTCATCGGCGTCTCTCCCGCCGGGGGTGACCATCTCGCCGGCGACCGACCCGGACCTGTTGCGCTCCCTCGACGACGTCGTCCGTGCGGAGGTGGCGGCTTCGGTCGGGTGGAGTTCGATGCCCGCCGAGGTGCTGCGCCCGGGTTTTCTTGACTTGTCGAAGTACGTCGTGGCTTCGGAGTCCGGCCGGTACGTCGGGTTGGTCCGTTTGGGACCGGTGCGCCACCAGACCCGGATCGGGCTGCTCGTGGTCCGGTCGGATTGCCAGCGTCGCGGAATCGGGCGGGCGTTGTCGACCTTCGTGCTGGATTTCCTGTGGGGTAAGGGAGTCTCGTCGGTTTCTTTCGAGGTCGATTCGACCAACGCGGCGGCGATGGCGTTGGCTGACGGTGCCGGGGCACGCCGAGTGGGCAGCACCGTCGAACTGGTGGTGCGCTGATGGGCGGCAAGGGAGGGATTGAGGTCGAGGGCACGGTGCTGGAGTGCCTTCGGGACGCGACTTTCCGCGTGGAGCTGGAGAACGGGCACAAGGTGCTCGCGCACATCAGCGGGAAGATCCGGAAGAACTACATCAAGATCCTGCCGTTCGACCGGGTGCTGGTGGAGCTGAGCCCTTATGACCTGAACCGCGGGCGGATCCTGTTCAGGTACCGGAATTGAGCCGCCGCCGTCGCCGGGCTCCGGCCTGGCGACGGCGCCACCGGGCTGGTTCAGTGCATCCCTTCGACGACGCTCACGATGTGCTGGGGGTTGATCGTCCGCGGATTGCCGGGCTGCTTGAAACCCATCGGGAGGGTGATCAGCCCGTCGGTCTTGAGCGCGTTGTCCACCAGCTGCACGAGCTTGCGGAACTCGACGAGCACGCGGTAGGTGGTCCCGTTCGTCATTTCGACCTGGTTGAACGACATCGTCCGGCCCTTTCCTCGGTGATTCGACCGGACTAGGTCGGGTGCCGCGGATGCGTTGTTACAGAACGTCGTTCAAGCCGACGCGGAATCGATCCCGGCGTCAGTATTCGTTCTTGATCACGAAGTAAGACCCCCGGATGGTTCCGGCCAGCTTCGACTTCTGCCGCGCGAACTTGAACGACTCCAGCTCCGAAGGCACCTCCATCCCCTCCGAAAGCTTGAACCCCACCGCCCGCTTCCCGGACTCCTCGAGCGTGTACATCACGTTGATCGACAGCCCGCTCTCGTAGAACACGTACGCCATCCGGATCCCGTCGACCTCGAACTCGGTCGCCTCGAGAGCCGGGGACGAAACGACGATCCCGCGTTCCTCCGACAGGATCCGGTGCACCCACTCGACCGTCGAGGGCACCTCGCTCGCGGGGTCCACCGTGAACACGTGGTCGTACTTGTTCTTGAAGTACCGGGCCTCGTTCGCGCGCAGGCCGGCGAGGGCGTCCGCGACCGGGGAGGACTCCAGGCCGGTGGTCGATACGGTGCCGAAGTCGACGGTGTGGGGCATGGCGGGATCCTCCAAGTCTCGGTGTGACGAAGGTAGACCACGACGCAAGCCGGTCACGCCGGCAGCGTGCGCCGCAAGAACTCCGTGGTCAGGGTCCATGCCCGGGCGGCTGCCTCCGGGTGGTGGAACATCGGGGCCACGTGGTTGTGGAACGCGTGGCCGGCCTCCTCCTGCACGTGGATCTCCGCGCCCGGGTGCGCAGCCACCGCGGACTCCACGACAGCCACGTCCGCGCGCGGGATGTACGGGTCCTTCCCGCCGAAGTGGAACTGGATCGGGCACGTCACCCGGGAAAGCTCGCCGATCGACGCTGCCACCGTCGAGCCGTAGAACGACACCGCCGTGTCCGGGGCGCCTTCGGCCGCGGCCGCGAACGCCAGTGACCCGCCCAGGCAGAAGCCCAGCACGCCGACGCCGCCGGTCACCGTCGGCAGCGCACGCAGGTGGGCCACCGTCTCCAGCACGTCCGCCAGGCCCAGCTCCGGGTCGAACGACGCGGCCACCTCCATCGACGCCGCGACGCCCGCCTCGTCGTGCGTCGACGACCAGCCCGGGGCGATCCTGCGGAACAGCTCCGGGATCGCCACCACGTAACCCGCCGCCGCCAGGTCCGCGGCCACCGAGCGCAGGTAGTCGTCCAAGCCGAAGATCTCCTGGATCAGCACCAGGCCGGGGCCGCGGCCGGACGGGGGGTGCCAGATCGGGAGGTCGGTCATCGCAGCGTCCTTTCCAGGATGTCGGCGACCAGCGCGGCCTGGTGGCCGTCCGGGTCGAGGTCGGGGTCGAACACAGTCAGCTCGAATCCCGCCGCGCCCGGCAGGGCCAGCAGGTCGCGCAGTACCGAAACCAGTGCCGCGGGATCCAGGCCGCCGGGGTCGGGACTGTCCACTGCGGACACGTGCGCCGGGTCGAGGACGTCGATGTCCACGTGGACCCAGAAACCGTCGAGGCCCGCGAACGCCGACTCCACCGAGACGCCGGACGCCATGATCGTCTCCGACGTCACGTGGGCGATGCCCGCCGCCGCGAGCTGGGCGGACTCGGCGGAGCGCACGCCCAGCACCAGGACGTCTTCGTCGCGGACGTACGGCCGGAGCCCGTCGATGTCGGCGAGATCGTCGGCGCCGCGGCCGGTCATGATCGCCAGGTCTTCGCCCGCCGCCGCGCCGACGTGCTCGGCCGCGGGCAGGTGGCGGAAGTCGTCGTGGCCGTCGAGGTAGGCGATGCCGTAGCGGCCGGACCGCCGCAGCGCCAGCATCGCGCCCAGCGAGATCGAGCAGTCGCCGCCCAGCACCACCGGGAAGCCGCCGCCGGCGCGCACCGACGCGATGCGCGTCGCGAGCGCGCGCGTGTAGGACGCGATCGCCGCCGCGTTGCGGACGCCGTCGCCCGGCTGCCAGGTGCCCACGTACCGCCCCGGCGTCACGACGCCGCCGTCCGACGCGCCCAGGCGTCGCAGGATGCCCAGGTCACGCAGCACGCCGGGCGTCTTGTAGCAGCCGGGCACCGCGCCTTCGGACGGCGGCCGGAGGCCCAGGTTGGACGGAGCGTCGAGCAGCACCAAGTTCCCCACCGGGTCACCGTACTGGCTCCGCGGGCGGTCGCGACCTAAGTTGGGAGGCCGACCTAGGAGGCGCGATGGCCGAACGCACCAAGTACATCCTGGACGAAAACGATCTCCCGACGCAGTGGTACAACGTCATCCCCGACCTGCCCGAGCCGCCACCGCCGCCGCTGCACCCCGGCACCCGCGAGCCGGTCGGGCCGGACGACCTCGCGCCGCTCTTCCCGCAGGCGCTGATCGCCCAGGAAGTGACGACCGATCGCTATGTCGACATCCCGGAGGAGGTCCGGGAGGTCTACCGGCTCTGGCGCCCGTCGCCGCTGTTCCGCGCGCGACGGCTGGAGAAGGCGCTCGGCACCCCGGCGCGGATCTACTACAAGTACGAAGGCGTCAGCCCGGTCGGCTCGCACAAACCGAACACCGCGGTGCCGCAGGCGTTCTACAACGCGCAGGAGGGCGTCACCCGGCTGACCACCGAGACCGGCGCCGGCCAGTGGGGGAGCGCCCTCGCCTTCGCCTGCGCGCAGTACGGCATCCAGTGCGAGGTCTGGCAGGTCCGGGCGTCCTACGACCAGAAGCCCTACCGCAAGCTGATGATGGAGACGTTCGGCGCGACCGTCCACCCCAGCCCGTCCGAGCTGACCGAGTCCGGCAAGGCCATCCTCGCCGAGCACCCGGACTCGACCGGCAGCCTCGGCATCGCGATCAGCGAGGCCGTCGAGCAGGCCGCGCAGGACCCGGGTACGCGGTACGCGCTGGGCAGCGTCCTCAACCACGTGCTGCTGCACCAGACGATCATCGGCGAAGAAGCGCTGAAGCAGTTCGAGCTGGCCGGCGATACGCCCGACGTGCTCGTCGGCTGCACCGGCGGCGGCTCGAACTTCGGCGGGCTCGCCTTCCCGTTCCTGCGCGAGAAACTGGCCGGCCGGATGGACCCGGTGATCCGCGCGGTCGAGCCGGCCGCGTGCCCGACGCTGACGCGCGGCAAGTACGCCTACGACTTCGGCGACACGGCCGGCCTCACGCCGCTGCTCAAGATGCACACGCTCGGCCACGACTTCATCCCGGACCCGATCCACGCGGGCGGCCTGCGCTACCACGGGATGTCGCCGCTGATCTCGCACATCTACGAGCTGGGCCTGATCGAGGCGATCGCGATCGGCCAGCAGGAGTGCTTCGCGGCCGGCGTGCGGTTCGCGCGGTCCGAAGGGATCATCCCGGCGCCGGAGCCGACGCACGCGCTCGCGGCGTGCATCCAGGAAGCTCTGCGGTGCAAGGAAACCGGTGAGGAGAAGGTCATCCTCACGGCGTTGTGCGGGCACGCGCACCTGGACCTGCCCGCGTACGGCGCTTACCTCGCCGGGGACATGGTGGACAACGAGCTCCCGGACTCGGCGCTCGAAGCGTCGCTGGCCACGCTGCCGTAGGGCTTCACAGCACGTCGGGGATTTCGGGACGGGTGAGTTCGCTGCGCGCCTCCGCCAGCACCACCCGATCCCGCCCCGACGCCTTCGCCTCGAACACCGCGTCGTCCGCGGCCTGCAGCAGGATCGTGTAGTCCGTGGCCGTTTCCGGGTAGACCGCCGCCCCGATGGAGGCCGTCAGGCCGGTGATCACCTCGGGTTTGCCCGGGCGGATCACCGGGACCGCGACCTCGATGCGCGCGATCGCCGTCCGGATGCGGTCGGCGATGGCCGCTATCTCCGCGCTCGTCGTGCCCGGGAGGAGGACGACGAACTCGTCGCCGCCGAAGCGGCCCACGTAGTCGCCGCCGCGGACGGAGCCCTGGATCGCTGCCGCTATCGCGCGGAGGACCTCGTCGCCGGCCAGGTGGCCGTTGCCGTCGTCGATGGCCTTGAAGTGGTCGATGTCGATCATCAGGACGCCCGCCGTGGAGGACAGCTCCGCCGCGCGGGCCAGCTCGTTGCGGGCCAGCTGGACCCAGAACTCCGGCGCCAGCAACGCGGTCTTCGAGTCGGTGCGCGCGGCCGCCTGGAACTGCGGGAGCAGCAGCCCGACGTGCAGCGCCACCGGCGTCACCATGAGCACCGGCAGCAGCCACGGCCGGACCGTCATCACCAGCGCGATGCCGCAGCCGACGCCGACCGCGGCCAGCACGATCAGCACGTCGGACGGGTTGCCGAACGCCTGCCGCGGCGGCTTGCCCGGGTTGCTCATCAGGATCGCGAGGATCACCAGCACGTAGTTGAGCCCGAAGTACACGAGTCCGGACGCCAGCAGCGCCGTCATGCCGCCGAAGCCGTCCAAATAGGGGACGTACGGCGCGAGGTGCCCGGTGCCCACCCAAAGGACGGCGCCCGCGGCGAAACACGCGAGGATGACGGTGGCCCCGGAAAACACTTTCCGGTGAATCACGCCGCGTCGCTGGTAAACGCGGACCCACGAATGGACGTAGCTGACCACGATGACGAGGGTGGCCAGCGGCGGGGGCAGCAGGAGCAGCCCGGCGAAGATCCAGATCGACTGGAGGTGCATGTGCGGCCGGCCGTCGGCGGCCAGCTCGCGGATGCGCTCGATGCGTTGCGCCGCTTCGAGGTGCACGATCTCACCGGCGAGGATCAGTCCACACCAGAGCATCGACTGGGCGGTGATCGGCACCAGCGCGGCGGTCGCGGCGACCGCGATCAGCGCCAGCGCGTCGACGACGAGGACGTAGCCGAACACCGGAGTGGCCAGCTTCCACATCGCCCACGTACGGAGACCCGATCGTGGACGTTCTGAGCTGGGCTTTCGCCCTTGGGACCCGGACAATCCCACGAAACGCCCCTCTTCTCAGGACGGAACTCTTCGCGGAAATCGTCACTGTAATCGAATGAACGCGGTGTGTCACTAGGCCGGTCAGGCTACCGTCCGGTTACGCACCGTGCAAGATCCCTCACGAACAGGAGAGAAACCATGTCGCACTTCCTGCCTTCGAACAACATCGTCCCGTCCCGCCGCCGCGCGCAGCGGCCGACCGACTGGACGCGGCAGCTCCCCACCGACTGGACCCGCGCGATCCCGACCGACTGGACCCCGCGGCAGCTGCCGACCGACTGGACCGCGCGCGAACTGCCCACCGACTGGACCGTCCGCGAGCTCCCGACGGATTGGACCCGCCCCGGCGTCTCGTCACCGCTGCCGGAGTGCCCCACCGACTGGACGCGGCCCTGAGCCGTACCCCGGTGACCGGCTGATCGAGCCGGTCACCGGGGAGCCCGGTGCCACAGCCGGGCCGCACCCAGTGCCGCCACCACGCCGATCGCGCCCGCGCCGGCGACGACTCCGTGCGGTGCCGCGTGTTCCGCCGCGACCCCGGCCAGCACCACGCCCAGTCCCTGCGACACCCGCAACGCCGTCAGCGCGAAACCGAACGCCTGCGCGCGCTGGGCGTCCGGGGTCAGCTGGACGAACGTCGTGTTCGCGATCAGGTTGTACGAACTGGCCACCCCGGACAGCGTCAGCAGCACGAGCGTGCCCTCGAGGTCCGGCCGCAGCGCGCAGCCGAGCAGGGCCGCGCACGCGAGCACCGCCAGCGGCCCGAGCAAGCGGGCTCGCCGGGGCGGCGGGATCCGCGACACCGCCGCCATCCCGAGCACGTTCCCCAGCGCGTACGCCCCGAGCAGCAGCCCGACCACCACCGCGCCGCCCCCGAGTTCGGCGGCGTAGGGCGCGGCGATCGCCTCGCCCGCGATGTAGGTCCCCGACACGCACCCCAGCGCCACCAGCGCGAGCCGCCGCCGGTCGCCGACCACGACCGTCCAACCCGCCCGGACGTGCCGCCACCAGTGGACGCCGGAGGATGCGCGGGGCGGGCGGGCGTGGACGCCGGCGCTCAGGAACAGCGCCGAAGCCGCAAAGCTCGCCGCGTCGGCCAGCAGCGCTCCGCTGGTGCCGACGGCCGCCACGAGCAGCCCTCCCAGCGCGAAGCCCGCGACCTGGCCCGCCTGCACCAGCATCATCAGCAAACCCATGCCGGGCACGAAGTTCTCGCCGGGCAGCACCTGCGGCAGCAGCGCCGCGCGCGCCGAATTCCAGGCCGGGTTGACCAGCTGGACGCCGACCAGCAGCGCCGCCACCGACGGCAGCGGGAGGCCGGGCACCGCCATCACGGCCACCGCGACCGCGCGCAGGACGTCCGCCGCGACCATCACCGTGCGCGGCGGGTACCGGTCGGCCAGCCCGGACAGCAGCGGCCCGCCCACGAGGTCCGGCAGGAACGTCAGCGCGTACGTCAGCGCGGCCCAGCCCGGCGAGTTCGTGCGGTCGTACACCAGGATCGACAGGGCGACGCGCGCCAGCTGGTCACCGGTGACCGAGACCAGCTGGGCGGAGAACAGCGCCCGGAACTCGGTCACGCCGAGGACGTCCCGGAACCCGACCGCGCGTGCCGCCATGAGCACTCAGGGTACCCGCGCGGACGCCCAGCGTGAACGTCCGTTAGGTGGTCATTGACCTTCGCCGCACGTGATCTTCGGTTGCGGGTTGTAGTGGACGGTCCGCGTCGAGCGGCTGACCTCGCGGCCGGACGCGGCGTCCTTGAGCACGCGGGTGTCGGTCGTGGTGAACCCGGGCGCGCCGTTGGAGGCGTGGCAGTTCTCCGCCGGGCCCGGCTTCGCCTGCGGGTCGCTCGGGTTCGAGCGGCCGCCCGGGATCGACTCGACGGTGTAGCGCTTGGTGCCCCACAGCTTCACGGTGATCGACGACGGCGACCAGATCGCCTGGATCGCGATGCCGGTCGGCGAGTCGTTGGTGAACTTGAGGTCGATGACGCTGGAGCCGTTGGGGTTCTGGAACACCGTCGCCTCGCGCGCGGCGGGGTAGCGGCTGATGTAGTAGCTGTGCTCCTTGTGCCCCGCGTCCTTCATGCCCGCGAAGTACGACGCGTTGTACAGCGTGGTCGCGAACTGCGAGATGCCGCCGCCGACCTCGCGGCCCGGGGCGCCGTCCTTGATCACGCCCGCCTCGACGTACCCCTGCGCCTTGCCGCGCGGGCCGGTGAACCCGTTGAGGCTGAAGGTTTCCCCGGGCTTGACGATGGCGCCGTTCACCTTCTGCGCGACGACCCGGATGTTGGTGCCGGAGTCGGCCGCGAAGCCGCCGGTGGTGAACTCGCCGACGACCTCCTGCACGCCCAGCTGGTTCGCCTGCTCGGTGGTCACCTTGGCCGGCGCGTCCTTGTAGATGGCCGGCACCTCGCGGCCGTCGGTCTTCTTCAGCACCTCGGGCAGCGGCTTGAGGCTCGGGTCCCAGTCGATGGTCCGGCCGTCGGTGGAGGGGTCGACCGTGGGCTTGCCGCCCTCGAAGACGATGGTCGCCTCCTTGCCCTCCTTCTCGGTGGACTTCAGCTGCGGCCCGGCCGCTTCGACGATCTTGGCGTTGTCGATCTTCGGGTTCAGCCCGCCGCCCTCGCCCGGCTCGAACGTGATCGCCGCGGCGATCGCCTCCGGCTTCACGGTGGCGTTCTTGCCCTCGCCCTTGACCACCAGCGGACCCGAAACGGCGGGCCGCGCGAACTGGTCCAAAGCGGCCTGGACGCCTTCGGGGGTGGTGCGGACCGGCGTGCTCGTGACCGGCAGCGCGAGGGTTTCGCCCCGCGCCCAGTGCTCGACGACGGCGGCGCTCGCGGCCGGCACGTCGAGCTTCTGCCCGGCCTTCGGCGGCACGGCGACCGGGTTCGCGCCGTCGAACTTCACGGTGCCTTCGACGGGGTCGCGGTCGACCTGGCCGCGCAGCTGCTCCAGCGCGGTGGTGAGCTTGGCGTCCTCGGCGTGGCTGACGACGCCGACCTCACGGCTGGAGAACAGCGACGAGAGGCGCGTGAAGGGGTTCAGCGGCTGTTCGCCGGCCTGGTCGAGGGTCTGCGGCCAGTCGAGCTTCAGCCCGGCGAGCGTCGGCGACAGCGTGCCCTGGACGTCGCCGGCCGTCACGGCCAGCGGACGGGTGAGCCGCGGCTCGATCTTGCCGCGCAGCTCCTGCTCGGCGGCATCGCGGTCCATCCCGCCGACGTCGACGCCGGCCACGGTCACCCCGCGCGGCACGCTGCCCTGGCTGACCAGCAGGTCGACCCCGTAGACGACGACGAGGAAGCCGAACACCCCGCCGGCGATCCAGCCGGCTTTGCGCAGGTTGCGCTGCTTCGGGGGCGTGGGTTCCGGTTCGGGCCGGACGACCGGCAGGACGTCCGTCTGCTCACCGTGTGACTCGGGCCAGCGCGGTTCGTACGGCAACTCTCCACCCCTTCAACGCGGCACCGGTTTGCGCCGGTGACGAGATCAGCGTACGGGGCACCCGGACAAGCCGTACGACTCGCCCTAACGGGGGATGAACCGGTCACGGAACGGTTAATCGAAGCAACCTCAACGCGCGTCGGGTTCCGGATTGTGCCCCGCTCGCGCCAGGAAGTCGAAATCGCAGCCCTCGTCCGCCTGAGTGATGTGTTCGCTGTAGAGCGCGCCGTAACCACGCTCGAACCGCGGCGCCGGCGGTGTCCACTCCGCACGGCGCCGGTCCAGCTCCTCATCGGACACCTCGAGCCGCAGCACGCGCGCGGGAACGTCCAAGGTGATCGGGTCGCCGTCGCGGACCAGCGCGAGCGGGCCGCCGACGTGCGACTCCGGGGCCACGTGCAGCACGCAGGCGCCGTAGCTCGTGCCGCTCATCCGCGCGTCCGAAATCCGGACCATGTCCCGCACCCCGGCCGCGAGCAGGTGCTTCGGGATCGGCAGCATCCCGTACTCGGGCATGCCGGGGCCGCCGAGCGGGCCGGAGCCGCGCAGGACCAGCACGGAGTCCGCGGTGATCGACGGGTCTTCGATCCGCTTCTTCAGGTCCGCGTAGTCCTCGAAAACGACGGCCGGGCCGGTGTGCGTGAGCAGGTGCGGCTCGGCGGCGATGTGCTTGATCACCGCCCCCGACGGCGCCAGGTTGCCGTGCAGGACGGCGACCCCGCCCTCGGCCGCCACCGGGTTGTCCCGCGGCCGGATCACGTCGTCGTTGTGCACGCGCGCGTCGGTGAGGTTCTCGCCGAGGGTGCGGCCGGTGACGGTGAGCCGGTCGGGGTGCAGCAGGTCGGTCAGCCGCGACAGCAGCCCGGGCAGGCCGCCCGCGTAGTAGAAGTCTTCCATCAGCCAGTCGCCGCCGGGCCGGATGTTCGCCAGCACCGGCACGCGCCGCGCGAGGGCGTCGAAGTCGGCCAGCGAGACCGGGATCCCGCTGCGCCCGGCCATCGCGATCAGGTGGATCACGGCGTTGGTCGAGCCGCCCAGCGCCAGCACGGTCGTGATCGCGTCGGCGTACGCGCGCTTGTCCAGCACCTGCGTGATGGTCAGGTCCTCCCAGACCATGCCGACGATCCGCGCCCCGCTGGCCGCGGCCATCCGGTGGTGCGCCGAGTCGACGGCGGGGATCGACGCGGCACCCGGCAGCGTCACGCCGAGCACCTCGGCGGCCGACGTCATGGTCGACGCCGTCCCCATCGTCATGCAGTGCCCCGGCGAGCGGGCCAGACCACGCTCCAACTCGGACATTTCGGCGTCGCCGATCAGGCCGGCGCGCTTGTCGTCCCAGTACTTCCACATGTCCGTGCCGCTGCCGAGGACCTCATTGCGCCAGTGCCCGCGCAGCATCGGCCCGGCGGGTACGAAGATCGCGGGCAGTCCGGCGCTCGCCGCGCCCATCAGCAGCGCCGGCGTCGTCTTGTCGCAGCCGCCCATCAGCACGGCGCCGTCGATCGGGTAGGACCGCAGGATTTCCTCGGTCTCCATGGCGAGGAGGTTGCGGTAGAGCATCGGCGTCGGCTTCTGGTACGTCTCGGACAGCGTCGCGACCGGGAACTCGAGCGGGAAACCGCCGGCCTGCCAGACACCGCGCTTGACCTGCTCGGCGCGTTCGCGCAGGTGCATGTGGCACGGGTTGATGTCGGACCACGTGTTGAGGATGCCGATGACCGGCTTGCCGAGGTGCTCTTCCGGGTTGTAGCCGAGCTGGCGGCTGCGGGCGCGATGGCTGAAATCGCGCAGTTCGCCGCCGCCGAACCAGCGGTGGCTGCGGAGTTCCTCGGGCGTCTTCATGCGATCCAGTATGGCATCTGATATATGATCTCGCGGGCCTGGTTGAATGGGTTCCGACACTAGCTAGGGAGCGCACCATGACCGGGACGTTCAGCTTGCCGGCCTCCCGGACCGAAGTGGTCCTGGAGGAGATCCGCCGCGGCATCCTCACCCGGGAGCTGGTGCCCGGCCAGCCGCTGGTCGAAGCGGAGCTGGCCGCGCGCCTCGGCGTGTCCAAGACGCCGGTGCGCGAGGCCCTCAAGGTGCTTTCCAACTCCGGGCTGGTGACGTTCAGCCCGTACAAGGGCGCTTCCGTGGTCACGGTCGACGCCGAGCTGGCGAAGTCCGTCTACGACGTCCGGACGGTGCTCGAACCGGAAGCCGTCCGGCGGACCGTCGAGCAGCGCGACCCCGCCCTGCTCGAAGACGCGGCGGAGGCGCTGAAAGAGGCGTCGGCGGCGATCGCGGACAAGGACCAGGCCGCGCTCAGCCTGCTGAACCGCCGGTTCCACCGCGCGCTCTACCGCGGCTGCGGCAACCCGCTCATGGTCAGCATCCTCGACGACCTCAAGGACCGCGCGGCGCTGATCAGCGTCGTCGGCTGGGAAGCCAACCCCAGCTGGAAGAAGGAGTGGAACGAGCACAAGGCGGTGCTCGCGGCGGCCAAGAAGGGCGACGCCGAGGGCGCCGCGGCGCTGCTGCGCGACCACATCGGCGGGTTCCTGGAGCGGGTGCTCAAGGCCATCGGATGAGGCTCCTGCTGATCTCGGACACCCACCTGCCGGCCCGCGCCCGCGAGCTGCCTTCGCAGGTGTGGGACGAGGTCGCGGCCGCGGACGTGGTCGTGCACGCGGGCGACTGGGTCGAGATCGGCCTGCTCGACGAGCTGGAAGCCCGCAGCAAGCGGCTGATCGGCGTCTACGGCAACAACGACGGCGCCGACCTGCGAGCCCGGCTCCCGGAGATCGCGCGGGCGGAGCTCGACGGCGTGCGGCTCGCCGTGATCCACGAAACCGGCGCGAAGCAGGGCCGTGAGCAGCGCTGCGATGCCAAGTTCCCCGACACCGACGTGCTCGTCTTCGGGCACAGCCACATCCCGTGGGACACCGTGGCGCCGTCCGGGCTGCGGCTGCTCAACCCCGGTTCGCCGACCGATCGCCGCCGCCAGCCGCACTGCACGTACCAGACCGCGCGCGTCGAAAACGGCGTGCTGGTGGACGTCGAGCTGCACCGACTGCCCCCGAGGGGGTAGACAGGTCCCATGGATCCGGCATGGGCCTTGCGGGAGATCGCGTTCCAGCTCGAACGCGCGGGGGAACCGACCTACCGCGTCCGGGCGTTCCGGAACGCGGCCGCGACCGTCGACAAGACCCCCGCCGAGCAGCTGGCCTCGATGGCGGAGAACGGCACACTCACCTCGTTGCCCGGGATCGGCAAGGCGACCGCCAGCGTCATCGAGGACGCGCTGGCCGGGCGCGATCCGGCGTACCGGGACAAGCTCGTCGAAAAGAAGCTGCCGGACGGCGAGCCGCTGCGCTCGGCCCTGCGCGGGGACTGCCACACGCATTCGGACTGGTCGGACGGCGGCAGCTCGATCGGCGAGATGGCCGTCGCGGGGCGGGACCTGGGGCACGAGTGGATGGTGCTGACCGACCACTCGCCGCGGCTGACCGTCGCGAACGGGCTCTCGCCGGACCGGCTGCGGACGCAGATGCAGATCGTCGCGAAGGCCAACGAGCTGATGGCGCCGTTCCGGCTGCTGCACGGGATCGAGGTCGACATCCTCGACGACGGTTCCCTCGACCAGGAGGACGACCTGCTGGGGCAGCTGGACTTCGTCGTCGCGAGCGTGCACTCGAAGCTGAAGATGCCGGCCAGGGACATGACCCGGCGGATGGTGGCGGCGGTCCGGAACCCGCGCACGAGGGTGCTCGGGCACTGCACCGGACGGCTGGTCGTCGGCCGCGGCCGTCCCGAGTCGGAGTTCGACGCCGAAGCCGTGTTCACCGCGTGCCGCGAGAACGGCGTCGCGGTCGAGATCAACTCCCGCCCGGAGCGGCTCGACCCGCCGATGCGCCTGCTGCGGCTGGCGGCGGAGATCGGCTGCGACTTCACCATCGACAGCGACGCGCACGCGCCGGGCCAGCTCGACTGGCTGGGCTACGGCTGCGAACGCGCGATCAAGGCGGGGATCGGCCCGGAGCGGATCCTCAACACCCGCACGGCCAACGAGCTGGTCAGCCGCTGATCTCGATCACCGGGTGGCGCGCCGGGTCGAGCCAGCGCAGCAGCGCCGTCAGGTCCGCGCCGGGAATCGCGACGCAGCCCGCGGTCGGCTTGCCGTTGGTGACGTGCAGGAAGAACGCCGAGCCGGCACCCGGCACGACGGGGGAGCGGTTGTAGTCGATGACGACCGCGTTGGCGTAGACCGGACCCGCTTTGCCGAGGTTCTCACCGGCCGCCTCGTCGAACGGGCACGTGCCGGGCGCGCACGCGAAGTGCGTGTTGTAGTGCGGGGAAGCGACATCGGACACCCACCAGTCCGAGGTGGTGACTTTCCGGTAGGGCAGCCGGGTTTCGGCGGGCTCGATGCCGAAGGCTTCGGTCAGCGGCCAAACACCGGCCGGCGTGCGGGAGGTCGACTCGCTCGCCTGCCCGACGCCGTTCTGGCCGACGTGCGCGGAAACCGGGCCGTAGGCCTTCGTCCACTCGCTCCCGGTGCGCTGCCACGCCGTGAGGGTCGCGGTGGTCGCGCCCGCGGAGTCGGCGCGGACGGTGATGCGCTGTTCCGGCTCCGGCCGTCCCGGCTCCGGCGAGGCGGCGCCGCTGGTCAGCAGTGCGGCCGCGGCCAGCGTGGCACCGAGGGATCTCCTGCGCATACCGGAGAGCCTAACGGTGCCACGCTGGGCGCGCCGGGCTCAGTTGATGGTGTAGGAGTCGCCGTAGACCTTCCACTTCAGCGGCGTGTGCAGGTCGAAGTTGCCCGCGTTGAGGAACACCAGCTGCTCGGTGTCGACGCGGGAGGTGTCGGCGTGCGCCTCTTCCTGCTTCATGATGACCTTGCGCGCGTCGAAGAACGCCTTGAGGTAGGTCGTTTCGCTGCCGCCCTGCGCCGGCGTCTTCGCCTTCTTCATCGCGGCCTTGCGGATCCCGCCGAAGCTGTCGGAGCTGTCACCGGGGCCGTGCATGACGATCGCGTCGTAGTAGGCGAACTGGCCGAGGTTGCTCAGGCCGTCCGACTTCCCCTGGCTGACCGCGGGGTTGAAGTAGACGCGGTCGCGTTCGTTGTTCTGCGCGGTCTGGAACGCGCTGGTTGCAGCGGCCTGCTTCCACGCGCTCTCGAAGGCCGAGCCGAGCCCGCTGTGCGAGTCGGTGCCGTTCACCTTGCGCAGCGCGGGAAGGAACTTCGCGAGCGGGTTGTCCGGCACGGAATTCGTGTACGCCTCGACGAGTTCGAGCATGTCGCCGGTGCCGGAACAGAACCCGATGATGCCGGCGGTGTACCCGCGGCCGTCACCGATGTCCTCGATGTACTTGTACTGCGCTTTCCAGTCCAGGGAGGAGTTTTCCGCGCTGGAGACCAGCTTCATCGCGATTTCCTTCTTCGCCGCCACCGAAAGATCACCGGCGGCTCGGACGCTCGCGCTGGTGGTGTTCGGTGCTTCGTTCGCGGCGATCGCGGGAGTGGTGATCACGAGGGCGGCCACGGAGGCCGCGCCGAGCGCGCCGACGAGGACCGGCCGCAACTTCTTGCTCATGGGTGGAGACCCTTTCCGCGGGGTGCGCCGTGGGGGATCACGGCGGGTACGGGTGATGAGGGTGGAGCTGCGGCGTAGCGACACGGTAGCGAAGAGTCAGCAGGCTCCACAAGAGGCGGAATTTGTTCATGTTCGTGAACGGGTCCAGACCACGGTCCGGAAAGGACGGTGCCAGTCGGCCGGGGTGCTCGCCGTCCGCCGGTGCCGCGATGTCGTGAATGACTCATTCAAGTCGTCGGGCGACAGGAATGAGTCATTCACTACGTTCGGGCGTGGGGCAGATGGTCAGCGGCGGTCGTGACAGCCCGGCGCGCGCGGTGCCGAGTCGGGGGTCGCGAATGAGTCATTGGGGACGCCAGAGGTCCCGAATGAGTCATTCGCGACGTTCGGGCGGGCGGCGGGCGGGGCGGGGCCGGGACGGGACGGTCAGCGGACCCCGGCGAAGAGGCGGATGACGTCCGGCAGCACGTTCACCGGGATCGTCGGGTCGATCGCCCGCTGCACGCCCAGGCCGATGCCGAGGCTGAGCAACGCCGTCGCGGCGTCGTCGGCCGACATCGGGAGCGTGATCGCGAAGCGCTCGGCGTACCCCGTGAGCAGGTCGGCGATGGTGGCGCGGATGGCCTTGTCCCGCGCGGCCAGTTCGGCGCGCACGTGCGGGTCGCGGCGGGCGTTCGTGGCGAACTCGACCTCCAGCGCGGTCCAGGCCTCGTCGCCGATGCTGCGCTCGGCCCACGCCTGGAACGCCGTGAGCAGGCCTTCCATCCCGTCCGCGCCGGAAAGGGCTTCGGCGATCAGGGCGACCTGGTCGTCGTGGATCCGGTCGAGCACCGCGAGGCAGAGTTCGTCCTTGCTGCGGAAGTTCGAGTACACCGCGCCCTTCGAATACCCGGCCTCGTCCGCGACCTTCTCCAGCGACGTCACCGAGTAGCCGTCGCGCAGGAAGAGCTGTTTGGCGGTGTCGATCAGCTGCTGCCGGGTGCGCGCCTGGCTTTCCGCGCGGGTGAGTCGGGCCATGCGTGCACTCTAGCCAGGTCCGGAATCGGGGTACCGTTGGTATCGAGATACTGCTAGTCTCCGAAAATGGACCAACGCCACTTCGAAGTCCTCGTCGTCGGAGCCGGGGCGTCGGGGCTGGGTGCCGCCATCCGGCTCGGCCAGGCCGGCGTCACCGACCTCGCCGTGCTGGAGAAGGCGGATGCGCTCGGCGGCACCTGGCGCGACAACACCTACCCCGGCTGCGCCTGCGACGTCCCGTCCGCGCTGTACTCGTACTCCTTCGCCCCCAATCCCGGGTGGACCCGCGCGTTCGCCGGGCAGCCGGAGATCCGGGCGTACCTGCGCGAGACGGCCGAGCGGTTCGGCGTCACGGAGAAGATCCGGTACGGCGTCGAGGTCACGCGCTCGCAGTGGAACCCGCGGGAATCGTTGTGGGAACTCGAGACCACGGCCGGGCCGTACACCGCGCGGGTCTTGGTCGCCGGCACCGGGCCGTGGCACGAGCCGAAGATCCCGGATCTGCCCGGCCTCGCCGATTTCCCCGGCGAGGTCTTCCACTCCGCGCGCTGGAACCACGACTACGACCTGGCGGGCAAGCGGGTCGCGGTGATCGGCACCGGCGCGTCCGCGGTGCAGTTCGTTCCCGAGATCGTGCCCCGGGTCGCGGAGCTGCACCTGTTCCAGCGGACCGCGCAGTGGGTGCTGCCGAAGCCGGACCACCACGTCCCCGGCGTCGAACGGTTCCTGCTGCGGCGCTTCCCGGCGTTGCAGCGGGCGTTGCGCGGGGCCGAATACGGCGCGATGGAGACGCTCGGGTTCGGCTTCCGGCACCCGTGGCTGCTGCGGCAGGTGCAGAAGATCGGGCTCGCGCACCTGCGGCTGACCGTGCGGGATCCCCTGCTGCGCAGAGCTTTGACGCCGGACTACACGCTGGGGTGCAAACGGCTCCTGATGTCCAACACGTACTACCGGTCGCTCACCGCGTCCCATGTGGACGTCCACGCGACCGGGGTTTCGGCGGTGCGGGACGGTCGTGTGCTCGGCGCGGACGGCTCGTCGGCGGAGGTCGACGCGATCATTTTCGGCACCGGTTTCCACATCCTCGACATGCCGGTGTCCGCGCGCGTGTTCGACGGCGACGGCCGCAGCCTCGACGACCACTGGAAAGGCAGCCCGCGGGCGTACCTCGGGACGACGGTCGCCGGCTTCCCCAACCTCTACCTGCTGCTCGGCCCGAGCCTCGGCACCGGGCACTCGTCGGCGTTCATGATCATGGAGGCCCAGCTGCGCCACACGGTGGCGGTGGTGACCCGGACGTTGCGCTCGGGATGGGCTTCGGTGTCGGTGCGGGCGGACGTCCAGGAGGCGTTCAACGCCGACGTCCAAGCGGCGCTGCCGGGCACGGTCTACCAGTCCGGCGGGTGTTCGAGCTACTACACGGACGTCAACGGACGCAACAGTTTCAGCTGGCCGTTCTCGACCGGGCGGCTGCGGTCGCAGGTGGGTTCGTTCGACGAGGCGGACTACGAAATCAGGAGGATCCATGCGGTTCGGTAACGGCTACCCGGCGATCGACCCGCGCGGTGCGGTCGTCGCGATCACCGGCGGGGCCAGGGGGATCGGCCGCGCCACGGCGGCGGAGTTCACCGCGCGCGGGGCCACGGTGTGCGTCGGCGACCTGGACTCGGACGGCTTCCCGCTGGACGTGACCGTGCGGGAGTCCTTCGACGCGTTCACCGCCGAGGTGACTTCGCGGTTCGGGCGGATCGACGTGCTGGTCAACAACGCCGGCGTGATGCCGCTCGGGGACTTCCTCGAGGAACCGGACGCCGTCGGCCGGACCACTTTGGACGTCAACGTGCAGGGGCTGGTCCACGGTCTGCGCTCGGTGCTGCCGGGGATGATCGCGCGCGGGCGGGGGCACGTGGTGAACGTGGCGTCGATGGCGGGGAAGATCCCGCTGCCGGGCATGGCGGTGTACAACGCGAGCAAGTTCGCGGCGCTCGGCCTGACGGCGGCGGTCCGCCGCGAGTACGCGGCGACCGGGGTGAGCGTCAGCGCGGTGCTGCCCAGCGCGGTCCGGACCGAGCTGTCCTCGGGCGTGCGGCTCGGCGGCGCACTGCCCACAGTGGACCCGGAAGACGTGGCGAAGGCGATCGCGGACACGCTGCGCACCCGGCGCGCCGAGACCACGGTCCCGAGGTGGCTGGCGGGCTGGGACCTGCTGGCGGCGGTCACCCCGGAACCGCTGATGACGTGGGCCCGGGGCCTGATCGGCGACGACCGCGCGCTGACCGAACTGGACCCCGCGGGCCGGGCGGCCTACGTGGGCCGGGTCTCGGCGCAGGTGCGGTCGCGCGCGGGGTCGTCGTGAGTGTTTAGGACGGTTAGAACCGTCCTAAACACTCACGACCACCCGGCCACACACCCAACCGGCGGCCAGGCGTGGCTCAGTCCCACTCCCAGACCATCCCGTAGACGCCCGGCTGGGCGTCCAGCACCGCGATGTGGCTGGTCAGGCTCGGCCCCACCGGCAGCTCCCGCGACCGTTCCCCGTCAGGCGGACCCTCCCGCGGACGGTGGTACCGGTAGCACCGCACCGGCACCGCCGCCGCGTCGAAGCTGGCCTGCAAGACGATTTGCCGGGCCGGGGCGCGGACCCCGAACTGCAGGTAGCTCGTCTCCGGCGGCGTCCCCTCGTACCCGAACTCGAAGTCGAACACGTACGTCTCGCCCGCGCGCAGCGGGTAGTCGAAGCGCAGCTCGACGGCCATCAGCTCGGACGCCGGGTCGCGCCGGACGCGGCCCGGGCGGCAGCAGTTCGCCGAGCGCAGGACCGGCTGGTGGCCGCCGCCGGTCTGGGGGCGGAAGAACGAGACCCAGCGGTCGACGCCGTCCTCGCGGCTGGTCACCACCAGCTCCGAGCGGACCGAGCGCTCGGTGCGGTCCGGGCCGAGCGTCGCGCGCTGGTGGACCGAGGCCAGCGCCAGGCGGGCGTTGCCGTCGAGGTCGATGCCGTCGCAGGAGGCCAGCTCCGTCGGCTCGGAACCCAGTGCACTGGCCAGGCTGACCCCGCCGGGCCACGGCGAGCGCTCGCGGGGGCGCGCCACCAGGCTCGTCAACGCGTCCGCCGGCAGGCCGAGGCAGCCTTCCGCGACGCCGACCGCGTGCAGTGAGCGGTGCCCTTCCGGGTGACGCCGGCCGCGGCGCCAGTAGCTCAGGGTTGCCAAGCTGACCTGGGCGCCGTGCGTCGCCATCCGCCGCTGCAGGGCTTCCAAGCTCAGCCCGCGGTGCCGGATCGCCGCGTCGAAAGCCACGTCGAACGGTCCTTCCCGGACCGCGGTGGCGACTTCGGACGGCAGCGCTTCCATCGGGTAAGCATGAATTCTCCCCGAACAGCGCGCAACGAGGCCTGCCACCAAAGTAGGTGACAGGCCTCGCCGGGGGATCAACTGACCGTGAGCGCGGTGTCGTCCACGGCGAACGACGTCTGCAGGGACTGGTCCTCGGTCCCGGCGAACTTGAGCGTCACCGTCTGCCCGGCGAACGACGACACGTCGATCGTCTTCTGGACGTACGCCGAGGTGCGGTCGAGGTTCGAGTACGTCGCCAGCGTCGTCGAGCCGAGGGACACGACGAGCTTGTCGTAGGCGACGTTCTCGGTCTCACCGGTCCACACGCGCAGCCAGAACGTCAGGCTCGCGCGGCAGTTCGCGGGGATCGTCACCGACTGCGAAACCGTGTCGGTGTGCGCCGAACCCCAGCCGCCCAGCCACGAGTCGTAGCTGCCCGAGCGCGCCGGCGCCTGGCTGCCCCACTGGCCGATGGTCGTGTTCGGGTCGGTCCAGGACGCCTGGCCGGACTCGAAGCCCGGGTTCTGCACCTGCTGACCGCTGCACCCGCCCGGCGGCGGCGTGGTCGGCGGTGTGGTCGTGGTCGGCGGCGTCGTCGTGGTCGTCGGCGGGCCGTCCGTGCACGTCGGGTCGCCCGACTGCGCCGGCACGCTCACCGCGTTCCACGCCGCCTTCACGGTGTTGAACTCCGTGCAGCTGTTCGGGTACAGGTTCTTCGCGGCCTGCAGCGTCCACGTGCGGTAGCGCAGGTAGTTGCTGCCGGACGTCTTGAGCTGCACGGCGCCGTGCATGATGTTGATCGCCTTGCGGATGCCGAGACCGGTCACCGTCGTGTTGTTGCACGTCGAGCTCGTGGGCTGCCCGTTCGTCGGGTTGCTGCCCTCGGCGAGCAGGTAGAACCAGTGGTCGCCGGGCCCGGCTGCCTTGTGCACCTCGGCGTTCGGGGTCGAGCTGGAGTAGCAGTTCGGGTCGCCGACCTTCGACGGGTCGTACATGTACCGGATCGCGCCGGTGCCGACGAGGTTGACCTCCTCGCCGATCGCGTAGTCCGGCGGGTCGTACTGCGACGGCTCGTTCGCGTAGAACTCCGTCGCGGTGCCGAAGGTGTCGGCGACGAACTCCTGCGTGCCGCCGCCGGAGAAGCCGCCGGAGCCGGAGTAGTCGTCGATGCCGTGGCCCATTTCGTGGCCGAGGATGTCCAGCGAGCCGACCCATTCGCCGCTCGGGTTGTGCCCGAGGTTCACGTACGCCGGGCGCGAGTTGTAGTAGTACGCGTTTTCGTCGTCGAGGCCGACGCGGATCTTCCACGCGCCGCCGTTGCCGGTGAAGCCGTTGCGGCCCACCCATTCCGAGAGCATCTTCTTTTCGGTCTGGGCGACGAACAGCGCGTCCGCGCAGCCGGTTTCGATGTTCGTGCCGGTGCCGTTGCCCCAGCTGTCGTCCGGTCCGGTGAGGACGGAGTCGCTGCTGTAGTTGCGGCAGTCCAGGTTGGCCGTGTTCGGGTCGGCCATCGAGTACGTGCTGCCGGACTTCGTCGTGTTCAGCGCCAGCGGCGACGGCCCGTTCCACTTGCCGGTACCGGTGCCCGCGGCGACGTGCTGCACGGTCCGCAGCACGCGGCCGTCGGCGGCGTCGACGTAAACGCTCAGGCTGCTCGGCTCGCCGTGTTCGTCGGTGCCCTCGACGTTGCTCTCGTACGCGAGCCGCCCGCTGCCGTCGGCGACCACGACGAGCTTCCCGCCGGGCAGGCTCTTCGGCCCGCGGACCTGCTTGCGTGCCAAGGCTTCGGCTTGCGCGGCGGTCAGCTTCGCCCCGTGGACGTCGAGGTCGCCGAGGGGCTGCTGCTGCGCGACGGACGTGGTCTTGACCGTGCCCGCCGCGTCGGTGGCGATGACCAGGTCGCCGCCGATCACGGGCAGGCCGTCGTAGGTGCGGTCGTAGACGACGTACGACAGGCCGCCGGCGGACCGCACGTCCCGCTGGACGAACTTGTCGTGCGAGCCGGTGAACAGCGCGGCGGGGCGGGCCGCGACCAGGCTCGCGGCGGCGCCGGTGGCGTTGGCCTGCACCTGCGCGGCGGAGGGCGGCGGTTCGGGGGCGGGCTGCGCGGGCGCGGCGACGGCGATGCCGACCACCACCATGCCCGCCGCCGTGGCGCCGCCGAGCGCGGCGAACCGTTGCGGCAATCTCATGACGCTCCTTGAAAAACGCGAAGGGGAGGGGAGAACCCGATCGACGCTAATCGCGGAGCAGGGGCGCCAGAAGCTCCATCACAGCACCGGATTTTCACGCCCGCCGCTGTGAAACCGTGAAACTGCCTCGTGAGTGAAAAGTAGGGTTCTAACCCGACTTATCACTCACGACCGGGGCGGGCGGTCAGAGGGTGGTGAAGCGCATTCCGGCTTTGGTGAGGCGGTCGATGAGGGCGTCGCCCATCGCGGTGGCCGTGGTCACCTGGCCCGCGGTTTCCGGGAGTTCGTCGGTCGCCAGGCACAACGCCGATTCCGCGAGCATCTTCGCCGTTTCGTCGTAGCCGGGGTCGCCGCCGGACACCTCCGTGACGACCCGCTCGCCGCCGCCCTCGCCGATGAACCGCACGGAGAACCACGACCGCGCGCGGCGTTCGGGGCTCGGGCCGTTGCCGGGCGCCAGCAGCCGCGACAGCCCGCGCCGGGCGGGCGGGATCTGCGCCGCGGCGAGCAGGGCACCGGCGCCCGCCACGCCACCGGCCAGGATCGGCAGGTGCTTGACCGCCGCGAAGTGCCGGTAGGTGAAGTCCGGGCCGTAGCGCTCGGACGCGGCCGCGGACCGGCGCACGACCTCGGGGTCGATGGTCGGCAGCGGCACCGCCCACCAGCCCGGGCCGGCGACCCGGTGCGGGCGCCCGAGCGGGGCGCGGGCGAACCGGCCGGCGGGCCGCGGCTCGGCCGCCGCGCGTTCCTTCGCGACCCGGGCCCCGGCCGGCAGCCGGGACATGATGGTCAGCGCGCTGAGGAACGTGCCGCCGGACGGCATGCCGCCGGCCCGCACGTAGCCGTCTACCTTCAGCGGAACGCCTTCGGGCAGCTGCTTCACGGTGTACCGGACGCCGAGGTCGTGCGGGATCGAGTCGAAGCCGCACGAGTGCACCAGCCGTGCGCCGGTCTCGCGGGCGCGCCGGTCGTGCGCCAGGTACATCCGATCGACGAACTCGGGCTCGCCGGTGAGGTCGACGTAGTCGGTGCCCGCCTCGGCGCACGCCGCCACCAGCGGTTCGCCGTGCGTCAGGTACGGCCCGACGGTCGTGATGACCACTTTCGCCGATTCGGCGACGGCCTTCAGCGACGCGGGGTCCGCCGAGTCGGCGATCAGCAGGTCGAGCGCGGTGAACCGGTCGTCGATCGCCGCGAGCCGCGCTCGGACGGCTTCGAGCTTGCCGCGGTTGCGCCCGGCCAGCGCCCAGCGCAGGCCGGCGGGCGCGTGGCGGGCCAGGTACTCGGCGGTCAGCCCGCCGGTGAACCCGGTGGCCCCGAACAGGACCACGTCGTGCGCGCGCATCTCGTCTCCTTCTCCGCCGTCGGCCCGCTCAGGTTACCCGCCGGTCACTTCGGGGCGCCGGGTGAAAGTACCGGCGAGTACAGTGCCCCCTCGAACGCGAGGAGGAACCCGTGACCGAACGCTTCGGCAGCTATCAGAACGAGCTCTACCTGCAGGGACTCGGTGGTCAGCTGCCGCCGTGCTCGACCGACGCGACCCAGCTCGAGGCGTCGGCCCGCGAGGTCATGGCGCCCGGCCCGTTCTCCTACGTCGCCGGCGCGGCCGGGTCCGGCGCGACCGCGCGCGCCAACCGCGAGGCGTTCGACCGCTGGCGCGTGGTCCCGCGGATGCTGACCGGCGCCACCGACCGCGACCTGGCCACGACGGTGCTCGGCACCCGGCTGCCCGCGCCGGTGGCCGTCGCGCCGGTCGGCGTCCAGTCGATCGTGCACCCGGACGCCGAGTCCGCGACCGCCCGCGCCGCCGCGTCGGTCGGCCTGCCGTTCATCCTGTCCACGGCGTCGTCGACCGGCATCGAGGACGTCGCCGCGGCGAACGGCGACGGCCCGCGCTGGTTCCAGCTGTACTGGCCGGGCGACCCGGACGTCTGCGCGAGCCTGCTGGCCCGGGCGAAGAGCGCGGGGTACACGGCGCTGGTCGTCACGCTCGACACGTGGACGCTGGCCTGGCGACCGTCCGATCTGGACCAGTCCTACCTGCCGTTCCTCAGCGGCGAGGGCCTCGCCGTCCCGTTCACCGACCCGGTGTTCCTGTCCCGGCTGGAGAAGACGCCGGAGGAGGACAAGGGCACCGCGATCCTGACCTGGCTCGGCATGATCACCGGCACCGACCGCACGTGGGACCAGCTGCCGTTCCTGCGCGAGCACTGGGACGGCCCGATCGTCCTCAAGGGAATCCAGCACGTGGCCGACGCGCGCCGCGCGGCCGAGGCCGGCATGGACGGCATCGTGGTGTCCAACCACGGCGGCCGCCAGGTCGACGGCGCGATCGGCGCGCTCGAGGCGCTGCCCGGCATCGTCGCGGCGGTCGGCGACCGGCTGGAGGTCCTCTTCGACTCGGGCGTCCGCACCGGCTCGGACGTCCTCAAGGCACTGGCACTGGGCGCGCGGGCGGTCCTGGTCGGCCGCCCGTGGGTGTACGGCCTGGCCCACGCGGGCGAGGACGGCGTCCGCCACGTGCTGCGGAGCCTGCTGGCGGACTTCGACCTGACCATGGGGCTGTCCGGGCATCGCACGCTGGCGGACCTGGGCCCGGACTCGCTCCAGCGGAGCTGAGGTGCAGCCCGGCTGACGTCGGTCCCGAGCGCCCCAAGGCCACATCGGGGCGCTTGGCGTGCGCCCCGTCACGCGAGCGGGATATTCGGAGGCCGGGTTCGTCACGCACGGCTATCCTGGGACCAAGCATGTCCACGCCATCCCCCTTCGCCGCCCTGCGGGCGCGCCTGCCCGAGCTGATGCCGCGCGACGAACTCCGTCTGCGCCGCCGGCTCGACGGTGCCCGCAAGTCCCGTGACCGCGATGCCGCTCTCGCGCAGATCTCCGCCGACGTCGAGAAGGCCGAGCTGCGCGTGCAGTCGCGGCGCGAGAGCGTGCCCAAGATCGAGTACCCCGAAGAGCTGCCGGTCAGCAAGCTCAAGGGCGAGATCGCGGCCGCGATCGAGAAGCACCAGGTCGTGATCGTCGCGGGGGAGACCGGGTCGGGCAAGACCACCCAGCTGCCGAAGATCTGCCTCGAGCTCGGCCGCGGCATCCGCGGGCAGATCGGGCACACCCAGCCCCGCCGGCTCGCCGCGCGCACGGTCGCCGACCGGATCGCGAGCGAGCTGAAGACCGAGCTGGGCGACGCCGTCGGCTACAAGGTGCGGTTCACCGACCAGTCGGGGCAGGACACGCTGGTCAAGCTGATGACCGACGGCATCCTGCTCGCCGAGATCCAGACCGACCGCTCGCTGCGCCAGTACGACACGCTCATCATCGACGAGGCCCACGAGCGCAGCCTCAACATCGACTTCATCCTCGGCTACCTCAAGCAGCTGCTGCCGCGCCGTCCCGACCTCAAGGTCATCATCACCTCGGCCACGATCGACCCGGAGCGCTTTTCGAAGCACTTCGACGACGCGCCGATCGTCGAGGTCTCCGGCCGGACCTACCCGGTCGAGACCCGGTACCGGCCGCTCGTCGACCCCGACGACCCCTCCGAGGACGCCGAGGAGCGCGATCAGACCCAGGGCATCCTCGACGCCGTCGAGGAGCTGTGCGCCGAAGGGCCCGGCGACATCCTGGTGTTCCTGTCCGGCGAGCGCGAGATCCGCGACACCGCCGACGTCCTCAACCGCGCGAACCTGCGCAACACCGAGGTCCTGCCGCTGTACGCGCGGCTGTCCTCGGCCGAGCAGCAGCGCATCTTCCAGTCCCACACCGGACGCCGGGTGGTGCTCGCGACCAACGTCGCCGAGACGTCGCTGACCGTGCCGGGCATCAAGTACGTCGTCGACCCGGGCACCGCGCGGATCTCGCGCTACAGCCACCGGACCAAGGTGCAGCGGCTGCCGATCGAACCGGTGTCGCAGGCGTCGGCGAACCAGCGCAAGGGCCGCTGCGGCCGCACGTCCGACGGCATCTGCATCCGGCTCTATTCCGAAGAGGACTTCGAGAGCCGGCCGGAGTTCACCGACCCCGAGATCCTGCGGACCAACCTGGCGTCGGTCATCCTGCAGATGACCTCGCTGGGCCTCGGCGACATCGCCGCGTTCCCGTTCGTCGAGCCGCCCGACCGCCGCCAGGTCACCGACGGCGTCGGCCTGCTGATGGAGCTCGGCGCGTTCGACAGCGCCGGGGGTGACCGCACGCTGACCGACATCGGCCGCAAGCTCGCGCAGCTGCCGGTCGACCCGCGGATGGGCCGGATGGTGCTGGAAGCCGCGAAGAACGGCTGCGTCCGCGAGGTCATGATCATCGCCGCCGCACTGTCCATCCAGGACCCGCGCGAGCGGCCGGCGGAGAAGCAGCAGGCGGCCGACGCCCAGCACGCGCGCTTCGCCGACCCGACGTCGGACTTCCTCGCCTACCTCAACCTGTGGGAGTACGTCGCCGAGCAGCAGAAGGCATTGTCCGGCAACCAGTTCCGCCGCATGTGCCGCACCGAGTACCTGAACTACCTGCGGTTGCGGGAGTGGCAGGACATCTTCAGCCAGCTCCGCCAGCTGGCCAAGCCGCTCGGCATCTCGCTGAACACGAACGCGTCCCCGGTCGACCCGCAGCGCGTGCACACGTCGCTGATCGCCGGGCTGCTTTCGCACATCGGGCTCAAGGACCCGGCGAAGGGCGACTACCTGGGTGCACGCGGCGCCCGCTTCGGCGTGTTCCCCGGCTCGGCGCTGTTCAAGAAGCAGCCGCGCTGGGTGATGTCGGCCGAGCTGGTCGAGACGTCGAGGCTGTGGGCGCGGGTCAACGCGCGCATCGAGCCCGAGTGGGTCGAGCCCCTCGCCCAGCACGTCGTCAAGCGGACCTACTCCGAGCCGCACTGGGAACGCAAGCAGGGCGCGGTGATGGCGACCGAGAAGGTGACGCTGTACGGCGTCCCGCTGATCGCCGACCGCCGCGTCAACTACGGCCGGATCGACCCGGAACTGTCGCGGGCGCTGTTCATCCGGCACGCGCTGGTCGAGGGCGATTGGCAGACGCGCCACCACTTCTTCGCCGAGAACCGGGCGCTGCTGGAAGAGGTCGAGGACCTCGAGAACCGGGCGCGGCGGCGCGACATCCTCGTCGACGACCAGACGCTGTACGAGTTCTACGACGAGCGGGTGCCGGCCGATGTCGTCTCGGTGCGGCACTTCGACAGCTGGTGGAAGAAGACCCGGCACGAGCAGCCGGACCTGCTGTCGTTCGAGAAGTCCATGCTCATCAACGAGACCGCGGGCGGCGTGCGCGAGTCGGACTACCCCGACTCGTGGACCCAAGGCACGCAGGTCTTCAAGCTGACCTACCAGTTCGAGCCGGGCGCGGATGCCGACGGCGTCACCGTGCACATCCCGCTGCCGGTGCTGAACCAGGTGACGCCGGACGGGTTCGACTGGCAGGTGCCCGGGCTGCGCGAAGAGCTGGTCACGCAGCTGATCAAGTCGCTGCCGAAGGCGCTGCGGCGCAACTTCGTCCCGGCGCCGGACACGGCGAAGTACGTCCTTTCGCGAGTGTCCCCTTCGGACGGTCCGCTGCTGGAGGTGCTGGGCCGCGAGCTGCGTGCGCTGCGCGGGATCACGGTGCCGTACGCGGACTGGGACCCGGCTTCGGTGCCCGAGCACCTCAAGATGACGTTCCGGGTGGTCGACGACGGCGGCCGGCGCGTCGCCGAAGGCAAGGACGTCGAAGCCCTGCAACGGAAACTGGCGCCGAAGGTCCGCGCGACGATCTCCAAGGCGGCCAACACCCTCGAGAAGGCCGGGCTGACGAAGCCGTCGTTCGGCTCGCTGCCGAAGGTGTTCGAGTCGACGCAGCGCGGCCACGACGTCAAGGCGTACCCGGCACTGGTCGACGAGGGCGCGTCGGTGGCGGTGCGCATGCTGGACACCCCGGGCCAGCAGGCCCACGCGATGTGGGCGGGCACCCGGCGGATGCTGCGGCTGAACCTGAACTCGCCGATGAAGTTCATCACGAGGTCGCTGACGAACTCGTCGAAGCTGGTGCTGAACCGGAACCCGCACGGCAGCGTCGCGGCCCTGCTCGAGGACTGCGTCGACTGCGCGGTCGACGCCCTGATGGCGGCAGGCGGCGGCCCGGTCTGGGACGAGACGGGGTTCAAGGTGCTGTTGGAGAAGGTCCGCGCGGGCCTGCACCCGGAGGTCCTCGGGGTGCTGACCGAAGTGGAGAAGATCCTCCGCGCGGCGAACGACGTCGAGGTCCAGCTGCCGGCCACCCGCGGTCCCGCGGAGTCGCTCGCCGACATCCGAGCGCAGCTCGCCGCGCTGGTCTACCCGGGTTTCGTGACGGAGACGGGCGCTTCGCGGCTGCGGAACGTCGTGCGGTACCTGCAGGGGATCTCCCGCCGGCTGGAGAAGCTGCCGACGGAGCCGACACGCGACCTGCAGCGCACCGCGGACATCGCGTGGATCCAGGCCGAGTACGCCGACGCGCTGGCTTCGCTCCCCCCGGGCACGTCGTCCCCGGCGTTGCGCGAGGTGCGGTGGATGATCGAGGAGCTGCGGGTGTCGTTCTTCGCGCAGACGCTGGGGACGGCTCATCCGGTGTCGCTGAAGCGGATCACGAAGGCGATCGACGACGCTTTGGCGTGACGCTCAGAGGAAGACGCGGGCGATGTCCAGCCACCGGCCGGCGTCCTCGCCGGTTGCAGTGAGGGCGGTTTCGGCGCGGGACCGGCGGTGGGTGACCCGGAGGCAGAAGTCGAGCGCCGTGCCTCGCACGCGTTGTGCGGCGGCTTCGGGACCCCACGTCCAGAGTTCGCCTTCGGGCCCGGTCAGCTCGACGCGGAACTCCTCGGCCGGCATCGGCGACTGCGCCGCGGAGAACGACAGCGGCCGTCCGGCCACGCCGAGAGCGGCGATGTGCCGGAGCCGCGGGGTCGGCCGGCGCGTGGCGCCCAGTGCGTCGAAGACGTCCTGGCCGTGCGCCCACGTTTCCATCAGCCGGAGCGGCACCATCAGGACGGCGGTCGCCTGGGAACCGAACCAGGGGAAGGCGTGGTCCAGCGGCACGTCGCCGAGCGCGGCCGCCAGCTCAGCCCGGCCGGTGCGCCAGCGTTCCAGCAAATCCGAGCGCGGTTCAGCGGCCCCCGCGGCGGCGTCGAGGTCGGCGTCCTTGGGCACGGCGTCGAACGCTTCCGGCGTCCGGATGGCGGTGAGCACGTTCGCGTCGGCCGCGGCGAGGTGCGCGATCTGGTGGGCGATCGTCCAGCCCGCGGCCGGGGTCGGCCGGGACCAGTCGGGTGCCGCGCTCACGAAGGCGTCGAGCTCGTCGCCTTCGGCGATCAGGCCGGGGAGGGCGCGTTCGCGCGGGACCGTGGAGAGGTCGAGCCCGTAGTCGATCACGATTCAGGCTACCGGAATCACTTCGCGTCGGCGTACGTCTCCACCGGGGCGATGTGCAGCGGGAACCGCACCGGGCAGGCCGGGCCGAACAGCATGCGGGCCGCCTCGGTCACGCTGTCCGTGATCGCCGTCGTCACCTCCTCCGCCAGCTTGTCCGGCGTGTGGACGATGACCTCGTCGTGCTGGAAGAACACCAGGTGCGCGGGGGCCGGGAGGCGCTGCCGCAGCGTGGCCAGCATGACCGCTGTCATGTCGGCCGCGCTGGCCTGGACCACGAAGTTGCGCGTGAAGCGGCCCCAGCCGCGCGACGCACGGCGGGCTTTCAGCTCCGCGGCCTCGTCCGAAGCCAGCCCGCCGGTCAGTGCGCGCCACGCGGCCGATGGCGCCGGGGACGTTCGGCCCAACCGGGAGCGAACGCGCTCGCCGCGCTCGCCCGCCTGGGCGGCGTGCTCCACATAGGACACCGCGTCCGGGAACCGCTGGCGCAGCAGCCCGAGCAGGGGGCCCGCCTCGCCGGACGTGCCGCCGTACATCGCCGACAGCATCGCGATCTTCGCGCGCGCCCGGTCGTCGCGGTCGTCGCCCGCGGGCGGGACCCAGCGGGCGCCCGAGAACAGCGCCTCGCCGAGCCGCGCGTACAGGTCCGTCGCCGCCGCGACGTCGGCCAGGCGCCGGTCGCCCGACAACGCCGTGAGCACCCGCGGTTCGAGCTGGGCCGCGTCGGCCACCACCAGCTTCCAGCCCGGATCCGCCCGGACGCACGTGCGCAGCACCTTCGGGATCTGCAGCGCCCCGCCGCCGCGGCTGGCCCAGCGGCCGGACACCACCCCGCCCACGACGTAGTGCGGGCGGAAGCGCCCGTCGGCGACCCACTCGTCGAGCCACGCCCACCCGTTCGCCGTGAACAGCCGCGAGAGCTCCTTGTACTCCAGCAGCGGCGCCACGGCCGGGTGGTCGATGCCCTTCAGCAGGTACTTCCGCGCCGCCGGCACCTCGATCCCGGCACGCGCCAGCGCGCGGACCACGCTCGGTGGCGAGTCCGGGTTGACCGGCCGTCCGCCGAACGCCTCGCTGATCTTCGCGGCCAGCTCCACGAGCGCCTTCGGCCGCTCGCCGGGGCGCACCCGCGGGCCGAGCCGGGAAACCAGCAGCGCCTCGTGCAGGTCGGCCCGCCAGGGCAGCCCGTCGGCCGACATCTCCGCCGCGGCCAGCGCGCTCGCCGACTCGGCGGCCAGCAGCAGCCGCATCCGGTCGGGGTGCTCGGTCGCGGCCACCCGCCGCTCCTGCTCGGCCAGCACGCGCCGGATCGCCGTGACGACCGTCACGCCCTCGGGCAGCGTCGGCACCCTGGTCTCGAACAGCGTCGGCTGCGCCAGCTCGACGGCCGCCGAATCCGGGGGTGGTTCTTCGCCGTTCGCCCTGGCCCAGGCCGCGCGCAGGCTCCGCGACTGCTCCTCCGTGCCCTCGTACGCCAGCAGCAGCCCCTCCGCCAGCGCGACGTCGTAGCAGCGGCGCACCCGCACCCCGGCCGCGACGAGCACCGGGTACGTCGACTCCGCCGACGCGAACACCCACCGCGGCTCGGCCGACGCCTCCAGTTCCCGCGCCGACCTGGCGAAACCCGCTTCGTCCAGCCCTGTCGACGTCGAAGACGGCGTGTGCACGGTGAAGCTCCCGTCCTCCTCACGCCCCGCGATCACCTGCACGTAGACATTGTGCCGACCACCACCGACATTTTTCGGGGGTTCGGGTGGCGGAGCCCCCGTCCTGGGGCGAAGCCCCAGATGACACCGACAGTTTCCGCGCGCTCGCGGGTGGTGCGTTCGGCCTAGGGTTGGTTTACTCTCCAGTAGCTCCCATACCGCCGGTACGCCGCCGTCGGCGTGGGCTCTCTTCCCCGCAGCAACGGAGGTGCCTGGATGAGCCTGGTCGAGCTCGCCACGCAGGTGGCGGACAAGGTGGCCGAGACGGCCCGCAGCGTCGACGTGATGCGCCGCGCGGGGCTCGTTCCCTTCCCCCGGCTCGACGAGGGGGTTCGCTCGCTGGTGGCGATCCGCAAGTTCGGGCCGTTCGCCGGCGCCAACCACATCTCCGCGCGCCGCGACCCGACCGCCGTCGGCATCGTCGACGAGCTCGGGCCGCTCACCTACAAGCAGCTCGACGACCAGTCGAACGCGCTGGCCAGGGCGTGGTCGGAGCGCGGCATCGAGCCGGGCCAGGTCGTCGCCGCGCTCTGCCGCGACCACCGGGGCCTGGTCCTCACGATGGCGGCGGCGGGCAAGCTCGGCGTCCGCCTGCTGCTGATGAACACCGGGTTCGCCAAGCCGCAGCTGGCCGACGTCGCCGAGCGCGAGGGCGTCACCGCGCTCGTGTACGACCAGGAGTTCACCGGCCTGCTCGACGCGATGCCCGATGGCGTCGACCGGTACCTCGCCTGGGTCGACCCGGACAGCGACCTGTCCGGCCGCGACGTGCCGGTGCTCAGCGAGATCATCGCCAGCACCGACGACCGGCCCTGGCCCGCGCCGGCCAAGCCGGGCGGGTTCGTGCTGCTGACCAGCGGCACCACCGGCACGCCGAAGGGCGCGCCGCGGCCGCACACCTCGGCGCTGGCGTCGGCGCAGTTCCTCGACCGGATCCCGCTGCGGTCGAACGAAGCCACGTACATGGGCGCGCCGCTGTTCCACGGCACCGGGCTTTCGCAGTTCATCCTGTCCTTCGCGCTCGGCTCGACGGTCGTGATGCGCCGCAAGTTCAGCCCGGAAGAGGCGCTGAAGGGCGTCGCCGAGCACAAGTGCACCGCGCTCGTGCTGGTGCCGACGATGCTGCAGCGCATCGTCGACCTGCCGAAGGAGACCCGCGCGAAGTACGACACGTCGGCGTTGCGGATCATCTTCGTCGCCGGCTCGGCGCTGTCACCGGACCTGGGCAACCGCGCGAACGAGGCGTTCGGGCCCGTGGTGCACAACCTGTACGGCTCGACCGAGGTCGCGGTGGCGACGGTGGCGACGCCGGAGGACTGGCGGAAGGCCCCGGGCACGGTCGGCCGCGCGCCGGTCGGCTGCAAAGTGGCGCTATACGACCAGAACGGCCGCCGCATCACGGAGCCGAACGTGACCGGCAGGGTGTTCGTGGGCAGCGGCCTGAGCTTCGGCGGCTACACCGACGGCCGCCACAAGGAGATCATCGACGGCCTGCTCTCCAGCGGCGACGTCGGCCACTTCGACGCCGACGGCCTCCTGTTCATCGACGGCCGCGACGACGAAATGATCGTCTCCGGCGGCGAGAACGTGTTCCCGATCGAGGTGGAGAACCTCCTGGTGGAGCGCGAAGACGTGCTCGAGGCGGCGGTGATCGGGGTCGCGGACCCGGAGTTCGGCCAGCGGCTGAAGGCGTTCGTGGTGCTCGCCGACGGCGCTTCACTGGACGCCGACGAACTTCGCGACTACGTGAAGGCGAACCTGGCGCGGTACAAGGTGCCGCGGGACGTCGAGTTCCTCGACGAGCTGCCGCGCAACGCGACCGGGAAGGTGTTGCGTACCAAGCTTTCCTGACGGGCCGGGCCCGCCGATCAGTCCCAGTCGATGCCGAACACCCCGGGGCCGAAGTCGAGTGCCACCGCGTGCACGCCGTCGCCGCCGTCGAGCTTCAGTGGGCGGCGGGCGAGTGAGCCCGTCGACCCGTTGCGCGAGTACTGCCAGCACCGCTCCGGCGCGGTGCCCGGTGCGAACCGGACCTCCAGCAGGTACTCCCGCACCGGGCGGCGGAACTCGCGGTAGTGGGTGTTGCGGCACTCCGGGTACGGCGGCCCGCTGTTCGTCAGCGTGTACTCGATCAAGTGCGTCTCGCCGCGGTTGATCGGCTGGTCGAAGAGCAGCTCGGCGACGATCAGTCCGTGTGCCTCGTCGACCTCGGCGCGGCCGATCCGGCAGTTGCGGACCGCGTGCAGCTCCGGAGCGCCCGCCGCGGGATCGTCCTGGGTGTACACCAGCAGCCAGCGGTCCTGGCCGTCCGAGACCGCCTGGAACACCGCGCGGGCCGTCACCGCGCGCTGGCCGCCGTCCGCGGCGATTTCGCACAGGTCGTGCAGCCCGACCAGTTTCAGCGGGTGCTGGCGCTCCAGCGCGTTCGGGGCGCCGACCTTGTCCAGCAACGGCTGCAGCACCTCGAGCGGGAACGACATCGGCTCGCCGCCCGCGTGGCGCTTCCCGGCGCCGCCACGGGGCCGTGGCGGGGGCAGGAGGCCGAGCAGGGCGCCGGCCGGGACGTCCAGGATCTCTTCCAACGTACGGACGGCCGACAGCGAACTCTGCCGTTCGGGCTGGCGCTTGCCAGACTGCCAATAACTGAGGGCGGTGACGCTGACGACGACGCCGCGGGCCCGCAGGCGGGCCTGGATCCGGTCCAGCGACAGCCCGCTCGTCGCGATGGCCGCACGCAGCTGCGTGGCGAACGCGGTGCGCCCGTTCTCGTCGCCCGCCGTGCTGCCCGCCATTGCCGATCCGCCCCGTGCCGTCCCCCGACGATCCCCGACACGGAGCACGTTAGCAGGATTCCCCGCCCCGACCGCGTCCCTCTTCGCCAGGCGGTCCGCTGGGGCGAACGGGCTAGTACTGGCAACTGTGAACCATTGCCCCGGCCAGGCCGGACGCGCTTGTATGACTTGCCCGCGCCGGTGGCCCCGCCTCCCCCTCACGGACCACCCGGGCGCGGGCCGAGAAGCCGTGGACAACGGCTCCGGTTCACCCGGCCGCGTTGTGCGACCGGCCGGTGTGGCCGCGCGATGACCGGTGGCCCGGCGACGCCCCCAGCGCCGGGCCACCGGTCTTATTACCAACGGGTAGCATCCGGTCCATGACGCTCCGGAAGAACATCCTGATCACCGGCGCCAGCAGCGGGTTGGGCGAGGGTATGGCCCGCCGGTTCGCGGCGAAGGGGCGCAACCTGGCGCTGTGCGCGCGACGCACCGAGCGCCTCGAGAACCTCGCCAAGGAACTCGAAGCCGCGCACCCCGGGATCAAGGTCGTCACGCGCACCCTCGACGTCACCGACCACGACCGCGTGTTCGCCGTCTTCGAGGAGTTCCGCGCCGAGCTCGGGTCCCTCGACCGGGTGATTGTGAACGCCGGGCTCGGGAAGGGGCAGCCGGTCGGCAAGGGCCGGTTCGACGCCAACCGCCAGACCCTGGAGGTCAACTTCGTCTCGGCCGCCGCGCAGATCGAAGCGGCCGCGGGGATCTTCCGGGAGCAGGGCGCGGGGCACCTCGCGGTCGTCTCGTCGTTCAGCGCCATCCGGGGGCTGCCGGGCAACCTCACCGCGTACGCCGCTTCGAAGGCGGGCATCTCGGCGTTCGTCGACGGCACCCGGCTGGAGCTCAAGCGCAAGGGCATCGCCGTCACCGACGTCCGGCCCGGCTACATCGAGTCGGAGATGAACGACCGGATCGGCAAGAACCCGTTGCTCGCCCGGGCCGAGAGCGGCGCCAAGGCGCTGGCCAAGGCGATCGAGGCCGAGCCGCGGCGCGCCTACGTCCCCGCGTGGCCCTGGGTGCCGCTGAGCCTCGCGATGCGCGTGGTGCCGGCCTCGATCCTGCGGAGGTTCGCGTGACCACCGTCGAGGTGCGTGAGGAGGACGCCTTCGACGCGGCCGCGGTCCACGCCTGGCTGACGACGAAGCTCGAGGGCCTCGGCGACGAGCCGCCGCGCGTCCGGCAGTTCCCCGGCGGCGCGTCGAACCTGACGTACCTGCTGACCTACCCGGACCGCGAGCTGATCCTGCGCCGCCCGCCGGCCGGGCACAAGGCCGCGTCGGCGCACGACATGCGGCGCGAGTACCGCGTGCAGCACGCGCTCGCGCCGGTGTTCCCGTACGTGCCGCGGATGCTGGCCTTCGGCGACGACGAGAGCGTGCTCGGCGGCGACTTCTACGTCATGGAGAAGCTCGACGGCCTGATCCTGCGCGGCGACCTGCCCGCCGGTCTGGAGCTGAGCGCGGACCGGGCGCGGGCGCTGTCGGGCAAGGTCGTGGACCGGCTGGTCGACCTGCACGCCGTCGACGTCGAGAAGGCCGGGCTGGCCGACCTCGGCAAGGGCGCGGGCTACGTCGAGCGCCAGATCCGCGGCTGGTCGGACCGGTACACGGCGGCCCGCACGGACAACGTCGGCGACTTCGCCGAGGTGCGCTCGTGGCTGGCGGAGAACCAGCCCGCCGAGGTGAAGATCTGCTTGATCCACAACGACTACCGGCTCGACAACCTGGTGCTGGACGGCCCGTCGACGCTGAACATCACCGGCGTGCTCGACTGGGAGATGGCCACCCTCGGCGACCCGCTGATGGAGCTGGGCAGCATGCTGGCCTACTGGGTGCAGGCCGATGACGACGACGTGATGAAGGCGAGCCGCCGCCAGCCGACGCACGTGCCCGGCATGTTCACGCGCGAGGAGTTCGTGTCGCGGTACGCCGAGCGGACCGGGCTCGCGATCGGCGACTGGCGGTTCTACGAGGTCTACGGCCTGTTCCGGCTCGCGGCGGTGCTGCAGCAGCTGTACCGGCGGTACCGGGAGGGCGCCACGCGCAACCCGGCGTTCAAGGACTTCTGGCAGTTCGTCGGCTACCTGGACTGGCGCTGCCGGGAAATCATCGCGAAGGGAAGCGTGTAGTGGGCGCGATCTACCTGGTCCGGCACGGGCAGGCGTCGTTCGGCGCGGCCGACTACGACGCCCTGTCGCCGCGCGGCTTCGAGCAGTCCACTGTGGTCGGTGCGGAACTGCTGCGCCGCAACGTCTCCTTCAGTCAGGTCCGGTCGGGTTCGCTGGCGCGGCAGCGGGACACCGCGGCGACTGCGCTCAAGGTGCTGGGCAGCGACGTCCCGGTGGTCGAAGACCCGCGCTGGAACGAGTACGACCACGTCGACATCGCCCGCCACCACGCGGGCGGTGCGCCGCAGGAGGATTCCCATGCGTACCAAGGGGTACTCGACGCGGCGCTGACCGCGTGGACGACGGCGGGCACCGGCGGGCCGTGCGCCGAGACGTGGCCGGCGTTCGCCGCCCGCTGCCGCGACGCGCTCGCGGATCTGGTGGCCTCGCTGGGCAAGGGGGAGCACGCGCTGGTGTTCACCTCCGGCGGCGTCATCGCCACGGTCTGCGGCCTGCTGATGGGCACCCCCGAAGCCGGTCTGCTGAAGCTCAACCGCGTCACGGTCAACGGCGGCATCACGAAGCTGGTCTCCGGCCGCGGCGGCGTCACCTTGTTGTCCTTCAACGAACACCCGCACTTCGAGGCCGACGCGGCTTCGTTGCTCACCTACCGGTAGGAGACGTCCGATGCGGTTCGGCGAAGTCACGATCCACCCGGTGAACGGCCACGGCCCGGAAGACGTCGTGGTCGACGGCGAAGGCCGGATCTACACGGGCGTCGACGACGGCCGCATCCTGCGCCTGTCCCCGGACGGCCGCCGCATCGACGTCGTGGCCGACACCGGCGGCCGCCCTCTCGGCCTGGAGCTCTACGGCGAGGACGAGCTCCTGATCTGCGACGCGCGCGCCGGGCTGCTGGTGGTCCCGCTGGCCGGCGGGACGCCGTCGGTGCTGGCGACGTCGGCGCTGGGGCTGGACTTCGTGTTCTGCAACAACGCGGCGGTGGGTTCGGACGGGACGGTGTACTTCACGGACTCCTCCCGTCGCTTCGGCATCGACAACTGGCGCGACGACCTGATCGAGCAGACCGCGGGCGGCCGTCTCCTGCGGCGTTCCCCGGACGGCTCGATCGACCTGCTGCTCGACGGCCTCCAGTTCGCGAACGGCGTGGCGTTGGCCCCGGACGAGTCGTTCGTGGCGGTGGCGGAAACGGGCGCGTGCCGGGTGTCTCGGGTGTCCCTTTCGGACGGTCGCGTCGACGTCCTGGTCGATGGTTTGCGGGGCTTCCCGGACAACATCTCGACGGGTACGGATGGCCTGATCTGGATCACGCAGGCGTCGCCGAAGGTGGCGGCGCTGGACGTGGTGCGCAAGCTCCCGGCGTTCCTGCGCGCGGGTGTCCGCCGGCTGCCGACGTCGCTGCAGCCCAGCCCCGGCCGCGAGGTGGGCGTACTGGGCGTGTCGGCCGACGGCAAGGTGGTCCGCGAACTGCGCGGCGAGATCGACGGCTTCCACATGCTGGTGGGCGTCCGCGAGTGGCAGGGGCAGCTGTACTTCGGGTCGCTGGAGGAGAACGCGATCGCGGTGACCACCGCGCTCGGGTGACTACCAGGGCACGGCTTCGCCGTGCCGGTCCAGGAACCGGAGTCCGGGCTTTCCCGCCTCCGCCTCGAGAACGTCGACCACCAACGGGATCGACTCCTCCGGTGACAGCGGCGCGTCCGGGCCGCCCAAGCGGGTCCGGTTGTGGCCCGGGTCGATCAGCAGCTTCGTGTGCCCGTCGCCGTCGTACCGGGTCGCGTAGCTGCGCATCAGCTGGTTGAGCGCCGCTTTGCTGGCCTTGTACAGCTCGTAGCCCGCCTCGGTGTTGCGCGTGATGCTGCCCTGCTCCGACGACATCACCGCGACCGTTCCGCCCGGGACGACCAGCTCGCGCAGGGCTTCCAGCACCCGCAGCGGGCTCAACGCGTTCGTGATCATCACCTCGGTGAACATCTCCGTCGGCACCTCGCCGATCGGCAGGTCGCCGCGGTCGATGGCCGCGTTGACGAAGAGCAGGTCGAACCGCCGGTCGCTCAGCCGCGAGCGCAGGGCGGTCAGGTCGGCAGGGTCGGTCATCTCCAGGGTCTCGACTCTCAGGCCCGGGGGAGTGGTGCCGCGGGTCGTGGCGGTGACCTGCCATTCGCGGCGGCTCAGTTCGTGGGCCAGGACCAGGCCGAGGCCGCGGGAGGCGCCGATGACGAGTGCTTCGGGCACGGGGATCTCCATTTGTCTAGACGCGACGTTGCGTCTAGACAGTAACACGCTATCGTGGCCCGATGTCCAACCCGCCCAGGGCGCGCTCCGGCAACCGGCGTGACGAGGCCGCCCGGCTCGCCGTGCTGCACGCCGCCGACGATCTGCTCGTCGAGCACGGGTTCGCCGGGTTGACCATCGAGGCGATCGCGCGCGAGGCCGGCGTCGCGAAGCAGACGATCTACCGCTGGTGGCCGTCCAAGGTCGAGATCCTGCTCGACACGCTCATCGACGACGCCACCAAGCAGCTGCCGGTCCCGGAAAAGCCGACAGCGGCGAGCATCCGCGCGTACCTGCGCGCGTTCGCCGGCTTCGTCACCGGCGACCCGGCGGGCAAGGTCCTGCTCGCGCTCCTCGCCCAGGCCCAGCACGACCCGGCCACGGCCGCCAGTCTTCAGGAGCGCTACCTCGGGCCGCGCCGGGCCGAGGAACGCGACCTGATCACGCGCGCGATCGACGCGGGCGAGATATCACCGCGGCTCGGCGCCGATGCGTTGCTGGACGCGCTGTTCGGCCCGATCGTCTACAGCGCACTCACCGGGTCGGGCCACGAGCTGGCCGACGCGCTCGCCGACGAACTGCTCTAGCGGCCCGTCCACCGCGGCTCGCGGCCCGCGGACCAGGCCGCGTAGAACTCCTTGTGGTCCTTGGCCGTCATCAGCAGTGCCTGGGTGATCGCTTCCAGCTCGATCGCACTGCCCAGGTCCATGTCCAGTTCGCGGGTCAGCAGCACCTTCGTCGTCGCGTACGCCAGTGCCGGGCCGTCCGCCAGGCGGCGGGCCAACGCCGAGGCCGTTGAAGCCAGGTCGGCGTCCGGGACCACTTGAGAAGCCAAGCCGATCTCCAGCGCACGAGCTGCCGGGAGCTTGTCGCCCAGGATCAGCAGCTCCGTCGCGCGGCCCAGGCCGACCAGCCGCGGCAGCAGGTACGCCGAGCCCATATCCGCGCCGGCCAGGCCGACCTTCGTGAACAGGAACGCGAACTTCGCCGACTCCGCGAGCAGGCGGAAGTCGCTCGCCAGCGCGATCACCGAGCCCGCGCCCGCCGCGACGCCGTTGACCGCCGCGATCACCGGGATCGGGCACTCGCGCAGGGCCTTCACCACCGCGCCCGTCATGCGCGTGAACTCCAGCAGCTGCGCCGTCTCGAACTTCTGGAGCTCGCCGATGATCTCCTCGACGTCGCCGCCGGAGCAGAACCCGCGGCCCTGGCCGGTGATCACCAGCACTCGGACGTCTTCGTGCTGCGGCAGTTCCAGCACGAGGTCGCGCAGGTCGGCGTAGACGTCGAAGGTCAGCGCGTTCAGCTTGTCCGGCCGGGTGAAGGTGACCGTGGCGACGCCGCTGTCCACAGTGAACTCGAAGTGGTCCCACTCCTTCGTCAGCGGTGCGGTCGCGCGGAACGGGCTCATCGTTGTATTCCTCCGCCGTCGAGTACGAGGGTCTGGCCGTTGATCGCGGCGGCTTCGGGCGCCGCCAGGAAGGAGACGGCGAACGCCACCTCCGCGGGTTCCAGCAGCCGGCCGAGCGGGGAGGCCGCCGCCAGCGCCGCTTCGGCGTCGCCGGGGGACCGGCCCGTGCGCTCCTGGATCCGCGCCACCGAGGAAGCGGTCATGTCGGTGCGGACGAACGCCGGGCACACCGCGTTCGCCGTGACACCGGTGCCGGCCAGCTCCGCCGCCACCGCGCGCACGAGACCCAGCGCCGCGTGCTTCGACGCCGTGTACCCGGCCGTGTAGCGGTAGCCGGCGTGCGACGCGGTCGACGCGACCGTGACGATCCGGCCGCGGTCGCGTTCGCGCATTCCCGGCAGCACCGCACGCGTGCACAGGAAAGCACCCGTGGCGTTGACGTCCAGCTGGCGGTGCCAATCGTCCAAAGTGGTCTTCGCGGCCGGGGCGCTGGAGGAGATCCCGGCGTTGTTCACCAGGACGTCGACCGGCCCCGCCGAGGCGAAGTACGCGGAAACCGCCTCCTCGTCGGTGACGTCGCACGCGGCGCGGCCCGGCGCCAGCACGGTGTCACCGAGGGAACGGAACCGCTCGGCGATCGCCGCGCCGATGCCGCGGGTGCCGCCGGTGACCACGACCAGCCGGCTCACGGGCGGGCCGCCAGCGCGCGCCGGTCGAGCTTTCCGTTGGCGGTACGGGGAAGTTCGGTCACGAACACCACCTCGCGGGGGTACTTGTGCTTGGCCAGGTGGGCTTTCGCGTGGTCCTTCAGCTCGTCGGCGGACACGGGGGCGCGCACCACGACGTACGCGCGTGGCACGACCAGGCCGTCGACCTCGTGGCCGACCACAGCGCAGTCCACCACGGATTCGTGCCCCAGCAGGCAGTCCTCGATCTCGCCGGGCGCGACGAACACGCCGCCGACCTTGAGCAGCGCGTCGGCGCGGCCGTGGTGGCGGAAGAAGCCCTCGGAGCGGCTGAAGAGGTCGCCGGAGGTCAGCGTGTCGCCGTCGAACGTGCGCGCGGACTTCTCCGGATCGCCGAAGTACTCCAGCGCGATCGTCGGCCCGGTCACCCGCAGCGGCCCGATTTCGCCGTCGGGCAACGGGTTCCCGAGCTCGTCGACGACCTCGGCGGTGTAACCGGGGACGGGGGTGCCGAGCGTCCCGGCGCGCGCCCGGCCCGGCCGGTTCGACAGGTAGATGTGGTACGCCTCGGACGAACCGATCCCGTCGACCACCGGCACGCCGAAGGCCGCGTCCCACTTCCGGTGCAGCTCCGGGGGCAGCGCCTCGCCCGCCGACGTCGTCATCCGCAGGCAGCTCAGGTCCTGCTCCGCCGCGGCCGGGTGGGCGACCATCGCGCTCATCATGGTCGGCACGTTGACCAGTACCGTCGGCCGGTGCCGGGCGATCAGCTCGAAGATCAGGTCGGCCGTGCTGCGTTCGGGGAACGCGATCCCCGCGGCACCGACGCCGAACGGGAACATCGCCACCAGGTCGCGCGCGTAGCCGAAGAACAGCTTGGGCACGGCGAGGACCCGGTCGTCTTCCCGCAGCCCGAGCACCTGGACGGCGTACCGCTCGAAGCTTTCCTTCGGGCTCCGCAACGGGTGCACGCACGCCTTGGGCGCGCCGGTGCTGCCGGTGGTGAACTTCCAGATGCCGACGTCGTCCACAGTGGTCGGTGCGGCGTCCAGCGTGTCCGGCGCGGTGTCGAGCAACGTCCGGAAGGGACGTTCGCCCGGCCGCAGGTCCTCCTCCGGTACCCCGGTGACCAGCAGATTCCGGGCCCCCGCCTCCCGCAACGCGGGCAGCGTGACGGCGTCCGCGAGCACCGTCACGGCTTCGGTGTACCCGAGGTAGTAGGCGTAGTCCTTGGGCTGCAGGAACGGGTACACCTCGGCGGTGACGGCGCCGATCTTCTGGGCCCCGTACCAGGCCGCGACGAACTCTTCGCCGTCGCTCAGCGCCAGCAGGACCCGCTGTCCACTTCGGACACCGGCGTCGAGGAACACGTGCCCGGCCTGGTTGGCCAGCCGGGCCAGCGCCGCGTAGCTCACCGAGCGATCCCCGACGATCAGGGCGGTGCGATCGCCGCGGCCCGCGGCCACGTGCCGGTCGAGGAAGTGCGTGGCGAGGTTGAACGGCTCACTCACGGGCCAGCTCCCGGATCGCTTCCACCAGCAGATCGGTCAACGTCGAGAAGGTCTCCGCGCCTTCTTCCGCCGTCGCTTCCGCGGGCTTGCCGCAGTACGCGTCGGACATCCCCATTTCGAGGAAACCGCCGTCGGAAGGGGCCGAAGCGAGACTGACCGGCACGTGCGGCAGCGTCCGCATGAGTGCCTGGTCGACCAGCTCGGGCCGGTCGGCGAGCACCAGCGACGTCTCGTACCGCCCGGCGTGGCACTCGCCCGACCGGAACTCCTCGGTCAGCCGCTCGGCGTGCCGCCGCCGGACCAGGTCGAGCAGGGCGACCTTGCCGTCGTAGGCGAAGTTGAGCGTCTCCGCCGCCCGCCGCAGCGTGACCAGGTGCGCGGGCTCGAAGTGGTTGTTGACCAGCAGGATCCGGCGCAACCGCTGGCCGATCAGCGCGGCCCCGATGTCCACCAGCAACGCGTGCAGCGTCTCCTCGCCGATGTGGACGCCGCCGGCGAACCCGGCCGCGAAGCGCGTGACGCCGTACGGGACCTCCGGCAGCACCAGCACGTGGACGTCCTCATCGGCCGCGAGCCGTTCGGCCGCGCGCTCGCACATGCCGCGCGAGATCAGCGGGTCCGTGCCCAGCGGCGCGTGCGGCCCGTGCGGCTCGACCGCACCCAGCGGAAGCAGCAGCACCGGTACGCGTGAGCCGTCCGCGAGGGCGGCGACCTGCCGGGAGGTGAGGTCCGCGAAGTACGTCACGCAAATCAAGCTACACCGCAGCGGCCTGAGGTGTATAGAGTTGCGCCCATGCCCGCCGACGCCTTCGAAACCGGTCCTCAGGACCTGGTCGTGACGTTGCTGGGCAGCTACGTGCGGCCACGCGAGAGCCGCCGGGTGTGGTCGGGCGGCCTGGTCGCGGTGCTCGCGGAGCTGGGCTTCTCCGACGGCGCGGCCCGCATCGCGCTGACCCGGCTGGTGCGCCGCGGCCTGCTCCAGCGCCACCGCGAAGGCCGGACCGTGCACTACTCGCTGACCCGGCGCACCATCGCCCTGCTCGCCGACGGTGACCAGCGGATCTTCTCCCTCGGCCGCCGCGAGCGCGCCGCCGGCGAGTGGACCGTGCTGTGGCAGAGCATCCCGGAGAGCCGCCGCCAAGCCAGGGAACGCCTGGTCCGGCGGCTGCGGTTCCTCGGCTTCGGGCCCTACCAGGACGGCACCTGGATAGCCCCGCACGACCGCGAGGCCGAGGTGCTGGCGCTGCTCGGCGAACTCGACGTCACCGAGCACGCCGGGCTGCTGCTGGGCCGGCCGTCGGCCGCGCTGGACGTCCGCCGGTTCGCCGGCCGGGCCTGGGACCTCGACGACCTGGCCGCGCGGTACGCCGGGTTCGTCGACCAGTTCGCCGGGTACGCGCGGAAGGAGGTCCCGGACGCCGAGGCCTTCGACGTGCGGACCCGGCTGGTGCACACCTTCCGCGCGTTCCCGTCCCTGGACCCGGAACTGCCCGCCGACCTGGTGTCCGCACCGGATCGCCGGGCGGCCGCGGTCGAGTTGTTCCACGATCTGTACACCGCGCTCGCGAGACCCGCGCAGCGCCACTTCGACGAGGTGACCAAGGGATGACCGAAACCAGCTCCGCGACTCAGGAAGCCCTGAGCTACACCTCGTACCTCGCGCTGGACGAAGTGCTGAACGCCCAGCGCCTGCGGTCGGACGAGCACGACGAACTGCTGTTCATCGTGATCCACCAGGTGTACGAGCTGTGGTTCAAGCAGATCCTGCACGAGGCGGAATTCCTGCAGCAGAACCTGGAAGCGGGCAACACCGCCCACTCGATGCGCACGCTGCGCCGGATCCTCACGATCCTCAAGGTCGCCGTCGCGCAGATCGACGTGCTGGAAACGATGACGCCCAGCCAGTTCACGAGCTTCCGCGCCCGGTTGGACGCCTCCAGCGGCTTCCAGTCGGCGCAGTTCCGCGAGCTGGAAGCCGTACTCGGGCGGCGCGACGAGCGCGTGTTCGCGCACTACCCCGAAGGCGGCGAGCAGCGGAAACGCATTGCCGACGCGATGGCCCGGCCGTCGTTGTTCGACTCTTTTCTGGCGTACCTCAAGGCTTCTGGCTATTCCGTCGAGTGTGATCGAGACGTCACTCGACCGGTGGAGCCGTCTCCGGCCCTGCAGGCGATATTGCTGGACGTGTACAGCGACGACGGCGGACCGTCGGTCGTCGCGGAATGTCTGGTGGATCTCGACGAAGGGATGCAGGAGTGGCGCTACCGGCACGTGAAGATGGTCGAACGCACCATCGGCGACAAGACCGGAACGGGGGGCTCATCCGGCGCGACCTACCTGCGTACCACGCTTTTCCAGCCGATGTTCCCCGATCTCTGGGCAGTACGGAGCCGACTGTGACCACCCTCGACGACGTCCGCGCGGACCACAACACGCTGGCCGCGCACTACTCCCGGTTCGCGGTGGCCGATCGCCTGCTGCTGTCCGGGCATTCGCACCAGGCGTGGCCCGACGTCGCGGAGGAGGGTTTGCTGGAGTCCTTCGCGGACGCCGCCCGCGACGTCGACGCGAAGTGGGAGCGCGCCTTCGCGAAGGCCGACGAGCTGCGCGCCGGGTTCCGGCAGCTGCTCGGCGACCCGCACGGCGAGTACGCGCTCGGCGCGAGCACCCACGACCTCGTGCTGCGGTTCCTGTCCGCGATGGAGCTGCCGCGAAGACCACGGCTGGTCACCACCGACGGTGAGTTCCACACGCTGCGCCGCCAGTTCGCCCGGCTCGAGGAGGAGGGCGTCGAGATCGTCCGGGTGCCGCTCGACCCGGTGCCCACGCTGGCCGAGCGCGTCGCCGCCGAGGTCACCGACGACACCGCCGCGGTGCTCGTCTCGGCCGTGCTGTTCGAGACGTCGCGGCTCGTGCCCGGGCTCGCGCACCTCGCCGACGCCTGCCGCAGCCGCTCGATCGAGCTCGTCGTCGACGCCTACCACGCGCTCGGCGTCGTGCCGTTCCCGCTGCACGACCTCGGGCTCACCAACGCCTGGGTGCTCGGCGGCGGCTACAAGTACCTGCAGCTCGGCGAGGGCAACTGCTTCCTGCGGCTGCCCGCGCACGCCCAGGAGCTGCGGCCGGTGATCACCGGCTGGTACGCCGAGTTCGGGGCGCTGGCCGACGAGCGCCACCCCGGCGCGGTCCCGTACGCCATCGGCGGCGACCGCTTCGCCGGCGCCACCTACGACCCGGCCAGCCACTACCGCGGCGCCCGGGTCCAGCGGTTCTTCGCCGAGCAGGGCCTCACGCCCGAGTTCCTCCGCGAGGTTTCGCAGCACCAGGTGGGCCTGCTCGCGTCGGTGTTCGACAAGCTCGCGCTGCCCGCGGACGTCGTCACGCGGGATTACGAGACGCCGCTGGACCGGCTCGGCGGCTTCCTCTCGCTGCGGTGCGCGGACGCGGCCGGCCTGCAGGCCGCGTTGGCCTCCCAAGGCGTCTGGACCGACAGCCGCGGGCCCTACCTGCGCTTCGGCCCGGCTCCGTACCTTTCGGACACCCAGCTGGAGACGGCGATGGCCACCCTCGGCTCGGTGGTCCGCGGCTGACCCCTGAGGTACCCCCTAACCCGGGGGTTACCGGTCCGTATCGCGGGACCTCCACTGGTCCGGCGGACGGCGGGGATCTAGGTTGATCCCGGGGAAATCGCACTCGGGCGGACGACCTCCGCCTCGCGCCCCTGGAAACCTTGGAGCGCGTCCCGGCCACGAACCGGGCGCGGGAGACAAAGGAGTCACCACCGTGACCGAAGGAGTGTTCAGCCGGGGCACCGGGCATGAACAGGTCGTGTACTGCCACGACGAAGCCAGTGGCCTGAAGGCCATCATCGGCATCTACTCCACCGCGCTCGGCCCCGCACTGGGCGGGACGCGCTTCCACCCCTACGCCACCGAAGCGGACGCGCTCGACGACGTGCTCGCGCTGTCCAAGGGCATGGCCTACAAGAACGCGCTGGCCGGCCTCGACCTCGGCGGCGGCAAGGCCGTCATCATCGGCGACCCGAAGACGCTGAAGTCCGAAGCGCTGCTGCGCGCGTTCGGGCGCTTCGTGCAGTCACTGGGCGGCCGCTACATCACGGCGTGCGACGTCGGCACGTACGTGCAGGACATGGACATCGTGGCCCGCGAGTCCCGCTTCGTCACCGGCCGGTCGCCGGAGGACGGCGGCGCGGGCGACTCGTCGGTGCTCACCGCGTTCGGCGTCTACCAGGGCATGCGGGCCTCGGCCGAGCACCTCTGGGGCAGCCCGGAGCTGGCGGGCAAGCGCGTTGGCGTGGCCGGCGTCGGCAAGGTCGGGCACATCCTGGTCGGGCACCTGGTGGCGGCCGGCGCGCAGGTGACGATCACCGACGTGTGGGCACCGGCGATCGAGCGCACCAAGTCGATCTACCCGGACATCCGGGTGGTGTCCGATGTGGACGCCCTGCTGCGCACCGAGCTGGACGTCTTCGCCCCGTGCGCCCTCGGCGGCGCGCTCAACGACGAGACGGTCGCGCTGCTGAGCGCCCAGGTCGTCTGCGGCGCGGCGAACAACCAGCTCGCGCACCCCGGCATCGACAAGCAGCTGGCCGACCGCGGCATCCTGTACGCGCCGGACTACCTGGTCAACGCCGGCGGCGTCATCCAGGTCGACGACGAGCGCCACGGCTTCGACTTCGACCGCGCCAAGCGCAAGACGACCGCCATCTTCGACACGACGAAGGCCGTGTTCAAGCTGGCCGAGACCGAGGGCGTGCCCCCGGCGACGGCGGCGGACCGGCTCGCGGAGCGGCGCATGACGGAGATCGGCAGGCTGCGGTCCATCATGGCCGGGTGAGTCCGACTCCCGAAGAGATCTTCGCGACGGCGGGCGTGCAGGGGTTCCTGCACGCCCGCCGTCTCGATTCCGCCGCCGGTACCGGTGTAGGCGCCGATTCGCCGGTCGTGCTGGCGTCGGTGGTGAAGGTGCCGCTGGCGTTCGAGTTCGCCCGGCAGGTCGCGGCGGGACTGCTCGACCCCACGGACCGGGTGCGCGCGTCCGCCGCGGACCGCCTGGGCGGCACCGGCTCGGCGGGCTTCGCGGACGACGTCTCGTACAGCCTGCGCGACGCGGCCCGGCTGGCTCTTTCGGTGTCGGACAACACCGCGGCGGACCTGCTCTTCGACCGCGTGGGCGTGGCGAACGTGCGCTCACTGCTGGCCGAGCTGGGCCTCACGCGGACGTCGGTCATCGGCGCGCCGCGGGATGTGCTGCGCACGATCATCGAGGACACCGAGGCGGGTCGTCCGCTGCGGGCTTTCGACCCGTCGCGGACTTCGGCGAGCACCCCGCGCGAGATGACCACCCTCCTGGCGGCGATCTGGGCCGATCCGGCGGGCGCGCCGGTGCGCGAGTGGATGTCGGCCCAGGTCAGCTGGCACCGGCTGACGGCGGGGTTCCCGCCGGAGGTCGCGGTGGCGGGCAAGACGGGCACGATGCCGGGGATCCGGAACGAGATCGGGGTGGCGACCTACCCGGACGGGGTCTCGTACGCGATCGCGGTGTTCACAGTGGGCGGGGCGGAGACGCTGCGCCGTCCGGACATCGACCGCGCCATCGGCGACGCAGCGAGGGCGGCAGTCTCGCACCTGCGCGGGTCGTGAGTGTTTAGTCGGGTTAGAACCCGACTAAACACTCACGAGGCTTTTTCACTGGCGGTCGTAGAACACGTCCCAGGGGCGCGCGCCGGCTGGGGCCGGGGGCACGATCCGCGACACCCCGTCGCCGCCGAGGACGCCGGCCGCGAGCTCCGCCAGCTTCGGTGCCTGCGGGTGCGGGCTCGACGGGGGCCACGCGAACGCCATCCGCGAACGCAGCACCTCGCCCTCCAGCGGCCGCCACACCACGCGCGGCTCCTTGCGCGGGCCCGGCTCGAACGCGACGCCGTGACCGGCCAGCACCAGGCCCAACGCGAACTCCGGGTTGCGCGCGTGGTGGATCGCCGCCGGGCGGAAGCCGTGGTCCCAGCACGTGCGCAGGAGGGCGTCGTAGCTGCCCGGGGCCGCCGCGCGGGGAGCGTGGACCAGGCCTTCGCCCGCGAGGTCGGCCAGTGTCAGCGGGGCGCGGCGGGCCAGCGGCGAATCCCGGGGGAGGACCACGCCCAGCGGCGTGTCGATGGCCGGGCCGAGCTCCAGGTCGACCACGTCGACCGGCAGCTGGAGCAGGCCCACGTCGAGCTGCCGGTCGGCGAGCAGCCGGGTCTGTTCGGCGGTCGTCAGCTCCTGCAGGTCCAGCCGGACGGCCGGGTACCGCGCGGCGAACGCCGTCAGGATCGCGGCGAGGACCGGCCCGGGCAGCTCCGGCGGGACGCCCGCGCGCACCGCGTCGAGCTCGCCGCGGTCGGCCTTCACGACCAGCGACGTCATCCGGTCCCAGCGGGAAAGCAGCTCGCGGGCTTCGGCGCGCAGGACTTCGCCGGCCTCGGTGAGCGTGACGCGGCGGCCGCGGTCGAACAGCTTCGCGCCGAGCTCGGCTTCCAGCCGTTTGACGCGCTGGCTCAACGGCGGCTGCGCGATCCCGAGCCGCTCGGCCGCGCGGCCGAAGTGGAGTTCGTCGGCGACGACGAGGAAGTACCGCAGCGAACGGAGGTGGTCCACGCTGCGACGATAGCCGTCCACCTATCGACATGCCGACGGATCGATCTTGGACAGCGGTCCGCCGTCCGTGGTCGGGTGTCCGGTATGGACATGGGATTCACCAGGCGCGGGCTGTTCGGCGCGGGGGCCGCGGCGGCGGCCATCATGGCGGGCGCCGGACCGGCGGCCGCGAGCACCGGCTCATCGCAACTGACGGTTCGCTGGTGGGGGAACAACGGGTGGGAGATCCGGGCCGGGGCGAAGACGATCCTCGTCGACCCGTGGCTGACGCGGTTCAAGACCGGGACGTACACCCCGGCGGGCGCCGACCCGAAGACGCCGCTGTCGGTGAACCGCGCGCTGATCGACGGCTTCCTCGACCGCGGCGAACTGAGGGCGGACCACATCCTCGTCACCCACGGCCACTACGACCACCTCACCGACGTCCCCTACCTGGCCGAACGCACCGGGGCGACGGTCATCGGCACCGAGACCCATTTGAGTCTCATGGCCGCCTTGGGCGCACCGGAGGACCAGCTGGCGGTCGCGAGCGGCGGCGAGGACCTGACGTTCGACGGCTACTCGATCCGCGTCCTGCGCTCACTGCACTCGGCGACCGGCGACCGGGCGCGGGTCCCGTTCCCGGGTTCACGGCCTCTATCCCGCCGCGACCGGCCGCGCGTGATCGAGGACTTGGTCGAGGGCGGCACGCTGGCCTACCAGGTGACCGGCGCCGGCGCGAGCGTGCTGAACTTCGGCGGCTCGAACTACGTCGAGTCCGAGCTGGCGGGCCTGCGCCCGGACGTCGTGTGCCTCCCGGCGGGCGGCGCGAAGGTGACGCAGTACGTCCCGCGCCTGCTGCGCGTCCTGGGCAATCCGCGGTACGTGGCGCCAACGCACTGGGACGACTTCGACCTGCCGCTCGGCCAGGTCAAGGACGCGGGCGGCCTCGAGGCACTGCGGAAAGCCGTCGCGGCGGCGAGCCCGGCGAGCGCGTTCGTGGTCCTCGACCACCTGGGCTCGTTCGTCCCGTAGACACGGCGAAGGCCCCCACCAAGCGAGGTGGGGGCCTTCGAAGAAGAAGACTCAGCCGCTCTTGCGGCGGAACGTCCGCTTGTTCGCCGCCGGGCCGTGGGCGTGCTGGTTCTTGCCGCCGCCGTTCTCGTGGGACGCGCCGGAGCGGGCGTGGGCCTGCTTGCGTTCCAGCGCCTCGCGGAACTTGCGCTTGACGTCGTCCTCCTCGCCGCTGGGCGACGGGGTCGGTTCACTCATGACTACCTCCGAAAACGACGACGTGTGACCGCTCCAGCCTGTCAGCCGCGCACCCGCTTGGCGAGTCGATTTCAGCGTTTCGGGGACGGAACTCCGCCGAACTGCACCGATTTGCGCGTCAGGGGGCGGCCGCAGTGGTCGCACAGCAGGATCGGCTGCAGCCGGTTGCCGCATTCGACGTGGTGCAGTGTGATGTCCGGCTCCTGGCCCGTGACCTCGAAGCCGCGCGACCACTCCGCGATGAACGCCAGCGCCGGGAAGAACGCCAGCCCCTTCGCGGTCAGGCGGTAGTCGCGCGCGTCCGTGCGGGTCTTCGCCGTCCCGGTCCGCAGCACGCCGACCTCGACGAGCTTGCTCAGCCGGCCCGAGAGCACGCTCGGCCCGATCCCCAGCTCGCGCTCGAACTCCGAGAAGTGCCGGCAGCCGAGCAGCGCCGACACCAGCAGGCCGGTCGACCAGCGGTCGCCGAGCAGCTCCATCGTGTCGGGGAAGAACATCATCGGGTCGCCGGCCAGCGACTCGGCGTCCTTGCGGCGGAAGCGCTTGGACGCCGTCGCGGCCGCGACCCCCGTGCTGTCCAGGCGCGAAGCCCGCACGTCACGGGCGTCGACCCGGCGCCCGCAGGCCGCGCACCCGAGCGGCGCTGATGTAGCCAGCTCGCAGTCGAGGTGGATCAGCGTCGGCAGCACCTCGCGGCGGCCTTCGACCCACTCGCGCTCCCAGGCCCAGATCGAAATCAGCAGCGGCCACAGCTCCAGGCCGCGCTCGGTGAGCCGGTACTCGTGCCGCGTGCGGCGCGCGTCGCGGTAGGGGACGCGCGTGAGCATGCCCGCCTCGACCATGTCCCGCAGCCGCCCGGACAGCGCCGTCGGCGAGATGCCCAGGCGCAGCCGCAGCTCTTCGTAGCGCCGGAAGCGCAGGAACAGGCTCTGCAGGATGAGCAGGGTCCACTGGTCGCCGACCAGCTCCAGTGCTCTGCGGAGCGGATCCCCCGCCGGCCGGACGCGGTGTGCGGTCGCCTCGGTCACCGAACTTCCCCCTTGCTAAGTAGCGGCCTCAGCGTACACCTGACTACACCAAAAGAAGCCTATTGACACCTGACTACACAAATCATAGTCTCGTCCCCATCAGCCAGCGCGGTGAGCCCGAGAGCCAGGGAGCAGCCCGATGACCAGCACCTCCGAACAGCCGCTGATGGTGGCCCGTGCGGCGGACGCGGCCGAGGAGCCCAACCCTTACCTGCTCGGCGTCTACGCCCCGGTCAGCGAAGAGATCGACGCCGAAGACCTGCAGGTCATCGGTGAGATCCCGAAGGACCTCAACGGCGTCTACCTGCGCAACGGCCCCAACCCGCGGTTCGCCCCGGAAGGCCGCTACCACTGGTTCGACGGCGACGGCATGATCCACGCCGTCCACCTGGAGAACGGCAAGGCGCGCTACCGCAACCGCTGGGTCCGCACGAAGGCCTTCGAGGCCGAGTCCGCGGCCGGCAAGGGCCTCTGGACCGGCGTCATGGAGAACCCGGCGAACAACCCGTTCGGCAACGCGCACGGCCTCGGCCTCAAGGACAACGCCAACACCGACGTCGTCTTCCACCGCGGCCGGATCCTCGCCACCTGGTACCTGTGCGGCTCGCCGTACGGCGTCGACCCGCTCTCGCTGGAGACGCTGGGTGCCGACGACTTCCTCGGCACGCTGGTCGGCGACATGATGGCCCACCCCAAGGTGGACGAGGCCACCGGCGAGCTGTTCTGGTTCGACTACGGCCCGCGCCCGCCGTACCTGCGCTACGGCGTGATCAGCGCGGACGGCAAGGTCGTGAACACCACCGAGATCGAGCTGCCCGGCCCGCGCCTGCCGCACGACATGGCCATCACCGAGCGCTACGCCGTGCTGATGGACCTGCCGCTGGTCCAGGACCTGCAAGCGGCGAAGCAGGGGCGGCACAAGCTGCACTTCGACCGCTCGATGCCGAGCCGCTTCGGCGTCATGCCACGCTACGGGAACGGTAGCCAGATCCGCTGGTTCGAAGCGAGCCCGTGCTACATCTACCACGTCGTCAACGCCTGGGAGCAGGGCGACGAGGTCGTCCTCGACGTCTGCCGGGTGCGCAAGCCCGCGCCGCGCGCCGACGCGCACACCCCGCTCGCGAAGATGCTTTCCTACCTGCGGCTCGACGCCCAGCTGCACCGCTACCGCTTCGACCTGCGGACCGGCGCGTGCCACGAAGAGCCGCTCGACGACGCCAACACCGAGTTCCCGACCGTCGACGCCCGCGGCGTCGGACGGCGGAACCGGTACTCCTACGCGGTGCACATCTCGCCCGAGTCGACGCTGAAGTTCGACGGGCTGGTGCGCTACGACAATCTTGCCGGCGCAAAGACCGAATACCGGTTCGGTCCCGGCCGGTGGGGCAGTGAGGCTCCGTTCGCACCCCGCGAAGGAGCGGCCGCCGATTCGGCGGACGGTCATCTGGTGACGTTCGTGCAGGACGAGCGCGAGGGACGCTCGGAACTGGACATCTTCGACGCCGCCGATCTCGCTGCCGGACCCGTGGCCAGGGTCCTGTTGCCCCAGCGGGTTCCGCTCGGTTTTCACGCGACCTGGGTCCGGGCGGACCAGCTGGAAAACCTCCGTTCATGAGATGCCATCGAGAGGGTCGCGCCCGGGACTTCCGGACGCGGGGATGGTGGAGTGCGGAGACGATCGACCGGCTCGTGAAGGAGCGGGTCAGTGCCGACCCGGAGGGTCTCGCGCTGGTCGATCCACCGAACACCACCGCACTGGTCGGACGCGACCCGGTGCGGTGGACCTGGAACCGGCTCGACGAACGCGTCGACGTCCTGGCCGCGTTCCTGCTCGCCAGAGGGGTGCGAGCAGGTGACGTCGTGGCCGTGCAGCTGCCGAACTGCTCGGCCCTGGTCCAGGCGTTCCTCGCGATCGTGCGGATCGGTGCGGTGGTCACCCCGTTCCCGGTGTCCTACCGGGAGCACGAGACGGGTCCGATGTGCCGGCGCACCGGAGCTGTCGCCGTGGTGACCGCTTCCAGATACGGCGAGCACGAGCTCGCCGGGGCGGCCCTTGGGCTCATCGGCGCTGCGGCGCCGTCGGTCCGGTTCGTCGTCGCCCGGGGGGACGACGAACCGGCCGGCGCCCTGGCCTGGCCCGAAGAACCACTGTCCGATCGCTCCACGTTGGACGCATATCTGTCCACGCTCGACACCGACGTCAACGACTGCGTGACGATCTGCTGGACGTCCGGCACCGAAGCCGAGCCGAAAGCGGTCCCGCGCTGCCACGGCGACTGGCTCGCGACGGCGGGCGGCTGCGTCCAGGCCGCGGGGATCACCCGCGACGACGTCCTGCTCTCGCCGTTCCCGATGACGAACATGGCGGGCATCGGCGGGATGTTCCTGCCCTGGCTGCTGACCGGCGCCGTGTTCGTCCCGCACCACCCGTTCGACCTCCCGGTGTTCCTGGGGCAGCTGGCCGCCGAACGCGTGACGTACACGCTCGCGCCACCGGCGTTGCTCACCATGTTGCTGCACAACGAGAAGATCCTGTCCGGAGTGGACATCTCGGCGCTGCGCAAGATCGGCTCCGGCTCGGCGCCGCTGTCGCCGTGGCTCGTGCGCACCTGGGCCGAGCGGTACGGCATCGACATCATCAACTTCTTCGGCTCCAACGAAGGCACCGCGCTGCTGTCCGGCCCGGTCGACATCCCGGACCCGGACCAGCGAGCGAGCTACTTCCCGAACTACGCCGCCGGCGTCAGCTGGTCGACGCCCGTCGCCGGCTGGACGTCGGTGCGGCTGCACGACCCGGTCACCGGCGAGCAGGTGACCGAGCCCGGGCGGCCCGGTGAGCTGCACATCGCCGGGCCGACGGTGTTCGCCGGCTATCTGACGTCAGTGGGCGAACCGCTGGACACGTCGTCCTTCGACGACGACGGGCACTTCCGCACCGGTGACGTCTTCGAGATCGCCGGTGCGCGCGGCGAGTTCCTGAAGTACGTCGACCGGACGAAGGACCTGGTCATCCGCGGCGGGATGAACATCTCGCCCGCCGAGGTCGAGGGCCTGCTGGCCGGGCACCCGGACGTCGCCGACGTCGGTGTGATCGGCGTGCCGGACGACGCCATGGGGGAGCGGGTGTGCGCGGTCGTCGTGCCGGGCGCGCGGAAGCCGTCGCTCGAGGAGCTGGTCGCGTACCTGCGAGAGCGGAAGGTGGCCGCGTTCAAGCTGCCGGAACGGCTCGAGTACGCCGACGCCTTGCCCCGCAACCCGGTGGGGAAGATCCTGAAGCGGAAGCTGCGGGAAAGTCTGGAGTGAGGCCATGACGGTGTTCGTGCTGGGCGGGGCGCAGACCGATTTCGCGCGCAACTTCGCGAAGGAGGGGCGCGGGATCCTCGAGCTGTTGGCCGAGGTCGTGCCCGCCGCCCTCGCCGACGCCGGGGTCGTGCCCGAAGACGTCGAGGTCGCGCACGTCGGGAACCTCGCCGCCGAGCTGTTCACCGGGCAGGCCCAGCTCGGCGGGCTGCTGGTGGCCGCCGTCCCGGAGCTGGACGGCGTCCCGTCGACCCGGCACGAAGCCGCGTGCGCGTCCGGCAGCACCGCGGTGCTCGCCGCGTGCGCCGACATCGAGGCGGGTCGCTACGACCTCGCGCTGGTCGTCGGCGTCGAGCTGATGCGCAACGTCGACGGGCAGCGCGCGGCCGAGCACCTCGGGTCCGCCGCGTGGGCCGGGCACGAGGCCGTCGGCGCGAAGTTCCCGTGGCCCGCGCTCTTCGCCGACGTCGCTTCCGCGTACGACGAGCGGTACGGGCTCGATCCCGAGCACCTCGGGCAGTTCGCGGCGCACGCTTTCGACCGTGCGACAAGGAATCCGCTCGCCCAGGCCCGCGACTGGCGGTTCCCCGGCGGTGCCTTCGGGCCCGACGACGAGCTGAACCCGGTCATCGAAGGCCGGCTGCGCAAGCAGGACTGCGGCCGGATCACCGACGGCGCCGCGGCGGTCGTGCTGGCCTCACCCGCGTTCGCCGAGCGGCTCGGCGGCGGGTTCCCGCGGATCGCGGGGTTCGGGCACCGCACGTCCCACATCGGCCTGGCCGAAAAGCTTTCCGCGGGTACCGAGTACCTGTTCCCGCACCTGCGCGGCGCGGTCGTCGACGCCTACGAGCGCGCGGGCGTGGCCGGGCCGGACGCGCTCGACGTCGTCGAGCTGCACGACTGCTTCACCATCACCGGGCTGGTCGCGCTGGAGCACCTGGGTGCGGCCCCGCCCGGGGACGGCGGCCGGTTCATCGCCGAGGGCGGCCTCGACGCGGCCGGGATCAACCCCGGCGGCGGCCTCATCGGCCTCGGCCACCCGGTCGGCGCCACCGGCGTCCGGATGCTGCACGACGTTTCCCGGCAGGTGACCGGGAAAGCGGGCGAGACACAGGTCGAGGGCGCACGGACGGCGTTGACGCTCAACGTCGGCGGCTCGTTCACCACCGTGGTCACGATGGTGGTCACCGCGTGAGGCTTTCCGTGTCGCTGGGGCTCTGGCAGGACCGCCCGCCGGAAGAGGCGCTGGAAACCGCGCGCGCCGCCGAGGCCGCCGGGTACCCGGAGCTGTGGATCGGCGAGATGGCGACGTGGGACGCGTTCGCGCTGGGGACGGCGATCGGTGCGGCGACTTCTTCGCTCTCGCTGACGTTCGGGCCGCTCGCGGTGACCGTGCGGGACCCGGCGACGATCGCGATGGGGGTCGCGTCGGTGGCGGCGCTGACCGGCCGGCCGACGGGGGTCGCGCTCGGCACGTCCAGTGACGTCGTGGTGCGCGGCTGGCACGGGCGATCCCGGGCGCGCGCGGCGACCGCGCTCGAAGAGTCCGCGATCGCCGTGCGGCAGCTGGTTTCCGGCGAAAAGTCCACTGTGGACGGCTCGGTGGTGGGGTCGCGGGGGTACCGGTTGCGCCTCGCCGCGCCGAAATCGCCGCTGACGATCGCCGCGTTCGGCCCGCGGGCGCTCGACGTCGCCGCGCGGCACGCCGACCGGATGGTGGTCAACCTGGTCAGCCCGGCCGCGGCCGGAGCTCTGGTGCGCGGTCTTCGTGAGGCGGCTTCGCGGGCCGGGGTGGCGCCGCCGCCGGTGGCCGCGTGGGTGGTCGGCGCGGTGGACCCGGACGCGGCGTCGCTCGAACAGCTGCGTCGCGGCGTGGTCGGGTACCTGGCGGCGCCCGGGTACGGCGAGATGTTCCGCGCGGCGGGCTTCGGTGACCTCGTCGACTTCGCGCGCACCCGGCCGCACCCGCGTGAGCTGCTCGCCGCGGTGCCCGTCGAGGCCATCGCCGTCGTCGGGTTGCTGGGTTCGCCGGGGGAGATCGCCGCGAAGGCCGCCGAGTACGCGGCGGCCGGGATCGACGAGCTGGCGATCGTGCCCGCGACCTCGGACGACGACCCCGGTGGCGCGAAAACCCTCGCCGCGTGTCGATCCGCCGTCGTCCCGTTCGACGCGTAGGCATGAGCGAACCGACGAAGACCAAGAACCTCGACCGGAACGGCTCCCCGGCGCTGCCGTGGAGCAGGGCGCGCGACCTCCTCGCCACCCAGACCCCCAAGGAGGACCTGACGTTCTTCGTCGGGACCGTCCGCCCCGACGGCCGCCCGCACGCCGCCGGCGTCGGCGCGATCTGGGTCGACGACGCCCTGTACTTCGTGAGCGGGCCCGGCACGCGCCGGGCCCGCAACCTCGCGGCGAACCCGGCGTGCAGCGTCTCGGTGCGGCTGAAGGGTCTCGACCTCACGATGGAGGGCGAGGCCGAGCCCGTCGCCGACCCCGCCACCCTCGAGCCCGTGGCGGCCGTCTACCGCGAAGGCGGCTGGCCCGCGACGGTGTACGAAGGCGGCTTCGACGCGTCGTTCATGGCGCCGAGCGCCGGACCCGCGCCGTGGTTCCTGTACCGGCTCACGCTGCACCGGGCGATCGGCGTCGCCGGCGCCGAGCCCTACGGCGCCTCCCGCTGGGACTTCGCCCCCTGATCATCGGGTCGACGACGCCCGGCGGGCGGCGAGGGCCGCGATGATGCGCGGCAGGCCGGCCGGGTGGAGGGGGTCGATGCCCGTCAGGTCGCGGACCTTCCGCAGGCGGTAGTCGACGGTGTTCGGGTGGACGTGCAGGCGGGTGGCCGTGCGACGGCGGTTCGTGTCCAGCTCGAGGTACGCCGAGAGCGTCTCCAGCAGCTCCGGGTGCGCGTCCAGCGGGGCGAGCACCGCGGCCAGGCGGTCCCGCGCGGCGCCCGGGCGGGTCAGCTGGTACTCCACCAGGACGTCGTCGAGGCGGTAGAGGCCCGGCTCGCGGCCGAACCAGCGCAGTACGTCCAGCACCTCCGCGGTCTGCCCGGCCACCTCCCGGACCTCCGGCGGTGCCGCCGTTTCGGCCGCCGCGAGCACGTCGACGCCCGCCGCGCGCCCGGCCGCGTCGAGGACCGCGTGCCGGCCCTCGAGCTCCGCCAGCCGCCCGGTGAGCGGGAGCAGGACCAGCCCGCCCGGACCGTCGAGGGACGCCAGCACGCCGTCGCCGCAGGCGTGTTCGAACGCCGCGAGGAACCGGCGCAGCTTGCGGCGGACGGCGATTTCGGCGTCCACCCCCGGCGTGGCCTCGTCGGCGTGCGGCCCGAGCTCGACGCTCAGCACCAGGTACCGCGCCGGCAGCGTGATCCCGGCGCTGCGGGCGACGACGTCGACCGGGCCGCCGTCGGCCAGCACCGACAGCAGCGTGCGCCGCGCGGTGTGCTCCTGCCCGACCTTCGTGCGCAGCTCTTCGAGGTAGCCGCGGGTGACCGCGCCGGTGACGGTGCCGACCCAGGTCAGCACCCGGTCGGCCACTTCGAGGAGGTCGGCGACGTCCGCGCCGCCCGCTTCGGCCGAGCCGACGGCGAAGATCTCCCGCGCGCCGGCGTGGTAGGCGTTCAGCACGGCTTCCAGCGGGAAGCCCTCCTCGGCCCGGCGCACCGCGGACGCGCCGATCTGCCGCAGCTCGGCGTCGTCGAGCTCGCGGTCCTCGCGCAGGCACCGCGCGAACGCCCGCACGGCCTGCCGGGTGATGCCCGCGATGTCGCCGGCCAGCTCCTCCACCGGCAGCCGCCGGTAGTCCGCGACCTCGGCCTGGATGCGCGCCAGCACCCGGGCGATCAGTTCGGGCTCGTCGCGGGTGAGCCGCTCGTGCACCCGCTGCCCGCCGAGGGCCAGATCCGCGCCGGTTTTGTGCTCCGTCACAACCGATCCCCTCGTTCTCTGCCCGGATTCCCAGTCAATGCGGCCACCCGCGGTGCCGATGGTGTCACGGAGACCAGTCATCGGCACAACGTCAAGGAGGACGGCGTGCGAGTGCGGACAACGGCGTTCATCACGATCTTGGTCACCGCGCTGACGCTCACGACGGCGGGCACCGCGGCCGCCGCGAGCGGTGAGTACGTGGCTCTCGGGGACTCGGCGGCGGCCGGCCCGCTCATCCTGCCCCCGGACCTCTCGTCCCCGGGCTGCCTGCGGTCACTCGCGAACTACCCGCACGTCGCCGCTTCACGGCTCGGCGTCCCGCTCAAGGACGTCACGTGCTCCGGGGCGACGACCGCGGACATGTACGCACCGCAGTCGACGGAGACCGGCGCGGTCCCGCCGCAGCTGAGCGCGCTCGGCGCGGCCACGGGGACGGTCACGGTGACCATCGGCGGCAACGACGTCGGCCTGGTCGGCGCCGCGACCAGCTGCATCAACCTGCTCCCCGGCATCACCCCGGACTGCGTCGACCGCTTCACGGCCGGCGGCCACGACCAGCTGGCCGAGAAGATCGCGGCGTTCGAGCCGACGTGGGGCGCGCTGCTGGAGGCGATCCACCAGAAGGCACCGAACGCGGCCGTTTTCGTCGCCGGCTACGGCACGTACCTGCCGCGCAACGGGTGCTGGCCGATCGCGCCACTGACCCCCCGTGACGCGAACTACATCCAAGGCAGCATCGACAAGACGAACGCGGCCCTGGCCCGCCAGGCGGCGGCGCACAACGCGCGGTACGTCGACGTCCGGACGGCGTCGATCGGGCACGACGTGTGCAAGCTGCCGGGCGTGAAGTGGTTCGAGAGCGTGATCCCGACCGCGGTCGCGGCCCCGCTGCACCCCAACGCGACCGGCATGCGCAACATCGGCGCCCTGGTGGCCACGTCGATCGGCGGCTAGCCCGCCCGGGTCAGGTGCGGCCGGTGGGCCGGGACCTCCGCCGGACGGCGCGGGGCCGGCACCCGCACCGGCGCCGGCCGCACCCGGGCCACCGCTCCCACCGCGAGTGCCGCGGCGAGCACGCCCGCCGCCAGCGCCGACGCTCCACCGAACACCAGCTCGCCGGCGCGGCCGAGCACGAATCCCGAATCGAGCGCCCACGCCACCGCCGCGACCCCGATCGCGGCGGGCACCGTGCTCCAGTACGCCGTCAGCAGCACCACCAGACCCAGCGTCACCAGCGCGTACCACGGGAACCGCGTCGCGCCCGCGGCGTCCGCCAGCACCACCGCGACGACCGCGGCCACGCACCCGAACGGGAACCCGAAGCCACCACTCATGCGTCCAGTAAGACCGCCGGCGCTCCGCGAGAACATGAGCCAGGACACATTCCCTACACCCCGGCCCGGGATCTTGACGCGCTATTGACCCGTCACGCGCCCGATCGCTTCGGCGATCTCCGGCCAGACCGCGCGCGGCAGGTTGTGGCCCATGCCCGGGATGACGAGCAGCTCCGCGCCCGGGATCGCCGCCGCCGTCGCCTTGCCGCCGCTGACGTCGATCAGCGGGTCGGCGTCGCCGTGGACGACCAGGGCGGGCAGCCGCACTTCGCGCAGGCCCGCCGTGCGGTCGCCGGAGGCCACGACCGCCGCCGCGTGGCGGAGCGTGCCCACCGGGTGGCGGGCGCGGTCGTAGTGCAATGTGGCCTTGGCCAGCAGGAACGCCTCGTCGTCCGGGTAGCCGGGGGAGCCGAGCCGCCGGTAGCCCTCGACGCTGTCGGCGAGCGCCTGCTCGCGGGTCGACGCCGGCGGGCGCGCCAGCAGCCCGAGCGCCCACGGCTCGGCCTGGCCGACGCTGGGGTCGCCGGTGGTCGACATGATGGACGTGACGGACAGCAGCCGGTCCGGGTGGTCGATGGCCAGCTGCTGCACGACCATCCCGCCCATCGACGCGCCGACGACGTGCGCGCGTCCGATGCCGAGCGCGTCGAACAGTCCGACGGCGTCGTCGGCCAGGTCGGACAGCAGGTACGGCGCCGTCGTCAGGTCGCCCGCGGCGAGCGCGGCCAGGTCCGGCGCGGGCAGGTGGTCGAGCCAGGTCGAGAGCCCGACGTCCCGGTTGTCGTACCGCACGACGAAGAACCCGCGGCCGGCCAGCAGCTCGCAGAAGTCGTCCTCCCAGGTGACCATCTGGGCGCCGAGGCCCATCACCAGTACCAGCGGCGGGGCCGCCGGGTCGCCGAACGTGTCGTACTCGAGCTCGAGCCCGTTGGCCTGTGCGCGTGGCATACCCCGATCCTGCCTCACGCAACCGAAGCTGGCACCGGCACGGGCTGTGCGGTTACCGTTACGCCCCATGCCTCCCTCATCCTCGGGCACTGGCCAGCGCCCCCGGTCACGGGCCGCGGCAGGTCTGCCGGCGCTCACGGCCGACCGCATCATCGCCGCGGCCACGGAACTGACCGCCCAGCGCGGCCTCGACAACTGGACACTGCGGGAGCTCGCCCGCGCCGTCGAGGCCTATCCGGCGGTGATCTACCACCACGTCGGCGACCGCGACGCCGTGGTGAACGCCGTCGTCGACCGGGTCGTCGGCCTGCTGGAGCTGCCGGAGGAACGGCTGCCGTGGGCGGAGTGGTTCACCGAGCTGCTGGCCGGCCTGCGCGCCCTGCTGCGGACCTACCCGGGCTGCGCGCGGCGGCTGGCGCTGTTCGGCCCGTCGGTCCAGGCGGCCACGCGCAGCATCGACGCCGGCATCGGCGTGCTGCTCCAGGCCGGGTTCGGCCGGGAGAGCGTGCTCGCCTACAACCTGCTGCTGATGACCGCGTGCCAGTTCGTCGCGATGGAGGACGACCGCGACGGCGCGCTCGCCCTGCGGATCGACAACACCGAGGAGTACGCGACCTACCGCCAGCGCACCGACCTGCCGGGCATGGCCGAGCTCGGCAACGCGATGCACGACCTGATGGGCGACCCCGACCTGGCCGCGGGCTACTACGCCCAGCTCTACGACTACGCGGTCGGCCGGTGCCTCGACGGCCTCGCCCACCGCCTGGCCGAACTTCGCGAAGCGGACAGCTGAGGGTTGACAGCGACTTGACAGCGCCCCGGCGTACCGTGGAACCGCGTCGGTGGTTCGCCCATCGACCCGAAGCCCCCGGCGCCCTCCTCCCCCTCGTGGCGTCGGGGGCTTCGGTCTATTCGCGACCGCCCTGGCGCGGCGACGGCGGCCCGTCGTGCGACGGCACCCCCTGTATCGCCGGGAAGATTTCGCCGACCAGCGTCACGAGCGACTTCGACAGCAGCAGGTGCACCTGCTCCCGCGTCAGCGACCCGCGCACGAGCCACTCCCGGCCCGCCGCCTTCACCATCCCGCCGAACGCGCGGACGAGCGCGTTCAGTTCGGGCCCGTGGTCGCTTTCGCTGGACAGCCCGACGGCCTCGAGCACGCGGTCGGCGGACTCGCGGTCGGCTTCTTCGAGGATCCGTTCCACCTCGAGGTCGCGCCCGATGCCCTCGGGCGCGATCGCGGCCAGCCACATCCGCTCCTGGCTGGTGACCATGTCGAGGAACCACTCGATGGCGACGTCGGCCCGCAGTTCGAGCGGCCCGTCCGGCAGGATCTCGACGGCCAGCCGCGGCACGGTCAGCGCGCGCCGGATGATTTCCAGGTACAGTTCGCGTTTCGTGCCGAAGTAGTGGTTGATCAGCCCCCGCGCGACACCCGCCGCCGCGGCGATGTCCGAAGTGGACACTTCGGAGTAGGGGCGTTCACCGAACAGCCGCGCGGCGCAGGCGTAGATCTGCTCCTTCCGTTCGTCCGGTTCCAGTCTTCGCCATCTCGGCGCCGGCTCGGTGGTCATGGCCCCATCGTCGCACGGGCGGTTGCGCCGGGCAGCTCGGTCCGCACGATGCCGGACCCGGTGCCACGATCGGGGCACGCTCAGTCCGGGAGCGTGATCGGGGCGAGGTCGGCGAAGACGTCTCCCGGGCCGGGGTTCGCCGGATCGGTGGTGCCGCCGAAGTGGTTGAGCACGCCCCACACCGCGTTGAGCGCCGTCTGCACCGCGCCTTCGGCCCAGCCCGCCGTCCACGAGACGTCGTCGCCCGCCAGGAACAGGCCGCGGTAGCGCGGCTCCAGCTGCTCCTGCACGAAGTGCGTGAACAGCCGGTGCTGGTAGCGGTAGTGCCCCGGCAGGTTGGCCTTGAACGCGCCCATGAAGTGGGGTTCCGCTTCCCACGACACGGTCACCGGGTCGCCGATGATGTGCCGCCGGACGTCGACGCCCGGGTAGATCTCGCGCAGCGACTGCAGCATCACCTCGACGCGCTCGGACACCGGGAGCGGCAGCCATTTCAGGGAGTCGTCGGCCCACGTGTACGACAGGCAGATGACCGCCGGCGCCGCCGGGTCGTCGCCGAGCAGGTAGGTGCCGCGCGGCATCCGGTCGGTGAGCGTCATGCTCATCGCGTCGCGGCCGGTCACCGGGTCGCGGTCCAGCCAGAACGGCCGGTCGACCGGCACGAACACCTTCGACGACGCCATGTAGTGCGTGCGCTCGATCGCCGTCCAGTGGTCGATCGGGAACAGCTCGGCGTCGCATTCGATCTGGGACAGCAGCATCCAGCTCTGCGCGGTGAACACCGCCGCGGGGAACGTGCGGATGTGGCCCTCGGTGTCGGTCACCGTGATGTTGTTCGGCGCGGTCCGGTGCAGCCGCGCGACGCCGGGTTGCGGGCGGCCGCCGTGCAGCGAGCTGAGACTCGTGCCGGACGGCCAGAAAGCGATCTCTTCCGGCTGGTGCTCCCACAGCCGCAACGGCAGCTGCCGGCTGCCGCCGACGATGCTGCGGTGCTCGTCGTCGGCTCCGGTGTAGACCACGCGCAGGATTTCCAGGATGGAGTTGGGGAAGTCGGTGTCCCAGCCACCGGTGCCGAAGCCGACCTGGCCGAAGATCTCGCGGTGGCGGAAGGAGGCGAACGCGGGCGAGTCGCACAGGAAGCCGTAGAACGTCTGGTTGTCCAGCCGCGGCACGAGTTCGTTCCACAGCCGCTTGATCGTCTTTGCGTCCCGGTCGCGGATCGCCGTCTGCATCTCGGCGAAGGACGCGTGGTCGGCGAGCGTCCGGTCCCAGGCGGCGGCGACTTCGCCGTAGACGGCGGGCAGGTCCGCGGGCGTCCGCGCGTAGTGGCTCTGTCCTTTCAGGTCGACGACGGTGCTCGGCGTCCCGGGCGCGAGCGGGTTGGGGAACGGCGTCGTCTCGAGCCCGACCTTGTCGATGTAGTGGTACAGCGCGGTCGACGCGGGTGGGAAGCGCATCGCGCCCATCTCCGCGACGACGTCGTCCGGGCAGCCGGGGAAGCGCACGGTCCGCAACCGCCCGCCGAGCTCGGCGATTTCGTAGACGACCGGCCGCAAGCCCAGCTTCATCAGCTCGTACGCGGTGACGATGCCGGACAGGCCGCCGCCGATCACCGCGACCTCGGTGCCGTGCCGCTCCGCCGGGACCGAGCCCAGCCCGGCCGGGTGGGCGAGGTGGTCGTCGTAGGCGAACGGGAAGTCGGGGCCGAACATCGTGATCGGGCGGCCGGGCGGTTCTTCGTGGTGGATCGCGGTCGGGACGGCGGAGGTCATGCGGTGGTTCCCCGGTACAGTTCGGGCCGTCGGTCGGCCAGGTGGGTGTTCTCCAGGCGGGACGCGGCCAGCGCTTCCCGCGTGACGTCGGCGTGCACGAGCTCCGGCCCGGATCCGGCGCGCGCCAGTACTTCCCCGGTCGGGGCGACCACACAGGAGCGGCCGCAGTAGGTCAGCTCCCGCTCGGTGTCGCAGCGGTTCGCGTAGGCGACGAACAGCTGGCTTTCGTAGGCCCGCGCGGGCACGAGCGTGTCGGCGACCAGCTCGTACGGGCTCATCAGCGCGGTCGGCACGACCAGCAGTTCGGTGCCGGCGAGCGCGTGCGCCCGCACCAGCTCGGGGAATTCGATGTCGTAGCAGATCAGCAGTCCGATCCGGACGCCCGCGACGTCGGCCTGCACGACCGGCTCGTCGCCCGGGGTGAACCACGCCTTGTCGAGGTCGCCGAACAGGTGCGTCTTGCGGTAGTTCGTCCGTCGTCCGGCCGGATCGATGAGCTGGACGCTGTTGTAGACGTGCTTGCCGTCGGTTTCCGGGTAGCCGTATGCGAGCGCGGTCCCGGTTTCCCTGGCCACCGCGGCCATCCTGGCCGCGGTGGGTCCGTCGGCGGGTTCGGCGAGTTCGTGCGTGCGCGCGCCGATGTGGTAGCCCGTCGTGCTCATCTCCGCGGTGACGAGGAGGTCGGCGTCGACGCGGGGCAGGGCTTCGAACGGCCCCTGGTGGATCGCGACCCTCATGCCAGCCTCGACTTCCGGATCCCGTAACCGAAGTAGAGCACGAGACCGAGCGCCATCCAGCCGCCGAAGACGACCCAGGTGGCGCCGTCGAGGCTGAGCATCATGTACGCGCAGCACAGCACGCCCAGCACCGGCGTCACCGGCGAGAACGGCACGCGGAACGAGCGCGGCCGGTCGGGCTGGCGGCGGCGCAGCAGCAGGACGGCGACGTTCACCAGCCCGAACGCGAACAGCGTGCCGATGCTGGTCGCGTCGGCCAGCTTGCCCAGCGGGATGAACGCGGCCAGCACGGCGACGAAGCCGGAGACCACCAGGGTGTTCACCCGCGGCGAGCCGCTCTTGGCGTCTACTTTGGACAGGACGCCCGGCACCAGGCCGTCGCGGGACATCGCGAACAGGATGCGCGTCTGTCCGTAGAGGACGGTCAGCACCACGCTGGAGATGGCCACGATCGCGCCGACGGCCAGCAGCGCGGCCCAGAGCGGGTTGTCCGACACGACGCCGAGGACGTGCGACAGCGCGGCTTCCTGGCCGTCGAACTGCTGCCACGGCAGCGCGCCGACCGCGGCCACGGCGACCAGGCAGTACAGGACGGTGACGATGGCGAGCGACAGCAGGATCGCCCGTGGGAGGTCGCGCTGCGGGTTCTTCGCCTCCTCACCGGCCGTCGAGGCGGCGTCGAACCCGATGTAGGAGAAGAAGAGCTTGGCGCCGCCGGCGCTCAGCCCGGCCAGCCCGAGCGGCAGGAACGGCGTGAAGTTCGCGGCCCGCACCGCGCTGAACGCGATCGCGCAGAACAGCACCAGCGTGCCGATCTTGACCGCGACCATGATCGTGTTGGCCCGCGCGCTCTCTTTGGCGCCGGACAGCAGCAGGACCATCGCGAGCAGCACCACGACGATGGCGGGCACGTTGACGATCCCGCCCGAGCCCGGCGGCTGGCTCAGCGCGTCCGGGATGGCGAAGCCGAACGTCAGCCGCAGCAGCTCGTTAAGGTACTGCCCCCAGCCGACGGCGACCGAGGCCACCGAAACTCCGTATTCGAGGATCAGGCACCAGCCGCAGACCCAGGCGACGAGCTCGCCGAGGGTGGCGTAGGCGTAGGAATACGACGAACCCGACAGCGGGATCATGCCGGCGAGCTCGGCGTAGGAGAGCGCGGAGAACAGCGCGGTGATCCCGGCGAGCACGAACGAGAGCACCACCGCCGGCCCGGCCACCGGGACGGCTTCGCCGAGCACGACGAAGATCCCGCTGCCCAGCGTCGCCCCGATGCTGAGCATGGTGAGCTGGCCGAGGCCGAGCGATCGCTTCAACGTGCCATGATCACCTTCGGCGACGAGGTCGGCGACCGGTTTCCGCCGCACCGTCGCGGCTCGCAGAGTCATGCCGACGACCGTATCTGCCGTCTTCAGCCCGCAAAACAGGGGAACATTGCGCGTACAGATGAATCACAGGTGATTCATTGCACAGCAGGCGCGGATCGTGGCGATTCGTTCTGCTCGGCCGCGGGCAGGAGCAGGGTGAACGTCGGCGGCGCGGGCCGGCTCAACCGGAGCCGGCCGCCTTCGGCCTCGGCGAGGCTGCGCGCCAGCCGCAGGCCGATCCCGTGGTCGCTCGGCGCGGTCGCGAACGGATCGGTTTCGCCCAGGTCCGGGCCCTCGTCGGCGACGTCGATGGCCAGCGCGTCACCGGCGTCGCGGGCCACCACGGTGACCGTGCCGCGCCCGTGCGTCGCCGCGTTGTCCAGCAGGACGCCGAGCACCTGGCGGACCGCCGCGGCCGCCACCCGGGCGGGCGGCGGTTCGTGGCGGGTGATCCGCAGCGCTCGCCCGTGCGGGGCGAGCAGACCCTCGCCGGCCTGGCGGATTTCGTCGAGGAGTGCGTCGAGGTCGAGCTCCGCGCGCGGGGCCCGGCGTTCGCGGCCCAGCGCCAGGAGGTCCTCGATGGTGCGTTCCAGCCGGTCGGTCGAGGCGATCCCGGCGCGGATCGCGTCGTACGGATCCGCCGACGGGGTCTCCAGCGCGGCTTCGAGCTGCAGGCGCAGCCCAGTCAGCGGGTTGCGCAGCTGGTGCGACGCCTCCGCGGAGAAAGCGCGCTCCCGCTCCAGCGTCTCGCCGATGCGGGCCGCCGTGGCGTCCAGCGCTTCGCCGACCTGGTCGATTTCGGCGATGCCGGGGCGGGGCGAGCGAGCGGTGAAGTCGCCGTCGCCGAGCCGTCCGGCGGCCGCGGCGAGCTCCTCCAGCGGCCGCACCAGCCGGGTCGTGAACCGCCGGGCCAGCAGCCAGCTCACCCCGATCGCCGCGACCGCGAGCCCGGCCATGCCGAGCCAGGTCAGCACCACCCGCCAGCGCAGTTCCGCCATCGGCAGCGCGGCGCGGACCACACCGGTCACGCGGGAGCCGCTGAGCACCGGGACCGCCAGCACGACTTCGTCGCCTTCCTGGTCGATGACGACGTCGACGGCGGCGCTCGCCGCCCGGTGCTCGATCGGGCCGCCGACGGCGGGACCGTGCCCGGCGAGCAGCCGCGCGTCCGGGCCGTAGACCCCGACTTCGCCGCCGATCTCGTCGTCGTCCTCGTCGAACGGCGGGACGATCGGCGTCCGGCCGGCGCTCAGGTCTTCCGAGACGGCGAGCGCGGCGGCGTCCGCGGCCCGCTCCAGGTCGGCCTTGGTGTCGTCGCGGTAGTACTGCATCACCGCGATGCCGAGCGGCAGCGCGAACAGAGCGGTCGCGACCAGCGCGGCGAGCACGGTCAGCGAGATGATCCGGCGGCGCACGGCTAGCCTTCGGCCGCGGACCGGGCTGGGTCCTCCAGGCGGTAGCCGTGCCCGCGCAGGGTGGCGATCCGGGGCACCTCCGCGTCCGGCCCGGCGACCGACGCGAGCTTGCGGCGCACGGCCGCGATGTGCACGTCGAGGGTCTTGGTCGAGCCGTACCAGTGCGCGTCCCAGACCTCGGCCATCAGCGTCTCGCGGCTGACCGCGATGCCGGGCTGCTCGGCCAGCCGCGCGAGCAGGTCGAACTCCTTCGCGCGCAGCACGACTTCGCGGCCGTGCAGGGTGGCGCGGCGGCCGGCGATGTCGACGGTCAGCTCGCCGACGGTCACCGGCGGCCGGGCCCCGGTGGGCGCGCCGCGGCGCAGGTGCGCGCGCACCCTGGCCAGCAGCTCGCCCAGCCGGATGGGCTTGGTGAGGTAGTCGTCGGCACCGGCGTCGAGGCCGACGACGACGTCCATTTCCTCCTGCCGGGCGGTGAGGATGACCAGCACGGCGGCGGGCAGCGAGCTCCGCAGCCGTCGGCAGACCTCGACGCCGTCCAGGTCGGGCAGGCCGAGGTCGAGCAGGACGAGGTCGAAGTCGCCGGCTTCCGCGGCCTGCTGGGCGGTCCGCCCGTCACGCCGCCAGCACACCTGGTAACCGTGCAGGCGCAGGGTCGATTCGAGCACGCTGCCGATCGCCGCGTCGTCTTCCACCACCAGCAGGTTCGGCATGCCGGGAAGCCTAACCAACGGCTCGCCGGATTCCGGCCGAGTGTGGCCTATTCCGTCCGGGTGCCGAGGCCGATCTGCGATATCCGCCGCGAACCACCGGCGGCGGCTTCGGTAACCGCAGCGACTTCGGCGGGCCCGAACCGGCCGCTGGGACCGGTGACGGCCAGCGCGGCGAGCACCCGCCCGTCCCCGTCGTGCACCGGCACGGCGACGCTGGACGCCCCGGCTTCCGGCTCCCCGTGGCTGACGGCGGCCCCCTCGGCGCCGTCGAGCACCCGCCCGGCGGCCCCGAACCCGAGCGGCAGCTCGTCCCCGACCCGCCCGACGTGCCGGATGGCGAGCGGCCCCTCCTGCTGGGCCACGCAGACCACCACGGAGGTGCTGCGGACGTAGAGGTTGACGGTCTCCCGGCATTCGAGCGCGAGGTCCCGCAACACTTGGCGCACCGGCTCGGGCAGCTGCCAGGCGGTGTTCGCCAGCTGCGCCCACCGCAGCATCCCGGGCCCGACGGTGATTCGCCCGTCGGGCCGCGTCCAGAGCAGCCCGCGCTGTTCACAGGTGGCGACGAGCCGCAGCACGGTGGTCTTCGCGAGGCCGCTGGCCGCGGTGAGGTCCTTGACCGCCCAGGTCCGGCGGTGTTCGGTGAAGAGGGCGAGCAGGTCGAAGGCCCGCAGCACACTCCGGACGGCGCCCTCGTCGCCGTGGTGGTCCATCGTCATCGCGCGACCTCCCCAAGTCCGCTGGACGGACCAAGCGTACCGCGGTATGGACCGCCCTGGGTTTGCGTCGCTCGGATGTCGCAGCGGCCCGGTGCCGTGAATGACTCATTCATGTCGTCGGATGACGTGAATGACTCATTCCTGTCGTTTGGCGGGCGGGGCGGGGTCAGGCCACGTGGTGCTCGAACGCCGTGATCGTCTCCGCCAGGACCTCCGAGCCCGGGCGGGACCACAGCTCCGCGTTGAACACCTCGACCTCGATCGGTCCCGCGTACCCCGCCGCCTCGACGTGCGCGCGCAGGTGGCGGTGGTCGATCGGGCCGTGGCCCGGCAGGGCGCGGCCCAGCAGCGGGTCGGGCAACGGCACCAGCACGTCGCACACGTGGAAGCCGGCGATCCGTCCCGCCGCCGCGGCGATCGACTCCTCGATGCGCGGGTCCCACCAGACGTGGAACTCGTCCACGATCACGCCGACCTGCTCGGCTGGGTGCTCGGCCGCGATCGCCAGTGCCTGGTCCACAGTGGACAGCACCGACCGGTCCGCGCACTGCATCGGGTGCAGTGGCTCCAGGCCGAGCCGCACCCCGCGCTCGCCGGCGTACGGCGCCAGCTCGCCGACCGCGTCCGCGACGCGCTGGCGGGAGCCCGCCAGGTCGTGGCCCGCGATCCCGCCGACCACCAGCACGAGGACACCGGCGCCGAGCGCGGCCGCTTCGTCGATCGCCTCGCGGGTTTGCGCCACACCGTCCACAGGAGACCCGTCGGGGGTCACGCCGGTGAAGAACCCGCCGCGGCACAACGACGAAACCCGCACCCCGTGCTCCTCGAGCAGCCGCGCGGCTTCGCCGACGCCGGTTTCCGCGACCTTGTCCCGCCACAGCCCGATCCACCCGACGCCCGCCGCCGCGCAGCCCGCCACCGCTTCAGGCAGCGACCAGGATTTGGTGGTGATCTGGTTGAGGCTGAGCCGCTCGTCCATCACGCCACTCCGGCGGCCAGCAGCAGCGGCCGCATCCGGGCGGCGGCCAGGTCGGGGTCGGCCAGCGCGCCCGCCTCGTCGGCGAGCCGCAGCAGGGTCGCCAGGTGCGTGATCGTGCGCGCCGATTCCTGGCCGGCGAGCATCCGGAAGTGCCGTTGGTGGCCGTTCAAGTACGCCAGGAAGACGACGCCGGTCTTGTAGTGCCGGGTCGGCGCGCGGAAGATCTCGCGGGACAGCGGCACGGTCGGGTCGAGCCGCGCGTGGAAGCCGGCGGGGTCGCCGTCGTCCAAACTACGCAGGGCCGCCGCGGCCACCGGGGCGATCGCGTCGAAGATGCCGAGCAGGGCCTCGCTGTGGCCGTGGTCGTCGCCCGCGATGAGCTCGGGGTAGTTGAAGTCGTCGCCGGTGTAGCAGGCGACGCCGGCCGGCAGCGCGCGCCGGAATTCGGTCTCCACGGCGGCGTCCAGCACCGAGACCTTCACCCCGGCGATCGTGCCCGCGTGCTCGGTGCAGAGCGCTGCCAGCTCGCGGGCGGCCGCGCGCACGTCGTCGTGGCCCCAGTAACCGGCGAGCGCCGGGTCGAACTGCTCGCCCAGCCAGTGCAGCAGCACCGGGCCGCCCGCCTCGGACAGCAGTTTTCCGTACGCCGCGCGGTAGTCGTCCGGTCCGGTGGCCGCGGCGGCGAGCGCCCGGCTGGCCATCACCACCGGGATCGCACCCGCGCCGCCGACCAGGTCCAGCTGCTCGCGCCAGGCGTCCACAATGGACGCGATGGTCGCCGGTCCCGGTGGCAGCTGGTCGGTGCCGACGCCGGCGCACCACCGCCGTCCGGCCGCGGCCGCGCCGGTGCGCGTCACGAGCTCTCGGGTGGCCGGCCAATCGAGACCCATGCCGCGTTGCGCGGTGTCCATCGCCTCCGCGACGCCGAGGCCGCACGACCAGAGGTGCTCGCGGAAGGCGAGCGTCGTGTCCCAGTCGATGGTGTCCGGCTTGTCGGCCAGCGCGTCCGCCACCACGTGCGCGGCGGCGTAGACGATCCGCGACGACGGCGGTGTCCCCGGCGGCCCGGGGAGCGGCGGCCCCGACGGCGTCCAGTCCAGCAATCCGCCGCCGGGCACCGGGAGCACGAGCATCGGAGACCTCCGGAGACAGTCAGAAAGCGCTTTCCCAAAACCACGGTAGGGCCTGTGCCGAAGCACGACAAGGCCCGACCGGGTCAGCGCTTGGGGCGTCCGGTGCTTTCGCGCAGCACGACTTCGCCGGAGAGCCGGACCGTCCGCGGCCGGGTGCCCGCGGAGCCCTTGATCGCCAGGTCCATCGCCCGCTCACCGAGCTCCTCCAGCGGCAGCCGCACGGTGGTCAGCGCCGGGGCGAGGTCGCGCACGACCGGGATGTCGTCGAAGCCGGCCACCGAGATGTCGCCCGGCACCGAGAGGCCTTCCTCGCGCAACGCCGTCAGCGCGCCGATCGCCATCACATCGGTGACGGCGAAAACGCACGTCGGCAGCCTGCGCTTGCGGCCGGCGAGCAGCTGCTTCGTCGCCTCGTAGCCGCCGTCGCGGGTGAACGCGCCCTCGATGACGTCGTCCTCGCGCAAGGTGATGCCGTGGGCGGCGAGCGCGTCGGTGAACCCGGCCAGCCGGTCGATGACGGTGCTCAGCCGCCGCGGGCCGGCGAGCACCGCGAACCGCTTGTGGCCGAGGCCGACCAGCGCGTCGGCCAGCGCCGCCGCGCCGCCCTTGTTGTCCGGCTGCACGGTGTCGATCTTGAGCCCGCGGTGGCGGCTGACCGCCGCGACCTGCCCGCCGCCGCGGCGGTACGGCTCCAGTTCGGCGGCCATCGCGCGTTCCCACGTCCGGTCTTCGAACGCCGAGCCGATCAGCAGGATCGCCGCGGCCCGCTGCGCGCGCAGCGTCGAGACGTAGGCGACCTCCCGGTCGGGGTCGCGAAACGTGCCGGCCAGCATCACGAGCAGCCCGTTGTCGGTCGCCACCCGCATCACCCCGCCGGCGATCGCGGCGAAGTACGGGTCGCTGACGTCGTGGCAGATCACGCCGACCGTGCGGTGCGTGCCGCCCGCGAGGGCCTGCGCGTGCGCGTTCGGGGCGTAGGCCAGCTCGGCCGCGGCGGCGGACACCCGCTCCCGCAGGTCGGCGCGGACGGACGCGGTGCCGTTGAGCACCCGCGACGCCGTCGCGAGCGAGACGTTCGCGCTGCGTGCCACGTCTTCGAGTGTCACGTGCGGCCGGGCCTTCATGGCTGGCTCCTCCAAGATCGGTTTCGGGGGTCTCCGCGTGCTCGGTCGGTGCAATCTACTGGGAGGAGGGTGTCTCCGGAGAAGCCGCTGCTCGGGGGACCTGACCCGTTCGAGTGAAACCGTCGGGAAGATCGGCCGCGGTGCGTGTGTTGCAAACAAGGAGAACCTTCAAGTAGTGAGTACGCCACTGCTTGATCGACCGCGAAAGGAACCACGCATGCTGTTCGGTGACGAGCACGTCCGCCGCTACGAGGAGACCGACGGCGAGGTCGGGCACGAGTGGAAGGAAGGCGTCCCGACGCTGGTGCTGACCACCAAGGGCCGCAAGACCGGCCAGGAGCGCAAGTTCGCCCTGATCTACCAGGAAGTCGACGGCAACCCGGTGATCGTGGCTTCCAAGGGCGGCGCGCCGAACCACCCCGGCTGGTACTTCAACCTCGTCGAGACCCCCGAGGTCGGCGTCCAGGTGAAGGCGGACAAGTTCACCGCCCGCGCCCGCACGGCCGAGGGCGAGGAGCGCGCGAAGCTGTGGGAGAAGCTCGCCGCCGTCTGGCCGGACTACAACGACTACGCCAAGAAGACCGACCGCGAGATCCCCGTGGTGGTCCTCGAACGCCAGTGAAAATCGAAGTGTGATCTGCGCCGCGTTCGGCGCGCGGCGGGGCCGAACCGGGCGGTCTTCGGCTACGAATGACGTTCATGACCGACCGCTGGACCGCCCTGGACCACGAGGGTGAGCTGCTCACCCGACGCCAGATGATCGCCTACGGCCGGCGCTTCGCCCGCGCCGGCCGTGGCGCCTGGTACAGCTTCGCGATCGAGGTGGTCTGGCAGTTCCTCGCGCAGACCACCCGGTTCCGCGTGCGCGGCTCCCGCCACATCCCGAAGGCCGGCGGGGTGCTGGTCGCGTCGAACCACCTCTCGTTCGCCGACCCGACGACGCTCACCGCGTTCTGCCTCGCCGCCGGCCGCGTACCGCGCTACCTGGCCAAGGCCTCGCTGTGGAACCTGCCGGTGGTCGGCCGCGTGATGCGCTCGGGCCGCCACATCCCGGTCTACCGCGGCGCGGCGACGGCCGCGGAGGCCTACCGCGACCTGGTGGCCTCGGTGCGGGCGGGCGAATGCGTCGCGGTCTTCCCGGAAGGCACGTTTTCGAAGGACCCCGGCGGCTGGCCGATGCGCGGCAAGACCGGCCTGGTCCGCGCCGCGCTGGAAACCGGCGCGCCGGTGATCCCGGTGGCCAACTGGGGCACCCACCACCTGCTGCCGTCGACGGCGTGGTTTCCCCGCGTGTTCCCGCGCAAGACCGTCGAGCTGGTCGCCGGCCCGCCGGTCGACCTGTCCGACCTGCGTGACCGCCCGCTCACCCGCGAGGTGCTGGAGGAAGCGACGGCGCGCATCATGGGCGAGGTGACGACGTTGCTGGAGTCGATCCGCGGCGAGCGGCGGCCCCTCGCGGCCTGAGTTCCGCGTCACCCCGCTTGCGTCTGCCCATCGGGGTAGTTTCTGGGGTATGAGTGCACAACACTTTGATGTCGTGGTCCTGGGGGCGGGCGTCGGCGGTTACGTGGCGGGGATCCGCGCGTCGCAGCTGGGGTTGAGCGTTGCGGTGGTCGAGGAGAAGTACTGGGGCGGGGTCTGCCTGAACGTCGGGTGCATCCCGTCGAAGGCGCTGCTGCGCAACGCCGAGCTGGCGCACGTCGTGACGCAGGAGGCGAAGGCGTTCGGCATTTCGTCCGACAGCCCGATCCGGGTCGACTACACGGCTGCTTACGAGCGGAGCCGGAAGGTCGCCGACGGGCGCGTCAAGGGCGTGCACTTCCTGATGAAGAAGAACAAGATCACCGAGTTCGACGGGCACGGGACGTTCGTCGACGATCACACGCTCGAGGTGAACGGGTCGCAGATCACCTTCGGGCACTGCATCATCGCCACCGGGGCGACCACGCGGTTGCTGCCAGGGACTTCCCGTAGTTCCCGGGTGGTCACGTACGAAGAGCAGATCCTGTCGAGTGAGCTGCCGTCGAGCATCGTGATCGCCGGGGCGGGCGCGATCGGCGTCGAGTTCGCTTACGTGCTGCACAACTACGGCGTCGATGTGACGATCGTGGAGTTCCTGGATCGGATGGTGCCGTTGGAGGATGCCGAGGTTTCGGCTGAACTGGCGCGGCGGTACCGGAAGCTCGGGATCAAGGTGCTGACCTCGACTCGGGTGGAGTCGATCGACGACTCGGGTTCTTCGGTTCGGGTGACTGTGTCGTCCGAAAAGGACGGTGAGCAGGTGCTCACCGCGGACAAGGTGCTGCAGGCGATCGGGTTCCAGCCGCGGGTCGAGGGGTACGGGCTGGAGAAGACCGGTGTCGCGCTCACCGAGCGCGGCGCGATCGCGATCGACGGCCGCGGGCGCACGAACGTCCCGCACATCTTCGCGATCGGCGACGTGACGGCGAAGCTGATGCTGGCGCACGCTTCCGAGTCGATGGGGATTGTGGCGGCGGAGACGATCGCCGGTGCCGAGACGATGGAACTCGACTTCCCGATGATCCCGCGGGCCACCTACTGCCAGCCGCAGATCGCCAGCTTCGGGTGGACCGAGGAGCAGGCCCGGGAGAAGGGCTTCGACGTCCGGGTCGCGAAGTTCCCCTTCACGGCCAACGGGAAGGCCCAGGGGCTGGGCGACGCGGGCGGGTTCGTGAAGCTGATCAGCGACGGCACGCACGGCGAGCTGATCGGTGGGCACCTGATCGGGCCGGACGTCACGGAGCTGCTGCCCGAGCTGACTTTGGCGCAGCAATGGGATCTGACGGTGCACGAGGTGGCCCGGAACGTGCACGCGCACCCGACGCTGGGTGAAGCGGTGAAGGAAGCCGTGCACGGGCTCGCCGGGCACATGATCAACATGTAAGTGGTCGTGAGTGTTTAGTCGGGTTCTAACCCGACTAAACACTCACGACAACGTGACCACCTCATGAAGTCCGGGTGCGCTTCCCCGTGCGCCGCGCCTGGTCGTTCCAGGATGTGGACGGTGGCGCGATCCAGACTTTGGTCGGTGGTTCCCTGCCCGGTCACTCCTTAGATTCTCCCCATTACACCCGGTCGAGTGACCGAGGATCACAGGGAGACATCGATGGTGAGATTCAGCCGGGTTGCCGCGCACGCGGTTCCGCTGACGGTCGGCGCGTTGCTGCTGACCACGGGCGTCTCCGCGGCGCAGCCGTCCACGGTGGACGCGGCCGCCGCGCGCACCGAGGCCGGCATCAGCGCCCTGCAGAGCATCAAGAAGAGCCTGAGCCCGGCCGAACGCAAGCAATCGAGCCAGCTGGTCGTCGAGAAGCGGTTGCGGGCCGACCGGTCGCTCGCCGCGAAGCTGCCCGACTACCGCTCCGGGGTGGGCGTCAGCGGCGCCGGCACCGTCGCGGTCGACATCGCCGCGTCCGGCAAGGCCGTCGCCAACGCCGTTCGGGCGGCGGGTGGCACTGTCCGCTACACCGCGCCGGACGGGGCCGTCCGCGCCGACCTGCCGCTGTCCGCTGTGGACGCGATCGCCGGCCGCGCCGACGTCGCCGAAGTGAAGCCCGCCGCGCAGGCCACCACCTGGAGTGAGCCGGGCAACCGGGATCTGCGGCAGGCCGTTGCCGCGCAGGCCGCCGCCGCGACGCAGGTGTCCGAAGGGGACAAAGCGCACGGTGCCGATGCTGCCCGCACCACCTACGGCGTCAGTGGCTCCGGCATCAAGGTGTGCGTGCTCTCGGACGGCGTCGACTCGCTCGCGAAGTCGCAGAGCGCCGGCGAACTGCCCGCCGTGGACGTCCTCTCCGGCCAGAAGGGCAGCGGCGACGAGGGCACCGCGATGCTCGAGATCATCCACGACCTCGCGCCCAACGCGGCCCTCGGCTTCGCCACCGCGTTCACCAGCGAGGCCAGCTTCGCCGCGAACATCCGCGCGCTGCGCACCACCGGCAAGTGCCAGATCATCGTCGACGACGTCTCCTACTTCGACGAGTCGCCGTTCCAGGACACGCAGGTCGCGCAGGCGGTCAACGACGTGACCGCGGCCGGCGTCCTGTACTTCTCCTCGGCCGGCAACTCGGGCAACGCGACCGACGGCACCAGCGGGTACTACGAGGGCGACTTCCGCGCGTCTTCGACGAAGATCAGCGGCGTCACCGGGACCCCGCACGACTTCGACCCGAGCAGCACCACGCAGAACTTCGACGCACTTTCGGCCGGCTCGCTCGGCAAGCCGGTGACGCTGTTCTGGTCCGACCCGTGGGGCAAGTCCGCCAACGACTACGACCTGTTCATCCTGAACTCCTCGGGCAGCGTCGTGGCCTCCAGCGAGAACGGCCAGTCCGGCTCGCAGAACCCGTACGAGATCGCTTCGGTGCCGACCACCGGTTCCGGCTACAAGGTCGCGGTCGTCAAGTACAGCGGGGCCGACCGGTTCATCGCGCTGAACGTCATCCGCGGCCGGTTCGTGGCTTCGGGCTCGCTGAAGGCCTTCAGCACCAACGGGGTCACGAACGGCCACTCGGCGGCGGCGAACGCGTTCAGCGTCGCGGCGGCGCCGGCGGGCCCGGCGTTCGGCCGTCCGCTGGAGACCGGTGACCCGGCGAACCCGGCGGGCCCGTACCCCGGTCTGTTCAGCGCGTCGAGCAAGTGGGAGCGCTTCTCCTCCGACGGCAAGCGCAAGCTCTTCTACAACGCCGACGGCACGGCGATCACCCCGGGCAACGTCTCCTCGACCGGCGGCACGACCCGGAACAAGCCGGACATCACGGCGGCGGACGGCGTGGCGACCTCGGTGACCGGCTTCCAGCCGTTCTTCGGGACGTCGGCGGCGGCCCCGCACGCGGCGGCGATCGCGGCCCTGCTGCTCTCGGGCAAGCCGACCGCGACCCCGGCGCAGATCCGCTCGGCGCTGGTGTCCTCGGCGATCGACCTGGGCGCGTCCGGCTTCGACACGGTGACCGGCTCCGGCGTGATCATGGCCGGCCCGGCGCTGGCCGCGCTGGGCGTCCAGCCGAAGTAGGCAACTCCCGCGAAGAGGGCCCGGCACGCGCCGGGCCCTCTTTCGTCATTTCGCGGTGCTCAGCAGGTGGAAGCCGAGGCCGCCGTGGGTGAACCGCTCGTGCTTGCGCAAGCTCAGCCCCGCCGCGGCCAGCGCGGTTTCGATCTCGGCGACCGGCCGGATGCGGAAGCCGTTGTCGGTCAGCATCCGCGACCGCGCCATCAGGTCCGGGTCGCCGATGCCGAGCACGAACCGCCCGCCGGGGGTGAGCACCCGCGCGACCTCGGCGAGCGCGGCGTCCAGGTCCGCGACGAAGTAGATCGTGTTCGTCGACACGATCGCGTCGACCGAAGCGTCCCCGAGGGGCAGCGCTGTCATCGAGCCCTCGTCGAGCACGAGCCGCCCGGCCGCGATCTCGTCGCGGAAGGTTCCCCGGGCCCGGTCGAGCATCGTCGCCGAGATGTCCACCCCGTGCACGCGGGCGGCGGACGGCAGCAGCAGGCCGAGGCCGAGGCCGCCGCCGAACCCGATGTCCAGTGCCGTTTCGCCGCCGGTCAGCTCGAGCGCGGCGACCGCTTTCACCACGGCCTCGCGGTTCCGGCGGTTGAGCATCGCGCCGACGACCCGGCCCCGCAGGCCGCTAGGGTGGCCGAGCTGCCGGGCGAGCCCGGCTCGGAAATTCTCGCGAAGTCCCATACGAGCAGTTTAGGAGGCGGGATGGCGAAGACGGCGGTGGTCACCGGGGCCGGATCGGGGATCGGGCGGGCGGTGGCGCGGGCCCTGCTCGAGGACGGCTGGTCCGTCGCGCTGGCCGGGCGCCGGGCCGCCGCCCTCGAGGAAACCGCCGAGGGCTTCGAGGGCGCGCTCGTCGTCCCCACCGACGTCGCCGACGAGCAGTCGGTCGATGCGCTCTTCGCGGCCGTCCGCGAGGCGTGGGGACGGCTCGACCTGCTCGTCAACAACGCCGGCATCGGCGCGGCCGGGACGATCGCCGACCTGTCCGTCGCGGACTGGAAGCGGACCGTGGACGTCAACCTGACCGGCATGTTCCTCTGCGCCCGCGAAGCCGTGCGGCTGATGAAGGACCAGGACCCCCGCGGCGGCCGGATCGTCAACAACGGCTCGATCTCCGCCCACGCGCCGCGGCCCGCGAGCGTCGCCTACACGGCCACCAAGCACGCGGTCACCGGGCTCACCCGGTCGATTTCGCTGGACGGCCGCGCCTGGAACGTCGCCTGCGGCCAGATCGACATCGGCAACGCGGCGACGGAGATGACCGAACGCATGGCGGCGGGCATTCCCCAGGCGGACGGCCGGATCCTCGCGGAGCCGACGTTCGACGTCCGGCACGTCGCCGACGCGGTGCGGTACATGGCGGGGCTGCCGCTGGACGCGAACGTCCAGTTCCTCACCGTCACGGCGACGACGATGCCGTTCATCGGCCGCGGCTAGGGCTCCTGCGTTCAGGTGAAGTAGCACCCCGGGGGTCGACGGCCCGCACCCCGCTTGGTACACCGGAAATCCGTCGACCAGGGGTTCGCCGTGCCCGCTCAATGGACCTATGCCGCCGCGGTGGCCGCGACTTTCGCGCTCGCCGGTTTTCTGGCCAAGCAATTCCTCGGCGAAGGCGCGAAACACCTCGGACAGCGTTTCTGGCCCGCCGTGTTCCGCAGCCGGCGCCGGACGCTGACCAGGCGCGAACTGCGGCGGTACACCGCCGGCGTGAAGAAGACCTGCGACAGCCACGCGCTCGGCTTCCTGGCGACCAGCAAGGTCACGGTCAGCGAGGTCTACGTCCCGCTCCAGAGCGAGGTGGACGGCCGCCGCGAAGACATCTACGGGAGCATCCGGCACCGGACCCGGACGGTCGTCCTCGGCCCGGCGGGCGCGGGAAAGTCGATGCTGCTGAAGTACTCCATGGTGAAGTGGGCCGACCGGCCCGCCGACTTCGCGCGCGTCCCCGTGTTCGTCGAACTGTTCCGCCGCAACCGCGGCGCGGACAGCCCGCGGGACCTCGTCGCGGGCGCGCTCGGCCGGTGCGGGGTGAAGAAACCGGAGCGGTTCCTGGATCGCGCGCTGGCGGACGGCCTGCTGAGCGTGTTCTTCGACGGCCTCGACGAAATCGTGACCGACCGCCGGGCCGAAGTCACGCAAGAACTCAAGGAGTTCGCCGAGAAGTGGCCCGGCTGCCAGATCGTCGTCACCTGCCGGGAGGCGGTTTACGATTACGAACTGCGACCGGATTTCGACCACGAGGTCCGGGTGGCCGGTTTCGACGACGCCGCCATCCGCCGGTTCCTGAGGCTGTGGTTCACCTCGAAACGGGCCGAGCGCGACGCGCGGTACGAGGTCGAGCGGATGATGGCCGGGTTGCGGGCGAGCCCGCCCGTCCTGCTGCTGGCCCGGACCCCGCTGCTGCTCACGATGATCGCCTCGCTGCACGACGCGGATCCCGGGGTCGGGCCGGTGCTGCCGGGCTCGCGCGCCGAGTTCTACGAAATGGCCGTGCAGCACCTGCTGCGCCGGGACTCCGAGCTGGGACGCACGCGCGGCCTGGCCACCTACAAGGCCGGCCACAAGGCGATGGCCCTGCGGTCCATCGCGCTCCAGGCCCAGGGCGCCATGGCGCCGGGCACCGATCGCCGGACCGTGTCGGAAGCCGAGTTGCTCGCGAACATCACCCGGGTGCTCGCCCGGTTCAACCTGGACGCGGCGCACGCCGCCGCGTTGCTCGAGGAGATCGTCGACCGCAGCGGTCTGCTGGTGCGCGTGGACGAAGGGAACCTGCTCTACGAATTCCCGCACCTGACGCTCCAGGAGTACCTGGCCGCGATGGAACTCGCGGACAGCCCCGAGCGGCTGCTGGCGCTGTACGAGGAGAACCCCGGCCGCTGGCGCGAGACGGTCAAGCTCTGGTGCGGTGGCGCCCACCGCGACTGCACGCCGGTCGTGGCGAAGATCTTCGACGGCGACGAACGCGGCAAGCTCCTGGCCCTCGAATGCCTGGCCGAGGCGCGGCAGATCGACGAGGCACTGGCCGAGTCGGTGCTCCGGCACTTCGAGACGGCGCTTCGCGGCGCCGCCACCGGCGACACCCCCGGCACGGTCGCGCTGGGAGCGGTCGCGGCCGACCCGGGACCGCGCGGGAAGGCGCTGCTCAGGCGCCTGACCCAGGCCGCGCTGCAGCGGCAGGGGTTCGCGATCCACGCGCTGGCCGCGACGCGGCTGCGGGGGGCGGTCGAGACGCTGAGCGATCTGGCGACGTGGGTCCCCGCCGCGCGAGTGGCCCTGCGGGCGACCGGGGAGCTCGCGATCCCGGTGCTCGCCGAACGCGCGAAAACGGGATCGCTCGAAGCCGTCGACGACATCGCCGCGATCGGGACGGCCTCGGCCGGCCTGGCACTGGCCGGGCTGCTGTGGGACGAAAGCGATGTCGCCGTGCGGGCCGCGTGGCGCCTGGCCGTGCTGGTGCGCAGCCCGGACGTCGAGGACGAACTGCTTCGCGCCGAGGCCGGGAACCCGGCGAGCCGGCGGCACGACTGGCTGTGGGTGCCGTTCGCCCCCGGCCGCGCCGGGCGGCTCACCGAGGTCATGGGCCGGGTCGGCTACCTGATCGACGATCGGCTCGCGACGAGGATGCCGGACGACGGCGCCGGGGTCGACCCGCGGCTCGCCATGCCGATCGGGGTGCTGGGCGCGTCCCGGCAGTACGACCGGACGAAGCTGACGAGGCTCGATCTCGACCTCGAGCGCGCCGCCCGGTCGCTCGGCATCCCGGTCCGGGAGTACCTGCGGAACGACGATCTGCTGGTGGCGATCCACCGGGCGGACCCCGCGCGGTCGCGCCGGCTCGCGCAGCTCCTCTTCGCACGGGCCGGCGTGGGCATCGGCTACCGGAACCTGCTCGACACGCTGCCCGCCGCCGTCCTGGTGCGGCTGGTGGTCAGGCTGTCCGCGCCCGGGTTCCGCGCCGACGAAACCCAGTGGCAGACCTTCGACCACGACCCGAAGGCACCGGTCGTCCTCCGGCCGGTGGCGCTCTTCGCCATGGTGGCCTCGCTGCTGGGGCCGTACCTGCTGGGCGCCGTGCGGGCGACGGGAAGCGCGACCGGCTGGTGGCCGTGGACGGCGCCGTGGATCGGGTGGGCCACGTCGGTCGCGGCCCTGGGGTTCCTGCTCTTCCTCCTCGTCAGCTTCTCGACCACCACGTTCCGCTGGCTCGCCGCGACGGTCGCGGAACTCCTGCCGGCGCTGGACGTCCAGCGGGTGGCCCTCGCCTGGGGCGGTTTCTTCCTCGTCCTTTCGCTGCCCGGTGTGGTGGCGTACGCGGTGACGTCGCTCCTGGACTGGATCGGGCCGACGGCGCTGGTGCCGGGAGCGCTCGTCGTGGCCGCGCTGACGATCTTCCTCGGGCGGCTCCTCGACCGCCGGGTGCGTGAGATCGCCAATCCGTTCCGCGACTTGCGCAGCTTCGACGAAAGCGTGCTCCGCGCCCGGTCGACGGTCATCGCCGGCCGGGAAGCGCGCTAGGGGATCACGCGCGCCTTCCGGAATTCGTCGAAGAGCCGGTAGAACATCTGCTCCGTCTCCACGTACTCGTGGAACCCCGCCCGGCGCGACTTCGACGTGTCCGCGAACACGTCGTAGTCCCAGCCGAACACGAAGTCGGCGAACGCCCACGATGAAGAAACGTCCGCGTAGGACGCCGACAACCCGTGGCGGGCGGCCATCGACGTCCACAGTGGAGCTTTGTCCGCCATGACGTCCACCAGGGACATCCGCAGTGGTGGCGCGACTTCCAGGTCGAAGTACGCCGCCAGTTTCGGCCACAGTTCGCGCCAGCGGAACAGGTCGCCGTTCGCGATGTTGAACGCGCCCTGGCGGCCCGTCGCCCAGACCGTCGCCGAGGCGAGGAGACCCGCGTCCGTCATCTCCAGGAGGCTGTCGTACGCGCCGGGCTTGCCGGGGAACCGCAGGGGCACGCCCAGTTCCTTCGAGATGGACGCGTACACCGCGATCACCAGCGCGAGGTTCATCGGGTTGCCCAGTGCCGTGCCGCCGACCACCGAGGGGCGGATCGCCGACCACGTCCACGATCCCGCGCGCCGCTCGAGGAACTGCTGCTGGTCGACGTTAAACTCCGGCGGCAGGTGTCCCGCGTCGGTCTCGCGCGCCGGGGTTTTGAACGGGCCGAGGTGGGCGCCGTAGACCTTGTAGCCCTGCATCATGCTGACGTGCTCGAGGCCGGGCGCGGCCGCAACCGCTGCGTCGACGAAGTTGGTCAGCATCGCCAGGTTCGGCGGGACCAGCTCGGCCCACGTCGGTTTGTCCTGGTAGGCGGCGTAGAACAGGTGCGTCGTGCCGTCCAGTCCGCTCAGTTTCGCCCGCGTGTCGGCGGCGTCGAGGAGGTCGACGGCTATCGAGCCTGGGCCGCCCCGGCGGGAGAGGCCGGTGACGTCCCAGCCGCCGTCGGCTCGCAGGTGCTCGACGAGGTTCCGGCCGATGATCCCGTTGGCCCCGGCGACGAGTGCTGTCTTGCGCTTCATGACTCTCAGCCTGGTCAGCCTGTTGTGATAAGTCCAAGGCTTACTTGTCACCAAGTCGATAAGCTCAGTTCATGACAAGCCTGCGGCAGCTGGAGTACCTGGTCACGGTGGTCGACACCGGCTCGTTCACCCGCGCCGCCGAGCAACTGCACGTGACACAGCCGGCGTTGTCGCACCAGATGCGGGCCCTGGAACGCGGCCTCGGCGGGCCGCTGCTCGAACGACTGCCGCGGGCCGTCCGGCTCACGCCGATGGGCCGCGCGATGCTCCCGCACGCGCGGGCGGCGCTGGCCGACGCCGAGCGCGCGCGGTGCGCGGCCCGGCTCGCCTCCGGGACGACGGCGGGCGAGCTGCAGGTCGCGACGGTGTACTCGGTGAGCCTCGGCGTGCTGCCGCCCGCGCTGCGCGTGTGGCGGCGCGACCGGCCCGAGGTCGACGTCCGGCTGATCGAGTTCCGGCACGCCGACGAGCTGCGCGAAGCGATGGCGGCGGGCGAGGCCGACGTGGCGCTCGGCCCGCGGCCGGGCGACTGGACCGGGCCGGTGCGGGAGCTGGGCGTCGAGGAGTTCGTCGTGGTACTGCCCGCCGACGGCGCTTCGGAGGACGACGAGACGGGCGTGGTCGACCTGGCGACGCTGGCGGACTGCGCGTGGGTGCACTACGCGCCGGGCAACGGCCTGGCGGAGCTGGTCGACGCGACCTGCGCGGCAGCGGGTTTCCGCCCCCGCGCGGCGGTCCGCACCGAGCAGACGGCGGCGGCCCCGATCCTGGCCGCAGCCGGCCTCGGCCCGGCGTTGGTCCCGGCGAACGTCCTGCCCGCCCGTTTCGACGGCCGGGTGCTGCGCCCGAGCGTGCCGGTCCAGCGGCCGCTGGTCGCGTACACACGCGCGGCCCCGGACCCGCTGACCAGCGCGTTCATCGAAACCCTGGCCGAGCACGCGACGGTCTAGTCCCGGTGCCAGTGGTCGTGAGTGTTTAGGACGGTTAGAACCGTCCTAAACACTCACGACCAGCCGGCCACCCACTTGCGCTACGAGGCCACTTCGATACGGGCCTAGAGGCGGGTGCGCCACGGGTGGTCCGGGGGCAGGGCGGTCGCGAGCCAGCGTCGCTGGGTGGCGTCGAGCACCGGCAGCGCCGCGGTGAAGTCCTGCTCGTCCTTCGGGCGGGTGCCGCGGGACTTGGCGTACAGCTGCACTTCCGGGGCCAGATAGGGGATTCCGGCCGGGCGGGTCGGCCGCCCACCACTCCCACGACGGCAGCGCCGCCTGCACCGCCGCCTGGTCGCGCCGGAGGACCAGGACGTCGACGTCGGCGTGCGCGCGGAACGCCTGTCCCACGGCGAATTCGATCGCGTAGCCGCCCGCGATCCACCACGGCGTGGTGACTTCGGCGAACAACGCCGCCACCTCCGCCGGGGTGGCCGGGTCCCAGGTCACGAGACCGCGATTCCGGCCAGCACCGGGCCGGTGAACGGCGTCGTCGTCACGTCGCGGACGCGCGGCGACCAGACCGCGTGGCCGTGGCCCGACCACAGCGGGGCCACCGGCAGGTCGCGCAGCAGCTGGTTCTCCGCCAGCCGGTACAGCTCGCCCGCCTCCTCCGGGGTCGCCGCGGCGTCGGCCAGTGCCAGGTTCTGCATGAAGACCTCGTCGGTGTACCCCGACTCCGAAGCCAGCAGGGACAACAGCTCGTACGGGCTCGCCGTCGCCGGCTTGACGTCCACCGTGGACGGTCCGTCGAGCGGGCCCGCGTTCGGGGACGCCTGTGCCGTCACGGAAACGTCCAATGCTTTGTGGAGCCCGACGACCAGCGTGCGCGTCCACGCCTCCGCGCCGGGTCCGAAGTAGACGGTCGCGCCGCCCGGGAAGGCCGCCTGCTTCAGCAGGGCCTTGCCCGCCGCCGCGTCGAAGCTGCAGGGGCGGCACGTGCCGGAGCGCTCGCCGGGGGCGTCCGCCGGCGGCAGCAGGGCCTTGGCCGGGTCGACCTGGTGCGCGAGCGGGCCCGCTTCCAGCGCCGCGCGGTCCACACCGAGTGCGAAGCCGTGGCGGACCGTCGCGTCGGAGAACTTCGGGTTCGTCACCGGGAACGCCAGGTAACCCGCCTGCGGCAGCGCCCACGTCGCGTGGCTGCCGTCGCCGAAGTCGGCGTGCATGGCTTCGTGCTTCTCGCCGGGGACCTCGGTCGCGAGGTCGAGGGTGCCCGCCTTGACCGCGTCGTACTGGGCTCCGGGCTCGCCCACGCGCAGCTCGATCTCCTCGGCCTTCCCGGCTCCGACGCGCTTGAGCGTGCCGCCCGAGCCCGGGTGCCAGCCGCCGTCCAGGCGGTACGGGCCGTTGCCGACCGGGGCCTTGGCGAAGGCGTTCCAGTCGCGGGACGTCAGCACCGACGCCGGCAGCGGCACCAGGCCCGGTGCCGAGAGCAGGGCGGGGACCTGGCCGGACGGGCGGTCGAGCGTCAGCGCGATGGTGTCCGGGGCCGGCGCCGTGATCTCGCGGGCGCGCAGGAGCTTCGTGAACACCGGCGAGGACACCCAGCGCGCCGCGGCGATGGCCCGCCAGGTGTCCACATAGGACTGGGCGGTCACCGGGGTGCCGTCGTGGAAGGTCGCGGGCCGCAGCTTGACCGTCCAGTGCACGCGGTCGGTGCTCTCGATCGACTCGGCCGCGCGCGGGGTGACCTTGCCGGACGCCGCGTCGTAGTCGGCGAGCGGGGTCCACAGCGCGCCGGTCACCAGCCGGCCAGCCTGGTCGGCGAGGTCCGCCGGCAGCAGCGTCGCGGGCTCCCGGATGCCGACGGACAGCACGCCGGGCCGGGCCGGGTCGGCGCCGGAACAGCCCGTGACGGCGAGGACGAGGACGGCGAGCAGGACGAGCAAGCGCATGCGCCAGTCCTACCAGTCAAGAGCCAACAAAAGACGGTTGTGTCCGGTTGATCTCCGTCGTAACGTCCCCGTGGTCACGCTCTGAGCGTTCTGGGAGGTTTCGCGTGCGCACCTGGTTGCGGTCGTGCTTCGCCGCCGTCACCGTCAGCGCCACGCTGGTCGCGACCGGGCTCCCGGCCGCCGCCTGCGGCGAGGACGACAAACCCGCCACCCCCGCCGCCCGCACGCTGGGCGACCCGGGCGCGATCAAGAACGTCAAGTCCGTCGGCAACGTGCCCGACGCGGCCGGCGCCATCTCGATCGGCTTCCTCGACTACGGCCGCCGCGACGTCATGGTCGTGTCCGGCGAGTTCGGGCTGAAGGTCTACGACCTGACGAAGAACCCGGCCGCGCCGAAGCTGGTCGGCCAGGTCAGCCTGCCGGGCCTGTGGGAGACCGAGGACACCGAGGTCGACCAGGACCGCAAGCTGGTGTTCCTCTCCCGCGACCCGCGCGCCTACGGCGGCACCACGCACACCGGCGAGTCCGGCATCTACGTCGTCGACGTCTCGAAGCCCGAGGCGCCGTCGATCCTCAGCTACGTCAAGGTGCCCGCGGGCCACACCACCAGCTGCGTCGACGGCTGCCGCTACCTCTGGACCGGCGGCCCGGCGAAGGCCGACGACCAGCCCGCCGACTGGGGCGGCCGGCCGATCTGGGTCACCGACATCCGCGACCCGCGGCACCCGAAGGTGAACCCGCAGCCCATCGAGCTGGCCCGCAACGACGGCAAGACCGACTACGTGCACGACGTCCAGGTCGACGACAACGGCGTGGCCTGGGTGTCCGGCCGCGGCGGCGTGCGCGGCTACTGGACGTCCGGGATCCACCGCGACCCGCTGTCCGGCAAGATCCGCCGCGCCACCGCGCACGAGCCGGTCCCGTACGCCGGCGGCGGCATCGCCGAGACGGCCGCGCCCTCGCGGTTCATGCACAACAGCTTCCACCCGGCCGGCCACCGAGTCGGCGATGGCGCGTGGCGCGGCCAGGACCTGATCTACGCGACGGAGGAGAACTTCGTCGACGGCTGCGCGGGCGACGGCGTCCTGACGATCTCGTCGCTGAAGGGGTCCTACAACGGCGAAGGCTGGCGCTCGACGCCTGCGCAGCCGTTCCGCCTGGAGAGCGTCGGAACCTGGAGCGTCAACGGCCAGGAAGGCGGCGACCCGGCGTCCGACGACTGCTCCGCGCACTACTTCGACGTCCGCGGCAAGGTCCTGGTGCAGTCGTTCTACTCGCAGGGCACGCGGTTCCTCGACGTCAGCGACCCGACGAACCCGCGGCAGATCGCGTACTACCGGCCGGGCGACGCGAGCGCGTGGGCCCCGTACTGGCACGGCAAGTACGTCTACGTCGCGGACAACGCCCGCGGCGTCGACATCCTGCAGCTCACGAAGTGACCGGCGCGGGGGTCGCCGTCCAGCTGGCCAGCAGGCGCAGCTTCTCCTCGGACGGTGACCCCGTGTCCGCGCTGTAGACGATGACGCTCTGCCCCTGGCTGTCCGGCAGGTGCAGCGTCTGCCAGTTGAGCGTCAGATCGCCGACCGACTCGTGGAAGAACCGCTTCACGCCGTGCTGGTGCTCGGCCACCCGGTGGTCGGCCCAGAACGCGGCGAACTCCGCGGACCGCGTGCTGAGCTCGCCGACGATCCGCGACAGCGCGTCGTCGGCCGGTCCCGCCCGCAGCACCGCGACGACGTCCGCGGCGATCCGCGCCCAGTCGCGGTAGACGACGCGAGCGCGCGGGTTCAGGAACATCCACTTCGCGGTGTTGCGCTCCGCGACCGGCATCGCCTCGAAGTCGTCGAGCAGCGCCTTGCCCGCGTGGTTGACGGCGAGCACCTCCAGGTGCGGGCCGTGGATGACGGCCGGCACGTCCAGCGCGCCGATCATCGACCGCAGCGCGGGCCGGGCCCGCGGCGGAGCGGGCGCCGGGTGGCGGCCCGGCTGCAGCAGCGAGCGGAGGTAGCGGGTCTCGACGTCGTCGAGCCGCAGCGCCCGCGCGATCGCGGCCAGCACCTGCCCGGAGACGTTGCCGGCGCGGCCCTGCTCGAGCTTGACGTAGTAGTGGACGCTCACCCCGGCGAGACTGGCGACCTCTTCCCGGCGCAGTCCCCGCACGCGCCGGGCCGTGGCCGGACTGGGCAGGCCGACCTCCTCGGGGGTCAGCGCCGCGCGCCGCGAAGTGAGGAAGCCGCGCAGGTCGCCACCGGTCGTCATGTCCGGATTATGACCCGTTGCAGCGCGGTGGAGCACGTTCTGGGTGGTACTGGCAGGGCCACGACCGGCCTTCACGGGACGGCCCGGGCAGGCCGTAATGGGAACCATCCGCTCGACCGATGGAGTTGACCATGCCGTTGCCCGCCACCCCGCCGCAGGACCCCGCGTCGCCCTTCGCGTCCATGCGCGGGCACCACACCGGGATCCGCTACCCCGACTTCGAGGCGGCCCGCGCGTTCTGGGTCGACACGATGGGCTGGCGCGTCCTGCAGACCTGGCCCTACGGCGACCTGACGCTGGCCTACGTGCTGCCGCCCACCCAGGACGACTTCCACCTGGAAATCCTCGGCGGTCCCGGCGCCACGGACCGGGAACGGTTCGACGACGTCGACGCGAGCCTGTCGGTCAACGGCTACAACCACGTCTGCCTGTCGGTCGAGAACGTCGACGAAACCCTCGCGGAGCTGCGCAAGCGCGGGGTGGAGATCGTCAACCCGCCGTTCGAGATCGCCGACATCAGCGCGCGGCTCGCGTTCTTCCGCGACCCGTGGGGCAACATGTTCGAGCTGTCCGAGCGCATCCGCTGATCCACCGGAGGCCGCCGCCGGGTTCGCTCGGCGACGGCCTCCGGTGCGTCCTAGCCGCGCAGCCAGACCGCGGTGTCCGTCGGCAGGGTGTCCGTGACCGCACCGCTGGCGAGCAGGACCTCGCCCGCCGGGAGCGGCACCGGGGTGTCCGAGAAGTTCAGCGCGAACGTGAACTCCGCCCCGATGCGGAACGCCAGCACGCCTTCGCCCGACGAGAGCCACTCGAGCGAGCCCGTGGGGAGGTCCCGCCGCAGGCGGAGCCCGGCGCGGTACAGCGACAGCATCGACTCCGGATCCGCCGCTTCGGCCTCCGCCGTGTACTCGCGCCACTCCTCGGGCTGGGGGAGCCACGCACCGCCCGAACCGAAACCGAACGGCGGCTCGGTGCCCGACCACGGGATCGGGACGCGGCAGCCGTCGCGGCCGGGGTCGGCGCCGTTCGTGCGGGCCCACACCGGGTCCTGGCGCAGCTCGTCCGGGATGTCCAGGACCTCCCAGAGGCCCAGCTCCTCGCCCTGGTAGACGTACAGCCCGCCGGGCAGGGCCAGCGTCAGCAGCGCCGCCGCCCGCGCCCGCTGGGTACCGAGCGAGCGGTCCACCGGCAGTTCGTGCAGCCGGTTCGCGAAGCTGAACCCCGTATCGCCCTCGCGGCCGTAGCGCGTGACGTGCCGCGTGACGTCGTGGTTCGACAGCACCCACGCCGCCGGCGCGCCGACCTCGTCGTGCGCCTTCAGCGTCCGGTCGATGACGTCCCGGAAGCGTTTGCTGTCCCACGGGCAGACCAGGAAGTCGAAGTTGAACGCCGAGTGCAGCTCGTCGCGGCGCAGGTAGCGCGCCGCGCGGGACATGTCCGGCAGCCACATCTCGCCGACCAGCACCCGCTCGCCCGGGTAGCTGTCGACGATCTTGCGCCACGAGCGGTAGATCTCGTGCAGGCCCTCCTGGTCGGAGAACGGCGTCTCGTCGCCGTCTTCGACGTCGGGCAGGTGCGGGTCCTTGACGAGCCCGTCGGCGACGTCGATGCGGAAGCCGTCGACCCCGCGGTCGAACCAGAACCGCAGCACGTCCTCGAACTCCGCGCGGATTTCCGGGTTGTCCCAGTTGAAGTCGGGCTGGCGCGAGCTGTAGAGGTGCAGGTACCACTCACCGTCGGGTACGCGCGTCCACGCGGACCCGCCGAAGCGCGACTTCCAGTTGTTCGGTGGCTCGGACCCGTCCGGGCCGCGGCCGGGCCGGAACCAGAACCGTTGCCGCTCCGGCGATCCCGGGCCCGCCGCCAGCGCGGCCTGGAACCACCGGTGCTCGTCGGAGGCGTGGTTGGGCACGATGTCGATGATCACCCGGATGTCGCGCGCGTGCGCCTCCGCGATCAGCTCTTCGGCCTCGGCGAGCGTGCCGAACAGCGGCTCGATGTCGCGGAAGTCGGCGACGTCGTAGCCGCCGTCGTCCATCGGGGACGGGTACCAGGGGGTGAACCAGATCGCGTCGATCCCCAGGTCGGCCAGGTGGTCCAGCCGGGCGCGGACGCCGGCGAGGTCGCCGACGCCGTCGCCGTTGCCGTCCGCGAAGCTGCGGATGTAGATCTGGTAGATGGCCGCGCTCCGCCACCAGCCGGTCTTGTCGGTCACGAAAGTGCCCCTCCTAGTCGTTGTGGAAAAGCCCTCAGCCCTTGATGCTTCCGGCGGTGAGCCCGGCGAGGATCTGCCGCTGGAACGCCAGGAACAGCGCCACCATCGGCAGGCTGGCCAAAACCATCCCGGCGACGAGCACGTTGAGCGGCATGTCGATCGCCACCCGCTGCAGCATCACCGAGAGCGTCTGCTTTTCGGTGTCCGGGAACACCAGCAGCGGCCAGATGAAGTCCTTCCACGCGGTGACGACCGCGAGGATCGAAACCACGGCCAGGATCGGCCGCGAGATCGGCAGGATGATCTTCCAGAGCGTCCGCACCGGCCCGGCACCGTCGATGCGCGCCGCTTCGATGAGTTCGTCGGGGATCTGGTCGAAGAACCGCTTCAGCAGGTAGATGTTGAACGCGTTCGCCGCCGCGGGCAGCCAGACCGCGGTCGGTGAGTTGATCAGGTTGAGGTGCAGCAGCGGCAGGTCCGTCACCGTCACGTACGTCGGGACGAGCAGGGCCGTGGCCGGCAGCATCAGCGTCGCCAGCATCAGCCCGAGCACGACGTTGCCGAACTTGGGTCGCAGCTTCGACAGCGCGAACGCGGCCGGGACGTCGATGGCCAGCTGCGCCAGCCACGCGCCGCCGGCGACGACGAGCGTGTTGAGGAAGTACTTGCCCAGGTTGAGCTGGCTCCACGCGTCGGCGAAGGTTTCCGGGTGCCACTCGTGCGGGACGAGTGTCGCCGGTGTCTGCGCCAGTTCCTGCGGGGACTTCAGCGCGCCGGTGATCGCCCAGTAGAGCGGGAACATGAAGGCGATGACGAAGACCGCGAGCGTGCACGCGAAGACGACGCCGTAGACGACCTTGCCGCGCGGGCTGCGCAACGCGCTGGGCGAAACGAGGGTTCTCATGACTGGTCCGCCTTCCGCGTCAGCCGGACGTACCACGCCGAGAACACGCCCAGCGCCACGAACAGCAGCAGGCTCATCGCGCTCGCCGAGCCGAAGTCGTTGTAGACGAAGGCGTAGCGGTAGAGCAGGAGCAGCACGGTGACCGTCGAGTCGTCCGGCCCGCCGCCGGTCATCACATACGGCTCGGTGAACACCTGCATGGTCGCGACGACCTGCAGCAGCAGGAGCACCAGCAGGACGAACCGGGTCTGCGGGAAAGTCACGTGCCGCAAGCGTTTCCACACCCCGGCGCCGTCGAGTTCCGCGGCTTCGTAGAGCTCGCCCGGGATCGTGCCGAGTGCGGCGAGGTAAATGAGCGTGGTGCTGCCCATGTTGGCCCACGTCGAGACGAAGACCAGCGACAGCATCGCGGTGCCGGACGAGTCGAGCCACTGGCCGCCGGGCAGGCCGACCGCGCCGAGCGCGGAGTTGAACAGGCCGGGCCCCGGGTCGTAGAACCACTTCCACATCAGCGCCGTGACCACCGGGGGCAGCATCACCGGCAGGTACACGGCGAGCCGGAAGAACGCCTTCGCGTGCCGGATCTCGTTGAGCAGCACGGCGGTCAGGAACGGGACGGCGAAGCCGAAGACGAGCGCGAGCCCGGTGAACAGCAGCGTGTTGCGCCAGGCGACGCCGAACAGCGGGTCTTCGAACAGCTTCGCGAAGTTGTCGAACCCGACCCACGTCGGCGCGTTGACGAAGTCCACCTGCTGGAAGCTCAGCAGCACACCGCGCACGATCGGGTACCAGGAGAACAAGGCGAACACCACCAGCGCGGCGCACAGCAGGCCGTACGCGGTGAGGTTTTCCTTGATCTTGCGCTTGAGCGTGGTGCGGCGGCGTTCTTCCGGCGAGACGGCCGGGCGCCCGGCCCGCGACGAGGACGTCGCGGGCCAGGCGAGGAGGCTACTTGACCTGGGCGAGGACACTGTTGACCTTCGACTCGGCGGACGAGAGCTGCTGGTCGATGTTCGCGTTCTGGTCGGTGAGCACGGCCTGCATCACGCTGTCGAGCGCGGCGTAGATCTGCTGCGCGTTCGGCGGCTCGATGCTGCCCTTGATCTTGCTCGTGGTGTCCACGTAGGACTGGAAGTTCTGTGCGGGAACGTTGGCGTACTTGGCCTTCAGCGCCAGCTGCTGCTCGCGGACCGCGCCGGTCCAGACGTCGGGGGTCGGCTCGGCGGGCAGGCCGACCGGCTGCTTGCCGTCGACGTACTGCTGGATGTGCTTCTCGAAGCGGTCCGGGTTGAGGTACTTCCACTGGATCCACTCGAGGCCGGCCTTGATCTTCTCCGGCGACGCCTTCGGGTTCACCATGTAGCCCTCGCCGCCGAGGAGGGTGCCCTCGCCGCCGGGCATGCCCGCGATGCCGTAGTCCTCGTACTTGCCGTTGAACTGCTTGACCAGCACCGGCACGTTGTCCGGCGCGGCCATGTACATGCCGAGCTGGCCGGAGCCCATCATCCGCTGCACGTCCGTGGCTTCGAGGAGCTGCTTGGCGCCCATCGAGTTGTCGGTCCAGCGCATGTCGTGCAGGTACTGGAGGGCCTTCTTGCCCTTGTCGTTGTTGAAGTCGGCGACCCACTTGTCGCCGTCCTTGCGGGCGATGTCGCCGCCCATCGAGTAGAGCCAGCCGGTCAGGTGCCAGCCGCCCTGGTTGTTCTTGCTGTAGTCGGCGTAGCCCACGACCCCGTTGCCCAGCGCGGTGATCTTCTTGGCGGCGTCCCGGACCTCGTCCCAGGTCTGCGGCGGCTTGTTCGGGTCGAGCCCGGCCTTCTGGAACAGCGGCTTGCTGTAGACGAGCCCCATCGTGTAGTTCATCGTCGGCAGGCCGTAGAGCTTGCCGCCGGCGTCCCGGAAGTTGTCGAGCAGTTCCGGCTTGATGTCGTTGATGTGCGGGACGCTCTTCGCGGCTTCCGTGATGTCGGCGGCCTGGTGCCGCGTGATGATCTGCGCGGGGTCGGTGAAGTAGACGTAGTAGACGTCTTCGAGCTGCCCGCCGGCGAGCTTCGCGGAGAAGGTCTTCGGGTCCATGAAGCCTTCGTGCGGATCGATGTCGATGTTCGGGTGCGAAGCCTCGAACTCCTTGACGTCGGCGTCGAACACGCTGCGCTCGAACGGCTGGCTGGTCGGCGGCTGCCCGGTGACCGTGATCTTCACCTTGCCGCCAGACTGCGCGGCGTTGTCGCCGTCACCGCACGCGGCGAGCGAGAGCGCCAGGCCGCCCGCGGTGAGCAGGCACAACATGCGGCGGGAGACGGTTCGGGACCAGGGACTGCTCATCTCAAGCCTCTTCTCGGGGTCGCGACGGCTGTCACGTGATTGCGGTCACCATAAAGGGGTGGACCAGATCGACGCAATAACCCGACGAGAATTTGCAAGTTACGAACAGGGCGCGAGCGGCTGGGCTGGCGGGCACGACGGCTCGCGGCGGGTCGCGCTGCCGGGGGGTCGCGAATGACTCATTCGGGACGTTGGAGGTCGCGAATGAGTCATTCGCGACGTCGGGGCCCCGCTGCGGCCTGGGGGTGGGGACGGCGAGCGGGGTGCTCGAGCCGGGCCGGGATGACGTGAATGACTCATTCCTGTCGTCTGACGACAGGAATGAGTCATTCACGACATCGGGCGAGGGGGAGGGTCAGCCGATGCGGCGGGCCGTCGAGCCGCGGACCACCAGTTCCGGGGCGAACAGCAGCTCCTCCGCCGCCACCTCGCCGCCGTTGATGCGCTTGACCAGGAGTTCCACCACCGCGCGGCCCATGGCCTCGATCGGCTGGCGGGTCGTCGTCAGGGGCGGGTCGGTGCAGTTCATCAACGCCGAGTCGTCGTAGCCGACCACCGACACGTCGTCCGGCACCGTGAGCCCCTGCCGCCGGGCCGCGCGGACCGCGCCCAGTGCCAAAAGGTCGCTCGCGCACAGCACCGCCGTCGCGCCGCGCGGGTAGAGCCGGGCCGCCGCCGCGTGGCCGCCCTCGATCGAAAACATGCCGTGCTCGACCAGTTCGTCCAGCACCGGCAACCCCAGCTTCGCCGCGTACGACTGGAACGCCGCGAGCTTGCGCTGGGACGGCACGTGGTCCGACGGGCCCAGCACCAGGCCGATCTTCTCGTGCCCGAGCGAGCTCAGGTGCCCGACGACCTGCTCGACCGCCACGGCGTCGTCGCACGACACCTGCGGCAGGCCGAGGTGCTCGACCGCCGCGTTGATCAGCACCGTCGGGAGCCGCCGCTCGACGAGGTGGTGGTAGTGCGAGTGGACCGCGTCCGCCTGCGCGTACAGCCCGCCGGCGAACACCACGCCCGACACCTGCTGCTGCAGGAGCAGCTCGACGTACTCCGCCTCCGACACCCCGCCCGCGGTCCGCGTGCAGAGCACCGGCGTGAACCCCTGCTGGGCGAGTGCGTTGCCCATGATCTCGGCCAGCGCCGGGAAGATCGGGTTCTGCAGCTCGGGCAGCACCAGCCCGACCAGCCGGGCGCGCTCGCCGCGCAGCTGGGTCGGCCGCTCGTACCCCATCACGTCCAGCGCGGTGAGCACGGCGGCGCGGGTGCTGGCGGACACCCCGGACCGGCCGTTGAGCACCCGGCTGACCGTGGCTTCGCTGACCCCGACCTGGCGGGCGACTTCGGCAAGACGACGCGTCATGGGTGAAACTTTACAGCAACCGAGCGCAAAAGTACGACGTGCCATACCGGCGAGGAACTGTCGATCAACGGTCGCGGGGGACGCACATCCCGTTCCTAGCTTGGCTCTCGTGACCAGCACCCTCGACCGCGCCACCACCACTCGCGGGCTCCACACCCTCTTCGCGCTCGCCCTGCTCCTCGCCGCTTACCGCGGCTTCCGGCTGCCGGGCGACTGGGCCGTGACGCTCGAAGCCGTCTCGCTGACCGACGGCTTCCACCGCCGGTTCCTCGTCGGCACCCTGCTCCACCCGCTCGCCCTCGCGACCGGCTACGCGTACTGGGTCTTCGCCGCCGCGGCGTTCGCCGTCCTCGCCGCGCTGCTCGGCGTTCTCGCCTTCGCGTTCGCCCGCGCCCGGCAGCCCGGCCACCGGCTCCTCGTGATCGGCTGGTTGCTCCTGCCGTCCGGCGGCTTCCTCTTCCACGAGGTCGGCTACTTCGACCAGGCCCTCTACCTGCTGCTGTTCGCCGCGCTGTGGCAGCTGCCGCGCCGGCCCGCGCTGGCGTCCGGGCTGCTGACGGCCGCGGTCTTCACCCACGAGATCGCGGCGCTCACCGTGCTTCCCCTCTTCGCGCTCGTCCTCCTGCGGCGGTCCTCGGTGCGGATCACGGCGAAGCTGCTCGTCACGCCGGTCGTGGCGGAACTCGCCGTGCTGATCCTGCCCGCGTCGAGTCCCGGCGCGGTCGCGAGGCTCGAAAAAGCGCTGGCCACCGCGGACTTCACCCCGCGAGCCGACGCGCTCGCGCTGTTCGAACGCACCCAGAGCCAGAGCTGGCAGCTGTATTCGGTCACCGAGGTCCTGCGGTACCTGGCCCCGATCCTCGCCGTGGTCGTGGCCGGCGCCCTGCTGCAACGCCTCGACGCGCTCGCCGTCGCGGCGGTCGCGGCACCGGCGTTGCTGGCCTTCGCCGGGTGGGACTGGGCACGCTGGGGGTTCCTGCTGGTCACCAACCTCGCCGTGGTGCTGTGGCTGAGCCCGGCCGTCCGCCCGCTCCCGTTGCTCGCCACCGCGGCGCTGCTGGCGTACCTGCCGCTGCCGTACTTCGACGCGCAGCACCCGCGCGAACTGACCGGGAGTCAGGCGGTCCTGGGCAGCCGCACGGTGAACACGGCGCCGCCGTCGTTGTGCGCGGTGAGCGATCCGCCGTGCGCCAGCACGTTTTCCCGCGCGATCGCCAGCCCGAGCCCGCTGCCCTCGGTCGCCTGACGCGCGTGGTCGCCTCGGGCGAACCGGTCGAACAGGATCGGCAGCAGGTCGGCCGGGACACCGGGGCCCGCGTCGGCGACGCGCACGACGACGTCGTCGCCGGTGCCGTCGAGGGTGACCGTGACCGGCGCAGAGCCGTGCCGGACGGCGTTGCCCAGCAGGTTGGCCACGACGGTGTGCACCCGCCGCGGGTCGGCGACGACGGTGACGTCCCCGCTCGCCGTGACGGCGGCCTCGACCCCGGTGACCTCGGCCGCGTCGGCGACCAGGTCCGCGAGGTCGACCGGCGCCACCCGCAGGTCGGCCTTCCCGGCGTCGAACCGGGCGATCTCGAGGAGGTCCTCGACGAGCTTCGCCAGCCGCCGGGCCTGGGTGCCGAGGATCTCGGCCGCGCGGGTGCGCGTGGCGGGTTCGGCGTGGTCGAGGGTGTCGACGGTGGCGATCATCGACGCGAGCGGGGTCCGCAGGTCGTGGGCGACGTCGGCGACGAACCGCCGCTGCTGGCGGTCCTTCGCGTGCAGCTCGTCGATCGACGCGCCGAGCCGCGCGGCCATCGCGTTGAACGACCCGGCCAGCGAGGCCACCTCGTCCCGCCCCTTGACCGGCACCCGCGTGCCGAGCGCGCCGGCGCCGAACTCGTCGGCCGCCGCGGACAACGCCTTGATCGGACGCCGGATCCGCCGCCCGATCAGCAGCGCGACGCCGGCTCCGAGCAGGCTGACCACCAGCGCGGTGCGGACGAGCCTCCAGCGCAGTGCGGTCAGGTCGTCGTCGAACTGGCTGAAGTCGAAGAACTGCACGAGGTGGTAGCCGGGGAGGGGCAGGTTCGCGTTGACCAAGAACACCTTGCGGCCGGTGCCCGGCACCCGGGCGTAGGCGCTGCCGAACTGCTCGGGCCGTCGTTGTTCGAACAGGCCCGCCCGCACGGTCCCCAGCATCGCGAGCTTGTCCGGCACCGCGATGGGGCCTTCCGCGCCGCGCACGACGTCGAGGGGACCGCCGGGCCGCTCGGTCACGATCGCCCAGTCCGGGTCGGAGCCGATCCGGATGCGGTCGAGCCACCCCTCGGTGCCGACCTTCGAGAACTCCACCAGCAGCTGCCGGTCGGCGCCCGAATTGGCCACGGCGGAGACGGCGAACCGGCCCAGTGCCTCGTCCGCCTGCACCTGGTAGGCGGCGTACGCCATGACCGCTGTCGCCGTCGTGGTCACCCCGACGATCGCGGCCACGATCCGCGTTCTCAAACTGACGGCCGGGAGCCTCACTTCGTCACCAGCCGGTAGCCGAGGCCGCGGACCGTGCGCAGCAGGACCGGGTTGGCCGGATCGTCCTCGACCTTCGCGCGCAACCGCGCGACGGCCGCGTCGACGATCCGCGAGTCGCCGACGTAGCCGTAGTCCCAGACGCGCTTGAGCAGCGTCTGCCGGCTCAGGACCTGGTTGGGGTGCTCGGCGAACTCGACGAGCAGCCGGATTTCGGTGGCGGTCAGCGCCAGCTCTTCCCCGCCCCGGGTCACCCTCATCGCGGCGGGGTCGATCGCCAGGTCGCCGACGTGCAGCAGCCCGGCCTCGAGCGTGGCGGGCCGCGCCCGGCGGCCGATCGCCTTGATCCGCGCGTCCAGCACGCGGGGCTCCGCCGGCTTCACCACGTAGTCGTCGGCGCCGCATTCGAGCCCGGCGACGACGTCGATCGGGTCGCCGCGGGCGGTCAGCAGGACGATCGGCAGCCGGCTGCGGGCCCGGATCCGGCGGCAGACCTCGAAGCCGTCGATGCCCGGCAGCATGACGTCGAGGAGGACGAATTCGGCCCCGGCCAGCGCGGTGAGCGCCTGCTCGCCGGTGGGCGCGTGGACGACGTCGTGGCCGAGCGCGCGCAAGGCCAGCGAAAGCGCTTCGGCCAGCGCTTGGTCGTCTTCCACCAGCAGCAGACGCGGCATCGGCCCTCCCCGGAGATGATCTCCCGGCGAGGTTAATGCAGGCCGGACGGCGGCCCGGCGGTTCCGTGCGGAACCGTCGAGCCGCCGTGCCGTTTCGTCACACTAGGCGGCCGCCACCTCGAACTCGGAGACCTGACCCGCGGGCCAGCCGGTGTTGCCGGTGAACGTCAGCCGCACGAAACGCTGCGACGTCGCTGTGAAGGAGGCCGACGCCGTGTTGCCGGAAGCCGGGTCGAACGCGTAGCCGCGCGAGCCCACCAGCGTCGTGTACGTCCCGCCGTCCGTGCTGCCGGAGATCGTCACCGTCTCCGTCCGTGCGCCCCACGCCGAGGACGGCGGCAGTTTGAGCGTGACCTTGGTGATGGACGCCGCCGCGCCCAGGTCCACCGTCAGCGTCTGCGGGAACGCGTTGTTCGCGCTCTCCCAGTACGTGTCGGCGTTGCCGTCGTTGGCGTTCGACGGCGGGAACCCGCCCTGGGAGGCCGACGCGCTGATCGCCTTGCCCTTCGCGATGTTGCTGCCGGACTGCGGCGGCTGCGGCGGACCCGAGTTCGGCGCGGGCCAGGACGAGCAGTCGCCCCAGGTCCCGGTCCAGCCGCTGTTGCCGGATCCGCCGAAGGTCATCTTCGGGATCGACGCCGGGTACGGGCAGTTGTACGTCCCGGTCACGCCGACGCCGGACGCCGTCAGGTTGCTGATCGACACCGACCCCTGCGTCTGCGACTGCGCCACGAACGTGCCCACGCCCTGCACGGAGACGCCGTCGATGGTGATGCCCTGGATCTGCTTGCCCTGCCCGTTGCCGTCGATGAACTGGATGGCCTCGTACGGGCTCTGGATCGCGGTGAACCCGGTGACCCGGATCGTCACGCCGGTGATCGCCTGGTCACGCGCGTCGAACCACAGCGCGCCGACGCCGAACTGCCAGTTCGGGTCGAGCGCCCCGGCTCGCAGCGCGGTGTTGTTCGACAGCGTCACCGTGCCGCCGAGCGGCACCGAGTTGAACCGGTTCGCGACCAGGTAGCCGCCGCCGAGCGCGTTGGTGTCCTGGACGAGGTTGCCGCTCACCGTGTTGTTCGAACCGCCGTACAACGCGATGCCGTTGGCCAGGTTCGGCTGCACGACCGTGTTGTTCACCAGCGAGTTGCCCGAGTCGGCCTGCCCGTTGGACCACAGCGCGAGCCCGTCGTCGCCGTTGTTGCGCAGGTAGTTGTTGCGCAACGTCGAGTTCGTGACGGCGCCGTCGAAGTTCACGCCGTCGGCCTGCGTGTCGAGGATGCGGTTGTTCTCGATGGTGAGGTTCGAGGACGCGCCGTTCATCAGCCACAGCCCGCACTTGGTGTCCTGGATCCACAGTCCACTCACGACCGAACCGGTGCCCAGGACGCCGTGGAACGCGTTGTCCGGGCTGCCGTCGTTGCGTTCGGTGACGTCGCCGAAGACCGCGAAGTCGTACAGCTTGATGTTGCCGGACGCGCTGCCGTTGTTGAAGATGTTGTTGCCGTGCAACACGGTGTACCACTGGCCGGCGCCGCGGACGGTGGTCTGGTCGATCTGCAGCGCCGAGCCGATTTCGAACCGGCCGGCCGGAACCCAGACTTCGCGACCCTGCGAACGGGCCGCCGAAAGCGCGGTGCGGAACGCCTGCGTGTCGTCCGAGGAGTCGTTCGCCGTGGCTCCGTAGTCGGTCACCGAAAGGGCGTTCGCCGGCTTCGATCCCGCACCGCCGACCTGCTCGAAGTCGGCGAGATCGATGGTCGCCTGGCCGACGTCACCGGAATCAACCTGTACCCGGACCTTCGCCCCCGCCGCCAGGTTCTGCCCGAGCAGCACGCGTGCGTCGTCGAAGAAGTGGTGGGTCTTCGAGCCGGTGATGAAGCCGGTGTCCACATAGGTGTAGCGGGACGTCACGGGCAGCGCGAGCTTGGACCCGTTGACCGACACCGAAAGCCGGCCGGACGAACCGTCGGGCAGGTTGTAGTGGACGTTGATCGAGTTCGCCGCCGCGGGCAGCGTGAACTCTACGTACTGACCGGTCGTGATCTTCACGGCCTGCCGCCCGGAGGCTTCAGACGCGATGCTGCCTTGCGTGTAGTCGGGGCCGACGGCCGAACCGGTGGTCGCCGAGCACTCGGCCTCGACCGTCCGGAACGGCACGCTCGCGCCCCCGGATGCGGTCGTGGGACAGGTGGCGGCCGCGGCGGGCGTGCCGCCGGACAGCACCGCCAGGCCGGACGCGGCGAGCGCGGCGGCGAGCAGGGCCGGGATGCGGGACATCGTCATCACCTCTCAGGACGAATAGGCTTCGAGTTCGGACAGCTGCCCGGCTGGCCAGCCCGTGTTGCCGGTGAAGGTCAGGCGCAGGGTGCGCGCCGACGTCGCCGGGAGGCTGACGGTGGCGGTGTTCCCGGACGCCGGGTCGAACGTGTAGCTCGCGGCCGCCTTGACGCCGTCGACCGAGATCGTCTGCGTCCGCGCACCCCACGAAGGCGGCAGCTTGAGCACCAGCCGCGAAACGCTGACCGTGCTGCCGAAGTCGACGGTCACCGACTGCGGGAACGCGTTGTTCGTGCTCTCCCAATAGGAGTTCGCGTCGCCGTCGACGGCGTTGGCCGGCGGGAAGCCACCCTGGGAGCCGGACGCGCTGACGCTCTTGCGCAGCGCGAGGTGCCCGGTGGGCTGAGTCGTGGTCGGGGGAGTGGTGGTGGTCGTGCCGCCGCCGTTGTCCGAGCCGTAGACCGGCGTCGGCCACGAGCCGCAGAACGTCGTCGTCCAGCCCGAGTTGCCGCCCTGGTCGGCCAGGCCCGCCATCGCGTCCGGGCCCATGCAGTTGTAGACGCCCGCACGCCCGACCCCGGTCGCGACGACGTTCTTCACCGAACCGCTCGGCTTGGCCTGGATCTGCCACGCGAACGTGCCGGCACCGGTGATCCGGACGTTCGTGAAGTGCACGTCGGTGGTGGCGCTGTCGATGAACTGGATGGCTTCGTAGTTGTTGTCCTGCAGGTCGAGGTCGGTGACGTCGACGCGGCCGGTGATCGCGGAGTCGCGGCCGTCGAACCACAGCGCGCCGACGCCGAACTGCCAGTTCGAATCGAGCACGCCGGTGCGGACGGCGGTGTTGCGCGCGACCGTCGTGGTGCCCGCCAGCGGGACCGCGCTGAACCGGTTGGCGATGTGGATGCCGCCGCCCTGGTCCTGGTTGTCCGCCACGACGTTGTCGGCGACGGTGTTGTCGTGCCCGCCGTAGATCGCGATGTTGTTGGCGAGGATCGGCAGCAGCACGGTGTTGAAGGAGAACGTGTTGTGGTGGTCGGCGTCGTGCTCGGACCACATCGCCAGGCCGTCGTCGCCGGTGTTGCGCAGGAAGTTGTTGGTCACGGTGACGTTGCTGATGCCCTGGTGCAGGTTCAGCCCGTCGGCAGTCTGGTCGAGGATCCGGTTGCCGGACACGGTGAGCCCGTCGAACGGCCCGTCGAGCCACAACCCGACCTTCGTGTGCTGCAGCCACAGGTTCTGCACGACCGAGCCGCCGCCCAGCGCGCCGCCGATGGCGTTGGACTGGTCGCAGTCGACGCGGGCGTCGACCTGGCCGATGATCGCGAAGTCATAGAGCTTCACCGCGCTGCTCGTGCCGGGCACGGCCGCGTTGCCGGGGTAGGTCGACGTCCCGCAGCTGGCCGGTTCGCCCTTGCCGAAGATCCCGGCACGCGGGCCGGTGAGCACCGAGTACCAGGGCCCGGCGCCGCGGATCGTCACCTGGTCGACGGTGATGTGGTGGCCGAGGATGAAGGTGCCGGACGGGATCCAGACCTCCTTGCCCTGGCTCTTCGCGGCTGCCACGGCGGAGTCGAACGCACCCGCGTCGTCGCTCGTGTCGCCCGCGGTGGCGCCGTAGTCGGTGACGGACACCGAGTTCGACGGCCGGGTGGCAGCGGCGCCGACCTGCTCGAAGTCGGCGAGGTCGATGGTCGCCGGGACGTCGCCCGCGTCGACCTGCAGCTTGATCTTCGTGCCCGCTGGGTACGACGTGCCGAGCAGCGCGCGGGTCTCGTCGTAGAAGTGGTGCGCGTGGCCGTCACCGGGGTTGTTCGTGAACGGGTACGAGCCGTAGTACCAGGCCCACTTCGACGTCAGGGCGATATCGCGGTTGTGCGTTCCGCCGACGTACAGCGAGATCGTGCCGTTCACCGAATCCGGGACGCTGTACCGGAAATCGATCGAGTTCGCCGGCGCGGTGAGCGTGAACTCGACGTACTGGCCCTGGCCGGAAAGCGTCACCGCCTTCCGGCCGGACGCTTCGCCGGCGAGGGTGCCCGCGGCGCGGTTCGGGCCGATGACCGAGCCGTTGGTGGCGCCGGATTCGGCTTCCTGTTCCAGGAAGGGGACCGTCGCACCGCGACCGGCGGCGAGCGCCGTGCTTTCCGCCGGTGCGGCGGCGATCGTGAGCCCGGCGGCGGCGATCACCGCCGCGGCTAATGCGCCGTAACGGATTTTGGGCGCGCTGAAGACAGAGCTGGGAGACATGGGCGGCACTGGCCTTTCCGCAGCAGGTGGGGACCTCTGTGACCGGGATCATACGAATCCCGGACAAGAATCCGCAATAGTTGAACGAACTTACGCAAGTTTGCGACAGGAAGTGACGAGGCCGCCGGATGTCCGACGCCCGCTTACGCCTCGCGGAGCAACGCCGCCGACGGGGGAACGCGCTGATAGTTTCTGGGGATGAGCCAGCGACGCGCTGACGGCAGCGCAGGGGACGCGGACTACGGCGCGATCGGTGGCGTGTACACCGATTACCGCAAGCCGGACCCGCGCATCGGCCAGTACCTCCTCGACGCGCTGGGCGACGCGCGAACCGTGCTGAACGTCGGCGCGGGCGCCGGGGCGTACGAGCCCGAAGACCGCGAAGTGACCGCCGTCGAGCCCTCGGCGTCGATGCGCGCGCAGCGCCCGGCCGGCCTGCCGCCCGCGGTGGACGCCGTCGCCGAGAAGCTGCCGTTCCCGGACCGCGCGTTCGAGGGCGCGATGAGCACGTTCAGCGTGCACCAGTGGAACGACCTCTGGCTCGGGCTGAAGGAGACGCGCCGCGTCACGCGCGGCCCGGTCGCCGTCCTGACCTGCGACCCGGCCCTGCTGCGGCGGTTCTGGCTGCTCGACTACGCGCCCGAGGTGATCGAAACCGAGGCCCGGCGCTACCCGCCGGTCGACGACATCGCCGACGGGCTCGGCGGGCACACGTCGATCATCGGCGTGCCCATCCCGAGCGACTGCACCGACGGCTTCAACGAGGCCTACTACGCGCGGCCCGAACGGCTGCTGGACCCGGGCGCGCGGCTGTCGTGCTCGGCGTGGAGCTTCGTCGACGACCGCGTGCACCACCGCTTCGCCGCGGAACTGCAGCACGACCTCGACGACGGCACGTGGGACCGCCGCTACGGCAAGCTGCGCGAGCAGGAGACGTTCGAAGGGTCGCTGGTGCTCGTGGTCTCGGACCCCACGACGTGACGCCGCCGCCGTTCGACCCGGAGCTGGCGCCCGTCGTCGAGGAGCTGCGGGCCCTGCGCCCGCCGCTGGCGTCCCCGGCCGACATCCCCGGCCGCCGCGCGCTGAACGCCGCCGAGCACAAGACGGTCGAGGAGCTGGCCGCCGCGTTCCCGGCGCACCGGGTCTCGGAGGAGCACGCGGGCGACGTCCCGCTGCTGGTGCTGGCGCCGGCTTCGAGCGCGGGCGTCCTGTACTACGTCCACGGCGGCGGCACGATCGTCGGCAGCCACCTCGGCGCGGACGTGCCGAACCTGCTGGACTGGGCGGCCGAGGCGAACCTGACCGTCGTTTCGCCGGGCTACCGGCTGGCGCCGGAGCACCCGTACCCGGCGCCGGTCGAGGACTGCTACACCGGTCTCGTCTGGACGGCCGAGCACCTCCCGGGCCGGCTGCTGATCGGCGGGATCAGCGCGGGCGGCGGCCTCGCGGCGGCCACGGCGTTGCTCGCTCGCGACCGCGGCGGCCCGGCACTGGCCGGCCAGCTACTGCTCTGCCCGATGCTGGACGACCGCAACGACACCCCGTCCGCGCTCGAGCTCGACGGCCGCGGCCTGTGGGACCGCACGGCGAACAACGTCGGCTGGACGGCCTACCTCGGCGACCGCCGCGGCACCGCGGACGTCCCACCGTACGCGGCCGCGGCCCGCGCCGAGGACCTGTCCAGCCTGCCCCCGGCGTTCCTGGACGTCGGCACGGCGGAGACGTTCCGCGACGAGGTGGTGACGTACGCGTCCCGGCTGTGGCAGGCGGGCGGCGAGGCCGAGCTGCACGTGTGGCCGGGCGGCTTCCACGGCTTCGACTCCCTGGCCCCGAAGGCGTCGATCAGCCGGGCGGCGCGCGCCGCCCGGCTGACCTGGCTGCGCCGCCTACTCGGCCAGTAGGGCCTCAGCTCCCGCTTCAAGCGCCCCAATGTGGCCTTCGGTGCGTCTGACGCACCCAAGGCGGCCTTCGGTGCGTCAGACGCAACCAAGGCCGCCTTGGGGCGCTCGCCTACTCGGCTAGGAGGGCCTGCAGTTCCCGGACCGCGACCGCCAGGTCTCCGGCGAAGCGGTGCATCTCCGCCGACACGTGCTTCGGCGTGCTCAGGTAGATGTTCCAGCGGTCCGGCAGGAGCACGTACGCGATGCCGATGCACTGCGGGCTCGTCGAGCCGAACCCGAAGTACTGGATGTTGACCGACGGGGCCGAGCTGGTGCTCAGGTAGTCGTCGCGGGTCTTCAGCCAGCCCGGCGACGAATACAGTGCCGGGTCCGAGGTGTCCCCGCGGCGTTTCCCGATCAGCTGCAGCTCCCACAGGTGCTGCTCGGGTGCGTCACCGGCCTGGCACTCCTTCGCACGGGCGACGTGCTTCGCCGCCGCCGCGCGGAAGGCCGACCGCTTCTCCTCGTCGGACGCCGCCGGGTCGGTCATGACGTCGGCGAAGCGCACGACCTCGGGGGTCACCACCCGCATGGCTTCGGTGCGGCCGTTCTGGAACTGCCGGGTGGCGATCGACTCGTACGTCGCCCCCGTCAGTCCCTTCGCGCGGCGGTGTGCCAGCTGGTACGACATCTGCGCGAACGCGTCCGGCGACATCCCGAGCTCCTTGGCCCGGTCGGCCCCGAAATCGAACGACACCGTCTGCGTCGCGGTCGCGTCCGCGTACGCCCGGAAGGCGATCCCGGCCGCGAGCGCGTCTTCGCGGAGGGAGTCGGTCAGCGCGAAGTCGATCGGCTCGTAACCGGGGACGCCCGAAGCCGGCTCGCGGGCCTCCCGCGAGCCGCTCAGCAGCGCGTCGGTGAAGCCGAGGATCGTGGTGCCGTCGAGTTCGCAGTGCTCGACGTTGATCCCCGCGGTGCCGTCTTCGAAGACGATCAGCGAAACGGCCTTGTCGTACCAGCGGTTGTCGCCGTACAGCAGCCGGTCACTCGCCTCCAGGGTGTCCGACGGCGCGAAGTCGTCCAGGCACAGGCAGAACAGCGCCGTCTCGATCGTCTCCAGGGAAGCCGCGTTGCCCGCGTCGATCAACGCGGTCCGCGAGACCGCCCAGTCCGCGCGCGCCTTCGTCGTGAAGTGCCCCGGCGGCACCTCGGCCACGTGGTCGTCCTTGAGGATCGCGTGCAGCGCTTCCGCCAGCTGGGCCGGCGAGTACGGGCGGCCGTCGCCCGCGATGACGTCCAGCCGGAACGGCGTGTCGTGGTGGAACACGACGATGTGCCGCTCCCGCGAAGGCCCTTCCCAGCCTTCGCGGTACGGCGTGCGCGCGGTGTCGAGCACCTGGCCCGGGATGCGCGTCGCCGAGAACAGGTACTTGTGCTGCACCATCGACTGCGGCACACCGCGCACCCGCACCGGCGGCACCAGCTCCTCGTCGAGCTTCAGCTTGTAGTCCACCGCGGACGCGGTCAGCTCGGCCGCGCGCTCGACCTGGCCCAGTGGCGAATCCTGGAACAGGAAGAAGAAGTTGGCGTTGAGCGCGATCCGGTCGCGACGGCCGAGGTAGCGGTACGGCCAGAACGTGTCGAGCCAGCTGCGCACGCCGGGCGAACGGTCGTACTCCTCGAGCGCGGCCTGCAACCCGTGCGCGGGGCTGCCCGGGGCCAGGAACTCCGCGACGGCCGCTTCGGTCTCCGCCAGCTCGTCCGGGGTCAGCAGCGGGGCGCACCACTCGAGGAAGCGGCGGCCGCTGTCCTCCAGCGTGGGAACGGGGACGCGGGGGAGCCGATCCTCGTTGCCGAAGGTGCGGGTGGACCATTCCGGACTGCTCACGATCATCCTTCTTCGTGGGTTTCGAGCGCGGTGGCCAAGGCGGCCGCGCCTTCGGGGCGGGAAACGAACAACCGGGCGTAGAGCCACCCTTCGGACTCGAGCCCGGTCGGATCGACGCCGGCGGCGTCGAGGGTGTCGAGGATCTGCGCCTGCTCTTCGGCGGAGGCGAACCGCCGCTGCCGGAACACCCCGCCGACTTCGGCGGTCTCGTAGCCCAGCTCGGCCAGGCTCTCGGCGATCGGGTCGTAGGAGAACATCCGCAGCACGAAGTGCGCCATCCACGGCCGCGCGCCGCGCGCGATCCGGGTGATGGTCTTCTCGGTGACGTAGCCGACGCAGCCGGTGGAGACGACGAGGTCGACGTCGTCGAGGAGCTTCCGCTGGGTGCCGTCCGGGTCGTCGCGCTCGAGGTCGGCGTGGATCGCCTCGTCGAGGAACCCGGCGGAAAGCGCGTACTCGAGCGCGGGGGCCGACGCGTCCAGGCCGTAGAACCGCGGGCCGCCGTCGTCGACGATCCGGGCCCGATCCGCCTCGATCAGCTGCGCGTGGCCGAGCGCGGCCACGGCCGGGTCGGTGTAGTGGGCGTACAGGTCGTCCATCGTGGCGTCGCAGCGCTGGAGCGCGGCGTTGACGCCGTAGGAGCAGCCGACGTCGAGCACGGTCGGGCGCTCCGCGGGGTGTTCGTCGATCAGCTTCGCGAAGTACGGCTTCGCCAGCTGCGGGATGTGGTAGTCCACGCGCCGCAGTGTCCCGAAGAACGGGCGCGGGTCGGGCGCGGTGTAGATGTGGTCGAACGAGATCTTGCCGGTCGAGTCGAAAGGCACGGGCCAGGCTCCTGATCTCTCAGTCGAGCAGTTCGTCGCCGCGGACGGTGTGCCCGGCGAGGTGGGCCGGCAGGACGCGGCCGAAGAGCTGGCGGGTCCGCTCCGCGCTGCCGATCACCCCCGGGCGCTCGCTGTAGGCGAAGATCGCGGAATGCCGCGCGATCGCGCCCTCCACCGTACTGACCCGGTGCAAGGCGAAGCGGCCTTTGAACAATTGGAGGTCGCCCGGCCGGAGGTCCAGCCGCCGCACCAGGCGGGTGTCACCGGCGAGGACCGCCCGCACCGCGGGGAAGTTTTCGTCAGCGGTGGACCGGATGCCCGGGCAGAACTCGAAGGTGCCGCCCGCTTCCGCGGCCTGCGTCAGCATGCTCACGGTGTAGGCGTTCGTGTCGAAGTGCCACGGGTGCGCGCGGCCGGGCGCGATCACGTTGAGCGTCAGCCCGGCGAGGGGATCGGCGAGTTCGTACAGTTCGGGCAGGTCGAAGCAGTCCGCGACGAACCGCTGGAACAACGGGCTCGTGTAGAGCCGGTCGATGATCGACGACGCGGGGATGCGGTCGCGGGCGACGAAGGCGTTGCCGCGTTCCATGATCGTCCGGCCGGGGTGGTCTTCGGGCAGCGGCTCGCCGACCGCGGTGTTGTAGGCGTTGACCTTTTCGATCTTCGTGTAGGCGTGCGGCTCGAGCTCGGCGCACTCGGTGCGCAGCACCTCCCGCAGTTCCGGCCGGACGAAGTCGGCCAGCACGCTGCAGCCGGCTTCGGCCAGGTCCGCGCGGGTGCGGCCGACGATTTCCCGCCAGGCGGCGCTTCCCGGATCGGTGAGCGGGTAGCGCTCGGTGTCGACCATGCCCAACGCGTCCACGGAGGTGCTCATCGAAGTCCTTCCGGCAGGTGAAGCTTCGGTGCTTGCCCTGGTCGTGAAAGGAAAGTGGTAGCACAAATCCGGTGTGGTCACCCGTGCGTTTGTGAGCGGTGACACAAGGTCATCAACCGCCGATTCCGGTCGCCCACGAACTGAGCGTGACGGTGTCCGTGGTGCCCAGATCGGTGTCGAGGGGCTGCTTTTGCGCACTTTCGCCGGCGACGGGCACCACCGAAATCGCCGCACCCGTGCGCGTGTCGCCGGAGGTGACGGTGGCCGACCAGGCGAGCACGGCCACGACGTGCTCGCCCGGCCGGACGGTCAGGTCCTGCGGGCCGAGGTCCCGCGCGAAGTATGAGGTTCCGTGCTCGACCTTGACGTCGAGCGGTGTGCCGTCACTCGCCAGCACCTTCAGGTCCGGGTAGCCGGTCACTTTCCGCGGCAGGCTGTCCCGGTTGGTCAGCGTCAGCACGCTGGCGCGGTGCCCGAGCCCGGCTTCGACCGGTCCGACCGAAAGGGACAGCCCGCTCGACGGCGGCGGCGCGTACGTCGGACTGGGACTCGCCGTCACTGTGGGCACCGGAGCGGGTGGCGGACTGCCGCAGCCGGCCAGGAGCGCGAGCACGGACAACGGCACTATGCGAGAAACCCCCATGCGCCGGAAGACTAGCGGGCCCGGCGCCGGATGCCGTGAATGACTCATTCCTGTCGCCGGACGACAGGAATGAGTCATTCACTACGTCACCTCACGGGGTCAGCAACGGCAGGAGCGGCTTGCGCACCGCCGTCGCGACGCCGTCCGAAGCCTCCGCCGCGGCGATGCGCTCGGCCGACGGGCGGCCGTACCCCGTCGTGCGCTGCACCAGCGGCCTGCCCAGCGGCTCGACCATCTCGCGCATGTCGCTGATCGTCTTGTACGACCCGTTCGACGCGCCCGCCATCCGGCTGATCGTCTCCTCCATCAGCGTGCCGCCGATGTCGTTGACGCCGCCCTGCAGCACCGCGCGGCTGCCCTCGGTGCCGAGCTTGACCCAGGAGCTCTGGATGTTGTCGATCATGCCGTGCAGCAGCAGCCGGGACAGCGCGTGCACCGCGCGGTTCTCGTTCTGCGTCGCGCCCGGGCGGGCGAGCCCGGCGAGGTAGATCGGGGAGCTCTGGTGGATGAACGGCAGCAGCACGAACTCGCTGAACCCGCGCTTGCCGTGCTTCTCCAGGCCTTCCCGCTGCAGCCGGGCGAGGAGCTTGAGGTGCGCGACCCAGTGCGCGGGCGTGTCGACGTGGCCGTACATCATCGTCGACGTCGTCGGGAGCCCGACCTCGTGCGCCGTCGTGACCACCTTGATCCACTCCGACGTCGGCAGTTTGCCCTTGGTGAGCACCCAGCGGACGTCGTCGTCGAGGATCTCCGCCGCCGTGCCCGGCAGTGAGTCCACCCCGGACTCCTTCGCCGCGATCAGCCAGTCGCGAAGGGACAGGTTGGTCCGCGAAGCGCCGTTGACGACCTCCATCGGGCTGTACGAGTGCAGGTGGATGTCCGGCTGACGGCGCTTGACCTCGGCCGCGAGGTCGAAGTACGCGGTGCCCGGCAGGTCCGGGTGGATGCCGCCCTGCATGCAGATCTCGGTCGCGCCCGCGGCCCACGCCTCGTCGACGCGGTCGCCGACCTGCTCCAGCGAGAGCGTGTACGCGTCGGCGTCGGTGCGACGCTGCGCGAAGGCGCAGAAGCGGCAACCCGTGTAGCAGACGTTGGTGAAGTTGATGTTCCGCGTGACGACGAACGTGACGTCGTCCCCGACCGTCTCGCGCCGCAGGTCGTCGGCGAGCTTCGTGAACGCGTCCAGCTCGCGACCCTCGGCGTGCAGCAGCGCGAGCGCGGCGTCGTCGGACAGCCCGGCCGGGTCCTTTTCCGCGCTGCGCAAGGCTTCCAGGACGGTGGAGTCGAACTTCTGCGGCCCGGTCTTGATCCGGTCGCCGATCTCCTTCCAGTCCCCGTAGACGGAGTCGAAGTCGCTGCGGCGGTCTTCGGTGCGGCCGGTGGTGTCGATCTCGGTGTGCAGGTCGGTGCGCCCGGACTCCTGCCAGCCGCCGTCCGGCTCCTGCCACGGGATGCCGACCGGCATCGCGCCCTCGCGGGCCATCCCGGTGTCGTAGTCGACGAGCGCGGCGACGTGCCGCGTGATCCGCGGGTCCAGCCACGGCTCGCCGGCCTTGACGTACTCGGGGTAGATGGTGAGCCGTTCCTTGAGCTCGAAGCCGGCCTTCTCGGTGCGGCGGGCGAGCTCGTCGATCTGCGGCCACGCGCGTTCCGGGTTGACGTGGTCCGGGGTCAGCGGCGAGACGCCGCCCCAGTCGTCGATGCCGGCGCGGATCATCAGGTCGTACTGGCTGCCGATCAGGTTCGGCGGTGCCTGGATGCGCATCTTCGGCCCGAGCACCAGCCGGGCGACGGCGATGTTCGCGGCGAGCTCTTCGAGGTCGGCGTCCGGGGTCGCGCGCATCTTCGTGTCCGGCTTGGCGCGGAAGTTCTGCACGATGACTTCCTGGATGCCGCCGTAGGTCTTGGCGACCTTGCGGATCTCGAACAGCGCGTCCGCGCGTTCCTCGAACGTCTCGCCGATGCCGATCAGGACACCGGTGGTGAACGGGACCGAGCTGCGCCCGGCGTCTTCGAGCACCCGCAGCCGGACCGCCGGATCCTTGTCCGGCGAGCCGTAGTGCGGCCCGCCCTTTTCGGACCACAGCCGGGTCGCCGTGGTCTCCAGCATCATGCCCATCGACGGCGCGACCGGCTTGAGCCGCTGGAAGTCCTGCCAGGTCAGCACGCCCGGGTTGAGGTGCGGCAGCAGGCCGGTTTCCTCGAGGACGCGGATGGCCATCGCGCGGACGTAGGAGAGCGTGTCGTCGTAGCCGTGCGCGTCCAGCCACTCGCGCGCGGCCTTCCAGCGGTCCTCGGGCCGGTCGCCGAGCGTGAAGAGGGCTTCCTTGCAGCCCATCTCCGCGCCTTTGCGGGCGATGTCGAGGACCTCGTCCGGGGAGAGGAACGGCGATTCGAGCCGGCCCGGCACCGTGACGAAGGTGCAGTAGCCGCAGCGGTCGCGGCACAGGCGGGTCAGCGGGATGAAGACCTTGCGGCTGTAGGTGATGATGCCGGCGCGCCCGGCCTCGGCCAGGCCGGCGTCGCGGATGCGCGACGCGTACTCGGACAGCTTCCCCAGGTCTTCGCCGCGGGCGTGCAGCAGGACGGCCGCTTCGGCTACGTCGAGTGTCTTCCCGTCACGCGCCCGGGCGAGCGCGCGGCGCATCGCGGAGGCGGTCGGGGCGGTGGCGTCGGGTTCGGGTCCCATTCCACCCACGCTAGGACCGTCCTCGCGCGACCAGCCAGTGTGCGTTCCGCACCTGGCTGGGGTGGAACGCGGACGTGATCGTCGTCGCAGGTCAGCGCGCTCGGCGGGTTGTCGATCACCTGTCCGGGGTGTATTACCTAAAGGGTGGCATCAGTGGTCGGCAAGAAGATCGGCGGCCGGACGTACTACTACCTGGCGGAGTCCGCCCGGGTCGACGGCAAGCCCCGGGTGGTGACCCAGCGTTATCTCGGCACGGCCGACGAGATCGCCCGCGCCGTCCCGGGTGGCGAACCGGCGTCGGCTTCGCACCGGACGTACGGCGACGTCGCCGCGGTGTGGGCGACGCTGTCCCGGCTGGACTTCGTCCGCCGCGTCGACGACGTCGTGCGGTCGAAGCCGTCGCTGGGGTCGAGCCTGGCCGTCGCGGTGCTGCACCGCGCGACCGCGCCGGAGACGCCGATCGCGCAGTGGTGGGAAGCGAGCCCGGCCGCGGACCTGGTCCGGCTGTCCACAGTGGATGGTCTGTGGCGGACGCTGGAACGCCTGACCCCGGAGCGGATCGCGGGGATCGAGGAGACCGTTTCCACCGCCGTCCTCGAGACGCTCGACGACCACGAAGCCCTCGCCGTCGACGTCCCGCAGTTCGCCGTGTTCGCCCCCGCGGACTGCACGCTGCCCTCGGCCTGCCGGGAGGTGCTCGCCGGCGTGGGACTGCGCGTCACCCGCGACGGCGCCATCCCGCTGGCCTCGCGGCTGTACCGCCGCGACAACGCCCCGACGTTCGCCGCGCTGACCGGCGAGCTGGGCCCGGCCACGCTGGTCTTCCACGCCGGGCAGGCCGCGCAGCTCGACCTCGGTTCCCGCAGCGGGTTCGTCGGCTCGTTGCCGCTGACCGACCACCCGGAGCTGCTGACGCAGCCCGCGTCGGCCCGCAAGCGCGTCGACCCCGAGCGGTTCGCCGGCCTCACCGCGCTCGACACGCACGCGGTCGTCGACGGCGTCCGCCGCCGGGTGGTCCTGACCCACTCGGCGACCCTGCACGCGGCCCAGTCCCGGGCGTTCGCCGACGAGCTGGCCACCACCACCCGCGAGCTGGACGGCCTGGCCGCGGCGCTGGCCGCCGGCACCCACCGCGGCGACCGCGCGCAAGTGCACGCCGAAATCGGCCGGGTCACACGCGGGCGGCGCATCGAACGCGTCCTCACCGCCGTGCTCACCGGCACCCGGCCCGGCGAGATCCGGGTGGAACGGCGGATCGATTCCGCCGCGGTGGCCCGGCTGGACGACGAGTTCTTCGGCAAGCAGGTCCTGGTCACCGACCGGGACTGGCCGGTCGGCGACGTCGTCACGGCCTACCGCGCGCGCACTCACCTGGAGTCGACGTTCCGCTGGCTGACCGGGCCCGCGCTGACCGGCCCGACCCCGCGCTGGGAGTGGACGCGCGCGCGGATCGCGGCCCACGGCCTGGTGTCGGTGCTGGCGGCGACGGTGACCCACCTGATGCGCCGCGAGGCGGACCGGGCGGGCATGAACCTGTCGGTCCGGGAGCTGCTGGACCGGCTCGCGGGCATCGGCGAGCTGGTGCTGACGTACCCGTCGACCGGCGGGCGGCCGCGGACCAAGCGCCTGCTGACCGGGTCGGACCCGGAGCAGCAGGCGCTCTTCTCCCTCTTTCAGCTCTCCCGGTAGATCTGCAGGGCCGAGAAGCTCTGGACCACCGGCATCAGCTCGATGACGTTGATGTTCACGTGCTTCGGCTGGCTGGCGGCCCAGTACACCGACTCGGCGACGTCCTCCGCGGTCAGCGGCGTGGTGCCCTCGTACACCTTGTCGGCCTTCGCGGCGTCGCCGTCGAAGCGGACCTTCGAGAAGTCCGTGCCGCCCACCATGCCGGGCTCGACGTTCGTCACGCGGACGCCGGTGCCGTGCAGGTCGCTGCGCAGGTTGAGGCTGAACTGGTGGACGAACGCCTTGGTCGCGCCGTAGACGTTGCCGCCGGGGTAGGGGTAGGTGCCGGCGATCGAGCCGATGTTGATCACGTGGCCGCGGCCGCGCTCGACCATCCCGGGCAGCAGCGCGCGCGTGACGTGCGCGAGGCCGCGGACGTTGGTCGCGATCATCTGGTCCCAGTCGTCGAGGACGGCCTGGTGGGCGGGCTGGAGGCCCTTCGCCAGACCGGCGTTGTTGACCAGGACGTCCACGGTCTTCCAGTCGTCCGGCAGGCTTTCGACGGTGTTCTTGACGGCGTCGGGGTCGCTGACGTCGAGGGTCACGGGCAGGACGGCGTCGCCGAGCTCGCCGGCGAGCTTCTCGAGCTTGTCCGCGCTGCGGGCGACGGCGATCACGCGGGCGCCCTCGGCGACGAACCGGCGCGCGATGGCGTCGCCGAAGCCGGCGCTGGCGCCGGTCACGAACACGGTCTGCTGGGTCATGGAGTTGCTCCGCTGCTCTTGAGGAACGTTTCGAGGGCGTCGTTGAACTCGGTCTCGCGCTCCAGGTTAGGCAGGTGGCCCGCGCCTTCGATCACCACCAGGGTCGAACGCGGGACCTCGCGGTGGATGAGCTCGGCGTCGGCGACCGGCGTGAACTCGTCCTCGCTGCCGACGACGACCAGGGTCGGCACGGCTATGTGGGAGAGCGCCGGCGTGTAGTCGGGGCGCTCGGCACGTCCGCGCAGCGCGGCCGCGGCTCCTTCTTTCGGCGCGGTGCGCATCATGCGCCGGACGTGGGCCTCGACGTCGGGCCTGGTCGCGCGGGTCTGCTTCGAGATCATCTTGGGGAGGAGCTCGTCGGCGTAGGCGTCCATGCCCTGCTCGGTGATCCTCGCGGCGGTGTCGAGGCGCGCCTGCTTGGCCGCCGGGGTGTCGAGGCCGGCGAAGGTGTCGGCCAGGAGGAGTGCGCTGACCCGGCTCGGGTGGTCCCGCACCAGCTGCATGACGATCTGGCCGCCCATGGAGAGGCCGCCGAGGACGAAGCTCGCCAGCCCGAGGTGGTCGGCCAGCTCGACGAGGTCGTGCGCGAAGACGTCGAGGCCGGTCTTGGTGTCGCTGCTCCCGGAGTCGCCGTAGCCGCGGAGGTCGGGGGTCACCACCCGGTGGCCCCGCTCGGCCAGGTACTCGGCCTGGGGTCGCCACATCGAGCGGTCGAAGGGGTGGCCGTGGACCAGGAGGACCGGGCGTCCGTCCCGCGGGCCGAGGTCGTCGTAGGCGAGGTTCATGCGGCCGACGTTAAGCGGAGCACTAGCGCGGAGCAATACGGTGCAATGTACTCGGAGCAATGTTTTTGCCTGGCGCTCGCGGGCGGTTCGGGGCACACTGGGCCGTGGACGGGCTCCGTCATGGGGTCTGACCTGCGCTGATCTTGTTAAGGGACCCCCCTGTTTCGGGCCCTTTCGGGGCATGTAAAGTTCTCCAAGTCGCCAGGGAAACCGAGCGGCAGGGACACGAACCAAGCTCTCGCAGAAGCGATTGAGTGGGTGGCCCACCAAAAACTGCTAGAAATAACTCGCTTCGAGTAAGGCCGCTTGACGGCGGTGCGACTCGGGGTGTGTTGCTTGAGAACTCAACAGTGTGCTAGTGAACTAAGCCAGTAGAGCTTATATATGAAACCTCGTATGAGGTTCCTTTGAGAGCAAGTAAAATTTGCCTCGATTAAACTATTCATTGTTGGAGAGTTTGATCCTGGCTCAGGACGAACGCTGGCGGCGTGCTTAACACATGCAAGTCGAACGCTGAACCACCTTCGGGTGGGGATGAGTGGCGAACGGGTGAGTAACACGTGGGTAATCTGCCCTGCACTCTGGGATAAGCCTTGGAAACGAGGTCTAATACCGGATATCACTACCTACCGCATGGTGGGTGGTTGAAAGTTCCGGCGGTGCAGGATGAACCCGCGGCCTATCAGCTTGTTGGTGGGGTAATGGCCTACCAAGGCGACGACGGGTAGCCGGCCTGAGAGGGTGACCGGCCACACTGGGACTGAGACACGGCCCAGACTCCTACGGGAGGCAGCAGTGGGGAATATTGCACAATGGGCGCAAGCCTGATGCAGCGACGCCGCGTGAGGGATGACGGCCTTCGGGTTGTAAACCTCTTTCGCCAGGGACGAAGCGCAAGTGACGGTACCTGGATAAGAAGCACCGGCTAACTACGTGCCAGCAGCCGCGGTAATACGTAGGGTGCGAGCGTTGTCCGGATTTATTGGGCGTAAAGAGCTCGTAGGCGGTTTGTCGCGTCGGCCGTGAAATCTCCACGCTTAACGTGGAGCGTGCGGTCGATACGGGCAGACTTGAGTTCGGTAGGGGAGACTGGAATTCCTGGTGTAGCGGTGAAATGCGCAGATATCAGGAGGAACACCGGTGGCGAAGGCGGGTCTCTGGGCCGATACTGACGCTGAGGAGCGAAAGCGTGGGGAGCGAACAGGATTAGATACCCTGGTAGTCCACGCTGTAAACGTTGGGCGCTAGGTGTGGGCGACATTCCACGTTGTCCGTGCCGTAGCTAACGCATTAAGCGCCCCGCCTGGGGAGTACGGCCGCAAGGCTAAAACTCAAAGGAATTGACGGGGGCCCGCACAAGCGGCGGAGCATGTGGATTAATTCGATGCAACGCGAAGAACCTTACCTGGGCTTGACATGCGCCAGACATCCCCAGAGATGGGGCTTCCCTTGTGGTTGGTGTACAGGTGGTGCATGGCTGTCGTCAGCTCGTGTCGTGAGATGTTGGGTTAAGTCCCGCAACGAGCGCAACCCTTATCCTACGTTGCCAGCGCGTTATGGCGGGGACTCGTGGGAGACTGCCGGGGTCAACTCGGAGGAAGGTGGGGATGACGTCAAGTCATCATGCCCCTTATGTCCAGGGCTTCACACATGCTACAATGGCTGGTACAGAGGGCTGCGATACCGCGAGGTGGAGCGAATCCCTTAAAGCCGGTCTCAGTTCGGATCGCAGTCTGCAACTCGACTGCGTGAAGTCGGAGTCGCTAGTAATCGCAGATCAGCAACGCTGCGGTGAATACGTTCCCGGGCCTTGTACACACCGCCCGTCACGTCATGAAAGTCGGTAACACCCGAAGCCCATGGCCCAACCCTTCGGGGAGGGAGTGGTCGAAGGTGGGACTGGCGATTGGGACGAAGTCGTAACAAGGTAGCCGTACCGGAAGGTGCGGCTGGATCACCTCCTTTCTAAGGAGCACAACACATCCCAGCTCATAGAGTCTGGGAGTGGCCATCACTTAGCGATCGACTGTATTGCTGCGATGGTTGCTCAAGGAATTGTGGAACTACTGGTCTAAGTGTTCGCGTGGCGATGAGGTCGCCGGCTAGTACTGCGGGGCTTCGGTTCCGCGTGGAAAGCCGCCTTCCGAGTTGGGCGCGGGCATGTTCCTGGCACACTGTTGGGTCCTGAGGCAACACGCCGAGGGGCTTACCCCCCTAGGGACGTTTGTTTCTGGTGTGGTGTTTGAGAACTGTAGAGTGGATGCGAGCATCTTTGTGGTCAAGTTGTTAAGGGCACATGGTGGATGTCTTGGCTTCAGGAGCCGATGAAGGACGTAGGAGGCTGCGATAAGCCTCGGGGAGCTGTCAACCGAGCTGTGATCCGAGGATTTCCGAATGGGGAAACCCAGCACCAGTGATGTGGTGTTACCCGCACCTGAATATATAGGGTGTGTGGAGGGAACGCGGGGAAGTGAAACATCTCAGTACCCGTAGGAAGAGAAAACAACCGTGATTCCGTGAGTAGTGGCGAGCGAAAGCGGAAGAGGCTAAACCGTGCATATGTCAAGCTGTCAGGCGTTGTATGTGCGGTGTTGTGGGACCCAGCGTCGAGGATCTGACAGTCCTCGGAATGATCACGTGTGTTAGTGGAACCGCTTGGGATGGCGGGCCGGAGTGGGTGAGAGCCCCGTACGCGAAAACCAGTTGCAAGGACCTTGGTGGTGTTCCCGAGTAGCAGCGAGCTCGTGGAATTTGCTGTGAATCTGCCGGGACCACCCGGTAAGCCTAAATACTTCCTGAAGACCGATAGCGGACGAGTACCGTGAGGGAAAGATGAAAAGTACCCCGGGAGGGGAGTGAAAGAGTACCTGAAACCGTGTGCCTACAAGCCGTCAGAGCCTTTGGGTGATGGCGTGCCTTTTGAAGAATGAGCCTGCGAGTTAGTGCTGCGTGGCGAGGTTAACCCGTGTGGGGTAGCCGTAGCGAAAGCGAGTCTGAATAGGGCGAATGAGTCGCGTGGTCTAGACCCGAAGCGGAGTGATCTACCCATGGCCAGGGTGAAGCGACGGTAAGACGTCGTGGAGGCCCGAACCCACTTAGGTTGAAAACTGAGGGGATGAGCTGTGGGTAGGGGTGAAAGGCCAATCAAACTCCGTGATAGCTGGTTCTCCCCGAAATGCATTTAGGTGCAGCGTCACGTGTTTCTTGCCGGGGGTAGAGCTACTGGATGGTCTAGGGGCCTTACCGGGTTACCGAAATCAACCAAACTCCGAATACCGGTTAGTGAGAGCGTGGCAGTGAGACGGCGGGGGATAAGCTTCGTCGTCGAGAGGGAAACAGCCCAGAACACCAGCTAAGGCCCCTAAGTGTGTGCTCAGTGGGAAAGGATGTGGGATTGCCCAGACAACCAGGAGGTTGGCTTAGAAGCAGCCACCCTTGAAAGAGTGCGTAATAGCTCACTGGTCAAGTGGTCCTGCGCCGACAATGTAGCGGGGCTTAAGCACACCGCCGAAGCTGTGTCATTGACACAATAGATCGGTGTTCGTCCTTGAGGCGAACATCTAGTCGTGTTGATGGGTAGGGGAGCGTCCTGCATCCAGGGAAGCGGCGGCGGAAGCCAGTCGTGGAGGGTGTGGGAGTGAGAATGCAGGCATGAGTAGCGAATGCAGAGTGAGAAACTCTGCCGCCGGATGACCAAGGGTTCCTGGGCCAGGCTAATCCGCCCAGGGTAAGTCGGGACCTAAGGCGAGGCCGACAGGCGTAGTCGATGGACAACGGGTTGATATTCCCGTACCCGAGCATGTGCGCCCATGACGAGGCGTTTGATACTAACCACCCGAAGCGTGCCGGCGAAGCCTTCGGGCCTAGTTGGCATTGTGGAGCGTGGGACCTGATTTCGTAGTAGTCAAGCGATGGGGTGACGCAGGAAGGTAGCTCCGCCAGGCGATGGTTGTCCTGGTGTAAGCGTGTAGGAGAAAGCATAGGCAAATCCGTGCTTTATATACTCTGAGACGTGATGCGTAGCCGTTTGAGGCGAAGTAGAGTGATCCTATGCTGCCGAGAAAAGCCTCTAGTGAGTGCATGCACGGCCCGTACCCCAAACCAACACAGGTGGTCAGGTAGAGAATACCAAGGCGATCGGGTGAACTGTGGTTAAGGAACTCGGCAAAATGCCCCCGTAACTTCGGGAGAAGGGGGGCCAAACATCCTGAAGCTTCTTGCAAGCTAGGGGTGGGTGGCCGCAGAGACCAGCGGAAAGCGACTGTTTACTAAAAACACAGGTCCATGCGAAGTCGCAAGACGATGTATATGGACTGACGCCTGCCCGGTGCTGGAACGTTAAGAGGACCGGTTAGCCTTTCGGGGCGAAGCTGAGAATTTAAGCGCCAGTAAACGGCGGTGGTAACTATAACCATCCTAAGGTAGCGAAATTCCTTGTCGGGTAAGTTCCGACCTGCACGAATGGCGTAACGACTTTCCGGCTGTCTCAACCACAGGCCCGGCGAAATTGCACTACGAGTAAAGATGCTCGTTACGCGCGGCAGGACGGAAAGACCCCGGGACCTTTACTATAGTTTGGTATTGGTTTTCGGTTCGGCTTGTGTAGGATAGGTGGGAGACTGTGAAGCGCTCACGCTAGTGGGTGTGGAGTCGTTGTTGAAATACCACTCTGGTCGAATTGGGAATCTGAACCTCGGGCCATGATCTGGTTCAGGGACAGTGCCTGATGGGTAGTTTAACTGGGGCGGTTGCCTCCTAAAGAGTAACGGAGGCGCCCAAAGGTTCCCTCAGCCTGGTTGGCAATCAGGTGTTGAGTGCAAGTGCACAAGGGAGCTTGACTGTGAGACAGACATGTCGAGCAGGGACGAAAGTCGGGACTAGTGATCCGGCACCTCCTGGTGGAAGGGGTGTCGCTCAACGGATAAAAGGTACCCCGGGGATAACAGGCTGATCTTGCCCAAGAGTCCATATCGACGGCATGGTTTGGCACCTCGATGTCGGCTCGTCGCATCCTGGGGCCGGAGTAGGTCCCAAGGGTTGGGCTGTTCGCCCATTAAAGCGGCACGCGAGCTGGGTTTAGAACGTCGTGAGACAGTTCGGTCCCTATCCGCCGCGCGCGTAGGATACTTGAGGAAGGCTGTCCCTAGTACGAGAGGACCGGGACGGACGAACCTCTGGTGTGCCAGTTGTTCTGCCAAGGGCATGGCTGGTTGGCCACGTTCGGAAGGGATAACCGCTGAAGGCATCTAAGCGGGAAGCCTGTTCCAAGATGAGGTATCCCACCCTTTGTGGGTTAAGGCTCCCAATAGACCATTGGGTTGATAGGCCAGAAATGGAAGCACAGTAATGTGTTGTCGAGTTGACTGGTACTAATAGGCCGAGGACTTGTCTACGAAGATGTTGCGCATCCACTCTACGGTTCTGAAACACCACGCTGGTGACAGTGTGTGTTGTTTCGGAGTGTTTCGGTGGTTTTAGCGTCAGGGAAACGCCCGGTCCCATTCCGAACCCGGAAGCTAAGCTTGACAGCGCCGATGGTACTGCAACCGAAGGGTTGTGGGAGAGTAGGACACCGCCGAACTTACTTAAACGAAAGGCCCCGGTCGAGAACTTCGGTTCTCCCGGGGCCTTTCGCTATTTCCGGACCGGCCGGCGCAGCAGGTACGTGTCCATGATCCAGCCGTGGCGCTCCCGCGCCGCCGTCCGGACGCGGCGGATCTCGTCGGCCAAGCCGGCCGTCAGCGGGCCCGAAAGCAGGATTTCGTCCGGTGTACCCACGTAGGCGCCCCAGAAGATCTGCAAGCCCTCGCCGGTGAAGCGGTCGAACGTGGTGTGGGCGTCCAGGAGCACGAAGACGTCGTCGGCCCCGTCCGGCCAGCCCTCGGCCAGCCGGCGGCCCGTCGTCAGCTGGACCGCCCGGCCGATCTGGTTCATCGTCGTCCGGTGGCGGGCCACCAGTGCCGAGATGCTGCTGACCCCCGGAACGACCTCGTACTCGAACTCGACGTTCCCCCGCGCGAGCACCGCCTCGATCAAGGCGATCGTGCTGTCGTACAGCGACGGGTCGCCCCACACCAGGAACGCTCCCGTGCCGGACGGACCCAGCTCGGACCGGATCAGCCGCTCGTAGACCTCCGCGCGCGCCGCGTGCCAGTCGGCGACCGCGGCCCGGTAGTCCACCGGCGTGCGGTCGCGGGGCGGGTCCTCCGCCAGCACCACGCGGTAGTCCGCGCGGGTGACGAACCGGTCGAGGATCTCCTGCCGCAGCCGCACCAGGTCGGCCTTCTCCGAGCCCTTGTCGAGGACGAAGAAGACGTCGACGCGGTTGAGGCGGTCGATCGCCTGCACCGTGAGGTGCTCCGGGTCGCCGGCACCGATCCCGATCGCGTAGAGCTTGCGCATGCTTCGAGTCTGTCGGGGCCCGGTGGAGAACCCCTACCCCCGATGGGTATAAAGGAGGGAGAGCGAAAGGACCTTCACATGACCGAAGCGACCTACACCGTCGAGGGCATGACCTGCGGACACTGCGCCACCTCGGTCCGCGAAGAGGTCTCCGAACTCGCCGGGGTCCGGCAGGTCGACGTCGATTTCGAGAGCGGGCGCGTGATCGTGACCAGCGACACCCCGCTGACCGCCGAAGCGGTCGCGGCGGCCGTCACCGAGGCCGGATACCGCCTGGTCGCCTGATGCCGGCCGAAGCGACCACCGCGGAGCGCGTCGAGCTCGCCATCGGCGGCATGACGTGCGCGTCCTGCGCCTCCCGCGTCGAGCGCAAGCTCAACAAGGTCGAGGGCGTCACCGCGACGGTCAACTACGCCACCGAAAAGGCCCAGGTCAGCTACCCGAGCGCGCTGTCGGTCGAGGACCTGACGGCCGTGGTCGAAGCCGCCGGGTACTCCGCGCGGCTCCCCGAGCCCGAAGCGCCGGACGAGGCGCCCACGCTGCGCAAGCGTTTGCTCCTTTCGGCGGCGCTGACCGTCCCGCTCATCGCCCTCGCGATGGTCCCGGCCTGGCAGTTCGACTACTGGCAGTGGGTCTCGCTCGCCCTCGCCGCGCCGGTCGTGAGCTGGGGCGCGTGGCCGTTCCACCGCGCCGCCGCGGTCAACCTCCGGCACGCCACCGCGACGATGGACACGCTCATCTCGCTCGGCGTCGTCGCCGCGACGGCCTGGTCGCTGTACGCGCTGCTGTTCGGCATGGCGGGCGAGATCGGCATGCGCCACGGCTTCGAGCTGATCAGCTCCGGGATGGCGGGTGACAGCCTGTACTTCGAGGTCGCCGCCGCCGTCACGACGTTCATCCTGGCCGGCCGCTACTTCGAGACGCGGTCGAAGCGCCGCGCCGGCGCCGCCCTGCGCGCGTTGATGGACCTCGGCGCGAAGGACGTCACCGTCCTCCGCGACGGCGAAGAGCACCTGGTTCCGGTGGCGGACCTGCACCCCGGCGACGTCTTCGTGGCGCGGCCCGGCGAGAAGATCGCCACCGACGGCGTCGTCACCGAGGGCGGGTCTGCGGTCGACACCAGCATGCTGACCGGCGAGTCCGTGCCGGTCGAGGTCGGGCCGGGCGACGCGGTCACCGGCGCCACCGTGAACTCCGGCGGGCGGCTCCTCGTGCGCGCCACCCGCGTCGGCGCCGACACGCGGCTGGCGCAGATGGCCCGGCTGGTCGAGGCCGCGCAGAACGGCAAGGCCGAGGTGCAGCGGCTCGCCGACCGCGTCTCGGCGGTGTTCGTCCCGGCGGTCGTGTTCGCGGCGCTCGCGACGCTGGTCGTCTGGCTGGCCACCGGCGGCGCGACGGAAGCGGCGTTCACCGCGGCCGTCGCCGTGCTGATCATCGCCTGCCCGTGCGCGCTCGGCCTGGCCACGCCGACGGCGCTGCTCGTCGGCACCGGCCGCGGCGCCCAGCTGGGCATCCTCATCAAGGGCCCCGAGGTGCTCGAGTCCACCCGCCGCGTCGACACCGTGGTGCTGGACAAGACCGGCACCGTCACCACCGGGCGGATGACGCTCGTCGAGGGCGACGGCGAAGCGCTCCGGCTGGCGGGCGCCGTCGAGGCCGCGTCCGAGCACCCGATCGGCCGCGCCATCGCCGACGCCGCCCGCGCGCGGTTCGGCGCGCTGCCCGCGGTCACGGAATTCCGCGGCACCCCCGGCGTCGGCGTGACCGGCGTGGTCGAGGGGCGCACGGTCAGCGTGGGGCGCGCGGCGGGTGACGGGACGACGGTCGGCGTGACCTGGGACGGCGAGGTCCGCGGCACCCTGGTCGTCGCCGACACGATCAAGCCGACGTCCGCGCGAGCGGTCGCCGAGCTGCGGGAACTGGGCCTGACGCCGGTGCTGCTGACCGGCGACAGCGCGGGTGTGGCCCGGGCGATCGCGGCCGAGGCGGGCATCGACGAGGTCGCCGCCGAGGTGCTGCCGGAGGGCAAGGTCGACGTCGTCAAGCGGCTGCAGGCCGAGGGCCGCGTGGTGGCGATGGCCGGCGACGGCGTCAACGACGCGGCCGCGCTCGCCCAGGCGGACCTGGGCCTGGCGATGGGCACGGGTACGGACGCGGCGATCGAAGCGAGCGACCTGACCCTGGTCCGCGGCGACCTGCGCGTGGCGGCCGACGCGATCCGGCTGGCCCGCCGCACGCTCGCGACGATCAAGGGCAACCTCTTCTGGGCGTTCGCGTACAACGTGGCGGCGCTGCCGCTCGCGGCGCTCGGCCTGCTGAACCCGATGATCGCGGGCGCGGCGATGGCGTGCTCGTCGGCGTTCGTGGTGAGCAACAGCCTCCGGCTGCGCCACTTCCGCTGAACCCCCGGAGGGTATAGTCGGTGGTCAGGGACGCGGACGAGGGGACAGGTTGGCGATGACGGGGTACAGCACCGAGCGAGAGGCCTATCTCAAGCGCTTGCGCCGGATCGAGGGGCAGATCCGCGGGCTGCAGCGCATGGTCGAGCAGGACAAGTACTGCATCGACATCCTGACCCAGGTGTCGGCGGCGACGAAGGCACTGCAGTCGTTCTCGCTGGAGCTGCTCGACGAGCACCTGGCGACGTGCGTCGTCCAGGCGGCGGCTTCCGGCGGCGAAGAAGCGGACCTCAAGGTGCGCGAGGCGTCGGACGCGATCGCGCGGCTGGTCCGCTCCTAGCTATCGCACCAGTACGGCGAGGGTGAGCCCGCCGGCGTTCGTCGTGAAGTGCACGATGACGGAGGCGAGCACGCCCCGCCCGGCGTGCCGCCACCAGTGCAGGAAGATGCCGGCGACCCCCGCCGCGGCCATGGCGAGCACCTGCAGCACGACCACGGGCGTCGCCCCGAAGGCGGCGTGCACCGCGGCGTTGCGGCCGATGGCGAGCGCGGGCAGGGCGTGCCAGAGCCCGAAGAGCGCGGCCGAGCAGAGGATGGGCGGCCAGCGCCAGCGGTCGTCGGTCGCGCCGAAGAGCGCGGGCAGCACCCCGCGGAAGGCGACCTCTTCGATGAGCACGGTCCCGAACAGGATGCGGCCGCAGGTCAGCCACAGCAGCTGCCCGAGGTCGGGGTCACCGACGCGGCCGTCTTGGTAGACGGTCCGGAGAAAGGGCACGGCGAGCGCGACGCCGAAGACGACGGCGATGAGCCCGGCGCCGGCGAGGCCGACGAGAGCGGGGCGGCGGAGGGTGCTCAGGCCGAGGTCGGCCCAGTCGATTCCGGCGGCGCGGGCTAGGGCGACGAGGATGAGGGCGGCGGTGAGGCCGCAGACGGGGTAGGCCCAGCCGGGGAGCACGCGGTTGGCGAGCGTGGTGGCCGCGGCGAGGGTGATGATCGCGGTGACCAGGGCGAAGACGCGGCGCGGTGGGAAGGGGACGGCCTCGCTCAAGGGCGGACGCCTGGGGTTCTGGGGGCGCTGGGGGTCGCGAATGAGTCATTCGCGACGTTGCCGCTGGTCGCTCGTCGCGTGGTCTGGCGGTGCGGGCTGGCCGGGCGGGGGCTGGGTGGTGTCGCGAATGGGTCATTGGGGGCGTTGGAGGTCCCGAATGAGTCATTCGCGACGCTGCCGCTGGTGGCTCGTTGCGTGGTCCAGCGGCGTGGATTGGCCGGGCGCGGGCTGGGTGGGGTCGCGAATGGGTCATTGGGGGCGTTGGAGGTCCCGAATGAGTCATTCGCGACGTCGCCGCTGGTCGCTCGTCGCGTGGTCCAGCGGCGCGGGCTGGCCGGACGCGGGCTGGGTGAGGTCGCGAATGGGTCATTGGAGGCGTGGGAGGTCCCCAATGAGTCATTGGCGACGCTGCCGCGGGTGGCTTGTTGCGCGGCGTGGTAGTGCGGGCTGGCCGGGCGCGGGTTGGGTGGAGTCGCGAATGAGTCATTCGCGACCCCACCGCCCAAGCCCAAGCCAACGTCAGCTGACCGGGTCGGCGAGGTTGTCCGCTGGTGAGCGGCGCTGGACCGGGACTCTCTTCGACATCGGCATCGGCAACGTCGCTTCCGGGTCGAACGGGGCCGGGCGGTCGTCCAGGGCCACCGCCGCCTCTGTCAGGAGGGTTCGGCAGCCCGTCAGGCTCGCGTGCAGCTTGTCGCGGACCTCGTTCAGTGCCGCGACCTCGCGTTCGGCCGCGCCGACCATCGCTTCGCCGCGCTGGGCCGCCTCGGCTACCAGCTGATCCGCCTTCGCGCGGGCTGCCTCGTCCTGCGCTGCCAGCTCGCGCATCGCCTCCGCGCGGCGGATCGTCATCGCGCGCTTGTGGTCCTCTTCCAGCTCGGCTCGGCGGTGCGCGGCCGCTTCGTCGAGGTCGCGGCGGCGCTGCTCGGCCGCGCGGATCAGTTCTTCGTGCTCGGCGCGGTGGCGGTCGCGCTCGGCCTCCGCCTCGGCCACCAGGCGGCGTTCCTCCGCCGTCAGCCGGACGGCCTCGGCCTCCGCCTCGCGGACGATGCGCGCCGCGGTTTCCGTTGCCTGCGCGGTGATTTCGGTCGCCTCTTCGCGGGTCAGCTCGATCATCCGGCGCGAGCGCTCCTGGAGGGCGTCCGGGGCGATCGGGGTGCGGCTGATCCGGTCGATCTTCACGCGGAGTTCACCGTTCTGCTCCGCGAGCTCGGCTCCGCGCCGCCGGGCGGCGTCGCGTTCGGCGGTGAGCCTGCGGATCTCGGCCTCGGCCCAGTCGACGTATTCCTTGACCTGTGCGCGGTTGAACCCGCGCCACGCCAGGTCGAACCGTGCCACGTCCTCGCCGCCGCCGGGGGCCATGCCTCACCTCCGAATTGGATGGTTTTTCCTCGGCCGCACCTTTTCCTTGCGTGGCCGGGGAATCCGGTGTCACCCCAGTGTGCCGCAAACCCGCCGCAGCGCGCTGCCCGGGCGGGCGATCATTCGTCGAGCGGTTCGCCGGCGCCGGTGGACGTGCTGCGCACGCCGGGCAGCTCGGCGAGTTCGGCGGCGAGGTCGTAGAGATCACCGCGGCCGTCGAGGCGCAGGGTGACGACCGCGATCCGTTGTCCCTCCTCGGAAAGCGACTCGTGGTCGACGTCGACGTGGTGCACCGACCAGCCCCGCCCGGTGCACGTGGCCAGCGCCGCGCGCAGCACGCCGTGGCCGTCGAGGTAGCTCAGCTGCAGGACCGGCGGCTCCCGGCGGTGGCGCGCGACGAACCGCTGCAGCGGTGGGAAGCCGCGGGTCACCACGAAGTGCGCGATCGTCGTGCCGACGGCGAGCACCGGCAGCCCGGCGCCGCACGCCGTGCCGATCGCGGCGGTGACCCAGATCGTCGCCGCCGTGGTCAGGCCGCGGACCGCGTCGCGGCGGACGAAGATCAGGCCGCCGCCGATGAAGCCGATGCCGGACACGATCTGCGCGGCGATCCGCGACGGGTCCAGCGAGACGTGGTCGAGGCCGAGCAGGTCGGCGAAGCCGTACTTCGACACCAGCATGAACACGGCGGACCCGACGCCGACCAGGCTGTGCGTCCGCAGCCCGGCGGCCTTCATGCCCGCCTCGCGCTCGAGCCCGATGGCGACGCTCAGCACGAGGGCGAGCAGCACCGGCGGCAGCAGCTCCCACTGCGCCGACGTGGACCACAGTGTGGACAAGGTCGTGACCTCCTGTTCGCTTCGGCCGACGGCACGCGGGGAGAACCGCGAAGCCGTCACCAGGGGATACTGGGTCGACAGGACCGATCGTGCCAGGGTGAGGTGAGCGCGTGACAGCGACCCGGCCGGTCCCGGCGCCGGACTTCGTGGGGTACCCGGAGGTGCGGCGCCACATCCGCGCGCTGCTCGACGGGCGGCCCGGCACGCACCGCCGCCCGGTCCCGGCGTGTCCGAAGTGGACCGTCACGGACCTGGTCGGCCACGTCCTGGAGAAGGCCGAGGGCGTGTTCGCGCGGCACGGCGGGGTGCTGCCCCCGCGTGAAGGGCCGCTGGAGGTCCCCGAGCTGCTCGACCGCTGGGACGAGATCGGCGACGAACTCGACCGGCGCCTCGCCGAAGCGGGCGGGCGCAGCGGTGAAGTGCTGGTCATGGACGCCTACACGCACGAGCTGGACCTGCGCGCGGCCCTCGGCGTCCCGCCGCCGGTGGAACACCTGGCGTGGGCGCCGAGCTTCGACGTGCTGGTCCGCGGCTTTTCGGGTTCGGTCGCCGGCCGCGGCCTGCCGCCGGTCCGGCTTCGCACGACGGGTGGCTCGGCGTGGACGGCGGGCCCGGGCCGGCCCGGGATCTCGGTGACCGCCCCGGCCCACGAGCTGTACCGGGCGCTGGCCGGACGTCGGTCGCTGGGCCAGCTCGCGGCCCTGGACTGGAGCGCGGCGCCGGCGCGCTGGCTGCCCGCGTTCACGTGGGGCCCGTTCTCGCCACCGCTCCGACCTGGGGTTTGAGCGCGCCCGAACGTAGTGAATGACTCATTCCTGTCGTCGGACGACAGGAATGAGTCATTCACGTCATCCGCCGGGCGGGGTGACCGTCAGGAGCGCCGCCAGGGCCAGGACCACCACGCTGAGCAGGACCTCCACCGCCACCGCGCCGCGCAGGCGGCGGAGGGTGACCGTTTTCGTGGTCCCTTCGGGCGGTTCGCCCACGCTGCGCCGCACCGCCGCCCGCGACCGGCTCGCCACCGCCAGCAGCGCCGCCAGCCCGGCGATCTTCAGCAGCACCAGCAGGCCGAACTCGGTGGTCCACAGCGCGGACAGCGTCGGCATGATCCGCAACGCCAGTACCGCGCCGCTGATCGCGACCGCCGTCACCGCGCCCGCCGCGATGCGGGAAAACCGCGCCGCGACCGGGACCAGGTCTTCGCCCGGGGCCGGGCGGTACAGGCACAGGGCCAGCTGGACCAGGCCGCCCGCCCAGACCGCGATCGCGCCGAAGTGCACCAGGTCCGCGGTGACCGAGACGAACATGACCGGGTCCGTCACCGGGTGGCCGGTGGCCGAGAACGTCAGCAGGACGACGAAGCCCGTCACCATCGTCAGGTTCTCGTAGCGGGCCCGCAGCTTGTCCGGCTGCCCGGGCCGCAGCAGCCGGGGCAGCAGGAACACCAGCACGGCCACCGCCGCCAGCCGGAGCAGCAGCAGCTTCCCGTACGCGACGCGCAGTGTGTCCGCCAGCAGCCCCGTGTCGGACACCGCGCCGATGCCCCGCCCGGCCGCGTACGGGCCCTGGAGCACGAACGCCGCCACGGTGGCCGCCGCGACCAGGCCCGCGCCGGCGGTGAGCAGGCGGCGGGCCCGGCGGTCGGTGCGGCCGGCCGGGCGGCACAGGACCAGGAACGCCGCGCCGCCGAGGAGGACGACGCCGAGGTAGGCCAGCCAGCGCACCGACGTCGAGGCCGCGTCGACGACGCCGTCGGTGCCGGTGGCCGCGGACACCGCGCCCGCCGACGTCACCAGCGGGCCGGTGCCGACCACGAACGCGAACGTGCCGCGGACCGGGTGCGAGTCGGCCGAGACGAACGCGTATTCGACCAGGTAGCTGCCGTCGGGGACGTCCGGCCGCAGCTTCACGGCGACCTGCTCGGGGTCCTCGCCGGGCTGGAACACCGGTCCCGCGTCGACCTGGTTCCCCGCGAGGTCGACGACCTTGATGGACCCGGGCTGGATCCCGATGTTCTCCGAGAGGGTGACCGACACCGCCGGCGGCGCCGCGCTCAGGCGGGCGCCGTCCCCGGGGGTCGACGAAACGACTTCGACGTGCGCCGAAGCGGGGGTGGCGCTGAGCAGCAGCCAGCCGGCGAGGAAGGCCAGCAGGGCCAGCGCGCGCTTCACGACGCGGCGAGCTCGGGCCGCCTCGGCGCGCCGCAGTAGCAGCCGGTGATCTCGCGCTCGGCGGCCGAGGCGCGCCGGTGCAGGATGACCGCGACGATCATCGGGATGGTGACGATCGTGTTGTAGAACAGGTGCAGCTCCACCCGCGGCACCAGCAGCTGGATGATGCTGGTGGGCACCTTCTGCCCGGCCAGCCGCCAGCCGCTCTGCGCCTGGATGAACAGCAGCAGGTGCTCGATGTGGTGCCAGAACTGGATGCCCAGCGCGAGGTTCCACCACTGCCGCGACCGGCCGGCGAACCCGTGCCGCAGGACCCACAGGAAGACCAGCATGACCAGCGCGTAGCCGTAGTGCAGCCATTCCTGCGAGATCAGCCACGGGAACGGCATGCCGAGCACGCCGCGGGCTTTCGAGGTCGGCCAGCCGAAGCCGTAGATCTGGACGGCCTGGACGATGTGCTCGGCCCAGTGGGCCAGCACGATCAGCATGAACACCGCCAGCGCGCGGTTGTGGTAGCGGCTGTTGAGGCCGCCCAAGAACCCGGTCGGCCGGGCGATTTCGGACGTCGACATGCGAACCCCAGGTCTTCCGAAGGCGAAGGTGTGCGTCGACGATAGCCGTCCGCGGGGCGATATCCGTTACTCCGGATTGCGCATTCCACCAGGGAAACCACGCCGATGGGCCGATTGCGCGCCGCGGGCGGGGCCGGCGGCGCGCACCCGGTCAGTGCGCGACGAGACCGGTCGGGCGGTCCGGCGCCGGCGGGACGCGGAACAGGCGGGTGAACAGGTCCAGGTGCGCCGGGTCGCCCTCGACGCGGACCTTGCCGCTGGCGATCGCGTCCGGCGCCGAGAGGTTGCCGTTCAGCAGGTCCAGCAGCGCCGGCCCCTGCGGCTCGATCACCAGGTCGGCGGCGGGCAGCGCGCCCGCGGACGCCTTGAGCGCGCCGTCGTCGACCATCGCGTGCACGACCATGTCGCCCGGGTGGTGCAGCTCGTAGTTGACGTGCACGCCCGAGGCGGCCTCCTCCTGGAAGGTCGTGTAGAGCGAGATGATCGCGGTGTCGAGCGTGAAGACCTCGTCCGGCTTCGGGTAGGTCAGCGACCGCGAGCCCCACAGGCCGAGGTCGAGCACGATGTGGTCGAGCTCGGTGCCGTACTCGGTGAGCTCGTAGACGACGCCCGCGTCCAGCTGCGAGAGCACCCGGCGGCGGACCACACCCGACTCTTCGAGCTCGTTGAGCCGCGAAGTCAGGATGCTCACCGGGATGCGGGGCAGGGTGCGCTGGAGATCGGTGAACCGCTTCGGCCCGAGCATGAGGTCACGGACGACGAGCAGCGACCAGCGCTCGCCGACGATCTCGAGCGCCCGGGCCAGGCCGCAGAACTGTCCGTAGGTGCGAGCAGAGGTAGGCATACTCGGGTCCTCACTTGTGTCGGGGTGCCAGACCGGGCACCACCCCCGAATCGCGCAGGGCCGCGAGGTCGGTTACGGTGCCCCGTGACGCACCGTTCCGCCGCGGGCGTCGCTGTCTACGGTGACGGTTGAGCGCCGTGCGCGGCCAGTGAGTCCCGCACCGGCCCACCGTGCGTTTCCCATGTCAACCCATGCGTTTCGCATGACTTCTCCGTGTTTGCCGCACTGGCTGAGTAGACCTCGGGTGGAGCAGGATTCAGATTCTCGTCCCGCTCCATCCGGCTACCGGCAGGAGAACCCATGCGCACGACAGCGGTCAACGCACGGGTCCCGGAAGACGGCGGCGCGGTGCCGGCGCGGGCCCCGGCCTTCCGGCGCCACCTGCGGGCCGAGGTCAGGGCGGGCAAGGGCGCGTACCTGTTCTCCGAACAGGGCGTGATCGCGATGCGCGGGGCGAAGATCGAGTCGCTCGCGGCGTTGCTGGACGGTACGCACGACCTCGACGGGCTGCTCCGTGACCGGCCCGGCGGGATGGCACCGGAAGAGGTCGCCGCGCTGCTGGCGCAGCTGGTCGACGCCGGGCTGGTGACGTTGCGCAGCCAGAGCGACGAAGACCGGCTCGGTGACGAACGCGCACTGGCCTATTGGGACGCGTGCGGTGTGGACGCCGACCTCGTCGCCGCACGGCAGGGCACCGTGCGGCTGACCGCGGTCGGCGACAGCGCCGACGGCGTCGACCCGGGTGCGGTCGAGCGGGCACTGGCCGGTGCCGGGCTCGGGGTGGTGCGCACCGCCGCCGGCTCCGCCGACCTGTCGGTCGTGCTGTGCGCCGACTACCTCGACCCGCGGCTGGCCGTGGTCGACGCCGAGCACCGGCGGGCCGGGCGGCCGTGGCTGCTGGCGCGCCCGTTCGGGGCCCAGGTGTGGATCGGCCCGGTGCTGCAGCCGGCCGGGGCCTGCTGGCACTGCCTGACCCACCGGCTGTGGGGCCACCGGCACGCCGAAGCGTGCGTGCAGGAGGAGCTGGGCCACGCCGGCCCGGCCCGCCGCCCGATGCCGGCGTTGCCGCCGCTCACCTCGGCCGCGGCACACCTCGTCGCGCTGGAGGCCGCCAAGTGGGTGGCCGGGTACCGCTACCACGGCCAGCAGTGCGTGTGGACGCTCGACACCCTGGACCTGCAGGGCAGGCTCCACGAACTGCGCCGCCGCCCGCAGTGCCCCGGCTGCGGCGACCCGTGGCAGGTCGCGTGGCGCTCGGTCCGCCCGGTGACGCTGCAACCGGCGAAGAAGGCGACCACCGGGGGCGGCGGGCACCGCACGGCGACGCCGTCGCAGATGCTCGAACGGCACCGGCACCTGATCAGCCCGGTCACCGGGATCATCAAGGAGATCCAGCCGGACCCGGCCGCGCCGCCGTTCGCCAACGCCTACCGCTCCGGGCCCAACGTCGCCCGCGGCATCACCGGGATGGCCGCGCTGCGCGCCGGGCTGCGCTGCGAGAACGGCGGCAAGGGCGTCAGCCCGCTCGACGCCGAGGTCAGCGCGCTCTGCGAGGCGGCGGAACGGTTCTCGGGCAACTACCAGGGCGACGAGCTGCGCATCCGCGGCTCCTACGAGGAGCTGGGCGAGCAAGCCGTCCACCCCAACGACTGCATGCTGTTCGCCGGACGGCAGTACGCCGACCGCGCCGCCTGGAACCGCGCGCACGCGGACTTCCAGCACGTCCCCGAGCCGTTCGACCCGGCGGCCCGCACCGACTGGACGCCGGTGTGGTCGACGTCCGGCCGCCGTCGGCTCCTGCCGACGTCCTACCTGTACTACGGGACGCCGCGGGAGAGCGCGACGGCCGGGGTGCGCGCCGACTCGAACGGCGCGGCGGCGGGCAGCAGCCTGGAGGACGCGATCCTGCAGGGCGCGCTCGAGCTCGTCGAACGCGACGCCGTGGCGCTGTGGTGGTACAACCGCACCCCCGTGCCGGGCGTCGACCTCGCGTCCTTCTCCGACGCGTGGCTGGAGGAGATGGCGGGCAACTACGCGGCGATCGGCCGGGAGATGTGGGTCCTCGACGTGACCGCCGACCTGGGGATCCCGGTGACCGTCGCGCTTTCGCGGCGGACCGACGGCCCGCACGAAGACATCATGATGGGCTTCGGCGCGCACCTCGACCCGCGGATCGCGGTGCGCCGCGCGGTGACCGAGCTCAACCAGATGCTGCCGGTGGTGCACCAGTCGGGGCACGGGCTCGACGACCCGGACGCGCGGCGCTGGCTCGCCTACGCGACCGTCGCGAACCAGCCGTACCTGCGGCCGGCCGCAGGGGAGCGGATGCGGACCGCCGCGGACTTCCCGTTCGTCAACCGGCCCGACGTCCGCGACGACGTCGAAGCGCTGGGCCGGGTGTTCGACCGCGCCGGCCTGGAACTGCTGGTGCTCGACCAGACCCGCCCCGACGTCGGCATCCCCGTGGTCAAGGTGCTCGTCCCCGGCCTGCGCCCGTTCTGGGCCCGGTTCGCGCCCGGCCGGCTCTTCGACGTCCCGGTCGCGCTGGGCAGGCTGGCGGCGCCGACCCCCTACGAGCGGCTCAACCCGTTCCCGATGTTCCTGTGAGCGCCCCCGTGCGGGAGCTCGTTGTTCGTTGTCCGCTTGAGGAGTTTGGCCTTGCCTGCAGACCGCCCGGAGGGGATCCCGGACACCGTCCGGCTCTGGTCCCTCACCGAAGACACCCTGCTGGAGGCGGGGGACGACGACACGATCGTCGCGATCACCTGGTGGGGTGAGTACGAACTGGCGGGCATTCCCGGCCCGGTCCGCGAGTCACTGGGCCGGATGGTGCTCGGCCCGGTCTCGATGGGCAACCTCGCCTCGTCGGCGGCCGGTGGCGCCGAAGCCTGGGCGGGCGCGCTGCGCAAGGCCCTCAACCGGCTGTCGGGCTCGGTCGTGCACTCGCTGGCGCTCAACGACGGCCGCGGGCCGCTGCTGTCGGCGATCCCGGTGACGCAGTTCCCGGTCTTCTCGACCGATCCGGTGCCGCCCGGCAGGCTCATCAAGCTTTCGCGGTTCTCGGCGATGCGGCCGGACAGCGGCGGGCTGCTGCTCGAGTCGCCCCGCGCCCGCTACCGGGTCGCGCTGCTGCGCCCGCCGGCCGTGACGGTGGCGTCGTCGCTGGCCCGGCCGGTCACCGTCGCCCAGGTCGCCGAGACCACCGGGCTGGCCGAAGCGGTGGTGGCCGACATCGCGGCGTTCCTGGTGGCGGCCGGCGTGGTGCTGGCGGCCGACGACTGGGCGGAGTTCGCCGAAGACGGCGACGACGACCTCGCCCCCTGGTCACCCGACGACCTGATGTTCCACGCGCGCAGCCGGACGTGGCAGAAGGGCGGGCCGTCGGAACCGGGGCCACGCCGGACCGGCGCCGAGCCGCCGGTGGTCAAGCAGATCAGCGCGGGCCCGACCTTCCCGTTGCACCGCCCGGACCCGGCGGTGCTCAAGGCGACCGACCCGACGCTGAGCACGTTGCTCGAAGAAGACCACGTGTGCCCCGAGGTCACCGAACGCGCGTTGTCGGCCGAGCAGATCGGGGAGTTCCTCTTCCGCGCCGCGCGGGTCCGGTCGATCGGGCCGACCTACCTGCCCGGCGGGCCCGGCCACGAGGCGTCCCAGCGGCCGTACTTCAGCGTCGCCTGCCTGTACGAGCTCGAAATCTACGTCGCCGTCAACCGGTGCGCGGGGCTCGGCCGCGGGATCTACCACTACGACCCGCTGTGGCACACGCTGACGCTCATCAACGACGACGCGGTGGCCCTGGACGGCATGCTGGACCTGGCCATGATCGGCGCCGGCAGCCACCGCCGGCCGTCGGTGCTGCTGACGATGACCGCGCGGATGTCGCGGATCGCGTGGGTGCTCGGCAGCGCCGCGTACGCGACGACGCTGCTGCACGTCGGCGCGCTCCAGCAGGTCCTGTACCTCACGGCGAAGGCGATGGGGCTCGCCGCGCACGCCGTGCCGGTCGACGCCGGCGACCGCGTCGACCGGTCGCTGAAGCTGGAGTGGCCCGCCGAAGTGAGCGTCGGCGAGTGCGTCCTCGACTTCCCCGGGGTCGGTTGACCCCTGAATCCGGGGGTTCGCCCTGTTACCTTGGTGACACTGGGGTGCGGGGTGACGCGGGAGGGGCCGTGGTTTATCCGGTGCGGGTGCGCGGGCTGCGCTTTCGGAGGCGGGCCGCGCCGCTCGCGGACGAGCGGCGGGACTCCCGCGCGCTCGTGCTCGGCGCGCAGGCCGCGGCCGCCGCCGGCGTGGCGTTGCTCGCTGTCCTGCCCGTGCTCACCGGTGCCGAAGCGTGGTTCCTGCGGCCGGTCGCGCTGGCGTGTGCGGCGGGGCTGGTGGCCGGGCACCTGCGCTGGTTCGCCCGCGGCCGCGCCCGGCGCCCGTGGCTGGCCCTGACCGTGCAGGCCACGCTGGGGTTCGGGCCGTTGCTGTGGCTGGGCGAGCCGTGGAGCACCGCGAGCGGGTTCTTCGCCGGCGGCCTGCTGCTGGTGTCCCCGCCGGCCAGAGCGGTTCCCTGGGCGCTGCTCGCGTGCGTCGTCGCGGGGATCGTTTCGGCGGTGCCAGGCTGGCCTGCAGGCCTGTTCGACGCGGGAGTCGGGGGTGCGGTGTCGGCCGGCGTGGCGGCGCTGTCGCTGTTCGGGCTCGGGACGGCCGCGCGGGTGGTCGCCGGCCGGGCGCGGGAGGTCTGCGAGCTGAAGCGCCGGACCATCGCCGAGGAACGCATGCGCTTCTCCCGAGACCTCCACGACCTGCTGGGATTGAGCCTTTCGGCCATCACCCTCAAGGGTGAACTCGTGGATCGCCTCGTGCCCGGGAAGCCGGAGCTGGCCAAGGCGGAACTGGCCGAACTGCTCGTGATGTCCCGGCGCGCGCTGGCCGACGTCCGCACGATCGCGGCGGGCTACCGCGAGCTGTCGCTGGACGACGAGTGCCGCGCGGCGGCGGACGTCCTGAGCGCGGCGGGCACCCGCGTGACGGTCGCCCGGTCCGGCATCGGCGAGCTGCCCCCGCCGGTGGCCACGACGCTGGGGACGGTGCTGCGCGAAGGGGTGACGAACGTGGTGCGCCACAGCACCGCGAGCTGGTGCGCGTTCTCGGTGAGCACCGAGGACGGCACGGCCTGGCTGGAGATCGTCAACGACGGCGCGAACGGCGCGGGCAGCGGCGAGGGCTCGGGCGCGGGCCTGCGCAACCTGGGCGACCGCGTCGAGGCGATGAACGGCACGCTGACCACGGAGGTGGGCCCGGACGGCACCCACCGCCTGCTGGTGGCCATCCCGGTCGGCTCGCTACGGCAGGAACGCCCCCGCGCAAGCTAACGCCCGCTCCGCCGCTTCGCTCGCTTCGCCGCCTCCGCTCCGCCCCAAGCGCCCCAATGTGGCCTTGGTTGCGTCAGACGCACCCAAGGCGGCCTTCGGTGCGTCAGACGCACCGAAGGCCACATTGGGGCGCTCGGGGAGAGCGGGCGAGCGGGCGGGCGAAAGCGCTTTCCGGGACCGGGGTGGTCAGAGCCACTCGGCTTCGGTGGCGATGCGGATGGCGTGGACCCGGTTGCGGGCGTTCAGCTTCGTCACCACGGCGGCCAGGTAGTTGCGGACCGTTCCGGCGGACAGGAACAGCTCGGACGCGATGTCGGCGACCGTGCGCCCGCGTGCCGCCAGCGAGAGGATCTCGATCTCGCGCGGGGTCAGCGGGCAGTCGTCGGTTTCCCAGGCGGCGAGCGCCAGTTCGCTGTCGATGACCCGGCGTCCGATCGCGACCGACCGGACCGCGTTCGCCAGCTTGTCCGACGGCGAGTCCTTGAGCAGGAAGCCGTTCACCTTGGCGTCCAGCGCCCGGCGCACCGTGCCCGGCCGGCCGAGGCTGGTCAGGATCAGCGTGTGGACGTCCGGCAGGCTCTCGTGGATTTCGATCGCGGCGGACAGGCCGTCCTTGCCCGGCAGGTCGATGTCGATGATCGCGACGTCGGGCTGGGCCGACTTCGCGGCGGGCAGGATCTGATCCCCCGTGGACACCTCGGCGACGACCTCGATGTCGGATTCGAGGTTCAGCAAGGCGACGAGCGCGCCGCGGACCATGTGCATGTCCTCGGCCAGCAACACCTTGATCACGACGGTACCTCGCACCCCAGTCCGACGACTCCGAACGGTAATTGTACGCCATTGCCCGGCATCGCCGGAGTTTCCCGGAAGTGAAACCCCGATCGCGCACCGCGGGAGAATGCCCCTCAATTCCTGCGCACTTACCCGAGATAGGCACGTGCCCGCAATCCCGCGGCCGATGACGGCAGCTTGGGCCGAACGGCCGCGGGTGCTCCCCAGTCGATCACGCCGCCCCCGGACCCGGCGGGGCGGCGACTCCCCAGTTCGTCCTTCAGCTCGCCAGCGACCGCGAAACGGCGGCCTGGCGCAGGTCGGGCAGGGCCAGCAGGACCGGCGGGTCGAAGCCGTGGCGCGGGCGCAGCCGCACGTCGGCCAGGCTCGCCGTGACGCCGCGCTGGATGTGCACCGGCCCGGTGAGGCCGGTGAACGGCCGCAACGCCTGGTTGCCGTCCAGCGCGCAGGTCCCGAACGCGTGCGTCAGCACGTACCATGACCCGAGCGGCACGTCTGCCAGCGCGTATGGCCCGGGACCGGGCACGACCACGTGCCGGGCGGGGGTGCCCTCGGCGATGCGGGCGCTGAAGAGCCCGATGAACACCGGCCCGACGTCGGCCGGCGAGGAGAGGCGCAGCTGCCCGCGCACGGTGGCGCCCGAACCCGGCTCGGCCTGCCGGTCGGCGATCCGCGGCGCCATGCCGTGCAGCTGGCGGTAACCGGACGGCGAGACGCCGACGCTGCCGCTGAACCGCGCGCTGAAGGTGCCGACGCTGTTGTACCCGACCTGGTGGCTGATGTCGGCCACCGAGATGACGGTGGTCGCGAGCAGGCGTTTCGCCTCCGCCAGCCGCAGGGCCGAGAGGAACCGGCCGGGCGAGAGCCCGGTGACCCGCAGGAACACGCGGGTGAAGTGGAACTTGCTGAACATGGCCGCGCGGGCGAGGTCGTCGATCGTGAGCCGCTCGCCCAGGTTGTCTCGCATGGTCACGATGGCTCGTGCCACGGCTTGCCGGACGATCTCATCCATGGTGGGCCGTCCCTCCGGTCGAGGAGTGCCGCCCGATCGCCTTCCCGGCGAAGGCACCCGGTGCGGGAATTGATTTCGGCTAAAACTGTAGATCCGTTGGCGTCTACTTCTTAAGTGCTCTGTGCACCGGTCGACGTGGATTTCGCCGGTGGTCGACATGCGTTTTGCACATGCCCCGTTTGCGCGGCTCCGGCGGGGGTAGCCGGGGTGTGCCGGGCATGCGTCACCCGTGAAGGTGATGGCAAAGCGCAGTCGACTGACCGCGCTTGGTCACGAAATCGGCGTGATCCGCTCCTCTTTCGACTTCTTGTTAGGCCGTTCGGCCCTCTCCCCGGAACCGCACGGACCATGTGTAAGCCACAGCGCCCCGATGATGCGGGCACTGGCTGTCGTTGCGTCCGTCGGCGACGATTTATGGCACGTGAAGCAATCATCTTCGCCACTGGGAGCAAAAATGTCCGCACAGGTTTCTGCTGACGTCCGCGCGCTTTTCGCCGATATGGGAATCGAGTTCGAGAAGACCGTGACCGATCTGGCCATCGACCGCTTCGAGCAGTGGAGCAACCGCGGCGCCGACGTCCGCCCCGTCATGGGCACCATCTGCAACATGGACCTCCTCGAAGCGGCCTGAGGAGTGTTTGCCCTGTTCCTGACGGTGCCGAGCCGGTCCCGGCGGATGCCTCCCGCGTCCGGCGCGACCGGCTCGTCGCATGTGGAGGGCCCGAGTGTCCACAGTCGCCGGCGGGGGACTTTCCAACCGTACCGCCGGTCCGCTCGTCACGGCCGGTAGCCGTCCGGTCGCGACGCGGCATTTTTAACCTGGCGCTTACCAGTGCCGGTGTATTTCCGCGGCGGCGGCGGCAAAGTGGTGCCCGAATGGTGCAACCGATTCGTCAAGCAGAATGTTTAACTGAGCTTCTGGGGAATCGTGAGTGCGGAGGCACCCGTGATCAGAGTGCTGGTTGCCGAGGACATGCACATCGTGCGGGGCGCGCTGGTCGCCCTGCTGCGGCTGGAGCCCGACATCGAGGTCGTCGCGGAGGTCGCGTCGGGGCTGGAGATCCTGCCCACCGCCAAGGCGAAGCAGGCGCAGGTGGCGGTCATCGACATCGACCTGCCGGGCAAGGACGGTCTCACCGCGGCCGGTGAGCTGCACGAACAGCTCCCGGAGTGCCGGACCCTCATCCTGACCAGCCTGGGTAGGCCGGGGACGCTCCGGCGCGCCCTGGACGCCAAAGTGGGCGGTTTCCTGCTGAAGGACGCGCCGCCCGACAAGCTGGCCAACGCCGTGCGCGGGGTCCTCGCCGGCCGCCGCATGGTCGACGGCGACCTGGCGCTCGCCGCCTGGGACACGGTGGACTGCCCGCTCACCGGCCGCGAGCTCGACGTGCTGCGGATGACCGCGCAGGGCTACGGGACCGTCGAAGTCGCCGCGCGCCTGTACCTCTCGGCCGGCACGGTCCGGAACTACCTGACGACCGTCGTCGCGAAGCTCAACGCCCGCAACCGGGTCGACGCCATCCGCATCGCCGAGGAGTCCGGCTGGCTCTGACCGCCCGCGGTCCGGGGAAAAGGTACAGACCAGTATTTCCGTGGTTCAGACCGGTACGACCGCGCGCAACCGGAAGCGGCCGTCCGGCTCGACCCCGGCGGTGAGTTCGCCGCCGAGGTCGGCGACCCGGTGCGACAGGTTGCCGATCCCGCTGCCCGGCGAGGTGTCCCGCGGCGCCGCGACGGCCCGCGGGCGCCGCGGTTCGGGCACCGCGGGGCCGGGTTCTTCCGGTACCGCGGCCTCCTCGGTCTCGCGGCTCGCGGGGCGGGGCCCGTCGCCGTTGCGCTCGACGCCGTCGTTGACGATGTCGAGGCAGATCCCGTTGTCCGTGCGGCGCATGGCGATCTCGCAGCTCTCCACCCGGCTGTGCCGCAGGACGTTCGTGACGCCTTCGCGCAGGACGACGGCCAGCACCGTCCGCACCGGCATCGGCAGCTCGTCCTCGAGCATCTCCATCCGCACCCGCACGTCGGCGGCCACCAGCACGGACTTCGCCGTGCGGGACTCGCTGTCGAGGGACAGCTCGCGGTAGCCGCTGGCGACCGACCGGACGTCGGAGAGGGCCTGCCGCGTCAGGCCGAGGACTTCGGTCAGCTCCTCGGCGGCGCGGCCGCGGTCCAGTGGCAGCACCCGCGCGGTCAGCTCGCTCTTCAGCGCGATCGCGGACAGGCTCATGCCGAGCAGGTCGTGCAGGTCGCGGGCGAACCGCAGCCGCTCTTCGGCCAGCGCCATCTCGGCCAGCCGGCGGCGGGTGTTGTCGAGCTCGGTCACCAGCCGCACCAGCCACAGCAGCCCGAACACCGCCAGCCCCGTCATCACGGTCGCGGCGGTGTAGAAGACCGTGGAGGTGATGTCCGCGCCGGAGAACCGCTGGATCTCCGCGTAGGCGGCGATGTTCACCGCGAAGAACGCCCAGCCCGCCACCGGCGGCAGGACCAGCAGCCCGCTGCCGATCAGCAGCCCGGGCACGCTGACCCAGTTCGCGCCCAGCGGCAGCAGCGGCAGGTAGGTCAGGCAGACCTGGACGAAGAGCATGCCGTAGCTCTGGCCCGACCGCAGCTGCGTCGCGGGCCGGTTGAAGTACGAGAACTGCAGGGCCAGCAACGCCACCACGCAGCCGACGACCAGCGCCACCTCCCACGCCTGGGTGGTCAGCTGGAGCACGTGCACGGTCGCGCCGCACCCCATGATGGCCATGCACGCCGGCAGCAGCCAGCGGATCCGCTTCGACTCGCTCGCCGACCGCTTCGTTTCGGGCGCGGTAGGTCGCACGGTCCGGTCGGCCACCGGGAGCTCGACGCGCAGCCGGAACCGGCCGTCCGCGCCGGCCTTCACGGTGGCCGTGCCGCCGAGCGCGGCGACCTCGTCGGGCAGGGCGGTCAGCTTGCTGTCCGGGGCGAGCGCCGCCTCGTCCGCGGTGACCCCGTCGTTGACGATTTCGAGGGTGACCTTGCCGTCGTGGTGGCGGACGTCGATCTCGCAGTGCTCGACTTCGCTGTAGCGCAGGACGTTCGTGACCCCTTCGCGCAGCACCCGGGCGAGCAGCGTGCGGGCCTGGACGGGCAGGTCGCCCTGGTCGAGGTGGATCTGCACGGCGATGTCGGAGGCCGACAGCAGCGTCTCGGCCGTCCGCGACTCCTTTTCCAGCGAAAGCTCCCGGTAGCCGTGGGAGACGGCCCGGACGTCGGAGAGCGTGCGCTGCGCGGTGGCGGTGATCTCGGCGAGCTCGGCTTTGGCGCGGTCGGCGGACTTGCGCATCAGGCGGTGCACCAGCTCGCCCTTGAGCGCGATCGCGGACAGGCTCAGCCCGAGCAGGTCGTGCAGGTCGCGGGCGAAGGCGAGGCGCTGCTCGGCGACCGCGCGCTGGGCCAGTTCGGTGCGGGCCTGGTGCAGTTCGTTGACCAGCCGGACGAGCCGGGCCAGCAGGTAGAACAGGAAGCTGTAGAAGGCGGCCGCGAGCCCGTTGTAGATCGCCGACAGCGGCGGGGCGTCGAAGAACCAGTAGACGAAGACGACGCTGAGGCAGACCGCGGTGAGCGTGGGCCAGGCCCACCGGGGCGGCAGCACGAGCAGGGCCGCGCCGCCGACGAAGTCCGGCATGTCCGCCCAGTAGACGCCGAAGGTCAGGATGGGCAGGTAGGCCAGCACGACCATGACGCCGAGCAGGACCCGGCTGGTCGCCGAGTCGAGCTGGGCCCCGGGGCGGCTGAACCACAGCAGCTGGATCGCGAGCAGCCCGGCGACGGCGGCGATCGCGTAGACCGCGTGCAGGCCGTCGACCGACGTCGGCAGCAGGTTCACCACGCCGACCACGCCGAACCCGGCGACGACCACGACGACGATGGCCGCGGCCAGGTAGGTGGCCAGCCGTGGACGCCGGTCCGCCGCGGTGGTCCCGCGCGGTTCGGCGGTCGCTGAGCGCCCGGTGGGGGGCTCGAGTGCGGCGACCGGAGACATCAGTGCGGACCCCCCGGAGTCTGCGCGGCGGCCGGTCCGCTCGGGAGGCCGGAACCTGGACGCGGTGTGCATGGCGTGCGGTAGATCCTAACTCACGGGAGCGCGCCGAAAACGGTGCGAAAGCGCGCAGAACGGTCCCGGCGGCCGTTCGGACGCCGGGAAACGGAGTGGACGGACGCTCAGCGGCCGCCCGGTGCGGGCGGGAACCCGAAGGCGTGCGCGAGCAGCCCGAGGAAGTCGAGGCGGGGCACCGCGACGGACCCGGTGTGCAGGACCGAACCCTGTGCCAGCCGGAAGAAGCTCAGCCCGGACTCGTCGTCGTCCCACGAGTCGCCACCCGCGGCCCCGGGGATGTGCCGGGTCGCCGGGAAGTCGTCGGTGAACCGGGTGCCCGCGGCCGAGAACGCGGCGACGTCCCAGCCGAGGTGCCGCCGGTACTGCTCGACCTTGGCGTAGGGCGCGCGGGACACCAGCACCAGCAGCAGGCCGGGATCGTCCAGCGCGGCCGCGACGTCGGCGGTCGGTACCAGGTCGGCGGGTCCGCTGTGGTCGGCCATCGGGTGGTGCACGGCCAGGCGCTGGTGACCGCCGAACAGCCCGGCCAGCGAAACCCGGCCCCGCGCCCCCTCGAACAGGTACTCGGCCCCGGCGACGACGCGGGGGCGATCCAGCTCCGGCACGGTCAGCTCCGTCATGACTCGTCCTCCCTGGCTGTGGTCCCACAGCGGATTGTGAGCCGGTGCCGGTGCGGGAGCCCAGCGTTCGGGCGGGGAACCGCACCTTAGGAGACGCGGACCCGCGTGTCGCTGCTCGCTTGGTCGGGCGCGGCTGCGGGCTCCGGCTCCGGATGACGTGAATGACTCATTCCTGTCGTCGGACGACAGGAATGAGTCATTCACGACGTTTGGCGAGGGGGCGCCGGGCGTGCGGGGTGTGGTGTCGCGGGGGTCGGGTGCGGGGTGCTGGTCGGTGGTGGGGGTCGCGAATGAGTCATTGGGGGCTTCGGTGGTCCCGAATGAGTCATTCGCGACCCTGGGCTTGGCGAGGTGCCACCTGGGCGCGCGGGGTGTGGTGGCTGCGGCCGGGCGTGGCGGGCTTGCGCGGGGTGCTGGTCGGTGGTGGGGGTCGCGAATGAGTCATTGGGGGCTTCGGTGGTCCCGAATGAGTCATTCGCGACCCCCTCGACCGGTAAGCGACCACCCGGCGTGCGGGGTGTGGCGTCCCGCGGGGCCGAACGCGTGCCGGGTGGAGCGGGCCCGCCGTGCCGGTGTGGGCCGGCGACCCTAGGCTCGGCCCATGGCACGCTATTTCGACCTGCACCCGGAGAACCCGCAGAAGCGGTCGCTGGGCCAGGTCGTCGAAATCCTCCGCGGCGACGGGCTGATCGCCTACCCGACCGACTCGTGCTTCGCGCTCGGGTGCCGGCCGGGGAACCGGGACGGGCTCGACCGGATCCGCAGCATCCGCAAGCTGGACCACCGGCACCACTTCACGCTGGTCTGCCAGGACTTCGCGCAGCTCGGGCAGTTCGTCATCGTCGACAACGCGGTCTTCCGCGCGATCAAGGCGGCGACCCCCGGCAGCTACACGTTCATCCTGCCCGCCACGAAGGAGGTGCCGCGGCGGCTGATGCACGAGAAGAAGAAGACCGTCGGCGTGCGCATCCCGAACCACCGCGTCACCCAGGCGCTGCTCGCCGAGCTCGGTGAACCGCTGCTGTCGAGCACGCTGCTGCTGCCCGGCGAGGGCGAGCCGATGACGCAGGGCTGGGAGATCAAGGAAGAGCTGGACAACCAGCTCGAAGCGGTCCTCGACTCGGGGGACTGCGGGGTCGAGCCGACGACCGTGGTGGACTTCTCCTCGGGCGAGGCGGAGATCCTGCGCGTCGGCGCCGGTGACCCTGCCCCGTTCGAGTGACGGCGGTCAGCTCTCCAGCAGTTCCAGCCATTCGGCGGTGTGGCGCCCGGTGAACGTCAGGTCCAGCTCTTCGGCGAACCGGCGGCCGGTCACCAGCAGGCAGAAGTCCTCCGCCGGTCCGCTCACGCGGTCGGTCGCGTTCTCCGGGCCGAAGTCCCAGCGCGTTCCCGACGGGGCGGTCAGCTCGAAGCGGAACGGCTTCGCGGGCGGCGTCTCCTGGTGGCGCCGGTAGGCCCGATCCCTGGTCCGGACGCCGTAGTACGCGACGTGGCCGATGGCGTCGTCACGCTGGGGGTGGACGCCGAACAGGTCGGCGATGTCCTGGCCGCCGGCGAAGACCTCGGTCAGCACGGCCGCGGCGAGGACCGACGGGCGCAGGGGGCCGTCGCTCCACGGCAGCTCCGGCTCCGGTGGGGCCGAGGCCAGCAGCGCGTTGGCCTTCCGCTGCTCGATCAGCCAGATCAGGATGGCCTCGTCGAGCGAGTCGTAGGAGATCTGCGGGGTGACGCCGAAGGCGCCCGGGTTTTCGACGCTGAGCCGGACCAGCCGCGCGGTCGACGTCAACCGGGCGAAGTGCCCGGTGATGTTCGGGCCGGGACCGTACCCGTGGCGTTCGGCCAGCTCGGCCAGCGCCTCCGTCTCGGTCTGCAGGTCCGTGAACACGTCGGCCATCGGTGCCGCCCTCCTGGGGTCCGGGACTGCCCGGGTCCAGGCTGGCAGGCGGGCTCGCGGGGGCTCCACTCCGCGGTTGCGACGTCCGCCTCGGCTATGTTCATCCGCACGGACGAAGGGAGCGGGCGTGAAGTACCTGCTGGCGATGTACCTGAACCCCGACGTGATGGCGAACCTGTCCGAGGCCGAGATGGACACCATCATGACCGGGCACCAGGATTTCATCCGCACGATCAGGGAATCCGGCGAGATGATCAGCACGCAGGCGCTCGGCGCGGTCGCCGACAGCTCCGTCGTGCGGGTGCGCTCGGGCCTGCCCGCGGTCACCGACGGGCCGTTCCTGGAATCGAAGGAATTCCTCGCCGGCTACTACCTCGTGGAGTGCGCGAGCAAGGACCGCGCCGTCGAGCTCGCGGCGCTGATCCCCGACGCCGCCGTCGACGGCCTCGGCATCGAAGTGCGCGAGGTCGTCTTCTTCGCCGACGCCGAAACCGAAGTCCCCATGGCGTGAGCGGCGTCGCCGAGGTCCTGCGGCCGCTGGTGCCGCAGGTGCTGGGCGTGCTCGTCCGCAAGTACGGCCAGTTCGACGCCTGCGAGGACGCCGTGCAGGAGGCCCTGCTCGCGGCGAGCGAGCAGTGGCCGGTCGACGGGGTGCCGGACCACCCGCGCAGCTGGCTCGTCACGGTCGCCACCCGGCGGCTCACCGACCTCTGGCGCAGCGAAAGCGCCCGTCGCCGTCGCGAAGAGACGGTCGCTGTGCGCGAGCCGGCCGCCGTCGTCGCCGGTCCCGGGGAGGAGCGGCCCGCCGAGTCCGATGACACGCTGTCGCTGCTGTTCCTGTGCTGCCACCCGGCGGTTTCGCCGCCGTCGCAGGTCGCGCTGACGCTGCGCGCGGTCGGCGGCCTGACCACGGCGCAGATCGCGAGCGCGTTCCTGGTGCCCGAGGCGACCATGGCGCGCCGGATCACCCGGGCGAAGGAGAGCATCGCGGCGGCGGGCTCGACGTTCAGCGAACCGTCGCCCGCGGACTTTCCGGAGCGGTTGCGCGTGGTGCTCCAGGTGCTGTACCTGATCTTCAACGAGGGGTACACGGCGACGTCGGGGGAGCACCTGCTGCGCGTCGAGCTCGCGGCGGAGGCGATCCGGCTGACGCGCGCGGTGCGCGCCCTGCTCCCGGGCGAAGGCGAAGTCGCCGGGCTGCTGGCGCTGATGCTGCTGACGGACGCGCGGCGGGCGGCGCGCACCGGCCCGGAGGGCGAGCTGGTCCCGCTGCCGGAGCAGGACCGCGGCCGCTGGGACGCGGCGATGATCGCGGAGGGCGTCGAGCTGGTCCGTGCGGTGCTCGGCCGCGGCCCGATCGGGCCGTACCAGGTCCAGGCGGCGATCGCGGCGCTGCACGACGAAGCGCCGAGTACGGAAACGACGGATTGGCCGCAGATCGTCGAGCTCTACGGCGTGCTGGGCGAGCTGATGCCGGGCCCGGTGGTCACGGTGAACCGGGCGGTGGCCGTCGCGCAGGTGTCGGGCCCGGAAGCCGCGCTGGAGCTGCTCGACGGCGTCGACGTGGCGCACCGGGCCGACGCGGTCCGCGCGCACCTGCTGGAGGACGCGGGCCGCGCGGCGGAGGCACGGGAGTTCTACCTGCGGGCGGCGAAGCGGACCGAGAGCGACCCGGAACGCCGTTACCTGCAAGCGAAAGCGGCGCGGCTCGGCCCCGGGATGTAGTGAATGACTCATTCCTGTCGTCCGGCGACAGGAATGAGTCATTCACGGCATCGGGGCGGGCCGGCGGTGTCCGATGTGGACGTCAGCGGACCACGATGCCGGTCGCCGGCTCCGGGGCCGCCGGGACGTGGAACAGCCGGCCGAACAGCTCCAGGTCGGACAGCTCGCCCTCGATCGCGATCTTGCCCGAGCGCAGTGCCGTCGGCGCGGGGAGCTGGCCGCTCATCAGGTCCAGCAGCGCCGCGCCGTGCACGGCCTTGATGACCAGGTCGGCACCCGCGAACCGGCCCTCGCCGACCTTGACCGCGCCGTCCTCGACGAGGGCGTGCACGATCATGCGGTCGTCGTAGCGGATCTCGAAGTTGATCTGGACGCCTTCCGCGCACTCGGCGCGGAACGTCGTGTACAGCGACAGGATCGCCGCGTCCAGGGTGAACACGTCGTCGGCGCCGGGGGCGTGCAGCGAGCGGGCACCCCACAGGCCGAGGTCGAGCAGAATGTGGTCGAGCTCGCTGCCGTACTGGGTCAGCTCGTAGACCAGGCCCGCCTCGAGCTCGGCGCGGACGCGGCGGCGGATCACGCCGGTCGCCTCCAGCTCGTTGAGCCGGGCCGACAGGATGGACGGCGGGATCTTCGGCAGGCCGGCCTGCAGCTCGTCGTAGCGCTTCGCGCCGAGCACCAGATCGCGGATGATCAGCAGCGACCAGCGCTCGCCGATGAGCTCGAGCGCGCGGGCGACGCCGCAGAACTGGCCGTAGGCACGGGTTTGTGCAGTGGGCATCGAACGTTCCTCACTTCTTTCTCGGGCGATCCGACGGTTCGGCGGGTGCCGGGGAAGTCTGGGCGGATCAGCGGTGGTCGCCTTCGGAGATCAGTTCCCGGTGCAGGATCTGCAGGTCGTCGCACGGTTCGACGCCCAGCTCGCCGGCCAGCCGGGACCGGAGTCTGCGGTAGACGGTCATCGCGTCGGACCGCCGTCCACTGCGGCCGAGCGCACGCATCAGCTGCCCGTGCAGGGCTTCGTCGAGCGGGCTGCCGGTGGTCAGCGAGCGCAGCTCGCCGATCAGCTCGCGGTGCCGCCCGCCGATGATCTCCGCTTCGATCCGCAGGTGCAGCACGCTGCGCCGCTGCTCCAGCAGCTCGGTCCGGTAGGCGGACAGCACCGGTCCACAGTGGACGTTCGCGAACGGGGTGCCGGACCAGAGGTCCAGCGCCGCCCGGTAGGCGTCCGCGGCGGCCGAGTGGTCGCCGGCGTCCTGGTGCTCGTGGCCGATCTGCTGCAGCCGGGTGAAGTCGTGGGTGTCCACCTGGGCCGGGTCGATGTGGAAGGTGTAACCCGATTGCTTGGTGGTCAACATCTTCTCACCGTCGGCCGCGAGCTCGTTCTGGTCGATGCACCGGCGGAGGTGGTAGACGTAGGTGTGCAGCGTGGTCCGGACCGTCCGCGGCGGGTTGTCCGACCAGAGCTCCCGGATCAGGGTGTCGATGTGTACCATCTTCCCCGGTCGCATCACGAGCACGGCCAGCAGTGCCAGCACCTTCGGGGTCGTCGGGGCGAAATCCGTTCCCCCGCGCAGCACTTCCAGCGGCCCCAGCACGGTGAAGCGGACACCACCTCGGTCCGGCTCGTTGGTTCGCCGCTGTTCGGAGTACATGGCAGGCCTCCAGCATCATCAATGCGTCCTCGCGCTCCCCAGTTCGTGCCGCGCGGGTCGGTGGACGGCCGAACTCCGGGCTTCTATCCGAATGTGACAGAGCGGGGCCGCAACGGCCAGTGAACCGCCCACCAGAGTCCTTGTGCGTTCGCCCTGTCCGCGCATGCGTTTCGCAGGGTCCGCACGTGCGTTTCGCATCCTCGGCCATCTGGCCGAACCAGGGACCCCGGCCGTCCGGGGGGTCCCTGGATCGGACCAAACGGGACTCCCGGCGGACCGCGGACGATCAAGACGGCGGGTGTTGCGCACGCCGGAGCCGGGTGTTGCGCACCCCACACCCGGGTGGAACCCCCGCACCCGGGTGGGTGTCACGCGTCCGGGTCGGACGGACATCGGCATTCCTCAATCGCTCGTCGATCGATCTGCGAGAAGTGGCGTCTTCCCTGGCACCAGGAGAACCAGGAGAACTGCCATCAGGGGAATTCGAGGTTTGGACTGATGATGTTGCGCTCTATTGCGGCTGTCGGGAACGACGGCGAGTTCGGCGAACAGCGCCGCGAACCGGCGCTCGAGCGAGTGGAAAAGTCGGTCCGGCCCGCCGTCCTGCAAGCGATCTCTTCCATCCAGGAGCGGTACTTCGAGCCGATCACCCTCGCGGAGCTGGCGTCCGAGGTGTTCGTCAGCCGGTTCCACTTCTCCCGGATGTTCGCGGAGGCCACCGGGGTCACCCCCGGCCGCTTCCTCACCGCGGTGCGGCTGTTCGAAGCGAAGCGGCTGCTGCTGACGACGTCGCTGAACGTCTCGGACATCGTGTGCAGCGTCGGCTACAGCAGCGTCGGCACGTTCACCAGCCGGTTCTCGCGGGCGGTCGGGATGACCCCGACGCAGTACCGCGAGCCGCAGGTCGCCGAGCTGCTCGTGGCGATCTCGCCGACGTTCCAGCGGCTCCCGCCGCTGCGGACGCTGCGCGCGGCCGGCCGCAGCTGCGCTTCGCTGCAGACCGGCACGGGCGTGCTGTCCCTGCACCTGGACATGCCGCGTGGCTCGGCACCCGCGGACACGCTGGTCGGGCTGTTCGCCGATCCGGTGCCCCAGTGCGGGCCGGTCGCCTTCGGCGGCATGGCCAACATGAGCTCCGGTGACCTGACCATCCACGGGGTCCCGGCCGGGCGGTGGACGGCGATCGCGGTCGCCCAGCACCAGCCGGGCAACGCCGGGCCGCGGTTCTCGATCGGCTACTCGGCCGTGCAGGTGGCCCCGCACGGCCAGTCGACCGGCCGGGTCGGCCTGCGCGCGCCCGCGTCGACCGACGCGCCGATCGCGATCACCCTGGCGTCGAAGCAGTCGCCGTTCACCCAGCGGATGCTCGCCGCCCAGCGGCCGCACCTGCGCGCCGTCGCCTGATCCCCTTCGACGAGTAAGGACGACTACGACGATGTCCACCTTCATCGGAGTTCTGCGCAAGAAGGTGCTCGCGCCTTCACTCGCTTCGGTCGGGTTCGCCGACCGCGGTTTCCCGGTCACCCACACCGACGCGACGGCCCGGCTGGAGGCGGTGCCGCAGGCGGTCGTGTGCGGGTTCGAATGGGCCATCGAAGGTGCCTCGCTGTGGGAGATCGAGCGCCGCCTGGCGCTGATCGAGCCGGAGCAGCGCGGCTTCGCCTACGAAGGCGCCACGATGGGCTACTCGATCCTCGACGCCATGCCGGGCGGCGGCCGCGACCGGACTCGCGAGCTGCTCGAGGGACCGGGCCGCCCGCACATCTTCCTGACCTACATCGGGATCGGCTTCGCCATGGCGCGGCTGCCGCGTCCACTGTGGAAGAACATCCTGCCCGAGCTGACCGGGGTGCCCTACCACCCGGTGATGAGCTGGCTCGCCGTCGACGGCTACGGCTTCGACCGCGCCTACTTCGACACGGACAAGTGGGTCGGCGAGCAGGCCGAGCCGCAGCCCTACCCGTGGGCGGGCCGCCCGGAGTACTTCGCCCGCGCCTTCGACCAGGGCGTCGGCCGGGCCCTGTGGTTCATCAACGGCGGCAACCCGGAGGCGGTCGCGGCCGCGGTCGGGCGGTTCGCCGAGGGTCGCCGGGCGGACCTGTGGAGCGGGGTCGGCCTGGCGGCGACGTTCGCCGGCGGCGCCGACCAGTCCGGGCTGGGCAAGCTGCGGCAGCTGGCCGGGGAGCACTACGACGAGCTCGCGCTCGGCGTGGTGTTCGCGGTCAAGGCCCGCACGTACTCCTCCTACGTCCCGGCCCACACCCACCTCGCGGCCGGCGTGCTCATCGACCTGTCGGTCCAGGGCGCGCAGAACCTCGCGGACCGCACCGAGCGAGCCGACGGCGAGGACGGCCCGGAACCGGCCTACGAACTGTGGCGGCAGCGGATCCGCGACGAATTCGACGTGGCCGCCCGGCGCCGCGCGAGCTAGTCGTGGGTGTTCAGTCGGGTTCTAACCCGACTGAACACTCACGACCGGCGGCGCCCACGCAAGGGTGGAGTAGAGCGCTGACCTGCACATCTGTGACCGTAGAACGGGAAACCGATCCATTCCAATTCGACCCGTAAGGGGGAGAGTGCGTTGGGCAATGGTTGGCGCGCGCTCAGGCGTCGCATCCTGACACCGAACGTCTCGGAGACTTCGCTGGAGAAGCGGGGCTTCCACCGGAAGAGCCCAGCCGCACAGGAACGACTCGAGACGGTCGGCGAAAAATTCCTCCTCGGGTACGCCCACGCGGTCGAAGCGCGTTCGGTCGAGCAAGCCGAGGAATGGCTCGAGCAGATCCCGACCCAGTTCCGCGGCTTCGCCTACGAGGGCGCGGGAATGGGGTACGGCGTCCTCGACGGGCTGCCGTTCGGCAAGAGCACGAACATCGCCGAATTCCTGGCCGGTCCCGGCGAGAAGCACGACTACATCATCTACGTCGGGGTCGGCTGGGCCATGTGCCGGCTCCCGCGGTTCGCGTGGCCGAAGGCGTCGGCGTTCGACCCGCTGCTGCGCTGGCTCGTGCTCGACGGCTACGGCTTCCACCAGGCCTACTTCAAGACCGACAAGTACATCCGGCAGCAGTACCAGGAGCCGGGCTTCTCCTGGCCGGACCGGCGTTACGACGGCTACGCGCTGCGGGCCATCGACCAGGGCATCGGCCGGGCGCTGTGGTTCATCTGCGGCACCGACGTCGAGCTGGTGACCAAGACGATCGAGGAGTTCCCCACCTCGCGTCACGGCGACCTGTACGCGGGGGTCGGGCTGGCCTCGACCTACGCGTGCGGCGTCACGGCCGACGAGCTGGGGGAGCTGGTCGACCGCGCCGGGATCCACCACGGGCAGCTGGCCCAGGGCAGCGCCTTCGCCGCCGAGTGCCGGGTGCGCTCGGGCCTGATGATCCCGGAAACCGAGATGGCGGCCCAGGCGATCTGCGGGCTGTCCGCCGAACGCGCCGCGGCCATCACCCAAGAGGTCCGGCCGGCCGTGGTCGTCGACGGTGACGACGTCCCGGCGTTCGAAACCTGGCGGCAGCGGATCGCCGAAGAAGTGCTGACCCACGGAGGGAAGAACAAATGACCGCGACCTTCGGCTGGCTGCGCAAGCAGCTGGCGGGCATCGTGGCGCTGGTGCTGATCCTCGGCCTGTTCCTGGTCGCACGGCTGCCCAGCGTCTCCGCCGCCGAACAGGACAAGCTGGCGGACCAGTTCCACTTCACCCCGATGACGATCGCGCTGCCCGCGGCCACGAAGTCGCAGTCGATCCGGACGGTGAACAAGGAGTACGAGCACATCGCCGCGTGGATCTCCTCGGTCGGTGCCGCGATCGCGATCAACGACATCAGCGGCAGCGGCAAGCCCAACGACCTCTGCCTCGTCGACCCGCGCAGCGACCAGGTCGTCATCACGCCGGCGCCGGACTCCGGCCCGCGGTACGCACCCTTCGCGCTCGACCCCGCCCCGGCGCTGCCGACGTGGGACTACATGGCGCCGATGGGCTGCGTGCCCGGTGACTACAACGAAGACGGCCGCACCGACATCCTGGCCTACTACTGGGGCCGGACGCCGGTCCTGTTCCTGCAGAAGGCGAACGCGACCAAGTTCGACGCGTCCGCGTTCCAGCCGACCGAGCTGGTGCCGGGCAACCACCGCGGCGCCGACGGCAAGTACAACGGTCCACTGTGGAACACCGACTCGGTCACCATCGGCGACTTCGACGGTGACGGGCACGTCGACATCTTCGTCGGGAACTACTTCCCGGACAGCAAGGTCCTCGACCCGAACGCCGACGGCGGCATCACGCTGAACCAGTCGATGTCGCACGCCACGAACTCCGGCGCCAAGTACATCTACCGCTGGACCGGCGCCAAGTCCGGGGCGAACCCGCAGGCGAACTTCGTCGACGCGTCCCAGGGCATCCCGGAGAGCGCGCGCCTCGGCTGGACGCTGGCTTCCAGCGCCACCGACGTCGACGGCGACAGCCTGCCCGAGCTCTACATCGCCAACGACTTCGGGCACGACCACTTCCTGTACAACAAGTCCACGCCGGGCCACATCGAGTTCGGTGAGGTCAACGGCGTCCGCGGGATCGACGACCCGAAGTCGAAGGTGCTGGGCCACGACTCCTTCAAGGGGATGGGCGTCGACTTCGGCGACCTGAACCACGACGGCCTCTACGACCTGTTCGTCAGCAACATCACGACGTCGTGGGGCATCGAAGAGTCGAACTTCCAGTTCATGAACCGGGCCAAGGACAACGCGGACCTGACCGCGCAGCTGAAGGACGGGGTTGCCCCCTTCCACGACGACAGCGGCTCGGCCGGCACGGCGTGGTCCGGCTGGGGCTGGGACGTCAAGATCCAGGACTTCAACAACAGCGGCGAGAACCAGATCGCCCAGGCGACCGGGTTCGTCAAGGGCCAGGTCAACCGCTGGCCGAACCTGCAGGAGATCGCCACCGCCCACGACGGCCTGCTGTCGAACCCGTTCTGGTGGCCGAACGCCCGTGCCGGTGACGACATCGGTGGCGACCAGACCCTGCACTTCTTCGTGAAGAGCCCGGACGGCCGGTACGTCGACCTCGCGCCGAAGCTGGGCCTGGCGGTGCCGGTCCCGACCCGCGGCATCGCGGTCGGCGACACCGACGGGGACGGCCTGCCCGAGTTCGCCGTGGCGCGGCAGTGGGAGCAGCCGATCTTCTACCACAACGACAGCCCGAACCCCGGCAAGTTCCTGCAGCTGAAGCTGTTCACCGACGCCCCGGTGGCGCCCGGCCCGCTGCCCGCGGCCGGCCCGCCCGCGATCGGCGCCCAGGTCACCGTGACGACCTCGGACGGCAAGAAGTACCTCGGCCGGGTCGACGGCAGCAGCGGGGAAGCCGGCCGGCGCAGCTTCGACATCCAGATCGGTCTCGGCCAGGACGTCAGCGGCCCGCTCGACGTGCACCTGCAGTGGCGGGACCGGACCGGGCAGCTGCGGACGCAGGACCTGAAGCTCGAACCCGGTTGCCACATGTACCAGCTGGGCTCCACGGCGAAGGAAGCGATGTGACATGGCCACCCCGACTCTGACCAAGGTGGAGAGCGCGCCACCGAAGCGGACCAACAAGGTCATCACCGCACTGCGGCGCTTCGCGATCTCGATCACGATCTTCAACATCGTCGGCTACACGTTCCTCGGCTTCGAGCAGCCGTACCTGTACCCGTTCGTCGCGCTGGCGACCGCGTACACCACGGAGATCCTGCTCGAGATCATCAACTCCCGCGTGACCAAGCGCGACGTCCGGTTCCGGGGCAACGGGTTCAAGGGGCTCGTGGAGTTCCTCCTCCCGGCGCACATCACCGGTCTCGCGCTGAACATGCTGACCTACGTCAACGACCGGATCTTCGTGATGATCTTCGGGGTCGTCGTCGCCGTCGGTGCGAAGTGGGTGCTGCAGGCCCCGGTGTACGGCCGGATGCGGCACTACATGAACCCGTCGAACTTCGGCATCACGATCATCCTGCTGGTGTTCCCGTGGGCGAGCATCGCGCCGCCGTACCACTTCACCGAGCAGATCCCCACCTGGGGCGGCTGGCTGATCGTCGGCATCATCCTGGTGTCGGGCACGGTGCTCAACGCGCTGCTGACCAACCGGATGTGGCTGATCCTGGGCTGGCTGAGCTTCTTCGTGGTCCAGGCCTTCGTCCGCGGCTGGCTCTTCGGCACGTCGATCCCCGGCGCGCTGGCGATGGGGACCGGCGTCGCGTTCGTGCTCTACACCAACTACATGGTGACCGACCCGGGCACGTCGCCGTCGAAGCCGTTCTCGCAGTTCGCCTTCGGGTCCGGCGTGGCGCTGGCGTACGGCTTCTTCACCGCCGTGCACGTGGCCTACGGGCTGTTCCTGGCCACCGCGACCGTCTGCCTGATCCGCGGGATGTTCCTGTGGGGCCTGCACTTCTCGAACAAGGCCCGCATCAAGTTCGAAGCCGACCAGGCCGCGCAGAAGGCGAAGCTCGAACTCGCCGCGGCCCCGCCGGCCGATGACGAGAAGCCGGGAGCCGTCGCGGCATGACGGAGCCCACGGACGACACCCGGGCGGCGCGCACCGCGCCGCCCGGGCCGCCGCGCCGAGCGACGATCCGGTTGCTGAAGCAGCTCTTCACCGACCGGCTCGCGCTCATGGGCGACAACGCCGAGGCCTACGGCGACGTCGTCCGCATCGCCATCGGACCGAAGGCGATGTACCTGGTGAACCACCCCGACCTGGCCAAGCACGTGCTCGCGGACAACGCCGCGAACTACCACAAGGGCATCGGCCTGCAGGAGGCCCGCCGGGCGCTCGGCGACGGCCTGCTCACCAGCGACGGGGAGACCTGGCGCAAGCAGCGCCGGACCATCCAGCCGGTGTTCCAGCCCAAGCGGATCTCGCGCCAGGCCGGGATCGTCGCGTCCGAAGTGGATGGTCTCGTCCGGCGGCTCGCCGCGCACGACGGGCCGGTCGAGATCCTGCACGAGATGACCGGGCTGACCCTCGGCGTGCTCGGCAAGACGCTGCTCGACGCCGAACTGGGCGGGTACGAAACCCTCGGCCACTCGTTCGAAGCCGTGCAGGACCAGGCCATGTTCGAGGCGGTCACGCTGAGCATGGTGCCCGAATGGGTGCCGCTCAAGAAGCAGCTGCACTTCCGGACCGCGCGCGAAGACCTGCGCCGGATCGCCGACGAGCTCGTCGACCAGCGGCTCGCGAACCCGGTCGAGGGCGGCGAGGACGTGCTGTCGCGGCTGATCGCGTCGGACTCGGGGGACGGGTCGTCGCGGGAGCGGATGCGCGACGAGCTGATCACGCTGCTGCTCGCCGGGCACGAGACCACCGCGAGCACGCTGGGCTGGGCGTTCCACCTGATCGACGAGCACCCGGAGGTCGGCGAGCGGCTGCACGCCGAAGCCGCCGAGGTGCTCGGCGACCGGTTGCCCGAGCACGAAGACCTGCGGCGGCTGACGTTCACCGTCGCGGTCGTCGAAGAGGTCATGCGGCTGTACCCGCCGGTGTGGCTGCTGCCGCGGATCGCCCAGGCGGACGACGAGATCGGCGGGTACCACGTGCCGGCCGGGTCCGACGTCGTCGTGGTGCCCTACACGCTGCACCGGCACCCGGAGTTCTGGACCGACGCGGAGCGGTTCGACCCGGGCCGGTTCACCGCCGCGGAACGCCCGCCGCGCTACGCCTACCTGCCCTTCGGGGCCGGGCCGAGGTTCTGCATCGGCAACAGCCTCGGGGTGATGGAGGCGGTGTTCGTGCTCGCGATGGCCGCGCGCGATCTCGAGCTGCGCAAGGTGCCGGGCAAGGTCGTCGAACCCGAAGCGATGCTCTCGCTGCGGGTGCGCGGCGGGCTGCCGATGACCGTGCACCGCCGGGAACGGACTCGGCGGTCCGAAGCAGCCTGACGTCTACTGTGGACATTCGATGAGGAGGTAGGCCGGTGCAACCCGAGGCCACCGAAGAAGAACGCGTCAAGGACATGACTCTCGAGGCGTACGCGGACACGATCGTGCCCGGGGAGAAGCGGTACCCGGAGGACCGGGCGATCGCGGGGGCGGCGCCCGGACCCGGCTCGGTCGCCGCTGGTGCGCTCGAGCTGCTGAACTTCGACGCGACCGGCGTCACGGCCGGCCTGCCCTACCTCGCGCAGTCGCTCAACGACCACGCGAAGGCCTACGCCGGGGAGGTGGAGCTGGAGCTCGACCACGACGTCCCGCCGTTCGTCGCGCTGCCGTACGAGCACCGCCGCGAACTGGTGAACCGGCTGACCACGCCGGGGCACCCGGAGAAGGACGGCTGGGTCAGCCTCGCGCTGTTCTGCAACATGGCCTTCGACAGCGCCGCGCACAAGCACACCGCCGAGGCCATCCGCGAGGGGCACCCCGGCCTGCTGGCGCTGGGGTACACCGAGCCGGACGCGGACGGGTTCTGGCGGTTCCCGAAGTACGGCTACGGCCGCAAGCTGGCCGAGCTCCACCCCGACACCACGCCTTCCGGGAGCCCCGCATGACTGCCATCGACAAGACCGACGTCGTCATCGTCGGCAGCGGTTTCGGCGGGTCCATCCCGGCCTACCACCTCGCCGCCGGCGGGGCGAAGGTGACCGTGCTGGAGCGCGGGCCGTGGCTGGCCGCGGCCGACTTCGAGCACGACTACCTGCTCGGCTCGTCCTACACCCGCGCGTTCGACTTCGTCGTCGGCGACGGGATGAGCGTGCTGGGCGGCAACTGCGTCGGCGGCGGCAGCGTGGTGTACTTCGCCGCGATGCCGCGCGCGCCGCGGTTCGTCTTCGAGCGCCACGGCAGCATCGGGCGCCGGATGTGGCCGTCGGTCATCTCCCGCGACACGCTGGAGCCGTGGTACGACCGCGTCGACGAGTCGATCCCGGTGTCCAAACAGGACTGGAGTGACGTCTCCTACGCCGGCGGGCTGTGGGCCGCGGCCTGCAACCACTCGGGCCGGACGGCGAACCCGGCGCCGGTCGCGGTGGACAACGACACCTGCGTCAACTGCAACTTCATGATGGCGGGCTGCAAGTTCGACGCCAAGCGGTCGATGCTGACCAACTACCTGCCCGCGGCCCTGTCGCACGGCGCGGAAATCCGGCCGCTGCACGAGGTCCAGCGCCTCGAGCGCACCGAGGACGGCAGCTACCGCGTCCACTTCGACACCGTGGACGAAGAGGACTACCGGGTGCACACCGGCACCGGCGTGATCGAGGCGAAGGTCGTCATCATCGCCGCAGGCGCCGGCGCGACCCCGGTGATCCTGCAGCGCTCGGAGGCGGCGCTGGGCGAGATGCCGCACGGCGTCGGCCGCTACTTCTCCGGCAACGGCGAGCGGCTCAACACCGCGATCATCGACGAGGACCGCGTCCGCGAGGTGCTCGGGCTGTCCCGTGAGGACGGTCCGGTGTACTCGGCCAACCACATCGGCAAGGGCCCGACCGTGGCGAACTGGGACAAGCTCGACGGGTCGCTGCCGGAGTACGAGCGGTACTCGCTGGAGCAGCTGTACTTCCCGCCCGGGCTGGGCACGATCCTCGCCCAGGTGCCCGGCGGCGAGGAGCCGCGCTGGTACGGGGCGGAGAAGAAGGAGATCCTCAAGCAGTGGGCCAACTGGCTCACGATCTTCCTGATGACCGAGGACGACAACGAGGGCGTCTTCGGCACCCCGCCGCCGACCGGCAACGCCTACCGCATCTCGCAGCAGATGCTGGGCCGCGGTTCGCTGCGCTACGACCCGACCGAGAACACCCGCCACGGCTGGGCGCTCGCGGACGCGGACTGCAAAGCGATCATCGAGAAGGACGGCCTGGCGAAGGTCGCGCCGTGGACGAACGACGTCGTCGGGGCCTACACCGTGCACCCGCTGGCGTCCTGCCGGATCGGCGACGACGCGGCGACGTCCGCGCTGCACCCGAACCACGAGCTGCGCAACCACCCGGGCATCTTCGTCACCGACAGCGCGTCGGTGCCGGGCGCGCTCACGGTCAACCCGGCGATGACCATCGCCGCGCTGGCCGAGCGCTCGGTCCCGGGCATCGTCCGGGAGCTGCAGGCGCGCGGGGTCGACGTCAAGTACGGCGCCCCCTCGCCGGACGGCTCGATCACGGGACGGCGTGCGGTGTCCAAACTGGACCTGGTCGCGGGGAACTGAACCACCGTCAACGAACTCGCGCACCCGGCCCGGGTGCGCGAGTTCGGCGTTTCAGGAGGAGGAACCATGGCTCCGGGATTGGTCAGGCTCGCGCTGCGGCGGACGCTGCGGGACGTGAAGTACGTCGAGGCTGTGCGGCCGCGGCGGGCGAAGGGGCTCGTGAAGGCCGTCTACCGGCAGGTGGAGCGGGACTTCGGGATGCTCGCCCCGCCGATGGCGCTGCACTCGCCGTCGCCGGAGGTGCTCGCCGCGGCCTGGCTGGTGCTGCGGGAGTCGCTGGTGGCGGGCGGGTCCGCGAGCCGGGCGGACAAGGAGGTCGTCGCGGCCGCTGTGTCCGCGGCCAACGACTGCCCGTACTGCGTCGAGGTGCACGGGATGGCGCTCGGGTCGCTGGGGGATCCCGCGGCCGCCGCGGCCATCGAGGCGGGGGACGTCGGGGCCATCCCGGACCGCGACACGCGGGCGCTGGCGGCGTGGGCGCGGGGAGAGGGGCCGCTGCCCGCGGACGTCCCGGCCGGCACCGCCGCCGAGTTCACCGGGGTCGCCGTCGCCTTCCACTACCTCAACCGGGTGGTGAGCGTCTTCCTCGGCCCGTCGCCCCTGCCGGAAAACGTGCCGCCGCCGGCGCGGGCCAAGGCCAAGGCGGTGCTGGGGTTCCTGCTCAAGCCCGGGACCCCGCCGCCGGCCGGGCGGGCGCTGGAACTGCTGCCCGCGGCGGCCGGGGACGGGCCGGACTGGGCGGTGCCGGGGGACACCCTGGCCGACGCCTTCGCGCGCGCCACGGCGGCGGTGGAGGCCGCCGGGGAACGGTCGGTGCCCAGCCGGGTGCGGGACCTCGTCCGCCGGGAGATCAAGGCCTGGGACGGGAAACCGCCCGGGCTGAGCCGCGCGTGGGCCGAGCCCTTGCTCGCCGAACTGCCCGCCGGGGAGCGCGCTGCGGGACGGTTGGCCCTGCTCGTCGCCAAGGCGGCGTACCAAGTCGGGGCCGACGACGTCGCCGCCGTCCACGACGGCGATCGGGGCCTGGTGGAGCTGGTGTCGTGGGCGGCTTTCACCGCCGCCGTGGCCGCCGGTGAGCGCTTGCCGGTCCGCCCGCCAAGAGAAGACCCTGCAGGTCGGCACGGGTGATGATCGGGAGGTCGGATCGCCCGCCGGGGCGCGCAGCACCGGGACACACGCAGAAACCCGGGACCGCGTCGCCGCCCCGCGCGGCAGTCGATCCGCCGGGCCGGCGGTCGCCGCACGGTGGCGCACTTACCCCCGCCACCGCCGCGGCGGCCGCCGGCCCACGAGAAGACGTCGCATCGGGTGAAAGGACAGACAGGTGACTGACACCACGGGCGTGATCGCCGACCTGACCGCGGAGGCCGCCGAGGTGGACGCGCTCGTGGCCGCCCTTTCCGAAGCGGAGTGGGACACCCCCACCCCGGCGCCGGGCTGGCCGGTCCGGCACCAGATCGGGCACCTCGCGTTCATCTTCCGCATCGCGGGCCTCTCGGCCGCGCAGCCGGAGGCCTTCGTCGCCATGACGAAGTCGCTCAAGGGCGGCTTCGAGGCGGCGGTGAACGCCGCGCTGGAGGACTACGTCCACGACCCGGCCGAGGTGCTGCTGACGCGCTGGCGCGCCGAGCGGGACGCGGGGATCAAGGCCCTCGCGGCCGTGCCCGGCGACCAGCTGGTGCCGTGGCTGGTGAACCCGCTGCCGCCGTACGTGCTGGCGTGCGCCGGGATGATGGAGGTCTTCGGGCACGGCCAGGACATCGCCGACGCGCTCGGGGTGCGCCGCGAGCGGACCGACCGGATCAAGCACCTGGTCGGCTTCGCCGTGCGGGTCCGGGACTTCGGCTACGAGGCGCGGAACCTGAAGCCGCCGTCGGAGGAGTTCCGGTTCGAGCTGACCGCGCCCTCGGGCGCGCTCTGGACGTTCGGGCCCGAGGACGCCACCCAGCGGGTCACCGGCAGCGCGGCGGACTTCTGCCTGCTGGTCACCCGGCGGCGGCACCGCTACGACCTCGACGTGCGGGCGCAGGGCACGCTGGCGGACCAGTGGCTCGACATCGCCCAGGCGTACCGCGGGCCGGCCGGCCAGGGGCGCAAGCCCGGCCAGTTCGGCGCCTGATCATCCAAAGTGGACGGTGTGGATCCCTTGTCCCAGCGTGCTGACGTGCCCGCCGCGGGCAGGGAGAGAGAAGACGGTCCGCACCGGCCGGGAGATGCTGGACTTCACGGCCCGGTGGACGGGCACTCCGGCGGCCGGGCCGCCCGAGGAGACAGACCGGCGGCGGGGCGGAAGCCCCGCGCCGGAGGACAGCGGGGACCTGATGGTCCCGGTGATACGGGGCTCGAGAGCCAGTGGGAGTGCGGTGGCATGAGCGTAGAGCGGATTTCGATCGTCGGTATCGGTCTCCGGTACCCCGACGCGAGTTCTCCGGAGGAGCTCTGGGAAAACGTGCTGGCCGGGCGCCGGGCGTTCCGCAGGCTGCCGGACGAGCGGATGAACCGGGCGGACTACTACTCGCCCGACCCGAAGGCGCCGGACCGCTTCTACGCCCAGAAGGCGGCGGTGCTGCGGGACTACGAATTCGACCGGGTGGCGCACAAGGTCGCCGGCAGCACGTTCCGGGCGACGGACACGACGCACTGGCTCGCCCTCGACGTCGCCGCGCAGGCGCTCGCCGACGCCGGGTTCGACGAGGGTGACGGCGCGCCGAGGCAGAGCACCGGTGTCGTCATCGGCAACAGCCTGACCGGCGAGTTCTCCCGCGCCAACATCATGCGGCTGCGCTGGCCGTACGTGCGCCGCACGGTCGCGGCGGCGCTGGGCTCCCGCGGCTGGGAGGACGAGGAGACCGCGAGCTTCCTGCGGGAACTGGAGATCCAGTACAAGGAGCCGTTCCCCGAGATCAACGAGGACACCCTCGCCGGTGGCCTGGCGAACACCATCGCCGGCCGCGTCTGCAACCACTTCGACTTCGCCGGCGGCGGGTACACCGTCGACGGCGCCTGCTCGTCTTCGCTGCTTTCGGTGGTCACCGCGGCCAACGCGCTCGTGCAGGGCGACCTGGACCTCGCCATCGCCGGTGGTGTCGACCTGTCGATCGACCCGTTCGAGGTGATCGGCTTCGCCAAGACCGGCGCGCTGGCCAAGCGCGAGATGAAGGTCTACGACGCCGACTCCAACGGCTTCTGGCCCGGCGAGGGCTCGGGCATGCTGGTCCTGATGCGCGAAAGCGACGCGCTGGAGCAGGGCAAGCGGATCTACGCGTCGATCGGCGGCTGGGGCGTTTCCTCCGACGGCAAGGGCGGCATCACCCGGCCCGAGGCGGCCGGGCACCGGCTGGCCATCAAGCGCGCCTACGACCGCGCGGGCTACGGCGTCGAGACCGTTTCCTACTTCGAGGGCCACGGCACCGGTACCGCGCTGGGCGACGCCACCGAGATCGAGGCGCTGTCCACCGCCCGCCGCGACGCCGACCCGCTGGCCAAGCAGGCCGCGCTGTCGACCATCAAGGGCAACATCGGCCACACCAAGGCCGCGGCGGGCGTCGCCGGCCTGATCAAGGCGACGCTGGCGGTGTACCACCAGGTCATCCCGCCGGCCACCGGGCACCACGACCCGCACGAGTCGCTGACCGGCTCCTCGGCGCGGATGTACGTCCCGCGCGAGGCGACGCTGTGGCCGGAGGACCAGCCGGTCCGCGCGGGTGTCTCCGCGATGGGCTTCGGCGGGATCAACTCCCACATCACCGTCACCGAGTCGCCGACCGCGCCGCGGCGGCGCGAGCTCGACGAGCGGGCCCGCTCGCTGGTCGCCGGGCGCCAGGACGCCGAGCTGCTGCTGTTCGAGGCCGACGACCTCGCGACGCTGCGCGGGAACATCGCGGCGACGCTGGAAGCCGTCCCGAAGCTGTCGTTCGCCGAGCTGACCGACCTCGCCGCGTCGCTGGCGAAGGAGCTTTCGGGCAAGGCGGTGCGCGCGGCGGTCGTCGCGGCCAACCCGGAGCACGCCGAGCGGAAGCTGACGAAGCTCCTGGAGCAGCTCGAGTCGGGTGACTCGGTCTTCGACAGCGCCGACGGCATCTTCGCGAGCAGCCGCGGCACCGCGCCGAAGATCGGCTACCTGTTCCCCGGCCAGGGTTCGGGACGCGGCGGCGACAGCGCCCTGCGCCGCCGGTTCTCCTCGGCCGAGGAGATCTACCGCGCGGCCGGGCTGCCGGCCACCGGCGACCAGGTCGCCACCGAGGTGGCGCAGCCCCGGATCGTCACCGGTTCGCTGGCCGCGCTGCGGGTGCTGCGCTCGTTCGGCATCGAGGCGGCCACGGCCACCGGGCACAGCCTCGGCGAGCTGACCGCCCTGCACTGGGGCGGCGCGCTCGACGAGCGCGGGCTGCTGGCGCTGGCGAAGGTCCGCGGCAAGGTGATGGCCACGACGACCGGTGACGGCACCGGCGCGATGGCCGGGATCGCCGCCTCGCCGGGCCGCGTCGAAGAACTCGGCCTGGGCGACGACGTCGTCATCGCCGGGTACAACGCGCCCGAGCAGACCGTGATCTCCGGGCCCGCCCCGGCGATCGACAAGCTCGTGGCTCGCGCCAAGGCCCAGGGCGTCGGCGCGACCCGGATCAAGGTCTCGCACGCCTTCCACTCGCCGGCGGTCGAGCCCGCCGCGAACGCGATGACCGAGAAGCTGGGCGAGTTCACCTTCTCGCGGCTCGAGCGGCCGGTCGTCTCCACCGTCAGCGGCGACGTCCTGCACGCCGCCGAGAATTTGGCGGAGCTGCTGCGCGACCAGATCGTGCTGCCGGTCCGCTTCCGCGAAGCCGCCGCCAAGGTGGCCGAGCGCAGCGACCTCGTGGTCGAGGTCGGGCCGGGCCGCGTGCTGACCGGGCTGTTCGAGGAGATCGCGCCGGAGACCCCGGTGCTCGCGATCGACACGGACAACGCGTCGCTGCAGGCGCTGCTGCGGGTCGTCGGCGCGGCGTTCGCGCTCGGCGCCGACCTGGCGGTGGACGCGCTGTTCGAGGGCCGGGTCGTGCGTGCCCTGCCGGCCGACGGGGTGTTCAACTTCCTGGCCAGCCCGTGCGAGGCGGCGCCGTCGATCGACAGCGAGCTGGCCGCCGAACTGGCCGCGGAGAAGGCGCAGGCCGCCGACGCCGAGGCCGGCGCCGCCGAGGGCGAGTCCGGCTCGACGCTGGACCTGCTGCGCAAGCTCGCCGCCGAGCGCGTCGAGCTGCCCCTGGAAGCCGTCACCGCCGACACCCACCCGCTCGACGACCTGCACCTGTCGTCGATCACGGTCGGGCAGCTGGTCAACGACGTCACCCGGGCGCTCGGGCGGCCCGCGCTGGAAGGCATGCCGAACTTCGCGACGGTGTGCCTCGGTGAGCTCGCCGAGATGATCGACGAGCTGGCGCAGACGGCCAAGCCGACCGACTCCGGCGCCGGCGAGGCCGCCGGTGTCGGCCCGTGGGTCCGGCCGTTCGCGGTCGAATACGTGCCCGCGCCGCGGCCCACCGCGGACCTCACGCCGGGCGCCGGGCACGCCGAGTGGCAGGTCTTCGCCACGCCGCGGCACCCGCTGGCCGAGCCGCTGAAGGCGGCGCTGGCGAAGGCGGGCGTCGGCGACGGCGTCCTGCTGGTCCTGCCGTCGGACTGCGACTCGAGCCACGTCGGCCTGTTCCTCGACGCCGGCCGCGCGGTCATGGCCGCCCCCAACGGCACGCGCTTCGTGGTCGTGCACCACGGCTACGGCGCCGCCGGCCTGGCCCGGACCCTGCGGCTCGAGGACCCGTCGGCGAAGACGACGATCATCGACTTCGCGGACCCGACCCCGGCGGGCGAGGACGAGATCGCGACGGCCGTGTCCACCGTGGTGGCCGAGGTCGCCGCGACCACGGACTTCACCGAAGCGCGCTACGGCGCCGACGGCGGGCGCACCGTGCCGCGGCTGTCCGCGCTGGCCGCGCCGAAGCCCGGCCCGATCCAGGACTCGCTGGACGCGACCGACGTCCTGCTCGTCACCGGTGGCGGCAAGGGCATCACGGCGGAGAGCGCGCTCGCGCTGGCCAAGGACTCCGGAGCGCGGCTGGCCCTGCTCGGGCGCAGCGACCCCGAGTCCGACACCGAGCTGGCGGAGAACCTCGACCGCATGGAGGCGGCGGGCATCCGCTACCGCTACGAGCGCGCCGACGTCACCAGCGCCCCGGCGGTGGCCGAGGTGGTCGCGCGGATCGAGGCCGACCTCGGCCCGGTCACCGCGATCCTGCACGGCGCCGGCCGCAACGAGCCGGCCGCCCTGTTCTCCCTCACCGAGGACAGCTTCCGCAAGACGCTCGCGCCGAAGATCGGCGGGCTCAACGCGGTGCTGAACGCGGTCGACCAAGACAAGATCAAGCTCCTGGTCACCTTCGGCAGCATCATCGGCCGGGCGGGCCTGCGCGGTGAAGCGCACTACGCCACGGCGAACGACTGGATGACCGAGCTGACCCTGCGCTTCGGCCAGGAACACCCGCGGGCGCGGGCGATCGCGCTGGAGTGGTCGGTCTGGTCGGGCACCGGCATGGGCGAGAAGCTCGGCGTGGTCAGCGCCCTGATGCGCGACGGCATCACGCCGATCCCGACGGAGGAGGGCATCACCATCCTCCGCCAGGTGCTGGCCGACCCGGCCGCGCCGCCGGTGCTGGTGGTCTGCGGCCGCACGTCGGGCCTGGCCACGCTGCCGATCCAGAAGCGGGAGCTGCCGCTGACCCGGTTCGTCGACCGCGCGGTCGTGCACTACCCCGGCGTCGAGCTGATCACCGAGGCGGACCTGTCGGACGGGGCCGACCCGTACCTGACCGACCACCTGCTCGACGGGCAGCTGCTGTTCCCGGCGGTGCTCGGCATGGAGGCCATGACGCAGGCCGCGGCGGCGACGCTCGACCGCGTCGGCACCCCGGTGCTCTCCGACGTCGAGTTCCTCCGGCCGATCATCGTCTCGCCCGGCGGGTCGACCACGGTCCGGCTGGCGACGCTGGCCCGCGACGCGGATACGGTGGACGTCGTCATCCGCAGTGACGAGACGGGCTTCAGCGCCGACCACTTCCGGGCGCGGCTGAGCTTCGCGCGGCCGGCGGAACTGGGCGAGCAGGTGCCCCGCGACGTCGCGCTGCCGCCGGTGCCGGTGGAGCCGATCAGCGAGCTGTACGGCTCGGTCCTGTTCCAGGGCAAGCGGTTCCAGCGGGTGCTCGGCTACCAGCGGGCGAGCGCCCGGCACGCCGTCGCCGAGATCGCGACCAGCTCGAACCACTACTGGTTCGCGCCGTTCCTCCCGCAGGACCGGCTGCTGGCCGACCCCGGCACGCGGGACGCGATGATGCACGCGATCCAGTGCTGCGTCCCCGACGCGACGCTGCTGCCGCAGGGCATCGAGAAGCTGTACCTGGCCGAGCCGGGCGCCCAGCACGACGAGTACGTCCTGCTGGACGCGAAGGAACGCTTCCAGGACGGCGACAGCTACGTCTACGACCTCGACGTCCGCAACCCGGACGGCACCCTGGTCGAGCGCTGGGAAGGGCTGAAGCTGCGCGCGGTCCGCAAGCGCGACGGCGCCGGCCCGTGGGTCCCGTCGATGCTCGGGTCCTATGTGGAGCGTGCCTGTGAGCGGCTGCTCGGCGGGACGCGGGCGGTCGTGCTCGAGCCGGACCCGGCCGGGCGCCCGGCGGAGGGCATCGCCGAGCGGAGGGCGCAGACCGCGCTCGCCGCGGGCCGCGCGCTCGACAAGCCGGTCGAGGTCCGCTACCGCCCCGACGGCAAGCCCGAGTTCGACGGCGGCAACGTCGGCGCTTCGCACACCTCCCAGCTGACCCTCGTGGTCGCCGGCGCCGACCAGGTCGCCTGCGACATCGAGACGGCGATCGAGCGCACCGAAGAGGACTGGGCCGGCCTGCTCGGCGAGGAGCTGCTCGGTCTCGGCCGGCTGCTGGCCGCCGACACCGGCGAACCGATCAGCGTCGCGAACACCCGCGTCTGGAGCGCACTCGAATGCGTGCGCAAGACCGGGCTGATGACCCAGGCGCTGACCGTCCGCCAGGTCGACGCCGACGGGTGGGCGCTGCTCGCCTCCGGCAACGCCCGGATCGCCACCTGGTCGACCACCGTCAACGACCGGACCGACCCGATCGTGTTCGCCGTGCTCCACGCAGAGGGGAACTGAAGATGACCGACTACTACGAGATCCGCCACACGGTCGGCTTCGAAGAGACCAACCTGGTGGGCAACGTCTACTACGTGAACTACGTGCGCTGGCAGGGCCGGTGCCGCGAGATGTTCCTGAAGGAGAAGGCGCCGGCGGTGCTCGAAGAGGTCCGCCACGACCTCAAGCTGTTCACCCTCAAGGTGGAGTGCGAGTTCTTCGCCGAGATCACCGCGTTCGACGAGCTGTCCATCCGGCTGCGGCTGGAGGAGCTCACCTCGACGCAGATCCAGTTCGCGTTCGACTACGTGCACCTCACCGAGGACGGCGAGGAGCGCCTGGTGGCCCGGGGACGGCAGCGCATCGCCTGCATGCGCGGGCCCAACACGGCGACCGTGCCGTCGCGGGTCCCCGAGCAGCTGCGCGAGGCGCTGGTGCCCTACTCGACGGCCGCGGTCAACGGCAAGGGAGTCTGACGTGGGCTACGAAGCAGAGCCGGCCGAGAGGACGCACGTCCTCAAGCGGCTGCGGACCTCGCCCGCCCGCCGCGGGCTGTCGGCCCAGCCGGGGCTGCGCCAGGTGATGGCGCAGTTCGCGACCGGGGTGACGGTGCTGACGGCGGGCGGGGAGGACGCGCACGGCATGACCGCCAACGCGTTCTCGTCGGTCTCGCTGGAGCCGCCGATGGTGCTGTGCTGCGTCTCCAAGGCGGCCCGGATGCACTCCGCGATCGTCACCGCGGGCTCGTTCGGGGTGAACATCCTCTCGGCCGACCAGCAGGAGCTGTCGAAGTACTTCGCCGACTGGCGCCGTCCCGACGGGATCGCCCAGTTCGAAGCGGTCGGCTACACGGTGGGCGGCAAGACCGGCTCGCCGCTGCTGACCGGGGCGCTGGCGTGGCTCGAGTGCGAGCTCGCGCAGGTGATCGAGGGTGGTGACCACTCGATCTTCCTCGGCCGGGTGGTCGCCACCAGCCGCGGCGAGGGCGAGCACGCGCTCGTCTTCTACGGCGGCGGCTACCACCAGATCGACGGGCGCGCTCGCGCGGCCTGAAGGGGACGGAAGTCATGCTGATCGCGGTCACGGGCGGGACGGGGTTCCTGGGCGGGCACACGGTCGCGGCCCTGCTGCGGCGGGGCCACCGGGTGCGCCTGCTCGCCCGTGACCCCGGCCGCGTTCCGTCCACTGTGGACGTCGTGACCGGTGACGTCGCGGATCCGGGCGCGGTGGCCCGGCTCGTCCACGGGGCGGACGCGCTGCTGCACGCGGCGGGCGTGTACACCTTCGACAGCCGGCGCCGGGCCGAGGTGTGGCGGGTCAACGTCGAGGGCACGTCGGCCGTGCTCGACGCGGCCCGCCGCGCGGGTACCGGGCGGATCGTGCACGTCTCCACCGTCGGGGCGCTGTTCCCGACCGGTGAGCCGTCGATCGGGGCGGCGAGCCCGGTCGGCGCGCCGCGGGAGGCCTACCTCGCGGCCAAGGCCGAGGCCGACCGGATCGCGCGCGGTCACCGGGACGACGGCGCGCCGGTCACCATCACCTACCCGCCCGCGCTGCTCGGCCCGGCGGACCCGCACCTGGGTGACCAGAACGCGCGGCTGCGGGACCTGCTGCGCGGGCTGATGCCGATGTGGCCCTCGGGCGGGCTGCCGATCGGCGACGTCCGCGACTCGGCGGAATTGCACGCGCGGCTGTTCGATCCGGCGGCGCCGGGGCCGGCGTACTTCGGGCCGGGGCACTTCCTGCGCACCCGCGACTACCTCGGCGTGGTCCGGGCCGCGACCGGACGGCGGCTGCCCGCGGTGTTCCTGCCCGCGCGGGCGATGTTCCCGGTCGGGCGGGCCGCCGATCTCCTGCAGCGCGCCTGGCCGTGGCACATCCCGGCCGAGTACGGCGCGCTCTACGTCTGCGCCACCGCCGTCCCCGTCGACGCGGGCGCGCCGCACGCCGGCGTCCCCGCGCGGCCGCCGCTGGAAACCGTGCGCGACACGGTGGCCTGGTTGCACGCGACCGGCCGGCTGACCGACCGGCAGGCGGGCGCCGTTGTCCTGTCCAGTGTGTCCACTGTGGACGCCGGTGCCGGCGCCCCGACCGAGGAGGTCCTGCCATGACCGCCAGCGATGCCATCGAACCCGCCCGGTCGGCCGCGGCGCCGCCCGCCGTGCCGGACGTGCCCGCCGAGTGGCCGGTCCGCCCGATGCCCCGCCTCGGCCGCGGCATCGTGTGGTCCGACATCGTCGCCGAGATCGAGCACGACCAGCAGCTACGGATGAGGGATGCCGCGTGAGCGGAGGCCACGAATCCGGGGCCCAGCGAGCCGACGCGGAGGTGGTGCCGGTCCCGGAAGGGCCCCGGCCGGGCCGCCGCCGGCTCGCGCGGCCGGGGGAGACCGGGGACGCCCAGGTCATCGAGCTGGCCAGGGCGACCGACCAGGTGCGCGCGGAGCCCGCGGACATGCCGCTGCTGCGGCGCCGCCGCGACGAGCTCCGCGGGCACATCCACGAGGGCAAGCTCGACGCCGTGCGCCGCCAGCACTCGCTCGGCAAGCTCACCGCGCGCGAACGGCTGGCCCTGCTGCTCGACGAGGATTCGTTCACCGAGATCGAGCCCTACCGGCGCCACCAGGCGAGCGGGCCGGGCCTGGCGGGCAACCGCCCCTACACCGACGGCGTCGTCGCGGGGTCCGGCACCATCGACGGGCGCCGCGTCTTCGTGTACGCCCAGGACTTCACGCTGTTCGGCGGTTCGCTCGGCGAGGCGCACGCGGCCAAGATCCACAAGGTGCTCGACCTCGCGGTGGCCAACGGCGCGCCGGTGATCGGGCTCAACGACAGCGGCGGCGCCCGGATCCAGGAGGGCGTGCTCGCGCTCAACGGCTACGGCGGCATCTTCCGCCGCCAGGTCGAGGCGTCCGGCGTGATCCCGCAGATCAGCGTCATCCTGGGCCCCTGCGCGGGCGGCGCGGCCTACTCGCCGGCGCTGGCGGACTTCACGTTCATGGTGCGCGACACCGCGCGGATGTACCTGACCGGCCCGGACGTCGTCGAGGCGGTCACCGGCCGCCGCGTCACCCACGAGGAGCTCGGCGGCGCCGACGTCCACGGCACCCATTCGGGCGTGGCGACGGTCGTGCACGACGACGAGGAGAGCTGCCTCGCCGACGTCCGCTACCTGGTGTCCCTGCTGCCGTCGAACTACCTCGACCCGCTGCCGGACGCGAGCCCGTCCGGCGCGAGGGACGACTACCGCCCGCGGCTGGCCGAGCTGGTGCCGGTCGAGCCGAACCAGCCGTACGACATGCACGACGTCTTCGCGGAGATCGCCGACGACGGCGAGTTCTTCGAGCTGCACGAAGGCTGGGCCCGCAACGTGCTGTGCGCGCTGGCCCGCATCGACGGCCGCGTGGTCGGCCTGGTCGGCAACCAGCCGGTGGTGTTCGCCGGCGTCCTGGACGGCCCGGCGTCGCAGAAGGCGGCGCGGTTCGTGCGGTTCTGCGACGCGTTCGGGATCCCGCTGGTGAGCCTGGTCGACGTCCCGGGGTTCCTGCCGGGCGTGGAGCAGGAGCGGAGCGGGATCATCCGCCAGGGCGCGCAGCTGCTGCACGCGTACTGCGAAGCGACCGTTCCGCGGGTCCAGGTGATCCTGCGGAAGGCGTACGGCGGCGCGTACATCGTGATGGACTCGCGGTCGATCGGCTGCGACCTGTCGCTGGCCTGGCCGACCAACCAGATCGCGGTGATGGGCGCGGAGGGCGCGGTGAACGTCCTGCACCGCCGCGAACTGGCGGCGGCCGAGGATCCTTCGGCGTTGCGGGCGAAGCTCGTCGCGGAGTACACGGAGGAGTACCTGAACCCGCAGTACGCGGCCGAGCGGGGGCTGGTGGACGACATCATCGACCCGGCGGAAACCCGGGCGGCGCTGGCGCGCGGGCTGGCCATGCTGCGGGACAAGCGGAAGCCGGGACCGTCACGCAAGCACGGGAACCTGCCGATCTGAGGGGGCTCGGATGGTGCTGAGGGTGGTCCGGGGCACCCCGGACGACGTCGAACTGGCGGCGCTGGTCACGGCGCTGACGGTGCTGTCGGCGGGCTCCCCGCCGGAGCCGGCCGCCGAGGTGGCGGGCTGGCGGGCGCGGGGTTCGGCGGAACCGCCCTTCCGCCGCCCGGGCGCCTGGCGCCTCTCGGGCCTGCCCCGCTGAAGGGACGTTCGGTGCGCGGCTCGTGAGTGTTTAGTCGGGTTAGAACCCGACTAAACACTCACGAGCCACGCGCTGAGCCGACGTGTCAAGCGGCCCGGTCGTCGCGCTCTTCCGCCTGGCGGGCCGAGGTGAGCTCCCGGAGCCGGGCGGCCGCCTCGCCTTCCCGTGCCGGGGAATACGTGCTGTGGCCCGGGTGGACCGCGACGTACCGCACCATCCCGTCGAGGAGGACTTCGACCTCCGTGTGCTCGCCGGGCAGGAACGCGCCCCCGCAGGCCGCGCACGTGCGCTGGCGCTCCGCGGCGCCCCAGTGGGTCTCGTGATCGGTCATGAGGCACCCCGCTCAAAGGTCCAGGTGAATCTCGGTCACCCCAGTGCACTCCCGGCGCGATGCCCACCGCCACTCGTGCGGTGCGCATCCACCCGGACCTGAGTCGCGCACATCCGATCCGCGACCGGGCGGGCGCATGGTGGGACGTCCCACCGGAAGGAGAGAACCATGACAGCAGCAGCGGTTCCGGCCGAACCCCAGCAGCCCGCCGAGCCCGTCCAGCGCGCCGCCGAACGGCACCTGATCGCGGTGCCGGACCCCGAGCCGGAGGCGGACGAGCGCGGGCACATCGTGCTCGGCTACAACTGACTCGCACGTTCGAAGATGACCACGTCCCGGCCGCCACGGGAAACTGGAGGTCGGCCGGGGCGTCACGGGGTTCCCGGCGGGGCGCGCCAGTGGCCTGTCCGCGACGCACGTCCGCGTGGGCCGGCGCGCCGGCGGACGTTCGGTAGGGAGGCCGGCGAATGGCAGTGCGCCTCCAGCTCACCGCTGGCTTCGAGATCCTCGAGGCGTGGGCTGAATCCGCGACCCAGGCCCGCCGCAACGCGCTCTACGAAGCGCTGTTCGCGGTCGGCGACGGATCGGCGTTCCTCGTTTACGACATTTTCGGCGACGCGGCGAACCCGCGCAATTTCGTCATTGTCGTGAAAGCGGATCTGGTTCTCAAAATCATGGTCCAGCGCGCGGAATCGTCTTTCGAAATCTGTTATGTCGGCGCGCTCGAGGACGACGTCGACGTCGCGCCGGCCCAGTCGAGCCCGGCCAACCCGGAGTAACCGGCGAAAGTTCGTGGTCCGAACGGCGCAACGGGCGTTCGCGTGTGGTCGAACCACCCCGCGTAGGTGGCGCAACAACACCTGCTCCGGTCATGTGTTTCACACCTTGACTATGGCCCTCTCGGTATGAAACTCTTCATATGTTCGCTGGTCAGAACGTTATTTTTGGGGCGAATAACGAGGAGGCAGCACAATGTCGTCACCTGAACTGCCGGGACTTGACGTTTCCAGCCGGGTCCGGGCACGGGACATCCAGATGACCGGGACTGCCGATCTCGGCCGCCGGGTTCTCATGATCACGGGCGCCGTCGACACGACCGACCACGACGTTTCGGTCAGCGTCAACCTGCCCGAACCGGGCCGCTGGCACGTGATCAAGGCCGAAACCAACCTGACCGACCAGACCTGGGTCGCCATGCAGGCCGTGCTCGACGAGGACTCCACGTTCCTCGACGACGACCTGCTGATGTCGCCGCAGTTCACGAAGAGCTTCATGACGCCGGACCAGCGCCGCCTCACGTTCTACGACGGCGAGGTGCGTCCGGGCGAGACCGTGCTCAAGGCGTACTCGATGGAGACGGGCGGGCGCAAGCCGGCGTACTTCTACTCCCGGTACAGCCCCATCCCCACCGACAGCGCGGAGCAGTCGCAGCAGACGCTGGACGAGCTGGTCGCCCACGGCATGAACCAGCGACCCGTGATCGAGCTGATCGTCCCGGTGACCGTCATCTGACGACCCGCCGGGTCCCGATCGAGCTGGGGAGCACATGATCTCGTTCGTGCCCGAGCCGCACCTGCTGGACTCGCCCCGTGGACGTGACTGGCCCCGCCCGCCGGTGCCGGCCCCGGTCCGCGGGACGCTGCCCGCCACCTCGGCGGACGTCGTGGTCGTCGGCGCCGGCCCGGCCGGTGTCGCGGTGGCGTCCGCGCTGTGGCACCACGGCGTCCGCGACGTCGTCATCGCCGACCGGACCGGCCGTCCGTGCAGCCGGTTCTTCGGCCGCATCGACCGCCTCGGCCAGCGTGTCCTGCGCTCGCCGTACGAGCACCACCCCGGCGTCGAGGGCTACCGCGACTGCGAACTCCTGGACTTCGCGCGCCTGCACTGGGGCAAGCTGACCCGCACCGAGCGGCGCGAGATCCGGATGTCGCAGTCGGGCCACCGCTCGGTGGTGCCCGTGGACGTCTTCGACGCCTACTGCGACCACTTGATCGCCAGCCACCACATCGGGCGCAAAGCTTGGCAGGCGCGCGTCCGCGAGGTCGTGCCCGGAGGCGACGCGGTCACCGTGCGCGCCGACCGGTTCTCGGTCACCGCCCGGCACGTCGTGCTGTGCCTCGGCGAAGAGCGCCGCGACGCGCCGGATTCCTGGTGGGGCGGCGGATCCGCGCCGGCCGGAGTGTCCTATTGGGACGAATCGGTGCCGGTCGGCGGGCGGTGCCTGGCGGTGGTGGGCGCCGGGCTCACCGCGGCCCACCTCATCGCCGGCGCGCTCGACGAAGGCCGCGAAGTGCATTGGGTCGTGCGGGAAACCGGCGAGCGCTACCAGTGCGCCGACGTGAACTCCTCGTTCTTCCGCCCCGAAGGCCGCTTGCGCTTCAACCGCGTCGGCTGGTCCGAGCGGCTCGAGCTGATGAGCACGTTCCGGCGCGCGTCGATCATGTTCGAGTTCCGCCCGCTGCTCGAACGCGCGCAGGCCGAGGGACGGCTGGTCGTGCACCGCGGCGCCGAGGTCAAGAGCATCGGACCCGGTGTCGGCGGAACGACCGTGGTGCGCCTGGCCGGCGGCGGCCGGATCGCGGCCGACCACGTCCAGCTCGCGCTGGGCACCACCCCGTCGATCGGCGAAGGCCTGCTGCCCGACGACGCCCTCGCGGTCCGAGACGGCTGGCCGGAACTCGACGAGCGGACCCTGACCCACCTCCGCGCCCCCCGGGTGTCGGTGGTCGGCGCGGCGGCGGCGATGGTCCTCGGCCCGGCGGCCCGCAACATCGACGGCCACCGGGTGGCGACCACCCGAGCTGCGGCGGCGATCGCTCAGGTGCTGCAGGGCGGCGAGCTCCCGGCGCCGGCGAAGACCGCGGTCGGCGTCTGAGGAGGAACGTGATGGACGCCGGCGAAGACACCCGGTTCGCGCTGCCCGAGGTCGACGCGCCCGCCGCCACCGAGGTCGGGGTGATCCTGCTCGGCCTCGAGGCCGACCGGCTGCTCGCCGGGCTCGGGCTGGCCCGGCTGGCGGACGACCCGGCCCTGGTGACGCAGGTCGTCGACCAGGCCCGGCACGGCGTCCCGGACACCGGCCTGCCCGGGCTCCTGGACACCGGCAAACAGCACTGGCGGGCCCTGCGCGCGACGCTCGGCGACCCGCCGTCGACGTCGACGCCGGGCTCGCTGCGGCGGGAGTGGGACCGGGCGTCGGCCCGGGTCGCCGCGGCCGTTCCCGGTGCGGGTGCCGCGTCGCTGGCCTACCTGACGGCGTGCGTGCTCCGCCGCGCCGACGTCGACCGGATCGCGGATCGAAAGGACACCGATGTCGTACTTGAAGTCCCTGCCGGCTGAGACCACGCTGCTGCAGGTCTTCCAGGCCAACCCCGGCCCGGCCCGGCACCTGCTGGCCTTCCACGAGGAGCTGCTGCGCGGCGATTCGCCGTTCACGCCGGGGGAGCGGGAGCTGATCGCCGCCTACGTCTCCGGCGTCAACGACTGCGGCTACTGCCACGGCATCCACACGGTGACCGCCGAGGCGTTCGGCGTCGAAGCGGGCCTGCTGGGCGCGGCGCTGGACGACCTGGACTCCGCGCCGATCGACGAGCGGCTGAAGCCGGTCCTCGCCTACGTCGGCAAGCTGACGCGGACGCCGTCCCGGATGACCGCCGCCGACGCCGAAGCGGTGTTCGCGGCCGGGTGGGACGAGCGCGCGCTGCACGACGCGGTGCTGGTCTGCGCGCTGTTCAACTTCATGAACCGGATGGTCGACGGCCTCGGCATCCAGGCCGACGACGCCTACAAGAAGCTCTCGGGCGAGCGCCTGAAGCACAGCGGCTACGGCGGCCTCGCCCAACTGCTCCCCGAAGCCTGAGCGCCGCGCGGGGTCGTGAGTGTTAAGTCGGGTTCTAACCCGACTTAACACTCACGACCCTGGCGGCGCTCGGACTAGGCCAGTTCGGCGAAGAACTCGGCGATGTCGCGGCCGAGCGTGTCCGGCGACTCGACGGCCGGGTAGTGGCCGCCGCGCTCCATCACCGTGTAGCGGCGCAGGTCGAAGCGCCTCTCCACCCACTTCCGCGGCACCGCCGCGGGTTCGCGCGGGTAGGCGGCGACCGCGGTCGGGACGTTGAACAGCGGCTGCGCGTCGCTCTTCGGCGTCCACGGCTTCTGGAAGCTCTCCGCGTACAGCCGCGCGGTGCTGCCCATCGAATTCGTGAACCAGAACAGCGAAAGCGTCGTGAGGACGCGCTCGCGCGGGTACCCGGTCTCGAAGTCGCCGTCGTGGTCGGTCCAGTCGTGCAGCTTTTCGACCAGCCACGCCGCGGTCGCCGCCGGCGAGTCGCCGATGTAGGCGATGCTCTGCGGGCGGGTCGTGTGCAGCACGAAGTAGCCGTTGCTGTAGCGCGCCCACGCCGTGTTGGCCGCGCGCCGCACCTTCTCGTCGTCCGCCCAGAGCTCCTCGGGGATCGGGCCTTCGAGGCTGAACGGCATCGTCGTGTGCAGCCCGACGACGGCCTCCGGGTGGTGGTGGGCCAGGTGCTGGCCGATGATCGAGCCCCAGTCGGAGCCGTAGATCCCGTAGCGTTCGTGGCCCAGCACCTCGGTCATCAGCCGGTGGAACAGGTCCGCGGTCTCGGCGTACCCGATGCCTGGCCGGGCCAGCGGCGTCGAAAAGCCGTAGCCGGGCAGGTCCACCACCACGACCTCGTGGCCGTCCAGGTGCGGCAGCACCTCCTTGAAGTCCCAGAACGTCCACGGCCAGCCGCCGATCAGCAGCAGCGGCAGCTTCCCGTCGCCGGGGACGTGCAGGTAGTGCACCGGCTGGCCGTCGAAATCGACGCGGTAGTGCGCGTGCTCGTTCATCTCGGCCTCGTGCACGCGCCAGTCGTAGCTGTCCCGCCAGTCGGCCAGCAGCCCGGCCAGGTACTCCTGGTTGGTCCCGTACTCCCAGCCGTCGTTGGCCAGGTCGCCGGGCAGGCGCGTGCGCGCGAGGCGCTCGCGGAGGTCCTGGATGTCCTCGTCGGGCACGGCGATGCGGAACGGTTCCGGTTTCGGCAAGGGATTCGCCCTTCGTTCGTGGTGACCACGGCCGCGGACCCGGCCGCGGGCGCGGTGGTCAGCCCAGCCGGCCGAGGCCGCCGTACATCCGGCGGGTGGTGTCGCCTTCGCGGCGCCAGTGCCCGGTCGGCACCAGGCCGGGCGGCTGCAGGGTGAAGCCGGTGAACAGCGCCTCGATCTCGGCGCGGGTCCGGAACACCATGGGCGACGTCGCGTTGCGGTAGATCGCGCGCATGGTGTCCTGCTCGGCTTCGGGTGACTCGTCGGCGTTGAGGTGCGAGAGCGCGAGGAACGACCCCGGCGCCAGCCGTTCGCGGAACGTGCGGACGATGCCGTGCGGGTCGTCTTCGTCGGTGATGAAGTGGAAGACGGCGACGCACAGCAGCGCGACCGGCTGCGCGAAGTCGATCAGGTCCGCCAGCTCCGGGTTGTCCACAATGGACATCGGCTCGCGCAGGTCGGCGGTCAGCAGCCGGGTGATCTTCTGCTCTTCCTCAGAAAGCAGGGTTTTCCCGTGGGTGGCGACGACCGGGTCCAGGTCCACGTAGGCGACCCGGGCGTCCGGAATGGACCGCCGGGCGATCTGGTGGGTGTTCTCCATGCTGGGCAGCCCGGCCCCGACGTCGATGAACTGCCGCACTCCGTGCTCGGCGGCGAGGTGGTGCACCACCCGGCCGAGGAACCGGCGGTTCTCCCAGACGACGTCCTTGGTGAGCACCTCGCCGACCTGGTCGATGACCGCGTCCCCGGCCGCCCGGTCGACGGGGAAGTTGTTGTCCCCGTGGAGGAAGTAGTCGTACATCCGCGCCGGCGACGGCTTCTCCGCCGCCACGGCGTCTTCTGCTCCCGGCATCCTGGCCTCCCGCACGTCGGTCCCGGCCGCGAGCCTAGGCCGCGCCGGGACCGCGGGCGCCTTCGTGCGTGCGGAGGTTCAGTACTCGTCCCGCAGGCGGAGCCAGCCCATGGTCGAGGTCTGCGGCCAGCCCTCCGGCGAGTCCTCCCAGACCTCCTGGCGCCCGTACGGCGTGAGGTCGAGCAGGTTGAAGTCGAGCCGGAGTCGGTCGGTACCGCGCCCGTTGGTGAACCAGGTCCGGAAGACCTCGTCGCCGTCGCGCAGCAGCACGCTGACGCCGAACCCGCCGCCGGTGCCCATGTCTTCGTTGAACGTGCTGCCGTAGCTGGAGTACCACGGGATCTGCCAGCCGAACCGCTGCCGCAGCGGCTCCAGCTCTTCCTGCGGCGCCACGGACTCGAGGATCAGCCGCACCCCGCGCGGGGCGAGGTGTGCCCACGGCGAGAGGTTGTCGGTCAGCGATGCGCAGCCGACGCAGAGGTGGTCGCTGCCCGGCTGCTTCATGTAGTGGTAGATGATGAGCTGGTTGTGGCCGTCGAACAGCGAAACGAGATCGCCGGTTTCGCCGTCGGGCCCGGTGAAGACGTAGCCGTCCTTCAACCGCACCATCGGCAACCGCCGCCGCTGGGCGGCGAGGTCGTCCAGCGCGTGGGTGAGCTCCTTTTCCTTGACGAGGAGCTTGTCGCGCTCGGCCTGCCATTCCTCCGCCGAGACGACGGGCGGGCGATTCATGGGGTGGTCCTTTCCTTCGGCGGTGGGGGAAATCGACCGTAGCAGCGGGTTCCGGTGGGGAACACCGGTCGCGGGTGGGAGGGCACGGGAGGAGACGCCGGTCAATCGTGTGGGTGAAAGACTGAAGCTTTTCTTTCGCCGGTGCGGCCGGGTGCGATGCCGTGAATGACTCATTCATGTTGTCTGGTGACGTGAATGACTCATTCCTGTCGTTCGGGCCGGGAGGGGATGGGTGGTGGAGGAGAGGTGCGTGGTCGGTGGCGCGGGCGGCGAGCGTCCCGAATGACTCATTCGGGACGCTGGCGGTCCCGAATGAGTCATTCGCGACCTCCGCCTGGGACGTCGGGCCGGCCGGGCCCGGTCAGGTCAGGCCACGGGCCGCCGGCGGAGCGCGCAGGCCCTCTCGCGGCCGGGTGCGATGCCGTGAATGACTCATTCATGTCGTCTGGTGACGTGAATGACTCATTCCTGTCGTTCGGACCCGCGCACGGAATCCGGCAGTCGAGGAGAGGCGCCGCGCGAGCCGGAGCCGGAAACTGGGGCCTCGACCCGTACCCAGCCGAAAGTGGTTCAGTCCATGAACGCGATTCCCGAACGCACCGGCGTCACGACCTTCCGCGGCCGTCCGGTCACCCTGCTCGGGCCGGCCGTCGGTGTCGGCGACCAGGCTCCGGACTTCACCGTCGTGGCGCCGGACATGTCCCCGGTCGCGGGCGCCTCGCTCGCCGGCCGCGTGCGGATCGTCTCGGTCGTGCCGTCGCTCGAGACGCCGGTCTGCGACCTGCAGACCCGGCGGTTCAACGAGGAGGTCGCCGGGCTCGGGGACGTCTCCGTGCTCACCGTCTCCGTCGACCTGCCGTTCGCGCAGGCGCGCTGGTGCGGTGCCGCCGGGATCGAGGGCGCGCTGGTCGGCTCCGACCACCGCGACCTTTCCTTCGGTACCGCCTACGGTGTGGTGATCAAGGAATTCCGCCTGCTCGCCCGCGCCGTTTTCGTGATCGACGCGAACGACACCGTCGTGCACGCGGAATACGTGCCGGAAATCGGCGAGCACCCCGACTACGACGCCGTCATCGCCGCCGCCAAGGCCGCCGAGACCGCGCGCGCGGCCGCGTAACGCCAAGCACGAATGAAGGCGCCCGCGCGGAAGTGGGTGCCCACCATGGTAGTCGGGGTTTGCTGTGCCGAACCCGGCAGAGATCCGTGACGACAAGGGGCCGGAATGACGACCACCGAACAATCCCGTTTGGACGCGTACTACGGAGAGTTCACCAGCGACAAGGAGAAGGAGGTGCTCCAGGTTCCGCTGCGGCTGGTGGCGGCGTGGGCGAAGAACGACGCCGACGGCGTCGCCGACGTCTTCCTGGAGGACGGCCTCCTGCTGCTGCCGGGTGACGTGTACAAGGAAGGCCGGGAAGAGATCCGCATCTTCATGAAGGCCGCCTACGCCGGGCCGTTCAAGAACAGCGGTGTCACCGGGCAGCCGGTCGACCTGCGCTTCGTCACCGACGACGTCGCGCTGATCCGCACGCACGGCGGCATCCTCGCCGAGGGCGAGACCGAGATCGCGCCCGAGCTGGCCGTCCGCTCGACCTGGATCACCGTCAAGCGCGACGGGACCTGGTACCTGGCCGGCTACCAGAACAGCCCGCGCGGCGAAGGCGCCACCCTCCGCTGGTAACCCCCATCTTCGAGGAGAAACCGATGACTTCCAAGGCTTCCGACCTGGTCGCCAAGGCCAAGCAGTGGGCCGGCTACTACGGCGACTTCCCGAACGGCGAGGAGGGCGCGGTCTTCACCGTCCCGCTGCGCCTGCGTGCCGCCTGGGACGCCGGTGACGCCGACGCGCTGGCCGACCTGTTCACCGACGACGGCAGCATGCTGATCGGCGACGAGCAGCTGCGCGGCCGCGACGCGATCCGCGCCTACCTGACCGAGCAGTTCGCGGGTGCCTACCGCGGCAGCCGCGTGGCCGACGAGCCGGTACAGGTCAAGTTCCTGGCCGACGGCGTCGCGCTCGCCATCACCAAGGGCGGCTTCATCAACCAGGGCGAGACCGAAATCGCGCCGGAGAACGAGAACCGGGCCACCTGGGTCGTGCGCAAGGAGGGTGGCGACTACAAGCTCGTCTCCCACCAGACCAGCCCGATCCGCGGCTGAGCCCGCCGCGGTGCGAAGGCCACCCCGACGTGGGGTGGCCTTCGCGCGTGGACTGTCCACTGTGGTCGCGCACGGGAGAAGTCGACGCCGGGCGCGGGGCGCCGCCACGATGGGTGGCCACAGGCGACGAGCGGAAGGTGATCCCGTGGACAGCAACCGTCCGGCAAGACTCTCCGACACCGAGCAGGCCGGGATCCGCCTGTTCGAGGAGACACTGGGTTACGTCTATTCCGCGGCATTGCGCGCCGCGGCCGCCGTCGGCGTCGCCGACCACCTGGCCGATGGCCCGAAGACGGTCGTCGAGCTGGCGCAGGCCACCGGCGCCCACGCGGACAACCTGAACCGCGTCCTGCGCGCCCTCGCCATGCGCGGGGTGTTCCACGAGGACGACCGGGGGCGGTTCGAGCTGACCCCCGAGGCCGAGCTGCTGCGCTCGGACGTGCCAGGTTCGCTCCGGTCCGCGGTGCTGACGTTCACCGACAAGACGTTCTGGAACTCGCACGGCGAGCTCGCCCACAGCGTGGAGCACGGCGACGCGTCCTTCGACAAGGTCTTCGGTACGACGTTCTTCGACTACTTCCGGGACGTCGAGTCGCCCGAGACGTTCTACTCGGGCATGCAGTCGAAGTCCGACTCGGAAAACGCTTCCATCGTCCGCAACCTGACGTTCCCGGCGGGCGCGACGGTCGTCGACGTCGGTGGCGGGTACGGCGGGCTGCTGCTCGAAGCGCTGCGCGCGGACGACAGCCTGTACGGCCTCCTGATGGACCTCGGCGACCACGTGGTGTCCGGCCACCGCCTCGGCGAGCTCGGCGACGACGACCGCTGGGAGCTCGTCACCGGCGACTTCTTCGAGGAGTGCCCGCCGGCCGACGTGTACCTGCTCAAGCACATCATCCACGACTGGAACGACGAGCAGTGCGTGCGCATCCTGCGCAACTGCCGCCGCGCGATGCGCCCCGGCGGCCGGATCGTGGTGCTGGACACGGTGATCCCGCCGCGCAACGAACCGCACCTCGGCAAGCTGTTCGACATCATGGTCATGTCGATCCTGCCAGGCCGGGAGCGCACCGAGGAGGAGTTCCGGACGCTGTTCGCGAAGGCCGAGCTGGAGCTGACCCGGGTCCTCGACACCGGGTTCGCGGTGTCGGTCGTCGAGGCCGTCGCGCGCTGATCGACTCGGGAAGGTCGTGAGTGTTTAGTCGGGTTCTAACCCGACTAAACACTCACGAGCCCGCACCGGCCAGCAGGTGCGCGAACGCGGTGGGGTCCTGGTGCAGGCGGCGGCAGAGCTCGTTGAGCCGCTCCGGCAGGCCGAGGACCTGCTCGGCGGTCAGCAGCCCGTGGGCCAGGAACCAGCCCGCGTGCGCCTCGATCTCCTCGAGGCAGTGCAGCTCGTACAAGTCCGGCGGTAGCTCCCCGGACACGACCTCCGCCGTCCGGCGGGCCGAGTGCGCGGACACGAAACGCAGGGCCAGTTCCGAACGCGCGTTCCAGTCGGCGAACGTCCTGTCGAGACCGGCCGTGAGTTCGTTGTGCAGCAACCGTTCCCGGTGCCGGAAGAGCGTGACCCACTCGTCCGCGCCCGGCTCGTCGGCGGGCGGCGTGTAGTCCTGGCCCGACGCCATCGTCCAGGCCGCGTCCAGCCCGATCAGCCGGTTGTCGCCGCCGGCTGACTGGAAGGCCAGCGTCAGGCCCTGGTAGCCGATCAGCCGGTGTTCGGAGAAGAACCCGGCAGTCCCGCTCGCGGACCGGGCGCGGTGCACGGCGTCGTCGGCCAGCGAAGTGACCGCGACCTTGGTCAGGCCCAGCTCGCGGTGGACGCCGGGAGGCGCGCCGAAGGACCAGTAGCGGCCGGTCTCGCGCCGGGCCAGCGTCGTCGCCGCCAGCGCCGAGGCCAGCGCGCCGAACAGCAGGCGCTGCTGGTTGAGGTGATCGATCGCGGGGATTTCGCCGGCCAGCCGGTCGAGCGTCCGGCGGCGGCCGGCGCGCTCGAGGGCGAGCGAGACGCTCGCGCGCGCGACCGCGGCGAGGCCGGCGGTGATCGCGCCCCAGCCGAAGCGGCCCATGCTCATCGTGCGCCGGCCGCGGGCGCCCGCGTCGGCCAGCGGGTCGTGGAAGGTGCCGTCCGCGGTGATCGACGCGCCGTCGCGCAGCCAGCGCCGGTAGGGGACGCGGACCCGGTCGAACCGGACCGTCGCGTAGTCCAGCGGCAGCAACGCCGTCGGCGGGCACGGCTCGATCGTGACGCCGGGGCACGGGCCGCGCTCGTCGCGCACCGGGACCAGGAACAGCGCGGTGCCGTGCGCGGAGCCGCCGGTCACGAGCCGGGCGCTGACGACGGCGAGCGTCGGCAACCCCGCCGGGCCGAAGGTGGCCGGGTACTTCGCCGCGCCGGGAACCGGGGTCGACAGCGCGAACTCCCGCGTCGCCGGGTCGAAGACGGCCTCGGTGTGCGTGCCGGAGTTGCTGTTGGCGTGGCCCAGTTCGGCGAGCAGCGCGGCGCCGGCCCACCGCCCGGAGACCAGGCCCGCCACGTCCTCTTCGGCCGCGCCCTGGTCGAGCGCGGCACCGGTGGCCATGCAGTGGTGCAGGAACAGCAGGAAGAACTCGCCGGGGTCGCGCACCGCGCTCGCTTCGAGCAGCGACCGCAGGCGAAGGGGGTCGTGCAGCAGCGGCCGGTCGGCGGCGAGCGCGGCCCGCAGGCGCGCTTCCGGCGGCTCCTCGGTGCGCAAGGGAATCATGTCCGCCCTTTCCGCGGGCCGGGAGCACTCCACTGTCGCACGGTAACCGGGGCGGGCACGGCGCACTACTCCGAGAATGCCGGGTACGTTCGGTGATTCGCCCGGAAGGTGGCAGCGCCCGCCGCGACGGTGCCATTCTCGGTCATTCCACACCTACTCTCCACAGGAGTGACCGTGACTTCGGAAACCACGCTGACCAGAGAACTTTACGACGGGTTGCAACTCGTCGAGTTCGACCGCTGGGACGCCATCATCGCCGACGACGTCCTCATCAACAGCCCGGCCCAGTTCGGGCAAATCGGCCTGGGGGCACTGAAGGAATGGGCGAAGTGGTTCGTGCGCCTCGGCAAGCGCATCGACCTCGTCGACGAGCACCTCGCCCTCGACGAACAGGGGAACGGGCGGGGTTTCATCGTCTTCACCCTGCACTGGAAACACGACGAGCCGTTCTTCCACATCGGGCCGACCGGCCGCGAGGGAACGTCCGTGGAAACAATTGTGCTGAAGATCGAGGACCACCGCATTGCGCAGATCGACGTCGCGAGCAACACCGTCGACCTCGTCCTCTACCTGACGCAGCGCGGCTGGCCGTACCCGCACAACGTGCGCCCGGAGCCGCTCGTCGCCGGCCTCGACCGGAGCGCGTGACGTAGCGGCAATGCAGAAGGCGCCGGGTCACGGGGTGAGCGCCGATGATGGGCGGGACCCGTCCGCTGACGCGAAAGAGGAGGACCCGGTGTCCGCTGAAGTCGACGCGTCGTCCGCGTTGGACGACTACTACGGCCCGTTCACGAGCGAGCGGGAAAAGGAAGTGCTGGGTGTCCCGCTGCGGCTGGTGGAAGCCTGGGCACGCAACGACGTCGACGCGGTCGTCGACGTCTTCACCAAGGACGGCACCCTGATCCTGCCGGGTGACGTCTACAAGGTCGGCCGCGACGAGATCCGCCCGTTCCTGGCGGCCGCGTTCGCCGGCCCGTTCAAGGGCTCGCGGATCACCGGCAAGCCGGTGGACCTGCGGATCGTGAACGACACCGTCGCGCTGATCCGCACGCACGGCGGCATCCTGGCGCCGGGGGAGACCGAGATCTCGCCGGAGCTCGCCGTCCGCTCGACCTGGACGGTCAAGAAGGAAGAAGACGGCGTGTGGTACCTCGCCGGCTACCAGAACAGCCCGCGCGGCACCGGCGCGACCCTCCGCTGGTGAACACCCGGAACACCGACGAAGGAGCCGCAATGCCCGCCACCGCAACGGAGATCCTCGCCTCGTACGGGGTCGAGGAGGACACGGAGTTCTACCGCGAGTTCGACGACCCGCGCGACCGCGCCGCGCTCACCGTGCCGCTGCGCATCACGCACGCCTGGAAGACCAACGACGCGGACGAGTTCGCGAGCGTCTTCACCGAGAACGGCAGCCTGCTCATGCAGGACGAGCAGCTGACCAGCCGGGAGCAGATCCGCGCCTACATGCAGGCGGGCTTCGACGGCCCGCTGGCCGGCGCGCACGTCAAGGGCTGGCCGCTGCAGGTCACGTTCCTGGCCGAGGACACCGCGCTGGTGATCACCCAGGGCGGCATCATCCTCGACGGCGAGACCGAAACCGCGCCGGCGCGCCAGATCCGCGCCACCTGGATCGTGGTGGAGCGCGACGGCGAGTGGTCGCTCCTGTCGCACCAGAGCAGCCCGATCCGCGGCTGAGCACCGCTCCGGCCGCACCGGCGGCGTGCTCCGCAATCGCGGAGGTGCGCCGCCGGAGCGGGTAAGCGGATTCTCGATCCGACGCCGCACGTGGAAACCCGGAAGGACCACCGATGACGACGAACGTCCCCGTCCCTTCGCGCGAGGAACTGGTCCGCCGGGCCCAGGACCTGGTGCCCCTCCTGCAGAAGAACGCCCTGTGGCACGAAGAGAACCGCCGCCTGCACGACGACACGCTCGAGGCGCTGGGCGACGCCGGGTTCTTCAAGCTGCGCGTGCCGAAGCGCTACGGCGGGTTCGAGGTCGACACCGCCACCCTGAACGCGGTGCTCGTGGAGCTCGCGCGCGGTGACGGCGCCGTCGGCTGGACGACGTCGGTGTGGAACATCCCCGGCTGGATGGTCGGCATGTTCCCGGACGCGGTCCAGGACGAGGTCTACTCGACGCCGGACGTCCGCGTCTGCGGCACGCTCAGCCCGGGTGGGCAGGCCGTGCCGACCGACGGCGGCTACGTCGTCAACGGCCGCTGGGGGTTCATCAGCGGCGCGCTGCACAGCCACTGGCAGGAGATCATCGCCATCGCCCCGACGCCGGACGGCCAGGGCATGTGGCCGGTCGCCGCGCTGGTGCCGCTGAGCGATCTGCAGGTCATCGACGACTGGTACACGATGGGCATGGCCGGCTCCGGCAGCGTGACGACCGCGGCCAACGACCTGTTCGTGCCCGCCGAGCGCGTCATCCCGCTGGTCTCGATCCTGCAGGGCCAGAGCCACTCGCCGGCCAGCGCCGAGCTGCCGATCTACCGGAACCCCTTGCTGGGCGTGGCGAACGCGTCTTCGGCGGGCACGGCGATCGGGCTGGCCGAGGCGGCGATGGAGAACTTCCTCGAGCGCGTCGGCACCCGCAAGATCACCTACACCGACTACGCGCACCAGGCCGAGGCGCCCGTCACGCACCTCAAGGTCGCCGAGGCCCGGCTGCAGATCGACCAGGCCGCCTTCCACGCGGACCGGATCACCCGCACCGCCGACGAGAAGGCCGCGACGGGCGGGGAGTGGTCGCTGCTCGAGCGCGCCCGCACCCGCGCGGACATCGGCGCGATCTGCCGGCTCACCAAGTCGGCGGTGGACGCGCTGAGCCTCGCCAGCGGTGGTTCGTCGGCCTACACCAGCGTGCCGATCCAGCGCATCGCCCGCGACATCCACGTGGTGAACCTGCACGCGCTGATGGCGCCCGACACGAACAACGAGCTCTACGGCCGGGTCCTGCTCGGCCTGGAACCCAACACGCAGTACATCTGAGCGCCCGCACCGGCGGAGAAGTCCCCGACCGACCGCCGGGTACGGTGAAAACGGTTTCGGAAAGTGTTGTGTGCCAACGTTCCTGGGGCGAATAACGTCGTCTCCTCTCATGATTGGACTGAAAGCCGTGACCACACCTGGGATCCCGCCGTTGTCCGCCCCGGCCGCGGAGCTCGAAGACCTCGACCGCAAGCACCTGGTCCGCTCGATGCACCGCGGTGACATCACCGACCGCCTGGTCATCGTCAAGGGGCAGGGAAGCACGGTCTGGGACGCGCGCGGCAACGAACTCCTCGACGCCGCCGGCGGCGGGGTCTGGCACTCGCCGCTCGGTCACGGCCGCGCCGACCTCGCCGAGGTCGCCGCGAAGCAGATCAAGGAGATCGAGTTCTTCACGAGCCTCCTCGAGTTCACCAACGAGAAGGCGATCCGGCTCGCCGAGCGGCTCGCGCAGCTCGCGCCGGCCGGCATCAACCGGGTCGCCTTCTCCAGCGGTGGCTCGGAAGCGGTGGAGACGGCGATCAAGGCCGCCCGGCTCTACCACACCCGCAAGGGTTCGCCGGACCGCACGTGGATCCTCGCCCGGCACTACTCGTTCCACGGCGCGACCTACGGCAGCGGCACCGCGACCGGCTTCCCGCCCATGCAGGCCGGCGTCGGCCCGAACCTGCCGCACGTCGAGAAGCTCTCCCCGCCCTACCCGTACCGCGCGAAGCAGCTCTACGGTGACGTCGACCCGACCGACTTCCTGGTCAAGGAGCTCGAGGACACCATCGAGCGGATCGGCGCGGGCAACATCGCGGCCATGATCGGCGAGCCGATCATGGCGGGCGGCGGCGTCCTGGCCCCGCCGGCCGGCTACTGGAAGCGCGTGCGCGAGGTCCTGAGCAAGAACGGGATCCTGCTGATCGCGGACGAGGTCGTCACGGCGTTCGGCCGGATCGGCTCGTGGTTCGAGTCGGCCAACCAGGGCATGGACGCGGACATCATCACCGCGGCCAAGGGCATCGCCGGCGGGTACGCGCCGCTGGGCGCCACCCTGATGACCGACGACATCGCCGACACCCTGATCGGCGACGGCGGCTTCTTCCACGGCTACACCTTCCAGGGGCACCCGGTCGCCTGCGCCCTCGGCCTGGCGACGCTCGACATCATCGAGCGCGAAGGCCTGCTGGAGAACGCGCGGCGCATCCAGGGCTGGTTCGAGGAGGGGCTGGCCCCGGCGCGTGACCTGCCGAACGTCGGCGACGTCCGGATCGAGGGCACCCTCGCCGCCCTCGAACTGGTCGCCGACAAGGAGACGACGATCCCGCTCGACTGGTCGCAGGTCGAGGCGGTCGCGTTCGAGACGCGCAAGGTCCACGGCGTGATCGCCCGGCCGTACGGGCACAACTTCGTGCTCGCGCCGCCGCTGGTGTTCACCGAGGCGGAGGCGCGCCGGGCGACCGCGGCGGTCGTCGAGGTCGTGTCGCGGCTGCGTCCGGACGGCACGCTCGCGCCGCGCTGACCCCCGTGGGGTGGCGGGCGCGAGCCCGCCGCCCCGCCCGCCGAGCTCCGGCAGCGAGCTCGACCCCGATCCACCTTCTGGAGCTTGGAGAGCAGATGTACGACTACGTGATCGTCGGCGCGGGTTCGACGGGGTGCGTGCTGGCGGCCCGGCTGTCGGAGGATCCCGACGTCAAGGTGGCCCTGCTGGAGGCGGGCCCGCCGGACGACGCCGAGGAGATCCACATCCCGGCGGCGTTCAGCCAGCTGTTCCGCACCCGCTACGACTGGGACTACGACACCGCGGAGGAGCCGCACCTCGGCGGCCGCCGGCTCTACCTCCCGCGCGGCAAGGTGCTGGGCGGCACCAGCTCCACCAACGCGATGCTCTACGTCCGTGGCACCAAGATCGACTACGACGGCTGGAACCAGCCGGGCTGGTCGTTCGACGAGGTGCTGCCGTACTTCAAGAAGTCCGAGGACAACGAGCGCGGCGCGTCGGAGTACCACGGCGAAGGCGGCCCGCTGTCCGTTTCGGACAACCGCTCGCACAACCCGAGCTCGGTGGCGCTCGTCGAAGCCGCCGTCCAGGCCGGCTACAAGGCCACCGACGACTTCAACGGCGCCGAGCTGGACGGCTTCGGCGAGTTCCAGCTGACCCAGCGCGACGGCAGGCGGTGGAGCACCGCGGCCGCGTTCCTGCGCCCGGCGCTCGGGCGGCCGAACCTCACCGTGCTGACGGAGTTCCGCGCGCACAAAGTGATCATCGAGAACGGCCGCGCGGTCGGCGTCACCGGGCAGCAGGGCGACGAGGCGCCGGTCGACATCCGCGCCGAGCGCGAGGTCATCCTCTCGGCGGGCGCGTACAACTCGCCGCAGCTGCTTCAGCTGTCCGGCATCGGCCCGTCCTGCCTGCTCTCGGCGTTCGGGATCCCGGTCGTCGCGGACAGCCCTCAGGTCGGCCAGAACCTCTCCGACCACGCGCTGGTGCCGCTGGTCTCGGTGCACTCGCAGCCGATCAGCATGATCGCGGCGGCCACGCCGGAGAACTTCCGGCTGTTCATGGAGGAGCAGCGCGGCCCGCTGACCGGCAACGGCCCGGAGGCCGGCGGCTACTTCCGCACCCTGCCGGACCTGCCCGCCCCGGACGCGGCGATCTTCGCGGCGCCGGTGATGTTCGTGGAGAGCGGTCTCGCGTTCCCCTACGAGCACGCGATTTCCCTCGGCCCGGTGCTCATCACGCCGGAGAGCCGCGGCAACATCACCCTGCAGTCGACCAACCCGACGGCGAAACCGCGCATCCTCAACAACTTCTTCGCCGAGGAGTCCGACCTGGAGACGGGCGTGCGGGCGCTGCGGGTCTCGATGGAGATCGCCAAGCAGGAAGCGCTGCGGCCGTTCCACGAGTCGTTCTACCAGTTCCCGGCGTCCGATTCGGACGACGACCTCAAGGCGTACCTGCGCCGGTACACCCACTCCATCTTCCACCCGGCGGGCACCTGCGCGATCGGCGAGGTCGTCGACGCCGAGCTGCGCGTCCAGGGCGTCGACGGCCTGCGCGTGGCCGACTGCTCGGTGATGCCGGTCGTCGGCCGGGGCAACCCGAACGCGTCCGCCATCATGATCGGCGAGAAGGCCGCCGACCTCATCAAGGAGGCCAGCTGATGTACGACTACATCGTGGTCGGCGCCGGCTCCGCGGGCTGCGTGCTCGCGGCCCGGCTGTCCGAAGACCCCGACGTCAAGGTCGCCCTGGTCGAGGCGGGCGGCAACGACGACGTCGAGAACATCCACATCCCGGCCGTCTTCGGCGACCTGTTCCGCACCCGGGTCGACTGGGACTACGACTCCCACGAAGAAGAGCAGCTGAACCGGCGGCGGATCTTCCACCCGCGCGGCAAGGTGCTCGGCGGCACCAGCTCGATCAACGCGATGCTGTACCTGCGCAACAACCGCATCGACTACGACGGCTGGAACCAGCCCGGCTGGAGCTACGACGACCTGCTGCCGCTGTTCAAGCGGTCGGAGGACAACGAGCGCGGCGCGTCGGAATACCACGGCGCGGGCGGCCCGCTGTCCGTTTCGGACGGTCGTTCGCTCAACCCGTCGACGACGGCGCTCGTCGAAGCGGCGCTGCAGGCCGGGCACCCGGCCAACGACGACTTCAACGGCCCCACCCAGGACGGCTTCGGCCGGTTCCAGGTGACCCAGCGCAACGGGCGCCGGTGGAGCACCGCGCAGGCGTTCCTGCACCCCGCGCTCGAGCGGCCGAACCTGACGCTGATCAAGAACTACCAGGTCTACCGCGTGCTGATCGAGAACGGCCGCGCGATCGGCGTCACCGGCCGTCAGGTCGACGACGAGCTGACGATCCACGCCGAGCGCGAGGTGATCCTTTCGGCGGGGGCGTACAACTCGCCGCAGCTGCTGCTGCTCTCCGGCGTCGGCCCGGCCGACCAGCTGCGCGGGCTGGGCATGGAGGTCGTGCTCGACCACGCCGAGGTCGGCAAGAACCTGCAGGACCACCCGCTGGTTCCGCTGATCTACGAACACTCGCAGCCGAACAGCCTGCTGAGCGCGTTCGAGCCGGAGAGCATCCGGGCGTTCCAGGAAGAGGGCCGCGGCCCTCTGACGTCGAACGGCCCCGAGGCGGGCGGTTACGTGCGGACGCAGCCGGGCCTGCCGGGCCCGGACGTCGTGTACTTCGCGGGCCCGATGGAGTTCGTCGACAGCGGCCTGACGGTGCCGACCCGGCACGCGATCACCTTCGGCCCGGTGCTGCTGACGCAGCGCAGCCGCGGGCAGATCACGCTGGTGGCGGAGGACCCGACGGCCAAGCCGAAGATCGAGCACCGCTACTTCACCGCGGAGGGCGACCTCGACGTCGCGGTGGCCGGCGTCCGGATCGGGATGGACATCGCCCGCCAGCCGGCGTTCGCGAAGTTCAACGAGCGCCTGCTCAACGCCCCGGCGTCCGATTCGGACGACGACCTGCGCGAGTACGTGCGGCGCTACACGAACTCGATCTTCCACGGCAGCGGCGCCTGCGGGATGGGCCGGGTCGTCGACCACGAGCTCAAGGTGTACGGCGTCGACGGCCTCCGGGTCGCCGACGTCTCGGTGATGCCGACCGTCGGCCGCGGCGCGCCGAACGCGACGGCGATCGTCATCGGGGAGAAGGCCGCGGACCTGGTCCGCGGCGCGCAGTCGACGCGACTGGCCAAGGCGTCCTGACGCACCTCCCGTGCGGAAGAGAAGGGGCGGCCGGCACTCGCCGGCCGCCCCTTTTCGCATCCGCTCCGCTTCCGCCCAAGCGCCCCAATGTGGCGTTCGGTGCGTCCAGCGCACCCAATGTGGCGTTCGGTGCGTCTGACGCAACCAACGCCACATTGGGGCGCTCGAGTCCGCAGCGGGGGAGACGAGGGCGGGCCGCTCGCAGGCGAAAACTTGGTCGCGAACACATCGCGAGCGAGTGAGAGGAAGAACCCCGTGAGCGCAGCATCCGACCGCGGTTCCGGGGACGCGCGACCGGCGTCCCTCCGCCGCACCCTCGGCACCCCCAAGATCGTGTTCCTGGTCGTGGCCGCCGCGGCTCCGCTCGCCGCGATGGTCGGGACCGTCCCGCTGGCGTTCGCCATCGGCAACGGCGCCGCGGTGCCCGCGATGTTCGTCTTCGCCGGGCTCACCCTCCTCTGCTTCTCCGTCGGGTACGCCGCGATGAGCCGCCGGATCGTGACGTCCGGGGGGTTCTACGGCTACCTGTCCGCCGGGCTCGGCCGGCCGGCCGCGGTCGGGGGCGGGTGGGCCGCCGTGCTCGCCTACAACACCGCCACCGTCGGGATGACCGGTGCCTTCGCCTACTTCGCGCAGCTCGTCGCGTCCTCCTACGGCCTCGACTGGCCGTGGCCGGTGTGGGCCGCGATCGGGCTGGCGCTGATGGGTGTCCTGGGCTACCGCAAGATCGACTTCAGTGCCCGGGTCCTCGCCGTCCTGATGATCGCCGAGGTCGCGATCCTGGTACTGCTCGACGTCGCGGTGCTGATCCGGCACGGCGGCGGTGCGCTGCCCGCGGCCTCGTTCGACCCGGCGACGATCGTCGGCGCGGGGCTCGGCGTCTCCCTGATGTTCGCGCTGATCTCCTTCATCGGCTTCGAATCCGCCGCGCTGTACGGCGAAGAGTCGCGCAACCCGCGCCGCAGCGTGCCGCTCGCCACCTACTGGTCGGTGATCCTCATCGCCGTCTTCTACGCGCTGACGAGCTGGGTCGCGGTCGGCGCGGTCGGGCCGGGGCAGCTGCGGGACGTCGCCGGGCAGCAGCTCGGCAACCTCTTCGGCAGCCTCACCGACGACTACCTGGGCTCGACGGTCACCACCGGGATGCAGATCCTGTTGTGCACCAGCCTGTTCGCCGGGATGCTCGCGATGCACGGCGCGGCCAACCGCTACCTGTTCGCCCTCGGCCGCGACCGCGTGCTGCCCGCCGGGCTCGGCGCGGTGCACCGCAAGCACGGGTCGCCCCACCGCGCGAGCCTGACGCAGACGATCTTCACCGTCGCCGTGACCGCGATCTTCGCGATCGCCGGCGCGGACCCGTACGTCAACCTGGCCACCACCATGACGGGGCTGGGTACGCTCGGCATCGTCGGGCTGCAGGCCGCGGCGTCCCTTTCGGTCATCGCGTTCTTCCGCCGCCGCCCGGACCGGCACTGGTGGCGCACCGGGGTCGCGCCCGTGCTCGGACTGCTCGGGCTGGTGGCGTCCGCGGTGCTGGTGATCCAGAACTTCGACCTGCTCACCGGCACCACCAGCACGCTGGTGAACTCGCTGCCGTGGGCGTTCGTGGTCGTCGTCGCGGCCGGCGCGGGCTTCTCGGTGTGGCTGCGCGCCCGGCGTCCCGAGCGTTATGCGGCGCTTTCCCGGATCGCGTCGGAACGCGGCGGGCTGACGGCGGTCCCGGACCCGGAAGAACACGGTGACCGGCGGGCCGAAGCCGCCTGAGCGGCACTCGGGGAGATGTCCGCACTGCTCAGCGCCCCTACGATTTTCCTTTGGCGGCTGAAGAAAGTCTCCCGCCGACACGTCCTGGAGGAGCCGAAACAATGCGTGTGCAATTCGCCATCTGGCCGGCCCCGGCGCACACCTTCCCGCTGGCGCCGCTGGCCTGGGCGCTGAAGTCCGCGGGGCACGAAGTCGTGATCGCCACGCACCCGGGCGGGGTGGAGACGATCGCGTCGATGGGCATCACCCCGGTCGCGGTCTGCGACATCGACAGCATGCCGATCCCGATGGGCCCCGGCCGGGCCTACGAGAAGGAACGCGCGGACCTCGCCGAGATCACCGCGGCCCTCGAAGCCCTCGGCTTCGACGCCGACGACCCGGACCGCGAACACTGGGACGTCTACAGCCAGTACTACCTGCCCGCGCAGTGGGACTTCGCGCCGTGGAAGGGCGACCCGAACGAGCCGCTCCCGTTCCTCGACGGCCTCGTCGAGTTCACCAAGGCGTGGAAGCCGGACCTGGTGATCTGGGACGCCTGCCTGCCCGCGGCCGCGGTGGCGGCGAAGGTCGCCGGCGCGGCGCACGCCCGCTGGTGGACCGCGCCCGACGTCTTCTGCCGCAGCATCGACAAGTTCAAGGAGCTCACCGGCAAGCCGGGCGCCCCGGAGCTGCCGAACCCGGCGGTCGAGACGGTCCGCGCGGCGGCGGAGCGCTACGGCGTCGAGATCGACGACGAGCTGCTGTGGGGCCAGTGGACGATCAACTCGCAGCCGACGGAGATCGGCCCCGAGGTGTCCGCGAACGTCGTCCCGATGCGGTGGGTGTCGTACTCGAGCCAGCAGCCGATGCCGGGCTGGCTGTACCCGGTGCCGGAGCGCCCCCGCGTCGCGGTGTCGCTGGGCCTGTCCGAGCGCGCGTTCATGGAGGGCGGCTGGGACCACATCCCGGTGCTGCTGAACGCACTGTCCGAACTGGACGTCGAGGTCGTCGCGACGCTCGACGACCAGCAGCTGGCGAAGGTCGAGCAGATCCCGGAGAACGTCCGCGTGCTCCCCTTCGTCCCGCTGGACCAGCTGGTCCCGACGTGCTCGCTGCTGATCCACCACGGCGGCGTCGGCACGGTCATGCCGGCGATCCTGAACAGCGTCCCGCAGCTGCTGGTGGACTTCGTCGGCCACAGCATCCGCGCGAACCCCTCCGGCGCGGCCCGCCTGGCCCGTTCGCGCTACAGCCTCGGCCCGGCGCTGGCCCGCTTCACCCTGGCGAAGGGCGCGGGCCTGGTGCTGAACGTGGCCGAGCCGGACGCCGCGGTGATGCGCGAGCAGATCCGCCGGGTCCTGGAGGAGAAATCCTTCAAGGAGAACGCCCAGCGGCTGCAGAAGGAGATCAACTCGGTCCCCGGCCCGGCCGAGTACGTGAAGATCCTGGAGCAGCTCACGCTCGACCACCAGAGCTGAGCCCGGGTCTGGCCGATGCGCCCCAATGTGGCGTTCGGTGCGTCAGACGCATCGAACGCCACATTGGGTGCGCTGGACGCAACCAACGCCACATTGGGGCGCTTGGGGCGGGACGCGCGCGACCGGACGAAAAGGCCGCGGGCCGGGTGGCAGTCACCCGGCCCGCGGCCTTTGTCGTGGAGTGGGGGACTCAGCCCGCGCGGCGCAGTTCCGGCCGCAGCGCCAGGGGAGTCAGCGTGCGAACGACCTCAGCGGGCGACGGCAGGCCGGCGTTCTCCGCCGCCACCGCGGCCGCCACCTCGGCGAACCGGGGGTCGTCCAGCAACTGAGCGCACCCCGCTGCCACGGCCTCCGGCGTGATCTCCCCGGGTGACAGCCGCAGCCCGGCGCCCGAGCGCACCACGGCTTCGGCGTTGCCGATCTGGTCGTCGAAGTGCGGCAGGACCAGCTGCGGGACGCCCGCTTCGAGCGCCGCCAGCGATGTGCCGTTGCCGCCGTGGTGGACCACCGCGTCGCACGTCCTCAGCACCTGCGCCAGCGGGAGCCGTCCCGCGTGGAGCACCGACGGCGGCAGCGTGCCCCACTCCGCCGCCGTCTCGTCGGCCACCGCCACCACCAGCTCGATGTCCAATGTGGACAACTCCTCGAGCAGGGCCAGGAACAGCCCGGCCGTGCCGAGTCCGGGCAGGACGGTGCCGAGCGTCAGGCACACCCGCGGCCGCCGGGGCGGGACCGCCAGCCAGTCCGGCAGCCGGGCGTCGCCGTTGTAGGGCACGTGCCGCAGGCTCGACTGCTCCGCCGCGTGCAGGTGGCGCAGGCTCGGCGGCCAGGTGCCGACGACGTGGTCCGCGCGCGGCAGCCCGGGCAGGCCCAGCGCGGCCAGCTCGCCGGCGAGCACCTCCTCCGCCGCGGCCCGGTACTCGCGCAGCGCCGGGACGCCCCACTGCAGCTCGACGCCGGGGACGCCGTGCACCGCCGCCGTGATCGCGCCCGCCGCGGCCGCGCGTTCGAACACCACGAGGTCCGGCCGCCAGCTTTCGGCGAGCCGGAGGGTGCCGACGAGGTTGCGGGCGGAGATGCCCGCGAACACCCGGCCGTGGGCGAGCAGGTGCTCGCCGGCGTCTTCGTAGCCGTCGCCGGCGAGGCCGGTGAAGTCCGCCGCGGGCCCGGCCGGCGTCGCGGGGAGCCCCGCGCGCAGCACCGTCGGGAGGTAGTCCTCCGACGTGGTCACCACGACCTCGGCGCCGGCGGCCCGGTAGGCCCACGCGAGCGGCACGAGGGGGAAGAAGTGTCCCGACAGGGGCACCGTGGCGAAGAGGATCCGCATGATCGTGTGCTCCCAGCGTCGGCGAACGCCCAGGTGGGCGACGGTCCTTGCCTTCGAGGTTCCCAGCCGCCGACTCCCGCCTGCGTCTCGTCGATTGCTTGCGGACTTCGTGACGCAGAGCAATCAGAAAGATGCGGCCGTGATCGAGAGTGACCGACGATCAGTGTTGGACGAGTCACGCCACGTGACTCTTGAAACGATTCAGACAAAAGACCCAAAGGGGATCATGACCACCAACAGCTCGACGCCCCCCGGCGAGCTGGCGGGCAAGAAGGAGTGGATCGGCCTCGCCGTCCTCATCCTCCCGACCCTGCTGCTTTCGCTGGACCTGAGCGTTCTCATCCTGGCGATTCCCCACGTCACCGCGGACCTGCACCCCAGCAGCGCGCAGATGCTGTGGATCGTCGACATCTACGGCTTCACCATCGCCGGTCTCCTCGTCACCATGGGCAACCTCGGTGACCGCATCGGACACCGGAAACTGCTGATGATCGGCGCCGCGCTGTTCAGCGTCGCTTCGGCGGTGGCGGCTTGGTCGTCCAGCGCGGAGATGCTGATCGCCGCCCGCGCGGGGCTCGGCATCGCCGGCTCCACGCTGATGCCCACGATGCTGGGCCTGATCTCCACCATGTTCCGGAACGCGAAGCAGCGAGCGGTCGCGATCAGCGTCCAGACGAGCTTCTTCATGGTCGGCATGGCGATCGGCCCGCTGGTCGGAGGCGTGATGCTGTCGGCCTTCTGGTGGGGCTCGGTGTTCCTGCTCGGCCTGCCGGTGATGGGGCTGCTGCTGGTCGTGGCCCCGATCCTGCTGCCGGAGCACAAGGCCGCCGGGGCCGGCGGCTTCAAGCTCGACCTGGTCAGCATCGTGCTGTCGCTGGCCACCATCCTGCCGGTCATCTACGGCCTCAAGGAACTGGCGCGGGGCAGCTCGGTCGTGGTGTCGCTGGCGGTCCTCGCGGCGGGCCTGCTCTTCGGGGTGGCGTTCGTCCGGCGGCAGCGCCGGCTCGCCGACCCGCTGCTGGACGTGCGGCTGCTCGGCCGCCCGGCCTTCAGCGGCGCGCTGGGCATGATGCTGCTCGGCGGGTCCACGATCAGCGGGATCATCCTGCTGTTCAACCAGTACCTGCAGCTGGTGCTCGGCCTCTCGCCGCTGAACTCCGGCCTGTGGCTGATCCCGTACACCGTCGGCATGGTGGCCGGGTACATGGTGTCGCCGGGCCTGGCGCAGAAGTTCCGGCCCGCGGTGGTCATCGCCGCCGGGATGATGGTCTCGCTGGTCGGTTTCGTGCTGCTCACGCAGGTGCCGGCGAGCGGCGGCCTGGTCATCACGGTGCTCGGCACGGTCCTCGCGACCGCCGGTCTCTCACCGATGCTGGTGCTCGGCATCGGCCTGGTGATGGGCTCGGCGCCGCCGGAGAAGGCCGGGGCGGCGGGTGCGATCTCGCAGACGAGCAACGAGCTCGGGGTCGCGTTCGGGATCGCCGTGTTCGGGTCGATCGCCACGGCCGTCTACCGCGGCGTGGCCGAGGTCCCGGCCGGGGTGCCGTCCGACGTCGCCGCGGCCGCCCGCGAGGGCATCGCCGAGGGCACGGCCGCGGCCGGCAGCCTGCCCGGTGACCTCGCCGGTTCGCTGCTGACCGCCATCCGCGAGGCCTTCACCAGCGGGTTCGCCGGTGCGGCGATCGTCTGCGCGGTCCTCATGGTGGTGCTGGCGGCGGTGGCGCTGCTGCTGTTCCGGCACGTGCCGAAGAGCGGCCAGGAGCCGGCGCCGGCCGCGGAGTCCATTCCGGACGAAGTGCCGGCCGCGTAGCTCAGACGACGACGGGTTCCGGGAGCGGGACGATGAACCGCCCCCGGAACCCGTCGGCGCGCAGCAGGGACATCAGCTCATCGGCGATGTGCCACGACAGCAGCAGCGCGTACTCCGGCTGGTCCGGCCCGCACAGCCGCTCCTGGGCGACCACCGGGAGGTGCGCGCCCGGTGAGAACCGGCCGATCTTGCGCGGGTTGACCTCCGAGACGAACTCGAGCTCGGCGGGGCCCAGCCCGCAGTAGGTCAGCAACGTCGTCGCCCGAGCCGGTGACGTCGCGGCCGCGACGCGCGAGCCGTCCCGCGTCACCTCGGCGAGCAGGCCGCGCAGGCGGTCGCGGTGATCGGCCACGCGCGCGGCGAACTTCCGGTAGGTCACCTCACTGGTCAGCGCCAGGGTTTTCTCGAATTCCCGCACCGCGGCGACGGACTCGTCCACTTCGGACTCGCCGGGGGAGCCCGCGTGGACGCGCATCGATCCGCCGCGCGTGGGGATCCGCTCGACGCGGAACACCTCCAGCCCGTGCGGGGCGAACGCCGCTTCGAGCGCCGTCAGCGAGTAGTACCGCGGGTGCTCGTGGTAGAAGAAGTCGTACTGCAGTGTCTCGAGCAGATCCGGCAGGTAGTGCGATTCGGAGACGAACACCCCGCCGTCACGCAGGATCGCGCGCACCCCGGTGAGGAAGCCGCCCGGGTCCTCGACGTAGGCCAGTGTGTTGACCGCGGCGACGATGTCCACAGGGGACAGTCGCCGGGCGAGTTCCGCGCCGAAGAACTCCCGCACGACCGGCGCCGCGCCGAAGCCGTTCGGGTCGACGCCGAGCACGTCGAGCCCGCGAGCGGCCAGTTCGGCGAGCAGGACCCCGTGGTTGCTGCCGATCTCGACGACCGAGGCGCGCGGGTACGCGGTGGCGAGGTCCGCCGCCAGGCCGCGCAGGTGCCGCCGGTAGCTGCCGGTCACCCCGTCGAGGTGGTGGTAGTCGCCGTCGAACAGCACGCGTTCACCCACCGGCGCCACGATCTGGACCAGGCCGCAGCGCGGGCAGAACGCGAGGTCGAGCGGCCACGCCGGCTCGGCCGCCGGGTCCGCCGGGAACAGGCAGGCTGGTTGCCGCCCGAGCGAGAGGAACTCACGGACCTCGACGCCCGGGCACGTCCGGCAGGAGCTGGTGGTTACCGCGCACCGCCGGGGGTGAAGGCCACCGGCAGGCGCTTGATGCCGTTGATCATCGGCGACGTCAGCCGCGCCGGCTCCGCCGTCGAGCGCAGGTCCGGGATCCGCGTCAGCAGCTCTCGGAACATCACGCCGATCTCCAGTCGCGCCAGGTGCGCGCCGAGGCAGAAGTGCGGGCCGGGGCCGCCGTACCCGATCTGCGGGTTCGGGTCGCGGCGCACGTCGAAGCCCGCGGGGTCGGTGAAGTACTTCGGGTCCCGGTTCGCGGCCCAGTAGTACATCATCACCTTGTCGCCGGGGACGAGCAGCTGGCCGGAGAGCTCGACCGGTTCGGCGTCCTCGGCGATCGTGCGCCGCTGCGCGATGACCGGGGTCGTCCAGCGGACGATCTCCTCCACCGCGGTCGGCGTGACGCCGTCGAGGTCGGCCAGCCAGGCCTCACGCTGCTCGGGGTGCTTCGTGAGCAGGTGGATGCCCCAGGCGATCGCGTTGCGCGTGGTCTCGGTGCCGGCGCCGGTGAGCAGGATGAAGAACTGCGCCAGCTCGTTCGGCGTGAGCGACTCGCCGTTGACCTCGGCGGTCATCAGCTGCGAGATCATGTCGTCGGTGGGGTTTTCGGCGCGCTTGGCGGCCAGCTCGTGCAGCAGGTTGGTCAGCTCCTGCACGGCCTTGAACAGCGCCTCGAACGCGTCTTCGCCCTCGGGGACGTACTCCGGGTCCTGGACACCCATCATCTTGTTCGTCTGGTCGAAGACGAACTGCTGGTTGGCTTCCGGGACGCCCATCATGTCGCAGATGATGCGCAGCGGCAGCTTCGCGGCGATGTCCTCGACCGCGTCGACCTCGCCGCGGTCGATCACCTCGTCGACGATCTCCTTGGCCACCTGGGCCACGTTGTCGTGCAGCGACCTGATCTTCTTGTTGGTGAAGCCGCGCGAAACGATGCGCCGCAGCCGGGCGTGGCGGGGGTCGTCCATCGAGATCATCGACTGGTCGAGGAACTCGGCGGGCATGTCGACCGGGGTGGCGTTGCCCTTGCCGGAGATGAACGTGCCCGGGTTGCGGCTGGCGAAGAGGACGTCGTCCATCTTGGTCACCGCGTAGTAGCCGCGGCCGCGCGGCAGCGAGCCGAATTCCGGCTCCTCGAAGAACGGCAGCCCCGGCCGGGCGCGCAGCTCGTCGAAGGCGGCGTGCCGGTAGTCCAGGGGCTTGGCCCAGAAGCCTTCGAAATCGGAAAGGTCGATCGTGGTCATTTTTCCGGCCTCCACGCCCAAAGTACGGTGTACCGCCGACTATCGCAGAGGACGGCGGGTCCGCGCGCCTTCGAGGTTGCGCGCGAGGGCGGCACGCGGGAAGACGCCGCCACCGCACGGCGCGGGGAGGGTGAAACCGGAACATCAGCTTCGGCTGTCATCACGACTTGGAGCCGGCATGGCGCAAACTGTGGAAGTCCCCCTCGAGCCCCACCACCTGGGGGCACCGAGGAAACTCGATTCGTTGACCGGGTTGCGGTTCTACGCCGCGTTCGTCGTTTTCCTCTTCCACACGGGGATCATGATGAACCCGGCCCTGCCGACCGGGCCGATCAACCCGTTCGCCGACGTGGACGTCGCGAAGTGGTACGGCGCGATCTTCGGGACCGGCGGCTTCGTCGGCGTCTCCTTCTTCTTCGTGCTCAGCGGGTTCGTCCTGTCCTGGTCGGTGAAACCCGGCGAGCGCGCGCGGGCGTTCATCCGCCGCCGCCTCGTCAAGGTGTTCCCCAACCACCTGGCGATGTGGGTCGCGGCGATGGTGCTGTTCGCGGCGGCCTACACCAGCTGGAAGGCGTGGCTGCCCAACCTGTTCCTCATCCACCCGTGGTTCCCGGACTTCAGCATCGCGATGAGCGTCGACACCCCGTCGTGGTCGCTCGGCGGCGAGCTGCTGTTCTACGTGCTGTTCCCGCTGATCATCCGCCCGATCCTGAAGATGGACGTCCGCCGCCTCTGGCTGTGGGCCGGGATCATGGTGGCCGGGCTGTTCGCCTACCAGCTCGTCGCGACGTTCGTCGTGCCGAGCGACGGCGCCAACCCGAACATCCCGATTTCACCGCTGCAGTACTGGTTCGGCTACTTCCTGCCGGTCGGCAGGCTGTTCGAGTTCGTGCTGGGCGCGGTGCTGGCCCGGATCGTGCTGGCCGGCAAGTGGATCGGCATCAAGCCGGCCGTGTCGGTCGTGTTCATGGTCGTCGGGTACGTCGCTTCGATGTTCGTGCCGTTCCAGTTCTCGCTGAACTTCGCCACGCTGATCCCGATCGCGGTGATGGTGGCGTCGTTCGCCAACGCGGACCTGCACGGCACGCGCACGCGGCTGCGCGGCCGGGTCGCCGTCTGGCTCGGCAACGTGTCCTTCGGGTTCTACCTGTCCCAGGGCGTGACGATCTTCTACCTGCGGTCGTTGATGGGCAACGCGGTGCTGAGCACCCCGCTCGCGATCCTGGTGCTGATCGGGCTGTTCGTGGTCACCCTGTTCGTCGGGTGGCTGCTGTACCGGTTCGTCGAGACGCCGATGATGCGCCGGTTCAGCCGGGCCCGGCCCCCGCGGATCCCCGCGCCCCGGGCGAGCTAGCGCTTACCGCCGGCGACCCCGTCACCCTCGTGGTGGCGGGGTCGCTGCATGCCCGCCGGGACCGATGTAGTGAATGACTCATTCCTGTCGTCCGACGACAGGAATGAGTCATTCACTACATCTCAAGCCGGGCCGCCGTGCGCCGGAACGCCGGAGGCCCCGCCCCTCCGGAGAGGGACGGGGCCACCGGGCTCCCGTACGGCGGGCGGCGCGTCAGCGCTCGAGGATCCGCGGCTCCGGCAGCGGCTCGATGAGCGTGCCGCGGAAGCCTTCGTTGCGGAGGTTGGTGATGACCTCGTCGGCGATGTGCCAGGACATCAGCAGCGCGTACTCCGGCTGGTTGTCCCCGGCCAGCTCCTGCTGGCTGATGATGGGGATGTGCGTGCCGGGGAACAGCTTGCCGATCTTGCGCGGGCTGATCTCCGAGACCACGTCGATGTCGTCCGGGCCGAGGCCGCAGTAGTTGAGCATCGTCACCGCGCGCCCGGGTGCGGACGCCGCCGCGACGCGCGCGCCGGTGTTCTTGAGGAACCGGACCAGCTCGTTGAGCTTCTCGCGGTGCTGTTCGACGCGCTCGGCGAACTGCGTGTAGATCATCGAGTCGCGCAGCTTGAGGGAGTCCTCGAGCTCACGCAGTTCGATGACCGACTGGTCGACCTCGTGCTCGCCCACGAAGCCGGCGTAGACCCGGATCGACCCGCCGTGGGTCGGGATCCGCTCGATCTTGACCGTCTCCAGGCCGTGCCGCCGGAACGCCTCGTCCAGCGCCGTCACCGAGTAGTACCGCGAGTGCTCGTGGTAGGCGAAGTCGTACTGGAGGGTCTCCAGCAGGTCCACGAGGTAGTGCGACTCGGTGACGAACAGGCCGTCGTCCTTGAGGAGCGAGGTCACGCCGTCCAGCACGTCGTGCAGGTTGGTGACGTGCGCGAACACGTTGAGCGCGACGACGAGGTCGGTCTTGCCGCGGGTGGCGGCGAGGCCGGCCCCGACGGTCGAGCTGAAGTAGTCCTTGACGACCTGGGAGCCGGCCGCGGTGACCTGGCCGACCGGGTCGACGCCGAGGACGTCGAACGAGCGCGCGGCCAGCTTGTCCAGCAGGCTGCCGTCGTTGCTGCCGAACTCGACGACGGACCGGCCGTCGGTCGAGTCGAACAGACCCGCGAGCGTGTCGGCGAGTCCTTGCAGGTGCTCGTGGTAACCGGCGGTCAGGCCGGCCAGGTGGTGGTAGTCGCCCGAGAACAGGATGCGCTCGCTGACCGACTCCAAGACCTGCACCAGGCTGCACTGTTCGCAGAAACCCAGTTCGAGCGGCCAGAGGCGTTCGTTCTCCGCTTCTTCCCGATTCGCCGGGAAATGGAACGAAGGCTGCTGGCCGAGTGAGAGGAACTTGCGGACCTCCACGTCCCCACACGTCTGGCAGAGCGTTTTACTCACGACCTACTCCTTCGGGCTAGCCGTACGGTGCTCCGGTGGACAAACGTACGGCGCCCGGTTCCGCGGACGCGTCTTCGCGATTGCGAGCTACCGCCCGATAATCCCGTAACGCGCCTCGGTGTCCGTTTTCTGCGTTTTCCACCACCATTCGTTTTCGCGGTACCAATCGAGCGTGGCGGCCAGTCCGGCGCGGAAATCCGCGTACCGCGGCTGCCAGCCGAGTTCGGTGCGCACCTTGGTGGAATCGTTGGAATAGCGCAGGTCGTGGCCCGGGCGGTCGGCGACGTGGTCGTAGGCGTCGGTCGGCTGCCCGGAAAGTTCGAGGATCAGTTCCACGATTTCCTTGTTGCTGCGCTCGTCCCCGGACCCGATGAGGTAGGTGTGGCCGGCGCGGCCGCCGTCGAGGATCCGGTGCACGGCGTCGTTGTGGTCGGCGACGTGGGTCCATTCCCGGACGTTGGCGCCGGCGCCGTAGAGCTTCGGCCGGGTGCCGGTGAGCAGGTTGGTCACCTGGCGGGGGATGAGCTTTTCGACGTGCTGGTACGGGCCGTAGTTGTTGGCGCAGTTGGAAAGCGTGGCCTCGACGCCGTACGAGCGGACCCAGGCGCGGACCAGCATGTCCGAGCTCGCCTTGCTCGCCGAGTAGGGGCTCGACGGGTCGTAGGCGGTTTCCTCGGTGAACTGCTCGACCGCGTCGAGCGGCAGGTCGCCGAACACCTCGTCGGTGGAGATGTGGTGCAGCCGCCGCCCGTGCTTGCGGACCGCCTCCAGGATGGTGAAAGTGCCGAGGATGTTCGTCCGGACGAACGGCGAGGGATCGTGCAGCGAATTGTCCACATGGGACTCGGCCGCGAAGTGGACGACGGTGTCGGCGCCGGCGACCAGCCGGTCGACGAGCGCCGCGTCGCAGATGTCGCCGTGCACGAAGGTGATCCGGTCCGCGACCGCGTTCAGGCTGTCGCGGTTGCCCGCGTAGGTGAGCGCGTCCAGCACGGTCACCTCCGCGTCCGGCCGCCTTTCGATCGTGTCCAGCACGAAGTTCGCGCCGATGAACCCCGCTCCGCCCGTGACCAGCATCCGCCGCATGCGGGCACGGTTCCACAGTCCCGCCCGCCGGCGCGTCTCTTCACGTGCGCGTCAGGCCGCCGGCCGGTCCTGGTCGAGCAGTTCCGCCACGACGTCCACTTCGGACCGGTCGAGCGCGCTCATGTACCGGCGGAGCAGCACCCGTTCCGCGCCGGGCGGCCGCGTCCGTTCGCTGCGTGCGCCGGGGAGGTGCCGCTTCATCGTCGAACGCGCCCGCTGCAGCGCGCTGTTGGCCGAAGCGACGCTGATCTCGAGCACGTCCGCGCACTCCTTGGCCGACCAGCCGAGCACGTCACGCAGGACGAGCACCGCGCGCTGCTTGGGCGGCAGGTGCTGCAGGGCGGTGAGGAACGCCAGCTCGAGCACCTCCCGGGCGAGGACGGCGGCGTCCGCGCCCGGCGTGCTGGGCTCCGGGCCCCCGTCGAGCTCGTCCGTCTCCGGCTGCCGCGCGAGGTGGTCGAGGCAGCAGTTGGTGGCGATCCGGTACAGCCACGCGCGGAAGGTCGAGCGGCCCGCGTACTGCGCCCGCTTGCGCCAGGCGCGGAGGAAGGTCTCCTGCACCATGTCTTCGGCCTCGTCGTACGAGCCGAGCAGCCGGTGGCAGTGGACGCGCAGTTCGTGGCGGTGCCGTTCGAGCAGCCTGCCGAACGCCCGCTCGTCACCCGCGGGGACGGCACTCGCCCGATCAGGTCTGTCGTCCACTCGTCGTACTCCCCTCGCATCCCCGGTCCAGGCTCGCAGCGCACCGGACGGCGCCCTACTCCTCGCTTGCGGTCCCCTTCACCGCACGGCGACTTCTCCCACGTTGCGGTCCACCGCCCCGGGCGGTCGCGCGCAGTCCCCACCCGGGCACGTGCCGTGAAGGGCCCGACGGCCCGTTGATCAGCGGTGAGTGCCCCGCACCCCGGCTCCGCTACTCCCACGGTGCGGTCCGCCGCTCGGCAAGGCGGGAGATGAGCCGGTCGCGGTGCTCCCGCACGATGAGGTGGTTGACGCCGATGCCGGGAGGAAGTCGTGTCACCAGGATTGGGAGCCGCCGGAGTACCGCCGGCCGACACGGCGACCCGGGCCGAGCTGTCCGCGCGCCGTCGCGGGATGCTGGCGCTGTTCACCACCGCCACGCTGATGAACGCCGCGATGGCGGCCGTCGCGCCGACCAGCACCATCTGGGCCGAACCGTACGTCGGTGTCATGTGGAGCGCGTTCCCGCAGACGCTGACCATCCTCGGCACCGGCCTCGGGGCGCTGCTGCTCGTGCGCGCCACCTCGTGGCTGGGCTGGCGGGCGAGCCTGATGGTCGCCTTCGCCGTCGGGACGCTCGGCGGCCTGATCTGCTTCACCGCGACGCTGATCGAGAACATCCCCCTGCTGGACGCCGGGATGTTCGTGCTCGGCCTCGGCGTCGGCGGTTCGATCGTCTCGCGGTACGCCGCCGCCGAGCTCTACCCGCGGCATCGCAGCGGGTACGCGCTCGGGCTGGTCGTCGCCGCCGGCGCCGTCGGCTCGGTCGGCGGGCCGCTGCTGCTGTACCCCATGAGCTCGCTGATGGGCAGCTTCGGCCTGCCCGAGCTGTCCGGGCCGTTCCTGCTCGCGGCGGTGGTCAGCGCGGTCGCCGGGCTCGGCGGGATCACGCTGCCCCGGCACAAGGCCCCGCGCCCGGAAGGCTCGCAGCTGGCCGTGCTGAGCTCGGTGTTCCGCTCCGGCTCGGCGCGGATGCTGCTGCTGGTCATGATCGTCAGCCAGCTCATCATGGTCGCGATCATGACCGCGGCCCCGATGGACATCACCCTGAAGGACGGCAGCCTCGTCTTCGTGGGCACCGCGCTGGCCGCGCACGCGGGCGGCATGTTCCTCTTCGCCCCGCTCACCGGCTGGATGATCGACCGGATCGGCGCGCGGAAGGTGATGTTCGCCGGCCTCGCGGTGCTGGTGGTCGCCGCCGCGATCGGCGCGAGCTCCACGATGTCCCACGCGCACATGGGCTCCTTCTCGCTGTTCCTGCTCGGCTACGGCTGGAACCTCGGGTTCATGGCGGGCAGCCGCACGCTCGCGACGACGCTGTCCTCGAACGGGCAGGGCCAGGTCGTCGGCGCGGTCGACGCCGTGGTCTGGTGCGTCTCGGCGACCGGCACCATCGGCGGTACCGCCTTGCTCGGCTCCGGCGGGTACTCGATCATGGCGGAGATCATGGGGATCCTGCCGATCGTCACCTTCCTGCTGCTGCTCCGCAGCCGGCCGGTCGCGGCGGTCTCGCCGGCCGCCGCCCCCGCGGACACGGCCGGCGCCCCCGAACGCACGGACGAAGCTGCCTGACCGCGAGGAAGGACGACGCTGGTGCGCTGGAACGCGCTGGAGCGGCGGCTGGCGGGTGAGCTCCTCACGCCGGCTTCGGCCGGCTACGACGAGGCCCGCCGCCCCGAAATGGCCCGGTACGACACCGTCCGCCCGGCCGCGGTGGTTCGCTGCACCACCGACGCCGACGTCGCGGTGACGCTGGCCGCGGCCCGCGAAACCGGGCTGCCGCTGGCCGTGCGCGGCGGCGGCCACGACTTCGCCGGGCATTCGTCCACCACGGGGATCCTGCTGGACACCCGCCCGATGGCGACGGCGTCGGTCGAAGACGGGCGGCTCGTCGTCGGCGCGGGCGCCCGGCTCGCCGACGCCTACGACGCGCTGGCGCCGCACGGCCGGACGATCCCGGCCGGCTGCGGCCCGACGGTCGGCCTGGCCGGGCACGCCCTCGGCGGCGGCATGGGCATCCTCGGCCGCCGGTACGGCTTCGCGCTGGACCGGTTGCGCGCGGCCACGGTCGTCCTCGCGGACGGCCGGGTCGTGGCCTGCTCCGAGCAGCGGGACCCGGACCTGTTCTGGGCGCTGCGCGGGGCCGGCACCGGCAACTTCGGTGTGGTGACGCGGCTGGTCTTCGACCCGGTGCCCGCGCCGGACGCGACCAGCTTCCACCTCACCTGGGGCCGCGAGCACGCCTCCGCGCTGGTGCTCGCCTGGCAGGAGTGGCTCGACGGCGCGCCGCGCGAAGTGGCCCCGAGCCTGATGGTGACGGCGTCGGCGAACCCGGCCGAAGAGCCCGTCACGCACCTGTTCGGCACGCTGACCGGCGGCGCCGAGTCGGTGGCGGAGTTCGTGCGCTCGCTGCCCGAGCCGGTCACCGACACCCGCGTCACCCTGCCCTACCGCGAAACCAAGGCGTTCCTCGCGGAGAACGGGCCGGGCGACGACCACCCGGGGGCGCACCTGTACAGCCGGTCGGAGTTCATCGGCAGTCCGCTGCCCGCCGACGTCGTCGAGGCGCTGCTGGCCGAGTTCGACGACGGGCGCAAGCCGGGGGAGGGCCGCTCCCTGGAGCTGCTGCCCTCGGGCGGCGCGTACAACGACGTCGACGCGGCCGCGACGGCCTTCCCGCACCGGGACGCGCGGTACCTGCTCAAGCACGCCGCCGATCTCGACGCCGACCTCGAACCCGCCGACTCGCGCAAGTGGCTGCACCGCTCGTGGGACCTGACGCGCCCGTGGGGCACCGGCGGCGCCTACCCGGGGTTCCCCGATCCCGACCTCGAGGACGCCCCTTCGGCCTACTACGGCGCCAACCTCGCCCGGCTGCGCGAGGTCAAGGCGCACTACGACCCGGGCGGGCTGTTCCGGTTCGCCCAGTCCGTGCCGCTCGCGTAGCGGCGCGGCCAGGAAGGAGAGGATCCATGACCGAGCCCACGCCCGCGCCGCGGGTCTGCGCGGGGACGCTGTTCACCCGCGGTGACACGGTGCTGCTGCTCCACCGCTCGATCTACGAGAACGGCTGGGACATCCCGGGCGCGCTGGTGGGGCACGGCGAGTCGCCGGCCGCGGCCGCGCGGCGCCAGCTCGGCGAGGACCTCGGCCTGGACCGGGAGCCGGCCGGGCTGGTCGTCGTCGACTGGGTCCCCGGCGACGACGGCGACGAGTTCCTCTACGTCTTCGACGGCGGCGAGCTCGCCGACGACGACATCCGGCTCACCCTCGGCCGCAACGGGCTGGACCGCTCGGAGTGGGTCCCGGTGGACCGGCTCGCCGAATACCTGCCGCCGGAGCTGGCGGCGCGGTTCACCGTCGCGCACGCCGCGCCCGAAACGCTCAACCTGGAGCGCGGGAAGCCGGCCGGCAACGGCTGAAACTCCGCTCCCGAAAAGAAGAGCCCGGCCGCGGCCGGGCTCTTCCCATGCCCTGACCAGGAAAAACGTCGCGGGCAGGGGATTTTTCGCCCGGTACCGATGAGTTCTGCACGCCCGAGCCGTCATACGAGCAGGCAACACTCACTGGGTGGAAACGAAAACGAGGTACGGTCATGACGATCGAGCAGGCGAGCGCGACGCTGTTGCCGGCGGCGCGATCGCGGCTGCACCAGCAGTTCTCGGCGCTGACGGAACCCGAGCTGCGGTCCCGTCCCGGGGCCAAGTGGCAGGTCGTGCGCCCGGACGTGGTACCCGCGTGGGTGGCGGACATGGACTTCCCGGTCGCCGAGCCGATCCGGGACTCCCTCCACGACCTCATCTCGAGCGGTGACTTCGGCTACCCCGACTGGCCGACGGGCGCGCGGACCGTGCGCGAAGCCTTCGTCGACCGGATGGCCGACCGCTACGGCTGGTTCGTGAACCCGGGTGACGTGCGCGAGTTCACGAACGTCGCGCAAGCCGTGCGCGTGGTGCTGGAAGCGGCGACGCGGCCGGGCGACGGGATCGCCATCCACACCCCGGCGTTCGGCCCGCTCACCAAGATGATCACCAGCCTGGGCCGCCGGGTCGTGCCGATCCCCATGGAGGACACCGAAGAGGGCTGGCGGTTCGACGCCGGGCAGCTGGACTCGGCGCTGGCCGGGGCGAAGCTGCTCCTGCTGGTGAGCCCGCACAACCCGACCGGGCGCGTGTTCACCCGCGGGGAACTGACCGCGCTCGCCGCCGCGGTGGAGCGCAACGACATGCTGGTCGTCTCCGACGAGCTGCACGCCGACCTCACGTTCGCGCCGCACCGGCACATCCCGTTCGCTTCGCTGAGCACGGAAATGGGCGCGCGCACGATCACCGTGTACGGCGCCAGCAAGGCGTTCAACCTGGCCGGGCTGCGCTGCGCAGTGGCGCACCTCGGTCCGAAGTGGATGCACGCGGTGATCGACGTCCAGGCGGGCCTGCTCGGTTCGGTCAACATCTTCGGCGCGGCCGCGACGGTGGCCGCGTGGACCCAAGGCGACGAGTGGCTCGACGCGACGGTCTCCTACCTCGACCGCAGCCGCTACATGGTCGCCGAGACGATGCGGACCGAGCTGCCGATGGTGCGCTACCACCTGCCCGAGGCCACTTACCTGGCGTGGCTGGACTTCCGGGCGTTCGGCTGGTCGGACCCGACGTCGGTGGTGCGCGAGAACGCCGGGATCGAGCTGAGCCCCGGCGAGTCGTTCGGGCGCGGCGGGCAGGGGTTCGCGCGGCTGAACTTCGCGACTTCTTGGCCGTTGCTCTGCGACCTGAAAGGCCGGGTGGCGCGCAGCGTTCCGTTGCTATCGTCCGTGGCATGAGTGCTCCGGGGCCGCTGCTGATCGAGGTGAGCAGGCTCCTGCGCGGCCCGCTCGGTGACTGCGTCCCGGACGCCGCCGTCCTGGTGGTGAACGGGAAGATCGCCGCGGCGGGCCCGCGCGAGTCCGTGGTGGCCCCGGAATCCGCGCGGCGCCTGGCTTTTCCCGGCGCCACGCTGGTGCCCGGCCTGATCGACGGGCACGTGCACCTGGCCATGGACGGCGGCCACGACCCGGTCGGGGCGCTGCTCGCCGCCGGTCCGGGGGAAGTCGAAGCCGGGATGGCGGAGCGGGCCGCGCGGCTCGTCGCTTCCGGCGTGACGACGGTCCGCGACCTCGGCGACCGGCCCCCGCGGGTGGCCGGCCTGCGCCGCGAGATCGACGCCGGCACCCGGCCGGGCCCGCGCATCCTGGCGGCGCTGGCCCCGCTGACCCCGCCGGGCGGCCACTGCTGGTTCTTCGGCGGCGAGGTGTCCGGCGAAGCGGCGATGCGGGAGCTGGTGCGGGCCAACGCGGAAGCGGGCGCCGACGTCATCAAGGTGATGGCCAGCGGCGGCAGCCTCACCCCGGGCGGCGCGGCGATGTGGGAGTCCCAGTTCACGCCGGCCGAGGTGAAGGCGGTCGTGGCGGAGGCGCACGCGCTGGGCCTGCCGGTGGCGGCGCACGCGCACGGCACGGAGTCGATCGAGTTCGCGGTCGACGCGGGCGCGGACACGATCGAGCACTGCTACTGGCTGGCCGGCGACGGGCAGTGGCAGCGCCGCGAAGACATCGCGCGCCGGATGGCCGCGGCCGGGATCGCCGCGTGCTGCACGGCCGGGCCGCGCGACTGGCTGGTGCAGCGTGCGACGCTCGGCGAAGCGGCGGCGCGGCCGCTGTTCGACCGGATCGCCTGGCTCGACGCGCTCGGCGTCCCGATCCTGCCGGGATCCGACGGCGGGGTGCGCAACGCCGTGTTCGGCGAATACGCGGGCCTGCTGGGGATGTACGAGTGGCTGGGCTTCAGCCCGGAGCGCGTCCTGGAGCTGGCGACGTCGGGCGCGGCGGACATCCTGGGGCTGTCGTCGGTGACGGGCCGGGTCCTGCCGGGCTTGAGCGCGGACCTGCTCGTGGTGGACGGCGATCCGCGCACCTCGACGTCGGTGCTGGCCGACGTGCGGCTGGTCGTCGCCCGCGGCCGCCTGGTGCAGACGTAGTGAATGACTCATTCCTGTCGTCAGACGACAGGAATGAGTCATTCACTACGTTCGGACCGGCCCTCAGGAGAAGTCGGGCTCCGAAATGCGGGCCCGCTTGATCTCCGAAACGTGCTCGAAGCCCGCCAGCGTCGCCAGCGCGTCGAACAGCCGTCCCGCGTCCTCGCCGCGCGCGATCTTCGAGACCACCGGGCCGAAGAACGCCGCGCCGTCGATGCGGATGATCGGCGTGCCGATCTCGATGCCGACCGCGTCCATCGCCTCGCGGGTGCTCGCGCGGACCTGGTCGTCGGCCGAATCCGTGGCCGCGACGTCGTTCAGCTCGGGCGGCAGGCCCAGCTCGTCCAGCGCCGCCGAGATCACCGCCGGGAAGTCCTTGTTGCCCTCTTCGTGGATCCGCTTGCCCAGCGCGGTGTACAGGTCGCGCAGCACCTTCGGGCCGAGCTGGTCGGCGGCCGCCGTCGCCACGCGGACCGGGCCCCAGGCCGCCTGCATCCGCTTGAGGTAGGCCTCCGGGTCGTCGAGGTACTGCTCGGGGATCTCGCGGTCGGCGTTGACCACCGACACGCTCATCACCCGGAACCGCAGGTCGATCTCCCGGACCTGCTCGACCTCCAGCAGCCACCGCGACACGACCCAGGACCACGGGTCCATCGGGTCGAACCACTGTTCCACGGTGTTCATCGTTACCCCTTCCGCACTTCGATGCCGGCGAACAGGTCGTCCTCCGGCCCAGAGCCGCCCACCCGGGAACGGGCGAGCTCGAAATCTTCGGTCGGCCACAGCTGCCGCTGGAGCTCAAGCGGGACGGCGAACCAGTGGCTGTCCGGGTCGATCTGGGTGGCGTGGGCGAGCAGCGCCGCGTCACGCCGCGGGAAGTGGTCCGCGCACGGCACCCGGGTGGTGATCCGGGCGTAGACGTCCGGCTTGGTGTCCCACTCCTTCAGCCACTCGTGGTACGGCGATTCCAAGCCCGCTTCGAGCAGCGCCTCGTGGAACATCGCCATCTTCTTGCCGCACCACTCGTGGACGTAGTAGAGCTTCAGCGGCTGCCAGTCCGGGTCGTCGCCGGCCGCTTCGAACGCCGCGACCGCCACCTCGTGCGCCCGGATGTGGTCCGGGTGCGGGTAGCCGCCGTTCTCGTCGTAGGTGATCACCACGTGCGGCCGGAACTCGCGCATTTCCACCAGCAGCCGCTCGGTGCACGTCGAAAGCGGCAGGCTCGCGAACCGGCCCGGCGGCACCGGGGTGCCGTCCGGCCAGCCGGAGTCGGCGAACCCGAGCCACCGCTGCTCCACGCCGAGCACCTCGATCGCGCGGGCGATCTCGTCCCGGCGGACCGCGGTCAGGTCGGCGCGCACCTCCGGGGTGTCCATGGCCGGGTTGAGGATGCTGCCCTCTTCACCGCCCGTGCAGGTGACGACCAGGACCTCGTGCCCCTCGTCGACGTACCGCGCGAGCGTCGCCGCGGCCTTGCTCGATTCGTCGTCCGGGTGCGCGTGCACCGCCATCAGCCTCATCGTGCCCTCCGCACCAGGGTCGCCCCGCCGTCGACGTCCAGGCCCTGCCCGGTGATGTGCTTCGCCGCGGGGGAGCAGAGGAACGCCACGACGTCGGCGACGTCGCCGGCGGTCTGCTCCCGGCCGAGCGGGACGCGGTCGGCGACGACCTCGTCGAACTCGGCGCGGCTGACGTCCTGCCACTGCTTGCTCCAGACGAACCCGGGCCGGACGGTGTTCACCCGCACCCCGGCCGGCGCCAGCGCGACGGCGAGCGAGGTGCTCCAGTGCTCGAGCGCGGCCTTCGCGGCGCCGTACGCGGGCGAGACGACCCACGGCATGTTCGCCGCGATCGAGCTGACGTTGCAGATCGCCGAGCCGCGGCCGAAGCGTTCGCGCAGGGCCTTCGTCACGCGGTAGGCCGTGGTGAGGTTGAGCGCGAAGATGTCGTCGAACACCGCTTCCGGCGGCCAGGTCGCGTCGTCGACCGGTTCGAGGTGCGGCCGCCGCTCGCCGCCCAGCACGTTGACGAGCACGGTGAGCTCGCCGGGCAGCGCGGCCGCCAGTTTGTCCACTTCGGACGCTTCACGCAGGTCGCAGACGAAACCCTTGGCACCGGCGGGAACCGCCGGCTCGACCACGTCGACCGCCACGACTTCGTCGACCACGCCGGCGTCGAGCAGCCGCCCGGCCACCGCCGAGCCGATCCGCCCGCCCGCCGCGGTGACCACTCCGGTCCTCATCGTGCCGCCCCTTCCGGGATCCGGGCCGCCACCGCGCGGTAGTCCGCGACCAGGCGGTCCATCGGGTAGGTGGCCGCCGCCGCTTCGGCCGCGGCCGCGCCGATGCGCTCGCGTTCCCGCAAGCACGAAAGCAGTCCGTTCACGGCGTCGGCGACGGCCGCGGTGTCCGCCGGATCGACCAGCAGCCCGGTCCGGCCGTGCTCGATCTGCGCGCACAGCCCGCCGACGCGTCCCGCGACGACCGGCCGTCCCTTCGCCATCGCTTCGGTGACGGTGAGCCCGAACCCCTCGGCGAGGCTCTTCTGCACGACGACGTCGGCGCGCCGCTGCAGGGCGTTGATCAGCAGCGCGGCGCGCTCCGGGTCGCGCTGCGAAGTGCGCACGAGGTGCACCCGCCGCCGGAGGGACGCGGGCAGTTCGGCCCGCAGCCGCCGGACCTCGGCGAGCACGGCGAGGCCTTCGGGGTCGTCCGGGATCTCTTCGGGGTCGTTGCCCGCCAGCACGAGGTGGACGTCGCCGGGCAGGCCGGGCAGCAGCCGCAGCACCCCGGGCATGTCCTTGAGCGGGTCCCACCGCGAAACCTGCAGCACCATCCGCGCGCCGGCGGGCATCGGCCCGTCCTGCTCGGCGACGGCGAGTTCGCTCGCACCCTCCGCCGTCAGCCCGGCTTCGGCCAGCAGCCCGTTCGCCTCCGCGGCGCTCATCGGCCGGTTCTTCGCCGCCTTCGGGTCGAACGCGGGCGCGCACACCGCGACCGGGCGTCCCGGCGGCGCGTACGCCGCCAGCGCCGTCACGACGACGTCCACTGTGGACAACTCGGCCGCGAACGCCCGCCACACCACCTCGGGTCCCGCCGCGCCCGGCGCGTCCGTCCCGATGTGGCAGTGCCACACCACCCGGGCACCGGCCGCCGACAGAGCCGGGGCCAAGCCGAGGACCTGCGGGTCGTGCAGCACCACGGTGTCGCCCGGGCCCACCCGCGCGGCCAGCCACGCCGCCTGCGGCGCCAGCACCGCCCGGTAGTGGTCCAGGTCGGCGGCGGAGATCCGCGGCGCACCCCGGTCGTGCAGCAGGTGGTGCAGGGACTTGGTGAACGCGAAGAACGAGTCGTCCCCGGCGATCACCGCCCAGCCGGCGTCGACCCCGCTCGCCAGCTGCGCCGGGACCAGCCCGTGCAGCAGCTCGGCGACGCCGCCGCCGGTCGCGGTCGCGTTGACGTGCACCAGCCGCGGGCCCGGACCCGGCTCACGCACCCACGCGGGCCTCACCACGTCCGCCCTTCGGCCACGGCGTCCGGCACCATCGACCGGAGCACGCCCAGACCGCGGTCGATGCTGCGGTCGCGGGGGAGCAGGGTGTCCTCGTGCTCGAGGTAGAGCACGCCGTCGAAGCTTTCGTCCTGCAGCGTCGCGACGATCTCCGCCCACGGCAGCTCGCCGAGGCCGAGCGCGCGGAACCGGATCGGCGGCTGCGGGCCGTAGCGGCCCCAGCCGGGGCCGGACGGCAGGCCGCGCCCGCTCCAGCGCTGCAGGTCCTTCGCGTGCACCGCGCCCATGCGCGTTTCCCAGCCGCGCACGCCGTCGACCGGGTCGTGGCCGGTCGCCGCGAGGTTCGCCGGGTCGACGCACAACCCGAGCACGTCGGCCCAGTCCCCGGTCATGGCGAACAGCAGGTCCGCGCTCGCCCGGTCGTAGACGACCTGCTTCGGGTGCGGCTCCACCAGCAGCCGGACGCCGGCCTCGCGCGCGGCGTGCACCAGCGGCTCGGCGGCGGTCCGGAACGCGGCGATGTTGTCCGCCCAGCTCACGTCGCTGTGCCACCAAGAGAGCCAGCGGCCGAAGTCGGGGCAGCCGGGCAGCAGCCGGACGTCCGGCGCGCCGAGCCGCTCGGCGAGCCGGATCGCGCCGAGGGAGCAGGTGAGCGCGTGGGCGCGCTTGGCGGCCGCGTCGCCGCGGTGCACCGGGTCGGTGTGCCGGTCATGGGGTCCGAGCAGCAGCTGTGCGTCGCGGCTGTTGCTGACGCAGCCGACCTGCTGCCCGCGCAGCACCTCCGCCACTTCGTCGCGGTAGGCGGCGTCGTCGGCGCACCGGACCGCGTCGATCAGCCCGAACGTCGTGTCCGTCGGCACGTCCAGCCACAGCGGGCCGAACTTCTCCGCGTGCCGCAGCGCGGTGGCCAGGTCGAGGTCACCGAACGCCGCCAAGCAGAGTCCCAGCTTCATGTCGCCTCCTCGGGGGCAGCGCCGCGGCGTAGGCGTCGAGCCCGCCGGGCAGCGCGGGTTCACCGGAGCCGGCGAACCGGTCGAGCGCGGTCAGGACGACCGAGGCCGTGTCGGTCACCAGGTCGGCGCTGCCGGCGCCGACCGGCCCGGTCAGGTGGTGGGCGAACTGCTCGTACAGCTCGGGGCACCCGGTGAACACCCCGCCCGCCGCGGCGACGGCGAACCCGTCCGGCAGGCCGAGCGCGTCGCGGACCGCGTACACGCCTTCAGCCAGATCGCCGACGGCCTGGTCGATCACCCCGAGGGCGACGTCGTCGCCGGCCAGCCAGGTCGCGCAGACCACCGGCGCGAGCGCGGCCAGGCCCTGCTTGGGGAACGGCTGCGCGGCCAGCCGGCGCGCGAGGCCGGCGACGGTCGTCCCGGCGTACTCGCCGAGCGCGTCGACGAGCGCGGTCTCGGGGCCGCGGCCGTCGGTGGCCCGGACGGCCGCCCGCAGCCCGCGCAGGCCGATGTCGACGGCACCGCCCTCGTCGCTGCCGAGGTATTCGCAGCCGCCCGCGTTGGCCACGCGCTTGCCGTCGGTCCCGAAGAAGCCGGAGCCGGTGCCGCACACGGCGACCACGCCGACGCCGGAAAGCGCGGGCACGCCCCACAGCAGCGGCAGCACGTCGTTGGAGACGACCAGCCCGGCGTCGAGCCCGGCGTCGTCGGCGGCGGCACGGGCCCGCTCGAGCTCCGGGCCGATCCCGCCGGGCCCGGCCGCGGCGCTGGCCAGCCAGCCGACCGCGGGCCCGGTCCCGAGCACGGCGCCGATCTCGGCGAACGCCTCCCGCAGGGTGCGGCCGGCGGCGTCGCCGGTGGCGTGCGGGTTGATCGACGGCAGCTCGAACGTCCGCCGCGGGCCGCCGTCCCCGGGCACCACCAGAGCCCGGGTGCGGCTGCCGCCGGCGTCGATCGCGAACCGGCCGACCATCAGACCGCGACCACAGGGCCGGTCCGCAGCATCTGCCGCAGCCCGTCCGCCGGCGTCATCGGCGTCCAGCCGGCGAGCCCGGGCAGGTGCCCGAAGTCGTCGCAGGCCAGCGAGGAGTGCCGGGGGCGCGAGGCCCACAGGGTGTCGCGGCGCAGGACCGGCCGGACCAGCGCCGGGTCGGCACCGGTGAGGCGGTAGGCCACCGTCGCGAAGTCGAACCGGCTCAGCTCGGCCGGCCCGGCCAGGTGCGCGATGCCGGTCGGCAGCTCCGGCACGCGGCACAGCGCGGCCAGCACCGCCGAGACGTCGTCGATGTGCACCGGCGTGAACGACTGGTCGGTCGGCGCCTCCAGCTCCTCGCCGGCCGCGGCCGCCTGCAGGCAGCGCTGCCCGTAGGTGGCGCGGTGCGCCGGGCCGGTCCAGCCGTAGACGAGGCTGACGCGCAGCGCGAGGTTCGGCCCGGTCAGCAGTTCCTGCTCCGCCAGCGCCTTGACCCGCCCGTAGACGTTGTGCGGGCTGATCGGGTCCGCGGGGCGGTGACCGCCGCGCGAACCGTCGAAGACGTTGTCGGTGGAGACCAGCACGGTCGGCACCCCGGAGCCGGCGAGCAGCTTGGCCACGCCGTGGTGGACGGCCTCCGCGCGCTGCTCGTTCGCCTCGATCCACGTGACGTCACTGGGCCCGTGGGTCAGGATGACCCGCGCCGGGCGCAGCGCGTCGACGTGGCCGCGCAGGCGTTCGCGGCCCGCCGGGTCGTCGAGGTCGACGGACAGGTGCCCGGCGTGCGCGAGCGGCGTGGTCGACACCGTCGCCACGTCGTGGCCGTCGGCGCGCAGCCGGTCGGCCACCGAAGCGCCGATCAGCCCGCGGCCGACGACCAGAACCGTGTGGTCAGACATGGGTTTCACTCCTCCTCGTCAGCGCGATCGAGCCGGTGCCGACCGAGGCCGCCACCGCGGCGAGGTCCGGCACCAGGATGTCCACATCGGACGGATCGCCGAGCGTCGGACCGGCGATGCCGATGACGCGGCAGCCGGCCGCCCGCGCGGCGAGCACACCGGGCCGGGCGTCCTCGACGACGACGCACGACTCCGGCGCGAAGCCGAGCCGGGCGGCCGCGGCGAGGTAGCCGTCGGGGGCCGGCTTGCCGCGCGGGACCTCGCCGGCGGCGATCAGGACGGCCGGGACCGGCAGCCCCACGCTGGTCAGCCGCGCGGTCGCGAGGGGCCGCGTCCCGGACGTCACCACGGCCCGCCGCGTCGACGGCAGCGCGGCGAGGATCTCCGCCGCCCCGGGGCAGGCCACGAGCTCGCTGGTGTCCGCCGCCTGGAGCAGTTCCAGCGCGGCGGCTTCACCGGCGGCGTCGAGGTGCGGCGCGACGGCCGCGATCGTCTCGGCCGACGGGCGTCCGTGGCAGGCGGCGACCACGGCGTCCGCGTCCAGCCCGTGGTCCACCGCCCAGGCGCGCCACGACCGCTCCACGGTGCTGCCGGATTCCACCAGCACGCCGTCGAGGTCGAACAGCACCGCCGCGCACGACAGCGCATCGGCCGGGGTGCTCATGCCGCCCTCGCCCCCTGGCTCGCTTCGGCCAGCGCGGTGGCGCGGGTGGCGGCCATCGCCATGGCGACCTCGTCGTCGGTGACGTCGTCGGCGATGACCGTGCAGCCGTACTCGACGGGCAGCACGAACCGGATCTTCGAGTCGCGGATCTTCCGGATCTGGCCGAGCGCCGCCGTGACGGCACCCGCCTGCACCGAGCTCGGCAGGTCCAAAGTGGACGTCGGCAGCCCGCAGCGGTTCAGCAGGCCGACCAGCCGCGCGCGGTCCTTCTCGGCCAGCATCCCGCGCCGCACCGCGATTTCGGCGGCGATCGTCATGCCGTAGGCGACGGCCTCGCCGTGCAGCACCGGGCCGTAGCCGGTCACCGTCTCCACCGCGTGGCCGACGGTGTGCCCGAAGTTCAGCGGCCGCCGCAGGTCCACTTCGTACGGGTCGAGCTGGATCAGCTCGGACTTCACGACGCTCGCCGCGCGCACGATCTGCTCCAGCGCGGGCAGGTCGCGGTCCAGCGCCAGATCGGCGTTGTCCTCGATGAGGTCGAACAGCGGGGGCGAGCCGATCACGCCCTTCTTGATCGCCTCGGCCAGCCCGGCCGCGATCTGCCGTCGGTCCAGAGTGGACAGGTAGGCGACGTTCGAGACGACCGCCTTCGGCTGGTAGAACGCGCCGATGAGGTTCTTCGCGCTCGGGTGGTCGACGGCGACCTTGCCGCCGAGCGCCGCGTCCACCTGGCCCAGCAGTGTGGTGGGGACGTTGATGTAGGGGACACCGCGCATGTACGCGCTGGCGACCCAGCCGATGGTGTCGATGACCACGCCGCCGCCGACCGACAGGATGATGTCGCGCCGGGCGATGGACGTGCCGGCCAGCCAGTCGAGCATGCGGACCGCGGTGTCGATCGACTTGTTGGCTTCACCGGGCGGGAAGGACGTCATGGCGACGTCGATCCCCTTGTCCCGCAACGAGGTCGCGAGGCGCTCGGCGTGCAGCGCGGAGACCGTGTCGTCGGTGATCAGGGCGACCCGGCGCCCGTCGATCTGGTTGAGCAGGAACTTTTCGGCGCAGGGTTCGGCCTTGCAGACGAACACCGAGTAGATGTCGTCGCGGCTGGCGGAGGCGGTGAACGGCTCGGTATCGTCCGCGGCGGGAATCGGTACCAGATGCGGACAACGCACGTGCTCGAGCATGGTTTGACTCCCCTTGAAGTCCTCTTTCGCGCAACCGCACCTTGCGGACCCGCTCGGTGTCCAAATCGTGGAACGCCTCGCTCCGGCTGGTACTTTGTAGTCACCGGGACTGGCCGGTTCGCGAGGTCCGCGGGCTGCGCCGTCGCTCATCGAACTCTCGCACCGGTCCTTGTCGTGCTCATCTCCGAGCGTGCCGCCTCGCTTAGCTTGCCCGCCTTACCGGGATAGGCTTTTCGGCATGGAGCTGAGGATCTTCACCGAACCGCAGGAAGGGGCCGGCCACGGCGATCTGCTGCGCGTGGCCCGGCACGCCGAAGCGACCGGGTTCCCCGCGTTCTTCCGGTCCGACCACTACATGCGCACCGGAACCGCGGCGGCGCACCCCGGTCCGTCGGACGCGTGGGTCACGTTGGGTGCGCTGGCACGGGAAACCAGCCGCATCCGGCTCGGCGTGCTGCTGAGCCCGGTGACGTTCCGGTACCCCGGCGCGCTGGCCGTCACGATCGCGCAAGTGGACGAAATGTCCGGCGGGCGCGTGGAATTCGGCATCGGCTCCGGCTGGTTCGAAGGCGAGCACCACGCGATCGGCGCGCCGTTCCCGACCAAGGGCGAGCGTGTGGACCGGCTGGGGGAGCAGCTCGAGATCCTCACCGGACTGTGGGGAACTCCGGTCGGAGAAACGTATTCCTTCGAGGGCAAGCAGTACCGCATCGTCGACTCGCCTGCCCTGCCGAAGCCGGTGCAGCGGCCGCACCCGCCGATCATCATGGGCGGCAAGGGTCCGAAGCGCCTGCCCCGGCTGGTCGCGCGCTACGCGAACGAGTTCAACAACTCGCTGTGGGACGAGGAAAACACGGCCGCGCAGTTCGACCGCGTCCGCGCGGCGTGCGCGGAGATCGGCCGCGACCCGGCGGAGATCACTTTCTCGGTGGCCCAGACCATCTGCGTCGGCGACGGCGAGGCCGCGCTGGCCGCCCGCGCGGACAAGATCGGCCGCCCAGTGGCGGAACTGCGTGAGAAAGCGCTCGCCGGCTCGCCCGCCGAAGTCGTCGACAAGATCGGCCGGTGGCGCGAGCGCACCGGGATCTCGCGGGTGTACCTCCAGGTCCTCGACCTCTCCGATCTGGACCACCTGGACCTGATCGCCGCGGAAGTCGTCCCGCAGGTCTAGCCGTCCACCGAAGGGGGCTTCCTCGACCGAGGGAAGCCCCCTTTGTTTGTGCGCTCACGGGGAGTGGCGAAGCGAATCTTTTTCGCTAACCGCACGACGCAAGATGCTGGTCAATCACCTGATCGGTTAATTTTTTCCTCTCAATTCTTGACTCGGCACTCAGTCGCGATCGCAGAGGAACGGCAGAAATGCTCAATGAGCGGCAGGTCACTGGTCGGAGAAAATTCCTCACTGGCGCAGTTCTCGGAGTGGGCGGGACGGCGCTGCTCGACAACGGGCTCCTCACCGGGGTGGCGGGAGCCGCCGAATCCACCGCGGCGGGCGCCGATTGCCCCGCCTCGATCGTCAACCCCGCGGACCAGCAGTACCCGGACCTGGTGCGCGCCCTCAACGCCCGGTTCGTGGCGCACCCGGAGCGGGTCGCCGTCATCGACTCGCCGTCGCAGGTCGCGCCGCTGGTGACCGCGGCCGTCAGCGCCGGCAAGCGGATCAGCGTCCGCGGCGGCGGCCACTGCTACGAAGACTTCGTCTACAGCGACGAAACCCAGGTCATCCTCGACCTGAGCCACATGAACCGCGTCTACTACGACCAGCAGCGCAACGCGATCGCGATCGAAGCCGGGGCGACCCTGCTGGACGTCTACGAGAAGACGTACAAGACCTGGGGCGTCGTCATCCCCGGCGGGGTCTGCTACTCCGTCGGCGTCGGCGGGCACGTCGCCGGCGGCGGCTGGGGCTGGCTGGTGCGCCGCAACGGGCTGGTCGTGGACCACCTGTACGCCGTCGAGGTAGTCACCGTGAACGCCGCGGGCCGGGCCCAGACGGTCGTCGCCACCCGCGAGCCGGGCGACCCGCACCGCGAGCTCTGGTGGGCGCACACCGGCGGCGGTGGCGGCAACTTCGGCGTCGTGACGCGGTACTTCTTCCGCTCGCCGGGCGCGACCGGCACCGACCCGCGCAAGCTGCTGCCGAAGCCGCCCGCGCGGGTGAACTTCACGGTCGCCGGCTGGAACCTGAACAACCTGTCGGAGGCGCAGTTCTCCCGCCTGGTGCGCAACTACTCGCAATGGCACATCGACAACAAGTCGCCGAACGGCCCGGCCCGCGACCTCACCGGCGCCCTGTCGGTGAACCACAAGTCGAGCGGTTCGGTCACCGCGCTGGCGCAGCTGGACGTGTCGGTGCCGAACGCGCAGGCCATCATGGACGGCTTCATCGCCTACCTCGCCGACGGCGTGGCGACGCCCGACTTCGTCGCGCCGCAGACGTTGCCGTGGCTGCAGTTCGTCGAGCTGACCGGGACCACCAACTCGGTCGCGAACGACCCGACGTCACGCGCGAAGTACAAGGCCGCGTTCATGAAGGGGCTGTTCACCCCGGCGCAGACCGCGGCGATGTACAAGCACCTGACCCGGTCCGACATCAGCAACCCGAACATCAACATCATCTTCCAGCCCTACGGCGGCCAGGTTTCCGCGGTGCCGCAGGCGAACTCGGCCATCCAGCACCGGGACGCCGCCTACCAGGTCCAGTGGTCGTCGGTGTGGAACGGCGCCGCCGGCGACGCCGCGAACATCGCGTGGGCGCGCGAGGTCTACTCCGAGGTCTACGCGGCCACCGGGGGCGTCCCGGTGCCCAACGGCGTCTCGGACGGCTCCTACGTCAACCACTGCGACGCCGACCTGAGCGACCCGGCGTTCAACAAGTCGGCTTCGCCGTGGCACGACCTGTACTACAAGGGCGCCTACCCGCGCCTGCAGGCCGTGAAGAAGAAGTACGACCCCCGCAACGTGTTCCGGCACCGCCAGTCGGTCGAGCTCCCGTCCTGACCCAGGGGACGGAAAAAGGCCCCGGATCGCTCAGCGGTCCGGGGCCTTTCCGGTTGTCAGCGGTCAGCTCGCGATGTCGATGGGCCGGTCTTCGCCCGGCTCGATGGTCCGGATGACGCGCGCCGGCGCGCCCACGGCGACGACGTTGGCCGGGATGTCCTTCATCACCACGGAATTCGCGCCGATGACGGCGTTCTCGCCGATGGTGACGCCGGGCCCGACGATGCTGCCCGCGCCGAGCCAGACGTTGTCCCCGATGGTGATGGGCTTGCCGTAGCCCCACTTCGCGCGGCGCGATTCGGGTTCGATCGTGTGCCCGGCGGCCAGGAGCTGCGAGTACGACCCGAGCAGGACGTCCTCGCCGATGGTGATCTGCCCGACGTCGAGGAAGATGACGCCGAAGTTCGCGAAGCTGCGGGCGCCGATCTTGGTCTGGTAGCCGTAGTTGCAGTAGAACGGCGGGCGCAGGTAGGCGCCTTCGCCGAACTCGCCGAAGAGTTCCTCGCAGATTTCGCGGCGCCGCTGCCCTTCCAACACGGAACTGCGGTTGTACTCCTCGAGCAGCACCTGCGCGCGCCGGACCTCCTCGCTCAGGAGTTCGCCGTTGGCGAGGTGGTACTCGCCGGCCAGCATCAATTCCTTCATCGCGTGGTCATCAAGCTGCATGGCGACGCTCCTCGGGGTTCCGGTTCACCGTTCCACGGTGCCCGTGCGGCCGTGATCAGGACATCTCCCAGCGTGCCGATTCCCTTTCGCTCCGCCCGGAAATGCGGTGAGGTAAGGCAGGATGACTGTCGGCGAAGACGAGCTCGATCATCGTCGGAAAAGCGCGAAAGGATGACAATGATACTCGTTACCGGCGGCCTGGGTTCGATCGGGTCGCACACCGCACGGGCGCTGCTCGACCTGGGTGAATCCGTCGTGCTCACCGCGCACCGGTCCACCGGGCTGCCGGAGTACCTGGCGAACGAGGCGGAAGGCCGCGTCGTCGTCGAGCCGCTGGACACCACGGACGAGCAGGCCTTCCTCGACATCGGCAAGCGCCACGAGATCACGGGCATCGTGCACCTCGCGGCGAGCTACTTCGCCACGCCCGACCCGGTCGAGTACCTCCGCGTCGAGACCCTCGGCCTCCTGAACGCCCTCAAGGCGGCGTCGGTCTGGGGCGTGCGCCGGTTCTCGGTCGCCAGCTCGATCGGCGTGTACGTCGGCGTGGACGACTCGGCCCCGTGGCGCGAGGACGCGGCCCTCCCGGTGCTGCCGCTGCCCCAGATCCTCCAGTTCAAGAAGACCGCGGAGCTGTTCTCGATCGCGGCCGCGGCCGCCGGCGGCTTCGAGCTGGTCAACCTGCGGATCGGCACGATCTGGGGGCCGCTGAGCCTGCCGGACTCGCCGTTCTTCGCCTTGCCGCGGCTGCTGAGCTCGGCGGTGCTGGGCGAGGACGCGGACCTGACCCCGCCCCGCCCGGACGCCTTCGCCGAGGACGCCACGGACCTCTGCTACGTCAAGGACTGCGGCCGCGCGATCGCCCTCCTCATGACGGCGAAGCACCTGAACCACAACACGTACAACGTCTCCAGCGGCCGCCTGGTGCCCTACGCCGAGGTCGTCGACGAGATCAACAAGGCCGTGCCGGGAGCGAACATCACGCTCCCGCCGGGCCGCAGCCCGGAGCGCCCGTCGCCGAACTACCTGGACATCACCCGCCTGCGCGAGGACACCGGCTTCGAGCCGGAGTACGACTCCGCGCGCACGGTCCAGGACTACGTGGCTTGGCTGAAGACGCACGAGCGTTAGGTAGAGGATGGTCTGGAAGGAGCCCCGGGCAGCACGCCGCCCGGGGCTCCTTCGCGTTGCTACGCGCCCTCGCGCAGGGAACGGACCATGCTGCGCAGGACCCGGAACGCGCTCGCCCGCTCGGCCTCGCTCAGGCCGCCCAGCATCCTGACTTCCACGGACCGCACCGCGGCGGTAGCCTTCTCGAGCTTCCGCCGGCCGCGAGGCGTGAGCCGCGTGGGAAGCACCTTCCCGACGGGTGCTTCCGCCGGCCGGGTGACGTCCCCCTCGCGTTCGAGGGTCTGGAGCAGCACGTTCATCGTCTGCCGCGTCACGAACGCGCCCCGGGCGAGCTCGGAGTTCGACAACCCCGGCCGCTGGGCCAGCAGTTCGAGGCAGGAGTAGTGCGTCACGCTCATCCCGAGTGGTCGCAGCACTTCTTCCATGGCCGCGCGCAGCGCGCTCGAGGCCTCTTTCAGCAGGTAGCCCAGTGACGTCTCCAGGTCGACGCCGGCCCCGTCTTGACTCATGTCAGCATTCTGACATAGGTTGGTGCGTGTCAGAAGGCTGACACGGAAAGAAGGAGTACTGCCATGCCCGCCACCGGCCCCGACTTCCTCTCGCTCCAGGCACGCGACCTCGACGTTTCGCAGGCGTTCTACGAGAAGTACCTCGGCCTGGTCCGCTCACCGGCCGGACCCCCGCACGCCGTCGTCTTCGAGACGAAGCCGATCGCGTTCGCCCTCCGCGACGTCCTGCCGGACACCGACCTCGACGCGGTCACCCAGCCCGGCATCGGCGCGGCGATCTGGCTTCACGCGACGGACGTCCAGGCCATCCACGACGCGCTCGTCGCCGACGGCCATCGCATCGTGTCAGCCCCGATCGACGGCCCGTTCGGCCGCACGTTCACCTTCGCCGACCCGGACGGCTACCAGATCACGCTCCACGACCGCACCTGACCGCCACGGCCCCGGCTGTCTCGTGCGGCCCGCCCGTCCGGCAGGCTTGCCTGGCCCGCCGCCCGGCCGGCTTGCCCGCCTTGCCTGGCCCGCCGCCCGGCCGGCTTGCCCGCCTTGCCTGGCCCGCCGCCCGGCCGGCTTGCCCGCCTTGCCTGGCCCGTCGCCCGGCCGGCTTGCGCGGCTTGCCTGGCCCGTCGCCCGGCCGGCTTGCCCCGTTTGTCTGGCCCGCCGCTCGGCTGGCTCGGCTGGCCCGCTGTCTGCCCGACGTGCCTGACCCACCGTCCCGCTGGCTTGGCTGGCCCGCCGTCCGGCTGGCTCGCTTGGTCCGTCAGTCCTGTGTGGCCCGGTAGATGCCGTAGCCGAAGCCCGCGACGTGCAGGCCGGCGGCGTCGTAGCTCGTGCCCTGCCCGAGGATCAGCTCACCCGGCGCCGTCACGTTCACCGTCGCCGCCCGCAGTGCTGGGTTGACCACCACGGTGAACTCGCCGCGGCGGTAGACGAACGGGTACCCGGCCCGGACGATCGAGACGTCCCCGCGGGTGCCCAGCGCCGGGTGGGCCTTGCGCAGGGCGATCAGCTCGCGGACGAGGTTCAGGTTCGAGGCCGGGTCGGCGCGCTGGGAAGCCACGTCCGGCCGGGTCGGCGATGGGTTCGCGGGCAGGTAGGTCACGTCCGGATCGGCCGCGTCCCACTGCATCGGCGTGCGCGAGCCGGCCCGGTTGAAGCCGTCTTCGAAGACCTGCAGCAGGCTGCCTTCGTGGTCGGGGAGGCCGGGCTGGTACTGCGTGCCGATCTCGTCGCCGTAGTAGATCGCCGGCAGCGTCGGCCAGGTCAGCAGGAACACCAGCGCGCTGCGCGCGTGCCGGGCCGTGCGCGAACCCGCCACCAGCCGCGGCCAGTCGTGGTTCGCCGTGGGCAGGATGACGTGGCCGCGGTCGCCGATCTCCGCCGTCGTCGTCGCCCATTCGGCGAGGAACACGTCGATCGACCCCTGGCCGGCCGCGTCGAAGTAGGCCGGCTTCGGGTCGTCCCACGTCATGTCATGCACGGCCCGGTTGTGGAACAGCGAACGGAACGCGCGGCTTTCCCCGTAGTGCATGAAGAAATCCGCGTCGAACCCGGCCGGGACGGCGAGCTTCGGGTCGTTCCACTCCGAAAGCAGCACGGTGCCGGGGTGCGCGCGGTCGATCCACGAACGGACATCGCGCCACAGCTTCGACGTCTCCACCAGCCCGGGATCGTCCTTGATCAGGAACGGCGCCATGTCGACCCGGAACCCCGCGATGCCGAAGCCCATCCAGAAGTCCATGATGTCGCGCAGGGCCTGGCGGTTTTCCCGCGGCCCTTCGGCGTCCACCGGCTGGCGCCACGGCTCGGCCTCGTTCGGCCGCCCGTACCCGAAGTTCAGCGCGGGTTGCACGGGGAAGTAGTTCGGCAGGTAGAAACCCTCCCGGCTGCCGGGCGACGGCTGGAAGTTCGGCCCCTGCTCGGCCGCCCAGATGTACCGGTGGTCGTCGGGGTCGTTCGCCGACCGCACGAACCACGGGTGCTCGTTGGAGGTGTGCCCCGGAACGAGGTCGAGCAGCACCCGGATCCCGTGCCTGCCCGCCGAGTCGACCAGCTTGAGCAGGTCGTCGTTGCTGCCGTACCGCGGGTCGACGCGGCAGTAGTCGGCGACGTCGTACCCCGCGTCGAACATGGGGGAGGCGAAGCACGGGTTCAGCCAGACCGTGTTGACACCCAGCCACTCGAGGTAGTCCAATTTGGACTCGACACCCCCGAGATCGCCGATCCCGTCCCCGTTCGAGTCCGCGAAGCTCTGCGGATAGATCTGGTATAGGACCGCATCCGCCAACCAGTCAGCCATGCTTGCCAAGCTACAAGAACCGCCGGTCGGCAGGCGTATTCAAACGTGCGGCACGCAGATCGCCGAGAGCGGTGGTGCTCCCGGCGATCTGGTGAAGGTTTTCCCGTTCAGCGCTTGACGTTGTAGTGCAGGTGCAGCACGCGGTCACCCTGGATGACGACGTCCGGGTCCTCCAGCTGAACGGTGCCGGAGTGGCTGCCGAAGTACCGCTTGCCTTCACCGAAGACGACCGGCGCGACGTCCAGCGCGACCTCGTCGACGAGCCCGGCCGAGAACGCCTGCCCGGCCACGTCCCCCGCGGCCACGCAGACCAGCCCGTCACCGGCGAGCTTCTTGGCCAGGTTGATGCCGTTTTCGATCGAGTCGGCCGTGTGGAACGGCGCGTCGGGGAACCGGGCCAGCCACTCCTCCGGCAGCGGCCGGTGCGTGATGACGACGAGCTCGTCCGCGGACGCGGGCTTGCCGCCCCAGCCGTCGAAGGTGTCGAAGAGGTGCCGGCCGATCACCGTGACCTTGATGGCGTCCCAGAAGGGCTGCACGTAGTCCGCGGAAGCCTGGCTGACGTTGAACGACCACTCGTCGTTGGCGCGGACCGTCACGTCGCCGTTCCCGTACCAGTCGAACAGCGGCCCGACCGTGTCATCCGGGTAGGCGATGTAGCCGTCCAGAGATACCACAGCGTGTACGACAACTCGGGCCATTGCATCCGCTCCTTGGATTCATCGGCGGCGCAGGGCATTCCTGCGCCCGTTGGCGATGCTATCGACCGGACGGCACCCCGCATCTTCCTAGTTGCTCTCCTCGGCGAGTTCGACGATGAGCCCTTCGGGCCCGCGGACGTAGCACATCCGGAAGATGTTTTCGTAGTTCACGATTTCGCCGACGGTGTCCAGACCTTTTGCCCGAATTCGCTCGATCGTGCGGTCGAGGTCGTCGACGATGTACGCGATGTGCCGGAATCCCAACCGGTTCACCGCCGAAGCCCCGGCGGGCGCCGGGTCGACCGGGTGGTGGAACTTGGTCAGCTCGAGCTTCCCGCTGCCGTCCGGTGCGTTCACCATCACCATTTCCGCGTGCACACCCTCGAGCCCGAGGATCCGGTCGACCCACTCGTCTTCGATCCGCATCGGCGCGGCGACTTCGAAGCCGAGATCGGCGAAGAAGGCCGTCACCGCTTCGAGGTCGTCGACGATCACCCCGACGTGCTCGAAACGCCGCACCCCACCGCTCATCGCGAATTCTCCTTGTCCCTCGGCCGGTTCAGGCACGCGCCCACGGCGCCCGGCGCCCCACGTGACCCAGGTGCGCGGTCAGCAGATCGGCCTCCGGGCCGACCTCCACGGGCGGCCCGAACATCCCGAGCGCCCGCGCTTCGGGCCCGACGAGCACGGCGGCGAACTTCTGCGCCGCCGCCACGACCTCGACGTCGGGCGCGTAGTCCACCCCGCCGCCGCTCGCCAGGTCCCAGCCGTGGGTGAGCACCTCGTTGAGGCACATCAAGGCGTGCACCGAACCGGGCGTGTCCGCGCCACCCTTGCCCGGGGTGACCCGGTCGAGGATCCCGGGCTCGGAAAAGGCGGTGACGCACCGGTCCCCGAGCGCGCGAACGGCGGCCGCGGGGTCCGCGCCGAGCCGCTCGGTGTGCGCGAGGTGTTCGAGCCGGTCCGGCTGCGAGTCGGCGGGGTCCAGCGCCGGCCCGGTCGCGGCCTGCGTCGCCAGGCCGACCATGCCCAGCATGTGGTTGCCGACCTGGCGCACCGACCACCGTTGGCACGGGCTCCGCCCGTCCCAGGCCGCCGGTTCGATGGCGGCCACGACACCCGCCGTCGTCCGGAAAGCGCGCTCGAGCAGTGTGGGCAGATCCATGTCCGTCCTCTCGTCGCCTGCTTTCCTCCAATCTGGGACAAGATCACGCAAGAGATCATCTTGTGGCGTGCGAAGTTGCTCTTTGCGGTGGTCAGCGGCTCGGCGCGCGCGGTTGAGTGTCCGCAAGTGACTGTCAAGCGGCCTCCGCGGTGGGCTGCGCCGCCGCGGGATCGGACGCCGCCCGCCCGGTGTTCGGCGCCGGATCCGAACTGGACAGTGCGGCGCCGCCGGTCGGCGCCGACGGTGGTGCGGTGCCGGAATGCTCCGCGTCCGCGCGGAAGGCCAAGTGGTGCAGCTTCCTCAGGTGCCGCTGCACCAGACCGGCCCGGCGCGCTTCCGCGAAGATGGCGCGCGCGGCGCCGTTCTCACGGCGACGGCGGTGACGTGGGGTGGATCCGTGGTCCGCCACGATGGTGTCCTCCACAGGGGTGTGCCGGATCGAGCCGGCGTGTCGGGTTGACGCGTTCATCGCTCGGTGTGACCGTTCGGTCGCGCGGGAGCACGACGGACGGTTCGCCGTCTGGGTAACAAGGTTGTCTCGACTGGAACTCGACCGGCTGGATTGGGCCACCTGGCCGCTCGCGCGGTGCGTCGTCCGGACCTTTGCGCGCTGCGGGGGAATGCGCGCCGCCACCGTCCATTGTGGGAGCACACCGGGTGCGGGAAGGTGTTCCGGTGTGGGGCCGATCACGTGGCCAGGGCACGTCGTGCGCAGCCGCGCACGACGTCTTCCCTGGTGGCGCCCCCGGCAGGACTCGAACCTGCGACCTAGAGATTAGAAGGCTCTTGCTCTATCCAGCTGAGCTACGAGGGCCCGCGCCGACGGCCTGCTGCCGATCGTGCCGGTCGCCCGGCACGGGCAGCTTAGTCGTCGCCATCCTCTCGATCGTTCGACACCGGCGAATCGTTTCAGGTCTCGTTCGACGTAATTCGGGAGTCCGGTAGCGACATCGTCACCACCGGCGATCTGACCCGCTCGGGGGAGGTGTCCGGACCTGTCCGGCCCGGCCCCGTTCGGGGTGCGGTGGCAGACCGCCGCCGGGGAAGCCCCGTGGGCGCGCCACGCCGCAGAGGCGCGCCCACGGGGGTGGGGCCGCTGTCGGGGGAGCGGCCCCGGACGGGCCCGGCCGTCGCCGCGAGCCGGCTCCCCCCTTGGAGCGGGCGACGGGCACGGGCCCAGCTCAAGGGGTCATTCCCAGATCTGGACCGCGCGGACCAGGAAGGGCGCGTTCGGGACGTACGTGCCACCACCCGGGTAGGTGATGAAATCGCCCTCGGTCGAGCATTCCTCGTCCTGGTACACCGTGACGTCGCGGCTCATCAGATTCGCGAACGACGATCCCGCGAATCCTTCGGGCAGCGGAATGCATTCCCCGGGATTCGCGGTGCGCAGATCGAGCCGTTCGGACTCGCCGCCGTAGGCATCCGCCGACCACAGGCAGAATTCACCCTTCTGACAAGCCGGATCCGGCGGCGGCGAAGCGGCCTGAGCCACTCCGGCACTGGTCAGCAGTCCGACGACGGCCAGGACGAGCAACTGCGGCAGCCGGGAACGGAGACGGCCTGAAGACATGGTGGATTCCCCTCGGGAGTCGCGGCCCGGTGGCCGCGGTGGATGTGTGATTCCAGGTTGGCTCGCCGGGGAACGGTTGTCAGCCCGCAATTTCGATTCTGTGGACAACTCCGGGAAGCGGGCGCAGTTGTCCACAGGGCCGCTTCCGGGGCTTGCGACCGGGGCGGTTCCGGTGTTATGCGCGCCGTGTCAAGCTGGGGCCGCGGAAGGGGGAACCATGCGGGATCGGGTCGCGGTGTTCACCGTGTTCGCCCTCAACGGGCTGGCGATCGGCTCGTGGGCGACGCGGACGCCCGCGCTGGCCGCCCAGGTGCACGCCACCCCCGGCGTCTTCGGGCTCGCGCTGCTCGGCGCCAGCGTCGGCATGCTCTCGGCCGCTTCGGTGGCCGGCCGGGTCGTCGAGCGCTTCGGCGCGCGGGTGGTCGTGGCGGGGACCACCGTCCTGGCCGCCGTCGCGCTGGTGCTGATCGGGTTCGCGCCGGGCATTCCGCTCCTGGCCGGGGCGCTGTTCGCGGTCGGCGCGAGCGTCGGGATGCTCGACGTCGCGATGAACGTCGCCGCGGTGGCCGTCGAACGACGCACCCGGCGGCCGCTCATGCCGGTCTTCCACGCGGGGTTCAGCGTGGGCGCCCTCGCCGGTTCGCTGGCCGCGGGGCTCGCCGCGGGCCACGGCTGGTCCCCGGCGCGCCACCTCACCACCGCGGCCGTCGTCGCGGTCGCGGTGCTGCTGCTGGTGGTCCGGGCGGTGCCGGGCAGCCGTCCCGAGCACGCCACCGGGCCGGTGGTCACCGGCCACCGGGCGCCGATCCGCCGCCCGGTGCTGTGGCTGCTCGCCGCGGTCGCGCTGTGCTCGGCCGTCGCCGAGGGCGCGGCGGCCGACTGGTCCGCGCTGCTGATGACCGCCGAACGCGGCGTCGGCCAGGGTGCGGCGGCGCTGGCGTTCGCCGGGTTCCAGCTGGTCATGGCGCTGGCCCGGCTGACCGGCCCGTGGGTGCAACGGCGGTTCGGGCCGACCCGCTGCCTGGTCGCGGGTGCGGCGCTGGCCACGGCCGGGTTCCTCGCGACGGCCACGATCCCGGCCGCGGCGGTCGCGTACGTCGGCTTCGCGCTGGCCGGCGCGGGTCTCGCGGCGTCGTTCCCGCTCGCGTTGAGCCTCGCCGGCGACGCCGGGAAGCGCGGTGACGGCACCGGTGGCGAGCGCGAGATCGGGTTCGTGTCGGCCATCGCGTACACCGGGTTCCTGGCCGGGCCGCCGGTCATCGGGGGCATCGCGCAGGGGATCGGGTACGGCGCCGCGTTCGTGTTCGTCGCGCTGGTCGCGGCGCTGATCCTGCCCGCGGCGGTCGCGGCCCGGTCGTCGCGGCGGCGGGAGGAAGCGCGGCAGGCCGCAGTGGGGTGAGTTCGGGCCGGTCCGGCTGGGCATGCGCCCCAATGTGGCATTGGGTGCGTCTGACGCACCGAACGCCACATTGGGTGCGCTGGACGCACCGAACGCCACATTGGGGCGCTCGTCCCGAGCGGAGCCGCGCCCGCGCGCCGAGCCTCAGCCGTGTGGCATCGGGGCGCGGTTGAGTTCCTCCTCGGCCAGCGGCTCCGGGTGCCACCCCAGCCTCGCCCCGAGGTCCTGGACCCGTCTCAGGCCCAGCGGGGGATACGCGGCCGGTGCCGTGCCGACCGTGCCCGGGACCAGGACCCGCACCACCCGCACGCCGTCCGCCGCCGCTTCCGGCGTTGTCAGGTCGACGTACAGGACCTCGTGCCCCGCCGCGGTCACGCACGCGTGCAGGGCGTCCAGCGAGTCGTCCGCCGGCCGCGGGATCGCTGCCCAGGCGACTTCGGGACCGCCCGTGGCCCAGGCCAGCGCTGCCGAGCCGGCTCGGGGGTCGAGGTGGAACTGCTGGTGGCACAGCAGCTCCACCAGGTCCGCCGGACCGTACTGGTCGGCGTAGTCCCGCGCCGCCCGCCACGGCTTCAGCGGGCTCGGGCGGTTGGCGATGATCGCCGACACCGCGTCGCGGTCGTCGAGCGTGCGGCACGTGATCTGCAGCGTGTACGCCTCCGCCAGTGCCTTCAGCGCCGCCTGCTCGGGGTCGGGCCGCATCGCCGTGCCCACCGTCAGCCACCCTTCCGGCGAGCGGACCGCGGCGGCGATCACCGGCACGCCGAACGCGTTCTCGATCGACCAGAAGCGGGCGTCGCCGCCGAGGGCAGCCAGGCGCGGGGTCGGGGCCAGGGTGGGCTGGGGCGCGCCGTTGAGCCACCAGACCGCCGCGGCGTCGTGTTCGACGATCTCCTGCAATCCCGACCGGATCGCGGCTTCGAGGGTTTCGCCCGCGGCCGTGCCGCCGATCGCCGGGAACGCGTGCAGCGGTTCCGCGACCTGTTTCGGCACGTGGGGCCAACCGGTGTGGACCAGGAACGCCGGCACGTGGACGTCACCACCGCCGAGGGAGGTGGCACGCACCCAGTGGACCGGTGACGAGCCGAGGAACGGCGTGAAGGGGAACCCGGGCGTGGCGTACTGGCGGGGCGAATACAGGGCGACGCGCGCGGGGGACAGCGCCGTCAGCCCGCGGGCGACGAGGTCGTCGTGGCTGCCGTGGACGAGGTCCTCGGGCGGCCAGGTCGCGCAGTATCGCTCCACCGCCTCGCCCCGGGCGGCCACGCGCGCGTGCACCGGGTCGTCCCACGACGTGCCGAAGCCCTGCGGGTCGGCCTGCCACGGGAGGTCGACCCGGCGGATGTCGGCGACCGCCAGGTGCAGGGCCGCCGGAACGCCTTCCAGGCCGGCGAAGGACCGCAGCCGCGTGACGATGGGGCCGGGGCCCGGCGCGGAGCGGCGCTCGCCGCTCCGGCCGGGCATCCCTTCGTGCACAGCGGTCATCGGCGTTCCGGCAGGTAGGCCGCGACGCACGTGTTGACCGTGAGGCTCGCGGCCACGCACGTGTTCACGACGAGGCTCGCCGCGACGCACGTGTTGACGACCAGTGCTTCCGGGGCGGTCTCGACGGAGAACTGCTCCTGCTTCATGGCGCTACCCTTTCCATCGACGGCCCGCCACCGGGTGCGGTGGCGGGATCGTTCCGCGCGTCCGAGGCGCCCACCTCGCGCGGAAGCTTGGTACCGAACGCGAACCCCGCGGCGGCCAGCGCGCCGAGCCCGGCGCAGGCCAGCCAGACGGCCGCGGGGCCGCCGCGGTCGAGCAGCCAGCCGCCGCCGGCGGGCCCGAGCAGGGCCGCGGCCGACCACGCGCCGGTGTACAGGGCCGCGTACCGGCCGCGTTGCGTGCCGGGGGCCCGGTCGGCCGCCACGGAGCTGCCGACGGGCATCTGCAGGATTTCCCCGACGGTCCAGACCAGGGCGATGACGGCGTACCCGAGCAGCCCTTCGGCGAACAGGTTGAGCCCGAAGCCCCACCCGATCAACAGGGCGCTCGCCACCAGGACCGGTCGTCGCTGGTGCCGCCGCGCCCACCGGGTCAGCGGGAGCTGCAGGAACGCGATGAGCAGCCCGTTCAAGGCCTGCACGAGGCCGAACGCCCCGGCGGTGAGCCCGGCGCCGACCATGACGACCGGCAGCGTCGTCGCGCTCTGTTCGTAGACGCAGCCGATCGCGAGGGTGGCGAGCAGGAAGACGGTGAACCGCCGGTCGAACCGCAGCGGCGGCCGGGCCACGCGGGTCCGCGGCGTCCACGGCGGCCGCGTTTCCGGCACCTTCAGCAGCACGACGAGCGCGCACAACGCGGTCGCGGCGGCGTCGGCGACGAAGACGACCGGGTAACCGAAGCCCACCATGACGCCGGTGAGCGCGGCGGACACGGCGACCCCGACGTTGACCGCCCAGTAGTTCAGCGAAAAGGCCTTCGGCCGGTCGGCGGGCGGCACGACGTCGGCGAGCGCGGCGTTCATCGCCGGCCGGGCCGCCACCGAGCCCACGCCGACGGCGAAGGCGGCCGCTTCGAGCTGCCAGCGGCCGCTCGCGGTGCCGAGCGCGACCATGGCCACCGCGGTGACGACGTGCGCCAGCACGAGGGTCGGCCGACGGCCCAGCCGGTCGGCGAGCACGCCGCCGGCCACGGTGCCGAGCACGCCACCCAGCCCGATCAGGGCGATGACGAACCCGGCGTAGGACACCGGGTACCCGTGCCCGGCCGTCAGCGACAGCGCGAGCACCGGCCGGGTGAAGGCGCCGGCCCAGTTGACCAGGAGGCTGATCCAGATCCACCAGAACACCGGCGGCAAGCTGCCGGAGTGCCGGCGGGACGTCATCGTGTGCGTCACCGCCGGCCTCCGTTCCCCTGGTTTCTCGTCCCGAGCCGGGTTGCCGTTCCGTCTGGATCGCAGCGGGGATGGCGTTCCCGGGGCTCCTGCGGGAGAACCTCGGGTGTGGTTCTCCCATCGAGCCGGGTGCCTTCCGCTGGGTCTCAGCTGGGAGGCGCACCCCCGAACTCATGGATAAATCATGGCTTCGGGCATGGAGATCGCTCATCTCCTCGATTGCCGGCCGCTCGGCGGCACCCGTTGACAGTGCCGAACCGGTGGGGGCAAGCTGACCCTGTCGGTAAACTGAAATGAATGCAGCGACGCTTCGATTTCAGGTCGGCTGATCAGGGCGGGGGCCCTTGATCCGGGGAGGACGTCGTGAGGGTTGTGCTGCTCGGCGGAGCGGGGGCGCTCGCCGGCGGGAGCGGTCGGTGGGGTGCGCTGTCGCTGGTCCAGGGCGCGGTGCCACGGCTCGTGCTGGTGCCGGTCGTGTTCCGGCTGGTGCTCTTCCTCCAGGCGCTGTGGGCCGCGGGCGGGCCCACCGCGCCGGTGCTCTGGCTCGCCGTGGCGTTCTTCCTGGTGCCGAACCTCCTCGAGGTGGCCTGGGTCTTCCGCCGCGCCACCGGGATCCGGCCGGTGCTGGTCGCCGACACCGCGTACACGCTGGTCAGCAGCCTGGCCGCGGCCGCGTTCGCTCCCGGCCTGCTGGCGCTGACCTGGCCGAACGTGATGGGCACGGTCATGGTCTGGACGCTGCTGCGCGGCGCGCCCGCCGGTGCGGCGGCGATCGCCGGTGCCGTGCTCCTGCGCTACGGCACGGCCGCGGTTTCGGGCACGTCCGCGCCGGCGACGTGGATCCTGTTCGCCCTGTTCGCGGCCCTCGTGACGGGGCTGGCGATCGTGCTGCTGGTCGCCGGGTCGATGCGGTTCGCGCACCGGCTGGGCGAGCAGCGCGGCCGGGCGGCCGAGCGCGAGCGGCACCGCCGGGACGTCCACGACACCGTGCTGCAGGTGATGGAATCACTCGCCCTGCCCGTCCCCGGCGACGCCCTCGATCCCGTCGGCAGCCTCGACCAGGTCCGGCGCACCGCCCGCGCGCACGCGCTGCGCCTGCGGCTGAGCCTCGACGGCGACGCGCCCGCCGAGCCGGGTGGGCTCGAACACCGCCTCGGCGCGCTGGCGGTCGAGATGACGGCGGACGGCCTGCGCGTCGACCTCGTCGTGCTCGCGAAGCCCGCCGAAGTGCCCGAAGCCGTCGTCAACGCGCTGCACGACGCAGCCCGCGAAGCACTGCGAAACACCCTGAAGCACGCGAAAACCACCAAGGCCGTCGTCTGCCTCGAAGAGCGTGAAGCCGTCGTCACCGTGTCCGTGCGCGACCACGGGACGGGCTTCGACCCGGCCGCGCGCCGCGCGGGGTTCGGCATCGACAACTCCATCCACGCGCGCCTGGCCGAGATCGGCGGCACCGCGCGCGTCGATTCGGCGCCGGGGCAGGGCACCCGCGTCGTGCTGACCGCGCCGCTAGAGCTGCGTTTCCCCGTCGGGTGAGTCCCGCCACTGGGCGAAGGGGCGGTCCATCGACCACTTGCCGTCCTGCTCTTCGAGGACGCGGTATTCGCAGGTCCCCGGGTTGGACAGGGACTCGAACAGCTCGATGCTCCAGCCGAACAGACGGCGGCACAGCAGCCGCAGCGTGAGCCCGTGGGAGACGATCAGGACCGTCTCCGGGTGACGTTCGTCGCGCAGTCGCAGGTCCGAAAGGAACGCCGCGACGCGGTCGTCGACGTCCGCGCCCGATTCGCCGAACGGCAGCCGGTAGAAGAAGTGCCCGAACTCGTTGCGCCGCGCTTTCTGGATCTCCTGGTCGGCCGGGTCCTGCAGGTTGCCCCAGTCCTGCTCGCGCAGCCTCGGCTCCTGCAGCAGCCGCTCGCACGAGGCCTCGATGTCCAGCAGCCGCAACGTTTCCCGCGTCCGCAGGTACGGGCTGACGTACACCGCGGGCCGCTCGCCGTCGAGCAGCCGGGCGATCTCCGGACCGGCCGCAAGCGCTTCCCGCTCGCCCTTCGCCGTCAGCGGCAGGGCGTGGTCGGGGATCCGCGTGTAGGCGAGCTCGTCGACGTTGCCGAGCGACTCGGCGTGCCGCAGCAGGATCATCTTCACGCTCCCATCCTGCCCGTCACACGGGCCTGACCGGGGCTGGGCATACCCTCAGGGGCGTGTCCGAGCAGTCCGTGAAGGAACCCGACGTCCCCACGCAGCGCCGGGCGAGTGTGCTGCCCCTGCTCTCGGTCGGCGTGCTGCTGGCCGCCGTGGTCGCGGTCGGGCTGATCGCCCTCACCGGCGGGGCCGGCTACGTCATCGCCGGCCTGCCCGATCCGGGCCTGGTCACGCAGTACGGCGTCACCGTCGTGCGCGTGCTGTCCGAGGCCGCGTCGGTGATCTGCGTCGGTTCACTGCTGCTGGCCGCGTTCCTGGTGCCGCCGCAGAAGTCGGGCACGCTCGGCCCCGAGGGCTACGGCGCCCTGCGCGCGGCCGGCATCGCCGCGTGGGTGTGGTTCGCCGCCGCGCTGCTGTCGGTCGCCTTCACCGCCGCCGACACCGCGGGCAAGCCGTTCGGCGACATCCTGGACCCGCAGACGCTGCTCGACCTCGTCGGCGCCATCGAGCAGCCGAAGGCTTGGCTGTGGACGGCGCTCATCGCGGTCCTGATCGCGCTCGGCTGCCGGCTCGCGCTCACTTGGGGCTGGACGGCGGTGCTGTTCGTGCTCGCCGTCGTCGGCCTGGTCCCGGTCGCCGTCACCGGGCACTCCGCCAGCGGCGGCTCGCACGACGTCGCCACCAACAGCCTGCTGTTCCACCTGGTGGCCGCGGCGTTGTGGGTCGGCGGGCTGATCGCGCTGCTCGCGCTCGGCTACCGGCGCGGGAACCACCTGAGCCTGGCCGCGCGGCGGTTCTCCCGGCTGGCGCTGGTCTGCTGGATCGTGATGCTGCTCTCCGGCGTGGTCAACGCGCTGGTCCGGATCAACCTGAACGACCTCTTCACCACCGACTACGGCCTGCTGGTCGTCGCCAAGACGGTCGCGCTGCTGCTGCTCGGGGTGTTCGGCCACCAGCAGCGCGAAAAGGGCGTCGCGAACCTCGTGGACGGCAAGGGCGGTGCGCAGCTGCTGCGCCTCGCGTCCGTCGAGATCCTGATCATGTTCGTGACGATCGGGATCGCGTCCGGGCTCGCGCGGACGCCGCCACCGGCGGACGCGGTCACCCAGCCGTCCACCACCGAGCTGCTGATCGGCTACGACCTCGACGGCTCGCCGACGCTGTGGCGGCTCCTCTTCGACACTCGCTTCGACCTGGTCTACGGCGTTTTCGCGCTGGTCGCGGGCGTGCTGTACCTGGCGGGCGTGCGGCGGCTGCTGCGCCGCGGCGACACGTGGCCGGTCGGCCGCACGGTCGCCTGGATCAGCGGCTGCGTGGTGCTGCTCATCGCGACGTCGTCCGGCATCGGCCGGTACGCGCCCGCGATGTTCAGCGTCCACATGGGCAACCACATGCTGCTGTCGATGGTGACGCCGGTGCTGTTCGTGCTGGGCGGGCCGGTGACGCTCGCCCTGCGCGCGCTGCCCGCGGCCGGCAAGGAGAACCCGCCGGGGCCGCGCGAGTGGCTCGTCGCCTTCGTGCACTCCCCGGTGTCGCGCTTCCTGACCCACCCGGTGGTCGCGCTGCTGCTGTTCGTCGGCTCGTTCTACGCGCTGTACTTCTCCGGCCTGTTCGACAACGCGCTGAACTACCACTGGGCGCACCTGGTGATGAACGGGCACTTCCTGCTCGCCGGGTACGTCTTCTACTGGCCGGTGATCGGCGTCGACCCGGCGCCGCGGCGGATCCCGTACCTCGGGCGGCTCGGCATGATGTTCGCCGCGATGCCGTTCCACGCCTTTTTCGGCGTGATCCTGATGAGCAAGCAGACCGTCATCGGGCAGGCGTTCTACAGCCAGCTGCACCTGCCGTGGGTCAGTGACCTGCTGACCGACCAGCGGCTCGGCGGCGGCATCGCCTGGGCCGCCGGCGAGATCCCGGTGCTGCTCGTGCTGATCGCGCTGCTGGTGCAGTGGTCGCGCCAGGACGAGCGCGAGGCGAAGCGGCGTGACCGGCGCGAAGCGGTCACCGGCGACGAAGAGCTGAACGCCTACAACGCGATGCTCAAGAACCTCGCCGAGGGCAAGCGACCCTCGGGTTCCAGTTGAGGTTGAGGGCACGTCCGGCGGCCGGAAAACAGCGCTTCCGGTGATCCCGGCCTGACTTTCGGTAGTCCGGTGGTGACCGGCGTCGAGACGCGATCAGGCGCGCTCTACGATCGTGGGTATGGCCGAGTTCATCTACACCATGAAGAAGGTGCGCAAGACCGTCGGGGACAAGGTCATCCTCGACGACGTCAGCACCGCGTTCTACCCCGGCGCCAAGATCGGCGTGGTGGGGCCGAACGGTGCCGGTAAGTCCACCGTTCTCAAGATCATGGCGGGGATCGAGCAGGCCAGCAACGGCGAAGCGTTCCTCCAGCCGGGCGCCAGCGTGGGCATCCTCATGCAGGAGCCCGAGCTCAACGAGGACAAGACGGTCCGCGAGAACGTCGAAGAGGGCCTGGGCGAGGTCAAGGTCAAGCTCGACCGGTACAACGAGGTCCTCAAGCTCATGGAGACCGAGTACACCGAAGAGCTGATGGAGGAGATGGGGCAGCTCCAGGAGGAGCTGGACCACGCCGACGCCTGGGAGCTCGACTCGACCGTCGAGCAGGCCATGGACGCGCTGCGCTGCCCGCCGCCGGACGAAGGCGTCTCCCACCTCTCGGGTGGTGAGCGCCGCCGCGTCGCGCTGTGCAAGCTCCTGCTGTCGGCGCCCGACCTGCTGCTGCTCGACGAGCCCACCAACCACCTGGACGCCGAGAGTGTCCTGTGGCTGGAGCAGTTCCTCTCCCGCTACGCCGGCGCCGTCCTCGCCGTCACCCACGACCGGTACTTCCTGGACAACGTGGCCGAGTGGATCATGGAGATCGACCGCGGCCGCGTCGTCGGCTACGAGGGCAACTACTCCACGTACCTGGAGAAGAAGCGCGAGCGCCTCGAGGTCCAGGGCAAGAAGGACCAGAAGCTCGCGAAGCGCCTGAAGACCGAGCTCGAGTGGGTCCGGTCCAACGCGAAGGCGCGCCAGACGAAGTCCCGCTCGCGCCTCGACCGCTACGAAGAGATGGCGGCGGAGGCGGACAAGCACCGCAAACTCGACTTCGAAGAGATCCAGATCCCGCCGGGCCCGCGGCTGGGCAACGTCGTGGTCGAGGTCGAGAAGCTCAAGAAGGGCTTCGACGACCGCGTCCTCATCGACGGCCTGTCGTTCGACCTGCCGCGCAACGGCATCGTCGGCGTGATCGGCCCGAACGGCGTCGGCAAGACCACGCTGTTCAAGACCATCGTCGGGCTCGAGGAGCCGGACGACGGCGTGGTCAAGATCGGCGAGACGGTCAAGCTGTCCTATGTGGACCAGAACCGCGGCGGCATCGACCCGAAGAAGACCGTGTGGCAGGTCGTTTCCGACGAGCTGGACTACATCCACGTCGGCCAGACCGAAATGCCGTCGCGCGCGTACGTCAGCGCGTTCGGCTTCAAGGGCCCGGACCAGCAGAAGCCGGCGGGCGTGCTCTCCGGTGGTGAGCGCAACCGGCTCAACCTGGCGCTGACGCTCAAGCAGGGCGGGAACCTGATCCTGCTCGACGAGCCGACGAACGACCTGGACGTCGAGACGCTGGGCTCGCTGGAGAACGCGCTGGAGCAGTTCCCCGGCTGCGCCGTCGTGATCTCCCACGACCGGTGGTTCCTCGACCGGGTCGCGACGCACATCCTGGCCTGGGAAGGCACCGACGAGAACCCGTCGCAGTGGTTCTGGTTCGAAGGCAACTTCGAAGGGTACGAGAAGAACAAGGTGGAGCGGATGGGCGCCGAAGCCGCCCGCCCGCACCGTGTCACCCACCGCAAGCTGACCCGCGACTGAGGGGGCGGGTTTCCCCGTGGAGGCCAGCAAAGCGCACCGGACGGGCCCGCTCTCGCACGAGAGCGGGCGCTCCGCCAATGCCGGGGGAACCCTCTCCGCAGTCGGCAGGCTGATCGAACGCGCGGACGCGCTGCACCTGCGCGCGCCCGAGCTCGCGCTGGTCCTCGGCGAGCGCGCGGCCGCCCTTTCGGAAGCCGCGGGCGCCGACGAGCAGTGGATCCGGGCCGAGAGCCTGGTCGTGTCCTCGCGCGTCCGGCTCGGGATGCGGCCGGGCACGGTCGGGCGGGCCGTCGCGGCCCTGCGCGCGGCCGAGCACGCCGGCTACGGCGACATCGCCGCGCGGCTGCGCATCGACCTCGCCGTGTGCGCCCGGAGCCTGGGCGTGCCGCTGACCGGCCTCGCGGCGCTGCGGCCGGTGCTGACCGATCCCGTGGTCTCGCCGGTGCACCGCGCCGCCGCGTTGTGCCACCTAGTCGGCTGCCTGGGCCTGCTGGGCCGGAAGGCCGAGCTGGACCGCGTGCTCGTCGAGGCGGACAAGCTCGTCCTCGGCGACGAGTCCTCGGGCGCCGACACCCAGCTGCTGGTCCGCGCGCTGCTGCGCGTCGGCACGGCGGCCCACCGGCGTCGCCACGGCGACCTGACGGCGGCGGCCGACGCGGCCCGGACCGGGCTGGGCTTCCTGGAGAAGCTCGACAACCCGGCCGACGACGGCGGCCTCGTCCGCATCCGGCTGGTGCTGCTGCTGGTCAGCACGCTCCTCGACCGCGGCGACACGGAAATGGCGTACGAGATCGCCGAGCCGATCCTGGCCGAGCCGGTGCGCGCGGCGGGCGTCGCCCCGATGGGCTGGCTGCGGCTGGCCGTGGCGACCCGCATCCACCTGCCCGCCGGCTCCGGCGAGGCGGCGATCGAGCTGGTCCGCGAAGCGGTGGCGAGCACGGACCGCCACGGCCTCCCGGCGGTCACCGCGCGGCTGTGGCTCGAGCTGGCGCAGCTGGAGGAGCGGTTCGGCCGGGCCGAGGAGGCCATCGCGTGCCTGTACCGCTCGCGGGCGGCAGAGCAGTTGCACGCGCGGGCCCGGCGTCAGGCGTGCAGCGTGCTGGCCGGCGAGTTCGGGACGGGCGAGCCGGCTTCGGTCGACTTGGACGAGGTGCTGAAGGCGGTGCCGTCACGCCCGGTCGCGCCCGAACCGGCCCCTTCGCCCGCGGCGCCCGCTTGGTCGTTCGGGCGCGAGGAGAAGGCGGCGCCGGGGTGGTCGTTCGAGCGGCCCCGGGTGACGGCGGACGCGGCCGAGACGACGGTGATGCCGGCGATCCGCGACGAGCCGGCCCCGGAGCCGGTCGTGGTGGCGCGGCGCCCGGAGCCGCCGGGACGTCCTGAGCCGATCGAGGTGCGTTCGGCTGGCGAGGCCCGGCCAGGTGCGGCGCGGGCGGTGCCTAAGCGCGGTCGCGAGGCGGCTGCGGAGGTGCGGGAGCCGGAGTTCCGGGCGGAGCGCGGTCGTGAGGTGGCTGAGGTTCGGGTCGCGGAGGTGCGGGAGCCGGAGTTTCGGGCGGAGCGCCATCGCGAAGCGGAGGTTCAGGGAGAGCGCGGTCGGGAGCCCGAGTTTCGGGCGGAGCGCGGCCGGGAGCCTGAGTTCCGGGCAGAGCGCGGTCGGGAGCCGGAGTTGCGGGCCGAGCGTGGTCGGGAGCCGGAGTTTCGGGCCGAGCGTGGTCGCGAGGCGGCCGAGGTGCGGTCCCCGAGGGAGCGTGGGCGGGAGCCGGAGTTCCGGCCTGAGCCGGTGCTCGGGGCGGAGCCCGTGGAGGTTCGGCTCCAGCCCATCGAGGTGCACTCGGTGCGGGAGCCGGAGTTCCGGGCGGAGCCTGTCGAGCGGCGGCCCGAGCCTGGTCGAGCCGAGCACGGCCGCGAGGCCGAGCCGGTGGAGGTGCGGTCCGAGTCGTCCGAGCGGGAGCCGCAGCGGGTGGTCGAGAGCGCCGAGCCTGAGCCCGCGGCGGGCGGGAAGACCAAGTTCTCCTGGGCCGCGCTGGCTGAAGCCCGGTTGAAGGAAACCGCCGCCGAGCGGGAGTCGGCGCCAACGCGGATCACTCCCGCGTTGCCGCTCGCGCCTGAGCCCGCCGCCGAGCGGGAACCCGAGCCGCGGTCACGACGGGAGCCGCAGCCCTCGACCCGGCACGACGCCGAACACGGGTCCGTCGCCGCGCGGTCGGTGCTGGATCGCCTGGGCATCTCTTCTCCCGCCGGTGGCGCCGGGGGCCGTCGCCGGGCGGAGGACTCCGACACGGGCCGGGCCGAGGACCGCCCCGAGCCGGAACTCGCGCCGCCGCCGCGGCCGGAAGACCAGCCGCCGTCCGCGCCGGACTACCGTGACGAAGCCGAGCCCTGGCTCCCGCGGCTGCGGATGCCACCGTCGCTGGAGCCGATGGAGGACTTCGGCCACTGGACCCCGGCCACGGCGCCGTTCCCGGAGAGCTACGCCCGCGCCATCGCGGAGGACGAGCCACCCCCGGACGCGGGCCTCGCCGACCTCCTCGCCCGCGCACTGGCCGAACACCAGGCGGGCACAGCCAGCGCGGCCGCGCTGGTCAAGCAGCTGGGCTCCCAGGATACGGGCCGCCGCAACGGCCACGGCCGCAACGGCCACGGCGCCGAGGTCCCGGACTCCCGCCGCCACGGCTCAGCCGACTGACCGCGGCTGACTGGCCCGGCCGCTGGGGCTGGTGGGTTGGTACGGCCACGGTGCCGAGGTCCCGGACTCCCACCGCCACGGCTCAGCCGACTGACTCGTCCGGTCGCTGTGGGCTGGCCTACCGGCTCGACCGCTGCGGCTCACCACACCGGCTTCGCTGAGCTGGCCCGGCGGCGCGGCTGGGCGGACTGGCTTCGCTTCGCCACGGTGGTCGGTCGGCTGTCCCGCGATCCGGCCGGAGTGTCATGAATGACCCATTCACCACGTCTGGCGACAGGGCTCAGGCAAAGTCGCCGGCCCCGGCTCGCTTCACCGGTGGCAGGCGGCTGAGCAGTTCGAGTGAGGTCGCGAATGAGTCATTGGCGGCTTCGGAGGTCCCGAATGAGTCATTCGCGACCTCGCCTTCGGCAAGCCGCTCGGTGCGCGGGAGCGGTGTCCGGGGATCGGTGGCCCGGGCGTGGTGAACGGGTCGTTCATGACATCGCGGCTGATCCGGCCGACCGCGCACACGCGACTTTGCCGGGACCATGTCGTCCGACGACGTGAATGACTCATTCCTGTCATCCCCGCGTGCCCGGCCCCGACGAGAGATCGCCGCCCGGTCGGTGAGACCCCCCGTTTCGTCGCCGACCTGTCGCGACCCCGCCGTCGTGACTTCCCTCGCGTTCCCACGTCGCCGACCGGCCGACAACCTTCGCCGAGCGGCTCCCAGCTTCCACAGCTGAACCGATCACGTTCCCCTCCACCCGCGTGAGCGCCCTCCAGTGTGGCTGGTCAGGGCCTCCTGACCGCCTCGGACACAACCCGTCGGTAGCTTTACCGATCCCGCGAATCCGCTGGCCCGAAAGGGTTTTTCCGCTCGAACCAACCTCTGGGTCTTCGTGTGGCCGCGCGGCCCGGCGCATTAGTGTGGGGTGAGTCCGGCTCAACGACGAGCCGGCGCGGTGCCACCTCACGCAAACTGGAGAGTTGTCTCAAATGAGCTCGACCGGAGTCTCGTCCCCATCCGGAACCGGCGCGGAAACCGAACCCGAGTTCGGCCGCCGCGCCCCGGCCAGTCCGGAGCAGATCAGGGACGACCTGATCGACGCGGCCGCGGGGCTGGCGCCGGAGATCGGTGAGCTCATCCGGCTGTACTACCGGCACATCCCGGCCGAAGAAATCGTCGGCGACGAGGCCGTGAACCTCGTCGGTGCGGTGCGGTCGCACCTGCAGCTCGCGAAGCACCGGATGCCCGGCCGCCCGGCTGTGCGGCTGCTGAACCCGACCGTCGCCGAGGACGGGTGGGCTCGCGAGGCCACCGTCGTGCAGGTCGTCACCGATGACATGCCGTACCTGGTCGACTCGATCGCCGCGGAGTTCGCGCGGGACGGCGTGCAGGTGCAGCGGATCGTCCACCCGATCGTCGTCGTCACCCGCGATCTCACCGGTGAGCTGCAGGAAGTCCACCCCGACGCCGACCCGGGGGAGCCGCCCGCGAACTCCGCCGCCGAGTCGTGGATGTACATCGAGATCGACTTCGTCACCGATCGCAACCGCGCGCGTGAGCTCGACAACCGGCTCTCCAGCGTTCTCGGTGACGTCCGCGAGGTCGTCGAAGACGCCGAGAAGATGGCCCAGACCGCCTGCCAGCTGGCGAGCGAGCTGGAAACCGACCCGCCCAAGCTGCCCCAGGCCGAAGTGGCCGAGGGCGCCCGGCTGCTGCGGTGGCTGGCCGACGGCCACTTCACCTTCCTCGGCTACCGCCGCTACGAGCTGGTCGAAAACCCCCACCCCGAATCCGATGACCCCGCCCTGCGTGCGGTCCTGGCCTCCGGCCTCGGCGTGCTGCGCCAGGACAGCCTCGCCGCCCGTGGCCTGACCGCCGGGCCGGACACCGCCGCCACCGCGCTCGCGCCGTCGCTGCTGGTGCTGACCCAGGCGAGCGCGCCCTCGACCGTGCACCGGCCGGTGTACCCGTACTACGTCGGCGTGAAGACGTTCGACGCCGACGGCACCGTCACCGGCGAGCACCGCTTCCTCGGCATGTTCACCACCACCGCGCTGCACGAGAACGTCCTCGACATCCCGGTCGTGTGCAAGCGGGTCCGCGAGGTCATCCACCGCGCCGGCTTCCCGATGGAGTCCTTCTCCGGCCAGCGGATGCTGGAGGTGCTGCAGAACTGGCCGCGCGCCGACCTGTTCTCCGCCGACACCGACTCGCTCTACGCGACGACCACGGGCGCGATCACGCTGTCCGACCGCCGCCGGCTGCGGCTGTTCCTGCGCCGCGACCCCTACGGCCGCTTCTACTCCTGCCTCGTCTACCTCCCGCAGGACCGCTACACGACCCGGTCGCGGCTGGCCATGCAGGAAGTCCTGCTGGAAGAGCTCGAAGGCACCCAGCTCGAGTACAGCGCGCGGATCGGCGAGACCGTGCTGGCGCAGGTGCACTTCATGGTGCACACCGACCCGGCGCGCCGCCTGGAACCCGACACGCAGCGCATCCAGGAGCGGCTCAACACCGCGGTCCGCAGCTGGGACGACCGGATGGTCGAGGCGGTCCTCGACGAGCGTCGCGAGCGCTCGGACGGCGGCGTCGCGGTCGGGATCGTCGGCGAGGAGTCGGCGACCGAGCAGGGCCAGCGCTTCGCGGGCGTGTTCCCCGAGGGCTACAAGGAGGACTTCACCGCCGAAGAGGCGCTGGGCGACCTCCGCGCCCTCGACTCGCTCACCGACGAGGGCGACCTCGCGCTGTCGTTCTACCTGCCCGCCGGCGCCGAGCCCGGCGAGCGGCGCTTCAAGCTGTATCTGCGCGGCGAGGGCGTGACGCTGTCCAAGGTGCTGCCGGTGCTGCAGGCGATGGGCGTCGAGGTCGTCGACGAGCGGCCGTACGAGCTGCACCGCGAGGACGGCGGCGCCTGCTGGATCTACGACTTCGGCCTGCGCATCGACCAGAAGGTCATCGCCAAGACCGACGCCGAGGCCGTCACCGAGCTGCGTGACCGCTTCCAGGACGCCTTCGAGGCCGCGTGGCGGGGTGACGCCGAGGTCGACGGCCTCAACGGGCTCGTCCTGCGGGCGGGGCTCAGCTGGCGGCAGGTCGCCGTGCTGCGCGCGTACTCGCGGTACCTGCGCCAGGCCGGCAGCGCGTTCTCCCAGGACTACATCCAGAACACGCTGCTGAACCACACGCAGGTCGCCACCAAGCTGCTGCGGCTGTTCGAGGCCCGCTTCGACCCGCAGCTGGGCGAGACCGACCGCGAAGCGGCCACCGAAGCTCTGGCGAGCGAGCTCGGGTCGATGATCGACGAGGTCACCAGCCTCGACGAGGACCGGATCCTGCGCCGCCTGATGGCCGTCATCCGGGCCACCCTGCGGACGAACTACCACGTCACCGACGCCGACGGGAAGCCGCGGCCGTACCTGGCGATCAAGCTCGACCCGGCCGGCGTGCCCGAACTGCCCGAGCCGCGGCCGAAGTTCGAGATCTTCGTGTACTCGCCGCGCGTCGAGGGCGTGCACCTGCGCTTCGGCGAGGTCGCGCGCGGTGGCCTGCGCTGGTCGGACCGGCGCGAGGACTTCCGCACCGAGATCCTCGGCCTGGTCAAGGCGCAGGCGGTGAAGAACGCGGTGATCGTGCCGGTCGGCGCGAAGGGCGGCTTCGTCGTCAAGCGCCCGCCGGTCGCGACCGGGGACGCGAGCATCGACCGCGACGCCCAGCTCACCGAGGGCATCGCCTGCTACCGCATGTTCATCTCCGGCTTGCTCGACCTGACCGACAACCGGATCGAGGGCAAGACCGTGCCCGCGCCGGGCGTCGTGCGGCACGACCCCGACGACTCCTACCTGGTCGTCGCGGCGGACAAGGGCACCGCGAAGTTCTCCGACATCGCCAACGAGGTCTCCGGCCAGTACGGCTTCTGGCTCGGCGACGCGTTCGCCTCCGGCGGCTCGGTCGGCTACGACCACAAGGCCATGGGCATCACGGCGAAGGGCGCCTGGGAGAGCGTCAAGCGGCACTTCCGCGAGCTGGGCAAGGACACCCAGACCGAGGACTTCACCGTGGTCGGCATCGGCGACATGATGGGCGACGTCTTCGGCAACGGCATGCTGCTGTCCGAGCACATCCGGCTGGTCGCGGCGTTCAACCACATGCACGTCTTCCTCGACCCGAACCCGGACGCCGCCGCGACGTTCGCCGAGCGGCGCCGGCTGTTCGACCTCCCGCGCAGCTCGTGGGACGACTACGACCGCTCGCTGATCAGCGAGGGTGGCGGGATCTACTCGCGCTCGGCGAAGTCGATCCCGATCAGCCCGCAGGTCCACGCGGCCCTCGGGCTCGAAGAAGGCGTCACCGCGCTGGCGCCGATGGACCTGATCCAGGCGATCCTGCTGGCGCCGGTCGAGCTGCTGTGGAACGGCGGCATCGGCACCTACGTCAAGGCGGAGAACGAAACCCACGCCGCGGCCGGGGACAAGGCCAACGACGCCATCCGCGTCGACGGAAAGCAGCTGCGCGTCAAGGTGTTCGGCGAAGGCGGCAACCTGGGCCTCACCCAGCTGGGCCGGATCGAGTTCGCCCGCAACGGCGGCAAGATCAACACCGATGCGCTGGACAACTCGGCCGGCGTCGACTGCTCCGACCACGAGGTCAACATCAAGATCCTGCTCGACCACCTGGTGCAGACCGGGAAGCTCGAGGAGGCCCAGCGCAACGAGCTGCTGGCGGAGATGACCGACGAGGTCGGCGCGCTGGTGCTGGCGGACAACTACCGGCAGAACGCCGTCCTCGGCGTCAGCCGGGCGCACGCCGCGCCGATGGTTTCGGTGCACCAGCGGCAGGTTCAGGCGCTGGTGGCCGCGGGCGCGTTCGACCGGAAGCTGGAAGCGCTGCCGAGCAACTCGGAGTTCCGCGAGCTGGAGAAGGCCGGCAAGGGCCTCACGTCGCCGGAGCTGGCGACGCTGCTGGCCCACGTCAAGCTGGAGCTGAAGGGCGAGCTGCTGGCCAGCGACCTGCCCGACTCGCAGGTGTTCGCGGCCCGGTTGCCCGAGTACTTCCCGCGGCCGCTGCGCGAGCGGTTCCCGGACGCGATCGGCGAGCACCCGCTGCGCCGCCAGATCATCACCACGCTGATCGCGAACGAAGTGGTCGACGGCGGCGGCATCTCCTTCGTCTACCGGCTGATGGAGGAGATGAACGCGACCGCGACCGACGCGGTGCGCGCGTACGCGGTCGTCACGCGGGTGTTCGACCTGCCCGCGCTGTGGCAGGAGATCGACGCGCTCGACAACGTCGTGCACACCGACGTCGCGGACACCATGGTGCTGGAGACGCGGCGGCTGCTCGACCGGGCCGCGCGCTGGTTCCTCACCAACCGGCCGCAGCCCCTCGCGCCGCTGGCGGAGATCAACCGCTTCGGCCGGGTGCTCGGCGACCTCGTCCCGAAGATCGGCGACCTGCTGCGCGGGCGCGAGGCGGAGTCGGTGCAGCGGAAGGCCGACGAGCTGATCGCCGCGAAGGTGCCCGAGGGGCTGGCCCGCCGGGTGTCGCTGCTGCTGCACACCTTCGGCCTGCTCGACGTCACCGAGGTGGCCGAGCTCGCCGAGCAGCAGGTCGGCATGGACGCCGCGCACAGCCCGGCCGAGACGGCGGAGCTGTACTACGCGCTGTCGGACCACCTCGACGTCGACAAGATGCTCACCGAGATCAGCGCGCTCGAACGCGGCAACCGCTGGCACGCCCTCGCCCGGCTTTCGCTGCGCGACGACGTCTACGGCTCGCTGCGGGCGATCACGCTGGACGCGTTGCGGCACAGCGATCCCGGCTCGTCCGGCGACGCCAAGATCGCCCAGTGGGAGAAGACGAACTCCTCGCGGCTGCAGCGGGCGCGGGTCGCGCTGGAAGAGATCCACAACTCCGGCCGGCTCGACCTCGCGACGCTTTCGGTGGCGGCCCGGCAGATCCGGAGCACGGTCCGGTGACCTACGTTGCGCACGTCCGCCCGCGGTGGACGGACATGGACGTCTACGGCCACATCAACCACGCGAAGATGGTGACGCTGCTCGAAGAGGCGCGGATCCCGCTGCTGTTCAAGGGCGCCGTCGAGGCGGGGCTCGACGAGCTGCCGAAGGGCATCGTCGTGGTCAAGCTGGCGGTGGCCTACAAAGCGCCGATCGTGGTGTCCGGGCAGGAACTGCGGGTCGGCATCGACCTGACGGAGCTGCGCGCGGCGAGCTTCACGCTGGCCTACCGCGTGCACACCGGGCCCGCCGACGACGACCCGGTCGCGGTCACCGCGGAGACGGTGCTGGCGCCGTACGACACGGTCAAGTTGCGGCCGCGTAGGCTCAGCCCGCCCGAGTCGGAGTTTCTGAAGCAGGGGTTCGCGGATGCCTGAGTTGTTCGTGCCGGACGCGGCGGACCGGGAGACCCTCGGTGCGTTCGTCGCCCGCGCGGTCCGGCTGGACGGTCAGACGGCCGTCCGGCTGCGCCAGCGTGGAGACGGCGTGGTCGAGGCGTGGACGGCGACGCCGTTCGAGTGCTTCGCGACGCGCGCGGTGGCCGGGGACGTCACCCCCGGCGACGTCACGGTGTCCGGCAACGAGCTGCTGGCGGCGCTCACGGTGGCGGGCGGCCCGCGGATGGACCCGGGCCCGGCCCGCGACCTGCTCTGGCACGGCGAACTGCCGCCGTCCGGCCGCTGGCCGCTGGTCGACGAGCTCCCGGCGCGGGTCGTCGCGGAGCTGGCCGACCGGGGCGTGACCCTGGCCAGGGACAACGCCGGCCCGCACGGCAACCCGCCGTCGTCGCTGATGGACCAGGCCGTGCTCACCGTGTCCGGCGACGCGCGGGAGGTCAAGGTCCAGATGCGCTGCCTGTTCGCGATGTCGGGCATGGGTTTCGTGGACGCGGACCTGGCGGAGGACGTCGTCCGCGTGTCGGCGACCGATTCGTGGCTGCGCCTGGACGCGCGCTACGGCGCCATCGTGCGGCGCCGCCACGCGCTGCTGCCGCTGCTGTTCTGACGGATTCCTTACGACTGCCACCGTTCTCGCCGAGGGGTGGCAGTCTGGAGTCGTGAAGCCGGACGACCCCACCGCGGACTTCCTCGACGCCGTGCGCGCCGAAGAGACCCCGTGGCGGCAGGACCGTCCGGCGGGTGAGCGGGCGCCGGAGCGCGCCGAACGACCTGAGAGGTGGGGCCGCACGCGTGCGGCGGGCCGGGCGGCTGCCCAGGCGGCGCCCTACCTCCAGGCCGCGGCGCTGGCGGTGTGGCTGGCGAGCGGCGCCTTCGACGACGGCTCGGGCGACCAGAGCGGCTAGCCCGCTCAGCGCCGCTCGCTCGGTTCGGGCCGGGGCAAGCGCCCCAATGTGGCATTGGGTGCGCTGGACGCACCGAACGCCACATTGGGGCGCTTGATCAGCGCCGCTCGTACCGGGTCAGGACCACCCCGCCGGGGAACGTCCGCGTCTCCACCAGGGTCAGGTTCACCCAGCTGTCGAGCGTGGTGAAGAACGGCGCGCCGCCACCCAGGATGACCGGGTGGGTGACGATCTCGTACTCGTCGACCAGCCCGGCCCGCACGGCCGGCGCGGCCAGCGTCGGACCGCCGACCCGCATCGGCCCGCCGTCGCCGGCCTTGAGCCGGGTGATCTCGGCGAGCGCGTCGCCGGTCACCACGCGGGTGTTCCAGCCGGGCTCGTCGATCTCCGCCGAGGTGAACAGCACCTTCGGCGTGTCCCGCCAGTTCCGCGCGAACGCGATCTCCGCCGGGGTGGCGCCCGGCAGCTCGTCGGCGGTCGGCCAGTGCGAGCCCATCGTCTCCCACAGCTTGCGCCCGTACAGGAACAGGTCGATCGCCTGCTCCCGCTCGAGCCACCACTCGAACAGCTCGTCACTCGGCTCGCTCCAGCCGAGGTCGCCGCCGGTCGCGGTGGTGCGGCCGTCCAAGCTCAGGTTCATGCCGTAGATCAGTTTCCGCACGGGTCCACCCCTCAGATCAGCCAGGCGGCCGAATCCGCCGGCAGTTTCCCGTCCACCAGGGGGCTGCTCGACAGCAGCACCTCACCCGGCGGCAGCGCGATCGGGCTCGCGGACGTGTTCAGCGCGCACACCAGGCCGCCGCCGCGGCGCCGGAACGCGAAGCACCCCGCGGGCGCGCCGTACCACTCCAGTTCCTCGCCGCCGAACGCCGGATGGGTCTTCCGGAGCTCGATCGCCTGGCGGTACAGGGAAAGCGTCGAGTCTTCGTCCTCTATCTGCTTCTCGACCGTCAGCCCGGCCCACTCGGCGGGCATCGGCAGCCACGTGCGCGGGTTGCGCGAGAACCCGAACGGCGGCAGGTCGCCCTCCCACGGCAGCGGGACGCGGGAGACGTCCCGGCCGAACTCGGCGCCGCTCGTCTTCGCGCGCGGGTCGGCCATCTCCGACGCCGGGATCTCGACGTTGGCCAGGCCCAGCTCTTCGCCGTTGTACAGGTAGACCGTGCCGGGCAGCGCCAGCTCCACCAGGGCCATCGCCCGGGCCCGCCGGACCCCGGTCGCGCCGCCGCCGTAGCGGCTGACCTGGCGCCAGACGTCGTGGTTGCCCAGCGTCCAGGTCGCGGGCGCGCCGACCTTGGCCGGGACGGTCAGGGAGCGCTCGATGGACGTCCGCATCGCGTCGGCGTCGAAGTGGGTCAGCACCAGCCGGAAGTTGAACGCCAGGTGCAGTTCGTCGGGCCGCAGGTAGCGCGAAAGGCGCTCCTCGTCGGTCACCCAGATCTCGCCGACCGCCATCGCGTCCGGGAACTCGTCGAGCACCTTGCGGATCATCTGGTGGATCTCGTGGACGCCGTCGTGGTCCCAGCGCGGGTCGTAGTAGTGGCTCGGGCCCAGCGCGTCCGCCCGCGGGTCCATGTCCGGCAGGCCGGGCGGCTTGGCCATGCCGTGCGCGACGTCGATGCGGAAGCCGTCGACACCGCGTTCGAGCCAGAACCGCAGGGTGCGTTCGAGGTCGGCGGCGACCTCGGGGTTGGTCCAGTTGAGGTCCGGCTGCTGCGGCGCGAACAGGTGCAGGTACCACTGGCCGTCCGGCACCCGGGTCCAGGCCGGGCCGCCGAACGCGCTGACCCAGTTGTTCGGCGGGTCCTCGCCCTTCGGCCCGACGCCGTCGCGGAAGATGTACCGGTCGCGCTCCGGGCTGCCCGGCTTGGCGGCCATCGCGGACTTGAACCAGGCGTGCTGGTTGCTGGTGTGGTTCGGGACCACGTCCACGGTGACCTTGATGTTCCGCTTGTGCGCCTCGGTCAGCAGGACGTCGAAGTCGCCGAGGGTGCCGAACATCGGGTCGACGTCGCGCGGGTCGGCGATGTCGTAGCCGTGGTCGGCCATCGGGGAGCGGTAGAACGGGGTCAGCCACAGCGCGTCGACCCCCAGCAGCTCCAGGTAACCGAGCCGGGAGTGGATGCCCTCCAGGTCCCCGACGCCGTCACCGTCAGAGTCGGCGAACGAGCGTACGTAGACCTGGTAGAAGACGGCATCCCGCCACCAGTCCGGCCCGGGTCTCATACGAAGCTGTTCATCATGCTGTGCGCGGCCATCTCCAGGTACGCCCAGAGCTGACCGCGGTACGGCTCGTCCAGGTTCTCCTCGTCGACGGCGATCCGGATGCAGCGCAGCCACGCGTCGCGCTCGATGGGCCCGATCTTGAACGGCGCGTGCCGCATCCGCAGCCGCGGGTGCCCGCGCTGGTCGGAGTAGGTGTGCGGGCCGCCCCAGTACTGCATGAGGAACAGCCGGAAGCGCTCCTCGGCCGGGCCGAGGTCCTCCTCGGGGTAGAGCGGGCGGAGGATCTCGTCGCGCGCGACCTCTTCGTAGAACCGCCCGACGATGCGGCGGAACGTCGGTTCGCCGCCGACCGCTTCGTAGAGGTTCGCCGGTTCGCTCACTGCAGACACGCCTTCCATTTTGCCCTCCTGGGTGCGGGTTCCCGACGCCGGTCCCGCTCGCTTCCGGATGGTCGCGAACCCGCTTCCCAGCGTAACGGCGCTACTTTTCGACGGCCGGGGTCACGGCCGGGAACAGCCGGCCGAGCGGCGGGTCGAACCCGGCCTCTTCCAGCGCCCCGAGCAGCTGCGCGCGCAGGGCGCGCTGGACGGCCCACTGCTTGCCCGGGCGCACCTTCACGGTCAGGCGCAGCTGGAGACCCTCCGGTGTGACGCTTTCCACACCCAGCATCTCCGGCGGCTCGAGGACGTTGTCCTTCAGCGCGTCGCTCTCGGTGGCCCTGGCGGCCGCCGCGGCGAGCACGGTGGTCGCGCGCTCGACGTCCGCGGTGTAGCCGAGCGGGACGTCGACGACCGCGACCGCGAAGCCCTGGCTGGAGTTGCCGACGCGCAGCACTTCGCCGTTGCGGACGTACCAGACCGTGCCCTTGAGGTCACGCAGCGTGGTGATCCGCAGGCCGACCGCCTCGACGGTGCCCGTCGCCTCACCGATGTCCACGACGTCGCCGACGCCGTACTGGTCCTCGACCATCATGAAGATGCCGGACAGGAAGTCCTTGACGAGGTTCTGCGCGCCGAACCCGATCGCGACGCCGATGATGCCGGCCGAGGCGATGATCGGGGCGAGGTCGAGGCCGAGTTCGCCCAGCACGAGGATGAACGCGAGGCCGTAGATCAGGAACGTGGCCATCGACTTCAGCACCGAGCCGATGGTCTGGGCGCGCTGCCGCCGCCGTTCGATCACCGCGGAGCCGAGCACCTCGGGGGCGCGCTCGCGCAGGGGGCGCAGCAGGGCCGGGAGCTTGCCGCCGGAGCGCGGGAACGTCGTGACCCGGTTGATCAGGCGCCGCAGGAGCAGGCGCACGAAGAACGCGATCACGAGGATCATCAGGATCTTCAGCGGCTTGGTGAGCAGCCAGTTCGCCGAGCCGGCCAGCCACGCGTTGTTCGTGGCCTCGTACACCTGGAAGCAGAAGGTGCTGGGGTCGGTCGCGCACGGCGGCACCGCGGCGGGGAGCAAGGGGGACACGGGAGTTCGATCATCCTTCCGATCTGGTCGGTCTGCCCAACTTCGAGTGGATGTTGGGTCGCGCGGATGTGACACGTCTTGTAACACACGTGCGCTGGGGGGCTGTTCTGTGGTCGACTATGCCTACGCCCCTGGAGGTGGTCGAGTGCCAGACCGACAACCCAGCCCCCGCGGCGTCTCCGGCCAAGCCACGGCCGCCGAGACGCCAGAGGTGGTCCTGCGCGCCTATCCGGGGGGTTCCGCATCCGGCGGAGCCGTCCCGGCCGGGCCGGGGAACCGCCCAGGGGGAGTTACCCGCCCGCCCGGACAGCGTAGTAGAGGCCGTGATCCGGCCGTCCCGGCCTGGGGCCGGCGCCGGGTCCTGCTGCTCAACGCCACTTTCGAGCCGCTGACCGCGTTGCCGCTGCGGCGGGCCGTGGTGCTGGTGATGTGCGGCAAGGCCGAAGTGGTGCACGGCGACCCCGGCGGCATCGAGCTGCATTCGGCCAAGGTGTCGCTGCCGGTGCCCTCCGTGATCCGGCTCAGCACGTACGTGCGCGTGCCCTACCGGGCGAAGGTGCCGCTGACCCGCGCCGGGCTGATGCACCGAGACCGGTACCGCTGCGCCTACTGCGGGGGGCGGGCAGAAACGATCGACCACGTCCAGCCGCGCAGCCGTGGCGGGCCCCACAGCTGGACGAACTGTGTGGCCTGCTGCGCCAAGTGCAACCACCGCAAAGCGGACCGGCTGCTCTCGGAGATCGGCTGGCGGCTGCGCGTCGTCCCGCGGGCTCCCCATGGCCCCCACTGGCGGCTGCTCGCCCACTCCAAAGAGGCCGATCCGCTCTGGCAGCCCTATTTGGGCTCGGCGGCCTGAACACACCGGCGCCCCGGCTGCCATGACGGCGGCCGGGGCGAGCCGGGGTGGTGCTTCAGGTAGTGCGTGCGTCCCTGGAGTACGGGTCAGGCGGCGAGCGCGTAGTCGCTCTGGCAGGTGACGCGCGTGCCCATGGTGACGCGCGTGCCACGGGTGACCCGCGTGCCGCGCGTGACGCGGGTGCCGCAGGTGACTCGCGTGCCGGCCGTCACACGAGTGCCCATCGTGACGCGAGTGCCGCGGGTGACTCGCGTACCCCGCGTGACGCGCGTCCCCGCCGTCACCCGGGTGCCCGCCGTGACGCGGGTTCCGGCCGTGACGCGTGTACCGCGAGTGACGCGTGTACCGCGGGTAACCCTTGTGCCCGCCGTCACACGTGTTCCGGGCACGAAGTCGATGTCGCTCAGTGACGAGAAGGTCTCGGTGATCGCCTGTGCGGGGGTGTGGACGCTGTTCATGGCAAGGCCTCCTGGGACCGGTGCGTTACCTGCTGGTGCTGGGGAGCGGGGCGCAAGGCCCGTACAGGTGAAAAAGCTACGAGGATTTCAAGGCTGCGACAAGACGACAGCGGCGGGTGCGGCCGCCTGTACGTTGAGTTGCAACCTTTCGGCCCGACGGTCTTCGCCCCAACGTTCCAGTGGCCGCGAGCCAAGCGGCGGACGGCACTCGGCTTACGACGAACGGTCGAGTGCGCCGCGCGCGGTGGCCGCGGAGGTCATCCGATACGCTCAGCGCCGTGAACGTTGTCGAGACGATCGTGGTCTTCGCCGTGATCCCGCTGGCCATCTACGGTCTCGCCGGGCTCCTGACGCTCCGGCGCAGGTCCGGCGGCGCCCCGCGGTACCGGTCCGGCCAGGCCTGGGACTACCCGGCCATGTGGTGGAGCGCCAACCCCGACGGGGTCGGCGAGGGGCACCGGCACGCCGGCGCCGAAAGCAGCGCGCCCTCGGGCGCCCCGACCGCGGCGGGAGGCGCTCGTGGCAACTGGTGAGCTGACGAAGCGCGTCGACGAGTCCGAACTGGGCTACGGCGAAGGACTGACGTCGAGCGGCCGCGTATCGGCCGCGAAGATGTACGAGCCGGCCGGACCGACGGGCCCGTTCGACACCCGCCAGCTGGCCCGCCTGGACGAGGCGCTGACGTTCGCGAGCCGGGAGACCGGCCTCGACTTCAGCGTGTACCTCGGCGAACTGGGCGAGGACAGCCGCGCGACGGCGGAGAAGCTGCACTCGACGACGACCGACCCGGCGAACGCGGTCCTGATCGCGGTCTCGCCCGGCGAGCGCAAGATCGAGATCGTCACGGGCAAGACGGCGTACACCCGCCTTCCCGACCGCGGCGCCAAGCTGGCGGTGGCGAGCATGGTGGCGTCCTTCAAGGAGGGCGACCTGGTTCGCGGGCTGGTCAACGGCCTGGCGAACGCACTGCGGATGCTGTCCGACCAGGCGGGTCCGGCGCCCCGCTGATTTCTTACGCGAGAGCCCCGCACCTCGGTGGAGGTGCGGGGCTCTTTTACGTCGCCGCGGCTGGTCGTGAGTGTTTAGGACGGTTCTAACCGCCCTAAACACTCACGAGCGGTCAGGACTGCGCGTCGAAGTCCCGCGCCGCCAACGCGCGGACGATGCCCGCCCGCCCCTCCGACACCAGACGGCGCAGGGCCTGCGAGTGGTCGCCCGTCAGCCACTCGTCCGACGCCGTCACCGTCTCCGGGGCCACCGCCCACGACGGGTACAGGCCGATCGCGATCGGCTGCGCGCGCTCACTGGACCGGCGCTGCCACACCTCGTCGATCACCTCGAAGTACTTCGCCACGTACGAGCCCAGCAGTGCCTTCTGGCCCGGGTGGGAGAAGCCCGAGATGAGCGAGTCGCTCACCGCGTTCGGCAGCTCGTCGTCGTACACCGCTCGCTGCCACGCGTCGGCCTTGGCCTCCCCCGTCGGGCGCAGGGCGCGGGCGCGCTCCGCCTGGCGGCGGCCCGTCGCCGTGTTGTCGCGGGCCAGCTCGGCGTCGATCTCCGTCGCGTCCGCCTTGCCGTGGGCGACCAGCGCGTGCAGCAGGCGCCAGCGCAGGTCCGTGTCCACCGTCAGGCCGTCGAGCGGGGCCGAACCGTCGAGCCAGCCGGCCACCACCGACAGCGTGGCGTCGTCCAGGACCGAGCCCGCCAGCGAGTTCACGAACGCCAGCTGGTGGTCCGAACCCGGCTCCGCGGCGCGGACCAGCTCCAGCAGCCGTCCGGTGAATGCCGGCCAGCCCGTCGAGGCCGCCCAGTTCTGCTCGGCGTACGAGTTCAGGGCGGTCTGGGCCTGCAGCAGCAGCCGCTGGACGACGCCGACCTCGGTTTCCGTGTGGATGCCGCGCTGCACCAGCGTGACGAAGTCGCGGGCCTTCAGCTCGGCCTCGCGGGTCATCTCCCACGCCGCCGACCAGCACAGCGTGCGGGGGAGCGACTCGGTGATGTCGGCGACGCGGTCGATCAGCGTCGTGAGCGACGTCGGGTCGAGACGCATCGTGCAGTAGGTCAGGTCGTCGTCGTTGACCAGCACCAGCTTGCCCGCGGGCAGGCCGACCAGGTCCGGCACCTCGGTGCGCTCGCCGTCGACGTCCAGCTCCACGCGGTGCTTCCGGACGATCTTGCCGTTCGCGTCCTCGTCGTACACGCCCACGGCGACGCGGTGCGTGCGCAGCTCACCGGCACCCGGCTTCGCACCGGACTGCACGACGGCGAACGCCGTGAACTTGCCGTCCGCGCCGACCTCGTAGCGCGGGCTCAGCGAGTTGAGCCCGGTCGTCTCCAGCCACTGCGCGCTCCACCACGACAGGTCGCGCCCGGACGCCTCCTCCAGCGCGCCCAGCAGGTCGGCCAGCGTCGCGTTGCCCCACGCGTGCTTGCCGAAGTACACCTTCAGGCCGTCGAGGAAGTGGTCGAGCCCGACGTAGGCGACGAGCTGCTTGAGCACGCTCGCGCCCTTGGCGTAGGTGATGCCGTCGAAGTTGACCTCGACCGCGTGCAGGTCGACGATGTCGGCCGCGATCGGGTGCGTCGAAGGCAGCTGGTCCTGCCGGTAGGCCCACGACTTCTCGATGTTCGCGAAGCTGGTCCACGCGTTCTTGTACTCGGTCGCCTCGGCCTGCGCCAGCACGCTCGCGAAGGTCGCGAACGACTCGTTCAGCCACAGGTCGTCCCACCAGCGCATGGTGACCAGGTCGCCGAACCACATGTGCGCCATCTCGTGCAGCAGCGTCTCGGCGCGCCGCTCGTAGGCGTAGCGGGTGACGCGGCTGCGGAAGACGTAGTCCTCCAGGAACGTCACCGCGCCGGCGTTCTCCATCGCGCCCGCGTTGAACTCCGGCACGAACAGCTGGTCGTACTTGGAGAACGGGTAGGCCGTGCCGAACTTCTCGTGGTAGAAGCCGAAACCCTGCTTGGTCTCGGTGAAGAGGCGCTCGGCGTCCATGTGCTCGGCCAGCGACGCGCGGCAGTAGATCCCGAGCGGGATGGTCTTGTGGGCGTCGGTGTACTCGTCGCGCCACTCGGCGTACGGGCCGGCGATCAGCGCGACCAGGTATGTCGAAAGCCGTTCGGACTCCTTGAACACCGTCCGGACGGCGCCTTCCGGCGTCTCTTCGGTGGACTCGGCCATCGTGTTCGAGACGACCTTCCAGTCCCGCGGCGCGATGACCGTGAGCCGGTAGACCGACTTCAGGTCGGGCTGGTCGAAGCAGGCGAACATCCGCTTGGCGTCGGCGGTCTCGAACTGCGTGTACAGGTAGACGCCGTCGTCGACCGGGTCGACGAACCGGTGCAGGCCCTCGCCGGTGTTCATGTACCGGCAGTCGGCGGTCACGGTGAGCTCGTTCGCCTCGGCCAGTCCGGCCAGCGCGATGCCCTTGTCCTCGACGTACGCGCTGACGTCGACGTCCGCGCCGTTCAGGGTGGCCGAGTGCACGCGGTCGGCGACGATGTCGACCCACGTGTTCTCGCCGGCCCGGGCGCTGGAGAACCGGACGGTCGTCGTCGACGCGAAGGTCTTCTCCCCGGGACCGCCGTGGCCGTCGGTCAGATCCAGCTCGATGTCGTACGCGGTGACGTCGAGCAGATCCGCGCGCAGCTTGGCTTGGTCGCGGGTCAGGTTGGGGGCGGGCACAGGCACCTCTGGTCGTTGGTATCGGTTTTCAACTCCCCGCATCCAATCATGGGTACGGGGTGCCGGGCGACAAGGGAACAAGCTCGGGTCCGCGGGTGTTGGCCCGTCGTGTGGGGGTCCGCCCACATCGAGACGTGACTCAGGAGTACCCCGATGACCGCTGCCGAGCAGCCCACGAAGGTCGATTTCTACTTCGACCCGATCTGCCCGTTCGCGTGGATCACCTCCCGCTGGATCCTCGAGGTGGAGAAGCACCGCAACCTGGACCTGCGCTTCCGGATCATGAGCCTGTCGGTGCTCAACGAGGGCCGGGACGAGCTGCCCGAGCAGTACAAGGAGCTCCTGGCGAAGGGCTGGGGCCCGGTGCGCGTCGCCGTGGCGCTCTCGCAGCTCAAGGGCGAAGAGATGCTGCGCGAGTACTACACCGAGTTCGGCACCCGCTACCACAACCAGGGCAACAAGGACCGCGACCAGGTCATCAAGGAAGCGCTGGCCGCGATCGGCGCGCCGGCCGAGCTCTACGACGCCGCGGACTCGACGGAGTACGACGAGGCGCTGAAGAAGAGCCACCACGAGGGCATGGACCCGGTCGGCCAGGACGTCGGCACCCCGACGATCCACATCGACGGCGTGGCGTTCTTCGGCCCGGTCCTGAGCTCCATCCCGCGCGGCGAAGACGCGCTGAAGGTGTTCGACGGCGCCGTGGCGCTGGCGAGCTACCCGGACTTCTTCGAGCTCAAGCGCACCCGCACCGGCGACCTGAACTTCGACTGACGACCGGAGGCGCCACTTTCGTAGGGAAAGTTGCGCCTCAGGGGGGCGAGGGCGTCACTTTCGTAGGGAAAGTTGCGCCTCAGGGGGTGGCGAGGGCGGCCAGGGTGACGTCGCCGGGGTAGCGCGAAGCGGCCACGGCGGCGGCCTCGGTCGTCTCGCCGCGGCCCATCGCCGCCTTCAGCGCGATCAGCTCGTGCAGGCCGTGGCGGTGGTAGCGGACGAAGTCGGCGTCGACCGGGTCGCCGTGGCCGGGCACGATCACCCGTGGCTCCAGGGCGAGGAGCGCGTCCAGGGTGTCCGGCCAGGCGGTCAGGTCGGACTCCGCGCTGAAGGAGAACGCGCTGAAGCCGTGCTCGGCGTTCTCGACGACGTCGCCCGCGAAGACGACGCCCGCGTCCGGCACGTGCACGACGGCGTCGTGGTCGGTGTGGGCGCGGCCGGGGTGCAGCAGGACGGCCGTGCGGCCGCCGAGGTCGAGCTCGGCCCGGTCGGTGAACAGGTGGTCGGGCACGACGAACGTCGTCCGGGCGATGGCGTCGGCGACGCCGGCCTTGCCCGCTTCGCGGTAGTAGGCGATCCACTTGGCGCGCGCGTCTTCGGCGTATTCGGCCAGCTCGGCGCGGCAGCCTTCGTGCGCCCAGACGGCGCAGGGCGTGAACGCCTCGGTGCCCCACGTGTGGTCGAAGTGCGCGTGCGTGAACACGACCGACCAGGGCAGCGGCGTGATCTCCCGTACCGCCGCGGCCAGTTCGGCGCCCTGCTCGAGGTCGCCGCGCGTGTCGACGACCAGGCAGCGCTCGGCGCCCACCACCAGCCCGACGGTCAGGTCCAGTTCCTCGTAGCGGCGCGCGTGCACGCCGTCGGCGACGTCGATCCAGCGGCCGGTCATGCCAGTACTCCTTCGTTCAGGACAGGGGCAGCCTGGCTCACGTCGAGCTCCGTGGCCAGCGCGACGTCCCCGCCGTGGCCCGATCCGGTCAGTTCGCGCCCCGAAACGCAGCCCGCCACGGCATCGACGTCGACGCTTCGCGCGGCGAGGGCGGCTTCGGGAGACAGGGACCGGCCCAGCCGGGCCAGCGCGGCGGCGATCGCGCCCGCGCCGACCTGGTCTTCGAGGCACGGCCGCAGCGGCCCGAAGGCGTCTCCGGACCCGAAGATGTTCACGCCCCAGCGTTCCCCGGCCGCGACGAGCCCGATCGGCCCGCCCAGCTCGTGCGCCTTCGCGGCGACGGCGGACGCGTTGCGCAGGCACCCCGCGAGGACGGCGGCCCCGGTCTCCGCGGCCGCTTCGCACAGGGTCGCGCCGTTGGGCGAGGGGAGCGCGAGCAGCGTCCCCGGCGGGATGTCGGTCACAGACGAGGGCCGCAGCGTGAATTCGGCCTCACCGGCGATGACCGCGCCCGCCGCCTTCGCCCGCGCGATGCCGCGTTCGTCGCGCCACCGCACCGGCAGCACGCGGCCGCCGCGGCCGACCACGATATCCGTGGTGGTGCTGAAGGAAAGCACGTCGACGACCACCAGGACCGTGCATTCACGCCCGAGCGCGGCCACGCCTTCGCCACCCCAGTCGAGCCGCACGTCGTGCCCCGATTGCTCCCAGATGCCCACCCCCGGAGCATGCCCGAAACCGGGCGTGGTGGCAGACTCCCAGCCGTGCGTGTCTACTTGGGATCCGACCATGCCGGTTTCGAGCTGAAGAACCACCTGGTGGCTCACCTGGAGAAGCAGGGCCACGAGGTGACCGACATCGGTCCGCACGTCTACGACGCGGCCGACGACTACCCGGCGTTCTGCGTCGCGACGGCGTTGCGCGTGGTGGCCGACGAGGGCAGCCGCGGCATCGTCGTCGGCGGCTCCGGCAACGGCGAGCAGATCGCCGCGAACAAGGTGCCCGGCGCGCGGGCCGGCCTCGCGTGGAGCGTCGAGACCGCGAAGCTGTGCCGCGAGCACAACCACGCCCAGCTGATCGGCGTCGGCGCCCGGATGCACACCGCCGAAGAGGCCACCGAGATCGTCGAGGCGTTCCTGGCGACCGAGGTCTCGCCGGAAGAGCGGCACGCCCGCCGCGTGCAGCAGCTGCTCGACTACGAGCGCACCGGGACCCCGCCGGCGTTGCCGGAGGCCTGATGCCCGAAGGGCACACGCTGCACCGGCTCGCGCGGCTGCACAAGCGCCGGTACGCCGGCGCCCCGGTCGAGGTCAGCAGTCCGCAAGGCCGGTTCGCCGCCGAAGCGTCCCGTTTGGACGGTCAGGTGTTCGTCGGCGCGCAGGCGTACGGCAAGCACCTGTTCCACGACTACGGCCCGCACGGGATCGTGCACATCCACCTGGGCCTGTACGGCACGTTCGGCGAGTCCCCGCTTCCCGCGCCGGACCCGGTCGGCCAGGTCCGGCTGCGGCTGGCCGGTCGGACACATTGGACGGACCTGCGTGGGCCCACCCGCTGCGAGCTGCTGACCCCGGACCAGGCGGACGCGATCAAGGCCCGCCTCGGACCGGACCCGCTGCGCCGTGACGCGAAGCCCGGCCAGGCGTGGGAGCGCGTGTCGCGCTCGAAGACGTCGATCGCGGCGCTGCTGATGGACCAGGCGGTGCTTGCCGGGGTCGGGAACGTGTACCGCGCGGAGGTGCTGTTCCGCCACGGCGTCGCGCCGCTGACCCCGGGACGGTCGTTGGACCGGGCGCTGTGGGACGACATGTGGGCGGACCTGGTCGTGCTGATGCGCGACGGCGTCCGGGTCGGGCGGATCGACACGGTCCGGCCCGAGCACCTGCCGGAGGCGATGGGGCGGGCGGCGCGGGTGGACCGCCACGGCGGCGAGGTCTACGTCTACCGCCGCGCCGGTGAGCCGTGCCTGGTGTGCGGGACGCCGGTGGCGAACTCGGAGCTGGTGGGCCGCAACCTGTACTGGTGCCCCACCTGCCAGCCCGCCTGACGCTCGGTGCCGGTGGTCGTGAGTGTTTAGTCGGGTTCTAACCCGACTAAACACTCACGACCAGCTGCGGCAGGGGCGGGTCAGAAGTCGAAGCCGCCGCCGTCGAAGCCCCCACCGTCGAAGCCGCCGCCGTCGAAACCGCCGCCGCCCCAGTCGCCGCCGCCGTCTCCGCCGCCGAAGTCGCCGCCGCCGTCACCACCGCCGTCGCCGCCCGCGTCGCCGGACTCGAGGGCGTCCTGCTGGCCCGCGTCGTAGCCCGACTCCCAGGCCGAGGCGCTGGCGATGCCGCCCATGCCGGAGAACATCGCGCTGAACAGGAACATCGAGCCGAGGCCCCAGGCGCCGGCCACGAGCGCGGGCTTCCACCACGGCTCGCTGTACCAGCCCTGCGGGACCGGGCGCCCGGCCACGCGGCCGCCCGGGTAGTAGTACGGCGTGTCCTGGCCCGCCTCGGGGGAGGCCGCGTAGTGCTGGCCCTCCACGTCGACGTCGCGGCGCTCGGTGACCTTGCCGGCGCGCTCGCGCTCGGCCTCCTCCGGCAGCTGCGGGCCGGGGTCCATGCCCATCGCGACGCGCGCCGCGCGGACGTAGTAGAGGCCTTCGACGGCGGTGTCCTTCACCAGCCGGGCCTGTTCGATCGTGCGTGCCTGCTCCATCTGCGAGCCGGCCGCGTTGTAGCGCTCGGCGGCGTCCGCCATCGCCTGCATCGACGCGGTGTCGTTGCCGGTGAGGTTGAGGACCTGACCGCCGAGCCGCTCGACGAGGCGCCGGGCGTCGGCCTTGGCGTCGTCCAGCTCCCGCTGCCGGGCCGCGGCGCGCTGCCGCGAGAAATAGAGGCCGCCACCGACGATCACGACGACGAGCACGATCAGGAAGATCGCGGTGCCCATGGACCACTCCCAGAAGTTCGGGGCTCGGGTGACCGGAAGTCACCTTCTGATTCGGACAACGCGGACGTTACGCGGAGGGTTCCCGGCGAGTGATCCGGCACACCGTCAGAGCTGGCCGAGCAAACTAGAACACGTTATAGTTCGACACCATGAAGTTCACCCTGTCGATCGCGATGAACCCCCTCGATCAGCTGGGCGAGCTCGCCCGGGCCGCCGAAGAGGCCGGCTTCGCCTCCATCGCCCTGCCGGACTCGCTCTTCTACGCCGAAACGGTGGACACGGACTACCCGTACACCCCCGACGGCAGTCGCTTCTGGACCGGGGAGACCCCGTGGGTCGACCCGCTCGTCGCCACCGCGTCGATGGGGGCGGTCACCAGCCGGATCAACTTCTACACGTCGGTGCTCAAGCTCGGCTCGCGCAACCCGGTGCTGCTGGCGCGCCAGGTGGGCTCGGCGAGCGTGCTCACCGGCGGCCGGTTCGGCCTCGGGCTCGGCGTCGGCTGGCTGCCGCAGGAGTTCGAGTACTGCGGCGTGCCGTTCGAGAAGCGCGGCAAGCGCGTCGACGAGGCCATCGACGTGCTGCGGCTGATCCTCGACGGCGGCATGGTCGAGTACCACGGCGACTTCTACGACTTCGACAAGATCCAGATGAGCCCGGCGCCGCCTTCGCGCGTCCCGTTCTACATCGGGGGGCACACCGAGGTCGCGCTCAAGCGCGCCGCGCGGGTCGCCGACGGCTGGTCGTCGGCGATGATGAAGCTCGAGGAGCTGCGCGACACCATCGCCCGGCTCAAGGAGCTGCTGGCCGAGCGCGGCCGCGCCGACGACCCGTTCGAGTACCAGGCGGTCTGCATCGACCGGTTCGGCCTCGACGGCTACCGCGAGCAGGCGGAGGTCGGCGTCACGGACATCATCACCATGCCGTGGGTGTTCGACGGCGTCGGGTTCGACGCGCCGGTCGAGCCGAAGCTCGAATCGATCCGCAAGTTCGGGGCCGAAATCATCGCGAAGTTCGAGGAGTGACTGCCGTGGGCGTGCAGGTCAGCTGGGACACATCGGCGGAGCAGCCGCCCGCGCGGCGCGCGGCGTTCGCGTCGATGACCGCGGCGGCGGCGGGTGACAAGGAGGCGTGGCTGGCGTTGTTCGCGCCGGACGGGGTGGTCGAGGACCCGGTCGGGCCGTCCTTCTTCGACGAAGAGGGCAAGGGGCACCACGGCCCCGACGGGATCAGCGCGTTCTGGGACAAGACGATCGCGAACGTGGAGCGCTTCGAATTCGTCATCCGCGACTCGCACGCGGCGGGCGACGAGGTGGCCAACGTCGGCACGATCACGACGTACCTGCCGGGCGGCTACCGCGTCGACACCGACGGGGTGTTCGTCTACCGCGTCGGCGAAGACGGGCTGATCCGGTCGATGCGGGCGTTCTGGGAGACCGAGCGCGCGATGGCGACCGCGCGCCAGGTGACCGAGTAGGCCGGCCGCACCGTTCGGCCGCGGTCGTGGTGGTCGCGAATGACTCATTCGGGACGTCGGAGGTCCCGAATGAGTCATTCGCGACCTTCGCGCACCCGCCGGCGGCAGGGAGCTGACGCGCGCGTCCACCGCGGCACCCGTCCAGCCCGCTCGACGCCGTGAAGGCCGCTCCGGGGGCGGTGGGGCCGAGTCGGCGCTGCCCGGGGCCAGTCGCTGCCTGCCCGCCGGAGCTGCTCCACCGGCACGCCGGCCGCGCGTGAAGGCCGCCCACGGGGTCTCCCCGGGGCGGCCTTCTCAATTCCCGGGAATGATCGACACGTACCGCAATCGCGCGATTGCGGAAAGACGGCATTCTGGCGATTGTTTGCTCGACCATGCTACCTTTTGCTCATGCAAGCAAAAACGTTCACCGAGACCGCCCGGCGGGCGCAGATAGTCCGCGCGGCGATCGAAACCATCGGTGAACTCGGGTACGCGAAGGCATCGTTCGGGCAGATCGCGAAGCGTGCCGGGCTGAGCAGCACCGGCATGATCTCCTACCACTTCGACGGCAAGGCGGACCTGATCGCCGAAGTCGTCCGGGACGTGCTGACCACGAGCCTCGCGTACATGCGGGAGCGGATCGACGCGGTGGACGGGCCGGCGGCGGAGCTGCGGGTCTACATCGAGTCGAACCTGGCGTTCATCGCCGAGCACCCGATCGAACTCACCGCGCTGCTCGAAAGCCTCCGACACGGCGGGGCCCCCGGCGGCGAAGCCGACGGCGGCACCGGCGAGTGGTACCACGGCGCCATCGACGTCCTGGAGGTCTGCCTGCGCGAGGGTCAGCGGACCGGCGATTTCGGCCGGTTCGACCCGCGCGTCATGGCGATCACCATCCGCCAGGCCATAGACGGCTTCCACACCGAATCGATCCGCCGTCCGGGGATCGACGTCGCCGCCTACGCGGCCGAACTCGTCCGCATCGTCGAACGTGCCACCGCGCACGACTGAACTGGGGAAACCATGGCGACCACGCCCTCGACCGACCGCGTGCTGCGGCCGATCATCTTCCTGCTCTACCTGAACCTGCTGATCAGCATCGCCTTCGCGGTCCTGACCTTCCTGAACAAGGACGGCATCCTCGACTACCAGGTGCTGCACTGGGAGCAGACCGGCCAGGCCGACCCGGCCGACCACGCCGGGACGCGCGCTTCGCTCGAAAGCGTCCTGTGGATCCGCCCGGTGTCGGTGCTGGTCATCGCCATCGTCTACGTCCGGCTGGCCGCGCGGCTCAAGCTCGGCAGGCGGCGCACGTGGGTCCGCGTGATGCTGGTGACCGTGCTCGGGCTGGCCGGTCTCGTGTACCTCGTCGTCTCGGCCGAGTTCCCGGACTGGATGCGGGCCGGCCAGGTCGTCCAGGCCGTCGTGCTGCTCGTGTTGTTCCTGCTGCTCTGCTCGAAGCGCGTCCGCGGGTACTTCTCGAAGGAGGGCCGGGTTCCGGCGAAGGTCTGACCGCGGTGGGCGCCGCGTCCCGGTCCGTGGACGCGGCGCCCGTCAAAAAACTGTTCACATTCTGTTTCCTTCGGGCGATTTCAACTGCGCCGGAAATAAGTGCGCGCCTCGGCGCGGAACAAGTGGTGCGGCTCATAACGCCCACCTACTTTCGATCCTTGCCCGACGACCGGCGTTTCCCCGTGGTAAACGCTGGTCGGGACGGGTTTGCGGGAGGTCCCGCCGAACGGGACCAAACGGACATCGCGGTCCGGTGAACCCCCTTCGTGGCTCGTTGCGGCACGTAGGGGCAGGTGGTAGCTTCTGGTTCGTTATCTCCTCGCGGGAGACCGGGTGATCGGGGCAGTAATCACCCAACCGGGAAACTGCGGGGATCTGGGGTCTGGGGAAAGGTTCGTCTGATGAACGGTTATCGCTGTCCTTCGTAGGGACACCGAATAGACACTGAAGCCGGCTCATGCGCGAGCCGGTCGAGTTCGCAATCGCCGGCAGGCGCCGTTGGGGAGCGGCGTGCCGTGAGATTGCCGTGAAGCAATGCGTGCGGCGCCATTCGGCTGCCCGCACGCGTGGCTGTGCTGTTGATTCACGGAAAAAACCGGAGTCAGCGGCCTGGGGGCCGTCGTTCCGGCCGTGGATCGAAGGAGTCCACCACACAGAGAATTTCTGGGGGAAGTTCCGTCATGCTCATCGAACGTGACTTCGAAACGGCGACGCTGAGTCAGATGCTCGCCGACTGCCATTCCGGGGCCGGCGGTGTCGGCCTCGTCCTCGGTCCGGTCGCCAGCGGGAAAACGGCCCTGCTGGAGGAGTTCGGCAGGCAGGCCGCCGGTACCGGCGCGGTCGTCCTGTCCGCCTCCGGTGCCCGGTCGGAAACCGCCGTCGGTCTCGGCGTCGTTTCCCAGCTGGTGCACACCCCGGGTGTCCGCGCGGACATCGTCGAGCAGGTTTCGGCGTACGTGGAGGACGCCGAAGCCGACGCGACGCTGCTGGACAGCCGGTTCCTGCACCGCCTGTCCAGCGCGGTGATCGGCTGGTCGGCCGAGACCCCGCTGGTGATCTGCGTCGACGACGCCCACTACGCCGACCCCGCGTCGCTGCAGTTCCTGCAGCACATGGCGCGGCGCATCCGGCCCGCCCGGGTGCTCGTGCTGCTCGCCGAACGCGCGGATCCCGGCGAACGGCGCCCGGTCCGCCACGTCGACCTGATGCGGCGGCCGCACTGCCGCCAGCTGCGGCTGGCGCCGTTGTCCCGCAACGGCGTCGGCGTGCTGCTGGCGGGCAAGCTCGACGAAGGCAAGGCCCACGCGCTGGCCGCGGAGTGCTTCGCGGTCAGCGGCGGCAACCCGCTGCTGGCCACCGCCCTGGTGCAGGACACCAAGGCGGCGGGCGCGGGCGGGATCGTCGCCGGGTCCGCCTACCGGCACGCGGTGCTCAGCTGCCTGCACTCCAGCGAGCCGCGGGCGCTCGAACTCGCCAGGGCGCTCGCCGTCCTCGGCGACGGCGAGCAGTCGCCGATCCCGCTGGCGGGCGGCATGGTCTCCTTCGCACCGGCCACCGCCGAGCCGGTGCGCAAGGCGCTGGAGTCGGCCGGTGTCCTCGACGGGCACCGGTTCCGCCACGTCGAGGCCCGCGTCGCGGTGCTCGACGAGCTCGACCCGGCGGTCCGCTCCGCCCTCCACGGGCAGGCCGCGCGCCTGCTGTTCGACCAGGGGGCCCGGCCGACCGCCATCGCCGCCCACGTCGTGGCGGGGAACCTGGACGAGCCGTGGACCGAGCACCTGCTGTCCGAGGCGTCGGAAGCAGCGCTGCTCGAGGACGACGTCGAACTGGCCCGCGCCTGCATCGCGCTGGCCAGCCGCTGCTGCACCGACGACCGCGACCGCGCGATCGCCAAGGCGTCGATGGCCGGCATCGAGTGGCGAACGACCCCGGCGAAGGCGATGCGGCGGCTGCCGGAGCTGGTGGACGCCACCCGCGCCGGGCACCTGCCGGGTATCCGGGTGGTCGGCATCTTCGAGTTCCTGCTCTGGTTCGGCCGGGTCGACGAGGCCGTGGAGATCGCGAACGCCTTCGGCGACCTCGTCGACTCCACCGACCGGCGCACCCGCGGCGAGCTGCTCACGCTCGACTCGTGGCTGGCCAGCTCGGTGCCGGGGATGCGGCACCTCGTCGAGCCGATGCTCGCGACCTGCGCGGGTGACCCGGCCGCGCCGCGGCTCGGGCTCGTGGTGAACTCGCAGCAGAAGGCCGTCGACGCGCTGACCAGCGCCGTGCGCGAAGGCCCGACCGAGGCCGCCGTGCTCGACGCCGAGCAGGTGCTGGAAGGCACCCGGATGACCGACACCAGCCTGCGGCACCTGGTGTTCGCCGCCACGGTGCTGATCTACGCCGAGCGCCTCGACAAGGCCGCGACCTGGTCCGAGCACCTGATGGCGCAGGCCGCCGGGCGCCCGGCCCCGACGTGGCAGGCGTCGCTGGCGGAACTGCGCGCCGAGGTCGCCCTCCGCCAGGGAGACCTGCCGCTCGCGGCCCGCAACGCGAAGATCGCGCTGACGAAGATGACGCCGGAAGCGTGGGGCATCGGGGTGGGCGCCCCGCTGGCCACGCTGCTGGCGGCGCTGACCGAGATGGGCCGGTTCGACGAGGCGGCGGAGCTGCTCAACCAGCCGGTGCCCGACGCGCTCGGCGAGACCCGGTTCGGCCTGCACTACCTGCACGCGCGGGGGCACTACTACCTCGCGACGGGCCGGCTCCCGACCGCGCTGAACGACTTCCTCGCGTGCGGGGAGCAGATGGCGCGCTGGGAACTGGACCAGCCGGCGCTGGTGCCGTGGCGCTCCAGCGCCGCCGAGGTCTACCTGAAGCTGGGTGACCGCGAAAAGGCCCGCGAACTCGCCGAGGAGCAGGCGGCGAAGCTCGGCCCGGACTGCGGCGACCGCACGCGGGGCATCACGCTGCGGACGCTGGCGCTCGTGGCCGACCCGGTCCGGCGGCCGAAGCTGCTGCAGGAAGCGGTCGACGTGCTGGAAAAGTCCGGGGCCAAGCTCGAACTGGCCCGGGCGCTGGCCGAGCTGAGCCGGGCGAGCGCCGACCCCGCCGTGGTGCGCACGGCCAGCCGGGACGCGCGGGCGCTGGCCAAGGAGTGCGGGGCGGAGCTGCTGCGGAGGTCCTTCCTCGACGGCGGCAACGACGACGTCGTGGTGTCCCTGCGCGGCGCGGTGGCGCCCGCCGACGTCAAGCTGCTGACCGACGCCGAACAGCGGGTCGGCTGGCTCGCCGCCCGCGGCCACACCAACCGGGAGATCGCGAGCCGGCTCTACATCACGGTCAGCACGGTGGAGCAGCACCTGACGCGGGTCTACCGCAAGCTGAGCGTCACCCGGCGCCGCGATCTGGCGTCAGAGCCGCAGCTGCGGGTGCCGGAGCAGCAGGAGCGGCTGCCGGGTACGCCCGCCCGCCAGCCCGTGGCGGTCAACCACCAGGGGGTGCCCCCGGTGCGCCGCCCGCTGCGCCCGGTGCCGCCCGTGCGCTGAGCCCGAGGTGAAGGAGCCGGGACCCGCCTCGCGCGGGCCCCGGCTCCTTCGCGCGTTTTCGGCCCCACCCCTAGGTTTCCGCCCCGCCCCTAGGCCCGGCCGGGAGGGGTAGGGGCGGGGCCATTGACTTGGCGCCGATCTCCTTGACTTCGCGAGCGGCGAGCGCGAGCGTGGACGTCGTTGCCGACCACCGGACGCGGATTCGGCGGTACAGCGCGATTTTCGCGGCGGCAGGGTTCACCGGAGCTGCTCGCAAGGCGGCCGGACGACGCCACGGCGGGGGCCTCTATCCGTTACGTGGCACAGGAAGGCACACATTCATGGCGAAGCGTGCGTTGATCACCGGGATCACCGGACAGGACGGGTCGTACCTGGCCGAACACCTCCTGGCCGAGGGTTACCAGGTCTGGGGCCTGGTCCGCGGCCAGGCGAACCCGCGCAAGTCGCGGATCAGCAGGCTGGTCTCCGATCTCCACTTCGTGGAGGGGGATCTGATGGACCAGGTCAGCCTCGTGTCCGCGGTGGACCTGGTGCAGCCGGACGAGGTCTACAACCTGGCGGCCATCTCGTTCGTGCCGATGTCCTGGCAGCAGCCGGAACTCACCACCGAGGTGAACGGCATGGGCGTGCTGCGGGTGCTCGAAGCGGTCCGGATGGTGTGCGGGCTGGACAAGTCCCGGCCGACCGGTGGCGGCGGGATGCGGTTCTACCAGGCGTCGTCGTCGGAGATGTACGGCAAGGTGGCCGAGACCCCGCAGAACGAGCAGACCATCTTCCACCCGCGCAGCCCCTACGGCGTCGCGAAGACCTACGGGCACTTCATCACCAAGAACTACCGCGAATCCTTCGGCATGTTCGGGGTTTCCGGGATCCTGTTCAACCACGAGTCGCCGCGCCGCGGGGCCGAGTTCGTCACCCGCAAGATCACGATGGCGGTGGCGGAGATCAAGCTGGGCCTGCGGGACAAGCTGTACCTCGGCAACCTGGACGCCGTGCGCGACTGGGGTTTCGCCGGCGACTACGTCCGCGCGATGCACCTGATGCTGCAGCAGGACACGGCGACCGACTACGTGGTCGGCACCGGCGAAATGCACTCGGTGCGCGACGCCGTCCAGATCGCCTTCGACGCGGTGGACCTGAACTGGCACGACTACGTCGTCATCGACCCGGCCCTGGTGCGGCCCGCGGAGGTCGAAACCCTCTGCGCCAACCCGGAAAAGGCGCGTGCCGAGCTCGGCTGGAAGCAGTCGGTCGACTTCGAAGAGCTGATGCGCATGATGGTCGAGGCCGACCTGCGCAAGGCGTCGAACGAGCACAAGTACAGCGAGCTGATGCTCGCCGGGAGCTGGTGAGACGATGGCCCCCATCCTGTTCGCGTCGATCGCCGACGCCGGCATGATCAACCCGCTGCTGGTCATTGCGGGCGAGCTCGCCCGCCGCGGCGTACCCGACCTGTACTTCGCGTCCACTGAGGACCGTCGCGCGGCCGTCGAGGCGATCTCCGCCGACAACCCGGTGAAGTTCGTTTCGTTCGGGGAGCGCCTCGAGCGCCCGCCGGGCGAGTGGAACCCGGAGCTCTACGCCGCCGCGACGCAGCCCGCGAAGCCCGGCGCCCTCACCGCGCGGCCGCAGAACGTGATCGCCTACCTGAGCGGCGTCACCGACGCGAGCATCATGGTGACGATGTACGAGCGCGCGCTGGCCGTAGTCGACGAGGTCGAGCCGGCGCTGATGGTCATCGACTCCTCCAGCGTCTACCCGACCGACGCGGCGATCGCCCGGAACATCCCGTACGTCTACAGCGTGCCGATCTCGGTGAGCGAGGTCTTCGCCGACCGCCTGCCGCTGAGCTACCCGAGCCCGAACACCGGGCTGCCGCGTGACCTTTCCGGGCGGCAGAAGCTGGCGAACCTCGGGTTCCGGCTGCGGCTGCTGCTCGGCATGCTGACGAAGGTGCCCGCGGTGCAGTTCACCAAGGCCCGCAAGGAAGCCGGCATCCTCAACGCGACCGCGGGCCAGTCCACCTACGCCGACCGCGCGCAGGCGATCCTGGCCTACTCGGTGTTCGGCATGGAGTACCCGTTCGCCGCGGCGCCGTCGCACCTGAAGATGGTCGGCCCGGTCGTGCCGCCGCTGCCCGAAGCGGTGGAGCCGGACCCGGCGCTGTCGGCGTGGCTCGACGAGCACGAGTCGGTCGTCTACCTGGCGTTCGGCACCCACATGCGGCTGACCGCGCCCCAGGTGACGGCGATCGCCGAAGCCGCGCGGAAGCTCGGGCCGGAACACCACGTGCTGTGGAAGCTGCCCAAGGCGCAGCGCGCGCTGCTGCCGGCGGACCTGCCGCCGAACGTGCGGCTGGAGAACTGGGTGCCGTCGCAGTTCGACGTGCTGGCCCACCCGCACGTGCGCGTCTACTACAACCACGGCGGCGGCAACAGCGCGTACGAAGGCGTCTACTTCGGCAAGCCCGGTCTCGTGCAGCCGTTCTGGATGGACTGCCACGACCACGCGGCCCGCGTCCTCGACAGCGGCTGCGGGCTCGTGCTTTCCCACGAGGAGACGGTGTCCGCGGACGCGATCGTCGCCAAGCTGCGGAGGGTGCTGGAGGAGAAGGAGTTCACGGCGAACGCCGAGGACTGGGCGGACCGCTTCCGATCGGCGGGCGGGGCGTCGGCCGCGGCCGACGCCGTGCTGGCCGCGGTCCGGTGACCGATTCCGTGGCTGGGGAAGGGAAGGACATGTCCGTCAGGTACCCGGTGTCGCAGCCGTACTTGGACGAAGCCGAGCTGGCCAACGTGACCGAAGCCGTCACGAGCGGCTGGATCTCCTCGCAGGGCCCGTACGTGGCCCGGTTCGAGGAGTCGTTCGCGGCCTACAACGGGGTCGAGCACGGCGTGGCGTGCTCGTCCGGCACGACGGCGCTGACGCTGGCGTTGCGCGCGCTCGGCATCGGCCCCGGTGACGAGGTGATCGTCCCGGAGTTCACGATGATCGCGTCCGCGTGGGCGGTGACCTACACCGGCGCGACCCCGGTGTTCGTCGACTGCGGAGACGACCTGAACATCGACGTCTCGCTCATCGAAGCGAAGATCACCCCGCGCACCAAGGCGATCATGCCGGTGCACGTCTACGGCCGCCGGTGCGACATGGACGCCGTCATGGAGCTGGCCTACGAATACAACCTGCGCGTGGTGGAGGATTCCGCGGAGGCGCACGGCGTGCGCCCGGTCGGGGACATCGCCTGCTTTTCGCTGTTCGCCAACAAGATCATCGCGTCGGGCGAAGGCGGGATCTGCCTCACGTCGGACGCGCGGCTGGCCGAGCAGATGAAGCACCTGCGGGGCATGGCCTTCAACCGCGACCACACGTTCCTGCACAAGAAGATCGGCTACAACTTCCGGATGACCAACCTCCAGGCGGCCGTGGCGGTCGCCCAGGTGGGCAAGCTGGACTCGATCCTCGCGCTGCGCTCGGAGATCGAGGCTCGGTACGACGCCGCGTTGCGGGACGTCCCCGGGGTCACGCTCATGCCGCGCCGGGACGTGCTGTGGATGTACGACCTGCTGTGCTCGCGGCGTGAGGAGCTCAGGGAGTTCCTCGCTGGCGAGGGGATCGAAACGCGGGTGTTCTTCAAGCCGATGAGCCGGCAGCCGATGTACCTGGATCCGGTGTGGTCGTCGCTGAAGGCGAACCGGTTCGCGGAGGAGGGGCTGTACCTGCCGACGTACACCTCGCTGACGGAAGCCGACCAGGAGTACATCACTTCCCGGGTCCGGAAGTTCTACGGCTGCTGATCGCGAGCTGAGCACGGAAAGGCCCGCAGCCACCGGCTGCGGGCCTTCTTCGTCAGGGCTTCGGGACCTTGCTGCTCAGGTACGTCAGCACCGCCAGCACCCGGCGGTTGTCGTCTTCGTGCTGCGCCAGGTCCAGCTTGGTGAAGATGCTCGCCGTGTGCTTGCCCACCGCGGCTTCGCTGATCACCATCCGCTGGGCGATGGCCGCGTTCGAGCGGCCTTCCGCCATCAGCTCCAGCACCTGCCGCTCCCGGGGCGTCAGCGCGTCCAGCGGGTCTCGGCGGGACCGGCTGGCCAGCAGCTTCGAGATCACCTCGGGGTCCATCGCCGTGCCTCCCGCGGCCACCATGCGCAGCGCGTCCACGAACTGGTCCGCGTTGAGCACGCGGTCCTTCAGCAGGTACCCGATCGCGCCCGTGCCGTCGGCCAGCAGCTCGCGCGCGTACGTCTGCTCCACGTGCTGGGAGAGCACCAGCACCGGCAACCCGGGACGCTGTTTCCGCGCCGCCAGCGCGGCGCGGATCCCCTCGTCGCTGAAACCGGGCGGGAGCCGGACGTCCACCACCGCGATGTCCGGTTCGTGGTCGTCGATCGCCTTGAGCAGCTCGGTCGCGTTGCCGACCGCGGCCACCACGGAGAACCCCTTCGCCTCGAGCAGGCGGGTCATGCCGTCTCGAAGCAGGTAGAGATCCTCCGCGAGGACAACGCGCACGAACCGCTCCTGGGTTTCCGGGCCGGGCGGGGCCGGGGCTGGGTGGTCCAACCGTACCGCCGGCGCATCCGCCCGGTTACCCGGCGTCAGTCCAGGGCGCGCTTGAGGAACCCGCGGATCCCGAAGAAGCCGAAGAGCGCCGTCGCGGCCACCATGACCACCAGGGAGATCCACAGCGGGATCGACTCGACCTGGGTCGGCATCACCAGCCGGCGCAGCGCCTCCGACACGTACGTGAGCGGGTTGGCCGCGCAGATCACCTGGAACCACCGCAAACCGGACAGGCTGAGCCACGGGAACTGGCCGGAACCGGTGAAGATCAGGGGGACCAGCAGGATCGTGAAGACGAGGTTGATGTGCCGGGGCGGAACGATCGTGCCCAGCACCATGCCCACCGCCGCGCCGGCCAGCGAACCCAGCGCGACCACGCCGGCCACGCCCGGCAGGGCCGCGACGTCCCAGCTGACGCCGTCGAGGATGAGCAGGCCGATCGGGATCATCACCAGGCCGGCGATGACGCCGCGGATCGCGCCGAACAGCATCTTCTCCACCGCCACCAGGCGGATCGACAGCGGCGCCAGCAGCCTGTCCTCGATCTCCCTGGTCACGGAGAAGTCCAGCACCAGCGGCAGCGCGGTGTTCTGCAGCGCCCCGGTGAACGCGTTCATCGCGACCATGCCGGGCAGCAGGATCTGGGCGTACCCGGCGCCCGCGTACCCGATCTGCGAGAGCACCTTGCCGAAGATGAACAGCAGGAACAGCGGCTGGATCAGCATCTGCGCCAGGAACGGCAGCAGCTCGCGCCCGGTGACGAAGCAGTCGCGGCCGAGCACGGCGAGGAACGCGCGGGCCTGGCTGGGGTTCCCGGCCTGGCCGGTCCCGGTGCCGAGCCCGGGCTGCGGGGTGAGCGTCGTGGCGGTCATCGGAGATCCCGTCCGGTGATGGAGATGAACACGTCTTCGAGGGTCGGCTTGCCGAACGAGATGCCGGTGACCTCGCACCGCTCACGGCCCAGCACGGCCAGCACGCCGGGCAGCAGCGACGCCGGGTCCGCTTCGGTGTAGAGGCGGAACTGGACGGCGCTTTCGTCGGCCGCGGCCCGGCCGGTCGCGGCGAGCCGCTCGACCCGGACGACGGCGGGCACCAGCTCCAGTTCCTTGCCGACGGCTTCGGCGGGCGCGTCGGCGAGCGTGACGCCCACGGTCAGCGTCGTGTTGCCGGGCAGCGACCGGGTCAGCGCTTCGGTCGTGTCGAGGGCCAGCAGCTTGCCGTGGTCGACGATGCCGACCCGGTCGCACAGCTTGGCCGCTTCTTCCATGTCGTGCGTCGTGACCACGACGGTGACGCCCTCCGCGGTCAGCTCGGCGACGCGCTCGTGCACGAACAACCGCGACTGCGGGTCCAGCCCGGTCGCCGGTTCGTCGAGGAACATCACCTTCGGCTGGTGCATCAGCGCCCGGGCGATCATCACGCGCTGCGCCTGGCCGCCGGACATCTCGTCCACCCGGGCCTTCGCCCGCGGGCCCAGGCCCATCCACTCGATCAGCTCGTCGGCCCGGCGGCGGCGCTGCGCCCGTCCCATGCCGTGGTAAGCGGCGTGGAACAGTAGGTTCTGCCGTACCGTCAGCGACTGGTCGAGGTTGTTGCGCTGCGGCACCACCGCCAGCACCTGGCGGGCCGCGGTCGCGTCCTTGACGACGTCGATGCCGGCCACCTCGGCCCGGCCGGACGTCGGCAGCGCGCGCGTGGTCAGCATGCTGACCGTCGTCGTCTTGCCCGCGCCGTTGGGGCCCAGCAGGCCGAAGACCTCGCCCGCGGCGATCGTGAAGCCGAGGCCGTCGACCGCAGGCCGTTCTGCTTTCGGGTACCTCTTCACGAGGTCCCGCACCACCACAGCGTCCTGCACGCTGGTCCTCCAGGAAATCAGGGTCGAAAGGGCAGACGGGGGTGAGGAAGGGCCGTGGTGCTGGGGGACAACCTCGGCCCTTCCCCACTGGCGGCTGGTCCGGAAAACGGACCAGCGGGTCAGGAAACGTGCTTGAGGTACCGCTCGAGCTCGTCGGCGGCGCGCACGGCACCGCCGGCCGTGCGCACCTTCGCGCTCATCGCGGCGACGGCGGCGTCGATCCTCTCGTCGCTCGCCGTGGCGCTGACGGCTTCGCGCAGCAGTTCCGGGGTGGGCTCCTGGCCGGCGAGGTTCGTGCCGAGGCCGAGCTCGGCGACGCGCTGGGCCACGGCGGCCTGCTCGACGCTCTGCGGCAGCGACACCATCGGCGTGTCGAAGTACAGCGCCTCCATCGTCCCGCCCATGCCGGAGTGGGTGATGAAGGCCGAAGCGTGCTTCAGCACCGCCAGCTGCGGCACCGAGGCGTGCGCTTCGAAGTTCGGCGGCAGCTCGCCCAGTTCGGCCGGGTCGAGGGTGCCGATCGACAGCACGACGTGCCAGTTTTCACCGGTGAACGCCGTCACCACGGCCCGGAAGAAGTCCGGGCGGTCGTTGAACGCCGTGCCGAGCGAAACCAGCAGCACGGGCTTGCCGTCCGACGGCGGCTGCCAGTCGCCCTGGAACGTCCGGTCGCCCAGGCACGGGCCGACGAACGCGAAGTGGTCGTCGAAGGTTTCGCCGTGGTACTGGAACTCCTTCGCCACGAACGCGAGCGCGAACTGCTCGCGGCCGATGGCGAAGTCGGCGGGGGAGATCTCCGGGACGCCGTGCGCCGCGGTCAGTTCCGCGATCTTCTCGCGGAACGCCACGCGGGCCGGGTGGTCTTCGCTGAAACCGTTTTCTTCCCCGAGGAACTTCGCCAGCGACCAGTGGTCGTTGTAGGCGAAGGACGGGAACAGTTCCACCGCGGGCACGCCCCACTTCGCGGCGAGCACCCGTCCCGTCGCGTAAACGGTGCGGTCGTACAGGATCAGGTCCGGCACGTCGTCGGCGAAAGCCGCTTCGAACACCGGGATGGTCGCCGTGCTTTCCATGACCAGCACCAGCGGCAGCCAGGCGGCGAAGTCGGCGGGCGGGTCCTCGGTGCGCGGCTTCGGCGTCAAGGACGACTCGTAGCGCAGGACCCGGGCCCCCGTCGGCGCCACGAGGTCGGCGAACTGGTCCGTGGTGGCGTAGGTGACGCGGTGACCGCGGCGGACCAGTTCGGCGGCCACGTCCAGCGTCGGCATGACGTGCCCGTACGCGGGGATGTTCAGCAGCGCGATGTGTGCCATGGGAAAGCTCCTCGGAGTGCGGTGGTCGGCCGGGGGCCCTCAGGCACGCAGGTCGTGCTTGCGGGTGTAGTAGGCCATGAAGCCGATGAGCCCGCCGAGGACCACGATCCACTGCACGGTCGTCACCAGGTTGATGTCGTCGAGCGGCAGGGAGTAGGCGAGCACGACGCGGACGACGGCGTCGACGATCATGCCGACGCCGAAGACGACCGTCAGCAGGCGCAGGCCGTGGCGCATCTTGGGCTCGGTGTCCCAGCGGCGCTCCCAGACCTCCGCGCCGGCGCCGCCCCGCTTGGTGCGGGCGATGCTGACCCCGGCGTGCAGGAAGAACGGCTTTTCGAAGAACAGCGTGATCAGCATCCAGATGCCGAACATGGCCGTGAGCCAGCCGTCCTTGGCGAAGAAGAACCGCGCGTCGCCGGAAATCAGCGAAACCGCGGTGCCGATGACCATCATCGTCACCATGAAGAGGCCGAGCCCGTCGATCTTGCGGTACCGGGCGAAGACGTACACGGTGCGGACGACCGGGACGATGCCACCGATGATCGCCGCGGTCAACAGCGGGACGCCGTTCTGGCGCAGGATGTAGTAGACGGCGAGGGGGACGATCAGGTCGAATGCGGCGGAAGCGAACAGCGCCAGCCGCGGGTTCCGGGGTTCCGAAGGGGACTGCGTACCCGCTTGGGTGCGCTGGATGCCGGCCTCGTTCATTGCTGCTCCTGGGTGTTCGCGAGTTCGTTCGCGTTTCCGGTGCCATTCGCTCGAGGCGTGGCGCCGCTTGCTTGGACAACGGTAGTGTCGCGATGCTGGTCGGCGTGAGCCTGTTAGACCGAACATAGGGGTATGGCTGGCTATACCCCTATGTGTGGGCCAAGCCGATTGTCTCCCCGCTCGGGGCGCCCCAGACTGGGACGACCTCGAGTGCGAGCGGGCCCGATCGGGCCGCCTCAGGCGGATGGGGGACGCGATGAGCCGACCGGGAACACTCTCCCGCGGAGAGTATGATCTGCCGATGTCGACGATTCCCCAGCGGAGCGCGTCGGCCGTCCGGCGCGGCTTCGCCGGAATGGCGCGACTGGTCGTTCTCGTCCTCTTCGCGGCGGCGCAGGTGTGCGTTCTCACGCTGCCCGCGGTGATCTGGCTGCCGGAATACGTCGCCGCCGCGGGGCTCACCGTGCTGGTCGCCATTCCCGCGTGCCGGGTGCTGCCCGCCCTTTCCCGGAAAAGCGCGCCCGCGCTCTACGGCCGCGCGATCGAATCGCCGTACCTCCCGTTGCCGGCGCTGGAGCGCACCGAAAACGGGTGGTACTGGAACGGCTACGACTTCCACAAGTCCCGCTGGATCTCCCTCGCCCAGCGCCGCGGCCGCTGGTTCTTCACCGACCCGGCCACCTGGCGCGACCTGTGCTGGCTGGTGGTCAACCCGCTCACGGGCGGCGTGCTGGCGGCCGTCCCGGTCGCGCTGGCCGCGTTCGGGGCGTTCCTGCTGGTCTCGCCGCTGACCGCGCCGTACCTGGCGACCGGCGAGTGGTACTTCCCGCTGCCGATGGACACCCCGGCCGGGGTGGCCGGGACCGCCGTGGCCGGCCTGGCGCTGCTGGTGCTGGGCCTGGTGGCCGCGCCGGGCGCGGTCAGCCTGCACGAGGCCTGGACGCGGTGGCTGCTGGCGCCGGACGAGCGCACGCTGCTGACGCGGCGGGTCGAGCGGCTGTTCGCGACGCGGGCCGCGGCCATCGACGCGCAGGCCGCGGAGCTGCGGCGGATCGAGCGCGACCTGCACGACGGCGCCCAGGCGCGGCTGATCGCGATCGGGATGTCGCTGAGCACCGCCGAGATGCTGCTCGACACCGACATCGACGAGGTCCGGCGGCAGCTGGCGGGAGCACGTGACCTGTCCGCGGCCGCACTGCGGGAGCTGCGGGGGCTGGTGCACGGCATCCAGCCGCCGATGCTCGCCGACCGCGGCCTCGGCGCCGCGCTCGACGACCTCGCGATGGACGCGCCGGTGCCCACCGACGTCGAGGTCGGCCTGATCGGGCGGCCCGACGCGGCGCTGGAGTCGGCGGTCTACTTCTCCGTGGCCGAACTGCTGGCCAACGCGGCCAAGCACGCGGCCGCCAAGCGGGTGCGGATCAGCGTCACCCACCGGCCGGGCGTGCTCAAGGTCGTCGTCGCCGACGACGGCAAGGGCGGTGCCGACTTCAGCCGCGGCAGCGGGCTCGTGGGCGTCCAGCGGCGGGTCGCGGCGTTCGACGGTGTCGTGGAAATCGACAGCCCGGCCGGCGGCCCGACCGAAATCACCATCCTCATTCCCTGCGTCCTGCCATCAGCCTGATCGAAAACCGATACCGGGGGTCGAAATGCGTCGTGGGATCGTGGTGTGCCTGTTCGCTTTGGTCGCTTCTTTTTCGGTGGCCGGTTGCGACCATTTGATCGACCTCGGGTGCGCCGACCGGGCGTGCCATTTCAACCTCACCAGTGGCGGCAAAGTCGACCTCGGTGGGCAGGAACTGGAAGTGCAGAAGGTCGACAACAATTCCGTGACCTTCCTGTCGAACGGGATCAGCGTCTCCCTCTTCCAGGGCGTCGACATCAATTTCCTCGGGTACCACCTGCACCTCGGGGAGATCCGCGGCGGGGAAGCCAGTCTGGACGTCACCCGGAATTAGCCCGGGGTTCACCGCACGACCCGGACTGATCGCCGAACGTGCTGGTCAAGACAGGGGTTACGGTCCGTGCAGTAGTCACCTAGGTTGGTCGTCAATTGGACCAACATGCGTGAGGGGCGACCCTTTCGCGGGTTTCTGGGGTGACTATGCGTAATGATCTTCTGCGTGCGCGGCCACGGCTGCGCACCGCGGCGGTCGTCCTGGCCGGCGTGCTCCTGACGTCCGGTCTGGCCGCGGCCGGCGCCGCGGCCGATCCGGCCGCGAAGTTCTCGCCGAGGGTGCGCGGTCTCGTGGGCGAATTGACCCTCGACGAGAAGCTTTCCCTGGTGCACGGCGGCACGGACCCGAACAGCGTCGGCGAAGCGGGCTACGTCCCGGGCGTACCGCGCCTCGGCGTGCCTTCGCTGCGGCTGGCGGACGGCTCCGCCGGGGTGCGCGTCGACAAGCCGTCGGTCGTGATGCCGGCGCCGGTCGCGCTCGCGTCCAGCTTCGACGAGTCGCTCGCGACCCGCTACGGCGCCGGCGTCGGCCGCGAAGCCCGGGCGCTGGGCACCGACGTGCTGCTGTCCCCGATGGTCAACACGATCCGGATTCCTTACGGCGGGCGCAACTTCGAGACCTTCAGCGAGGACCCGCTGCTGACGTCGCGGATCGCCGCGGCGGAGGTCAAGGGCATCGCGGGCCAGGGCACCATCCCGGTGGTCAAGCACCTGGCGGGCAACAACCAGGAGAACGACCGGCAGACGATCAACGTCCAGATGGACGACCAGACCCTGCACGAGGTCGAGCTGCCCGGGTTCGAGGCGGCGGTGAAAGCCGGCGCCGGCGCAGTGATGTGCTCGTACAACAACCTCAACGGCCCGTCCGCGTGCGCGAACGGCGACCTGCTGACCGGGATCCTGCGCGAGCAGCTGGCGTTCAAGGGCTGGGTGATGTCGGACTGGCGGATGTCGCTGACGCCCGACTCCCTGCCCAAGGGCCTCGACCAGGAGATGCCGGACGGCACGTACTTCGGCGACCAGCTCAAGACCGCGATCAGCGAGGGCAAGATCCCGCAGTCCGCTTTGGACACCGCGGTCGCGCGCATCCTCGGCCAGATGGACCGGTTCCACCTGCTCGACAACCCGGCGCGCCCGGCGCGTGACCTGTCCGGGCTGACCGCGACCGCGCAGGACGTCGCCCAGGCGGGCGCGGTCCTGCTGCGCAACGAAAAGGCGGCGCTGCCGCTGAGCACCACGCGCTCGGGCAGCGTCGCGGTCATCGGGTACAACGCGAAGACGCCGAAGCTCAACGGCGGCGGCAGCTCCCACGTGCTCCCGTCGGCCACGCCCGCCACCCCGCTGGACCAGATCAAGAAGCGCGCGGGCAGCACCACGACGTACACCGCGGGCTACGACCCGGCGGGCGAGGCCGTCCCGGCGGACGCGCTGTCCCCGGCGTACACCCAGGGCGGCGGGCTGCCCGCCGGCTCGGAAGGCGTGTTCTACAACGGCACGATCACCGCGCCCACCGAAGGCGACTACAGCATCCAGCTGCAGGCCACCGGCGGTGGTGGCTTCCTCCAGGTGGACGGCACCGCGAGCGGCCTGTTCGGCGACTCGATCGCGACCGGCTACACGGGCATCACCGTGCACCTGACCGCCGGCCAGCATTCGCTGCTGCTGTACGGCTTCGCGGACTTCGTCAACCCGCTGAAGGTGAACCTGCACTGGCTCACCCCGGTCACGGCCCAGGCCAAGATCGCCGAGGCGGTGGCGGCGGCCAAGGCGGCCACCACGCCGATCGTGTTCGCCTACGACGACAGCTCCGAAGGCCTCGACCGGCCGGACCTCTCGCTGCCGGGCTACCAGGACGAGCTGATCGACGCGGTCGCGACGGCCAACCCGCGCACGGTGGTCGTGCTGAACACGGCGTCCGCGGTGAAGATGCCGTGGCTGGCGAAGACGGCCGCGGTGCTGGAGATGTGGTACCCGGGCCAGAAGGGCGCGGAGGCGACGACGGCGCTGCTGTACGGCGACGTCAACCCGCAGGGCAAGCTGACCCAGACGTTCCCGGTGGACGAGGCCCACACGCTCGTCAGCGGCGAAGCCGGCTTGTACCCGGGCCAGGACGGCCAGGTGAAGTACACGGAGGGCGTCGACATCGGCTACCGCTGGTACGCGGACAAGAAGGTGACCCCGCTCTTCCCGTTCGGCTACGGGCTTTCGTACACGTCGTTCGCCTACAGCGGCCTGACGGCTTCGAACGCGTCGGACGGTGGTCTGGACGTCAAGGTGACGGTGCGGAACACGGGCACCCGGACGGGCACGGAGGTCGCGCAGGTGTTCGTCGGCCCGAGCCCGCAGGTGACGGCCCCGCAGGCCCCGACGGCGCTGGGCGGGTACGCGAAGGTGACGCTGACGGCCGGGGCGTACCGGACGTTGACGATCCACGTGGACCCGCGGCAGCTGAGCTACTGGGATTCGGCGGCGAAGGCGTGGAAGCGCGGAGGCGGGACGCGGTCGGTGAAGGCGGGCTCGTCGTCGGCGTCGCTGCCGCTGAGCACGACGGTCACCGTCAACTGACCCGAGCAGACCGGCCGGCCGGTGCTCCCGTGTGGGGGCACCGGCCGGTTGCGTGCGTGGCTCGTGAGTGTTTAGGAGGGTTCTAACCCTCCTAAACACTCACGACCGACCTGCACGGCGACGGTGCCGCGCGCGCGAACGGCCGGTCCCCGGGGTGGGGGACCGGCCGTCCGGGAGGGGGTCGTCAGCCGTTCGTCACCGGTAGGTGGCGGAGGCCTCGGATGATCGCCGAGCGCCGGCGGTCGGCCGGGCCCGTCTGACGCAGGTCCGGCAGGCGCGTGGCCAGCACCCGGAACGCCACGTCCGCCTCGAGGCGGGCCAGCGGCGCGCCCAGGCAGTAGTGGGAGCCGCCCGAGAAGGACAGGTTGTCCGGGGTGGTCGGGCGGGTGATGTCGAAGACGTCCGGACGAGCCCACACGGCGGGGTCGCGGTTGCAGCCCGCCGTCAGGACGACCACCGCCGTGTCGGCCGGGATCACCGTGTCCCCGACCTCCACGTCCACTGTGGACACGCGGCTGGACTGCTGGACCGGGGCCTCGAACCGCAACGACTCCTGTGCCGCCTGGGGCGCCAGGTCCGGGTCGGCGACCAGCTTGTCCCACTGGTCACGCTGCTCCAGCATCGTCTTCACGCCGATGCCGATCAGGTTCACCGTCGACTCCGCGCCCGCCAGCGTCAGCAGCTGGCACATCGAGACCAGCTCGTGCGTCGTGAGCCGGTCTTCCGAACGGGCCGTGAGGAGCTTGCTGACCGCGTCGTCGCCCGGGTGGGCCAGGCGCATCTCCATCAGCTCGGTGAACAGCGCGTCCAGCTCGTCCAGCGACCGCTGGACGCTCGCGATGTGCTCCACCGACGTGATCTCGTCGAAGATCGTGCCGAACTTCGGGCCGTGCTCCAGGTAGCGACTGAGGAACGGCTCGGGGATGTCGAAGATGGTCGCCACGACCGTGACCGGGATGAGGTCGGCGAACGACGTCATCAGGTCGAACTCCCGGCTCGTGTCCACCCGGTCGAGCAGTTCGTGGCAGATCGCCGTGAGCTTGTCGCGGAAGCCGAGGATCGCCTTGGGGCTGAGGAACGGCGTGGCCAGCTTGCGCAGCCGCGCGTGGTCGGCGCCGTCGGCACCGAGCATCGAGTTGTCGAACGACGTGATGACCGGGCTGATCGGCTTGCCGTCGGACTTGAGCACCCCGAACCGGCGATCGCGCAGCACCTTCGTGGCCGTCGCGTGGTCGACCGTCGTCCACGCGCCGAGTTCGCTGCGGTGCAGCGGACCCTTCGCGCGGATCTTTTCGTAGAGCGGGTAGGGATCCTCCGGGCCGCGCAGCAGCAGCGCCAGTGGGTCGCCGAGTTCGCCGAGGGTCCACAGCACTCGCATCTGGGTGGTCATGTCCTCGGCCGTCTGGACCGGCATGGCTTTCCTTCCTACGGCTTTCCGGCGGTGATCAGCCCGGCGACACCGCGCACGGTCGGCGCTTCGAACACCTGGGAGATCCGCAGCCGGACGCCGAGGTCCCGGTTGATCCGGGAGCACAACTGGGCCGCGGACAGCGAGTTGCCGCCCTGGCGGAAGAACGAGACGTCGGTGGCGATCGAGGGCACGCCGATGATCTCGCGCAGGAACCCGGCTACCGCGGCTTCGGTGTCCGAAAGGTCCTCCGCCACCGGGGCCACGGACTCGGTGCGGCGGTTCGCCGCCAGCTCGGTCAGCGCGCGCCGGTCCAGCTTCCGGTCTTCCAGCACCGGCAGCCGCTCCAGGCGCTGCACCAGCGCGGGCACCAGATAACCGGGCAGCCGCTCGGCCAGCAGGGTGCGCAGTTCCTCCTCTCCCGGCGCGGAGCCGGACCCGGTGTAGAACAGGCACAGGTCCTCGTACGCACCGTCCGCGCCGGTCACCGGTACCACTGCGCAGGCACCGACACCCGGTACGCGGCCGGCGTTGTGCTCGACGTCGTCGAGTTCGATGCGGTGGCCGCGGATCTTGACCTGGCGGTCCGCGCGGCCTTCGAAGTGCAGCAGGCCGTCGGCGGTCCAGCGCCCGAGGTCGCCGGTGCGGTAGACGCGTTCCGGGCCGGACGGCAGCGCGATCTCGACGAACTTGCGCGCAGTGAGCGAAGCGTCCTCGAAGTACCCGAGCGCCAACCCCTTGCCGCCCAGGCAGATCTCGCCGCTCTCGCCGACGTCGCAGAGGCGGTCGCCGTCGAGGATGTAGGCCTGGGTGTTCGGGAACGGGACGCCGAGCGGCACCTCGGTGCGGTCCGACGGCCGGACGCGGTGGCAGGTCGCCGCCACGCTCGATTCGACCGGGCCGTACATGTTGTACAGCGGGATGTCCGGGTACGCCTCGAGGAACCGGGCCGCGTGCCGTGCGGAGAGCTTCTCGCCGCCGGTGCCGACGGCCCGCAGACCCGCGAAGGCGTCGAGGTCGTTGTCGACCATGCTGTGGAACACCGCGGTGGGCGGGAAGATCGTGGTGACGCCGTGGATCGCGACCAGGTCACGCAGTTTCGTCGCCAGCTCCAGGGTGTCCTCCAGCAGCACCAGGGTGCCGCCGTTGAAGAGCACGCCCCACGAGTCGAGGCCGAAGGCGTCCCACGTCGCCGCGAGCGCCTGCGGCATCACCGCGCCGGAGTCCAGCGGGGTGAACAGCCAGTCGTCGAAGAGCCGGACGTTGCCGCGGTGCGCGGTCACCACGCCCTTCGGCGTTCCCGTGGTCCCGGAGGTGAAGAACACCGCGCAGGGGTCGTCGGCGCCGACGTCGATCGCGGCCGGGCGGGCCCCGAGGATCGGCTCCGATGGCGGCGACCACACCGACGGCCACGAGGCACCGCGTTCGGCGGCCACGACCGGGCCACCGAGGTGCTCGATCAGCTCGGCGAGCCGGGTCTCCGGCCACCGCAGGTCCAGCGCCGCGTAGGCCGCGCCGCACTTGAGCACGGCGAGCAGCGTCGCGAACAGCTCGGGGGAGCGGGGCAGCAGCACCGGCACGATCGAGCCGCGCTCGACGCCGCGCGCCTGCAGTTCGGCCGCGTACGCGTCGGCGGTCTCCGCCAGCTCCCGGTAGGAGATGTCCCGGCCGAGGTGGTGCAGTGCGGTCCGGTTCGGCCAGCGCTCGGCGCACCACTCGAACAGGCCGTGCATGGTCTCGGCCCGCTCGAACGGCCGCGGTGCCGGGTTGAAGGACGTCGTCATCGGGTGCTCCCGCGTTCGGTGATCAGCTCCGCCAGCGCGGCCGGCGTCGGGTGGGAGAAGGCGGCGGACAGCTTCAGCCGGACCCCGGTCTGCTTCTGGATCGACTGGACGAGCTGGGCGGCCAGCAGCGAATGGCCGCCACTGGCGAAGAAGTTGGTGTCTTCGGTGACGTCGTTGCGCTTGAGCAGCGTCGCGAACATCGCCATCACGGCGGTGGTGGTGGCGTCCGGCACGGCTTCGGCGGGTGCTTCGGCCACCGGCCCGGCCGTCGCGGCCAGTTCGGCGACCGCCGCCCGGTCCACCTCGTGCCCGGCGGTCTCGGGCAGCGCGTCGACCCGCAGGTACCAGGCCGGGCGCGCCCGCGGCGGCAGGGCCGTCTCGGCGTGCCGGGCCAGTTCGGCGGCGAGCTGCGGCTTGTCCGGCGCGTGCACCACGGCGACCAGCTCGGTCACGCCGTCGACGACCCGGGTGGTGACGGCGGCCGCGACGACGTCGGTGTACCCGGTCAGCGCGTCTTCCACGGTCGCCAGGTCGACGCGGGTGCCGCCGAGGGACAGCTGGCGCTCGCGCGGGCCGTGGACGTGCAGGGACCCGTCGGTGCGCCAGTGCGCGAGGACGCCGGTGGCGAGCCCGCCGAGGCGCAGCTCCCCGCGCACGCCCAGCGGCAGCCGCCGCCCGTCCGGGGCGACGACGTCGGCGTCGAGGCCCGCGACCGGCATGCCGTCGCCGAGCACCCAGCGACCGCCGCCGGAGAACACGGTGTGGACGTCGGCCTCGAGCGCGCGCAGGGTGCGCACGAGCGGGCCGGGCGCGGGTTCCGCGCCGATCAGCGCGGTCCGGCCGCCGGCGGCTTCGCCGAGGTGCTCGACCACGCGCGACCAGACGGCCGGGGTGGCGTGCACGACGCCGGCGTCGTGCCGGGTGAGGAGCCCGGCGAGCAGGTGGCCGTCGGTGCGGGCGGCGTCCGGGGCGACGACGAGCGGGGCGCCGGTGGTCAGCGCCAGCAGCAGCTCGGAGACGGCGGCACCGGTGGCGGGGGAGGTCAGCCACAGCACCGGACGGCCTGGCGTCACGAGCGCCGCGCTGTGGCGGATCGACGCGGCGAGTTCGTGGTGGGTCACGCCGATCAGCGCCGGGCTGTCCGGGACCACGGCCCCGGCGTCCGGCTCGACGGCGACGGTGACCGCGTACGAGATCGGCCGCCACGGGATCGAGGCGTGCGGTGCGGTTTCCGCCGCGCCCAGCACCAGCTTCGCGCCGGACACGGCCTCGGCGAGATCGGCCTGGCCGGGGTCGACGGTGGTCACCGTGGCCCCGGCCAGCCAGCCGCCGAGCACCGCGGCCGCGAGTTCGCGGCCGCGCGGCGCGACCACGGCGACCAGGTCTCCCGGGCCGGTCCCCGCGTCGGCCAGCAGGGTCGTGACCGCCGAAGCGGCCCGCCAGAGCTCGCGGTACGACGTCGTGCCGTCGTCGGTGACGAGCGCGGTGGCGCCGGGGTTTTCCTTGACGTGGTGGGCGATCGCGGTGAGCGCGGTGTCCGGTGACGCCGGTTTCGCGGCGGCGTCCAGCACGCGGTGGTCGGTGGCGCCCCAGGCGGCCAGCTCGCCCAGCGGCCGGTCGGGCGCGCCCGCCGCCGCGACGAGCAGGGCGTCGTAGCGCTCCAGCAGCAGGCCGACGTCGTCGGCGCCGAGCACTTCGGCGCCGTACACCGCCTTGACGCGGCTCTCCTCCGCCGAGGGGAGGATGACGAACTCGAGGTCGAACTTGCTGTGCCCCGGGTCGATCTCGGCGACTTCGGCGGGCGCGCCGCCGATGCTCGTGGCGGCCCGGCCGCCGAAGGGCAGGTAGTTGAACACGTGCCGGAACATCGTGGTGCGCCAGGAGGAATCGGCGCGCTCGACCTCGGGCAGCAGGACGTCCATCGGCACGTCCGCGTGCGCGATCGCCTCGAAGAACAGGTCGCGGACCCGGCGGCTGAACGTCCGGAACGTCTCGGCGGGGTCGATCCGCACGCGCAGCGGGACGATGTTGACGTGGTAGCCGATCGCGCGCTGCGCCTGCTGGCTGCGGACGTTCACCGGGAAGCCGACGGCGAGGTCGGGGCCGGCGCCGTGGGCGTGCAGCAGCAGGTAGTAGGCGGCCAGCAGCAGGACGACGTCGGGTGCCTTGAGGTCCTTCTGCAGCGCGGTGACGACGTCCTTCGCCTCGGGCGAGAACGCGCGGACCAGCTGCTCGCCGCGCAGGGTCGGCTGGGCGCTTTCCTGGCCGCCGCACCACAGTTCGAGGCCGCTCGCGTCGAAGTCGCGCAGGTGCTCGCGCCAGAACGCGAGGCTCGCCGGCTTCGGCTCGGACTCCGGCCAGAGCGGGACGGGCTCGCTCGCGTCGGGGAGGTCCCCGGCGAGCACGGCGTCGTACGCGGCGGCGAGCTCCTCCAGGAAGATCGACATCGAGGTGCCGTCGAAGATCAGGTGGTGCACGGCGACGCCGACCGAGTCGTGCTCCGGGCCGTGGTAGAGCCCGACGCGCAGCAGCGGGGTGCCGTCGAGGGCGAACGGCCGCGTGATCAGCTCGCGCAGCCCGGCCTCGACGTCGGTGCTGTCCTCGCCTTCCAGCCGGAGCGGGAAGGACGGCAGCACCTCCTTGGTCAGCCGGGTGTCGTCGGCGTGGAAGACGGTCCGCAGCGCGTCGTAGCGGCGCACCAGCCGCGTGACGGCTTCCTGCAGCACGGCCCGGTCGAGCCGGCCGCCCACCTGCAGCGCGACGCCCGGCACGTTGTTCACGCCTTCGCCGGGGACCAGCCGCTCGAGCAGCCAGAGGCCCTCTTCCTTGCGGGTCGCGGGGATTCGCGTGCCCTCAGTGGTCGGCATGTCCGGTCCCTTCGGGGAGGTCTTCGACGGTGGTGAAGGCGTGCGGGATCGCTTCGGCGGGCAGCCGCGCGGCGAGGTACGCACGCAGCTCGGCGACGAACGAGCTCGTCTTCGCGGCGCGCGAGGGCGCGTTCGCGTAAGCGGTGAAGGGCAGTCCGGGGGTGGCGGCCGAGGTGGGCACGGTCACCGGCTCGCCGTCGCGGGTGTACACGACGTCGACCAGGCCGGGACCGTCGGCGGACCAGGTCACCGCGGCCTGGTAGCCGCGCCGCCTGCCGATCTCGTGCAGGTCTTCGGGGTCCGGCGCGGTCACCGCGGCCGGGGTCCGGCCGGTGTCGAGCTTCGCCAGCTCGGCCAGCTCCCGCGCGACCCGGCCGTTCGGCACGCCGGTGATCCGCGCGGACGCCGGCCGGACGTCGCTCAGCAGCGTCTCCAGCGCACCCGGGCCCCAGGCCGCGGTGAGCGCCGGCTCGACGTTCTCCGCGGGTTCCTTGCGCAGCACGGCGTCGTAGCGGTGGCGGCTCAGCTCGTTGTGGTGGTGGGCCCGCTTGAGCCGGACGTCCGCCGCGGCGATCCCGGGCAGCGTCGCGGCCAGCGCCGGGAAGAAGTCGGGGTCGACGAGCAGCTCCTTCTCCTCCAGCACGCTGTTCTCGACGATTTCCCGGGCCGACTCGGGCGCCGCGGCGATCTCGTCGGCCAGCACCGCGGTCCGGAAGGCCCGCAGCAGCCGGAAGTTGCGCACGTCGCCGACGAACACCGCGCCGCCGGGCGCGAGCAGCGCGGCCGCCTGGCGCAGCACGTCGGCGAGGTAGCCGATGTCGGGGAAGTACTGGATGACCGAGTTGATCACCACGGTGTCGAAGTGCCCGTCCGGCAACCCCGAGAAGTCGTTGGCCTCCCGGTTGTGCAGCGTCACGTGGGCCAGCGCGGGGTCCTCGGCGACCTGCCCGGTGAGCGTTTCGACCACGGTGGCGGAGAAGTCCGTCGCCACGTAATCCTCGCACGACGGCGCGAGCTTGGCCATCAGCAGGCCGGTGCCGACGCCGATCTCCAGCACCCGGCGGGGCCGCAGCGCCTTGATCCGCTCGACGGTCGCGTCCCGCCACTCCCGCATCTGCGCGAGTTCGATCGGCAGCCCGGTGTAGGTGCTGTGCCAGCCGACGAAGTTCTCCCCGAGCCCACCGGACTCGGGGAGTTCGCCGTAGACCCATTCGTAGATCAGCTGCCACTCGTCGACGCGCTTGCGGTCGTCGCCGTCCTCGGCGACCGGGTCCCGCGGCACGACGTGGGCGACGAGCCGCCCGGTCCCGGGTTCGCGGGTCACGCGGGCGCGCGCGATCCCCGGGTGCCCGGCGAGCGCGGCTTCGGCTTGGCTGTCCGTGCCGGTGCCCAGACCGGTCGGTGACGTCGGCATCAGCTCTCCTGCTGGATTTCCGGAAGGAAGAAAAGGGACGATCAGGCGAGCAGGCCGCTGACGGCCTGCGCGACCTCCGGCTGGCTGAGCAGGCCGGAGTGGTCGATGTCGAAGCGGACTTCGCGCGCGCCGATCTCCAGCGCGCCGGGCAGTTCGGCGGAGCGGATGACGTCGACGCCGGACAGGTCGGCGGGGACCGTCAGCTGCGAGGCCGCCACGAGGTAGGTCATGTAGCTGCTGAACCACGCGACCAGCTCCTCGGCGCGGTCGGCTTCCAGGCCGACGCGCTCGAAGGCGGTGCCGCCGACCTCGCGGTAGATGCGCACGAACTCCTTCGTGAGCGTCTCGAGGTCGTCGTGGGTCTGCTGCGCGGTCTCGCCGGCGGCGTGCGCGTCGCGGACCTCGTCCTCGGTGAGCACGGCCGCGAGGGCGTCCACGACCCGGAAGAAGCCGTAGTAGAGCACGGTGAACCCGGTCGCGGCGGTCGGGTCGAACAGCACGACCTGCGGCTTCGCCTGCCAGGTCGCGACACGCTCGGCCACGGCCAGCGCGAAGACGCTGGACGCGCAGTAGCCGAACACCGCCTTGACCTCGACGCCGCTGTCCCGCAGCTCGGTGGTCCACCGGTCGAGGTAGTCGTCCCCGTTCATGCCGGTTTCGTCGCCGACGGCGGGCGGCAGGCTCTCCCAGACGCCGTAGGGCGTCTCGAGGTGGGTCGCGAGCTCGGCGAACCCCGCTTCCGGTCGCCCGGTGACCGTGAAATCAACTGTGATGATTACTTCCTTGTCGTCCGCGTTTTCGTCGATCGGATGCCATGAATGGAGTTCGGCCACGATTGCCCGCCCTGTCTTTTCCCTAGCGCAGTTCGGCAGAATAAAGATTTCCGCAGTCTGAAGCTAGCAGCGGCGGATCGGGCCGGTAACCCCTAGCGCGCCCCTAAGCAAGAGGCTGGTGAGCAGCGGTTCCGGGGGGTTAGGGGTTGGAGCGGTCAGCGGCGCCACCGTAGTGTTCGGCGACGGCGAATAAACTCGGGAATGAGGGCGATCGATGGGTGCGGTAACGGTTATGCCGGACGACGCCCGGTACGCCGATCTCGTGCGCGGGGTGAATCAGCGCTGGGTCGGCAAACCCGATTACGTCTGCGTGGCGACCTCCACCGAAGAAGTCGTCGAGGCCGTCGGCACCGCCGTGCGCGAGGGCAGGCGGATCGCGGTCCGCAGCGGCGGCCACTGCGTCGAGGAGATGGTCGGCGCCCCGGACGTCCAGGTGGTCATCGACCTCTCCGAGCTGAACCGCATCGACTTCGACGCCGAGCGCGACGCCTTCGTCGTCGAGCCGGGCGCGACCGTCGGCCAGGCCTACCGGACGCTGTACAAGCGCTGGGGTGTCACCATCCCTGCCGGCTCCTGCCCGAGCGTCGGCCTGGGCGGGCACATCGCCGGTGGTGGGTACGGCCCGCTGTCGCGGAAGTTCGGCTACGTCTCCGACCACCTGTACGCGGTCGAGGTCGTCGTGGTGGACGCGGCCGGCACCGCCCGCGCGGTGGTCGCGACCCGCGACCCCGACGACGAGAACCACGACCTGTGGTGGGCGCACACCGGCGGCGGTGGCGGCAACTTCGGCGTGGTGACGCGCTACTGGCTGCGGATCCCCGGCGTCACCGGCGCCCCGAGCGCGCTGCTGCCCACCCCGCCCGCGCGGCTGCTGGTGCAGCAGGACGTCTGGGTGTGGGACATGCTCGACGAAGCCGCGTTCACCCGCCTGCTGCGCAACCACGGCGACTGGTACGAGCGCAACAGCGCGCCCGGTTCGCCCTACGACGACCTCTACAGCGGCCTTTGGTGCGGGACGCGCGCTTCGCAGTTCGTCGCCATGTCGACCCAGATCGACAGCGCGCTGCCGAACGCCGCCGGCCTGCTCGACGACTACGTGACCGCGATCCGCCGGGACCTCGGCGTCGCCCCGGCGCTGAGCAGCCGGCAGGAGCTGCCGTGGCTGCACTCGACGTCGTGGGGCGGGATCGCCGACAGCGGAGACCACACGCTGAGCTTCAAGATCAAGGCGGCCGACCTGCGCAAACGCTGCACCGACGAGCAGGCCGGCAAGATCTACCGGCACCTGCTGCGCGAGGACTACGGCAACCACCGCGCCGGCGTGATGTTCGTCGGCTGCGGTGGCCAGATGAACGCGCTGTCGCCCGCCGACACCGCGATCGCGCAGCGCGACTCGATCCTCAAGCTCGTCTACTCCACGCACTGGGACGCCTCCGAGCAGCCCGAGGCGCACCTGGCGTGGCTGCGCGAGTTCTACGCGGACGTCTACGCCGGGACCGGCGGCGTGCCGGTGCCGGACGAGCGCACCAACGGCTCGTACGTGAACAACCCGGACTTCGACGTGCAGGACGAGCGGTGGAACCGCTCCGGACTGGCCTGGCACGAGCTGTACCACCAGCACAACTACCCGCGGCTGCAGCGGGTGAAGGCGCGCTGGGACCCGGCTGAGGTGTTCCGGAACCCGTTCTCCGTGCGTCTTCCTTGAGCCCGACCCCGGAGGTACTCCAGTGGCCACCCCGACCCTGACGACCGAGCACGAACACACCGGCAGTGGTCACGACGTCGTGCCCCTGATCGTCTCCGCCGACAGCAAGGCGGGCCTGCGGTCGAAGGCGCACCGCCTCGCGCGGTACCTCGCCGAGCACCCCGACACGCCGTTCGAGTCGTTCGCGCGCTCGGTCGCGGCCGAGGACACCGGCCGGGCGCACCGGGCCGTGCTGCTGTCGGCCGGGCGCGACGGCGGCCTGCGCGGGCTGGAGGCCCTCGCGGCCGGCCAGAACCCGCCCGACGTCGTGCGCGGCAGCGCCCGCCGCGCCGAGCGGGTGGTGTTCGTCTTCCCCGGCCAGGGTTCGCAGTGGCCGGGCATGGTCCTGGACCTCCTGGAGTGGTCGCCGGTGTTCGCCGGGGAGATCGCACGCTGCGACGCCGCGCTCGCTGCCTTCGCCGACTGGTCCATTGTGGACGTCCTGCACGGCCGCCCCGGCGCGCCCACTTTGGACGACGGCGCCGACGTCGTGCAGCCGGTGCTCTTCGCGGTGATGGTGGCGCTGGCCGCGCTGTGGCGCTCGCACGGCGTCGAGCCCGCCGCCGTCGTCGGGCACAGCCTCGGCGAGGTCGCCGCGGCCTGCGCGACCGGCGCGCTGTCCCACCAGGACGGCATGCGGGTGGCCGCGCGGTGGAGCCAGGCCCAGGCCACGCTGTCCGGCCGTGGCGACATGATCTCCGTGCCGCTGCCGGTGGCCGACGTCCGGTCCCGCCTGGCGGGCCGGGAGGGGCTCGACATCGGCGCGGTGAACGCGCCGTCGTGGGTCGTCGTCTCGGGCGATTCCGGCGCGGTGGCGGAACTCCTGGCCGATCTGACCGCCGAGGGCGTGCGCGCCCGGCGCATCCCGGTCGGGCTGGCCGCGCACTCGCGCCACATCGACGGCATCCGCGACCGGCTGCTGGCCGACCTCGCCCCGCTGGCGCCGTCGTCCACCGCCGTCCCGTTCCACTCGACGGTGACCGAAGGCCCGCTCGACACCGCCGTGCTCGACGCCCGCTACTGGTTCCGGAACCTGCGCAACCCGGTCCGCTTCGACGAGGCCACCCGCGGGCTGGTCGAGCAGGGCATCGGCGTCTTCGCCGAAATCAGCCCGCACCCGGTGCTCACGGTCGCGGTGCAGGACACGATCGACACGCTCGACGGCCGCGCGGTCGTGCTCGGCTCGATCCGCCGTCGCGAGGACGGCCCGCGCTCGTTCCTCGGCTCGCTCGCCGCGGCCTACGTGTCCGGCGTCGGTGTCGACTGGACCGCCGCTTTCCCCGGTGGGGCCGAGCCGGTGACGCTGCCGGAGTCCGGTTCGGACGCCACGGTCGCCGCCGCCGGGCTGCTGGCCGCCGGGCACCCGCTGCTCGGTGCCGCCGTCGAGCTCGCCGAGGACGGCGGCTGGCTGTTCACCGGCCGGCTGTCCGCCGCGCAGCAGCCGTGGCTGGCCGGGCACACCGTGTTCGGCCGGACGGTGCTGCCGTCGGCGGTGCTCGTCGAGCTGATCCTGCACGCGGCGTCGGAGCTGGGCTGCGCGCGGATCGAAGAACTCACCCAGCACCTGCCGGTCGTCTTCGCCGAAGAGGCGCTGTGCCTGCAGGTGCGGATCGGCCCGGTCGACGACGCCGGCGCGCGCCGGATCGGCGTGTTCGCCCGGCCCGACTCGGTCGGCGCCGCCCAGGGCGGGCCCTGGACGCGGCACGCGACCGGGATCATGGCCGAAACCGAGGGCGCGGCGGCCGGCGTCGAACCGCCCGCCGCATGGCCGCCGCCGGGTGCCGTCGCCGAGGACGCGGGCACCGCCCGCGATCGCCTGCGGGCGCACGGCATCGAGCTCGGTCCCGAGTTCGGCGGCCTCACCGGCGCCTGGTCGCTCGACGGCGAGCTGTTCGCCGAAGTGGCGCTGCCGGTGCAGGCCGGCGGCGGCGCCGGCTACGGCATCCACCCCGCGCTGCTGGACTCCGCGCTCCAGGCGGTCGCGTTGTTCCCCGCCGCCGCGGAGTCCGACGGCTGGCTCGCGTCGTCGTGGAGCGGGCTGGCCCTGCACACGGCCGGGGCGCCGGCGTTGCGGGTCCGGCTGCGGGCCACCGGCGCGGACTCGGTGTCGGTGACGGCCACCGACACCGTGGGGCGCCCGGTCTTCTCCGCCGAGAACGTCGTCCTCGGGGCACTGCCGGGGGAGTACGTCCGCGCGCCGCACACCGAGCCGGTCACGCGGACCGCTCCCGCGGGCGGCCTGGCGGCGCGGCTGGCCGGGCTGCCCGAGCCCGCCCGCGCGGAACTGGTGCTGGACCTGGTCCGCGAGCACACCGCGGAGGTCCTCGGCCGGGACACCGCGGCCGGGATCGGCGGCGACAGCGCGTTCAGCGAGCTCGGCTTCGAATCGCTCACGGCGGTGGCGCTGCGCAACCGGCTCGCCGAGGCGACCGGGTTGAAGCTGCGCACCACGCTGGTCTTCGACTACCCGACGCCGGACGCGCTGGCCGGGCACCTGCTGGCGGTGCTGCAGCCGTCCACTGAGGACTCCGAGGTCCTCGCCGGCCTGGACCGGCTGGAGCAGGCGCTGTTCGCCGACGCGGGCGGCCCGCCCCTGCACGGCCGGGTCAAGGTCCGGTTGCGCGACCTGCTGTTCCGGCTGGACGGCGCGGACGACACGGGCGGCCCCGAGGCCGGGGACGCCCCGCTCGACGCCGCGTCGGACGACGAGATCTTCGCACTGCTCGATCGAGAGCTCGACCTGTCCTGAGACGGGTTCGGGCCGCCGCCGCCACCTCGGCGGCGCGGACAAGGCACGGAGTTGACGGTACATGTCGAACGAGGACAAGCTTCGCGACTACCTGAAGCTGGCCACGGCGGACCTGCGTCAGGCCAAGCAGCGGTTGCGGGACTTCGAGGCGCGGGAAACCGAGCCGATCGCGATCGTCGGCATGGGCTGCCGCTTCCCGGGTGGGATCGAGACGCCGGAAGCGTTGTGGCGGCTGGTGACCGACGGCGAGGACGTCGTCGGCGAGCTGCCCGACGGGCGGGACTGGGACCTCGCGTCGCTCTACGACCCGGACCCGTCGCGGCCCGGCACGTTCTCCATGCGCGGCGGCGCGTTCCTGCACGACGCCGACCGGTTCGACGCGGGCTTCTTCGGCATCTCCCCGCGTGAGGCGCTGGCCATGGACCCACAGCAGCGGCTGCTGCTGGAGACGTCGTGGGAGGCACTGGAGCGCGGCGGCATCGACCCGCGGACGCTGAAGTCGAGCCGCACCGGCGTGTTCGTCGGCGCGATGCAGCAGAACTACGTGCCGAGCTCGCACAAGGTCCCCGAGTCGGTCGAGGGGCACCTGCTCACCGGCACGATCACCAGTGTCGCCTCCGGCCGGATCGCCTACGTCCTCGGCCTGGAGGGTCCCGCGGTCACCGTCGACACCGCGTGCTCGTCGTCGCTGGTCGCGCTGCACTGGGCGGTGCAGGCACTGCGCCGCGACGAGTGCTCGCTGGCGCTGGCCGGCGGCGTGACCGTGATGGCGACGCCGGGCATCCTCATCGAGCTCAGCCGGCAGCGAGCCCTCTCCCCGGACGGCCGGTGCAAGCCGTTCTCCGCCGACGCCGACGGGTTCGGCGCCGCCGAGGGCGCCGGGATGCTGGTCCTGGAACGGCTTTCCGACGCCCAGCGCAACGGGCACCCGGTGCTCGCGGTCGTGCGCGGCTCGGCGGTCAACTCCGACGGCGCGTCGAACGGGTTGAGCGCGCCGAACGGGCCGTCGCAGGAGCGGGTCATCCTCGACGCGCTCGCCAACGCCCGCGTGGCGGCGAGCCAGGTCGACCTGATGGAGGCGCACGGCACCGGGACGCCGCTCGGCGACCCGATCGAGGCCCAGGCGCTGCTGGAGACCTACGGGCGCGGCCGGTCGCCGGAACAGCCGCTGTGGCTCGGCTCGGTGAAGTCGAACATCGGTCACACGCAGGCCGCCGCCGGTGTCGCCGGGATCATGAAGGCCGTGCTGGCGCTGCAGCACGCGACGTTGCCGAAGTCGCGGCACGCCGAGCGTCCCACGTCCGAAGTGGACTGGTCGGACGGCACGCTGCGGTTGCTGGCCGAAGACGTCGCCTGGCCCGAGCGTGACCACCCGCGCCGGGCGGCGGTGTCGTCCTTCGGCATCAGCGGCACGAACGCCCACGCCATCCTCGAAGCCGCGCCGCCGGTGGCGACTCCTGAACCGGCTCCGGTGCCCGCGGTCGTGCCGTGGGTGCTTTCCGGTCGCACGGCGGAGGCCCTGCGCGAGCAGGCATCCCGCCTGTCCGCTGTGGACGAACCGCTGTCCGAAATGGGCTATTCCTTGGCCGTGACGCGGGCGCGGTTCGAGCACCGGGCCATCGTGGTCGGGCACGACCGGGAAGAACTGGCCCGCGGGCTCGCCGCGATCGCCGCCGGTGCGCCGGACGACGCCGTGGTGACCGGGATCGCCGGAAAGCCCGGCAAGGTCGCGCTGGTGTTCCCAGGCCAGGGTTCGCAGTGGGCCGGGATGGCGCTCGAACTGGCGTCGTCGGCGCCGGTGTTCGCCGCCAGGCTCGACGAGTGCGGTGCCGCCTTGTCATCCTTTGTGGACTGGTCGCTGCGGGACGTCCTGGCCGACGCGGACGCGCTCGCGCGGGTCGACGTCGTGCAGCCCGCGTTGTGGGCCGTCATGGTTTCGCTGGCGGAGCTGTGGCGTTCGTACGGAGTCGTTCCGGACGCGGTGGTGGGTCACTCGCAGGGCGAGATCGCCGCCGCCGTGGTGTCGGGTGCGCTGTCCCTTGAGGACGGTGCCCGGGTGGTCGCGTTGCGCAGCAAGGCGATCCTGGCGCTGGCCGGTCGTGGCGGCATGGTTTCGGTGGCCGCCCCGCGGGAAACCGTCGAGGCGCTGCTGACCGACGGGCTCTCGATCGCGGCCGTGAACGGCCCGGCCGCGGTCGTCGTCTCGGGAGAACCCCGTGCCCTGGACGCACTGATCGCGGCCTGCGAAGCCGACGGCGTCCGCGCCAAGCGGATTCCCGTGGACTACGCGTCGCACTCCGCGCAGGTCGAAGAGATCCGCGACGAACTCCTGAGCGTGCTCGCCCCCATCGCCCCGCGGACCGCCGCGACGGGCTTCTTCTCCACCGTGACCGGCGACTGGGCGGACGGCGGCGAGCTGGACGCCGGGTACTGGTACACCAACCTCCGCGGCACCGTGCTGCTCGACGACGCCGTCCGCGCGCTGACCGAGCGCGGCTTCGGGACGTTCATCGAGGCTTCGCCGCACCCGGTGCTGACGATGGCGATCGGCGAGACCGCGACCGCGCTGGGCACCCTGCGCCGCGGCGACGGCGGGCTCGCCCGGTTCCAGCTGGCGCTCGGCGAAGCGCACTGCGCCGGCGTCGACGTCGACTGGACCCCCGCGTTCCCCGGCGCGAGCCGCGTCGACCTGCCGACCTACGCGTTCCAGCGGGAAAGCTTCTGGCTGCGCACCGAAGAAGGCCACGGCGGCCGGGTCGCGCCCGCCGACGCGCGGTTCTGGGACGTCGTCGACCGGGACGACCCGGCCGGCCTCGCGGGCACCCTCGGCGTCTCCGTCGACACCCCGCTGGACGAGGTTCTCCCGGCACTGGCCCGGTGGCGGCGGCTCCGCGCGGTCGAGTCCACTGTGGACTCCTGGCGGTACGGCATCACCTGGAAGCCCGCCGACCTGCCCGCCGCGACGCCGTCCGGGCGCTGGCTGGTCGTGCGCGGCGAAGACGGCTCCGGTCAGGACGTCGTCGACGCACTGAGCCGCACCGCCGACGTCGAGACCCTCGTCCTCACGGACACCGACCGCACCGCGCTGGCCGAGCGCCTCACCGGGCCGTTCGACGGCGTGGTCTCGCTGCTCGCCGCCGACGAACGGCCGCACCCGGACTTCCCCGAGAGCCCGGCCGGGCTGATCCTGACGCTCGTTCTCGCCCAGGCACTGGGTGACGCCGGGGTCGGTGCGCCGCTGTGGGTGCTGACCCGCGGCGCGGTCCGCACCGGACCCGCCGACGAGCTGCCCGGCCTCGAGCAGTCGCTGCTCTGGGGCCTCGGGCGCGTCCTCGCACTGGAGCACGCCGACCGCTGGGGCGGGCTCGTCGACCTCACCGCGGCACCGACGTCCGCCGAACTGGGCCAGCTGGGCCGGATCCTCGCCGCGCGCGGGGACGAAGACCAGCTCGCCGTGCGGCCCGGCGGCGTCCGGGTCCGGCGGCTGCACCCCGCGGGCAAGGGCGAGCAGGCCCGGCCCGCGCGGTGGCGGCCCGAAGGCACGATCCTCGTCACCGGCGGCACCGGCGCCCTCGGCACGCACGTCGCCCGGTGGCTCGCCGGCGAAGGCGCGTCGCACCTGGTGCTCACCGGCCGCCGCGGCCCGGACGCGCCCGGCGCCGCCGACCTGGCCGCCGAGCTGGAGGCGCTCGGCGCCCGCGTCACGCTCGCCCGCTGCGACGTCGCCGACCGCGACGCCCTCGCCGCGCTGCTGGCGGACCTGGACGAGCCGGTCCGCTCGGTCTTCCACGCCGCGGGCACGGTCGAGCTCCTGCCGGTGACCGAGACGACCTTGCCCGGGTTCGCCGAGGTCGTCCGCGCGAAGGTCGCCGGCGCCCGCCACCTCGACGAGCTGCTCGGGGCCGACCTCGACGCGTTCGTCCTGTTCTCCTCCATCGCCGGCGTCTGGGGCAGCGGTGACCACGCCGCCTACTCCGCGGCCAACAACTTCCTCGACACCCTCGCCGAGCGACGCCGGGCCCGGGGCGCGACCGCGACGTCGATCGCCTGGGGCGTCTGGGCCCCGACGGAGATCGAGGGCCAGGGCGGGATGTCCGAAGGCGTCGACACCGGGCAGCTCGCCCGGCGCGGGCTGCCGCTGATGGACCCGGCCACGGCCGTCGCCGCACTGCACGAAACGCTCGGCCACGACGAGACCTTCGCGGTGCTCGCCGACGTCGACTGGGCCCGGTTCCTGCCGGTCTTCACCGCCGGCCGCGCCCGGCCGCTGTTCGACGACCTGCCGCAGGTCAAGCGGCTGAAGGAAACCGCGAAGGCCCCCGCCGCGGACGTGCCGGCGCTGGCGGCGCAGCTCGCCGGGTTGTCGGGCGACGAGGCGGACCGGCTGTTGCTGGAGCTGGTCCGCGCGCAGGCCGCCGCGGTGCTCGGGCACGCGAACGGCGCCGCCGTCGAGCCGGACCGGCCGTTCACCGACCTCGGCTTCGACTCGCTGACCGCGCTGGACGTCCGCAACCGGATCGCTGCCGCGACCGGCCAGCGGCTGCCCGCGACGCTGGTCTTCGACCACCCGACGCCGCGGCGGCTGGCCGCGCACCTGCGTGACCAGGTGCTCGGCACGCGCACCGAGTCCGTCGCGGTGACCCGGGTCGCGAACGCCGACGACCCGATCGCGATCATCGGCATGGGCTGCCGGTACCCCGGTGGCGTGATGTCCGCCGACGACCTGTGGAGCCTCGTCGCCGACGGCCGCGACGCCATCTCCGGGTTCCCGACCGACCGCGGCTGGGACCTGGCGAAGCTCTTCGGCGGCGACGCCGACGAGCAGGGCACCTCCACCGTGCGCCACGGCGGTTTCCTGCACGACGTCGCCGACTTCGACGCCGGCTTCTTCGGAATCTCGCCGCGCGAGGCGCTGGCCATGGACCCGCAGCAGCGGCTGCTGCTGGAGATTTCGTGGGAGGCGATCGAGCACGCCGGGATCGACCCGGCCACGCTGCGCGGCGAGTCCGCCGGCGTCTTCGTCGGCGCCAACTACCAGGACTACCACGCCCGGATGCGCGACATCCCGGACGGCCTCGAAGGGCACCTGCTCACCGGCAGCGTGTCGAGCGTGCTGTCCGGCCGGGTCGCCTACACGCTCGGGCTGGAAGGTCCCGCGCTTACGATCGACGCGGCCTGCTCGTCGTCGCTGGTGGCGCTGCACCTGGCCGCGCAGGCCCTGCGCCGCGGTGAATGCTCGCTCGCGCTGGCGGGTGGCGTCGCGGTGATGGTGACGCCGGCGTCGCTGACCGCGTTCAGCCGTCAGCGCGGCCTGGCCGCGGACGGGCGCTGCAAGGCGTTCGGGGCCGGCGCCGACGGCATGGGCATGGCCGAGGGCGCGGGTGTCGTGCTGGTCGAGCGGCTGTCCGACGCGCGTCGCCTCGGGCACCCGGTGCTCGCCGTGCTGCGCGGCAGCGCGCTGAACCAGGACGGTGCGTCGAACGGCCTCAGCGCGCCCAGCGGACCCGCCCAGCAGCGCGTGATCCGCGCGGCGCTGGCCGACGCCGGTCTGTCCACTTCGGACGTCGACCTGGTGGAGGCGCACGGCACCGGCACGGCGCTGGGTGACCCGATCGAGGCGCAGGCGCTGCTGGCCACCTACGGGCAGGACCGCGAGGAGCCGCTGTGGCTCGGCTCGCTCAAGTCCAACATCGGCCACTCGCAGGCCGCCGCCGGCGTCGCCGGGGTGATCAAGACCGTGCAGGCCCTGCGGCACGGGCTGATGCCGCGGACGCTGCACGCGGACACGCCGTCGTCCCATGTGGACTGGGAGAGCGGCGCGGTCCGGCTGCTCGACGAGGCACGTCCGTGGGAGCGGCCGCGGCCCCGGCGGGCCGCGATCTCGTCGTTCGGCATCTCCGGCACCAACGCCCACGTGATCCTCGAGCAGGGTGACGTCGCCGACGTCGAGCCGACGCCCGAGCCGCCCGTGGTGCCGTGGGTGCTGGCGGCCAAGTCGCCCGAGGCACTGCAGGCGCAAGCGCTTGCGCTGCGGGGGCAGACCGAGCACAACGTGGCCGACCTGGCGTTCTCGCTGGCCACGTCCCGGACCGCTTTCCCGCACCGCGCGGTGGTCACCGGCGACCGGGACGCGCTGCTGGCGGGGCTTTCCGCGCTGGCGGAGGGGATTCCGGCATCGAACGTCGTCACCGGGACGGCGGGTACGGGCCGGACCGCGCTCGTGTTCCCCGGCCAGGGCTCGCAGTGGGCGGGCATGGCCATCGAACTGGCTTCCTCGTCACCGGCGTTCGCGGCCCGGCTCGACGAGTGCGGTGCCGCTCTGACGTCCTTTGTGGACTGGTCGCTGCGCGATGTGCTGGCCGATGCTTCAGCGCTGGCCCGCGTCGATGTCGTGCAGCCAGCGCTGTGGGCCGTGATGGTGTCGCTGGCCGAGCTGTGGCGCTCCTTCGGGGTGGTGCCGGACGCGGTCGTCGGGCACTCGCAGGGGGAGATCGCCGCGGCGGTCGTGTCCGGCGCGTTGTCCCTTGAGGACGGTGCCCGCGTGGTCGCGTTGCGCAGCCGGGCGATCCTGGCGCTGGCCGGTGGCGGCGGCATGGTTTCCGTCGCGGCGCCGCTCGCCGACGTCGAGGCGCGGCTGGCCGACGGGCTGTCGATCGCCGCGGTGAACGGCCCGGCCGCCGTCGTCGTCTCGGGTGCGCCCGGCGCGCTGGACGCGCTGATCGCCGCGTGCGAGGCGGACGGCGTGCGCGCCAAGCGGATCCCGGTCGACTACGCGTCGCACTCGGCGCAGGTCGAGCAGCTGCGGGACGAACTCCTCGACGTGCTCGCCCCGATCCGGCCGCGGACCGGCGACGTCGCGTTCTTCTCGACCGTCACCGGCGCCTGGATCGACGGCGCCGCGCTGGACGCCGAGTACTGGTACACGAATCTCCGCGAGACCGTCCGGCTCGACGTCGCCGTCACCACGCTGGCCGCGGAAGGGTTCGGCACGTTCGTCGAGTCCTCGCCGCACCCGGTGCTGACGATGGCGATCGGCGAGGCCGACGGCGTCGAGGCGCTCGGTTCGCTGCGCCGCGACGACGGCGGGTACGAGCGGTTCCTGCGTTCGCTCGGCGAGGCGCACGTGCGCGGGGTCGTCGTGGACTGGACGCCCGCGTTCCCCGGCGCCCACCGCGTCGACCTGCCGACCTACGCCTTCCAGCGCCGCCGCTACTGGCTCGACGCCGGTGCCGCGCCGCAGTCGGCCGCCGACCCGGTGGACGCCGCTTTCTGGGCCGCCGTCGACGGTCTCGACCTCGACGCGGTCGCCGGCACCCTCGACGTGGGGCCGAGCAGCACCCTGGCCGAAGTCCTGCCCGCGCTGACCCGCTGGCGCGAGCGCGCCCGTGCCGCGTCCGAAGTGGACTCGTGGCGCTACCGCGTCGAGTGGAAGCCGGTCGGCACGCCGTCCGCTCCGGAGCTGTCCGGGCGCTGGCTGGTCGTCGTTCCCGACGGGCACGACGACTTGGGCGTTCCCGCCGCGTTGGCCGCGCACGGTGCCGAGCCGGTCGTCGCGGCCGAGTTCACCGGCGCCGAGGGGTACGCGGGCGTCGTCTCGCTGCTCGCCCTCGACGAGTCCGCCGCACCGGAGGCGGACTTCCTCCCCGCCGGCGCCGTCGCGAACCTCGCGCTGGCCCAGGCCATGGCCGACGGCGAAACGCCGTTGTGGCTGGTGACCCGCGGGGGCATCGACCGCGCTCCCGCGCAGGCCATGACATGGGGCCTCGGCCGGGTGATCGGCCTCGAACTGCCCGCGATCTGGGGTGGCCTGCTCGACCTGCCCGCCGAACCGGACGCCGTGACCGCGAGCCTGATCGCCGCCGCACTGTCCGGAGTGGACGATGAGGACCAGCTCGCGATCCGGCCGTCCGGGCTGCTGGCCCGGCGGCTGGTCCGCGCGCCCTTCACGCCGCCGGTCGAGCGGTGGAAGCCGCGTGGCACGGTCCTGATCACCGGCGGCACCGGAGCGCTGGGCGCGCACGTGGCCCGCCGCCTCGCCTCCGACGGTGCCGAGCACCTGGTGCTCACCAGCCGCCGCGGTCCGGCCGCGCCGGGGGCGGCCGAGCTCGAAGCCGAGCTGACCGCGCTCGGCACGCGGGTGACGATCGCCGCGTGCGACGTCGCCGACCGCGCCTCGCTCGCCGCGCTGCTGGCGGACCTCGGCGAGCCGGTGCGCGCGGTCGTGCACGCCGCCGGGCTGCCGCAGGCCACCCCGGTGCTGGAGACCACCGCGGCCGAGTTCGCCGACGTCATCGGCGGCAAGGTCGCGGGCGCCCGGAACCTGGACGAGCTGCTCGGCGACGACGTCGACGCCTTCGTGCTCTTCTCCTCGAACGCCGGTGTCTGGGGCTCCGGCGGCCAGGGGGCGTACGGCGCGGGCAACGCCTACCTCGACGTCCTCGCCGAGCAGCGCCGCGCCCGCGGGGCCGCCGCCACCTCGGTCGCCTGGGGCTTCTGGGGCGGCGGGGGCATGGCCGGCGACGTCGAGCTGGAAGAGCAGCTGCGCCGCCGCGGGCTCCGCGAAATGGCGCCGGAAGCTGCGGTGGAGGCGCTGTGCCAGGCGCTCGACGCGCGCGAGGTCTTCCTGGCCGTCGCCGACGTCGACTGGGCGCGGTTCGCGCCCGGCTTCACGCTTTCGCGGCGGCGTCCGCTGATCGAAGACCTCCCCGAGGTCCGGGCGCTGCTCGAAGCCACCGACGAGCCATCGGCCGCTGAGCGTCCGGCGCTCGCCCGGCGCGTGGCCGGACTAGGCGAGGCCGAGGCCCGCCGGCTGCTGCTGGACCTCGTCCGCGGCCAGGCCGCGTCGGTGCTCGGGCACGACTCGGCGACGGCGGTCCCCGCCGGCCGCGCGTTCCGCGAGCTGGGCTTCGACTCGCTGACCGCGGTCGAGGTCCGCAACCGGATCAACGCGGCCACGGGCCTCACGCTCCCCGCGACGCTGGTGTTCGACCACCCGACCCCGGCCGCGCTCGCCGGCGAACTGCACCGGCTGCTGCTCGGCCGCACCGAAACCGCGGTGGTCACCTCCGCCGCCGCGACCGACGAACCGATCGCGATCGTCGCGATGGGCTGCCGTTTCCCCGGCGGCGTCCGCTCGCCGGAGGACCTCTGGCGCCTGGTCACCGACGGCACCGACGCGCTGACGCCGTTCCCGGCCGACCGCGGCTGGGACCTGACTTCCTTCGGTGACGCGGAATTCGCCGAGGTCGGCGGCTTCGTGACCGGCGCGGCCGACTTCGACGCGGGCTTCTTCGGCATCTCACCGCGCGAAGCCCTCGCCATGGACCCGCAGCAGCGGGTGCTCCTGGAGACGGCGTGGGAGGTCTTCGAGCGGGCGGGCGTCGACCCGGCGTCGCTGCGCGGCAGTGCGACCGGCGTGTTCGTCGGGGCCAGCAGCTCCGGCTACGGCTCGAACCTCGAACAGGGACCGTCCGGTTCGGAGGGTTACCTGCTCACCGGCGAAGCCCCCAGCGTGATGTCCGGGCGGCTGTCCTACACGTTCGGGCTGGAGGGCCCGGCCGTCACGGTGGACACCGCGTGCTCGTCGGCGCTGGTCGCGATGCACCTGGCGAGCCAGGCGCTGCGGCAGGGCGAGTGCTCGCTGGCGCTGGCCGGCGGCGTGGCGATCATGGCCAAGCCGATGGCGTTCCTGGAGTTCGCCCGCCAGCGCGGCCTGGCCGCGGACGGCCGCTGCAAGCCCTTCGCCGACGCGGCGGACGGCACCGGCTGGGGCGAAGGCGTCGGCCTGATCCTGCTGGAGCGCCTCTCGGACGCCGAACGCAACGGCCACCAGGTCCTCGCCGTCGTCCGCGGCTCGGCGGTCAACCAGGACGGCGCGTCCAACGGCTTGAGCGCCCCGAACGGCCCCTCGCAGCAGCGGGTCATCCGGGCGGCACTGGCCAACGCCGGTCTGTCCACTTCGGACGTCGACGCGGTGGAGGCCCACGGCACGGGCACCCGCCTCGGCGACCCGATCGAAGCGCAGGCGTTGCTGGCCACCTACGGCCAGGACCGCGACGAGCCGTTGTGGCTCGGCTCGGTCAAGTCCAACCTCGGCCACACCCAGGCGGCGGCCGGCATGGCCGGCGTCATCAAGACGGTCGAGGCGTTGCGGCACGGTGTCCTGCCCCGCACCCTGCACGTCGACGCCCCGTCGTCCCAAGTGGACTGGACGGCCGGATCGGTGGAGCTGCTCACCGAGCCCCGCGACTGGCCGGAGCACAACCGCCCGCGCCGCGCGGCGGTCTCGGCGTTCGGCGTCAGCGGCACGAACGTCCACACGATCCTGGAGCAGGCCCCGGCCGTGGAGCCGCAGCCCGAACCCGAGCCGACGGACACGCTGCTCCCGTTCGTGCTCTCCGCCGCGGACGAGCCCGCCCTCGCCACCCTGCTCGACCAGCTCCCGGCCGCCAACCCGATCGACGTCGGCTACTCACTGGCCACCACCCGCGCCCGCCTAGAGCGCCGCGCGGTGCGCCTCGGCGACGACACCATCGCGGGCACGGCCGACCCGGACGCGCTCCTTGCGGTCCTCTTCACCGGCCAAGGCGCCCAACGAGTCGGCATGGGCGAGGGTCTCTACTCTCGCTTCCCTGTTTACGCCGAGGCCTTCGACACAGTCCTCGCCCACTTCCCCCCGACTCTCCGCAAGGCCCTCACCACCCCCGAACTCCTAGACCGCACCGAGTTCACGCAACCGGCCCTCTTCGCCGTCGAAGTCGCCCTCTTCCGTTTGGTCGAGTCCTTCGGCATCCGCCCAGACTTCGTAGCGGGCCACTCGATCGGCGAAATCTCCGCCGCCCACGTCGCCGGAGTCCTGTCCCTCGAAGACGCCTGCCGTCTTGTCGCCGCCCGAGCCTCCCTCATGCAAGCCCTCCCGCCGGGCGGCGCGATGGTCTCGATCGCCGCCCCCGAGTCAGCCATCACCCTGACCCTCACCGACGGCGTCTCCATCGCCGCGGTCAACGGCCCCGAGTCGGTCGTCATCTCCGGCGAGGAAGCTGCGGTCCTGGCCATCGCCGCCCAATTCCCCAAAACCAAACGCCTCACCGTCAGCCACGCCTTCCACTCCCCGCTGATGGACCCCATGCTCGAGGACTTCCGCGCCGTCGCCGAATCCCTCACGTACCACCCGGCGCAGATACCGGTGATCTCGAATGTGAGCGGTGCTCTCGCCGAGCCGTTCACCGCCGACTACTGGGTCCGCCACGTCCGCGAAGCAGTCCGTTTCGCCGACGGCGTCGCCACGCTGAAAGAAGCGGGCGCCACGGTCTTCCTCGAACTGGGCCCGGACGGCGTGCTGAGCGCGATGATCGACGGAACCGTGAGCAGTGCTCTACGACGAGATCGCTCCGAAAAGAGAACACTGCTCTCGGCGTTGAGCACTGTTCACGTCCACGGCATCGACGTCGACTGGGCCGCGTTCTTCCCCGGCGGCCGCCGCATCGACCTCCCGACCTACCCGTTCCAGCGCGAGCGCTACTGGCCGCGCGCCGGAGCGGCCCGCGGCGACCTCGGCGCGGTCGGCGTGGGCGCGCTGGAGCACCCGCTGCTCGGCGCGGCCGTCGACCTGGCCGGCGACGAAGGCACCGTCCTCAGTGGACGCCTCTCGCTGGAGACGCACCCGTGGCTGGCCGGCCACGCGCTCTCCGGCACCGTGCTCGTCCCCGGCACCGCCCTGCTCGAACTCGTGGTGCAGGCTGGCGACCAGGTCGGCTGCGCCGTCGTCGACGAGCTGACCTTCGCCGCGCCCCTGGTGCTGCCCGCCCGCGGCGCGGTCACCGTCCAGGTCTCGGCCGGCCCGGCCGACGCCGCCGGACGCCGTCCGATCGCGGTGCACTCGCGCTCCGCCGACGCCGATTGGACCCAGCACGCCACCGGCAGCGTCAGCCAAGCCGCACTTTCACGTGAAAGTGCGGCCGAATGGCCGCCGGCCGCAGCAGAACCGGTCGACACCTCCGGGCTTTACGCGCGGCTCGCCGCGATGGGTTTCGTCTACGGAGAGGCCTTCGGCGGCCTCACCCGCGTCTGGCGGGACGGCACCGACGTGTTCGCCGAAGTGGCGCTACCGGAGCCGTTCGACGCCACCGGGTTCGCGGTGCACCCGGCCCTGCTCGACGCCGCCCTGCACCCGCTCGGCCTCGGCATCGTCACGCCCGACGACGGTTCGGCGCGGGTCCCGTTCTCCTTCACCCGCGTCGCGGTGCACGCCACCGGCGCCACCGAACTGCGGGTCCGGCTCTCACCGGCGGGGGAGAACGCCGTCGCGCTCACCGCGTGGGACGCCACCGGCGCCCCGGTGGTCAGCGTCGGCTCGCTGCTGCTGCGCGCGGTCGCCCCCGCGGCGGCCACCGTCCCGGACACGCTGTTCGAGCCGGTCTGGACCGAGGTCACCGCCGACCCCGCGGCGGCGGGCGCGGACCTCGAGTTAGCCCCGGTGACCGGCGGCGACGTGCACGAGACCACTGCCTGGGTCCTCGACCGGCTGCAGACCTGGCTCGCCGAAGAGCGGCCGGGCCGGCTCGTCGTCGTCACCCGCGGCGCGGCCGACGGCGACCTCGCGGCGGCCGCCGCGACCGGGCTGGTGCGGTCCGCGCAGTCGGAGCACCCGGGCCGGTTCCTCTTGGTGGACACCGACGACGACCCGCGGTCGCAAGCCCTGCTGTCCACTGTAGACAACTACGGTGAACCGCAGCTGAAGCTGCGCGAAGGCATCGCGACCGCACCCCGGCTGGTCCGCGCGAGCGGGCTGCCGCTGACGTCCACAAGCGACTCCTGGCGGCTCGACACCACCGGCGGCGGCACGACCGACAGCCTGGCGCTGACCGAAACGACCGAAGCCCCGCTGGCCGCGGGCGACGTCCGGATCGAGATCCGCGCCGCCGGGATCAACTTCCGTGATGTGCTCATCTCCCTCGGCATGTACCCGGACCCGGCGGCCCGCCTCGGCTCCGAAGCGGCCGGGGTGGTCGTCGAGATCGGTGACGGGGTGAGGAACCTCGCCGTCGGCGACCGCGTGTTCGGCCTCATCGACGACGCCTTCGCGCCGCGAGCCACCGCCGACGCGCGCCGGCTCGCGCCGATGCCCGCGGGCTGGACGTTCGCCGAAGCGGCCACCGTCCCCGTCGCGTTCGTCACCGCCTACTACGGCCTGTTCGACCTCGGCGGCCTCGAAGCGGGCCAGTCCGTGCTCGTGCACGCGGCGGCCGGCGGCGTCGGGATGGCCGCGGTGCAACTGGCGCGGTGGAAGGGCGCCGAGGTGTTCGCGACGGCCAGTGAGAGCAAGCACGCCGTCCTGCGCTCGCTCGGCGTCGACGACGCGCACCTGGCCAGCTCGCGCACCCTGGACTTCCGCGAGAAGTTCCGCGGCGGCGTCGACGTCGTCCTGAACTCGCTGACCGGCGCGTTCACCGACGCGTCGCTGGAGCTGCTCAAGCCCGGCGGGCAGTTCGTGGAGCTGGGCAAGACCGACGTCCGCGAGGGCGACGGCTACCACACCTTCGACCTCGGCGACCCGGGCGCGGACCGGATCGCCGCCATCCTCGCCGACCTGCTGGCCGCTTTCGGCCGCGGCGACCTGACGCCGTTGCCGGTGCGGGCCTGGGACCTCGGCCGCGCCGCCGACGCCTTCCGGTTCGTCAGCCAGGCCAAGCACATCGGCAAGAACGTCCTCACGCTGCCGCAGCCCGAACCGGCCGGCACCGTGCTCGTCACCGGCGGCACCGGCACGCTCGGCGCGGCCGTGGCCCGGCACCTCGCCCGCCGCCCCGGCGTCGAGCGGCTGGTGCTCGTCGGCAGGCGGGGGCTCGACGCGCCCGGCGCCACCGGGCTCATCGACGAACTGACCGCGCTCGGCGTCGAGGCGGTCGTGGCCGCCGGCGACGTGGCCGAGCCCGGTTTCGTGGCGGACGTGCTGCGGGCGATCCCCGCCGGGCAGCCGCTGATCGGGGTGGTGCACGCCGCCGGCGTCTTGGACGACGGTGTGCTCGAAGCGCAGACACCGGCACGGGTTTCCGCCGTGCTCCGCGCCAAAGTGGACGGTGCGGAGGCGCTCGACAGGCTTACCCGGGACCACGACCTGGCCTGGTTCGTCCTGTTCTCCTCGGTCGCCGGGATCGTCGGCGCGGCCGGGCAAAGCGGGTACGCCGCGGCGAACAGCGCCCTCGACGCGCTGGCCGCCCGACGCCGTTCCCGCGGCCTGCCCGCGGTCTCCCTCGCCTGGGGCCAGTGGGCCCTCAGCAGCGCGATGACCGGCAAGCTGGGCGATCGCGACCGCGGCCGCATCGAGCGGGCCGGGATCCGGCCGTTGTCCACAGAGGACGCACTCGCCGCGATGGACGCCGCGATCGGGCTCGGCCGCCCGGTCGCCGTGCCGCTGCGCCTGGACCTCGCTGCCCTGCGTGCCGCGGAAGACCTCGCCCCGCTGTGGCGCGGGCTCGTGCGCACCCCGGTCCGCCGCAGCGCGCGGGCCGCCGTCGCCGACGACGGCCTGGCCGCGCGGCTGGCCGGCCTCGACGCCGAAGCGGCGCGCGAGAAGCTGCTGGACCTCGTCCGCAAGCACGTCGCCGCGGTGCTGGGCCACGCGAGCCCCGACGCGATCGACCCGGCGAAGGCGTTCAAGGACAGCGGTTTCGACTCGCTGACCGCGGTCGAGCTGCGCAACCGGCTCGCCACCGCGACCGGCCGGACGCTGCCCGCGACGCTCGTCTTCGACTACCCCAGTCCCGAGGTGCTGGCCGGGTTCCTGCACGGCGAACTGGCGGGCGCGGCACCCGCCGCGGCCCCGGTCGTCCCGGTGCGCAACCGGGTGGACGACCCGATCGCCATCGTCGCGATGAGCTGCCGCTTCCCCGGCGACGTCGATTCGGCCGACGCCCTCTGGCAGCTGGTCGCGGAGGGCCGCGACGCGATCGGCGGGTTCCCGGCCGACCGCGGCTGGCCGGTCGACGAGCTGTACCACCCGGACCCGGCGCACCCGGGCACGTTCTACGCCTCCGGCGGCGGCTTCCTCCCCGGCGCCGCACGCTTCGACGCGGCCTTCTTCGGGATCTCGCCGCGCGAGGCCCTCGCGATGGACCCGCAGCAGCGGCTGCTGCTGGAGGTCTCGTGGGAGGCCTTCGAACGGGCGGGGATCGAGCCGGGCACGTTGCGCGGCAGCAACACCGGCGTGTTCGTCGGCGCCGCCCACTCCGGGTACGCCGCCGGTGCCACGGCCGCCACGGACGGCGTCGAAGGGCACTTGATGACCGGCAACGCGGGCAGCGTGCTGTCCGGCCGGGTCGCCTACCACCTGGGCCTGGAGGGCTCCGCGGTCACCGTGGACACCGCGTGCTCGTCGTCGCTGGTCGCGTTGCACCTGGCCGGCCAAGCACTCCGCCACGGCGAATGCGACCTCGCGCTGGCCGGCGGCGTCGCGATCCTCGGCACACCCGACATCTTCGTCGAGTTCAGCAGGCAGCGCGGGCTGTCCCCGGACGGCCGCTGCAAGGCCTTCTCGGACGACGCCGACGGCACCGGCTGGAGCGAAGGCGCCGGCATGGTCGTCCTGGAGCGGCTGTCGGACGCCCGGCGCAACGGCCACGAAGTCCTCGCGCTCCTGCGCGGCTCGGCCGTCAACTCCGACGGCGCGTCGAACGGCTTGACCGCGCCGAACGGACCCTCGCAGCAGCGCGTGATCCGCGCGGCACTGGCGAGCGCCGGTCTGTCCACTTCGGACGTCGACGTGGTCGAGGCGCACGGCACCGGCACGACGCTCGGCGACCCGATCGAGGCGCAGGCGGTGCTGGCGACCTACGGCCAGGACCGCGAGGAACCGCTGTGGCTGGGCTCGCTGAAGTCGAACCTCGGGCACACGCAGTCGGCGGCGGGCGTGGCCGGGGTGATCAAGATGGTGATGGCCATGCGCCACGGCGTGCTCCCGAAGACCCTGCACGTCGACGCGCCATCGTCCCGAGTGGACTGGGAAGCGGGCGCGGTCGAGCTGCTCACCGAGCAGCGGCCGTGGCCGTCGACCGGGCACCCGCGCCGGGCCGGGATCTCGGCGTTCGGCATCTCGGGCACCAACGCCCACGCCATCCTGGAACTGCCCGCCGAACCGGCCGCCACGCCGGTCGTCGCGCCGGAGCCGCCGGTGGTGGCCTGGGCCCTGTCGGCCAAGGGTGAACCGGCGTTGCGAGCCCAGGCCCGCAAGCTGGCGGCATCGGTCGCGGATGCCTCTCCCGCGGCGGTCGCCGGAGCGCTGCTCACCCGCACCCGCTTCGAGGACCGCGCGGTCGTGCTCGGCGGCAGCCGCGAAGAACTGCTCTCCGGCCTGAACGCGCTGGCCGCGGGGGAGTCCGCGCCCGGAGCCGTCCGCGGCACGGCGTCAGCTGGGAAGCTCGCGGTGCTCTTCACCGGCCAGGGCGCGCAGCGGGCGGGCATGGGCCGTGAGCTGTACGACCGGTACCCGGTCTACGCGGCCGCGTTCGACACGATCTGCGCCGAGTTCACCGTGCCGGTGCGGGACGTCGTCTTCGGCGACGCGCCGGGCCTGGACGAGACCGGCTTCACCCAGCCCGCGCTGTTCGCCGTCGAGGTCGCGCTGTACCGGCTCTTCGAGTCGTGGGGCGTCCGGCCGGCGTTCGTCGCCGGGCACTCGATCGGCGAGCTGGCCGCCGCGCACGTCGCCGGCGTGTTCTCCCTCGAAGACGCGTGCCTGCTCGTTTCGGCCCGTGCCGCGCTGATGCAGGCGCTGCCCAAGGGCGGCGCGATGGTGTCGATCGCCGCACCGGAGGCCGAGGTGCTGCCGCTGCTGGGCGACCGGGTGTCGATCGCCGCGATCAACGGCCCGGCCTCGGTCGTCATCTCCGGTGACGAGCCCGAAGTCCTCGCGGTCGCGGCGACGTTCGCCGAGCGGGGCGTCCGGACCAAGCGGCTCAGCGTCAGCCACGCCTTCCACTCGCCGCACCTCGACCCGATGCTCGACGAGTTCCGCGCGGCCGCCGACAAGGTCACCTACCACCCGGCGGAGCTACCAGTGATCTCGAATGTGAGCGGTGCTCTCGCCGAGCCGTTCACCGCGGACTACTGGGTGGCGCACGTGCGGGAAGCCGTCCGGTTCGCGGACGGCGTCGCGACGCTCGAAGCCGAAGGCGCACGCTTCTTCCTGGAGCTGGGCCCGGACGGCGTGCTCAGCTCGATGGCCCGCGACGTCGTGGCCGAGAACGCCGTGGTCGTGCCGTCGCTGCGGCGTGACCGGCCGGAGGAAGCAGCGGCGCTGACCGCGCTGTCGACACTGCACGCGAACGGCGCGGCCGCGGACCTCTCGGCGGTCTTCCGGCCCGCCGGGCCCGCGGCCCTGCCGACCTACGCCTTCCAGCACGAGCACTACTGGCTCGAAGCGGCCGCTCCGGCGCCCGCGGCGGACACCGCGTTCTGGTCGGCGGTCGAACGCGAGGACGTCGGCGAACTGGCCGGCGCGCTGGCGATCGACGAGACCCAGCGTGCCTCCCTGACCGCGCTGCTCCCGGCGTTGTCGACTTGGCGACGGCAGCGCGACGAAGAGTCCGTTGTGGACTCCTGGCGCTACCGTGTCACCTGGGAACCAGCCCGCGAGACGGGGAAGACACCGGCGGGCACGTGGCTGCTCGCCGTCCCGGCCACGGAAACCGAGCTGGGGGACCGGATCGCGGCGGCGCTCGCCGCGAACGGCGTCACGAGCACCCGGCTCGACGACCCCACCCCCGAGCGCCTGGCGGAAGCGGCGGGCAGCGCGGACGCCGTCCTGTCCCTGCTCGCTCTCACGCCGGGAGCGGACGTCGTCCCGGCCGGGGTGTCGGCCACACTCGCCCTCCTCCGGGCGGTGCCCGGCATTCCGGTGTGGACGGTCACCCGCGGTGCCGTCGCCACCGGGCCCGCCGACCACGCGCCCGACGCCGCGCAGGCGCAGGTCTGGGGACTCGGCCGCAGCGCCGCCCTCGACCGCCCGGCCGGCTGGGGCGGCCTGGTCGACCTGCCCGCCGAGTTCGACGGCCGGACCGGGGACCTGCTCGTCCAGGCGCTGGCCGACCCGGCCGAGGACCAGGCGGCCGTGCGGGACGGCGGGCGGCTCGCCCGGCGCCTCGCCCCGGTCACCGGCGCCCCCGCCGGACGGCCGTGGCAGCCGCGCGGCACGGTGCTCGTCACCGGCGGCACGGGCGCGCTCGGCGCCCACGTCGCCCGCTGGCTCGCGACCGCCGGTGCGGAGAAGATCGTCCTCACCAGCCGCCGTGGCCGGCAGGCACCGGGCGCGGAAGACCTCGTGACCGAGCTGACCGGGCTGGGTGCCGAGGTGACGATCGCGGCCTGCGACGTCGCCGACCGCGCCGCGCTCGCCGAGCTGCTCGACGGCATCCGCGACGGCCTCACTGCCGTCGTCCACGCGGCCGGCACCGGGGGAGCGACCCCGCTGGACGACGCGGACCTCGGGCCCTTCGCGGACATCCTGGCCGCGAAGGTGGCCGGCGCGGAGCACCTCGACGCGTTGCTCGGCGACACGGAACTCGACGCCTTCGTGCTGTTCTCGTCGATCGCGGGTGTCTGGGGCAGCGGCGGCCAATCCGCCTACGGGGCCGCCAACGCCCACCTCGACGCGCTCGCCCGGCGCCGCCGGGCCGCGGGCCGCACCGCGACCGCGCTCGCCTGGGGCCCGTGGGCCGACGGCGGCATGGCGGCCGACCACGACGCCGAGGACTACCTGCGGCGCCGCGGTTTGCGGACCTTGCCGCCCGCTCTCGCGGTTCGCGCGCTCGCCGGTGCGGTCGGGCGGGACGAGACCGCGCTGACCCTGGCCGATGTCGACTGGGAGCGGTTCGTGCCCGCGTTCACCTCGGCCCGGCCGAGTGCGCTGCTGCTCGGCGTGCCGCAGGCGCGCGGTGTGATCGAAGCGGCGGCCGAACCGGTGGCCGAAAGCGATCTCCGCGAGGAGCTGGCCGAGCTGTCCCCGGCGGAGGCCGAGCGGACGCTGCTGGGCTTGGTCCGCGCGGAGGCCGCGGTCGCGTTGGGGCACCGCGGTGCCGACGCCGTCCCGGCGGCCCGGCCGTTCACCGAGCTGGGCTTCGACTCCCTGACCTCGGTGGAGTTCCGCAACCGCCTCGCGGCGGCGGCCGGTGTGGCGCTGCCCGCGACGGTCGTCTTCGACCACCCGACCCCGGCCGCGCTGGCCGCGCACCTCCTGGAAGTCCTGCGGCCCGGCGCCGCGGCCGACCCCGAAGAAGCCCGGATCCGGGCCGCGCTGGCCACCGTGCCGCTGGCGAAGTTCCGCGACGCCGGCCTGATGTCGGCGCTGCTGGAGCTGGCCGGCCTCGAGGACGTCGCGGACGCCGGCGACGACCTGGACGAGCTGGACGCCGAAGCGCTGGTGCGGCTGGCGCTGGACGGTACCGATTCCCGATGACCCACCCCTGGAGCTGAAACCATGGCCACGCCTGAGAAGGTGCTCGACGCGCTGCGCGCCTCCGTCAAGGAGGCCGAACGGCTGCGGCGGCAGAACCGGCAGCTCGTCGACGCCGCGACCGAGCCGGTCGCCATCGTCGCGATGGCCTGCCGGTTCCCCGGTGGCGTGCGGTCGCCGGAAGGGCTGTGGGACCTGGTGGCCCGCGGCGGGGACGCCGTCTCGGCGTTCCCCGCCAACCGGGGCTGGGACACGGCGTCGCTGTTCGACGAGGCTGGCGGCCGCCCGGGCACGACCTACGCGCGTGAAGGCGCTTTCCTGCACGACGCCGACCTCTTCGACGCCGGGTTCTTCGGGATCTCGCCGCGTGAGGCCCTCGCCATGGACCCCCAGCAGCGGCTCCTGCTGGAAACGTCGTGGGAGGCCTTCGAACGGGCCGGCATCGACCCGGCTTCGGTCCGGGGCAGCCGGACCGGCGTGTTCGTCGGTTCCAACGGCCAGGACTACCTGACGCTGCTGCGTTCGTCGGCGGAGGACGTCGAGGGCTACCTCGGCACCGGCAACGCGGCGAGCGTCGTTTCCGGGCGGCTGTCGTACTTGTTCGGCTTCGAGGGCACGTCCTTGACCGTCGACACGGCGTGCTCGTCGTCGCTGGTCGCGCTGCACCTCGCCGTGCAGGCGCTGCGGCAAGGCGAATGCGACCTGGCGCTGGCCGGCGGCGCGACGGTGATGGCCACCCCGGGCACGTTCGTCGAGTTCAGCAAGCAGCGCGGGCTCGCCCCGGACGGCCGCGTCAAGGCGTTCGCCGAGGCGGCCGACGGCACCGGCTGGGGTGAAGGCGTCGGCATGCTCCTGGTGGAGCGCCTGTCGGACGCCCAGCGCCACGGCCACGAAGTCCTGGCGCTGGTCCGGGGTTCGGCCGTCAACTCCGACGGCGCGTCCAACGGCCTGACCGCGCCGAACGGCCCGTCCCAGCAGCGGGTGATCCGCGCGGCGCTGGACAGCGCCCGGCTGTCCACTTCGGACATCGACGTCGTGGAGGCGCACGGCACCGGAACCACGTTGGGCGACCCGATCGAAGCCCAGGCGCTCCTGGCCACCTACGGTCAGGACCGCTCGACACCGCTGTGGCTCGGTTCGGTGAAGTCCAACATCGGGCACACGCAGGCCGCCGCGGGTGTCGCCGGGATCATCAAGATGGTCATGGCGATGCGCAACGGCGTGCTGCCGCAGACGTTGCACGTCGACGCGCCATCGTCGCATGTGGACTGGTCGGCGGGTGCGGTCGAGCTGTTGACCGAAGCCCGCGACTGGCCTGCCGGTGACCGGCCGCGCCGGGCCGCTGTGTCGTCGTTCGGTGTCAGCGGCACGAACGCGCACACGATCCTCGAAGCCGTCCCGCCCGCGGAGCCGGTGCCCTCGGCGGCGCCGGTCGGCACGCTGACGCCGTTCGTGCTGTCGGCGAAGACTTCGGAAGCTTTGCAGGCACAGGTTTCCCAGGTCGCCGAGGTCTCGGCCGACCCGGCGGATATCGCGCGCACACTGGCGACAGCCCGGACGGCGTTCGAGCACCGCGCGGTCGTCCTCGACCCGAATGTGATCACCGGCGAGGTTCGCGAGGACGCCCGCCTGGCCGTGTTGTTCACCGGCCAGGGCGCGCAGCGAGTCGGTATGGGCGAGTCCCTCTACTCCCGCTTCCCGGCCTACGCCGCCGCGTTCGACTCCGTACTCGCGCATTTCGACCCCAGCCTGCGCGAGGCCCTCACCACCCCCGAACTCCTAGACCGCACCGAGTTCACGCAACCGGCCCTCTTCGCCGTCGAAGTCGCCCTCTATCGCTTGGTCGAGTCCTTCGGCGTCCGCCCAGACTTCGTGGCGGGCCACTCGATCGGCGAGATCTCCGCCGCCCACGTCGCCGGAGTCCTGTCCCTGGAAGACGCCTGCCGCCTGGTCTCGGCCCGAGCCTCCCTGATGCAGGCCCTCCCGCCGGGTGGCGCGATGGTCTCGATCGCCGCCCCCGAGTCGGCCATCGCCCTCACCGACGGCGTCTCCATCGCCGCAGTAAACGGCCCGGAGTCGGTGGTCATCTCCGGCGACGAGGTCGAAGTCCTCGCGATCGCCGCACAGTTCCCCAAGACCAAGCGCCTCACGGTGAGTCACGCGTTCCACTCACCGTTGATGGACCCCATGCTGGACGAGTTCCGCGCGGTCGCCGAGTCCCTGACGTACCGCCCTGCGACGATACCGGTGATCTCGAATGTGAGCGGTGCTCTCGCCGAGCCCTTCACGGCCGACTACTGGGTCCGCCACGTCCGCGAAGCCGTGCGGTTCGCCGACGGCATCGTGACCCTCGAGGCCGAAGGCGTCCAGACGTTCCTGGAGCTGGGTCCGGACGGCGTGCTCAGCGCGATGGTGCCGGGTGCGTCCTTCCCCGCGCTGCGCCGCGACCGCGACGAGGAACGGACCCTCGTGACCGCCCTCGCGGGCGTGTGGGTGAACGGCGGCACCGTCGACTGGGCCGCGTACCTGCCCGCCGGCCCGCGGATCGACCTGCCGACGTACCCGTTCCAGCGCGAACGCTTCTGGCCGACGCCCGCACCGCAGACCGACGTCGACGTCTCCGCGCTCGCCGCCGAGCTCGGCCTGCCCGAGGACACCCTGCGGCCCGCCCTCGCGGCCGTGCGGCAACGCCGTGAAGAGGCAACGGCCGCGGACGCCTGCCGCTACCGGGTCACCTGGACCGCGCTGGACGCCACCGAGGCGGCCGCACCCCAGGGCGATTGCCTGGTCGTCGACCCGTCCCCGCAGCTGGAAGCCGTCCTCGAACACTGGAACGGCCGGGTCATCCGGCTCGACGGCCCCCTCGGTGACGCCGAGCCGGTCGTGGTGTTCAGCGGCGCCGGGCTCGAGCGGACCGTCGACCTCCTGGGCGAACTCGCCGCCGCCGGGATCGACGCTCCCCTGTGGTGCGTCACCGCCGGAGCCGTGCGTGCCACCGGAACCGACTCCGCGCCGGACCCGGCGCAAGCCGCGGTCTGGGGCCTCGGCCGCGCCGCCGCGCTCGAACTCCCCGAGCGGTGGGGTGGCCTGATCGACCTGCCGTCCGATGTGGACGCCGGAATCGCGGCCCGGTTCCTGGCCCGGCTGAGCGGCGGCGAAGACCAGGTCGCCCTGCGCGCCGATGCCGACTTCGGACGGCGGCTGGAGCCCGCCGAGCCGGTCACGACCCCGGCGTGGACCCCGCGTGGCACGGTGCTCGTCACCGGCGGCACCGGGGCACTGGGCGCGCACGTCGCCCGCCGCCTCGCCCGGGACGGCGCCGACCACCTCGTGCTGGTCTCCCGCCGCGGGGCCGACGCCCCCGGTGCGGCGGAACTGGCCGAAGAGCTGGGCGTGCGGGTGACGTTCGCGGCCGGCGACGTCGCCGACCGGGAGTTCCTGGCCGAGCTGATCGAGCGGGTCAGCCCCGGGCTCACCGCCGTCGTGCACACCGCGGGTGTCGTCCGCTCCGCGCCGTTGTCCGAAGTGGACAGCGCAGCGGTGGCCGAACTGTGGGCCGCCAAGGCGATCGGTGCCCGTCACCTCGACGAACTGCTCGCCGACGCCGACCTCGACGCGTTCGTCCTGTTCTCCTCGATCGCCGGGGTGTGGGGCAGCGGGCAGCAGGCGCTCTACGGCGCCGCAAACGCTTTCCTCGACGCGCTCGCCGAAGGCCGCCGCGCCCGCGGTCTCGCCGCCACGGCCGTGGCGTGGGGCCCGTGGGCCGACGGCGGGATGGCCGCCGACAACGACGCCGAGGACTACCTGCTCCGCCGCGGGCTCCGCGCGCTGGACCCGGGCGTGGCCGTCACGGCGCTCCTGCGTGCCGCGGGTGGCGACACGAACGTCACCTTCGCCGACGTCGACTGGCCGCGGTTCGCCGCCGCCTTCACCTCGCGGCGGCCGAGCCCGCTGCTGACCGGGATCCCCGGCGCCGTCCCCGAGCCGGAGGCGCCCGCGACCGGCGGGCTGGTCGCCCGGCTGCGCGGGCTGTCCGCGGCGGTCGCCGACGAGGTGCTGCTGCAGCTCGTCCGGGACCAGGCCGCCGCGGTGCTCGGGCACGCGAGCGCGGCCGCCGTCGCGCCCGACCGGGCCTTCCAGGAGATCGGTTTCGACTCGCTGACCGCGATCGAGCTGCGGGACGCCCTGCGCGCGGAGACCGGGCTCGCGCTGCCCGCGACGCTCGTCTACGACTGGCCGACGCCGGCCGCGCTCGCCGGTCACCTGCGGGCCGGCGTCCTGGGCGACGCCGTCACCGCGGCCACCACGACGGTGGCCGCGGCCGCCGACGAGCCGATCGCCATCGTCGCGATGAGCTGCCGGTACGCGGGCGGGATCGCGTCGCCGGAAGACCTGTGGCGCCTGGTGTCCGGCGGCGCGGATGCGGTCTCCGGCTTCCCCGCCGACCGCGGCTGGGACCTGGAAAACCTGTACGACGCCGACCCCTCGCGGCTCGGCTCGGTCAGCGTCACCGAGGGCGCGTTCCTCGACGCGGCGGGCGCGTTCGACGCCGGGTTCTTCGGCATTTCGCCGCGCGAGGCCCTCGCGATGGACCCGCAGCAGCGGCTCCTGCTGGAGCTCACGTGGGAGGCGTTCGAGCGCGCGGGCATCGACCCGGCTTCGGTGCGGGGCAGCCGGACCGGTGTGTTCGCCGGCACCAACAGCCACGACTACACGACGCTGTTGCTCGGCTCGGCCGACGCCCTCGAAGGGCACATCGCCACCGGTAACGCGGCGAGCGTCGCCTCGGGCCGCCTGGCCTACACGTTCGGCCTGGAGGGCCCGGCGGTCTCGGTCGACACGGCGTGCTCGTCGTCGCTGGTCGCCCTGCACCTGGCCGTCCAGTCGCTGCGGCTCGGCGAGTGCTCGATGGCACTGGCGGGCGGCGTCACCGTGATGGCCACGCCGGGCACGTTCGTCGAGTTCAGCCGCCAGCGCGGCCTCGCCGCGGACGGCCGCTGCAAGGCGTTCGCCGAGGCCGCGGACGGCACGGCGTGGGGCGAGGGCGCGGGCCTGGTGCTGCTCGAGCGGCTGTCGGACGCCGAGCGCAACGGGCACCGGGTGCTGGCCGTGGTCCGCGGTTCGGCGGTCAACCAGGACGGCGCGTCCAACGGACTGACCGCGCCCAACGGTCCGGCCCAGCAGCGCGTCATCCGCGCGGCACTGGCCGACGCCGGCCTGTCCACTTCGGACGTCGACGCGGTCGAGGCCCACGGCACCGGAACCACCCTCGGCGACCCGATCGAGGCGCAGGCGCTGCTGGCGACGTACGGCCAGGACCGTTCGACGCCGTTGTACCTGGGTTCGGTGAAGTCCAACATCGGCCACACCCAGGCGGCGGCCGGCGTCGCCGGGGTGATCAAGATGGTGATGGCGATGCGCCACGGCGTGCTGCCGCGAACCCTGCATGTCGACGCCCCTTCGTCCCATGTGGACTGGACGGCGGGCGCGGTCGAGCTGCTGACGGAGTCGCGCGAGTGGACGGCCGATCGCCCGCTGCGGGCCGCGGTCTCGTCGTTCGGCATGAGCGGCACCAACGCGCACACGGTCCTGGAAGCCGTTGCCCAGCCGGAGCTTCCGCCTGCCGCGGAGCCGGGCGCGGTCCCGTGGGTGCTGTCGGCCCGCTCGGCCGACGCTCTGCGCGGCCAGGCGCGGGCGTTGCTGGAGGTGGAGGGCGCGCCGGCCGACATCGGCTTCTCCCTGGCCACCACCCGGGCGTCCTTGCCGCACCGCGCGGTCGTGGTCGGTGACGTCGCCGAGGGGCTGACGGCGCTGGCCGATGGTGTCCCGGCGGCGAACGTCGTCACCGGCGTGGCCGAGACCCCGGGCAAGGTGGCGCTGGTGTTCCCGGGCCAGGGCTCGCAGTGGGCCGGCATGGCCCTCGAACTCGCGGACGCCTCGCCGGTGTTCGCCGCCCGTCTCGACGAGTGCGCGGCGGCCCTGGACTCCTTTGTGGACTGGCGGCTCCGTGCGGTGCTGGCCGACGCCGAAGCACTGACCCGCGTCGACGTGGTCCAGCCCGCGCTGTTCGCCGTGATGGTCTCGCTGGCCGAGCTGTGGCGCTCGTTCGGCGTCGTGCCGGACGCGGTCGTGGGCCACTCGCAGGGCGAGATCGCGGCCGCCGTGGTCTCGGGCGCACTCTCCCTTGAGGACGGTGCCCGAGTCGTCGCGCTGCGCAGCAGGGCAATCCTCGCCCTCGCCGGCCGAGGCGGGATGGTGTCCGTGGCCGCCTCTCGCGAAACCGTCGAGGGACGGCTGACCGACGGGCTGTCGATCGCGGCGGTCAACGGCCCGGCCGCGGTCGTGGTCTCCGGCGAGCCGCAAGCCCTCGACGAGCTGATCGCGTCTTGCGAGGCCGACGGTATTCGTGCCAAGCGCGTCCCGGTGGATTACGCGTCGCACTCGGCGCAGGTCGAGCAGCTGCGCGGCGAACTCCTCTACGTCCTGGCCCCGATCACCCCGCGTGCCGGCGAAATCGCCTTCATCTCGACGGTGACGGGCGAGTGGAACGAAGAAGTCGACGCCGAGTACTGGTACACGAACCTCCGCAGCACGGTCCGCCTCGACACCGCGGTCGAGCGGCTCAAGAGCGAGGGCTTCGGCACGTTCATCGAAGCCTCCCCGCACCCGGTGCTGACCATGGCGCTGGGCGAAGACGTCGTCGCGCTGGGAAGCCTGCGCCGCGACGACGGGGGAGTGACCCGTTTCCACACCGCACTCGCCGAGGCGCACGTCAACGGCGTCCGGGTTGACTGGACCCCGGCCTTCCCGGCCGCCCGGGTCGTCGACCTCCCGACGTATGCGTTCCAGCGCAAGCAGTTCTGGCCCCGCCCGGCCACCCGCACCGGCGACGCCGCCGGGCTCGGCCTCGGCGCCGTCGACCACCCGCTGCTCGGTGCCGCGGTCACGCTCGCCGAGGAGGACCGGTTCGTCCTCACCGGCCGGTTGTCCCGGCAGACGCACCCCTGGCTCGCCGACCACGAGGTTCTCGGCACGGCCCTCCTGCCCGGCACCGCGTTCGCCGAACTCGCGATCCACGCCGGGGACCACACCGGCTGCGGCACCGTCGAAGAACTCACCCTCGGCGCCCCGCTCGCCGTGCCCGCCACCGGCGGAGTCCAGATCCAGGTGGCCGTCGAGGCACCCGGCGAGGACGGCCGCCGCGGCCTGACCATCAGCTCCCGCCCGGACCGCCCCGGCGCGCGCTGGACCCGGCACGCCCAAGGTGTCCTCGCTCCGGGTGCGCTGGAGGCCGAGACGCTGGCCGAGTGGCCGCCCGCGGGCGCGGAAGCCCTCGACGTCGAGGCCCACTACACCGCGCTCGCCGGCGCCGGTTACCACTACGGACCCGCGTTCCGCGGCCTGCGCGCGGCCTGGCGGCGCGACAGCGAGGTCTTCGCCGAGGTGGAGCTGCCGGGCGCCGACGCGTTCGCCGTGCATCCCGCCCTGCTCGACGCCGCCCTGCACGCCCTCGGCCTCGGCGGCTTCTTCCCCGACGACGGCCAGGCCCGGCTCCCGTTCGCCTTCACCGACGTCAGCGTGTTCGCCACCGGGGCCACCGCCCTGCGCGTCCGGCTGCGCCAGGCAGGCCCGAACGCGGTCTCGCTCACGGCCACCGACCCAGCCGGAAACCCGGTGGCGGGTATCGGTTCGCTGGCGTTCCAGGTCGCGTCCACAGTGGACGAAGTGCCGGACGCCCTCTTCCGCACCGAGTGGACGCCGGTCACCGCGACCGGCGAAGTACCCGGCTTCACTTGGCTTTCCGGCGCCCTCGCCGACCTCACCGAGGTGCCGGACGCGGTCGTCCTGCCGGTCACGGGCACCGACCCGCACGCCGTCGCGGCGCACGTCCTGTCGACCGCACAGGAGTGGCTGGCGGACGACCGGTTCGCGACAGCCCGGCTGCTCGTGCTCACCACCGGCGCCCTCGCCGCACTGCCGGGCGACCCGATCCCCGGCCTGGCCCAGGCCCCGGCGTGGGGCCTGATCCGCTCGGCCCAGTCGGAAAACCCCGGCCGTTTCGTCCTCTTGGACCTCGACCCCCGATCCGACGCGGCCGCCGCGATCGGCACCGCGTTGGCGTCCGGCGAACCGCAACTCGCCGCCCGCGCGGGAGCGCTGCTGGCCCCGAGGCTGGCCCGCCCGGCCACCGAACTGACCCTGCCCACCGCCGACGCCGGCGCCGAACCCACCCCGCCCACCCCCGGCGCCTGGCGCGTCGGCACCACCGGCACCGGCACCCTCGACGGCCTCACCACCCTCCCGGCCCCCGAAGCCGAAGCCGACCTCCACCCCGACGAGATCCGCGTCGAGGTCCGCGCGGCCGGCCTGAACTTCCGCGACGTCCTGATCACCCTCGGCATGTACCCGGGCCAGGCGCTGATGGGCGGCGAGGCCGCGGGCATCGTCCTCGAAACCGGCGAGCGCGTGCGCGGCCTCGCCGTCGGCGACCGCGTGACCGGCCTGTTCACCGGCGCGCTCGGCCCGGTCGCGGTCACCGACCACCGCCTGGTCACCCCGATGCCGTCCGGCTGGAGCTTCGCCGAAGCCGCGTCCGTGCCGGTCGCCTTCGCCACCGCCTACTACGGCCTGTTCGACCTCGGCGGCCTCCAACCGGGCCAGTCGGTGCTCGTCCACGCGTCCGCCGGCGGCGTCGGCATGGCCGCCGTCCAGCTCGCCCGGCACCACGGCGCCGAGGTCTTCGCCACCGCGAGCACCGGAAAGCACGACGTACTGGCGGAACTCGGCCTCGACACCGTCCACATCGGAGACTCCCGATCACTGTCCTTCGAGGACCACTTCCGCACAGTGACCGAGGGGCGCGGCGTCGACGTCGTGCTCGACGCCCTCGCGGGCGAGTTCGTCGACGCCTCCCTCCGCTTGCTGCCCCGCGGCGGCCGGTTCGTCGAGATGGGCAAGGCCGACGTCCGCGACGCCGAGGAAGTCGCCCGCACTCACGAAGGCGTGCGCTACCGGGCCTTCGACCTGATCGAAGCCGGACCCGAGCGCCTGCAGGAGATCCTGCGCGAACTCGCCGGGCTGTTCGAAACCGGCGCGCTCACCCCGCTGCCGCGCCGCACCTGGGACCTGCGCCAGGTGCCGGAAGCGTTCCGGTTCATCAGCCAGGCCCGGCACGTCGGCAAGAACGTCGTCACCCTGCCGCGGCCGCTCGACCCGGACGGCACCGTCCTCGTCACCGGCGGCACCGGCACGCTCGGCGCGCGCATTGCACGGCACTTGGTCACCGCGCACGGCGTCCGGCGCCTGCTGCTGGTCAGCCGCCGCGGCCCGGACGCCCCGGGCGCCCCGGAACTGGCGAGCGAGCTGACGACGCTCGGCGCCGAGGTGACGATCGCCGCGTGCGACGCCGCCGACCGCGACGCGCTGGCCGGGCTGCTGGCCGGCCGTTCGCTGACCGGCGTCGTGCACACCGCGGGCGTCCTCGCCGACGGCCTCGTCACCGGTCTCGACCCCGAGCGGCTCGCGGACGTGCTGCGGCCCAAGGTCGACGCCGCCGTCAACCTGCACGAACTGACCCGCGACCAGGACCTGGCGCTGTTCGTGCTCTTCTCGGCCGCCGCGGGCGTGTTCGGCACCTCCGGGCAGGGCAACTACGCGGCCGCCAACACCGCGCTCGACGCACTGGCCGCGCACCGCCGCGCCCTCGGCCTGCCGGGCGTTTCCCTGGCCTGGGGCCTGTGGGCGGAGGCCAGCGGCATGACCGGCCACCTCGGCACCGCCGACCTGGCCCGGATGTCCCGCGGCGGCATGACCGGACTGTCCGACGCCGAAGGCCTCGCGCTGTTCGACGCGGCCGTCGCCCGCGGCGAAACCCTCGCGATCCCGGCCCGGCTCGACCTCTCGGCGGCGAACGGCCCGGTGCCGCCGCTGCTGCGCGGCCTCGTCCGCGCCACCCGCCGGGCCGCCACCGCGGCGGCGGCGAGCGACGGCGGACTGGCCGCCCGCCTGCAGCCGCTGCCCGCCGCCGAGCGTGACCGCCGGCTCCTGGAGCTGGTCCGCGACCACGTCGCCGCGGTGCTCGGGCACGACACCGCCGACGAGATCGAACCCGGCCGCTCGTTCGCCGAACTCGGCTTCGACTCCCTGACCGCCGTCGAGCTGCGCAACCGGCTCGGTGCCGCGACCGGCCTGCGGCTGCCGGCCACGCTGATCTTCGACCACCCGGCCCCGGCGGCGCTCGTGACGCTCCTGCGGACCGAACTGTTCGGCGGCACCGCGGAACCGGCCGCGGCCGTCCACAACGGACCGAGTGGCGACGACCCGGTCGTCATCGTCGCGATGAGCTGCCGCTACCCGGGTTCCGTCGATTCACCCGAGGATCTGTGGTCCCTCGTGGATGGTGGCGTCGACGCGATCACGCCGTTCCCCGCCGACCGCGGCTGGGACCTCGACGGGCTGTACCACCCGGAACCCGGTACGCCCGGCCGCATCTACACGCGCAGCGGCGGGTTCGTGGCGGACGCCGACCGCTTCGACCCGGAGCTGTTCGAGATCGCGCCACGAGAGGCGCTGACCATGGACCCGCAGCAGCGGCTGCTGCTCGAAGCGACGTGGGAGGCCTTCGAACGCGCCGGCATCGACCCGGCTTCAGCCCGCGGCAGCCGGACCGGCGTCTTCGTCGGCGCCGCCACGTCCGGCTACGGCGCGGGTGCGGCGACCGACGGCCTCGAAGGGCACCTGATGACCGGCGGGACGTCGTCGGTGGCGTCGGGCCGGTTGTCGTACGTGTTCGGGCTGGAGGGCCCGTCGCTGACGGTGGACACGGCGTGTTCGTCGTCGCTGGTGGCGTTGCACCTGGCGGTGCAGGCGCTGCGGCGCGGCGAGTGCGACCTGGCGCTCGCCGGCGGCGTGACGGTCATGCCGGCGCCCGGCGTCCTGCTCGCGTTCAGCCAGCAACGCGGCTTGGCCGAAGACGGCCGGGTCAAGGCGTTCGCCGAGGGCGCGGACGGCACCAGCATGGCCGAAGGCGTCGGCCTGCTGCTGGTGGAACGGCTGTCGGACGCGCGCCGCAACGGCCACGAAGTCCTCGCCGTGGTGCGGGGTTCGGCGGTGAACTCGGACGGCGCGTCGAACGGCCTGACCGCGCCGAACGGCCCGTCGCAGCAGCGGGTGATCCGGGCCGCGCTCGCCGACGCCGGCCTGGATCCGTCCGAAGTGGACGCCGTCGAGGCGCACGGCACCGGGACGAAGCTCGGCGACCCGATCGAAGCGCAGGCGCTGCTGGCGACCTACGGCCAGGACCGCGAAACCCCGCTCCGGCTGGGTTCGGTGAAGTCCAACCTGGGCCACACCCAGGCCGCCGCCGGCGTCGCGGGTGTCATCAAGATGGTCATGGCGATGCGCCACGGTGTCCTGCCGCGAACCCTGCACGTCGACGCGCCTTCGTCCCATGTGGACTGGGAGTCGGGTGCGGTCGAGTTGCTGACCGAGCCACGGGACTGGACTCCCGGCCGGCCGAGGCGCGCGGGTGTGTCGTCGTTCGGCATCTCCGGGACCAACGCGCACACGATCCTCGAGCAGGCGCCGGACGTCGTCGCCGAGGAGCGCGAGCCGGTTTCGGGGCCGGTGCCGTGGGTGCTGTCGGCCAAGAGTCCGGCGGCGCTGCGGGCGCAGGCGGCCCGGCTGCGCGAGTTCGCCGGTGCGGACGCGCCCGCCGACATCGCGCTGAGCCTGGCCACCACCCGCGCCGACCTCGGGCATCGCGCCGCGGTCGTCGGCGAAACCGGCGCCGAGCTCCTCGCCGGGCTGGCCGCGATCGCCGACGGCGACCCGGGCGCGCTCACCGGCAGCGGGACCCCCGGCCGGCTGGCCGTGCTCTTCACCGGCCAGGGCGCGCAACGGCCCGGGATGGGCCGGGAGCTGTACGTGCGGTTCCCCGTGTTCGCGGCAGCGTTCGACGAGGCCTGCGCCCTGCTCGACACCGACCCGCCGGTTCGCGAAGTGATCGAGACGGACCTGCTCGACCGGACCGGTTACGCGCAGCCCGCGATCTTCGCCCTCGAAGTCGCGCTGTTCCGGCTCGTCGAGTCCTGGGGTGTCCGGCCGGATTTCGTGGCCGGGCACTCGATCGGCGAGCTGGCCGCCGCGCACGTCGCCGGTGTCCTCTCGCTGCCCGACGCGTGCGCGCTGGTCTCCGCCCGCGCGAGCCTGATGCAGGCGCTGCCCGAGGGCGGCGCGATGGTCGCGATCGGCGCTCCCGAGGCCGACGTCCGGGCCGAGCTGCCGGGCGACGGCGTCGGCATCGCGGCGGTCAACGGTCCCCGGAGCACCGTGATCTCGGGTGAGGAAACCGCGGTGCTCGCGCTGGCCACGGAGTTCGCGGGACGCGGCGTGAAGACCAAGCGGCTGCGCGTCAGCCACGCGTTCCACTCGCCGCTGATGGACCCGATGCTGGCCGAGTTCCGCATGGTCGCCGAGTCGCTGACATACCGCTCTGCGACGATACCGGTGATCTCGAATGTGAGCGGTGCTCTCGCTGAGCCGTACACCGCGGAGTACTGGGTGCGACACGTGCGCGAAGCCGTCCGGTTCGCCGACGCGGTGAAGACCCTGGCCGAGCAGGGCGCGAGCACGTTCCTCGAACTCGGCCCCGACGGCGTGCTGTCCGCGATGGCGGCCGAGAGCACCGATCTCCCCGCCGTGCCGACGCTCCGCGACGGCGAGGACGAGTCGCGTGCCCTGGTCACGGCGTTCGCGCGGCTCCGGGTCGCCGGCTTCCCGCTGGACGCCGGGGCCCTGCTCGCCGGCGCCCGTCGGACGGCGCTGCCGACCTACGCCTTCCAGCGGTCGCGGTTCTGGCTCGAGCCCGCGCCTCCGTCCGAAAGCGACAGTGGGTTCTGGGCCGCGGTCGACGCGGGTGACCTCGGACTGGACGACCACGCCATGGCGGCGCTCGGCCGTTGGCGATTGTCGTCCACTGTGGACAATTGGCGTTACCGCGTCACCTGGCGGCCGCTGGCCGAGACCGCGGGACGGCTGACCGGCCGCTGGCTCGTGCTTGGTGCAGACGGGCCCGCCGGTGAGGTGGCGCAAGCACTCGCCGCCCACGGCGCCGAGCCCGTGGTCCACACCGGACTCCGTGACCGGGCCGCATTGACGACGCTGCTGCGTGACCACGCCGACGTCGAAGGAGTCGTGTCGCTGCTGGCCATCGGCCGTGACGCGGAAGCCGGGCTCGCCGCGAACCTGGTGCTGACACAGGCTTTTGCCGACTCCGGCATCCCGGCGCGCCTGTGGTGCCTCACCCGGGGTGCGGTCAAGGGCGTGACCCGGCCCGGCGAGGCGACGACGTGGGGCTTCGGCCGGATCGCGGCCCTGGAGCTGCCGTCCGGCTGGGGCGGCCTCGCCGACCTGCCCGAGTCGCTCGACGCGGCGGCCGGCGCCCGGCTCGCGGCCGTGCTCGCCGACGGCACCGAGGACGAGGTAGCCATCCGCCCGGACGGCGTCTTCGCCCGGCGGCTCGCGCCCGCTCCGGCCGGCGCGACACGCGACTGGCGGCCGCGCGGCACGGTGCTGGTCACCGGCGGTACGGGCGCGCTCGGCGCCGCCGTCGCCCGCGAACTCGCCGCCACCGGGGCCGAACACCTCGTGCTCACCGGCCGTCGCGGCACCCAGGCGCCAGGCGCGGCCGAGCTGGCTTCGGAGCTGTCCGCCCTCGGCGTCCGCGTCACCCTCGCCGCCTGCGACGCGGCCGACCGGGAGGCCCTCGAGAAGGTCATCGCGGCCATCCCGGCGGATCTGCCGCTGACCGCGGTGGTGCACGCCGCCGGCACCGGCCAGCACGGCCCGCTCACCGCGATCACGCCCGAGGAGGTGACCGCGGTGCTGGCCGGGAAGGTGGCCGGCGCCCGGCACCTCGACGAGCTGACCCGCGACCACGACCTCGACGCGTTCGTCCTGTTCTCCTCGATCTCCGGCGTGTGGGGCAGCGGCGAGCAGGCGGTTTACGGTGCGGCCAACGCGTTCCTCGACGCGCTGGCCGAAGAACGCCGTGGCCGCGGGCACACCGCGACCGCGATCGCCTGGGGCCCGTGGGCCGAGTCCGGGATGGCGGCCGACGACGACGCGGTGCGGATGCTGCGCGGGCGCGGCATCCCGCCGATGGCTCCCGCGCTCGGCGTCACGGCGTTCCGCCGGGCGCTCGCCGCCGACGACACCGCCGTCGTGGTCGCCGACGTCGACTGGGCCCGGTTCGCACCGGTCTTCACCGCGGCCCGGCCCCGGCCTGTCCTGGCCGACCTCCCGGCGGTGCGGGCCGCGCTGACCGAACCCGAGCCCGAGGAGACCGGCTTCGCTTCGATGTCCACTGAGGAGCGTCCGAAGGCGTTGCTGGCACTGGTTTCGGACCAGGTCGCGGGCGTGCTCGGGCACACGGCGATCGCGCCCGAGCGCGCGTTCAAGGAGCTCGGCTTCGATTCGCTGATGGCGGTCGAGCTGCGCAACCGGCTCGCCGCCGCGACCGGGCTGAGCCTGCCGGCATCCCTCGCTTTCGACCACCCGACCGCGGCCGACCTGGCCGAGGAACTGGACCGGCGACTCGGCGGCGGCGACGCGACGGGCGTCCGGCTCCTCGACGAGCTCGACCGGCTGGAAGCGGCGTTCGAGACCGTCACCGAGTCGGACCTCGACGGGATTTCCGAGCGCGGTGAAGTCACCGCGCGGCTGAAGGGTTTCCTCGCGCGCTGGAGTGATCTGGCGGGTGAGACCGCTGGTACCGACCTCGGCGGCGCCAGCGACGACGAGCTCTTCGACTTCATCGACAACACCTTCCGGACTTCGTGAAAGACAGTGGGAGCCATGGCCAACGAGCAGAAACTCCGTGACTACCTCAAGTTCGTCACGGCCGATCTGAAGGACACCCGCGACCGCCTCGCCGACGTCGAGGCCCGGGACCGGGAGCCCATCGCGATCGTGGCCATGAGCTGCCGCTACCCCGGCGGCGTCGGCTCGCCCGAAGACCTTTGGCAGCTGGTCGAATCGGGCACCGACGCGATCGGCGGCTTCCCAGCCGACCGCGGCTGGCCCGCGGGTTCGTTCCAAGGCGGTTTCCTCTACGGCGCAGCAGAATTCGACGCCGCTTTCTTCGGCATCTCGCCCCGCGAGGCCCTCGCGATGGACCCCCAGCAACGGCTGCTGCTGGAGACGTCGTGGGAGCTGCTGGAGCGGGCGGGAATCGCGCCGAAGTCGTTGAAGCGCAGCAGCACCGGCGTGTTCGTCGGCGGCGCCGCGTCCGGCTACGGCACTTCGGCGGCCGGCGACGAGGACGTCGCCGGCTACCTGCTCACCGGTACCGCGGGCAGTGTCCTGTCCGGACGATTGTCGTACCACCTCGGGCTGGAGGGCCCGTCGGTGACGATCGACTCGGCGTGCTCGTCATCGCTGGTCGCCCTGCACCTGGCCGCGCAGGCGCTGCGGCGCGGGGAATGCACGCTGGCGATCGCCGGCGGCGTGACGGTGATGGCCACCCCGGGCACGTTCGCCGAGTTCGACCGCCAAGGCGGCCTCGCGGCCGACGGTCGCTGCAAGGCGTTCGCGGACGCCGCGGACGGCACCGGCTGGGCCGAGGGCGTCGGCATGCTCCTGGTCGAACGCCTGTCGGACGCCCAGCGCCTGGGCCACCCGGTCCTGGCGGTCCTGCGCGGTTCAGCGGTGAACTCCGACGGTGCGTCCAACGGCCTCACTGCACCGAATGGCCCGTCCCAGCGCCGAGTGATCACGGCGGCCCTCGCGGCGGCCCGCCTGTCCACATCGGACGTCGACGTCGTCGAAGCCCACGGCACGGGCACCTCGCTCGGCGACCCGATCGAAGCGCAGGCGCTGCTGGAAACGTACGGCCAGGATCGCACGACCCCGTTGTGGCTGGGCTCGGTGAAGTCGAACATCGGCCACACGCAGTCGGCGTCCGGCGTGGCGGGCGTGATCAAGATGGTGATGGCGATGCGTCACGGCGTGCTGCCGCAGACGTTGCACGCGGAGGAGCCGTCGTCCCAAGTGGACTGGACGGCCGGCGCGATCGAGCTGCTCACTTCGGCCCGCGAGTGGCCGTCCGACCGGCCGCGACGGGCCGCTGTGTCGTCGTTCGGGATCTCCGGCACCAATGCGCATGTGATCCTCGAACAGGTGGAGTCCGCGCCGTCGCAGTCGACGGAGGTGACGGGCCCAGTGCCGTGGTTGGTCTCGGCCCGAGGGGCGGACGCCCTGCACGCCCAAGCCGCGGCGCTGGTTCCCCTGGCTGACGCCGGCGTTCTCCCGGAGGTCGGGTCGGCTCTGTTGAAGGGCCGTGCGGCGTTCGAGGATCGAGCGGTCGTGGTCGGCGGTTCGGCTGAGGAGATGCGGGCGGGGCTAGAAGCCCTCGCTGCCGGAGGTAGCGCCCCCAACTTGGTGCACGGCAGCGTTGCGCCCGGCGCGTTGGCGGTGTTGTTCACCGGCCAGGGCGCGCAGCGGGTCGGCATGGGCGAGTCTCTCTACTCCCGTTTCCCTGTCTACGCCGAGGCCTTCGACACAGTCCTCGCCCACTTCCCCCCAACCCTCCGCGAGGCCCTCACCACCCCCGAACTCCTCGACCGCACCGAATTCACCCAACCGGCCCTCTTCGCCGTCGAGGTCGCCCTCTACCGGCTGGTCGAGTCCTTCGGCATCTGCCCAGATTTCGTCGCCGGGCACTCCATCGGCGAGATCTCGGCGGCCCACGTGGCCGGAGTCCTCTCCCTGGAAGACGCCTGCCGCCTGGTCTCCGCCCGAGCCTCCCTCATGCAAGCGCTGCCCGAGGGCGGCGCCATGGTCTCGATCGCCGCCCCCGAGTCAGCCATCACTCTCACCGACGGCGTCTCCATCGCCGCGGTCAACGGCCCCGAGTCAGTGGTCATCTCCGGCGACGAGGCAGCGGTCCTGGCCATCGCCGCCCAGTTCCCGAAAACCAAACGCCTCACCGTCAGCCACGCCTTCCATTCCCCGCTGATGGACCCGATGCTCGAGGACTTCCGCGCGGTCGCCGAGTCCCTGACCTACCGCTCTGCGACGATACCGGTGATCTCGAATGTGAGCGGTGCTCTCGCCGAGCCGTTCACCGCGGACTACTGGGTCCGCCACGTCCGCGAAGCAGTCCGTTTCGCCGACGGCGTCGCCACCCTCAAGGCCGAGGGAGCAGGCATCTTCCTCGAGCTGGGCCCCGACGGCGTGCTGAGCGCGATGATCGACGGAACCGTGAGCAGTGCTCTACGACGAGATCGCTCCGAAGACAGAACACTGCTCTCAGCATTGAGCACTGTTCACGTGCACGGTGTGAACGTCGACTGGTCGTCGTTCCTGCCGGCCGAAGCGAACGTCGAGCTGCCGACCTACGCCTTCCAGCGACAGCACTACTGGCTCACCGGCGCCGCCGAAGTGTCCACTGAGGACCAAGCCTTCTGGTCGGCGGTCGAGAGCGCGGACACGGACGACCTCGCCGCCACACTGGGCCTCGACCAGGACCTGGCGGAAGCGGTGCGACCGGCGCTGTCCGCGTGGCGCCACCGCAGCCGCCGAGACCGCACGGTCGCAGGCTGGCGCTACCGCACCGAGTGGACCCCGATCACCCCCGGCACCATCAACCCGAGCCGGCGGTCGCCGATCACCCCCGACGGCACTACCCCCGAGCGGTGGCTGCTGATCGCCCCGCCAGGCGACGAAACCGCCGCCCAGCTGAGCGCGCTACTCACCGAAGCCGTCCCACTCACCACAGCAGGCGAGTCCCGCACCGAACTCGCCGACCGGCTACGCGAAGCCGGCCAAGACTGGACCGGAGTGCTCTCCACCGGCGGCGACGCAGCCACCACCACAACCCTCCTCCAAGCCCTCGGCGACGCAGGAATCGCCGCCCCCCTGTGGTGCCTCACCCACCCCACCCCCGCCCACGCCGGAATCTGGGGCCTCGGCCGCAGCGCCGCCCTCGAAGTCCCCGAACGCTGGGGCGGCCTCATCGAACTCCCCGCCGAACTGGACGAACGCACCACCGCACAGCTCCGCGCCGTCCTCGGAGGCGACGAAGACCAGGTCGCCATCCGCGCGTCCGGCGTCTTCGCGCGGCGGCTCGTCCCCGCCCCGGCCGACACCGCGCGGGACTGGCAGTGGCGCGGCACCGTCCTGATCACCGGCGGCACCGGCGCGCTCGGCGCCCGCGTCGCCCGCTGGGCAGCGGCGAACGGCGCCGAGCGGCTCGTCCTCACCTCCCGCAGCGGCCCGGACGCCCCAGGCGCGACCGACCTGGCCGCCGAGCTGACCGAGGCCGGCACGCCGACCACCGTCGAGGCCTGCGACGTCGCCGACCGCGACGCCGTGGCCGCCCTCCTCGAGCGGACTCCGGACCTGCGCGCGGTCGTGCACACCGCGGGCATCCTCGACGACGGCGTCCTCGACGCACTGACCCCGGAGCGCCTGGCGCGCGTCGAGGCGGCCAAGGTCACCGGCGCGCTCCACCTCGACGAGCTGACCCACGACCTCGACGCCTTCATGCTCTTCTCCGGTCTCGCGGGCACCCTCGGCGCGGCCGGCCAGGCCGGGTACGCGGCCGCCAACGCGCGGCTCGACGCGCTGGCCGAGTCGCGCCGCGCCGCGGGACGGCCCGCGCTCGCCGTGGCGTGGGGCCCGTGGGCCGGCGGCGGCATGGCGGACGACGGCGTCGCCGCCCGGCTCGGCGCGGCGGGGCTCCGGCCGCTCGACCCGGACCTCGCCCTCGCCGCGCTCGGCGGGGCGCTGGCCGCGGGGGACACGACGGTCGCGATCGCCGACGTCGACTGGCCGGTGTTCGGCCCGGCGTTCACCGCGGCGCGGCCGAGCCCGCTGCTCGCCGAGCTGGCGCCGCCCGCCGAAGCCCCCGTCGTCCTCGACCTCACCGTCGCCGGGGTGCTGGACCTCGTCCGCGAGCACGTCGCCGCGGTGCTCGGGCACGCTTCGGCCGCCGCGATCGACCGCGACCGCGCGTTCAGCGACCTCGGCTTCACATCGCTGGCGGCTGTCGAACTCCGCAACCGGCTGCGCACCGCCACGGGGCTCGACCTGCCCGCCACCCTGACCTACGACCACCCCGACCCGGCCACGCTCGCCCGGCACCTGCACGGCCTGCTCGCCGGTTCGGCTTCCGACCCCGTCGCGACGGCCGCCGTCGCCGCGAACGAAGACGAGCCGATCGCGATCGTGGCGATGGCGTGCCGGTTCCCGGGCGACGTCCGGTCGCCGGAAGACCTGTGGGACCTCGTCGCCCGCGGCGCCGACGCGCTGTCCGCCCCGCCCGCCGACCGCGGCTGGCCGGGTGGCCTCGCCGCCGTCCGGCCGGGTGGTTTCCTCAGTGGCGCCGCGGACTTCGACGCCGGTCTCTTCGGCATTTCGCCTCGCGAGGCCCTCGCCATGGACCCGCAGCAGCGGCTGCTGCTCGAAACGGCGTGGGAGCTGTTCGAGCGCGCCGGCCTCGACCCGCGTTCGCTGCGCGGCGAGCGGATCGGCGTCTTCGCCGGCACCAACGGCCAGGACTACCCGGCATTGCTCACCGACGCGGGCGACGACGTCGCCGGCTACGTCGGCACGGGCAACGCGGCGGCGGTCGTCTCCGGCCGGATCGCGTATGCGTTCGGGCTGGAGGGCCCGGCGGTCACCGTGGACACGGCGTGCTCGTCGTCGCTGGTGGCGGTGCACTGGGCGCGGCAGGCGCTGAGGGCGGGCGAGTGCTCGATGGCCATCGCGGGTGGCGTCACGGTGATGTCGACCCCGGGCGCGTTCGTGGAATTCGACCGGCAGGGCGGCCTCGCCCCGGACGGCCGCATCAAGGCGTTCGCCGACGGCGCGGACGGCACCGGCTGGGGCGAAGGCGTCGGCCTGCTGCTGGTCGAGCGATTGTCGGACGCGCGGCGCAACGGTCACGAAATCCTCGCCGTGGTAAGGGGTTCGGCGGTCAACTCGGATGGTGCGTCGAACGGCCTGACCGCGCCGAACGGCCCGTCGCAGCAACGGGTGATCCGTGCGGCACTCGCCGACGCCGGGCTCGCCGCGTCCGAAGTGGACGCTGTCGAAGCGCACGGCACCGGAACGAAACTCGGCGACCCGATCGAAGCGCAGGCGCTGCTGGCGACCTACGGCGCGGAGCGCGACGAGCCGCTGTGGCTGGGTTCGGTGAAGTCCAACCTCGGCCACACGCAGGCGGCCGCCGGGGTCGCCGGGATCATCAAGATGGTCATGGCGATGCGGCACGGTGTGCTGCCGCAGACGTTGCACGTGGACGCGCCATCGTCCCATGTGGACTGGACGGCAGGCGCGGTGGAGCTGCTCGCCGAGCCGCGGAAGTGGCCGTCGGACCGTCCGCGGCGGGCGGGTGTCTCGTCGTTCGGGATCTCGGGGACGAACGCGCACACGATCCTCGAGCAGGCGCCGGAGGAGGCCGTCGTCCACGACACTGCGCCGGTCGGTGTGCTGCCGGTGCTGTTGTCCGCGCAGACCGAGGACGGCGTGCGTGCGCAGGCGCGCCGGTTGCTCGACGGCGAGCGCGGTGCGTTGCCGGACGTGGCTTTCTCACTGGCAACGGGTCGCGCGGCGCTGCCCCGGCGGGCGGCCGTGCTCGCGTCGGACGATGCCGAGCTGGTGCGCGGGCTGACCGCGCTGGCGGACGGCGCGTCGGATCCTTCCGTGGTGCGCGGGGAGGCGGTCCCGGGCCCGCTCGCTGTTCTCTTCACCGGCCAGGGCGCCCAGCGGACCGGCATGGGCGAGGGTCTCTACTCCCGCTTCCCGGTCTACGCCGAAGCGTTCGACGCGGTGCTGTCCCACCTCGACCCGAAGCTTCGCGAGGCCCTCACTGATCCTGAGCTGCTCAACCGCACCGAGTTCACCCAGCCGGCGCTCTTCGCCGTCGAGGTGGCGCTCTTCCGGCTGGCCGAATCTTTCGGTGTCCGCCCAGACTTCGTCGTGGGCCACTCGATCGGCGAAATCTCCGCAGCCCACGTAGCCGGCGTTCTGTCCCTCGAAGACGCCTGCCGCCTGGTCTCGGCCCGCGCCTCTCTCATGCAAGCGCTGCCGGAGGGCGGCGCTATGGTCTCGATCGCCGCGCCCGAATCTGCGATCACCCTGACCGAGGGTGTCTCGATCGCGGCGGTGAACGGTCCGGAGTCGGTGGTCATCTCCGGCGACGAGGCCGAGGTGCTGGCGATCGCGGCGCAGTTCCTGAAGACCAAGCGGCTCACGGTGAGCCACGCGTTCCACTCGTCGTTGATGGATCCGATGCTGGAGGACTTCCGCGCGGTCGCTGAGTCGTTGACATACTGCTCTGCGACGATACCGGTGATCTCGAATGTGAGCGGTGCTCTCGCCGAGCCCTTCACCGCCGACTACTGGGTCCGCCACGTCCGCGAGGCGGTCCGGTTCGCGGATGGCGTGGCGACGTTGGAGGCCGCCGGCGTGGGGGTGTTCCTGGAGCTGGGACCCGACGGGGTGCTCAGCGCGATGACCCCCGGCACGGCGATCCCCGCGCTGCGGCGGGACCGCGACGAGGAGCGGACGTTCTTCACCGCGCTGGCCGGGCTGCACACCGTGGGGGTGCCGGTGGACTGGACGCAGCTGCCCGGCCACCGAATTCCCCTGCCCACCTACGCCTTCCAGCGCGAGCGATTCTGGCCCAACCCGGCCCCGCGCCCAACCGGCGGCGAGGTGGACGCCCAGTTCTGGGCAGCGGTCGACCGAGCGGACGCGGCCGGCCTCGCGGCGGAGACCGGAGTCCCGGAGCCGGACGTGGCGAAGGTGCTGCCGGCACTGGCGTCCTGGCGCCGGGACCGGGCGGAGACAGCGGCGACGGACTCCTGGCGCTACCGGACAACCTGGCTCCCGGTCGAGGACCCCGCTCCGCCGACCCCGGGGTGGCGGGCGGCTGCGGCCGGCGAGTCGACCTCGGGACGGCAGGTGGTCGTGGCGGCGGACTCCACCGCGGCGACTACAGGACAGCAGGTGGTCTCGGCTGCGGACCCCACCTCGGCGACCTCGGGACGGCAGGCGCTCCCGGTCGCGGATCCCACCGCGGCGATCTCGGGACGGCACGTGGCCCCGGCCGAGGAGCCCAACCCTGGGCGTTACTTCGTCGTGGCCGCCCCCGGCGCGGCACGGCGCTGGGCCGACGCACTCGGCATCCCCGTCGTCGAGCCGACCGAGCTCCCCGCGGCCGACGGCGTGATCCTGATCGCCGCCCCAGGTGGCAACGCCCTCGCCACCGCCATGACCCTGGCCAGGGCCGAAGCGACCGCGCCCTTGTGGTGCGTGACCCTCGGCGCGGCCCAGGTACCCGGCGACGACCACCCCGGCGACCCAGCCCTGGCCGCACTCTGGGGCTTCGGGCGGGCGCTGGCGCTGGAAACCCCCGACCGCTGGGGTGGCCTGATCGACGTACCGACCATCCCCGATGAGCACCAGATCGCCCGCCTGTGGAGCATCGTCACGGCCGGCAACGGCGAGGACCAGCTGGCCCTCCGCCCGACCGGCGTCTTCGCCCGCCGCCTGGTCCGCGCGCCCCTGCCCAGCCCCGCTCCCTCCTGGACTCCACGCGGGACCGTCCTCATCACCGGGGGCACCGGCGCCCTGGGCGCGACCGTCGCCCGGTGGGCCGCCGGCGCGGGGGCCGGGCACCTCGTGCTCCTCAGCCGCAGCGGCCCAGCAGCGCCGGGCGCGGAAGCCCTCGCCGAGGAGCTCACCGCCGCCGGGGCGGAAGCGACGATCCGCGCCTGCGACGTCGGCAACCGCGCCGAGCTGGCCCGCGTCCTCGACCAGCTCCCCGAGATCACCGCCGTCGTGCACGCTGCCGGGGTCAGTCAGGCCACCGCCTTCGCCGATCTCGCCGACGCCGACTTCCACCGGATCCGGGAGGCCAAGGTCGCCGGGGCTCGCCACCTCGACGAACTCCTCGGCGACGACCTCGAAGCCTTCGTCCTCTTCTCGTCCATCGCCGGCGTCTGGGGCAGCGGCGGCCAGACCGCCTACGCCGCCGCGAACGCCGAGCTCGACGCGCTCGCGCAGCAGCGTCGCGCCCGTAACCGGGTCGCCACCTCCGTCGCCTGGGGACCCTGGGCCGAGGGTGGGATGGCCGCCGATCCCGCCGCGCAGGAGCACCTCCGGAAGCGCGGCCTGACGACCCTCCCGCCGGCCCAGGCGCTCGCCGCGTTGCGGCGGGCCGGGAACGAGAACGTCGTCGTCGCGGACGTCGACTGGGCGAAGTTCGCCCCGGCCTTCACCGCCACGCGGCCGAGCCGGCTCCTCGGCGAGCTGCCCGAAGCGCGGGTCGACGAGCCGCAGACGACTGTCGGTCAGGGGGAAGGCTTCCGGGCCAAGCTCGCCGGGCTCAGCCCGGCCGACCAGCGAGCCGAACTCGTCACCCTCATCCGGACCGAGGCCGCGCACGTCCTGGGGCACGCCACGACCGCCGCCGTCGACCCGAAACGGGCCTTCACCGAGCTCGGGTTCGACTCGCTCACCGCCGTCGAACTGCGGGGCAGGCTCGCCGCCGAGACCGGCCTCGAGCTGCCCGCCACGCTCGTGTTCAACCACCCCAACGCCACCGCCCTCGCCGAGCACCTGCGGGCGGAGCTGGGGGACGGCGTCCCGAGCGTGCTGGCCGAGCTCGAACGGCTGGAGACGGCGCTGGCCGGCGGCGAACCCGACCGGCTGACGCGCGGTGAGCTGACCGTCCGGCTGCAGGCCCTGCTGAGCCGGTACGCCGAACCCGTGGCCGTCCCGGCGCCGTCGAGCAGCCTCGAATTCGCCGACGACGACGCCCTTCTCGAATTCATCAACAATGACCTCGGGAAATTGTAGAAGCAATTCCTGAGCAGAAAACCCGCCCCCGGCAAGGGGGCGGGTTTTCCCTGTGTAGGGGCCCCTTTAAGGGGGATCATTAGGGGTTGTAGGGCCAAAAAAGGTCCCATAGCCTGCAGATTGATGCCACTTCGGCGCGGGCCCGGTGCCGCTTTCGGCGGTGCGGCCGAGCCGGGGTTCCGCAGTTCGCTGGAGAAAAGGCTGGTGGCACTGACATGGCCGACGAGGAGACGCTGCGCGAGCACCTCAGGTGGGTCACGACCAACCTGCACCAGACGCGCCAGCGGCTGCAGGCGGTCGAGGACGCCGAGCAGGAGCCGATCGCGATCGTCGGCATGGGGTGCCGGCTGCCCGGCGGGGTCCGGTCGCCGCAGGACCTGTGGGACCTGGTCGCCGCGGGCACCGACGCCGTCACCGGCTTCCCGGAGAACCGCGGCTGGGACCTCGACGCGCTCCGCGACCCCGATCCCGACCGGCCCGGCACCTCGCACACCGCGTCCGGCGGGTTCCTGCACGACGTCGCCGACTTCGACGCCGGGTTCTTCGGCATCTCCCCGCGCGAAGCCCTCGCCATGGACGCCCAGCAGCGGCTGCTGCTGGAGACGACCTGGGAGGCCATCGAACGCGCGCGCATCGACCCGGCCTCGCTGGCCGGCTCGGAGACCGGCGTCTTCGTCGGCAACACCGGCCAGGACTACGCGAACCTCATGCGCGGCGCCGGCGACGCCGTCGAAGGGCACCTGCTCACCGGCACCGCCACCGCCGTCGTCTCCGGGCGGCTCGCCTACTTCCTCGGCCTCACCGGTGCCGCCGTCACGGTCGACACCGCCTGCTCATCCTCGCTCGTCGCGCTGCACTGGGCGTGCCACGCCCTCCGCCGCCGCGAGTGCTCGCTCGCCCTCGCCGGCGGGGTGACCGTGCTGTCCACCCCGGCGGCGTTCGTCGCGTTCAGCCGCCAGCGCGGCCTGGCCGCCGACGGCCGCTGCAAGTCCTTCGCCGAGGCCGCCGACGGCACCGGCTGGGGCGAGGGTGCCGGCATGCTGGTGCTGGAACGCCTGTCCGACGCGCAGCGCAACGGCCACCCCGTCCTCGCGGTCGTCCGCGGCTCGGCGGTCAACCAGGATGGCGCCTCCAACGGCCTGACCGCGCCCAACGGCCCCGCGCAGGAACGCGTGATCACCGAGGCGCTGGCCAGCGCGCGCCTGTCGGCGAAGCAGGTCGACGCGGTCGAGGCGCACGGCACCGGCACGGTCCTCGGCGACCCGATCGAGGCGCAGGCCCTGCTGGCCACCTACGGCCGCGCCCGCACCGGCGACGACCCGCTGTTCCTCGGCTCGCTGAAGTCGAACGTCGGCCACACCCAGGGCGCCGCGGGCGTCGCCGGCGTGATCAAGATGGTCATGGCGATGCGGAACGGCGTCCTCCCGCAGACCCTGCACGTCGATGCCCCGACCTCGCACGTCGACTGGGCGTCCGGCGGCGTCCGGCTGCTCGACGAGGCCCGGCCCTGGCCCGAGACCGGCGAGCCGCGGCGCGCGGGCGTGTCCGCCTTCGGCATGAGCGGCACCAACGCGCACGCGATCCTCGAAGCCGCCCCGGCCATGGAGGAACCCGAAGCCGTCGAGGCCGGGCCGGTGCCGTGGGTGCTCTCCGCGCGGACCGCCGAGGCGCTCGAGGCCCAGGCCGCCGCACTGGCCGCGCACGATCACCCCAACGCCGCCGACACCGGGTTTTCCCTGGTCAAGACCCGCACGGCGTTCCCGCACCGCGCGGTCGTGGTCGGTGACCTCGACGCCGGGTTGGCCGCGCTGGCCGAGGGCACGCCCACGGCGAACGTCATCACTGGGGAAGCCGGCGCGCCGGGCAAGGTCGCGCTGGTCTTCCCGGGGCAGGGTTCGCAGTGGGCGGGCATGGCGCTGGAACTCGCGGAGTCGTCACCGGTCTTCGCGGCCCGGCTGGACGAGTGCGCGACGGCGATCGAGTCCTTTGTGGACTGGCGACTGCGGGACGTGCTGGCCGACGCGGAAGCGTTGACCCGCGTGGATGTCGTGCAGCCGGCGTTGTTCGCGGTGATGGTGTCGCTGGCGGAGCTGTGGCGTTCGTTCGGCGTGGTCCCGGACGCGGTGGTCGGGCATTCGCAGGGCGAGATCGCCGCCGCCGTCGTCTCGGGTGCGCTGTCCCTTGAGGACGGTGCTCGCGTGGTGACTCTGCGGAGCAAGGCGATCCTCGCGCTGGCCGGTGGCGGTGGGATGGTGTCAGTGGCGGCCTCCCGGGAGGCCGTCGAGGCACGGCTGATCGAGGGTGTCTCGATCGCGGCGGTGAACGGACCGGCGGCGGTGGTGGTTTCCGGCACGCCGGGAACCTTGGACGAGTTCATGGCCGCCTGCCGTGCGGACGACATCCGGGTCAAGCGGGTGCCGGTGGACTATGCCTCGCACTCGCCGCAGGTCGAGCAACTCCGCGAGGAGCTGCGAAACGTACTCGCCCCCATCAGTCCTCGTGAAGGTGAGATCGCCTTCATCTCGACGGTGACCGGCGAGTGGAACGAAAGCGTCGACGCCGAGTACTGGTACACGAACCTCCGCAGCACGGTCCGCCTTGACACGGCGATCGAGCGGCTCAAGAGCGAAGGCTTCGGCACCTTCATCGAAGCGTCCCCGCACCCGGTGCTGACGATGGCGCTCGGGGAAGACGTCGTCGCGCTGGGAAGCCTGAGGCGTGATGACGGGGGATTGACCCGGTTCCACACCGCCCTCGCCGAGGCGCACGTCCGCGGCGTCGACGTCGACTGGACCCCCGCCTTCCCCGATGCACGCACGACCGACCTCCCCACCTACGCCTTCCAGCGCGAGCGCTTCTGGCCCGACGTCGTCGCGGACCCGGGCGACGTGGGCGCCCTCGGCCTCAGCGCGACCGGGCACCCGCTGCTCGGCGCCGCCGTGGCGCTGGCCGCCGGCGACGGTCTCGTGCTCACCGGCCGCGTCTCCCCGCAGGCCCAGCCGTGGCTCGCCGACCACGCCGTGCACGGCACAATCCTTCTGCCAGGAACCGCTTTCATCGAACTCGCCGTGCAGGCCGGCGACCGCGCCGGCTGCGGCACCGTCGAGGAACTCACCCTCGAAACCCCGCTCACGCTCGGTGCGCGCGACACCCGCTCGCTGCAGGTCTGGGTCGGCGCGGCCGACGAGACCGGCCGGCGAGCCGTCGAGGTCCACTCGCGACGCGACGAGGACGACCTCTGGATCCGGCACGCCGCCGGCGTTCTCGCCCCCGGGACCCCCGAAGCCGGGTTCACCCTGGACTCCTGGCCGCCCGAGGGCGCGGCCAGGATCGACCTCGACGGGTTCTACGACGGCCTCCGCGCGGCCGCCGGCTACGGCTACGGGCCCACCTTCCAGGGCTTGCGCTCGGCGTGGCGCCGCGGCGACGAGATCTTCGCCGAGGTCGAGCTGCCCGAAACGCCGGACGCGGCGCGCTTCGGCCTCCACCCGGCGCTGCTGGACACGGCTCTGCACCCGCTCGCGCTCGCGTCCACTGAGGACGGACAAGCCCGGCTCCCGTTCGCCTGGACGCGGTTCGCCCTGCACGCCACCGGGGCCGCCGCACTGCGTGTCCGGCTGACCCGGCGCGGCACCGACGTGATCACGGTCGAGGTCGCCGACCCGGCCGGCGCCCCGGTCGCCTCGGCCGAGTCGCTCGCTTTCCGCCCGCTGCCCGCCGGTGGTCTGGACCGGGCCGCCGACGACCTGTACGTCGTCGACTGGACCGAAACCGCCGAAGCCGGCAGCGGCGACGCCGTCTTCGAACCCCTCGCCGGGGCGCCCGTGCACCACGTGCTCGGGCTCGTCCAGGACTGGCTCGCCACCGAGCGCGCCGAGGTCCTCGTCTTCGTCACCAATGGCGCGGTCGCGGTCCACGACGGCGATGCGCCCGACCCGGATCTCGCCTCCGCGTGGGGCCTGGTGCGCTCGGCGCAGTCCGAGCACCCCGGCCGGTTCGCGCTGCTCGACACCGACGACCCGGACCACCCGGTCGTCCCGCCCGAGCCGCAGGCCGCCGTCCGCGACGGGCGCGTGTTCGTGCCCCGGCTCGCGCGCGCCGCCGCCACCGGGGAGACGCCGGACTGGGGCGACGGCGACGTGCTCGTGACCGGCGCTTCGGGCGTGCTCGGCGGGATCGTCGCCCGGCACCTCGCCCGGGAGCACGGCGTCCGGCGGCTGGTGCTGCTCAGTCGCCGTGGCGCGGACGCACCCGGTGCCGCCGAGCTCGCCGCCGACCTCGCCGAGGCGGGCACCGAAGCCGTGTTCGCCGCCTGTGACGCGGCGGACCGCGAGCGGCTCGCGGAAGTGCTTGCCGCGCAGCGGGTTTCCGCCGTCGTGCACGCCGCCGGTGTGCTCGACGACGGCGTCGTCGAGGCGCTGACGCCGGAACGGCTGGACGCGGCCCTGCGCCCGAAGGCCGTCGCCGCCCGCAACCTCGACGAGCTGACCGGCGACCTGACGGCGTTCGTGCTCTTCTCCGCCGCCGCTGGTACCACCGGCGGCAGCGGGCAGGGCAACTACGCCGCCGCCAACGCCTACCTCGACGCCCTCGCCCAGCGGCGCCGCGCGGCCGGACAGCCCGCCGTCTCGCTCGCGTGGGGCCTGTGGGCCGAGGCCAGCGGCATGACCGGGCACCTCGACGACCGCGCGCGAGACCGGCTCGGCCGCTCCGGCGTGCGCCCGCTCGAGACCGCGCACGGCCTCGCGCTGTTCGACCGGGCCGTCGTCGCGGGCCCGGCCGCGCTCGTCCCGATCGCACTCGACGCCGCCGCGTTGCGCCGCCAGGCCGCCGACGGCAGCGTTTCCCCGCTGTTTCGCGGGCTCTTCCCGCCGGTGCGGCGGGCCGCCGCGGCCGGTGGCCACGCGCCGGCGGAACTCACCGAGGAAGGCCTGGTCGAGCTGGTCCGCACGCAGGTGGCGGCGGTGCTCGGGCACGCGTCGGCGCAGGCGGTCGACCCGGCGCGCGCGTTCAAGGACCTCGGCTTCGATTCGCTGACCGCGGTCGACCTCCGCAACCGGCTCGCCGCGGCCACCGGCCTGCGGCTGCCCGCGACCCTCGTGTTCGACCACCCGACCCCGGCGGTTCTCGCCGCCCACCTCGCCGGGCGGACGAACCGAACCGCGGTCACGCGCACGGTAGAGCCCGACGAGCCCATCGCGATCGTCGCGATGAGCTGCCGGTACCCGGGCGGGGTCGCGTCCCCGGACGACCTCTGGCAGCTCGTCGCCGAGGGCCGCGACGCCGTTTCGGTGTTCCCCGCCGATCGTGGCTGGCCGGTCGCCGACCTCTTCGACGACGACCCCGCGCACGGCGGCACGTCGTACGCTCGCGAAGGCGGTTTCCTCTACGACGCCGCCGAATTCGACGCGGAGTTCTTCGGCATGTCCCCGCGCGAGGCCACGGCGACCGACCCGCAGCAGCGGTTGCTGCTGGAGATCGCGTGGGAGGCGTTCGAACGCGCCGGGATCGTGCCGGAGTCGGTGCGCGGCAGCCGGACCGGTGTGTTCGCCGGCGTGATGTACCAGGACTACGCGACGCGGCTGTCGAACGTCCGAAGTGGACTGGAAGGCTACGAGGGCTACCTCGGCAACGGCAGTGCGGGCAGTGTCGCCTCGGGCCGGATCGCGTACACGTTCGGTCTCGAAGGCCCGGCGATCACGGTGGACACGGCGTGCTCGTCGTCGCTGGTGGCGCTGCACCTGGCGTGCCAGTCGCTGCGGCAGGGGGAGTGCGACCTGGCGCTGGCCGGCGGCGTCGCCGTCCTGTCGACGCCCGCGCTGTTCGTCGAGTTCAGCCGCCAGCGCGGGCTCGCCGCGGACGGCCGGTGCAAGTCGTTCGCCGACGCCGCCGACGGCACGGGCTGGGGCGAGGGCGCGGGCCTGCTGCTGGTGGAGCGGCTTTCCGACGCTCGCCGCAACGGCCACCCGGTCCTCGCGGTCGTCCGCGGCTCGGCGGTGAACCAGGACGGCGCGTCCAACGGCCTCACCGCCCCCAACGGCCCGGCCCAGCAGCGGGTGATCCGCCAGGCGCTGGCGAACGCGGGGCTGACGACGTCCGAAGTGGACGCGGTCGAGGCGCACGGCACCGGCACGACCCTCGGCGACCCGATCGAGGCGCAGGCGCTGCTGGAGACCTACGGCCAGGACCGCGAGGATCCGTTGTGGCTGGGGTCGCTCAAGTCCAACATCGGGCACACGCAAGCCGCCGCGGGGGTCGGCGGCGTCATCAAGATGGTGATGGCGATGCGGCACGGCGTGCTGCCGCGGACCCTGCACGTCGACGCGCCTTCGTCCCATGTGGACTGGACGGCCGGGTCGGTGGAGCTGCTGACGGAGTCCCGCGAGTGGACGGCCGACCGGCCGCTGCGAGCGGCCGTGTCGTCGTTCGGGGTGAGCGGTACCAACGCACACGCGATCTTGGAGGCGCCCGAGCGCCCCAATGTGGCGTTGGTTGCGTCAGACGCACCGAACGCCACATTGGGTGCGCTGGACGCACCGAACGCCACATTGGGGCGCTCGGGGCCGGTGCCTTGGGTGCTCTCGGGGCGGTCGGCCGAGGCGCTGCGGGCGCAGGCCGCCGCGTTGCTGGGCCAGGGCGAACTGCCGGCGGCGCCGGTCGGGGCCGCGCTGGTGTCGGCGCGGTCGCTGTTCCGGCACCGGGCGGTCGTCGTCGGAGATCTCACGGGAGGTCTCACGGCGCTCGCGGAGGGTGCTCCCGCCGCGAACGTGATCACCGGGGAAGCAGGTGCGCCGGGCAAGGTGGCGCTGGTGTTTCCGGGTCAGGGTTCGCAGTGGGCGGGCATGGCCCTGGAGCTGGCGGAGTCCTCGCCGGTGTTCGCGTCCCGGCTGGACGAGTGCGGCACCGCGCTGAAGACCTTTGTGGACTGGCAACTCCGGGACGTGCTGGCCGACGTGGAAGCGTTGACTCGGGTCGATGTCGTGCAACCGGCCCTCTTCGCGGTGATGGTGTCGCTGGCGGAGCTGTGGCGCTCGTTCGGGGTGGTCCCGGACGCGGTCGTGGGTCACTCGCAGGGTGAGATCGCCGCCGCCGTCGTTTCCGGTGCGCTGTCGCTGGAAGACGGTGCGAGGGTGGTGGCCTTGCGGAGCAAGGCGATCCTCGCGCTGGCCGGTGGTGGCGGGATGGTGTCAGTGGCGGCCTCCCGGGAGACCGTCGAGGCACGGCTCATCGAGGGCGTCTCGGTCGCGGCGGTGAACGGTCCGGCCGCGGTGGTGGTTTCCGGCGTGCCCGAGGCCCTGGAAGAGTTCATGGCGGCCTGCCGTGCGGACGACATCCGCGTGAAGCGGGTGCCGGTGGACTACGCCTCGCACTCGCCGCAGGTCGAGCAACTCCGCGAAGAGCTGCGAGAAGTGCTGGCTCCGATCCGACCCCGCGAAGGGGACATCGCCTTTATCTCCACAGTGACCGGCGAGTGGAACGAAGAAGTCGACGCCGAGTACTGGTACACCAACCTCCGTAGCACCGTCCGCCTCGACATCGCGATCGAGCGGCTCAAGAGCGAAGGGTTCGGCACGTTCATCGAGGCCTCCCCGCACCCGGTGCTGACGATGGCGCTCGGGGAAGACGTCGTCGCGCTCGGAAGTCTGAGGCGTGACGACGGTGGGCTGACCCGGTTCCACACCGCACTCGCCGAGGCGCACGTCAACGGTGTCCGGGTCGATTGGACCCCGGCCTTCCCCGACGTCGTCCCCGCCGACCTGCCCACCTACGCCTTCCAGCGCGAGCGGTACTGGCTCGACGTCCCCGAAGCCGAGCCCGCCCACGCCGACCCCGCGGACCAGCGGTTCTGGGAGGTCGTCGGCGACCAGGACGTCCCGGCCTTCGCGGGCGTCCTCGACCTCGCCGAAGACGCCCCGCTCGACGCCGTCCTGCCCGCGCTGGCGAAGTGGCGCGGCCGGCGCCACGACGAGTCCACCACGGACTCTTGGCGCTACCGCATCGCCTGGCGCCCCGTCACGACGTCGCCGGCCCGCCTCAGCGGCCGGTGGCGAGTCGTCGGGGACGGCGATGACGTCCGCGAGATCCTCACCGCTCACGGCGCCGAGATCGTCGAGGACGCCGAGAACCTGACCGGCCTGGTCGCCATCCGGCCGGACACCGCCACGGCCCTCGAGCTGACCCGCGTCGACGCCCCGCTCTGGCTCCTCACCGAAGGCGCCGTGGCGGCCCGGCCCGACGACCTTCCCGACCCCGCCCAGGCCCAGGTCTGGGGCCTCGGCCGGATCGCCGGGCTCGAGCACCCCACCCGCTGGGGCGGCCTGGTCGACCTGCCGCCGTCCCTCGACGAGACCGGCGGTGCGCGGCTCGCCGCCGTGCTCACCGGGACCACCGGTGAAGATCAGGTGGCCCTGCGCGCGTCCGGGGTGTTCGCGCGACGCCTGATCCACGCCGAGCCCGGGGAACCGGCGCGTCGCTGGCGGCCCGAGGGCACGGTGCTCGTCACCGACGCCGACGGCCACGCGGCCGTCCGGCTCGCCCGCTGGCTGATCGCCAGGGGTGCCACCCGGATCGTGCTCGCCGCGGCCGCGCTGCCCGGCGTGGAAACCCTGCGCGACGCCGACGTGGTCGAGGCCTACTGCGACATCGCCGACCGCGACCAGCTGGCCGCGGTGCTCGAAGCGCACGGGCCGGTCCGGTCGGTGTTCCACACCGCCGCTGTCACGGACCTGGCGCCGCTCGACGAAACCGGGCCGGAACTCCTGGAGCGCGCCTGCCGCGTCAAGGCGGGCGCGGCGGACCACCTCGACGCCCTCCTGCCCGACGGCCTCGACGCCTTCGTGCTGTTCTCGTCCATCGCCGCGGTCGTCGGCAGCGGCGCCCACGGTGCCTACGCGGCGGCCAACGCGCACCTCGACGCGCTCGCCGAGCGGCGCCGGGCTCGCGGTGCGACCGCGACCTCGATCGCTTGGGGCGTCTGGGACGCCGACGAAGGCGTCGACCGGGCCCGCCTGCGCGCCGAAGGCGTGCCGCCGCTCGATCCCGAACTGGCGCTGACCGCGCTCGGCCGGGCCCTCGACCACGACGACACGACCGTGGTCGTCGCGGACGTCGACTGGGCGCGGTTCGCCCCGGCGTTCGCCGCCGCCCGGCCGCGGCCGCTGCTCGCCGAGATCCCCGCCGCCGTCGAGGAAACGCCGGTCCCGACCTCCGGTTTCGCGGCGCGGCTCGCCGGGCTGGGCGCGGCGGAAGCTCACCGCGTGCTGACCGACCTGGTCCGCGCGCAGGCCGCGGCGGTGCTCGGGCACGCGTCCCCGGCCGGGGTCGACGTCGAACGCGCTTTCTCCGAACTCGGCTTCGACTCGCTGACGGCGGTCGAGCTGCGCACTCGCCTGGCCACCGCGACCGGCCTGCGGCTGCCCGCGACCCTTGTGTTCGACCACCCGACGGTCACCGTCCTCGCCGGGTACCTCGGCGAACTGCTCGGCAGCCGGGAGACGACCACCGAAAGCGCCACGGCGATCGCCGCCGACGAGCCGATCGCCATCGTCGGCATCGGCTGCCGCTTCCCCGGCGACGTCCGCTCGCCGGAAGACCTCTGGCGGCTGGTCGCGGCGGGTGGCGACGGCATCACGCCGTTCCCCGCCGACCGCGGCTGGGACTTCGAGGAGATCTACGACCCCGAACCCGGCGCCAGTGGCAAGAGCTACGCCCGCGAGGGCGGTTTCCTCGCCGACACCACGAAGTTCGACCCCGGCTTCTTCGGCATCTCGCCGCGGGAGGCCCTCGCCATGGACCCGCAGCAGCGGCTCCTGCTGCAGACGTCCTGGGAGGCCTTCGAACGCGCCGGGCTCGACCCGCTTTCCGTGCGGGGCGAACGGATCGGCGTGTTCGCCGGCACCAACGGCCAGGACTACCCGGCCCTGCTGGAGCGCTCGACCGAGCAGCTGGAGGGTCACGCGGGCGTCGGCAACGCCGCCAGTGTCGTCTCCGGGCGCCTGTCGTACGTGTTCGGGCTGGAAGGTCCGTCGCTGACCGTGGACACGGCGTGTTCGTCGTCGCTGGTGGCGTTGCACCTCGCGGTGCAGGCGCTGCGGCGCGGCGAGTGCTCGATGGCGCTGGCCGGCGGCGCGACGGTGATGGCGACCCCGGGCATGTTCGTCGACTTCAGTCTCCAGCGCGGCCTCGCCGCGGACGGCCGGAGCAAGGCGTTCGCCGAGGCCGCCGACGGCGCCGGGTTCTCCGAAGGCGCGGGCATGCTGCTGGTGCAGCGCCTGTCGGACGCCCAGCGCCAGGGCCGCCGGGTGCTGGCCGTGGTGCGCGGTTCGGCGGTCAACTCCGATGGCGCGTCGAACGGCCTGACCGCGCCGAACGGCCCCTCGCAGCAGCGGGTGATCCGGGCCGCCTTGGCGGACGCGGGGCTGACCCCGTCCGAAGTGGACACCGTGGAAGCGCACGGCACCGGGACGACCCTCGGCGACCCGATCGAGGCGCAGGCCCTGCTCGCGACCTACGGCCAGGACCGTGACGAGCCGCTGTGGCTCGGTTCGGTCAAGTCGAACCTCGGGCACACGCAGGCCGCGGCGGGCGTCGCCGGGATCATCAAGATGGTCATGGCGATGCGAAACGGCTTGCTGCCGCAGACGTTGCACGTCGACGCGCCTTCGTCGCATGTGGACTGGGATTCCGGCGCGGTCGAGCTGCTGACAGAGTCGCGGGAGTGGAAATCCGAAGGGCCCCGCCGCGCGGGCGTCTCGTCGTTCGGCATCTCGGGCACCAACGCGCACACCATCCTCGAGCAGGCGCCGGACGTCGTCGTCGAAGAGCGCGAGCCGGTCTCCGGTCCGGTGCCGTGGGTGCTGGCCGGCCGGACCGAAGCCGCGTTGCGCGACCAGGCCACCGCTCTTTCCGCGATCGACGGCGACCCGGCGGACATCGGCTTCTCCCTGGCCACGGCCCGTTCGCGGTTCCCGTACCGCGCGGTGGTGCTCGGCGCCGGCGCGCTGGCCGCCGTCGCCGGGGGAACCCCCGCGTCCAATGCGGTCACGGGGATCGCCGGCACGCCCGGCAAGGTGGCCTTGGTCTTCCCCGGCCAGGGTTCACAGTGGCCGGGAATGGCTCTCGAACTGGCGGAGTCGTCGCCGGTGTTCGCCGCCAGGTTGGACGAATGCGGCACCGCACTGAAGACCTTTGTGGACTGGAATCTCCGGGACGCCCTCGCCGACGCGGAGGCGCTGACCCGGGTCGACGTGGTGCAGCCCGCGCTGTTCGCGGTGATGGTCTCGCTGGCCGAGCTGTGGCGCTCGTTCGGCGTGGTCCCGGACGCGGTGGTGGGTCACTCGCAGGGCGAGATCGCCGCCGCGGTGGTGTCCGGCGCGCTGTCCCTCGAGGACGGTGCCCGGGTGGTCGCATTGCGCAGCAGGGCAATCCTCGCCCTCGCGGGACAGGGCGGCATGGTCTCCGTGGCCGCCTCCCGCGAAACCGTCGAGGAGCGGCTGACCGACGGTATCTCCATCGCGGCGGTCAACGGCCCGGCCGCGGTCGTGGTCTCCGGCGAGCCGCAGGCCCTCGACGAGCTGATCGCGTCGTGCGAGGCCGACGGAATCCGCGCCAAGCTGGTCCCGGTGGATTACGCGTCGCACTCGGCCCAGGTCGAGCAACTCCGCGAAGAACTGCTGGAAGTCCTCGCTCCGATCACCCCGCGCGAAGGGAACATCGCCTTCATCTCGACGGTGACCGGCGAGTGGAACGAACGAGTCGACGCCGAGTACTGGTACACGAACCTGCGGACCACCGTCCGGCTCGACACCGCGATCGAACGGCTCAAGAGCGAGGGTTTCGGGACGTTCGTCGAGGCCTCGCCGCACCCCGTCCTGACGATGGCGCTCGGCGACGACGTCCTCGCGCTGGGCTCGCTGCGCCGGGACGACGGCGGCCTGACCCGCTTCTACGCCGCGCTCGCCGAAGCGCACGTCAACGGTGTCCGGGTCGACTGGACCCCGGCGTTCCCCGGCGCCCGGCTCACCGACCTCCCCACCTACCCGTTCCAGCAGGACCGGTACTGGCCACAGTGGACCGCCACGACCGCGGGCGACGCCGGCGGGCTCGGCCTGACCGATGCCGGGCACCCGCTGCTCGGGGCCGCCGTCACGGTCGCGGGCACCGGCGCCACCCTGCTCACCGGACGGTTCTCGCTGAGCACCCACCCGTGGCTCGCCGACCACGCGGTCGGCGACACCGTGCTGCTGCCGGGCACCGCGTTCGTCGAACTCGCCGTGCGGGCCGGCGACCAGGTCGGCTGCGCCACCGTCGAAGAACTGACCCTGCAGGCACCATTGGTCCTGCCTCAGCGTGGCGGCGTCGCCGTCCAAGCCCGGGTCGAAGCCGCCGACGAGCACGGCCGCCGCACGGTGACCGTCCACTCGCGACCGAACGACGACGCCGAGTGGACCCAGCACGCCGAAGGGGTGCTGGCGACCGGCGCCGAGCCGGGCACGACGCTGACCGCGTGGCCGCCCGCCGGCGCGGAACCCCTGCCGGTCGACGGCCACTACGAAAACCTCGCCGGCCACGGCTACCGCTACGGCCCGGCGTTCCAGGGCTTGCGCGCTGCCTGGCGGCACGGCGACGACCTCTACGCCGAGGTCGTCCTGCCCGACGACCAGCGCGCGGAGGCTGCTCGGTACGGCCTGCACCCGGCCCTGCTCGACGCGGCCCTGCACCCGATCGGCCTGACCAGTGCCCAGGCCGGCGCCCGGCTGCCGTTCGCGTGGACCGGCGTCCGGCTGTACGCGACCGGGGCGACCACCCTGCGCGTCCGGCTCGGGGCGCTCGGCGCGGACGGCGTCTCGGTCGCCGTCGCCGACGAGAGCGGCGCCCCGGTCGCCGAGGCGGAATCCCTGGTCATGCGCCCGATTTCGGCCGGGCAGCTGGCCGCCGCCGCGGACCACGGCACCGACTCCCTGTTCACCCTGACCTGGCAGCACACCGACACCGAGCCCGCGGCCCCGGCCGTTCCGCTCGGCGAGCCCGGCCCGGTGGCGTACGCCGAGTTTCGCGGCGACGCGACCGCCGTGGCGCTCAAGACCCTGCAGGACTTCCTGGCGGGCGAGCACGACGGAAAGCTGGTGCTGGTCACCGAGTCGGCCGTGGGGGAGGCACCCGCCGACCCCGAAGCGGCGGCCGTCTGGGGCCTGGTGCGGTCCGCGCAGTCGGAGCACCCTGGCCGGTTCGTCCTCCTCGACGTCGACACCACCGAAAACCTGGCGACCTGGGCGGGCGCGGCGGTCGCGTCCGGGGAACCGCAGCTGGCCCTGCGCGGCGGCGAATTCCACGTCCCGCGCCTGGCGAGGGCGACCCCGCCGCGCGAAGAGCACAGCTGGAACCCGGACGGGACCGTCGTCATCACCGGCGCGAGCGGCGTCCTCGGCGGCCTGCTCGCCCGGCACCTGGTGACCGTCCACGGGGTCCGCCACCTGCTCCTGCTCAGCCGCAGCGCCCCGGCCATCGAAGAGCTGTCCGATGCGTCGGTGACCGTGCTCGCCTGCGATGTCGCCGACCGCGCCGCCCTCGAAAGCGCCTTGGCGACCATCCCCGCCGAGCACCCGCTGACGGCGGTGGTGCACGCCGCGGGTGCGCTCGACGACGGCGTCCTCGAAGCGCTCACCCCGGAGCGGCTGGAAACGGTGCTGCGGCCCAAGGCCGTGGCCGCCCGCCACCTGCACGAACTGACCGCGCACCTCGACCTCGACGCGTTCGTCCTCTTCTCCTCGTTCGCGACGACGATGGGCGGCGCGGGCCAGGCCGGCTACTCCGCGGCCAACGCCTACCTCGACGCCCTCGCCCAGCACCGCCGCGTCCGGGGACTGCCGGCGACGTCGCTCGCGTGGGGACTGTGGGAGGCCCGCAGCGGCCTGACCGCGCACCTCGGCGACGACGACGTGTCGCGGCTCGGCCGGTCCGGCGTCCGCGCGCTGCCGACCGACCGCGCGCTGCGGCTGTTCGACCTCGCGGTGAGCACCGGCGAGCCGCTGCTGATGCCGGTGGCGCTCGATCTCGCCGCGTGGCGGGCCCGGGCCGAGGTCCCGGCGCTGCTGCGCGGGCTGGTCCGGACCTCTTCGCGGCGGGCCGTGCGCGACGGCGTCCCGGCCGGACCGGGACTGGCCGAACGGCTGGCGGGCCTGCCGGAAGCCGAGCAGCTCCGCGTGGTCGACGAGGTGGTGCGCGCCCAGGTGGCGGCCGTCCTCGGCTACGCCTCGGGCAACGCCGTCGAGGCCGGGCGAGGCTTCCTCGACCTCGGCTTCGACTCGCTCACCGCGCTCGAGCTGCGCAACCGGCTCAACGCGGTGACCGGGCTGCGGCTGCCCGCCACGCTGATCTTCGACTACCCGAACCCGGACGCGCTCACCAAGCACCTGTGCGCCGAAGTGCCCGCCGGTGGCGCGAAAGCGGCGCTGCCCGTCCACGCGGAACTCGACCGGCTGGCCGCGGTGCTCGCCGCGACCGAGCCCGGCGCGGGCGAGCGCGACCTGATCACCGAGCGCCTGCGCGGGCTGCTGGCCCGCTGGACCGCGACCGACGACCGCCGGGACGAACCCGGCACGGAACTGGCCGACGCCACCGCCGAGGAGATCTTCGACCTCCTCGACGACGAACTGGGGATGTCCTGAATGTCGAACGAACAGAAGCTCCTGGACTACCTCAAGCGGGCCACGGCCGATCTGCGCGAGGCGCGGCGCCGGCTGAAGGAGAACGAGGACCGCGCGCAGGAGCCGGTCGCCATCGTCGGCATGAGCTGCCGGTTCCCCGGCGGCGTCCGCACTCCCGAACAGCTGTGGGACCTGCTGGCCGCCGGTGAGGACGCGGTCGGGGCGTTCCCCGCCGATCGCGGCTGGGACCTCGAGGCGCTCTACGACGAGGACCCCGGCAGCGCGGGCACCAGCTACACCCGGGAAGGCGCTTTCCTCGCCGACGCGGCCGACTTCGACGCCGGGTTCTTCGGCATCTCGCCGCGGGAAGCGCTCGCCATGGACCCGCAGCAGCGGCTGCTGCTGGAAGTCTCGTGGGAGGTGCTGGAGCGGGCGGGCATCGACCCGACGTCCGTGCGCGGGGAGAAGGTCGGCGTCTACGCGGGCGTGATGTACCAGGACTACGCGGCCCGGCTGCTGCTCGCGCCCGAGGTGTTCGCGGAGTTCGAGTCCTACCTCGGCAACGGCAGCGCGGGCAGCGTCGCCTCCGGCCGCATCGCCTACACCCTCGGCCTCGAAGGGCCCGCGGTCACCATCGACACGGCCTGCTCGTCGTCGCTCGTCGCGCTGCACCTGGCCTGCCAGGCGGTCCGGCTCGGCGACTGCTCGCTGGCCCTCGCCGGCGGCGTCACGGTGATGGCCACGCCGGGCACGTTCACCGCCTTCAGCCGCCAGCGCGGGCTCGCCGCCGACGGCCGCTGCAAGCCCTTCGCCGACGCCGCCGACGGGACCGGCTGGGGTGAGGGCGTGGGCATGCTGCTCGTCGAGCGGCTTTCCGACGCGCGCCGCAACGGGCACCCGGTGCTCGCCGTCGTCCGCGGCTCCGCGGTCAACCAGGACGGCGCCAGCAGCGGCCTGACCGCGCCGAACGGGCCGTCCCAGCAGCGGGTCATCCGGGCCGCGCTCGACCGCGCGCAGCTGTCCGCCGAGCAGGTCGACGCCGTCGAGGCGCACGGCACCGGCACCACGCTGGGCGACCCGATCGAGGCGCAGGCGCTGCTGGCCACCTACGGTCGCGGCCGCGCCGCCGACCGCCCGCTGCTGCTGGGCTCGGTGAAGTCCAACCTCGGGCACACCCAGGCCGCCGCGGGTGTCGCCGGGATCATCAAGTCCGTCCAGGCCATGCGGCAGGGCCTGCTGCCGCAGTCGCTGCACATCGACGCGCCGTCGTCCCAAGTGGACTGGAGCGCGGGCGAGGTCCGGCTCCTCACCGAGCCGACGCCGTGGCCGGAGACCGGGCAGCCGCGGCGGATCGGCGTCTCGTCGTTCGGGGTCAGCGGGACCAACGCGCACGTGATCCTGGAGCAGGCGCCGGAGGAACCGGCGCTGCCTTCGCGAGCCGCCTCGTCACCGGTGCCGTGGGTGCTTTCGGCGGGCTCGCCGGAAGCGTTGCGCGCACAGGCTTCCGCACTGCTGGAGCACGCCGGGGACCCGGCCGACATCGGGTATTCGCTGGTGAAGTCGCGGGCGCTGCTGAGCCATCGTGCGGTCGTCACCGGGGAAGGCGGACTCGCTGCTCTCGCCGCCGGTGAGCCGCACCCCGGCCTCGTCACCGGTGAGGTGTCCGCCCGCGGCAAGGTGGCACTGGTGTTCCCGGGCCAGGGTTCGCAGTGGGCCGGGATGGCGCTCGAGCTGGCGTCGTCGGCGCCGGTGTTCGCGGCTCGCCTGGACGAGTGTGCGGCGGCTTTGGAGTCCTTCGTGGACTGGTCGTTGCGAGAGGTCTTGGCGGACGCGGAAGCGCTGACCCGGGTGGATGTCGTGCAGCCCGCCTTGTTCGCCGTGATGGTGTCGCTGGCGGAGCTGTGGCGGTCGTACGGTGTCGTGCCGGACGCGGTGGTGGGGCACTCGCAGGGCGAAATCGCCGCCGCGGTGGTGTCGGGTGCGCTGTCCCTTGAGGACGGTGCTCGCGTGGTCACGTTGCGCAGCAAAGCGATCCTCGCGCTGGCCGGCCGGGGTGGCATGGTCTCGGTCGCGGCTTCGCTCGCCGACGTCGAGGCGCGACTGACCGACGGGATCTCCATCGCGGCGGTGAACGGCCCGGCCGCCGTGGTGGTCTCGGGTGAGCCGGGTGCCCTCGACGCGTTGATCGCGTCCTGTGAGGCCGACGGTGTCCGCGCGAAGCGGGTGCCGGTGGACTACGCCTCCCACTCGGTGCAGGTCGAGCAGCTGCGCGACGAACTCCTCGACGTCCTGGCTCCGATTACTCCGCGCGCGGGCGAGATCGCTTTCATCTCGACGGTGACGGGCGAGTGGAACGAGAGCGTCGACGCCGAGTACTGGTACCGGAACCTGCGCGGCACGGTACGGCTGGACTCGGCCGTCGAGCGGCTGAAAACCGAGGGGTTCACTTCGTTCATCGAGGCGTCGCCGCACCCGGTGCTGACCATGGCGCTGGGCGAGGACGTCGTGGCGCTGGGAAGTCTGCGCCGCGACGACGGCGGGCTCACCCGGTTCCACACCGCGCTCGCCGAAGCGCACGTCAACGGGATCGCCGTCGACTGGACGCCGGCGTTCCCCGACGGCCGGATCGTCGACCTCCCGACCTACGCCTTCCAGCGCAAGCGGTACTGGCTCGACGCGCCGGTCAAGCCCGCCGCCGGCGACCCCGCCGATGCCCGGTTCTGGACCGCCGTCGAGGGGGAGGACGTCGGCGCGCTGGCCGAGCTGCTCGGCGTCGGCTCCGAGTCTTCGTTCGCCGAGCTGCTGCCCGCCCTCGCCCGGTGGCGACGGCTCCGGCACGAGAAGTCCACTGTGGACTCCTGGCGCTACCGCGTCGAGTGGAAGCCCCTCGCCGAGCCGGCCGCCGCGACGCTGTCCGGCCGCTGGCTCGTGGTCGTCGCGCCCGGCACCGACGCCACCGACGTGACGAACGCCCTCGCGGCGGCCGGGGCCGAGCCCGAGGTGGTCGAGTCCGTCGGCGACCTCACCGATGTCAACGGCGTGGTGTCTTTGCTGCCGGACGCGCCGAGCACGCTGCTGCTGGTGCGGGCGCTGGCCGGGAGCACCGCGCCGCTGTGGCTGCTGACGCGGGGCGCCGTGGCCGCGCTGCCCGGTGACGCCGCACCCGGCGCGGACCCCGCGCAGGTCTGGGCGCTGGGCCGGGTCGCCGGCCTCGAACACCCCGAACGCTGGGGCGGGCTCGTCGATCTGCCCGCCACGCTCGACCGCCGGGCCGCGCGCCGGCTGACCGCCGTCCTCGCCGGGCTCGACCACGAAGACCAGGTCGCCGTGCGGGCTTCCGGCGTCTTCGCGCGCCGGCTCGCGCACGCCCCAGGCGGTGAGCCGGCCCGGAAGTGGCGGCCCGCGGGCACGGTGCTGGTCACCGGCGGGACCGGCGCGCTCGGCGGGCACGTCGCCCGCTGGCTCGCCGGGGCCGGCGCGGAACACCTGGTGCTGGTCAGCCGTCGCGGCGCGGCCGCCCCGGGCGCCGAAGCGCTCGAAGCGGACCTGACCGCTCTCGGCGCCGAAGTCACCTTCGCGGCCTGCGACCTCGCCGACCGCGACGCCGTGGCCACCCTCGTCGACGGGCTCGACGTGCGTGCCGTCGTGCACACCGCGGGCCTGCCGCAGGCGGGGACCATCGCCGACACGAGCGTCGAAGAGTTCGCCGACGTGCTCGCGGCTAAGGCCGCCGGGGCCGACCACCTCGACGAACTCCTCGGCGACGACCTCGACGCGTTCGTCCTCTTCTCCTCCAACGCGGGTGTCTGGGGCAGCGCGGGCCAAGGCGCCTACGCCGCCGCGAACGCCCATCTCGACGCGCTCGCCGCCCGCCGCCGTGCGGCCGGCCGGACGGCCACCGCGGTGGCCTGGGGTTCCTGGGCCGGCGACGGCATGGCGGGCAGCGCCGAGGCGAAGGAGCACCTGCGCCGCCGCGGCCTGCGGGAAATGAACCCCAAGCTGGCGATCGCCGCGCTGCAGCACGCCCTCGACGCCGACGACACCTTCGTCGCCGTCGCGGACATGGACTGGCCGCGGTTCGCCGACGGGTTCACCGCCGCTCGCCGCCGCCCGCTGATCGAAGACCTCCCCGAGGTCCGCGAGCACCTCGCCGCCGGAGAGGTCGTCACCGAGGTCGGCAGCGGGCTCGCCGACGCGGTCCGCGACCTCGGTCCCCGCGAGGCCGCCCACCACGTCCTCGAACTCGTGCGCGCCCAGGCCGCCGCCGTGCTCGGCCACGACTCGGGTGCCGCCGTTCCCGCCGATCGGGCGTTCCGCGAGCTGGGCTTCGACTCCCTGACGGCGGTCGAACTCCGCAACCGGCTGACGACGGTGACCGGTGTCCGCCTCCCGGCCACCGTCGTTTTCGACCACCCGCACCCGCGGGCGCTGGCCGAGCACCTCCTGGGCGAGGTGTCCGGCAGCACGGCCGTCACCGCGGGCCCGGTCACGGCCACCGCGTCCGACGAACCGATCGCGATCGTGGCCATGGGCTGCCGCTACCCGGGGGACGTCCAGTCGCCCGAGGACCTGTGGCGCCTGATCGCCGAGGGCGCGGACGGCGTCGGGCCGTTCCCCGCGGATCGCGGCTGGGACCTGGCCGCGCTGTACGACCCGGACCCGGCGAACCTCGGCACCAGCTACACCCGCGAAGGCGGGTTCATGACCACGGCGGCCGCGTTCGACGCCGGGTTCTTCGGCATCTCGCCGCGTGAGGCCCTGGCCATGGACCCGCAGCAGCGCGTCCTGCTCGAGACGTCGTGGGAGGTCTTCGAGCGGGCGGGCATCGACCCGGATTCGTTGCGCGGCAGCGGAACCGGTGTGTTCGTCGGCGCGACTTCGTCCGGCTACGGCGTCGGCGCGCGCGACGAATCCGGCGGCTCCGAGGGTTACCTGCTGACCGGCAGCGCCCCGGCGGTCGTGTCGGGCCGGCTGTCCTACACGTTCGGCCTGGAGGGGCCGGCGGTCACCGTCGACACGGCGTGCTCGTCGTCGCTGGTGGCCCTGCACCTCGCCTGCCAGTCGCTGAGGCAGGGCGAGTGCTCGATGGCTCTCGCCGGCGGCGTCACGGTGATGGCGCACCCGGCGGCGTTCGTCGAGTTCAGCCGTCAGCGCGGGCTCGCCGAAGACGGCCGCTGCAAGTCCTTCGCGGACGCGGCCGACGGCACCGGCTGGGGCGAAGGCGTCGGTCTGGTCCTGCTGGAGCGGCTGTCGGACGCCCGGCGCAACGGGCACACGGTGCTCGCCGTGGTGCGCGGTTCGGCCGTCAACCAGGATGGTGCCTCCAACGGCTTGAGCGCCCCGAACGGTCCTTCGCAGCAGCGGGTGATCCGGGCCGCGCTGGCCAACGCCGGGCTGTCCACTTCGGACGTCGACGCGGTCGAAGCGCACGGCACCGGCACCCGGCTGGGCGACCCGATCGAAGCGCAGGCCCTGCTGGCAACGTACGGCCGCGACCGCGACCGGCCGCTGTGGCTGGGCTCGCTGAAGTCGAACATCGGCCACACGCAGTCGGCGTCCGGCGTGGCGGGCGTGATCAAGATGGTCCTCGCCATGCGGCACGGCGTCCTGCCCCGGACTCTGCACGTCGACACGCCGTCGTCCCAAGTGGACTGGACGGCCGGGGCGGTGGAGCTGCTCACCGAGGAGCGTGCGTGGGATTCCGACGGCCCGCGCCGGGCCGCGGTGTCGGCGTTCGGTGTGAGCGGGACCAACGCGCACGTGGTTCTGGAACAGGCTTCCCCGGTCGCCGTTTCGCCGGCGGGCCCGGACGTGACACCGCCGCTGGTCCCGTTGTCGGCTCGGAGCGCGACGGCGTTGCAAGCCCAAGCCGCCCGTCTTCGAGGTGCAGACCTGGCTCCGCAGGATCTCGCGTACTCCTTGGCTTTCACGCGGGCCACGCACGACCACCGCGCGGTGCTCGTGGCGTCCGGCGACGAAATCGATCGTGCCTTGGGAGTTCTCGCCGAGGGGGGTTCGGACGCTGCCGTGGTCACCGGCACCGCCGACCGCGACGCGTTGCTGGCGGTGCTGTTCACCGGCCAGGGCGCCCAGCGGATCGGCATGGGCGAGGGTCTGTACTCCCGCTTCCCGGTCTACGCCGAGGCTTTCGACGCGGTCCTGTCCCACCTCGACCCGAAGCTCCGCGAGGCCCTCACCACCCCCGAACTCCTCGACCGCACCGAGTTCACGCAACCGGCCCTCTTCGCCGTCGAAGTCGCCCTTTACCGCCTGGTCGAGTCCTTCGGCGTCCGCCCAGACTTCGTCGCCGGGCATTCGATCGGCGAGATCTCTGCCACCCACGTAGCCGGAGTCCTGTCCCTCGAAGACGCCTGCCGCCTGGTCTCCGCGCGCGCCTCCCTCATGCAAGCCCTCCCCACCGGTGGCGCGATGGTCTCGATCGCCGCCCCCGAATCCGCGATCACCCTCACCGAGGGCGTCTCGATCGCCGCGGTGAACGGCCCCGAGTCGGTAGTCATTTCCGGTGACGAGGCTGCGGTCCTGGCCATCGCCGCGCAGTTCCCGAAGACCAAGCGCCTCACCGTCAGTCACGCGTTCCATTCGCCGCTGATGGACCCGATGCTGGAGGACTTCCGCGCGGTCGCTGAGTCTCTGACGTACCGCTCTGCGACGATACCGGTGATCTCGAATGTGAGCGGTGCTCTCGCCGAGCCCTTCACCGCGGACTACTGGGTGCGGCACGTCCGGGAAGCGGTCCGGTTCGCGGATGGCGTCTCGACGTTGGAAGCCGCTGGGGTCGGGGTGTTCCTGGAGCTGGGGCCGGACGGGGTGCTCAGCGCGATGGTCTCCGGCACCGCGATCCCCGCGCTACGGCGGGAGCGCGACGAGGAGCGGACGTTCTTCACCGCGCTGGCCCGGCTGCACGTCAACGGCGTCGACCTGGACTGGGAGAGCCTCTACGCCGGCTCCGCGGGCCGGGCCGTCGCGCTGCCGACGTACCCCTTCGAGCACCAGCGGTACTGGCTCGAGCCCGCCCGGCCGCAGGCTGTCGCCGACACCGCCGACGCCGAGTTCTGGGCCGTCGTCGAGAACGGCGATCTGGCCCGTGACCTCGCCGTCGACGAAGACCTCGCCGTCGCGATCCAGCCCGCGCTCCAGGCCTGGCGCACCCGCCACCGCGAGGCGAGCACCCTCGAATCGTGGCGCTACCGCGTCGCGTGGCGGCCGCACCCGATCGCGGCCGACCGGCTGTCCGGCACCTGGCTGATCATCGGCACCGAGCCCGCCGGGATCGCCGAGAGCCTGGCCGAGCGGGGCGCGGACGTCGTCACGCTGCCCGTCGAACGGCTGCACGAGGTGGACGACATCGCCGGCGCGCTCGCGTTCCCGGCGAGCCTCGGCGAAGCCCTCACCGTGCTGCAAGCCGACCTGCCCGGTCCACTGTGGTGCGTCACCACCGAAGCCGTGCGCACCGCCCGTTCCGACGCCGCCCCCGACCCCGCGCTCGCGCAGGTCTGGGGCCTCGGCCGGGTCGCCGCGCTGGAACTCACCGGTCGTGACGTCGGCCTGCTCGACCTCCCGGCCACGCTCGACGACCGCGGCCACGACCGCCTCGCGGGCCTCCTCGCCGCGGGCACGACCGAGGACCAGGTGGCGCTCCGGGCGTCCGGCGCGTTCGTGCCCCGGCTCGTCCGCGCCCCGGCCGGCACCGAACCCGGTGGCTGGACGCCGTCGGGTACCACCCTGATCACCGGCGGCACCGGGGCACTGGGCAGCGCTCTCGCGCGGAAACTTGCCGCGCGGGGCGCCCGGCACCTCCTGCTGCTCAGCCGTCGCGGACCGGATGCCCCCGGCGCGGCCGAACTCGCGACGCAGCTGCGTGACCTCGGCGCGGACGCCGAGATCATCGCCTGTGACGTGGCCGACCGCACCGCGCTGGCCGGAGTCCTCGAAGGACGGTCCGTGACCGCGGCCTTCCACGCCGCGGGCTACGGCCGGTTCACGCCGATCGGCGAATCGTCCACTGAGGACTTCGCGGAAGTCGTCAGCGCGAAGGTCGACGGCGCCGTCCACCTCGACGAGCTGCTCGGCGACGACCTCGAAGCCTTCGTGCTGTTCTCGTCCATCGCGGGCGTCTGGGGCAGCGGCCACCAGGGCGCGTACGCGGCCGCGAACGCGCACCTCGACGCGCTCGCCGAACGCCGCCGCGCCGCCGGGCTCGCCGGGACGTCGATCGCCTGGGGCCCGTGGGCGGGCGCCGGCATGGGCGCGTCCGAAGAGGGTGACGAGCTGCTCCGCCGTCGCGGGCTCCGGCCGCTGGACCCGGACCTTGGTCTGCGGGCGCTCCTCCAGGCCGTCGAACTGAACGAGACCACCGTCGTCGTGGCCGACGTCGACTGGGCCCGGTTCGCGCCGTCGTACGCGGCCGCCCGCACCCGGCCGCTGATGGCCGAACTGCCCGAGTTCGCCGTGACGGAAGGCGAAACCGCTCGCGGTACGGCCGAGCTGACCACCCGGCTGGCCGGGCTGCCCGCGCCCGAACGACGTCGCGTGCTCCTCGACGTCGTGCGCGCCCGCGCCGCGGCGGTCCTCGGGCACGACGGCGCCGAGGCGATCGAGCCGGTCCGGCCCTTCAAGGACCTGGGTTTCGACTCGCTCACCGCGGTCGAGCTGCGCAACGGCCTGACCGCCGACACCGGCCTCGCCCTGCCCTCGACGCTGGTGTTCGACCACCCGACCCCGGCCGACCTGACCGACCGCCTGCTCGGCGAAATCTTCGGTGCCGACGCCCCGAAACCGGGCACGCCCGCGACCGTGACCGAGGTCGCCGACGACCCGATCGCGATCGTCGCGATGAGCTGCCGCTACCCGGGCGGGGTCCGCTCGCCCGAAGACCTCTGGCGGCTCGTCGGCGAAGGCGGCGACGGCATTTCCGGCTTCCCCGACGACCGCGGCTGGGACCTCGGCGCGCTCTACGACCCGGACCCGGGCAAGAGCGGCCGCAGCTACGCCCGCGACGGCGGCTTCCTTGAGGGTGTCGGCCAGTTCGACGCGGCGTTCTTCGGGATCTCACCGCGCGAGGCCCTCGCGATGGACCCGCAGCAGCGGCTGCTGCTCGAGACGTCGTGGGAGCTGTTCGAGCGGGCCGGCATCGACCCGCATTCGCTGCGTGGTAGCAAAACCGGCGTGTTCGCCGGCACCAACGGCCAGGACTACGTCACCATGCTCGGCTCGGCGTCGGGCGTCGAAGGGCACCTGCTGACCGGGAACACCACGAGCGTCATCGCCGGGCGCGTCTCCTACACCTTCGGGCTGGAGGGGCCGTCGGTCGCGGTCGACACGGCGTGCTCGTCCTCGCTGGTCGCGCTGCACCTGGCCTGCCAGTCGCTGCGCCAGGGCGAGTCCACGATGGCCGTCGCCGGCGGGGTCACGGTCATGTCGACGCCCGGCGCGTTCGTCGAGTTCAGCCGCCAGCGCGGGCTGGCCCCGGACGGCCGGTGCAAGCCGTTCGCCGAGGCGGCCGACGGTACCGGCTGGGCCGAAGGCGCGGGATTGCTGCTGCTGGAACGGCTTTCCGACGCCCGCCGCAACGGCCACGAAGTCCTCGCGCTCGTCCGCGGATCGGCGGTCAACTCCGACGGCGCCTCGAACGGCCTGACCGCGCCGAACGGCCCGTCCCAGCAGCGCGTGATCCGCGCGGCGCTGGCGAGCGCGGGCCTGGCGCCGTCCGAGGTGGACGTCGTCGAGGCACACGGCACCGGCACGACGCTCGGCGACCCGATCGAGGCGCAGGCGGTCCTCGCGACCTACGGCCAGGACCGCGAAACGCCGCTGTGGCTGGGTTCCATCAAGTCCAACATCGGCCACACACAGGCCGCCGCCGGGGCCGCCGGCGTGATCAAGGTGGTCATGGCGATGCGGCACGGCGTGCTGCCGAAGTCGTTGCACGTCGACGCGCCATCGTCGCACGTGGACTGGACGGCGGGTGCGGTCGAGCTGCTCACCGAAGCCCGCGAGTGGCCCGCCGACCGCCCGCGCCGGGCCGGAGTCTCCTCGTTCGGCATCTCCGGCACCAACGCGCACACCATCATCGAGCAGGCCGAGCGCCCCAATGTGGCGTTGGGTGCGTTGGACGCACCGAACGCCACATTGGGTGCGTTGGACGCACCGAACGCCACATTGGGTGCGCTGGATGCACCGAACGCCACATTGGGTGCTCCTCCCATGCCCCCGCCGCCACCCTCAACGGAGGCGCTTCGCGCCGCAGTGTCATTCAATGCACCGAACGCCACATTGGGGCGCTCCGGGCTGGTGCCGTGGCCGGTCTCGGGCCGGTCGGTGGCCGCGCTCCGGGCGCAGGCCGCCCGGCTGTCCGAAGTGGACGGGACGCCCGGCGACATCGGGTTCTCCCTCGCCACCGGCCGTGCCGCGCTGGACCACCGGGCCGTCGTGCTCGGTACCACGGCCGCGGACTTCCGGGCGGGACTCGCCGCGCTCGCCGAGGGCACGCCCGCGCCCGACGTGCTCTCCGGCGAGGCGGCCACCGGCCCGCTCGCCGTGCTGTTCACCGGGCAAGGCGCCCAGCGCGCCGGTATGGGCCGGGAGCTGTACGCCCGGTTCGGCGTTTACGCCGACGCGTTCGACGAAGCCTGCGCGCACCTCGACCCGCACCTGGAGCACTCGATCCGGGACCTCGTCTTCGCCGCGCCCGGCACCGAAAAGGCCGCCCTGCTGGACCGGACCGCCTACACCCAGACCGCGTTGTTCGCCGTGGAGCTGGCGCTGCACCGGCTGGCCGAAAGCTGGGGCGTGCACGCGGACTACCTCGCCGGGCACTCGATCGGCGAGCTCGTCGCCGCGCACGTCGCCGGCGTCCTGTCGCTGGCCGACGCCGCCGAGCTGGTCGCCGCCCGCGGCCGCCTGATGGACGCGCTGCCGGACGGCGGCGCGATGATTTCGCTGCGGGCAGGCGAAGAAGCCGTGGCCGCCGAGGTGGCCAAGACCGGCGGCCGGGCCGGCATCGCCGCCGTCAACGGGCCGGGGTCGGTCGTCGTCTCCGGCGACGAAGACGTCGTGCTGGAACTGGCCGCCGGGTTCGCGGCCGCCGGCGTGCGGACCAAGCGGCTCAAGGTGAGCCACGCGTTCCACTCCCCGCGGATGGACGCGATGCTCGACGACTTCGCCGCGGTCGCGAACCGGCTGACCTACCACCCGGCCGAGCGCGCTGTGGTGTCCACGGTGTCCGGCGAGCTCGCCGGTTCCGAACTGTCCACTCCGGACTACTGGGTGCACCAGGTACGCGCGTCGGTGCGGTTCGCCGACGCCGTCGCGACCCTGGCCGGCCAGGGTGTCCGGACGTTCCTCGAAGCGGGCCCGGACGCCGTCCTCAGCGCCATGGCCGCGGACTGCCTCGGCGAGGACGTCGTCGCCGTGCCGCTGCTGCGCCGCGACCGGCCGGAGGAGCGCACGTACGCCACCGCGCTCGCCGGGCTCTGGGTCCGCGGGGTCCCGGTCGACTTCTCGGCCGGATTCCCCGGCGCCCGCCGCGTCCCGCTGCCGACGTACGCCTTCCAGCACCGGCGCTTCTGGCCCGAGGTCTCCGCCGCTGCCGGTGACGTCGGCGCGGCCGGACTCACCGACGCGGGCCACCCGCTGCTGGCCGCGACCCTGCCGCTGGCCGGCGGTGACGGCGTCGTCCTCACCGGACGGCTGTCCCTGGCCACGCAGCCGTGGCTGGCCGACCACGCCGTGCTCGGCACGATCCTGCTGCCCGGCACCGCGTTCGTCGAGCTCGCGGTGCGGGCGGGTGACCAGGTGGGCTGCCCGGCGCTCGAAGAGCTGACGCTGGCTGCCCCGCTCGTGCTGCGCGAGCACGACGCCGTCGCGATCCAGGTCGCGGTGGGCGGTCCGGACGCCGAGGGCCGCCGCGAGCTGACCGTCCACTCGCGACCGGAGGGCCAGGACGAGTGGACCGCCCACGCGGCCGGCGTGCTCGCCCCGGCGGCCGCGGCGGAAGCCGCCGGACTGACCGAGTGGCCGCCCGCCGGAGCGGAACCCGTTGACGTGACGGACTTCTACGACACCCTCGCGGCGTCCGGCTTCGGCTACGGCCCGGCATTCCGCGGCCTGCGCGCGGCTTGGCGTGCGGGCGAGGAGATCTACGCCGAGGTCGCCCTGCCGGAGCAACAGCAGGCGGGCGCGTTCGGCCTGCACCCGGCGTTGCTCGACGCCGCACTGCACGCGCTCGGGCTGCGGGACGGCGGAACCGGGCCGCGGCTGCCGTTCGCCTGGACCGGCGTCACCCTGCACGCCACCGGGGCCGCCGCGCTGCGGGTCCGGCTGCGCCCGGGTGCCGGCGACGCGGTCGCGGTCGACGTCGCCGACGCCACCGGGGCGCCGGTCGCATCGGTGGCCGCTCTGGTGCTGCGGCCGGTTTCGGCCGAGCAGCTCCGCGGCCCGGACTGCGGCGACTCCCTGTTCCACGTCGAGTGGACACCGATCCCGGTGCCCGAAACGACCGGTGGCCGGTACGCCGTCATCGGCCCGGACCCGCTCGGCCTGGTCGCCGGGCTCGGTTCCGCCGGCACGGTGGAGTCCTATGTGGACCTCGCGGACCTGGGCCGCAGCACGGCGGAAACCGGCGAGGAACCGCAGTTCGTGTTCTCCGCGATCCGGCACTCGCCGCAGCCGAAGGACCGGGCCGGTTTCGCGCTGGACCTCGTCCGCGCCTGGCTGGCCGACGAGCGGTTCAGCACCGCCCGGCTGGTGCTGGTCACCCGCGGCGCGGTCGGCGCGGTCGACGGCGACCGCGTACCCGACCTCACCGCCGCGCCCGTGTGGGGCCTGCTGCGGTCGGCGCAGTTCGAGAACCCCGGCCGGCTCGTGCTGGTCGACCTCGACGACGAAGACCCGCGTTCGGCAGCGTTGCTGGGCGCGGTCGCTTCGGGCGAACCGCAGCTCGCGCTGCGGGACGGCCACGCGCTGGCCGCGCGGCTGGTCCGCGCCGGCTCCGGCGAGCTGCTGCGCGTGCCCGCCGAGGGCAACTGGCGGCTCGACACCACCGGCGCCGGGACCCTCGAAAACCTCGCGCTCATCCCGAACCCGTTGCCGGAGAAGCTCGAACCGGGCCAGGTCCGGGTGGCCATCCTCGCGGCCGGGATGAACTTCCGGGACGTGCTCATCGGCCTCGGCATGTACCCGGGCGAGCCGATCATGGGCATCGAAGGCGCCGGCGTCGTGCTGGAGTGCGGCGAGGGCGTCACCGGGATGAAGCCCGGCGACAAGGTGATGGGCTTCTTCCCCGGCTCGTTCGGCCCGCGCTCGGTCGCGGACCAGCGGATGCTCGCGAAGATGCCCGAAGGCTGGTCGTTCAGCGAAGCGGCTTCGGTGCCCATCGTGTTCCTCACCGCCTACTACGGCCTCGTCGACCTGGCCGGGCTCCGGGCCGGGGAGTCCGTGCTGATCCACGCCGGGGCCGGCGGCGTCGGCATGGCCGCCATCCAGCTGGCCCGCCACCTCGGCGCCGAGGTCTACGCCACCGCGAGCCCCGGCAAGTGGGACGTCCTGCGCGCGTCCGGGCTCGACGACGCGCACCTGGCGTCCTCGCGCACCACCGGGTTCGCCGAACTGTTCCGCGAGGCCAGCGGCGGCCGGGGCGTCGACGTCGTGCTCAACGCGCTGACGCAGGAGTTCATCGAGGCGTCCTTCGCGCTCATGCCGCGCGGCGGGCGGTTCCTGGAGATGGGCAAGGCCGACGTCCGCGACGCGGGTGACGTCGCCGCCGCCCACCCCGGCGTGGCGTACCAGGCGTTCGACCTCGTCGAAGCCGGTCCGGACCGGATCCGCGAACTGTTCACCGAGGTCATCGCGCTGTTCGAAGCCGGCGCGCTGACGCCGCTGCCGGTGCGGACCTGGGACGTGCGGCGCGCGCCCGAGGCGTTCCGGTTCGTCAGCCAGGCCAAGCACGTCGGCAAGGTCGTGCTCACCATGCCGTCGTGCTTCGGCCCCGGCACGGTGCTGATCACCGGCGGCACCGGCGCGCTGGGCGGCCTGCTCGCCCGGCGGCTGGTCACCGGGCACGGCGTCCGCGACCTGCTCCTGCTGAGCCGGCGCGGGCCGGACGCCCCCGGCGCCGCCGAACTGGCCGCCGACCTGCGGGAACTCGGCGCGAACGTGCGGATCGTCGCCGGGGACGCCGCCGACCGCCGGGAGCTGGCGGCGGTGCTCGCCGCGATCCCGGCCGACCGCCCGCTCACCGGGGTGGTGCACGCGGCCGGCGTCCTCGACGACGGCGTCGTCGCGTCGCTGACGCCCGAGCGGCTGAACGCGGTGCTGCGGCCCAAGGTGGACGCCGCGCTGAACCTGCACGAGCTCACGCGGCACCTCGGTCTGGCGGCGTTCGTGCTGTTCTCCTCGGCGGCGGCCACGCTGGGCAGCCCCGGCCAGGGCAACTACGCCGCGGCCAACGCGTTCCTCGACGCGCTCGCGCAGTACCGCGCGGCCCGCGGCCTGCCCGCCGGTTCGCTGGCGTGGGGGCCGTGGGCCACCGACGGGATGCTCGGCGGGCTCGGCGACGCCGACCGGGCGAAGCTGCAGCGGTCCGCGTTCGTCCCGTTCACCGCCGAAAGCGGCCTCGACCTGTTCGACGTCGCCGCCGCGCGGCCCGAGCCGGTGCTGCTGCCGCTGCAGCTCGACACGGCCGCGCTCGGCGCGCAGGAAGGATTGCCGCCGCTGTTCGCTTCGCTGGTGCGGGCCCCGGCCCGCCGGACCGCCGAAGTGGCGTCGGAGGGAGAGCCCGCCGGTCCGCCGTTCGCCCAGCGCCTCGGGGCGGTGCCCGCGGCCGAGCGCGGCGAGTTCCTGCTCGACGTGGTGCGCGGGCACGTCGCCACGGTGCTGGGCCACGGTTCGGCCGCCGACGTCGAAGGCGGCCGCGGCTTCCTGGACCTCGGCTTCGACTCGCTGACCGCGGTGGAGTTGCGCAACCGGCTCACCGCCGAGACGGGGCTGCGCCTGCCGGCCACGCTGATCTTCGACCACCCGTCGCCCGCCGACCTGGCGGCGCACCTGCTGGCCGGGCTCGTGCCCGAAGAAGCGGACGCGGACGCGGCGGTTCTGGCCGAGCTCGACCGGCTCGAGCGCGTGCTCGAAACCGCCGGCGACAGCAGGCGGATCACCGCGCGCCTGGAGACGTTGCTGGCCCGGCGGCGTGCCACGCAGGCGGAGGAGGAGTCCGGCGACGGGCTCGACGCCGCCACCGACGACGAAATCTTCGACCTGATCGACAACGAGCTCGGGCTGTCCTGAATGGACGCCACGCACCGACGGGATGGGGCCTGATGGACAACGACGCGAAGCTCCGGGAATACCTGAAGAAGGTGACCGCGGACCTCCGGCGCGCCCGCAAGCGCATCCAGGAGGTGGAGGACGCCGGGTTCGAGCCGATCGCGATCGTCGGGATGGCCTGCCGGTTCCCGGGCGGCGTCCGCTCGCCCGAGGAGCTGTGGCAGCTGGTGGACGGCGGCCGCGACGCGATGTCCGGGTTCCCCGCCGACCGCGGCTGGCCCGACGCGCACGACGCCGGTTTCGCGGCCGAGGGTGGGTTCGTCCACGACGCGGGCTTGTTCGACGCCGGCTTTTTCGGCATCTCGCCGCGGGAAGCATTGGCCATGGATCCGCAGCAGCGGCTGCTGCTGGAGACGTCGTGGGAGGCGCTGGAGCGCGCCGGGATCGTGCCGGAGACGTTGCGGGGCAGCCGGTCCGCGGTGTTCGTCGGTGCCGCGCACCAGGGTTACGCCACCGAGGCGGGGGAGGACGCCGAGGCGGTCGCCGGGCACCTGATGACCGGCACCGCGACCAGCGTCCTGTCCGGCCGGATCTCCTACACCCTCGGGCTCGAAGGTCCGTCCGTCACCGTCGACACGGCGTGCTCGTCTTCCCTGGTCGCGCTGCACCTGGCCGTGCAATCGCTGCGGCGCGGGGAGTCCGACTTCGCGCTCGCCGGTGGCGCCGCGGTGATGGTCAACCCGGGCATGTTCACCGAGATGCAGCGCCAGGGCGGCCTGTCCGGCAACGGCCGGTGCAAGGCGTTCGCCGAGGGCGCCGACGGCACCGGCTGGGGCGAGGGCGCCGGCATGCTGCTCGTCGAGCGGCTCTCCGACGCGCGGCGGCTCGGGCACCCGGTACTGGCCGTCGTCCGCGGCTCGGCGGTGAACCAGGACGGCGCGAGCAGCGGCCTGTCCGCGCCGAACGGACCGTCCCAGCAGCGCGTGATCCGGGACGCGCTCGCCGACGCCCGCCTGTCCACTGTGGACGTCGACCTGGTCGAGGCGCACGGCACCGGGACCGCGCTGGGCGACCCGATCGAGGCGCAGGCATTGCTCGCGACTTACGGCCAGGACCGTTCGACGCCGCTGTGGCTCGGGTCGGTCAAGTCCAACATCGGGCACACCCAGGCCGCGGCCGGCGTCAGCGGCATCATCAAGCTCGTCATGGCGCTGCGGAACCACCGGATGCCGCCGACCCTGCACGCCGGGACGCCGTCGACGAAGATCGACTGGACCGAAGGCGCGGTCGAACTGCTGCAGGAAGGCCGGGACTGGACCGCCGACGGGCCGCGCCGGGGCGCGGTGTCGTCGTTCGGCATCTCCGGCACCAACGCGCACATCATCCTCGAGGAATCCGCCGATTCACCGGAGGTTGCGGAGCCTGCTGCCGGAGTGCTGCCGTGGGTGCTGTCGGCGAAGTCGGCCGAGGCACTGCGAGAGCAGGCGGCTCGACTGTCCACAGTCGAGGCGCACCCGGCCGGGGTCGCGTACTCGCTGGCGACGACCCGGTCCGCGTTCGCGCACCGCGCCGTCGTGGTCGGCGAGGACCGGGAGCGCCTGCTCGCCGGCGTCCGCGCGCTGGCCGACGGCACCCCCGCCCCGAACGTCGTCACCGGCACGGCCGGGAGCGCCGGCAAGGTCGCCATGGTCTTCCCGGGCCAGGGTGCCCAGTGGGCCGGGATGGCGACGGAACTGCTGGCGACGTCCGAGGTCTTCGCGGCCCGGTTCACCGAGTGCGCGCGGGCGCTCGAACCGCACACCGGCTTCTCGCTGCTGGACGGCGAAATCGACTTGGACCGCGTCGACGTCGTGCAGCCCGCGTTGTTCGCGATGATGGTGTCCCTCGCCGCGCTGTGGGCAGCCCACGGCGTGCGGCCGGACGCCGTGATCGGTCACTCGCAGGGTGAGATCGCCGCCGCCGTCGTCTCGGGTGCACTGTCCCTTGAGGACGGTGCACGGGTGGTCGCGCTGCGTAGCAAGGCGATCCTCGCGCTGGCGGGTGCCGGCGGGATGGTCTCGGTCGCCGCGTCACGGGAACGGACCGAGGCGCTGGCCGAGCCCTGGGGTGAGCGCATCTCGATCGCCGCCGTGAACGGCCCGGCCGCGACCGTCGTCTCCGGCGAGCCCGTGGCGCTCGAGGAGTTCATGGCCGCGTGCGAAGAGGTGCGCACCCGCCGGATCCCGGTGGACTACGCGTCCCACTCCGTCCAGGTCGAGCGGCTGCGCGACGAACTCCTGGACGTCCTGGCCCCGATCACGCCGCGAGCGGGCGAGACGGCGTTCTTCTCCACGGTGACCGGCGAGTGGATCGACGGCACCGAGCTCGACGCCGAGTACTGGTACACGAACCTGCGCAGCACCGTGCGGCTGGACATCGCGGTCGAGCAGCTGAAGAGCCAGGGCTTCGGCACGTTCGTGGAGGCGTCGCCGCACCCGGTGCTGACCATGGCGATCGGCGAAGACGTCGTCGCGCTCGGGTCGCTGCGTCGCGGCGAAGGCGGCCTGGCCCGCTTCGCACTGTCGGTCGCCGAAGCACACGTACGCGGTGTCAAGGTCGACTGGACGCCGTACTTCGCCGGTGCGAGCCGCGTCGACCTGCCCACCTACGCCTTCCAGCACCGCCACTACTGGCTGAAGCCCGGTACGCCGGTCGCGGCGGCTCCAGGCGACAACGGGTTCTGGGAGGTCGTCGACAGCCACGACCTCCAGGCCCTCGCCGACACCCTCGGCGTCGACCCCGAAATTTCGTTGAGCGAGCTGCTGCCCGCGCTCAGTGAGTGGCGCCGGACCGCGCACGACAAGTCCACTGTGGAGTCGTGGCGTTACGACGTTCGCTGGCGCCCGGCCCCCGAGCCCGCGGGAACGCTGTCGGGCCGCTGGCTCGCGGTGGTCGCGCCCGGCCAGGAGACGTCCACTTTGGACGCGCTCGGCGTCGAGATCGTGCCGGTCGAGGTGACCGGCGACCGCGAGAGCCTGGCCGCCCGCCTGCGCGAGGCCGAACCGAACCCGGCGGGTGTGGTTTCGCTGCTGGGCTTCGACGAACAGCCCCACCCGGAGTTCCCGGAACTGCCGTCCGGCGTCGCGGGCACGCTGCTGCTCGCCCAGGCCCTCGGCGACGCGGAGATCACCGCGCCGCTGTGGCTGCTGACCTCGGGTGCGGTCGCCACCGAGGCGCCGTCGTCCGCGCAGGCCCAGATCTGGGGCCTCGGCCGGGTCATCGGCCTCGAACACCCGAACCGCTGGGGTGGTCTGGTCGACCTGCCCGCCGACTTCGACGACCGCGCCGCGACCCGGCTCGCCGCGATCCTGGCCGCCGGTGGCGATGAAGACCAGTTCGCCGTCCGCGACTCCGGGGTCCTCGTCCGCCGCCTGGTCCGCGCGCCCGCGTCGAAGAGCGGTCCGTGGTCGCTGCGCGGCACCGTGCTGGTCACCGGCGGCACCGGCGCGCTGGGCCCGCGGATCGCCCAGTGGCTCCAGAGCACCGGCGCCGAGCACGTCGTCCTGGCCAGCCGCCGCGGCGACCAGGCTCCCGGCGCGGCCGAACTCGCCGCCGCACTGGACATCCCCGTCACCTTCGCGGCCTGCGACGTCGCCGACCGCGCCGACGTCCAGGCCCTCGCCGACCGCCACGACTTCAGCGCGGTCATCCACGCCGCCGCACTGATCGAGCTGGCCTCCATCGACGCCACCGACGTCGCCGGGTTCGCCGCCGTCGCCAAGGCCAAGGTGCTCGGCGCCGAAAACCTCGACGCGGTGTTCGACCGCGACCTCGACGCGTTCGTGCTGTTCTCCTCGATCGCCGGCGTGTGGGGCAGCGGCGACCACGCGGCCTACGCGGCGGCCAACGCCCACCTCGACGCGCTCGCCGAGCGCCGTCGTGCCCGCGGCCTCCGGGCCACCTCGCTGGCCTGGGGCGTCTGGAACGCCGTCAACCCCTGGGACAACGCGAAGGAGAACCAGGACTTCGACGCGAGCCGCCTGCTGCGTCAGGGCCTGCCGTTCCTCGACCCCGACCTCGCCTTCGCCGGGCTGCGCCAGGTGCTGGCCGACGACGAGACGTTCCTCGCGCTGGCCGACGTCGACTGGACGCGGTTCGCGCCGGTGTTCACCGCCCTGCGGCCCCGGCCGCTGCTCGACGAACTGCCCGAGGTGCGCCGCGCGCTGACCGTGGAGAAGACCACGGTCACCACCGGTGGCCTGCGCGAACGCCTGAGCGGGCGGTCCCCGGCGGACCGCACCCGGACCGTCCTGGAGCTGGTCCGCGCGACCGCGGCCGCGGTGCTCGGCCACGACGGCCCGGACGCCGTCGCGCCGGGCGTGGCCCTGCGTGAGCTCGGTTTCGACTCGCTCACCGCGGTCGAGCTGCGCAACCGCCTCGCCGCCGAGACCGGCCAGAGCCTGCCTGCCACCCTCGCCTTCGACCACCCGACCGCCGAGCGGATCACCGCGTTCCTGCTCGACGGCCTCTTCGGCGCCACCACCGCGGTCACCGAGACCGTCGTCGCGGTCGCCGACGACCAGCCGATCGCGATCGTCGCGATGAGCTGCCGCTACCCCGGCGGCATCAGCAGCCCCGAGGACCTCTGGGAGCTGATCACCGCGGGCGGCGACGCCATCACCGGGTTCCCGGCCAACCGCGGCTGGGACACCGACGCCCTGTTCGACCCCGATCCCGACCACGAGGGCACCAGCTACACCCGCCACGGCGGCTTCCTGCACGAAGCGGGCGACTTCGACCCGGGCTTCTTCGGCATTTCGCCGCGCGAAGCGCTCACCATGGACCCCCAGCAGCGGCTGCTGCTGGAGACGACGTGGGAGGCGATGGAACGCGCCGGCGTCGACCCGGAGAGCCTGCGGGGGAGCGCGACCGGCGTGTTCGTCGGCACCAACTACGCCGACTACGGCATCGGGCTGGCCCAGCCGGACAGCTCGGCGGGCCACCTGCTCACCGGCGGCGCGGCCAGTGTCGTCTCCGGCCGGATCTCCTACACCTTCGGGCTCACCGGCCCGGCCGTCACGGTCGACACCGCGTGCTCGTCGTCGCTGGTCGCGCTGCACCTGGCCTGCCAGTCGCTGCGCAACGGCGAGTGCACGATGGCGCTGGCCGGCGGGGTGGCGCTGATGTCGACCCCGGCGTCGTTCGTCGCCTTCAGCCGCCAGCGCGCGCTCGCCGCCGACGGCCGCTGCAAGGCCTTCTCCGACGACGCCGACGGCATGGGCATGGCCGAAGGCGTCGGCGTCGTGCTGGTCGAACGACTTGCCGACGCCCAGCGCAACGGCCACGAGGTCCTCGCGGTGATCCGCGGCTCGGCGGTCAACCAGGACGGCGCCTCCAACGGCCTCACCGCCCCCAACGGCCCCGCCCAGCAGCAGGTGATCCGCCAGGCCGTGGCCAACGCGCGGCTGACCTTCGACGACGTCGACGCCGTCGAGGCCCACGGCACCGGCACCACCCTCGGCGACCCGATCGAGGCCCAGGCCCTCCTGGCCACCTACGGCCGTGACCGCGAGCACCCCCTGTGGCTCGGTTCGGTGAAGTCGAACATCGGCCACAGCCAGGCCGCCTCCGGCGTCGCCGGGATCATCAAGATGGTCCTGTCCCTGCGACACGGCGTGCTGCCCGCCACCCTGCACGCCGGCACGCCGTCGTCCCATGTGGACTGGACGGCCGGGAACGTCCGGCTGGTCGGGGAAAACCGGCCGTGGCCGGAGACCGGGCGCCCGCGCCGGGCCGCCGTGTCGTCGTTCGGGATGAGCGGCACCAACGCCCACGCGGTCCTCGAAGCCGCACCGGAGCCGGTCGCGGCGGAGCCGTCCGGGCCCGCCGCGACCGGCCCGGTGCCCTGGGTACTGTCCGCGAAAACCCCCGTTTCCCTGGCTTCGCAAGCTCGCCGGCTGCAGGCGCGCGTAGGGGCCGCACAGGGGGTCCGGGCCGCAGATGTGGGGTACTCCCTCGCGAACTCCCGGTCTACGTTCGAACAACGGGCGGTGCTCGTGGCCGCCGCTGAGCACAGCGGCCACGACGTCCTGGGCGCGCTCGCCCACGGCCAGGCCGCTCCCGGCCTGGTGCGGGGCAGCGCGCGCCACGGGGGCAAGGTCGCCTTCGTCTTTCCCGGGCAGGGCTCGCAGTGGGTGGGGATGGCTTTGGACCTGATGGACACGTCGCCGGCGTTCGCGGCCCGCATGCGGGACTGCGAACGCGCGCTGACGCCGTTCGTCGACTGGTCGCTGCCGGCCGTCCTCGGTGACGAAGCCATGCTCCAGCGGGTGGACGTCGTGCAGCCCGCGCTCTTCGCCGTGATGGTGTCGCTGGCCGAGGCCTGGCGGGCCCACGGGGTCGAGCCGGACGCCGTGATCGGGCACTCCCAAGGCGAGATCGCCGCGGCCGCCGTCGCCGGTGCGCTGTCCCTGGAGGACGCTGCCCGCGTGGTCGCGTTGCGCAGCAAGGCGATCCTGGCGCTGGCCGGGCGCGGGGGCATGGTCTCGGTGGCTGCTTCGGTCTCGGCTGTCGAGGCTCGCCTGACCGAGGGGCTTTCGATCGCGGCCGTGAACGGCCCGGCCGCGGTGGTGGTCTCCGGCTCACCGGGCGCACTGGACGAGTTGATCCGCTCCTGCGAAGCCGACGGCGTGCGCGCCAAGCGGATCCCCGTCGACTACGCCTCCCACTCGGCCCAGGTCGAAGAGATCGAGGCCGAGCTGCGCGAGCTGCTCGCGCCGGTCTCGCCGCGGTCGTCGGAAATCGCTTTCTACTCCACGGTGACCGCCGAGCCGATCGACACCGCCGGGCTCGACGGCGCCTACTGGTACACGAACCTGCGCAACCCGGTGCTCTTCGGCACCACCGTGCGGCGGCTGGCCGAGGACGGCTACGACGCCTTCATCGAGTGCAGCTCGCACCCGGTGCTCACGATGAGCATCCAGGACACTGTGGACGAAGCCGTCGTGACCGGCACCCTGCGCCGCGGTGAAGGCGGCCTCGAGCGGCTGTACACGTCGTTCGGCGAGGCGTGGGTGCACGGCGTCGACGTCGACTGGACGCCCGCGTTCGGGGAAGGCGCCCGGCTGGTCCCGCTGCCGACGTACGCCTTCGACCACCAGCGGTACTGGCTGGACCCGGCCCCGGCGGCCCCGGCCGACGACGGGCTCTGGACGGCTTTGGAGGAGACCGATGACCTCGCCGGCGTCCTCGGCGTCGACAGCGAGGCCTTGGACGCCGTGCTGCCCGCGCTGTCCCGCTGGCGCACCCGCCGCACCGAAGAATCCACTGTGGACTCCTGGTGCCTGAAGGTGGACTGGTCGCCGGTCGCCGAACCGGCGCTGCCGCTGCTTTCCGGACGTTGGCTGGCACTCGTGCCCGCCGGATCCTTCGGCACTTCGGTGGTCGATGCACTCGCCGTCCGCGGCGCCGACGTCGTCACGACCTCCTCGGAGCGGGACCTGCCGCCGGGGGAGTACGCCGGTGTGGTTTCCCTGCTGGGCTTGGATGAAACGGCGTTGCCCGGTCACCCGCTGATCGCTTCCGGCGTCGCGGCGACCGCGGCGTTGGCTCCGGCACTCGCCGAAGCCGGGATCGACGCTCCACTGTGGATCGTCACCCGCGGCGCGGTGGCCACCGGAGCAGGCGACGCACCGGCGTCGAGCGTGCCCGCGCAGCTGTGGGGCCTCGGCCGCGTGGTCGGCCTGGAATACCCGGGACTGTGGGGTGGTCTGATCGACCTGCCCGCCACTGTGGACGACCGCACCGCCGACCGGCTGGCCGGCGTGCTGGCCGAGCCCGGCGGGGAAGACCAGCTCGCGATCCGCGCCCAGGGCATCCTCGCTCGCCGGCTGCGGCCGGCCCGTCCGGCGCCCGCGGGGGAGCCGTGGCGGCCGCGTGGCACGGTGCTCGTCACCGGGGGCACCGGTTCGCTGGGCGCTCACGTTGCCCGCTGGCTGGGCCGGTCCGGCGCCGAGCACCTCGTGCTCACCAGCCGTCGTGGCGAAGCCGCCCCCGGCGCCGTCGAACTGGCCGAAGAACTGCGGGAACTCGGCTGCGCGGTGACCATCGCCGCGTGCGACGTCGCCGAGCGCAAGGCCGTCGAGGAACTGTTGGCAGGGTTGGAAGACGCACCCACGGCCGTCGTGCACGCCGCCGGGCTGCCGCAGTCGAGCACGCTGGCCGAAACCGGGCTGCACGAGTTCGAAGACGTCCTCGCGGCCAAGGTCGCGGGCGCCGCGCACCTCGACGAGCTGCTCGGCGACGACCTCGAAGCGTTCGTGCTGTTCTCGTCCAATTCCGGCGTCTGGGGCAGTGCGGGCCAGGGTGCCTACGCGGCCGCGAACGCCTACCTGGACGCGCTCGCCGAACAGCGCCGCGCCCGGGGCGTCAAGGCGACTTCGGTGGCCTGGGGCCTGTGGGCCGGCGGCGGCATGGCGCAGGACGAAGGCGAGCAGCAGCTGCGCCGCCGCGGCCTGCGGCCGATGGCACCCGAGCGTGCGGTGGCGGCCATGCAGGGCGCGCTCGACCGTGACGAGACCTTCCTCGCCGTGGCCGACGTCGACTGGGAGCGGTTCGTGCCGGCCTTCACGGCGTCGCGCCGCCGCCCGCTGATCGAGGACCTGCCCGCGGTCCGGCAGGTGCTGGACCGGTTGGAAGACGAACAAACTCGCTATGACGAAGGTGCTGCGGCCGGCTGGCGCGAGCGGCTGGCCGGGCTGACGGCGGCCGAACGCGACCGGGCCGTGCTCGACCTGGTCCGCACCGAAGCCGCGGTCGTCCTCGGCCACCGCGGCGCCGACGCGATCGGCAGCACACGGCCGTTCCGCGACCTCGGGTTCGACTCGGTGACCGCGGTCGAGGTCCGCAACCGGCTGCGGGAGGTCACCGGCCTGCGGCTGGCGGCCACCGCCGTCTTCGACCACCCGACCCCCGTGGCACTGGCGCGGTTCCTGACGGCCGAGATCACCCCCGGCGGCACGCCCGGCGAGTCGGCGTTCGGCGCGCTGGACCAGCTGGAGGCGTCGCTGGGCGACGTTGAAACCGACGAGAACCTCCGGCTGCGCGTCGAAATGCGGCTGAAGTCCCTGTTGAACCGCTGGAGCGCGGAACCCGCGCCGCAGAAGGCACACCTCGCCGACGCGTCGGCCGACGAGGTGTTCGCCTTCATCGACAACGAACTCGGAATTTCCCCGCCGGCGCACTGACGCCCTGACTGGACGAACGGATGAGGTTGGCGATGTCAGAGCAGGACAAGCTCCTCGAGTACCTCAAGCGCGTGACGGCCGACCTGCACCAGACCAGGCAGCGGCTGCAGGCGGCGGAGGCGGCCGAGCAGGAGCCGATCGCCATCATCTCCCTGGCCTGCCGGTACCCGGGCGGGGTCGCCTCGCCCGAGGACCTGTGGGACCTCGTCGCGACCGGCACCGACGCGATGTCGGCCTTCCCGGACGACCGCGGCTGGGACGTCGAGCGCATGTACGGCGAGGAAGGCGCCCGCGCGGTCGAGGGCGGTTTCGTCCCCGACGCGGCCCGGTTCGACCCCGGCCTGTTCGGCATCTCGCCGCGCGAGGCGCTGGCCATGGACCCCCAGCAACGCCTGCTGCTGGAGACGTCCTGGGAACTCCTGGAGCGCGGCCGCCTCGACCCGTTTTCCCTGCGCGGCAGCCGAACCGGTGTGTTCATCGGAGCCAACGCGTCCGGCTACAGCAGCACTCTGTCGTCGGCGGCCGGGTCCGAGGGCTACCTGCTGACCGGTGAGGCGCCGAGCGTCATGTCGGGCCGGCTGTCGTACACCTTCGGGCTCGAAGGCCCATCGGTCACTGTGGACACCGCGTGTTCGTCGTCGCTGGTCGCACTGCACTGGGCGTGCCAGGCGCTGCGGCAGGACGAATGCGGCCTCGCACTGGCCGGCGGCGTGACGGTGATGGTGAGCCCGCTGGCGTTCGCCGAGTTCAGTCGCCAGCGCGGGTTGGCCTCGGACGGCCGTTGCAAGTCCTTCGCCGACGCCGCCGACGGCACCGGCTGGGGCGAAGGCGTCGGCATGATCCTGCTCGAGAAGCTGTCCGACGCCCGCCGCAACGGCCACCGCGTCCTTGGCGTGATCCGTGGTTCCGCGGTGAACTCCGACGGCGCGTCGAACGGGCTGACCGCCCCGAACGGCCCATCGCAGCAACGGGTCATCCGCCAGGCACTCGCCAACGCCGGTCTGTCCACATCGGACGTCGACGCGGTCGAGGCCCACGGCACGGGCACCGCACTGGGCGACCCGATCGAGGCCCAGGCCCTGCTGGCGACGTACGGCCAGGACCGCCCCGCGGACCGCCCGCTGTGGCTCGGGGCGCTGAAGTCCAATATCGGGCACACGCAGTCGGCGTCCGGCATCGCGGGCGTCATCAAGATGGTCATGGCGCTGCGGCACGAGGTCCTGCCGCGCACCCTGCACGTCGACGCCCCTTCGTCCGAAGTGGACTGGACGGCGGGCGCGGTGGAGTTGCTGACCGAGCCCCGCCCGTGGCCGGCGGGGGAGTCTCCCCGACGTGCCGGCGTGTCCGCTTTCGGGGTGAGCGGCACGAACGTGCACGTGATCGTCGAGGAAGCTCCGGCGGCCGAGCCCCTGGAACCGGCGGCCCCCGCCGCCGGCCTGCTGCCGTGGGTCATCTCGGGGGCGAGCGACGCGGCCCTGCGCGAGCAGGCTCGCCGGCTGCTGGACGCCGATCCCGACCCGGTCGACGGCGGCTACTCCCTGGCGGTCACCCGAGCGGGGCTGGCCCGCCGCGCGGTGGTACTCGGTGCGGACCGTGAGGAGCTGCGGGCGGGTCTGGAGCGCATCGACGACGCTGTGACGGGCACGGCCGACCCAGACGCGTTGCTGGCGGTGTTGTTCACCGGCCAGGGTGCCCAGCGAGTCGGCATGGGCGAGGAGCTCTACTCTCGCTTCCCTGTCTACGCCGAGGCCTTCGACGCGATCCTCGCTCACTTCCCCCCAACCCTCCGCTCTGCCCTCACGGACCCCGAGCTCCTGGATCGCACCGAGTTCACCCAGCCGGCGCTTTTCGCCGTCGAGGTCGCCCTTTACCACCTGGTCGAGTCTTTCGGCGTCCGCCCAGACTTCGTCGCCGGGCATTCGATCGGCGAAATCTCCGCCGCCCACGTCGCCGGAGTCCTCTCCCTGGAAGACGCCTGCCGCCTAGTCTCGGCCCGCGCCTCCCTCATGCAGGCCCTCCCGCCGGGTGGCGCGATGGTCTCCATCGCCGCCCCCGAGTCAGCCGTCACCCTCACCGACGGCGTGTCGATCGCCGCGGTGAACGGCCCCGAGTCGGTAGTCATTTCCGGTGACGAGGCTGCGGTCCTGGCCATCGCCGCGCAGTTCCCGAAGACCAAGCGCCTCACCGTCAGCCACGCTTTCCACTCGCCGCTGATGGACCCGATGCTGGAGGACTTCCGCGCGGTCGCCGAGTCTCTGACGTACCGCTCTGCGACGATACCGGTGATCTCGAATGTGAGCGGTGCTCTCGCCGAGCCCTTCACCGCCGACTACTGGGTGCGGCACGTCCGGGAAGCAGTCCGTTTCGCCGACGGGATCGCCACCCTCAAGGCCGAGGGCGCGGGCATCTTCCTCGAGCTCGGCCCCGACGGCGTGCTGAGCGCGATGATCGATGGAACCGTGAGCAGTGCTCTGCGACGAGAGCGCTCTGAGGAGAGAACACTGCTCTCAGCATTGAGCACTGTTCACGTGCACGGTGTGGACGTCGACTGGGCCGCGTTCTACCCGGGCGGCCGCCGCGTCGACCTGCCCGCGTACGCCTTCCAGCGGGAACGGTTCTGGCCACGTGGAGGCGTGGCCCACGGCGACGCGGGTTCGCTCGGTCTGGGCGGTCTGGACCACCCGCTGCTCGGTGCCGCGGTCAGCCTGGCAGGTCACGACGGCGTCGTCTTCACCGGACGGCTGTCCCTCGAAACCCAGCCGTGGCTCGCCGGGCACGCACTGGGCGGGGCGGTCCTCGTTCCGGGTACGGCGTTGCTGGAACTGGCCGTCCGCGCGGGTGATCAGGTCGGCTGCGACCTCGTGGACGAGCTGACCCTCGAAGCTCCGCTCGTCCTGCCCGACCGCGGCGGCGTCGCGATCCAGGTTTTCGTCGGCCCGGCCGATGGCGCCGGGCGTCGCGAACTCACCCTGCACTCGCGTCCGGACGACGGGTCCACCCCCGGCCAGGACACCGACACGTGGACCCGCCACGCCAGCGGCCTCCTCGCCACCGGCGCCCCGCAGGCCGTGGAGCTGACGGAGTGGCCACCGTCCGGCGCCGAGCGCGTCCCGACCGACGGCCTCTACGACGGACTGGCCGGCCTCGGCTTCACGTACGGCCCGGCCTTCCACGGCTTGCAGACGGTGTGGCGACGCGGCGAAGACACCTTCGCCGAAGTCACGCTGCCCGAGGAGTTCCAGCCCGACGCGGCCACGTTCGGCCTGCACCCGGCCCTCCTCGACGCGGCCCTGCACCCACTCGGCCTCGCCGCCCCCTCGGACAAGCCGTCGACAGACACCGGCGGCATGCCGTTCTCCTGGAGCGGCGTCGCCCTGCACGCATCCGGCGCGACGGCCCTGCGAGTCCGCCTGTCCCCGGCCGGCGACAACGCGGTCGCAGTGACGGTGCACGACCAGTCCGGCGGCCCCGTCGCCACGGTGGGTTCCCTGGTCCTGCGCCCGATCGCCGCCCCCACAGCTCCAACCCAGACCGGCTCCCTGTTCCGCCTCGACTGGACGACGATCCCACCCGCCCCCGCAACCGACGCGGTAGTCCTCGGCCCGGACACGTTCGGCCTCGGTCTCCCGCTCATCCCGACCCTGGACACCGACGCGCCGGTCGTCTTCGCCGCGGTGGCCACCGCCGCTGCAGCCGTACCCACCTTCGCTACTGCAGCCGCACCAGCCGCCACTGCTGCCGAGGCCCGCGCCGCCGCAGTCGCCTCCGCTGCCGCCGCGCCCCCTGTCCCCTCCACCCCCGCCCCAGGCGTCGCGAATGACTCATTCGCGACCTCAGACGTCCCGAATGAGTCATTCGCGACCTCCGTCCAAGCCGCCACCCACCAGGCCCTCGCCCTCATCCACGACTGGCTCGCCGCCGATCGACCCGGCCGGCTGGTCGTCGTGACCCGCAACGCCGGCACCGATCCCGCCGCGGCCGCTGTCCAAGGTCTCGTCCGCTCCGCCCAGTCCGAACACCCCGGCCGCTTCCAGCTGCTCGACCTCGACGGCGCCGCACGACCGGACCTCGCCACCCTGCCCGCCACCGAACCCCAACTCGCGCTCCGCGACGGGAAGTTCACCGCGCCCCGCCTGGTCCGCGCCCACAGCGGCGCCCTCACCGTCCCCGCGGAGCCGTGGCGTCTCGCGAGCACCACCCGCGGCACCCTCGACGGCCTCACCCTCCAGCCGGAACCCGAACCTGAACTCGGCGCCGGCGAGGTCCGGGTCGCCGTCCGCGCCGCCGGGATCAACTTCCGCGACGTCCTGATCGCGCTCGGCATGTACCCCGACCCGGACGCCGTGCTCGGGTCCGAAGCCGCCGGCGTCGTCACCGAAGTCGCGCCCGGCGTCACCGGGATCGCGCCCGGTGATCGCGTCATGGGCCTGTTCACCGGCGCCTTCGGCCCCACCGCGGTGACCGACGCCCGGCTGCTCGTCCCGGTGCCCGAAGGCTGGACCTTCGCCGAAGCCGCCTCCGTGCCCGTCGCGTTCGTCACCGCCTACTACGCGCTGTTCGACCTCGGCGGTCTCGACGCGGGCCAGTCCGTGCTCGTCCACGCCGCGGCCGGCGGGGTCGGCATGGCCGCCGTCCAGCTCGCCCGCGCGAAGAACGCCCAAGTGTTCGCCACGGCGAGCCCGGCCAAGCACGACGCCGTCCGCGCGCTCGGCGTCACGAACATCGCCTCCTCGCGCGATCTCGAGTTCTCCCAACGGTTCCTCGACGCCACCGGCGGCCGCGGCGTCGACGTCGTCCTCAACTCGCTCACCGGGTCCTTTGTGGACGCCTCGCTCGACCTGCTCCCGCGCGGCGGCCGGTTCCTCGAGATGGGCAAGACCGACCTGCGCGACCCGGCCGCCCGCGACGGCGTCGCCTACCTCCCGTTCGACCTCGGCGACCCGGGCCCGGACCGCATCCAGGAGATCCTCCGGACCCTCCTGACGCTGTTCGCGAACCACGAACTGACCCCGTTGCCCACCAAGGCGTGGGACGTCGTCCGCGCGCCGGACGCGTTCCGGTTCATCAGCCAGGCCAAGCACGTCGGCAAGAACGTCCTCACCGTCCCGGCCGCCCCGGACCCCGACGGCACCGTCCTCGTCACCGGCGGCACCGGCACCCTCGGCGGCCTCCTGGCCCGCCACCTCGTGACCACCCACGGCGTCCGGCGCCTGCTGCTCACCAGCCGCCGCGGCTCGGCCGCACCCGGCGCGGCGGAACTCGCCGCCGAGCTCACCGCGCTCGGCGCCGACGTGCGCGTCGAAAGCTGCGACGTCACCGACCGCGCCGCCCTCGCCGCGCTGCTGGCTTCGGTGCGCCTGACCGGTGTCGTGCACACCGCGGGCGTCCTCGACGACGGCGTCGTCGAGTCCCTCACCCCCGAGCGGCTCGACGCGGTCGTCGGGCCCAAGGTCGACGCCGCGCTGAACCTCCACGAGCTGACCCGCGACCACGACCTCGCGTGGTTCGCGCTCTACTCCTCGCTGGCCGGGGTCGCCGGCGCGGCGGGCCAGGGCAACTACGCCGCCGCCAACGCCGCCCTCGACGCGCTCGCCACCCGGCGCCGCGAGCAAGGGCTGCCCGGCGTGTCGCTCGCCTGGGGCCAGTGGGCCGAAGCCAGCGGCATGACCGGCACCCTCGACGACGAAGACCTCTCCCGGATCGCGCGGTCGGGCATCGGCGCCCTCGCCACCGGGGAAGCACTGGCGTTGTTCGACGCGGCCCAGGTGGCCGGCGCCGGCTGCGTCGTCCCGGTGCGCGTCGACCTCGCCGCGCTGCGGGCGCAGGCCGAGCACCTGCCGACGTTGTGGCACAGCCTGGTCCGCGTACGCACGCGCCGCGCGGCCGGTCCCGTGGCGGGCCACGGCGGACTCGCCGCGAAGCTGGTCGGCCTCAGCGCGGACGACGTCCGCCGCTTCTTCCTCGACGTCGTCCGGACGCACGTCGCCGCCGTCCTCGGCCACGACGGCGCCGAGGCCGTGGAGCCCGCGAAAGCGTTCAAGGACCTCGGGTTCGACTCGCTGACCGCCGTCGAGCTGCGCAACCGCCTGACCGCGGTGACCGGCCTCCGCCTTCCGGCGACGATCACCTTCGACCACCCGAACCCCCAGGCACTCGCCGCGCTGCTGCAGGCCGAACTGGGCGGTGACGCCGGACCGGACACCCCGGCGGTGGTCACGACGGTCGCCGACGACGACCCGATCGCCATCGTCGCGATGAGCTGCCGCTACCCGGGCGAAGTGACGTCGCCGGAGGAACTCTGGCACCTGGTCGAGACCGGCGGCGACGCCCTCACGGCGCTGCCCGCCGACCGCGGCTGGGACCTCGCCGCGCTGGACGCCGCCGAGGGCGGGTTCGTGCACGACGCCGGTGGTTTCGACGCCGAGTTCTTCGGCATCTCGCCGCACGAAGCCCTCGCCATGGACCCGCAGCAGCGGCTCCTGCTGGAAATCTCGTGGGAAGCCTTGGAGCGCGCCGGGATCGACCCGCGCTCGCTGCGCGGCAGCAGCACCGGCGTGTTCGTCGGCGCGGCGCACCAGGCATACGGCAGCGGCGTGGCCGAAGTGGCCGCCGGCGTCGAGGGCCACCTGCTGACCGGCAACGCGACCAGCGTCGTCTCCGGCCGCGTTTCCTACACCTTCGGCTTCGAAGGCCCGGCCGTCTCGGTCGACACGGCGTGCTCATCGTCCCTGGTCGCCCTGCACTGGGCGGTCCAGGCCCTGCGCCGCGGCGAATGCGACCTCGCGCTCGCGGGCGGCGTCGCCGTGATGGCGCAGCCGGGCATGTTCGTCGAGTTCGACCGTCAGGGCGGGTTGTCCTCGGACAGCCGCTGCAAGGCGTTCGCGGAGGCGGCAGACGGCACCGGCTGGGGTGAAGGCGCGGGCCTGGTGCTGCTGGAGCGCCTGTCCGACGCCCGCCGCAACGGGCACGAAGTCCTCGCCGTGGTCCGGGGTTCCGCAGTGAACTCCGACGGCGCGTCGAACGGCCTGACCGCCCCGAACGGCCCGTCCCAGCAGCGGGTCATCCGCGCCGCGCTGGCCGGCGCCGGGTTGCGACCGTCCGAAGTGGACATGGTCGAAGCGCACGGCACCGGAACCACCTTGGGTGACCCGATCGAGGCGCAAGCCCTGCTCGCCACCTACGGGCAGGACCGCGACGAGCCGCTGTGGCTGGGCTCGCTCAAGTCGAACATCGGGCACACGCAGGCCGCGGCGGGGGTCGCGGGCGTGATCAAGGTCGTCATGGCGCTGCGCCACGGCGTCCTGCCGCGCACCCTCCACGTGGACGCGCCCTCGTCCCGCATCGACTGGGAGTCCGGCGCGGTCGAGCTGCTCACCGAAGGACGCCGCTGGCCCGAGACCGGCCACCCGCGTCGCGCCGGGATCTCGTCGTTCGGCATCTCCGGCACCAACGCCCACACGATCATCGAGCAAGCCCCGGCCACCGCTGCCACCGCTGCCACCGCCGTCGCCGCGCCGGAGCACGGGGTGCTCCCGTGGCTCCTCTCCGCCCGCGACGCCGACGCCCTCACCGCACAGGCCGACCGCCTCCGTGCGCACGTCGAGGCCCGGCCGGAGCTTTCGCCGGTCGACGTCGGCCATTCCCTGGCCCACTCCCGCGCCGCGCTCGACCACCGGATGGTCGTTTTCGGCGAGGACCGCGCGGAACTGCTGGCCGCGTTGGAAAACCCGCCGGTCACCGGCATCGCCCGTCCGGACCGCCGCCTGGCGGTGCTGTTCACCGGCCAGGGCGCGCAGCGGGTCGGTATGGGCCAGGAGCTCTACTCTCGCTTCCCGGTCTACGCCGAGGCTTTCGACGCGATCCTCGCCCACTTCCCCCCAACCCTCCGCGAGGCCCTCACCACCCCCGAACTCCTCGACCGCACCGAATTCACCCAACCGGCCCTCTTCGCCGTCGAAGTCGCCCTTTACCGCCTAGTCGAGTCCTTGGGCGTCCGCCCAGACTTCGTGGCCGGTCACTCCATCGGCGAGATCTCCGCAGCCCACGTGGCCGGCGTCCTGTCCCTGGAAGACGCCTGCCGCCTGGTCGCCGCGCGCGCCTCCCTCATGCAAGCGCTGCCCGAGGGCGGCGCGATGGTCTCGATCGTCGCCCCCGAATCCGCGATCACCCTCACCGACGGCGTGTCGATCGCCGCGGTGAACGGCCCGGAGTCGGTCGTCATCTCCGGCGACGAAGCCGAAGTCCTCGCGATCGCCGCACAGTTCCCCAAGACCAAGCGCCTCACCGTCAGCCACGCCTTCCACTCGCCGCTGATGGACCCGATGCTCGAGGACTTCCGCACCGTCGCCGAGTCCCTGACATACCGCTCTGCGACGATACCGGTGATCTCGAATGTGAGCGGTGCTCTCGCTGAGCCGTTCACCGCCGACTACTGGGTCCGCCACGTCCGCGAGGCAGTCCGTTTCGCCGACGGCGTCGCCACGCTGAAAAAAGCGGGCGCCGACGTGTTCCTGGAGCTGGGCCCCGACGGCGTCCTCAGTGCGATGATCGATGGAACCGTGAGCAGTGCTCTACGACGAGATCGCTCTGAAGAAAGAGCACTGCTCTCGGCGTTGGGCACTGTTCACGCCAACGGCATCGACGTCGACTGGGCCGCGTTCTTCCCCGGTGGGCGCCGGGTCGACCTGCCCACCTACGCGTTCCGGCACCGGCGTTACTGGCTCGCCGGCGAGCCCGGCACCACGGCCGGCACCGCGTCCGGTGGCGACTCGGGGTTCTGGGACGTCGTCGCGAGCGGCAAGCTGGCGACCGAGCTGGAGCTGGACGACGATGTCGCCGCGGCGGTGACCCCCGCCCTGTCCGCCTGGTACCGGCGGAAGCGCGAAGAGTCCACTGTGGACTCGTGGCGGTACGGCGTCACCTGGCGCCCCGTCACGCCGGCCGCCGCTGCGGGGGCCGGGAACTGGCTGCTGGTCGTGCCGGAGTCCGGCGAAGCCGGTGTCGTGGCCGGAATCGCGCAGACGATCCTCGAACGCGGTGGCCGGATCACCCCGGTCCGGATCGACCCGTTGCTCCCGCGCGTCGAGTTCGCCGAGCGCCTGCGCGAAGCACTCGACGGCTCCGAAGTGGACGGTGTGCTTTCACTCCTGGCCCTCGCCGACAAGGGGATCGCCGCGGGGACGGCCACCCTGCTCCAAGCCCTCGGCGACCTCGGCACGGGCGGCCGGCTGTGGTGCCTCACCCGGGGCGCGGTCGCGGCCGTGCGGGCCGACGCCGTCGAAGCGCCGGTCCAGGCCCAGGTCTGGGGCCTCGGCCGGACGGCGGCCATGGAATACCCCCAGCGCTGGGGCGGCCTGATCGACCTCCCGGCCGAACTGGACGACCGCGGTCGCGAACGGCTTGCCGCCGTGCTCGCCGGCCCCGAGGACGAGGTCGCGTTGCGCCCGTCCGGCGTCTTCGCGCGACGCCTGGAACGCCGTGCCGCGACGCCGGGCGAGGCCTGGCAGCCGCGGGGAACCGTGCTGGTCACCGGCGGCACGGGCGCGCTCGGCGCCCAGGTCGCCCGGCGGCTGGCCGACGGCGGGGCCGAGCGGCTGGTGCTGCTCAGCCGCCGCGGACCCGCCGCACCTGGCGCCGAGGAGCTGGAAACCGAACTCACCGCGCTCGGCTGCGAGGTCTCGATCGTCGCCTGCGACGCCGCCGACCGCGACGCCTTGGCCGCGGTGCTCCCGGACGACCTGCGAGCGGTGGTGCACACCGCGGGCGTCCTCGACGACGGCGTCATCGAATCCCTGACGCCGGAACGGTTCGACGCCGTCCTGCGGGCGAAGGCGACCGCCGCCGAGAACCTGGCCGCGCTCACCGCGGACCTCGACGCCTTCGTCCTGTTCTCTTCCATGGCCGGCGCGTTCGGCGCGGCGGGCCAGGCCAGCTACGCCGCGGCCAACGCGCACCTCGACGCGCTCGCGCAGCAACGGCGTGCCGCGGGCCTGCCCGCGGTCTCGATCGCCTGGGGCCCGTGGGCGGGCGACGGCATGGCTGCCGGGGACGCCGAAGCACGACGTCGGCTGCGTGCCGCCGGCGTCGGTGCTCTGGAGCCCGGCCTCGCGCTCGACGCGCTCGCCGCCGACGCCACCGGTGACGCGCCGGTCGCGGTGGTGGCCGACCTCGCCTGGGACGTCTACCTCCCGGCACTGCGGGCCGTCCGGCCCCGGCCGCTGTTCACCGGGTTCGCCGAAACCGCCGAAATTCCAGTAGCGGCGAAGGAAGAACCGGCGGGCCTGCTCGCCCGACTGTCCGAAGAGGACGGCGGCCGGAAGGTCCTCGACCTGACCCGTACGCACGTCGCGGCCGTCCTGGGTTATCCCGACGCCGCGGCGGTCGACGCCGGGCGCGCGTTCTCCGAGAGCGGGTTCACCTCGCTGACCGCGGTCGAACTGCGCAACCGCCTCGACGCGGCGACCGGGCTGAGCCTGCCCGCGACCCTCGTCTTCGACCACCCGACGCCGGCCGCGCTGGCCCGGCACCTGCACCGCGAACTCCTCGGCAGGCAGCCGGAACCGGTCGAGACCGGCCCGGCGCCCGCCCGCACCGACGAGCCGATCGCGCTCGTCGCCATGGGCTGCCGGTTCCCCGGCTCGGTCGCCACGCCGGACGACCTCTGGCGGCTCGTCGCGGACGGCGTCGACGCGATGACCGGCCTGCCCGAAGACCGCGGCTGGGACCTCGGCGCGCTCTACGACCCGGAGCACGGCAAGAGCGGCCACAGCTACGTCCGCGACGGCGGTTTCCTCGACAGCGCGGCGGAGTTCGACGCGGCCTTCTTCGGGATCTCGCCGCGCGAGGCCCTCGCCATGGACCCGCAGCAGCGCCTGCTGCTCGAGATCACCTGGGAGGTCTTCGAACGCGCCGGCCTCGACCCGCATTCGCTGCGCGGCAGCCGCACCGGCGTGTTCGCCGGCACCAACGGCCAGGACTACGCCGGTCTGCTCGGCGCGGCGGGCGAGGAGGTCGGCGGCTTCATCGGCACCGGTAACGCGGCCGCGGTCGTGTCCGGGCGGCTGGCCTACGCGTTCGGGCTCGAGGGCCCGGCCCTCACCGTCGACACCGCGTGCTCCTCCTCGCTGGTCGCCATCCACCTCGCCGCCCAGGCCCTGCGCCGCGGCGAATGCGATCTGGCGCTGGCGGGCGGCGCGACGGTGATGTCGACCCCGGCCACCTTCGTCGAGTTCAGCCGCCAGCGCGGCCTCGCTTCGGACGGCCGCTGCAAGGCGTTCGCCGAGGCGGCGGACGGCACCGGCTGGGGCGAAGGCGCCGGCCTCGTGCTGCTGGAGCGCCTGTCCGATGCACACCGGAACGGCCACCGGGTCCTCGCGATCGTGCGCGGTTCCGCCGTGAACTCCGACGGCGCGTCCAACGGCCTGACCGCCCCGAACGGCCCGTCGCAGCAGCGAGTCATCCGGGCCGCACTCGCCGACGCCGGGCTGTCCACTTCGGACGTCGACGCGGTCGAAGCACACGGCACCGGCACCACCTTGGGCGACCCGATCGAGGCCCAGGCGTTGCTGGCGACGTACGGCCAGGAGCGCGAAACGCCGCTGTGGCTCGGTTCGGTGAAGTCGAACATCGGCCACACCCAGGCCGCGGCGGGCATCGCCGGGGTCATCAAGATGGTGCTGGCCATGCGTCACGGCGTCCTCCCGCGGACCCTGCACGTCGACGCGCCTTCGTCCCACGTGGACTGGACGGCGGGTGCCGTCGAGCTGCTCACCGAGCCGACGCCGTGGCCGGAAACCGGCCGCGCCCGTCGCGCCGGGGTGTCGGCCTTCGGTGTCAGCGGCACCAACGCCCACCTGGTCCTCGAAGCGGGGGAACCGGAGCCGGTCGCGACCGTCCGGAGTGGACTCACGCTCTGGCCGCTGTCCGCTCGCGACGAGCAGGCGTTGCAGGACCAGGCCCGCCGCCTCCGCTCGGCGGTCACCGACGGCGTACCCGCGACCGAGGTCGGCCGCACCCTGGCGACCGGCCGCGCGGCTCTCGAACACCGGGCCGTCGTGCTCGGTGACGGCACCGGCGAACTCCTTGCCGGGCTGGCCGACCTGGACAACGCCGTCCGCGGCACCGCGACGTCCGGCGGGCGCCTGGCCGTGCTGTTCACCGGCCAGGGGGCGCAGCGCGCCGGGATGGGCCGGGAGTTGTACGACCGGTTCCCGGTGTACGCCGACGCGTTCGACGCCGTGTGCGCCGAGTTCGACGGCCTGCTCGACGCGTCCCTGCGCGAGATCGTCTTCGACGGCGGCGACCGCCTCGACCGAACCGGCTACACCCAGCCCGCGTTGTTCGCGGTCGAGGTCGCACTCCACCGGCTCGTGACAGCGTGGGGCGTGTGCCCGGACTTCGTCGCCGGCCACTCGATCGGCGAGCTCGTCGCGGCTCACGTCGCCGGCGTGCTGTCCCTCGAAGACGCCTGCCGCCTGGTCGCCGCCCGCGCCTCCCTCATGCAAGCGCTGCCGGAGGGCGGCGCGATGGTCTCGATCGCCGCCCCCGAGTCAGCCATCACCCTGACCGACGGTGTCTCGATCGCCGCGGTGAACGGCCCCGAGTCGGTAGTCATTTCCGGCGAGGAATCCGCGGTCCTGTCCATCGCCGCCCAGTTCCCGAAAACCAAGCGCCTCACAGTGAGCCACGCGTTCCACTCCCCGCTCATGGAACCCATGCTCGAGAACTTCCGCGCGGTCGCCGAGTCCCTCACGTACCGCTCTGCGACGCTACCGGTGATCTCGAATGTGAGCGGTGCTCTCGCCGAGCCGTTCACCGCCGACTACTGGGTCCGCCACGTCCGGGAGGCGGTGCGGTTCGCCGACGGCGTGTCGACGCTGAAGAACGAGGGTGTCGACGTGTTCCTGGAGCTGGGCCCGGACGGCGTGCTGAGCGCGATGATCGACGGAACCGCGATCAGTGCTCTACGACGAGACCGCTCTGAAGAGAGAGCACTGCTCACTGCGTTGAGCACTGTTCACGTCCACGGCGTCGACGTCGACTGGGGCGCGTTCTACCCCGCCGGGAGCCCGGCCGAGCTGCCCACCTACCCGTTCCAGCGACAGCGGTTCTGGCCCGAACCGGCCCCCGCCGCGCCGGTGTCCGAAGGGGACGCCGAGTTCTGGCGGGCCGTCGACGGCGAAGACCTGGACTCGCTCGGCTCACTGCTCGGCCTCGACGGCGACCAGCGCGCCGCCATCGGGACCGCGCTCCCGGCGCTGTCCGGCTGGCGGCGGGAGTCCCGGGTGGACTCCGCGGCCGACTCCTGGCGCTACCGCGTCGTGTGGCGCAAGCTGCGCGAAACCGGCTCCGCCGTCTCCGGCGACTGGCTGTTCGTCCTGCCGGAGACCCTCGACGACCCCGGCGCGGTGACGGCGGTGGCGGGTGCCTTCGCGACGTCGGGGGCGCGGCCGCTGGTCGTCCGGGTGCCCGAGGACGTCGACCGCATCACCGTCGCGAAGCTCGTCGAGGCCAAGCTGGCCGAGGAAGGCTCCACGCCGGTCGGCGCGCTGTCGCTGCTGGCCTTCGCGGCCGGTGCGCCGGGTTCGGCCGTGGCGGGCGGGCTCCCGCAGACCCTCGCGCTGGTGCAGGGCCTCGGCGACGCGGGCGTCACCGCGCCGCTCTGGTGCGCCACCCGCGGCGCGGTCGCGACGACGGACGGCGAACCGGTCGCGGACCCGGCGCAGGCCCAGTTCTGGGGCTTCGGCCGGACGGTCGCGATGGAACACCCGAACCGCTGGGGCGGCCTGGTCGACCTGCCGGGCACCGTCGGTCCCGAGGACGGGGAGCGGCTGTGCGCGGTGCTCGCGGCCGGCGGCGAGGACGAAGTCGCCGTGCGGTCCGCCGGGGTCTTCGCCCGACGGCTCGTCCGCGACACCGGCACCGGTCCACAGTGGACGCCGTCGGGCACCGTGCTCGTCACCGGCGGGACCGGGGCGCTCGGCGGGCACGTGGCCGCCTGGCTCCTCGGCCACGGTGCCGAGCACGTCGTCCTGGCGAGCCGCCGCGGCGGCGAGGCACCGGACGAGCGCACGACGGTCGTCGCCTGCGACATCGCCGACCGGGACGCGGTCGCGGCCCTGCTGGCCGAACACCCGGTGTCCGCGGTGGTGCACGCGGCCGGCGTGCTCGACGACGGCGTGGTCGACACCCTCACCGGCGACCGGTTCGCCGAGGTCCTGCACGCCAAGGTGACCGGCGCCCGGATTCTCGACGAGCTGACCGGCGACCTCGACGCCTTCGTGCTGTTCTCCTCGCTCGCCGGCGCGGTCGGCGCCGCCGCGCAGGCCAACTACGCGGCCGCCAACGCCGAACTGGACGCGCTCGCCCAGCGCCGTCGCGCGACCGGCCGCCCGGCCGCCGCGATCGCGTGGGGCCCGTGGGCGGGGGACGGCATGGCCGCCGAAAACGCGGACCGGATGCGGCGCGCCGGGGTCACCCCGCTGCCACCGGCGGAGGCCGCGGCCGCGCTCGGCCGGGTCACGCACTCGCAGGTCGTCGCCGACATCGACTGGGACACCTACCTGACCGGTCAGAACCGCCCGCTGTACGCGGAACTGGCGCCGGCGGCACCGGCCGTGGAAGTCCACATCGGACTCGCCGACCGGCTGACCGGGCTGTCCCCGGCAGATGCGGGCGAACTGGTCCTCGACGTCGTCCGCGAGCACGTCGCGGCGGTGCTCGGCCACGGCCGGGCGGCGGGCGTCGCCCCGGACCGGGCGTTCAGCGAAACCGGCTTCACGTCGCTGACCGCGGTCGAGCTCCGCAACCGCCTCGACCGCGTCACCGGGCTGAGCCTGCCCGCGACGCTCATCTTCGACTACCCGTCGCCGGCCACCCTGGCCCGGCACCTCACCACGGAACTGGTGGGCGACGAGCCCGCGCCGCGCGGGGTCGACGGGCTGCTCGACGAGCTCGGCCGGCTCGGCGCGAGCCTGGGCGACGCCGACCGGGCCCGGGTCGCCGAGCAGCTGCGGCTGCTCGCGGCCGGCTGGGCGGGCGAAGCCGCCCCGAGCCTCGACACCGCCAGCGACGAGGAGATGTTCGACCTCCTCGGCAAAGAGTTCGGCATCTCCTGATCCGGCGCCCGCTACTGCATGGAGTGAACGACGATGGACAACGAGGAAAAGCTCCGCTACTTCCTCAAGCGGGTCACGGCCGATCTTCAGGACACCCGCCGGCGGCTCCAGGAAGCGCAGACGCACGAACCGATCGCGATCGTCGGCCTCGGCTGCCGGTTCCCCGGCGGCGTCCGGACCCCGGCGCAGTTGTGGGATCTGGTCGACGGCGGGCACGACGCGATCTCCGGGTTCCCCGACGACCGCGGCTGGGAACTGGGTTCGCTGTACGACCCGGACCCCGAGGCACCCGGGACGTCGTACGTCCGCGAGGGCGGTTTCCTCGACGGCGTCGCCGACTTCGACGCGGGCTTCTTCGGCATCTCGCCGCGTGAGGCCCTCGCCATGGACCCGCAGCAGCGGCTGCTGCTGGAGACGTCGTGGGAGGCCTTCGAGCACGCGGGGATCCGGCCGCCGTCGCTGAAGGGCAGCCGGACGGGCGTCTTCGTGGGCTCCAACGGCCAGGACTACGGCACCCTCATGCTCAGCGCCGCCGAGGCGCTCGAAGGGCACCTCGCCACGAGCAACGCGGCGAGTGTCCTTTCCGGACGCGTCGCGTACGCGTTCGGGCTGGAGGGACCGACGCTCACCGTCGACACGGCGTGCTCGTCGTCGCTGGTCGCCCTGCACCTCGCGGTGCAGGCGCTGCGGCAGGGGGAGTGCGACCTGGCGCTGGCCGGTGGCGTGACCGTGCTGCCGACCCCGGGGTCGTTCATCGCGTTCAGCCGGCTGCGCGGTCTCGCCGCGGACGGCCGGTGCAAGGCGTTCGCCGAAGCCGCCGACGGCACCTCGTGGGGCGAGGGCAGCGGCATGGTCGTGGTGGAACGGCTTTCCGACGCCCGCCGCCACGGGCACCCGGTGCTGGCGATCGTGCGCGGTTCGGCGGTCAACTCCGACGGCGCGTCGAACGGCCTGACCGCGCCGAACGGCCCGTCGCAGCAGCGGGTCATCCGCGCCGCGCTGGCCGACGCCGGTCTGTCCACTTCGGACGTCGACGCCGTCGAGGCCCACGGCACCGGCACGACCCTCGGCGACCCCATCGAAGCCCAGGCGCTCCTCGCGACCTACGGCCAGGACCGGGAAGCGCCGCTGTGGCTCGGTTCGGTGAAGTCCAACATCGGCCACACCCAGGCCGCCGCGGGGGTGGCCGGGGTCATCAAAATGGTGATGGCGCTACGCCACGGCGTCCTGCCGCGGACCCTGCACGTCGACGAGCTGTCGTCCCGGGTGGACTGGTCCGCCGGTGCGGTGGAGGTGCTCACCGAGCGCCGCGACTGGCCGTCGGACCGGCCGCGCCGCGCCGCGGTCTCCGCGTTCGGCATGAGCGGCACCAACGTGCACACGATCCTGGAGGAAGCTCCGGCCGAGGACCGGCCGTCCGCCGGCGCCGACGAGCCGGGGCAGGTCGTGCCGTGGGTGCTGTCGGCCCGCTCGGCCGAGGCACTCCGCGCTCAGGCCGCCGCGCTCGCCGGTGCCACCGGGCCGGTCGGCGACGTCGGGCTCTCCCTGGCGACGACCCGGTCCGCGTTCGACCACCGCGCGGTGGTCGTCGGGGACCGCGACGGCCTGACCGCCGGGCTCGCCGCGCTGGCCGAGGATCTTCCCGCGCCCACCGCCGTCAAGGGGACGGCCGTCGCGGGGAAGGTCGCGATGGTGTTCCCCGGCCAGGGTTCGCAGTGGGCCGGGATGGCCGGGGACCTGCTGGCCGAGTCACCGGTTTTCGCCGCCCGGATGGACGAGTGCGCGACCGCGCTGTCCTCCTTTGTGGACTGGCCGCTCACCGAAGCCATTCGTGACTCCGCGATGCTGGAACGGGTCGACGTCGTGCAGCCCGCGCTGTTCGCCGTGATGGTGTCGCTGGCGGAACTCTGGCGCTCGTACGGCGTCGAGCCGGCCGCGGTCGTCGGGCACTCGCAGGGCGAGATCGCCGCCGCCGTCGTGTCGGGCGCGCTGTCCCTTGAGGACGGTGCACGCGTGGTCGCGTTGCGCAGCCAGGCGATCCTCGAACTGGCGGGACAGGGCGGCATGGTGTCGCTCGCCGAATCCGCCGACGCGGTGGCGGCCCGGATCACGCCGTGGGGCGAGCGGCTGTCGATCGCCGCGATCAACGGCCCCGCCGCGGTCGTCGTCTCCGGCGAGCCGGGCGCGCTCGACGAGCTGATGGCGTCCTGCGCCGCCGACGACGTCCGCGCGAAGCGGATCCCGGTGGACTACGCGTCGCATTCGCCGCAAGTGGAACGCATCCGCGAGCGGCTCCTCGAAGTCCTGGCCCCGGTCCGGCCGGTGCGGGCCACGACCGGCTTCTTCTCGACGGTGACCGGCGACTGGCTCGGCGGCACCGAACTCGACGCCGAGTACTGGTACACCAACCTCCGCAACCCGGTCCGGCTCGACACCGCCGTGACGGCGTTGAGGGGCCAAGGTTTCCGCGCGTTCGTCGAGGCCTCGCCGCACCCGGTGCTGACGATGGCGATCGGCGACGCCGCGTTCGGGACCCTGCGTCGCGGGGAGGGCGGCCTCGCGAGGTTCCACACCTCGCTGGCCGAGGCCTGGGTGCACGGCGTCGACGTCCGCTGGGACGACGCTTTCCCCGGCGCCCGGCGCACCGAACTGCCCACCTACGCGTTCCAGCACGAGCGTTACTGGCCGCGGCTGGTTTCGATCGGCGACGCGAGCGGTCTCGGGCTGACTCCGGCGGAGCACCCGCTGCTCGGCGCCGTGGTCGGGCTCGCTGACGCCGGCGGCGCGGTGCTCACCGGGAAGCTGTCGCTGCACAGCCTGCCGTGGCTGGCCGACCACCGCGTCGGCGGCGAAATCCTGGTGCCGGGTACGGCGTTCGTCGAACTCGCGATCCGCGCCGGCGACCAGGTCGGCCGCCGCACCCTCGACGAACTCACGCTCGAAACCCCGCTGGTGCTGCCGGCGGCCGGCGGGGTGCACCTCCAGGTCTCGGTGACCGACGGCGGCGACCTCACCATCCACTCCCGCCCGGACGAGTTCACCCCGTGGACCCGTCACGCGACCGGCTTCCTTTCCGAGTCCGCACTTTCACGTGAAAGTGCGGGATCGGAGTGGCCGCCGGCGGGGGCCGAGCGGGTGGAACTGGACGGGTTTTATCCGGCCATGGCGGCGACGGGCGTCGACTACGGTCCGGCGTTCCGGGGCCTGCGCGCGGTCTGGAGCCGGGGGAGCGACGTCTTCGCCGAGGTCGAGCTGCCCGAGTCCGTGCGCGGCGACGCGGCGAGGTTCGGCCTGCACCCGGCGCTGCTCGACGCGGCCCTGCACGCGGCGGGCTTTGGTGCCCTGACCGCGGCGGGCGACGGGCCGAGGCTGCCGTTCGCCTGGAGCGGCGTCTCGTTGGCCGCGTCCGGTGCGTCCGTGCTGCGCGTGACGTTGACGCCGGTGTCCGGCGACACCGTCGCGCTGACCCTGGCCGACGAAACCGGTGCCCCGGTCGGCGAGGTCCGGTCGCTGACGCTGCGGACGCCCCGCAAGACCGACTCCACTGTGGACGCGCTCTTCGAAGTCGCCTGGCCCGAACTCTCCGGCCCCGAGCTGACGAGCGAGTTCACCGTCTTCCGCGTTCCGGACGGATCGGTGCGCGAGACCACCGCGGCTGTCCTTTCGCGACTCCAGGAATCGCTGGCCTCAGAGGAACTCCTGGTCGTCGTGACCTCGGGCGCGGTGTCGGTCGGCGGCGAAGACGTGCCGAACCTCGCCGCGGCGGCGGTGACCGGCCTCGTGCGGTCGGCGCAGGCCGAGAACCCCGGCCGGTTCGTGCTGCTCGACGCCGACGAGGTCCCGGCGGAACTGCCGCAGGGGGAACCTCAGCTGGCTCTGCGCGACGGGAAGTGGCACGTCCCACGGCTGGCACGAGCGTCCACTTCGGACGCCGTGGTCGAGTGGGGCGACGACGCCGTGCTGATCACCGGCGCGTCCGGCTTGCTCGGCGGTCTGGTCGCCCGGCACCTGGTCACCCACCACGGCGTCCAGCGGCTGCTCCTGCTGTCCCGCCGCGCTCCCTCGAACGAACTCCTCACCGAACTTTCCGGACTCGGGGCCACCGCGACGGCGGTCGCCTGCGACGTCGCGGATCGCGAACAGCTGGCGGCGGTCCTGGCCGAGCACCCCGTTTCGGCGGTCGTGCACGCGGCCGGGGTCCTCGACGACGGCGTCGTCGAATCCCTCACGCCGGAGCGCCTGGACACGGTCCTGCGGCCCAAGGCCGACGCGGCCCTGAACCTGCACGAGCTCACCTCGGGGCTGTCCGCCTTCGTGCTGTTCTCCTCCTTCGCCGCCACCATGGGCGGTGCGGGCCAGGCCAATTACGCCGCCGCGAACGCCTACCTCGACGCCCTCGCCCAGCACCGCCGCGCCCACGGCCTGCCCGCGGTCGCGCTGGCCTGGGGGTTGTGGGCCGAGGCCAGCTCGATGACCGGGCACCTGGCCGACGGCGACCTGCACCGCATGGCCGGCGCGGGCATGACCCCGCTGGACAGCGCTTTCGGGCTGGCGCTGTTCGACCGGGCGGTCGCCGCGGACCAGGCCGTGCTCGCGCCGGTCCGGCTGGAGCTCGCCGCCCTGCGCCGCCAGCCGGCGACACCCGCGCTGCTGCACGGACTGTTGCCGCCGCAGCGACGGCAGGCCGCGACGGCGGTCACGAAGTCGTCGTTCGCCGACCGGCTGGCCGGGCTCGGCGCGGAGGACCGGAATCGCCAGGTCCTCGAACTCGTCCGCGGCCTGGTCGCGGGCGTGCTCGGGTACGCGTCGGCGGCCGCGGTGGAACCGGCTCGGGCCTTCAAGGAACTCGGGTTCGACTCGCTGACCGCGCTGGAACTGCGCAACCGCCTCGCCGCCGAGACCGGTCTGCGGTTGCCCGCCACGCTGGTCTTCGACCACCCGAACCCGCAGGCGCTCACGAAGTACGTCGTCGAACGGGTTTCCGGGGAGACGTCGTCGCAGGTCGTGGTGCGGGAGCGCCGGGTGGACGGTGACCCGATCGTCGTCGTCGGCATCGGCTGCCGCTACCCGGGTGGCGTCCGCGGTCCCGAAGACCTGTGGGACCTGGTCGCCGCGGGCCGCGACGCCGTCGCCGGCCTGCCGGACGACCGCGGCTGGGACCTCGACGCGCTGTACGACCCCGACCCGGACCACGCCGGCACCAGCTACGCCAAGGAAGGCGCTTTCCTCTACGACGCCGCCGACTTCGACGCGGGCTTCTTCGGCATCTCGCCCCGCGAGGCGCTCGCCATGGACCCGCAGCAGCGACTCTTGTTGGAGACGTCGTGGGAGGCGCTGGAACGCGCGGGCATCGACCCGGATTCGTTGCGCGGCAGCCGGACCGGCGTGTTCACCGGTGTGATGTATTCGGACTACGCGTCCCGCCCGCTCGCCGTCCCCGAGGGCGTCGACGGCTTCCTCGGCACCGGCAGCTCGGCGAGTGTGGTGTCCGGCCGCATCGCGTACGCGTTCGGCCTGGAAGGCCCGGCGCTCACTGTAGACACCGCGTGTTCGTCGTCGCTGGTGGCACTGCACCTGGCGTGCCAGTCGCTGCGCCAGGGGGAGTGCGACCTCGCGCTGGCCGGCGGTGTCACGGTGCTTTCCACACCGGGTGTGTTCATCGACTTCAGCCGGCAGCGCGGCCTCGCCGCGGACGGCCGGTGCAAGTCCTTCGCCGACGCCGCCGACGGCACGGGCTGGGGTGAAGGCGCCGGAATCCTCGCGGTGGAAAGGCTTTCCGACGCCCGTCGCCTCGGCCACCCGGTGCTCGCGGTCGTCCGCGGCACCGCGGTGAACTCCGACGGCGCGTCGAACGGCCTCACCGCCCCGAACGGGCCGTCGCAGCAGCGGGTCATCCGCGCGGCACTGGCCGGCGCCGGGCTGAAACCATCCGAAGTGGACGTCGTGGAAGGCCACGGCACCGGTACCACGCTCGGCGACCCGATCGAGGCGCAGGCGATCCTGGCGACCTACGGCCAGGACCGTACGACGCCGTTGTGGCTGGGCTCGCTGAAGTCCAACATCGGCCACACCCAGGCGGCCGCCGGGGTCGGCGGCGTCATCAAGATGATCATGGCGATGCGGCACGGCGTCCTGCCGCCGACGTTGCACGTGGACACGCCGTCGTCCCATGTGGACTGGACGGCCGGTGCGGTGGAGCTGCTGACGGAGTCCCGCGAGTGGCCGTCCGACCGGCCGCGTCGGGCCGGGGTGTCGTCGTTCGGCGTCAGCGGCACCAACGCGCACGCGATCCTCGAGCAGGCGCCGGTCGCCCCGCCGGTCGTTCCCGAGCGCGGCGAAACCGGCGTGCTGCCGTGGGTGTTGTCCGGGCGCACCGAGGCGGCGTTGCGAGCGCAGGCCGCCCAGCTGCTGGACGTCGCCGAGCACCCGGCCGACGTGGGCCTTTCCCTGGCTTCTTCGCGGAGCCGGTTCGCGCACCGGGCCGTGATCCACGGCACCACTCCCGATGAGCTGTCGGCCGGTCTGGCCGCCCTGGCCGACGGCCGGTCCGCGCCGAACGTCGTCACGGGCCGTGAACGCCCGGGCCGCCTCGCGGCGCTCTTCACCGGCCAGGGCGCGCAGCGGGTCGGTATGGGCCAGGAGCTCTACGCCCGCTTCCCGGTCTACGCCGAGGCCTTCGACGCAGTCCTCGCCCACTTCCCCCCGAGCCTGCGCGAGGCCTTCGCCACCCCCGAGCTCCTGGATCGCACCGAGTGCACCCAGCCGGCGTTGTTCGCCGTCGAGGTCGCTCTCTACCGCCTGGTCGAGTCCTTCGGCATCCGCCCAGACTTCGTCGCCGGGCACTCGATCGGCGAGATCTCCGCAGCTCACGTCGCTGGAGTCCTGTCTCTGGAGGACGCCTGCCGCCTGGTGAGCGCCCGCGCCTCCCTCATGCAAGCGCTGCCGGAGGGCGGCGCGATGGTCTCGATCGCCGCCCCCGAGTCAGCCATCACCCTCACCCAGGGTGTCTCCATCGCCGCGGTGAACGGCCCGGAGTCGGTGGTCATCTCCGGCGATGAGGCCGAGGTGCTGGCGATCGCGGCGCAGTTCCCCAAGACCAAGCGGCTCACGGTGAGTCACGCGTTCCACTCGCCGTTGATGGATCCGATGCTGGAGGAGTTCCGCGCTGTCGCCGAGTCCCTGACGTACCGCTCTGCGACGATACCGGTGATCTCGAATGTGAGCGGTGCTCTCGCCGAGCCTTTCACTGCCGACTACTGGGTGCGGCACGTCCGGGAAGCGGTCCGGTTCGCCGACGGCATCTCGACGCTCAAGGCCGCCGGCGTCGACCTGTTCCTGGAACTGGGCCCGGACGGCGTCCTCAGCGCGATGATCGACGGAAACGCGATCAGTGCTCTACGACGAGATCGCTCTGAAGAAAGAGCACTGCTCACTGCGTTGAGCACTGTTCACGTCGAGGGCGTCGACGTCGGCTGGGCGTCGTTCTTCCCCGGTGCGACCCGCGTCGACCTGCCGACCTACGCGTTCCAGCGCAGCCGATACTGGCTCGACATGGTGCTGCCGGAAACGGTCGTGCCCGAAGCGAGCGAGGTGCCGGAGACCGAGCCGATCACCGGGCGCCTGGCGGACCTTCCGGCCGCCGACCGTCCCGGGTGGCTCCTGGCGTGGGTCCGGGCGGAGGTCGCGGCGACGCTCGGGCACCCGTCGGTCGACGCGGTCGAGCCGGAATCCGCGTTCGCCGAACTGGGGTTCACCTCCCTGGGCGTCGTCGAACTGCGCAACCGGATCAGTGCGGCGACCGGGCTCGAGCTGCCCGCCGCGCTCGTCTGGGACTACCCGACGGTCGCCGAACTCACCGACCACCTCCTGGCCAACGTCTCCCTGACCGCGCCGGACACGGGTGGCTCGCTGGGCACCCTGCTCCGGACAGCCCGGGAGACCGGCCGCACGGCGGAGTTCCGGACGTTCCTCGCCACGGCCTCGCAGTTCCTGCCGGCGGTCCCGTGGACCCCACGTCTGCGGCGTGTGGCGACGGGCGCGTCCCGGCCACTGCTGTTCGCGTTCGGCACGCTCACCGGCGAGACCCAGTGGTGCGAGGAAGTCACCGCGCGCTTCGACTGCGTCCGGGAGGCGTGGCTGGTGCCCGCGCCCGGGTTCGACGGCGAGACCCCCGCGCCGGCCGGCCTGGACGCGCTGGTCGCGTCGGCGGCCGAGGCGATCCGCGAGCAGGCGGACGGCGAGCCGTTCGTCGTGCTCGGGTCCGGCTCGGGCGCCCTGCTCGCGGCCGCCGTGGCGGACGCGGCCGGGGCGACCGGCGTCGTGCTCGCCGACCCGGCGGAGGTCGAGTTCGACGAGCTCCCGGAGAACGTCACGGACGCCGAGCTCACGGCCGTCGGCGCTTACCTGCGGCTGTTCGGCTCCGCGGCCACCGAGCCGCGGGTGCCGGTCCTGACCTTGAAGACGGGGGAGGACGTGGCCGACGCGGCCCGGCAGCTGCACGCCTGGCTGGTGGAGGAGCTGCCCGCGTCGTGCCGGTGACCGGGAAAATACGGCGTCATATCTGATGTTTGATGCATCGCACCTTGACGGCTCGATTGGAAGGATCCTTTACTAATCGGAGGTCGCCCTACTCACCTCCGGGAGCACGCATGTCCTCACTCCGGCGCATCGCGAGCGCGGCCGCCGCGCTCGCGATCACGGCCAGCGGTCTCGTCCTGGGTTCGGCCCCGGCGCAGGCCCTCGAAAACGGGCTGCTGCGAACGCCGCCGATGGGCTTCAACAACTGGAACTCGACGCAGTGCCGCGCCGAATTCTCCGAGACGATGATCAAGGGCATCGCGGACATCTTCGTCAGCAAGGGCCTCAAGGACGCCGGCTACACCTACGTCAACATCGACGACTGCTGGGCGCTGCCCGCGCGCAACTCCGCGGGCGACCTCGTGCCCGACCCCGCGCGCTTTCCCCACGGCATCAAGGCGCTCGCCGACTACGTGCACGCCAAGGGGCTGAAGTTCGGCATCTACACCAGCGCCGGGACGAAGACGTGCAACACCGCGGGTTTTCCCGGCGCGCTCGGCCACGAACAGCAGGACGCGAACCTCTTCGCTTCCTGGGGCGTGGACTACCTGAAGTACGACAACTGCAACAACCAGGGCGTCGACGCGCAGCAGCGGTACAAGGCGATGCGGGACGCGCTCGCGAAGTCCGGTCGCCCGATCGCGTATTCGATCTGCGAGTGGGGCCAGAACAAGCCGTGGACGTGGGCGGCGCCCGTCGGGAACCTGTGGCGCACCACCGGCGACATCTCCGACAAGTGGTCGAGCATGATCGGCAAGGCCCAGACCAATCGCGGGCTCGCGCAGTACGCCGGCCCCGGCCACTGGAACGACCCGGACATGCTGGAGGTCGGCAACGGCGGGATGACCGCGGTGGAGTACCGCACGCACTTCAGCCTGTGGGCGATGATGGCGGCGCCGCTGCTCATCGGCAGCGACCTGCGCAAGGCGTCCGACGACAGCTTCGCGATCCTCGAGAACACCGACGTGATCGCGCTCGACCAGGACCCGCTGGGCAAGCAGGCGACCGTGCTGAGTGCGAACGGCGGACTCGTCGTCTACGGCAAGGTGCTCGCCAACGGCGACCGCGCGGTGGCGCTGTCCAACGAAACGGCCGCGACGGCGACGATCAGCACGACCGCGTCCGCGACCGGCATCGGCAGCGCGGCTTCGTACACGCTGAAAGACTTGTGGAGCAAAGCCGTCCGGAGCACCACGGGCACGATCAGCGCGTCGGTGCCGTCCCATGCGACGGTGCTGTACCGCGTGTCTTCCCGGGGCGGCACCCGCTACGAAGCGGAGTCCGCGACCCTCTCGGCGGGCGGCACGGTGGACGCGAACCACGCGGGCTTCTCGGGGACCGGCTTCGCGAACGGCGCCAACGCCGTCGGCAGTTACGTCGAGTGGCAGGTCAACGGCCCGGCGTCCACGCTGACGTTCGGCTACGCGAACGGCACGGCGGCGGCGCGCCCGGTGGACATCGCGGTCGACGGCACGGTGGTGGCCACCGGCGTCCCGTTCCCGCCGACCGGCGCCTGGACGACGTGGAGCACGGTGACCCGCCCGTTGTCGCTGGCCGCGGGCGCGCACACCGTGCGGCTCACCGCGACGACCGCGGACGGCCCGGCGAACCTGGACTACCTGGACGTTTCGCCGTAATATTTCCGGCCCCCGACGCGGCCGCGTGTGCGCAAGAACATGGCGGGCCGGACGGGGTTCAGCGTGGTCGACCCGGGCGGCAACTGGATCCGCTTCGTTTCGCGCGAGCAAGTGCCGCCGGCGACCACGAAGCTCGGTCAGGCACTGGAGAACGCCGTCGTCCAGGGCGACTCGCGGGGCAACGTCGCCCAGGCGGTGAAGATCCTTTCGGCCGCACTCGCGCGCGAGCGAGCCACGGCGTCGGCGGACGACGTGGCCGCGGCCGAGGCTTACTTGGCTGAGCTGCGGGAGTCGTAGGCCGCGCGGGCCTTCTCCACCTCGCCGAGATTGGGCGACCACTCGGCGAGGCTGGCGAACAACGGGCCCAGGCTGCGGCCCAGCTCGCTGATCTCGTACTCCACCCGCGGCGGCACCTCGGCGTGGTAGGTGCGCACGACCAGGCCGTCGCGTTCGAGTTGCCGCAGCCGCTGGGTGAGCACCTTCGGCGTGATCGTGGCGATGCGGCGCTCGAGCTCGACGAACCGCAGCCGGCCGAACTCGTTGAGCGTCCACAGGATCGGGGTGGTCCACCGGCTGAACACGATGTCCACGACCGGCGCGATCGGGCAGGCCAGCTCGGGTGTGGTCCTGGTCACTTCGGGGGCCTCCAGCCATTACTTTCCTCTAGGTACCTACTATACCGGCGAAGGTAGCGTCGCTCGCATGATCGTGATCGTGGGAGCAACGGGAAATGTCGGCGCACCGCTGGTGCGCACACTCGCGGCGGCGGGCGAGAAGGTGACGGCGGTGTCCCGCCGCATCGGGGAAGCGCCGCCGGGAGTGGTTGTCCGCCAAGGAGATCTGGGTTCGCCGTCGACACTGCCGCTCGAGGACGCGTCGGCGGTGTTCCTGATGGTGCCGCCGGGCTTCCGGGGGTTGCTGGAGCCGGTGCTGGCGCGGGCCGGAGCCGCACGCGTGGTGCTGCTGTCCTCTCAAGGTGTCGGAACCGGACGGCACCCGTCGGTGTTCGAGGAAACCGTGCGCGCTTCGAGTCCGGAGTGGACGGTGCTGCGCCCGGGCGGGTTCGCGTCGAATGCGTTCCAGTGGGCGGAAAGCGTGCGTTCCACCCGTACGGTCGTCGCCCCCTTCGGCGACGTCGCGCTGCCGGTGGTCGACCCGGAGGACATCGCGGCCGTCGCGGCGGAGGCGCTGGTTTCGCCTTCGCACAACGGGAAGACGTATGTGCTGACCGGTCCCGCTCCGGTGTCCCCTCGCGATCAGGCGGCGGCCATCGGTGAGGTGCTGGGGGAGCCGGTGCGGTTCGTTCCCCAGACGCGAGGCGAGGCGCTCGCGGCGATGCTGGGTTTCATGCCGGCGGAGATCGCGGAGTCCACACTGGACATCTTGGGCGCGCCGACGCCCGCGGAGCAGGAGGTGAGCCCGGACGTCGAGCGGATCCTGGGCCGCCCGCCGCGTTCGTTCGCGGAGTGGGCTGCGCGGTCCGCGGGGGCGTTCAAGTGACGGTGTTGTCTTATCGGGAACAGGGAACCGGAGTGCCGTTGGTGTTCCTGCACGGCAACCCGACGTCGTCCCGCTTGTGGCGCGACGTGATGCCGTCGCTGCCCGGCCGCCGGCTGGCCCCGGACCTGATCGGCATGGGCGACTCGCCCCGGCCGGACATCGCGTACACGTTCGACGACCACGCGCGTTACCTGGACGAGTGGTTCGACGAGCTCGCCCTGGACGACGTCGTGCTGATCGGCCACGACTGGGGCGGCGCGCTGGCGGCGGACTGGGCGTCCCGGCACCCGTCGCGGGTCCGGGCGCTGGCGTTCACGGAAGCGGTGCTGAAGCCGATGTCGTGGGAGGAGTTCCCGCCGGCGGGCGCCGAGCTGTTCCGGGCGCTCAAGACCACGGGCGGGTCGCTGATCGAGGACTTCGTGCCACCGGAGTACGCGTTCCAGGACCGCCGCCCGGTGCTGCAGTGGGCGCGGTCGATGCCACTGGGCGGCGAGCCGGCCGCGGTGGTGTCCCGGATCGAGGCGTTCGGCCGCTGGCTGGCTTCTTCGCCGGTGCCCAAGCTGCTGGTGACGTTCGAACCGGGCTACGGCACGATGCTGACGCCGTCGATGATCGACTGGTTCGCTTCGCGGTTCGCGTCGCTGGAAGTGGTGCGCCGCCCGGAAAAGGCGGGCCACCACACGCCGGAGGACCAACCGGAAGCGCTGGCGTCGACGTTGGAGAGGTGGTTGGCGGACACACTGGGTGTCACGCATCGTTGAGTCGCGATCACGCCCGGCGAGCGAACTGCTCGTCGGGCGTGGTCAGACCGGCTGGTCGGGATGACAGGATTTGAACCTGCGACCCTTCGCTCCCAAAGCGAATGCGCTACCAAGCTGCGCCACATCCCGGCACCCCCAGGGGGGTGTGCGATCAGCCTAGCGTGTCACGCTAAGCTGGCCTCGCACCCGGGTACCTCCGGGGGCACGCGGGTGTAGCTCAATGGTAGAGCCCTAGTCTTCCAAACTAGCTACGCGGGTTCGATTCCCGTCACCCGCTCCACTCTCGTAAGAGGCGGCGTCGCGAGCTGACGCGGCGTCTGCCTCCAGCGAAGCGGCGATCACGTCCAGCAGCTTGTCCGTGTCCACGGGCTTCGTGATGTACTCGTCGGCCCCGCTGGCCAGGGTCCGGGCCCGGTCCTCGGGTGTGGCCTTCGCCGTCACCGCGATCACCGGCAGGTCCGCGTTCGCCGCCTCGGCGCGGATGGCCGCGATCGTCGCGTTGCCGTCCAGTTCCGGCATCATGACGTCCATCAGGACCAGCGCCGTGTCCTCGTTGCGCTCCAGGGCCCGGATGCCGTCCACGCCCGTCTCCGCGTAGATGACTTCCAGGCCGGCCTGTTCCAGGACCGCGGCCAGCGCGAACACGTTGCGCAGGTCGTCGTCGACGATCAGGACCTTCTCGCCGTGGAAGCGCTTGGGCGTGACGTCGGGGGCCGCCACCAGGACCGTGCTCGGGACCGGGGGCAGGCGCGGCGAGGACAGCGCCGTCACCGCCGGGTCGACCAGGTTGGCCGCCGCCACCGGGAGGTAGAGCGTGAACGTCGAACCGACGTTCGGCTCGCTGACCACACGCAGCTCGCCCCCCAGCAGCTCCGTCAGCTGCTGGCTGATGTTCAGGCCGAGGCCCGTTCCGCCGTACTTGCGGCTCGTCGTGCCGTCCGCCTGGCGGAACGCCTCGAAGATGACCGCCAGCTTCTCCTCCGGGATCCCTATCCCGGTGTCCTCCACCGCGAACGCGATGATGCCCGGCGCGTTCCGCAGCGCCTCCTGCTCGACCTCCGCCGGGTCGGCCGCGCGGATGTGGAGGCGGACGCCGCCCTCGTCGGTGAACTTCGCCGCGTTCGACAGCAGGTTCCGGAGGATCTGCTGGAGGCGGTGCTCGTCCGTGTGGACGCTGCCCGGCACCGGCGGGTCGATGTGCACGGCGAACTCCAGGCCCTTGTCCGCGGTCAGCGGACGGCACAGGGACTCGACGTAGTCCACCAGCTCCGGCAGCGTGATGTCGGACATCTGCATGTCCAGCCGGCCCGCCTCGACCTTGGCCAGGTCCAGTATGTCGTTGATCAGCTGCTGCAGGTCCGAGCCCGCCGCGTAGATCGTCTTCGCGAACTGGATCTGCTTCTCCGTCAGGTTCCCTTCGGGGTTCTCCGACAGCAGCTTCGCCAGGATCAACGCGCTGTTCAGCGGCGTCCGCAGCTCGTGGGACATGTTCGCCATGAACTCGGTCTTGTACTGCGACGCCACCGTCAGCTGCCCGGCCCGCTCCTCCAGCTCCTGGCGGGCCTGCTCGATCTCGCTGTTCTTGACCTCGATGTCGCGGTTCTGCTGGGCCAGCAGCGCGGCCTTCTCGGCCAGCTCCGTATTGGACCGCCGCAGCTCGCCCTGCTGGGCCTGCAGCTGCTCGGACCGGGCCCGCAGCTCCTGCGCCAGGCGCTGCGACTCCGTCAGCAGCGCCTCCGTGCGCGAGTTCGACAGGATCGTGTTCACGTTGACGCCGATGGTGTGCCGCAGCTGCTCCAGCAGGTCCTGGTGGACCGTGCTGAACTCGTTGACCGAGGCCAGCTCCAGCACACCGAGGACCTCGCCCTGGAACAGCACCGGCAGCACGATCAGGTTCACCGGCGCCGCCGATCCGAGGCCGGACGAGATCAGCGCGTACTCCGGCGGGGCGTTGTGGACCAGGATCGTGCGCTGGTCGACCGCGGCCTGGCCGATCAGCGACTCGCCGATGCCGAACCGCAGGCCGGCGCGGGACTGCGCGAGCCCGTAGGCGGCGATGCACTCCAGCACCGTGCCGTCGCGGTCGTCGTCGCGGGCCAGGAAGAACGCGCCCTGCTGGGCCCGGACCAGCGGGGCCAGCTCGGATAGGATCAGCGCCGCGACCGACGCCAGGTCGCGGTGCCCCTGCATCCGCCCCGACAGCTGCGCGAGGTTCGTCTTCAGCCAGTCCTGCTCGGTGTTGGTCCTCGTCGTCTCCTTGAGGTTCGCGATCATCTGGTTGATGTTGTCCTTGAGGTCCGCGACCTCGCCGGACGCGTCGACCGTGATGTGCCGGGTCAGGTCGCCCGCCGTCACCGCCGTCGCGACCTGCGCGATCGCGCGGACCTGCGTGGTCAGGTTCCCGGCCAGCTGGTTCACGCTCTCGGTGAGCCGCTGCCAAGTGCCCGACACGCCGTCGACCTCGGCCTGGCCGCCCAGCTTGCCCTCGGTGCCGACCTCGCGCGCCACGCGCGTGACCTCCGAGGCGAACGCCGAGAGCTGGTCGACCATCGTGTTCATCGTGGTCTTGAGCTCGAGGATCTCGCCGCGCGCGTCGACGTCGATCTTCTTCGTCAGGTCGCCCTTCGCGACCGCGGTGGTCACCTGCGAGATGTTGCGCACCTGGCTGGTCAGGTTGTGCGCCATGAAGTTGACGTTCTCGGTCAGGTCCTTCCAGGTCCCGGCCACGCCGGGGACCCGCGCCTGACCGCCGAGGATGCCTTCGGTGCCGACTTCGCGCGAGACGCGGGTGACCTCGTCGGCGAACGCGCGCAGCGTCTCGACCATGCCGTTCAGCGTCTCGGCCAGCGCCGCGACCTCGCCCTGGGCGACGATCGAGATCTTCTTCGACAGGTCGCCGTTGGCCACGCCGGTCGCGACCGTGGCGATGCTGCGCACCTGGTCGGTCAGGTTGGTCGCCATGACGTTGACGTTGTCGGTCAGGTCCTTCCAGGTTCCGGCGACGCCGCGGACGGCGGCCTGGCCGCCGAGAATGCCTTCGGTGCCGACTTCGCGGGCGACGCGGGTGACCTCGTCCGCGAACGCGGACAGCTGGTCGACCATCGTGTTCAGCGTCGTCTTGAGTTCGAGGATCTCGCCGCGGGCGTCGACGGTGATCTTCTGCGTCAGGTCGCCCTTCGCGACCGCCGACGTCACCGTGGCGATGTTCCGGACCTGCTCGGTCAGGTTGTTCGCCATGAAGTTGACGTTGTCGGTGAGGTTCTTCCAGGTCCCGGCGACCCCGGGCACGGCGGCCTGGCCGCCGAGCTTGCCTTCGGTGCCGACTTCGCGGGCGACGCGGGTGACCTCGTCCGCGAACGCGGACAGCTGGTCGACCATCGTGTTGAGCGTCGTCTTGAGTTCGAGGATCTCGCCCCGGGCGTCGACCGCGATCTTCTGGGTCAGGTCACCGCGCGCGACGGCGGTGGCGACCTGGGCGATGTTGCGGACCTGGGTGGTCAGGTTGTTCGCCATGAAGTTCACCGAGCCGGTGAGGTCGCGCCAGGTGCCGGCGACGCCGGGGACCTGCGCCTGCCCACCCAGCTGGCCCTCGGTGCCGACTTCGCGGGCGACGCGGGTGACCTCGTCCGCGAACGCGGACAGCTGGTCGACCATCGTGTTCATCGTCGTCTTGAGTTCGAGGATCTCGCCGCGCGCGTCGACGGTGATCTTCTGGGTCAGGTCGCCCTTCGCCACGGCCGTGGTCACGTGCGAGATGTTGCGGACCTGGTCGGTGAGGTTGTCGGCCATCTGGTTGACCGAGTCGGTGAGGCTGCGCCACGTCCCGGCCGCGCCCGCCACCTCGGCCTGGCCGCCCAGCTTGCCCTCGGAGCCGACCTCGCGGGCGACCCGGGTGACTTCGCCGGCGAAGGCCGAGAGCTGGTCCACCATCGTGTTCAGCGTGTTCTTCAGCTGCAGGATCTCGCCGCGGGCGTCGACGTCGATCTTCTTCGTCAGGTCGCCGTTGGCCACCGCGGTCGCTACCTGCGAGATCCCGCGGACCTGGTCGGTGAGGTTGTCGGCCATCTGGTTGACCGAGTCGGTGAGGTCGCGCCACGTCCCGGCCACGCCCGCGACCTGGGCCTGGCCGCCGAGCTTGCCGTCGGAGCCGACCTCGCGGGAGACGCGGGTGACCTCGTCGGCGAACGACGAGAGCTGGTCGACCATGGTGTTGATGGTGTTCTTGAGCTCGAGGATCTCGCCGCGGGCGTCGACGTTGATCTTCTGGGTCAGGTCGCCGCGCGCGACGGCGGTGGTGACCTGCGCGATGTTGCGGACCTGCTCGGTGAGGTTGTCGGCCATGAAGTTGACCGAGTCGGTCAGGTCGCGCCAGGTGCCGGACACGCCCGGGACGACCGCCTGGCCGCCGAGACGTCCCTCACCCGCGATCTCGCGGGAGAGCCTCGTCACTTCGGCGGCGAAACGGGACAGCTGCGCGATGAGGCCGTTGACCGTCTTGGCCAGCGTGGCGTACGCGCCCTGCAGCGGGCGGCCGTCGAGGGTGAGGGTCATCGGCTGGGACAGGTCGCCGTCGGCGACGCCGCCGAGCACGCGCTCGAGTTCGATCGCCGGCCGGGTCAGGTCGTCGATCAGGCCGTTGACGGCGTCGACCGCCGTGCTCCAGCCGCCCGGGCCGACCTCGGCCTCGACCCGCTCCAGCAGCCTGCCCTCCTGGCCGACCGCGGTGCGCGTCCGCAGCAGCTCGCTGACCAGCCGCTGGTTGCGCTCGGCGATGTCGTTGAAGGCCACCGCGAGCTGCGCCGAGATGCCGTCGCCGTGCGGCACGAGCCGCCGTCGGAAGTTGCCGTCGCCGAGATCCCGGACCGCCACGAGCAGCCGTTCCAGCGCGGCCGCTTCGCTCTGGGATTCCGTTGTCATGTGTGCCGACCCTCTCCACCACGCATGCGCCAGCCATGGTCGTCGACCCAGCGTGCCATGATTCGCCCTACACTTCGAGCCAGTCCGCCCACCACGCGGTAGCCGTGCGACAGCAGTCCGGAGGCAGGAGGTCCGTGCATGGTGTCACGTCCGGCCCCGGCGTCGGCGGCCCTGCCGTCGATCGCCGGTGAGGACGGGCCGCCGGGCTTCGACGCCTTCGGGCGGGCCGTCCTCGAAGACGTGCGCGACGCGGTGTTCCTCCAGGACACCGACGGCGCGTTGCGCTGGGCGAACCCGGCGGCGCGCACGCTGACCGGCGGCGCCGAGGCGAAGCTGCACGCGCTCACCGAAACCTCGGGTCACGTCGAGTTCTCCGGCCACCGCCGTCCGGCCCGGATCCGCGCCCTCCCCGGCGGCTGGCACGCCTGGACGGTGCCCGCCGAGGAGGTCCCGCAGCGGCACGTCGGCGACTTCCTGGCCGAGACCGGGCCCTTGCTGGCGGGCGCCCGCGGGCGGCACGGCACCGCGCGGGTGATCGCCGAGCTGGCCGCGTCCGCGCTGGCCGAGACCGTCTTCGTGCTGCTCCCGACCACCCGTGGCCGGTGGGAGTGGTGGAGCAGCGAGCGCCCGTCTGCCCAGGGGCACGGCCGGATCCGGCGGGTCCCGGCGAACGTCGCGCCGGTGCTGGCGGCGACGTTCGGCGCCACCGGCCACCCGCAGATCGCGCCCGTGCCCGCGCCGGAGGTGGCGACGCTCCCGTCGGTCGTCGCCGACCGGTTCGCCGGGCACGCCGAGGTCTCGGTCGTCTCGCTCGGGCCGAGCGTGGGCGCCGGCGTCACCGGTGCCCTGCTGCTGGGCCGGCGCGCCGACCCCGAGTTCGGCGCCGAGCAGACGCGGGCGGTGGTCGAGTTCGCGAAGGCGGCCGGGACGGCGCTGGCCAACGCCCAGCGCTACGCCCGCCAGGAGGAGGCCACCCGCGGCCTGGAGACGACGCTGCGCCCGATCGACCCGCCCGAGCTCGCCGGCACCCGGTTCGAGACCTGGTACGAGCCGGCGGGCGGGGTGCTCGCGGTCGGCGGCGACTTCTACGACGTCCTCCCGCACGGCGACGGCAGCGCGTTCCTGGTGCTCGGCGACGTCTGCGGCAAGGGCCCGGAGGCCGCGGCGCTGACCGGGCGGGTCCGGCACGCGCTGACCGCGCTGGCCATGGTCGAACGCGACGGCCGCACGCTGCTGCGGCTGCTCAACGAGCTGCTCATCGCCGGCGGCAGCAGCCGCTTCGCGACCCTCGTGCTCGGCACGGCCACGCCGTCGGACGGCGGCATCGACCTGACGCTGGCCTCCGGCGGGCACCCGGCGCCGCTGATCGTGCGCCGGTCGGGTGTGGTCGAGGAGGTCACCGTCCCGGGCACACTGGTCGGCATCTCGCCGCAGGCCCGGTTCGCCGAGGCGGGCGTGCGGCTGGAGCGCGGCGACATGTGCCTGCTCTACACCGACGGCATCACCGAGGCCCGCAACCGCCACGACCAGACGGAGCTCTTCGGCGACGACCGCCTGCGCGCGGTGCTCACGGCCGCGGCGGGCGAGCCGGCCCGCGAGGTCGTGCGGCGGCTGCGACAGGCCGTCCGGGATTGGCTCGGGAGTTCGGCGCACGACGACATCGCGGTGCTGGCCGTGGAGTGCCCGGACTGAGCGTCTGTCCTGTGTGGACCGGGTTTGGCCGCTCTCGGAGGGGGTAATTCCTCCGGTGCACCGAACCCGATGACAGGAGTCCCATGGCGAACGCACTGCAGGGCCGCCGCGTCGCGATCCTGGCGGCGGACGGCGTCGAACAGGTCGAACTCGAGCAGCCCCGCCAGGCCGTCCTCGACGAGGGCGCGACGGTCGAACTCGTGTCCCTCGACACCGGCGAGATCCAGGCGATGAACGGCGACATCGACAAGGGCGACCGCTTCCCGGTCGACCGCAAGGTGGCCGACGTCCAGGTCGGCGACTTCGACGCGCTGCTGCTGCCCGGCGGCACGATGAACCCCGACAACCTGCGCGTCGACCCGGACGCGGTCCGCTTCGCGGGCGAGTTCGTCCGGTCGGGCAAGCCGGTCGGGGTGATCTGCCACGGTCCGTGGACGCTCGTCGAAGCGGATGTCGTACGCGACCGCACGCTGACGTCGTACCCCAGCGTCCGCACCGACCTGCGCAACGCCGGCGCCACCGTGGTCGACCAGGAGGTGGTGGTCGACAACGGCCTGGTTTCCAGCCGGAACCCCGACGACCTGCCGGCGTTCTGCCGCGAGGTCGTGCGCGCGTTCGCCGGCTGAGTCCTTTGTAGACGATCACCCGGACGGGTGTGTTAAGTCCGGCTTAAATTTGTTGGCATCGGGCGCCCCGGCGGAGGACGCTGTAGGTGTGACGAGGATCGCCCGGCGAGAGGAGGTGGACGCGATGACTGTGCACTCAAGGCGCTACGGCCGGTGGTGCCGTGAACACTTCGACGCGATCGCCCCTGGGGACCTCCCCGCGCCTCGGGACGCCCAGCCGCAGGATCCGGCCCGGCCGGAGCCCGAACCGGAGCCGGTCAAACCGGCGGTGGAACAGCCGCAGGGCTGATGAAGAACGTGAAGAGGCCTCCCCGGCTTGGTCCGGGGAGGCCTTCTTCGTGCCGGGGTCGCTGCTCGGTGGCCGGGTTCCAGGGTCGCGAATGACTCATTCGGGACCGGGGAGGTCCCGAATGAGTCATTCGCGACCTTTGTGCGGGGTGGCTCTCGCGGCCGAGCGGTCGCGGGTGACTCCGGGCGTGAGTACGGGCGTGTGAACCAGGCGCGAAAAAGGCCTCCCCGGCCAAGTGGGGAGGCCTGTTCCGCGCCGAGTTCCGAGGCTACCGAGGTCGCGAATGAGTCATTCGCGACCCCGCGGCGAGCGCCGCCGGACTCGGGTCAGCGGTAGCTGCGGCGGTACCAGACCCGCCGCGGTCCCGGCACCCCGATGCGCGTGATGACGTCGGTCAGGATCGCGCCGATGACCAGCCAGAGGACCGCCGCGAGGCCGTCGTTGAGGAACGTCGCGAGCTTCACCGAATCCGGCGTGAACAGGTTGCGCAGGCCCAGCGACACGCCGGCCGACCACTCGCTGATCAGGTGCGCGAAGCCGTTCGCCGAGTTGGCCTCGCCGAGGACCAGGACGATGTGCACGGCCAGTACCAGCGCGAACACCGCGCACACGAGGTGGATCAGGGCGTTGATCGTGCGGACGATCCGGATGCGCGGGTGGGTCCGCTCCACGACTTCTTCGGTCGTGGCCGGTTCGTAGCGCGGTTCGTACGGCTCCTGGGGCGGGGGGTACGGCATCGTCGCAGTCCTTTCGACTGTCCGATGTGGACGGATCTGGGCGTGCGGTGGCACCGGGGAATACCCGTCACCCTGGTGAGCGAACCGCGCGTTCCGCAAACTTCCGAAAATGTTGACATGATAGGGTCGTTTGGGGAACATGAGGAGGGTTATGGCGCAGGACGTTTTCTCCGTCGAACAGGTCGCCGCGAGGCTCGGCCTGCACGTCCGGACGGTCCGGAACTACGTGCGGGACGGGCGGCTGAAAGCGGTCCGGATCGGCAAGCAGTACCGGATCACCGCCGAGGACCTCGAGGCCTTCACCGGGCTGCCGGTCGCCGAGCGGGCGGCGCGGACGGCCGAGCTGTCGGGGGTCGTCGAGCTCGGCGGCGTCGACCGGGCCGGGGCCGATCGGATCTCGACCATGGTCGTGGCCTCGGTCAACGGTCCGCGGGACGGGGGTGAGCGGCCGCTGCGCGTGGAGACCATCTACGACAAGGAGCGCGCCACCATGAAGATCATCGTGCTCGGCGACCTCGCCGCCGGCGCCGACCTGCTGCGGTGGGTGGCCTCGATCGCCGAAAACCTGACGTGACGCCGATCTACCGCTCGGCCGAAGGCGCGCGGGCGGTCCGGGAGCGTTACGACGCGCTGCTGGCGAGCTGGCCCGTGGCCGCCGAGGACCGCACCCTGGCCACTCGATTGGGTGACACCTTCGCCGTGGTGTCCGGCCCGGTGGACGGGCCGCCGGTCGTCGCGCTGCAGGGCTCCGGCGGTACGGCCGCGCACTGGCTGCCGGACATCGCCACGCTCGCCGGCCGCCTGCGCGTGCACGCGGTCGACGCGCCGGGCGAGCCGGGCCGGACCGTCGAGGCACGGCCGCCGCTCGGGTCGGCCGCCTACGCGGAGTGGCTCGACGACGTCCTCGACGCGCTCGAGCTGCCGCGCGCGGCCTTCCTCGGCACCTCACTGGGCGGCTGGTGGGCGCTCGACCACGCGCTGCGCCGGCCCGCGCGGGTCACGGCGCTGGCGCTGGTCAACCCGGCGGGCATCGGCCGGCGGCGGGTCGTGCCGCTCCTGAAGTTCGCGGCGTACGGCCTCTTCGGCGACTGGGGGCGGCGCCGGTCGCTGGCCATGGTCGCGAAGGGCGGGCTCGCCGATCCCGGGCGCCGGGCGGTCGGGGAGTTCACCCTCGCGACGTTCGAGCACTTCAAGCCGCGGCTGGAAGCGATCCCGACCGTGTCGGCTGAGCGACTGCGGGAGCTGAGGATGCCCGTGCAAGCGCACTTCGGGGCCCGTGACGTCCTGCTCGACCAGCGCGACGCGGCGGCGAAGCTGCGGGCCGCCCTCCCGCACGCCGACGTCCGGCTCGCCGAGGACGCCGGTCACTTCCTGCCCGGCTGGGCCGAGGCGGCCGCGGAATTCTTGGCGGGACAAGGGAGCCGCTGAGCCGCGCGGCGGAATCCTGCGCACTGCGGGCAACCCGGGCCCGGCCAAGACGTCCAGGTGATCATGAGAATCCCGGCGCTCCTCGCGTCCGTCCTCGCCCTGCTGACCGTTTCCGCACTTCCCGCCTCGGCGGAAACCGCTGTGCCGCCCGGATTCCAGCCCGCGTCGACCAGCTGGACCGGCCCCGACACCGGCTATGTCCTCGGGTACTCGCCGTGCGGGAAGGCGTGGTGCCCGGCGCTGCTGGGCACCACCGACGGAGGTGCGCACTGGCGGCGGCTGGGCGCGCCGGCGATGCCGTTGCCCGACAACCACAACCACGTCGCGCTGACGGCCGTCAGCAGCCGGGTCGCTTACGTCAGCGACGGCGTCCACCTCCGCGCCACCCGGGACGGCGGTACGTCCTGGCACCCGGTCCGCCTGGCCGGCGCGCGCGAGCCGTTCTACCTGTCGAAGGTCGCCGAAACCGGCGGTCGCGTGTTCGCGGTGCTCACCACCAACGGCGAGGGCCGCGGTTCGACGCGGCTGTACTCCGCGGTCGCCGGCTCGCCGGTGCTCGCTCCGGTGCCCGGCTTCGCGGTCACCGGCTCCCTCACCTACGGCGATCTCTCCGTCGGCGGGGGCGTGCAGGTCGCGCTCGGCGCGGACTACGGCACGGAGGAGTACTGGACCGCCCGTGACGGCGTCCGCTTCACCCGGGCCGAGCCGCCGTGCCCGGCCGGGACGGTCGCTTCGCTCGCCAACGTCCGGGATCGGCAGGTCGTGGCGCTGTGCAGCAGCAGTCCCGGCTCGCCGCAGCCGGGCTCGACCGAGCGGCGGCTGCGGCACGCGCCGCAGCTCGGCGGTGCGTTCAGCGGGAGCGACGAAGCGCCGTACACCGGGATCACGCAGGGGTTCGGCGCCGCTTCGCCGACGTCCGCGACGGTCGCCGCGGTGGGTGGCGGTACCGGGTTCCTGCACCGCACGGCCGACGGTGGTCGCACGTGGACGACGACGGCGTTGTCCGAACGGGGGCTCGGGCTGACCGACTTGGACTTCCCGGGCCGCGGCACCGGGGTCGTCGTGGACGGTCAGCCGGATGCCGCAGGCGGTTCCGCCGTGTACCGCACCACGGACGGCGGAACCTCTTGGCACGAGCTGCGTTTCGGGCAATAGTCCCTGGCAGGCAAGGCCCTTCGGCCCGGTTCACTTGGTGAACGGCATGTCGTAGGCTGAGCACTGTCCGTTGCCGGACACGGTGAGCGAAACCCGGGCCGGGTGCCGTCCGCCGCGCGCAGAGTGGGAGATCAGCCGATGACGCCTGGCGACCTGCGGCCCGGAACCGAGGGTGGCTCGGCCGCGCTCGATTTCAGCAAGGCGAGCCTCGCCAGGTTGTCCGACGCGCTCCTCGGCGGCCACGACCACTACGAGGTCGACCGCGAAGCCATGCGGCGCCTGCTGGCGATCGCGCCCGGCGCGCGCACGATGGCGAAGGAACACCGCGACTGGCTGGTGCGCGCGGTGCGGTTCCTGGCGGGCAAGCGCGGCATCGACCAGTTCCTCGACCTGGGTTCCGGCATGCCGACGGCGGAAAACACCCACCAGGTGGCGCAGCGGTACAACCCGGACGCGCAGGTGGTGTACGTCGACAACGACCCGGTCGTGCAGGTGCACGGCCGGGCGCTGCTGGAAGAGAACTACCTGACGCACGTGACGGGCGCCGACCTGACCCGCCCGGCCGACACGCTCGGCGACGACGTCGTCGAGGAGTACCTGGACTTCTCCCGGCCGGTGGCGCTGATCCTCACGTCGATCGTGCACCACATCGACGACTACGACCGCGCGAAGAAGATCGTCGGCGAGTACGTCGAGGCGCTCGCGCCCGGGTCGTACCTGCTGCTCACGCACAACTTCGACCCGGAAGAGGACTCGCCGCGGCAGGAACTCGCGCGGTTGCTGGAAACGAGCTTCCAGGGCACCGGGCTCGGCAGCGTCCACCGCACGCGGGAGCAGATCGAGGCGTTCTTCGAAGGCACGGAGCTGCTCCGGCCGGGGCTGGTCTACCTGCACGAATGGTGGCCGGACGGCCCGCGCCTGCACCCGCTGTCCGAGCTGAACTTCCTGACTCTGGGCGGCGTGGCCCGCAAGCAGTAGCGCCCGGGTCGTGAGTGGTAAGTCGGGTTCTAACCCGACTTACCACTCACGACCGGCGGGCGCACGGGTCAGGCGGCGTTGAACGAATCCGGGTCCGGCCCGGTGCGCTCGTCGCGGTTCAGCGGCGACAGCGACTCGACCTCATCCTCCGTGAGGGTGAACTCGAACAGGTCGAAGTTCTCCTCGATCCGCGACCGCGTCACCGACTTCGGGATGACGACGTTGCCCAGCTGCAGGTGCCAGCGCAGCACGATCTGCGCGGGCGTCCGGCCGTGCTTCACCGCCAGTTCCGCCACCACCGGGTCACCCAGGAGTGAGCCGCCCTTGGCGAGCGGGCTCCACGCCTCCGTCGCGATGCCGTGCTTCGCGTCGAACTCGCGGACCTCCTGCTGCTGCAGGTACGGGTGCAGCTCGACCTGATTGACCGCCGGGACGACGTCGGACGCGTCCATCAGCCGTTCGAGGTGCGCGGGCTGGAAGTTGGACACGCCGATCGCGCGGACGCGGCCGTCGGCGTACAGCTTCTCGAACGCCTTCCAGGTGTCGAGGTACTTGTCGCGCTTCGGCGTCGGCCAGTGGATCAGGTACAGGTCGAGCTGCTCCAGGCCGAGCCGGGCCATGCTCTCGTCGAACGCCTTGAGCGTCGAGTCGTAGCCCTGCGCGGAGTTCCACAGCTTGGTGGTGACGAACAGTTCGTCGCGGGCGATGCCGGACTCGGCGATGGCCCGGCCGACGCCCTTTTCGTTGCCGTAGACGGCGGCGGTGTCGATGCTGCGGTAGCCCACGTCGAGTGCGGTCTTCACGGCGGTGGCGGTCTCGTCGTCCGGGATCTGGAACACGCCGTAGCCGAGCTGCGGCATCCGCACGCCGTTGTTGAGTTCGATCACGGGCACGCTGGTCACGAGGGGTCCTTTCGGTGGGTGGTTCATCGGGCGAGTACCCGTTCCCCGGCGTCGAAACTAGCCGGGGTCCGGCGGTCGAGCAGACCGGAAACGAGCGCCACGGCGAGGCCCGCCGCGGCGAGCGCGGCGCCGATCCAGTTGGGGGCGGTGTAGCCGAGGCCGGACTCGATGGCCTGGCCGCCGAGCCACGCGCCGCCCGCGTTGCCGAGGTTGAACGCGGCGATGTTCGCCGCCGAGGCCAGCGCCGGGGCGCCCTCGGCCTTGGCCATCACGCGGGCCTGCAGCGGCGGCACGGTCGCGAAGCCCGCCGCGCCGAACAGCGCGATGGTGATCGCCGCCGGCACCTTGGCGTGCGCGGTGAAGACGAACGCGACCAGCACGATCGCCAGCGCCGCGAGGATCACGTACAGGCTCGGCATGAGCTTGCGGTCCGCCGCCCGGCCGCCCAGCAGGTTGCCGGCGAAGAGACCGCCGCCGAAGAGCACGAGCAGCCAGGTGACGGCGCCGCTGGAGAAGCCGGCGACCTCGGTCATCATCGGCGCGATGTAGGTGAAGGACGCGAACACCCCGGCGAAGCCGAGCGCGGTCATCACCAGCGCGAGCCACACCTGCGGGCGGCGGAACACGGCGAGCTCGCCGCGCAGGCCCGCGCCCGGCGAAGGTTCCTGGTGCGGCACCAGCGCGAGGATGCCGATCGCGCCGAGCACGCCCAGCGCGCTGACCACCCAGAACGTCGAGCGCCAGCCGAAGGCCTGGCCGAGCGCGGTGCCGGCGGGCACGCCGAGGACGTTCGCCACGGTCAGCCCGGTGAACATGAGCGCGATCGCGCTGGCCTGCTTGGCCGGGGCGACCAGCGAAGCGGCGACCACCGAGCCGACGCCGAAGAACGCGCCGTGCGACAGGGCGGCGACGACCCGGCCGGTCATCAGCAGGCCGTAGCTCGGGGCCAGCGCCGAGAGCACGTTGCCCGCGATGAACAGGCCCATCAGGGCGACCAGCACGGTCTTGCGCGGCACCCGCGAGGCCAGCGCGGTGAGCACGGGCGCGCCGACGACGACGCCGAGCGCGTAGCCCGAGATGAGCAGGCCTGCGGACGGGATCGAGACGCCGAAGTCGGCCGCGACCTCGGGCAGCAGGCCCATGATCACGAACTCGGTGGTGCCGATCCCGAAAGCGCTGATCGCCAGTGCGAGCAGGGCGGCGGGCATGGACTTCCTTCTTCCCGGGGTAGACTGGGTTATGGGCGTTGGCAACTACGAGCGTCCGAGATAGTTGCAGACGCCGTATATTGCACGAGCTCGATAGTGCAGCGTGCAAACAGTTGCGCGCAAGCCCGGGAGAGGTGAACCGTGTCACTGGACGACGACGCCGTGGAGGCACGCGCGCAGGGCTGGCGCACGCTCGCCGCCCTCCACGCGCGGATCGAGGACCGGCTGCAGCGCGCGCTGGAGCGCGACCACGAGCTGTCGGTGAGCGAGTACACCGTGCTCGACGTGCTCGCCCGCCAGGACGGCTTCCACCTGCGGATGAACCAGCTCGCCAACGCCGTGGTGCTCAGCCAGTCGGCGACGACGAGGCTGGTGACCCGGCTGGAGGGCCGGGGCCTGCTGGCCCGCTACCTCTGCGCGGACGACCGCCGCGGCATCTACACCGAGGTGACGCCGGCGGGCCAGGCCCTGCTGACCGCGGCCCGCCCGACCCACGACGTGGCGCTCGCGGAAGCCCTCGCGGAGGCCGGAACCTTGCCGGAACTTTCGCCGCTGGTCGGCGCGCTGGGCACGCTTTCCTTCCCGGCCGTGCCCTCGGCCTGACGCAAGCGCCCCAAGGCGGCCTTCGGTGCGTCAGACGCAACCAAGGCCACATTGGGGCGCTCGGCTTGCGCCGGTCCAGGGCGAGGTTGCGAAACTTTCCGGCGCACCACCTGCCGTTGTGCCCTCGGCCTGACGCAAACTTGCGAAAGCCGCCCGAAACTCCCGCTGACCGGAAACCTCCCGATCGGCGGTGCGATTACGGCGCCGGGGCGCCCTAACCCCTGCTCCATCCGTGGGACACTTTCGCTCGCCGCGATCGATAGTCTCGCTGGTCAGCACCGTTTGTCCGGCTTTCGTCCTGTCCCGGTACTCGTTGACCGGATCGTTTCGCCCGCCCTAATTTGTTGTCCCACCAGACGAACTGGGGTGGTGTCGGCGTGGACTCCTCCTTCTCGCTCAAACCGGTGCGCCCGGCCGACCAGGCCGCCGTCCGGCGGAGCAACCTTTCGCTGGTGCTGCGGCACCTGCGGGACGCGGGTCCCCGGTCGCGGGCGGGCATCGCCGCGGACACCGGGCTCAACAAGGGAACCGTCTCCAGCCTCGTCGCCGAACTCGTCGAGCGCGGCCTGGCCCGGGAGGGCGACCGGGAGCGTGCCGGCGCGGTCGGGCGGCCGGGCACGATCGTCCAGCTCGACGGGCGCGGGGTCGGCGGGATCGGCGTGGAGATCAACGTCGACTACCTGACCGCGCTCGCCCTCGACCTCACCGGCACCGTCCTGTTCGAACAACGCGTCGGGCTCGACGTGCCGGCGTTCCCCGTCGAGAAGGTCCTCGACGCCGGCGCGGAGCTGACCGCGCGGGCGCTGCGGGAGTGCCGCCGGCTCGGGGTGATGCCCGCCGGCGTCACCGTCGGCGTCCCGGCGCTGGTCGACGTCGCGAGCGGCACCGTCGCCTTCGCCCCCAACCTGCACTGGACCGACGTCCGGGTGGTCCGCGGCATCACCGAGCGGCTGACCCGGCGGCTCGGCCCGCCGTCGTTCCCGATCCGCACGGCCAACGACGCGAACCTCGGCGCACTCGGCGAGTACGCGATGGGCAGCGTCGCCGGCACGGCCGACCTGGTGTACGTGACCGGCGAGATCGGCGTCGGCGGTGGCGTGATCGCCGGGGGACGGCTGCTCGGCGGCGCGGAAGGGTTCGCCGGCGAGATCGGTCACATCCAGCTCGACCCGGCGGGCCGGGTCTGCGGCTGCGGCCGCCGCGGCTGCTGGGAAACCCTGGTGGGGCTCGCCGGGCTGCTGCGGCTCGCCGCGGCGCCGGGCGATCCCGTGCACGACCCGTCGCTGGACCTCGAACAGCGGCTCGACCTGATCCGCCGCCGCGCCGAGCTCAAGGACAAGCGGACGCTCGACGCGCTCGCGCAGGTCGGGACCGGGCTCGGCGCCGGCGCCGCGGTGCTGATCAACGTCTTCAACCCGCGCGTGGTGCTGCTGGGCGGCTACTTCGCCCAGCTGGGCCCGTACCTGCTCGGCCCGATGCTGGCCGAGCTCGAAACCCGCGTGATCGCGCCGGGGATCGGGGGCTGCCGCGTCGAGCTGTCCTGGCTCGGGTTCTCCGCGGCTTCGCGGGGCGGCGCGCACGTGGCGCTGCAGGCGGTGTTCGACGACCCGGCGCTGGTCGGCGTCCGCGCGGAAAGGGAGAGTGGATGACGCTCGCGTCCCCTGACCGGGTGGAAACACTTGATCGACTCACGCGATGTAGATCGGGTGGGCGTCCGCGCACCGGGCGAGAACCCGCCGGGCGCGGGCTGATGTGCCGAACTGCTGGAGGAACTTATGGGGAAGATCGGTGTCTGGCTGATCGGTGCCCGGGGATCGGTGGCCACGACGGCCGTCGCCGGGGCCGCCGCCATGCGCGCGGGACTGGCCGCGCGCACGGGCTGCGTGACCGAGCTGCCGGACTTCGCCGGGGCTGAGCTGCCCGGCCTGGGTGAGCTGGTCTTCGGGGGCCACGACGTCGTCGACACGCCGCTGGTCAAGCGGGCCGAGCACCTGGCCGCGGCGGGCGTCCTGCCCTCGGCGCTGCCCGGCGCGGTGACCGCCGAACTGGAGGCGGCCGAAGCCCGGCTGCGCCCGGCGCCGTCCGGCGGCGGACGCGCGGCGGCCGACCGGATCGTCGCGGACCTGACCGAGTTCCGGGAGGGTCTGGACCACGTCGTCGTGGTGAACGTCTCCTCCACCGAGCCGCCGTGCGAGCCGCACCCGGCGCACGCGTCCCTGGCCGCGTTGGAAGACGCGCTGGACACGCTGCCGCCGAGCGCGCTGTACGCCTACGCCGCTTTCCGCGCCGGCTGTGGCTTTGTCGACTTCACCCCGTCCACCGGGGCGCGCCTGCCCGCGCTGGACGAGCTGGCCCACGCCACGGGACAGCCGTACGCCGGGCGTGACGGCAAAACCGGCGAGACGCTGCTGCGGTCGGTGCTGGCGCCGATGTTCGCCCAGCGCGCGCTCAACGTCCTGTCCTGGTCCGGCACGAACCTGCTCGGCGGCGGTGACGGCGCCACGCTCGCCGACCCCGGCGCGGCGGCGAGCAAGAACGCGTCCAAGCAGCAGGTCCTTTCGCAGAACCTCGGGCGTGAGGTCGACGGCGAGGTGCACATCGACTACGTCCCGGCCCTCGGCGACTGGAAGACCGCCTGGGACCACGTGCTGTTCGAGGGGTTCCTCGGCGCGCGCATGACGCTGCAGCTCACCTGGCAGGGCTGCGACTCGGCGCTCGCCGCGCCGCTGGTGCTCGACCTCGCCCGGCTGACCGGCAAGGCGTGCCGCGACGGCGTGGCCGGCCCGGTCGCCGAGTTCGGGTTCTTCTTCAAGGATCCCGCCGGCGAGGGACCGCACGACCTGGCGTCGCAGTACGCGGCCCTGCGTGAGTGGGCGCACCGGTGAAGGCGTTCGCCGAACTCGTCCGCGCGCCCGCCGCGCTCACCGTGCCCGGGGACGCCGTCGCCGGGGCCGCCGCGGCCGGCTGGCCCTTCGGCCGCCGCACCCTGGCGCTGACCGGCGCGTCCGTCTGCATCTACTGGGCGGGCATGGCCCTCAACGACTACGCCGACCGCCACCTGGACGCGATGGAACGGCCCGAGCGGCCGATCCCGTCGGGCCGGATCAAGCCGGGCACCGCGCTCGGCGTCGCCACCGGGCTGACCGCGGGCGGGCTGGGCATCGCGGCCGCCGCGGGCGGGAGGCGGGCGCTGCGCGTCGCGCTGCCGCTGGCCGCGACCGTGTGGGCGTACGACTTCGTGCTCAAGGAGACCGCGTTCGGCCCGGCCGCGATGGCCGCCGCCCGCACCCTCGACGTCCTGCTCGGGGCGGGCGGGGCCAAGCCGGCGCTGCCGGCGGCGCTGACCGTCGGGGCGCACACCTACGCCGTGACCACGCTGTCCCGGTCGGAGGTGCACGGCGCGAAACCCGCGCTGCCCGCGGCCACCCTGGCCGCGACCGCCGGGGTCGGCGTCGCCGCCGGGCGCGTCGGGCCGCTGGCCTCGGCGCTGCTCGGGACGTACGCGCTGACCACCGGGCGGGCGCAGTACGACGCCGTCCGCGACCCGGCCGCGCCCAAGATCCGCCGGGCGGTCGGGGCCGGGATCCACGGCATGATCCCGTTGCAGGCCGGGCTGATCGCGCGGACCGGGGCGTGGCGCTCGGCGCTGGCCGTCGCCGCCGCGTTCCCGATCGCGCGGGCGCTGAGCCGGAAGGTGTCGCCGACATGAGGTTCGGGTACGGCACCAACGGCTTCGCCAACCACCGCCTCGGCGACGCCCTGCGCGTCCTGTCGGACCTCGGCTACGACGGCGTCGCGCTGACGCTCGACCACCAGCACCTCGACCCGTTCGGGCCGGACCTTGCCCGGCGCGTTTCGTCGCTGGCGGCCGAGCTGGACCGGCTCGGGCTGGCCGTGGTCATCGAGACCGGCGCGCGGTTCCTGCTGGACCCGTGGCGCAAGCACTCGCCGACGTTCCTCGACCCGGACCGCGCGCGCCGCGTCGAATTCCTGACGCGGGCGGTCGAGATCGCCGCGGACCTGAACGCCGAAGCCGTGTCCTTCTGGAGCGGGAACAAACCGGCCGGGCTGTCCACTGAGGACGCCTGGGCGCACCTGGTCGACGGGTGCGCCGACGTGCTCAAGGCGGCCGACGAGCACGACGTCAAGCTCGGCTTCGAGCCCGAGCCGGGGATGCTCGTCGAGGACCTCGACGGCTACTTCGAGCTTTCGCGCCGGCTCGGTGACCCGGAACGCTTCGGGCTGACGCTGGACGTCGGGCACTGTCGGTGCAACGAATCCGCGCCGGTGCCCGACTGCGTCCGCCGGGCGCTGCCGCGGCTGGTCAACGTGCAGATCGACGACATGCGCCGCGGCACGCACGAGCACCTGGAGTTCGGGCAGGGCGAGATCGACTTCCCGCCGGTGCTGGAAGCGCTGTCGCCCTACCCGGGGCTGGTGGCCGTCGAACTGCCGCGGGACAGCCACGCGGCCCCGCGCATCGCCCGGGAGTCGCTCGACTTCCTGCGGAAGGCGGTGGCGGCGTGAACGCCTGGCTGGACAAGGCTTTGACCGACGTCGCCGCCGACGCGACCGTATTGCGCACGGTGTTCCCCGGGGTCGGCCGCCGCGTCGGCCGGGGCCCGTCGGACGCCCCGGGCTGGACGGTCGACGACGTGGCCCGGGTGGAGCTGCTCAAGGCGGCGCCCGGGGCCGCGGCGGAGATGCCGGACCTCTACCGCTACGGCGACGCCGCCGAGAAACGGGCCGTCCTGCGTGGACTGTCCGTCGTGGACACCGGGGACGCCGGGCTCGACCTGGTCGCGGACGCCCTGCGCACCAACGACACCCGGCTGGTGACCGCCGCGATGGGGGAGTACGCCGCCACGCACCTCGACGCCGCCGCGTACCGCCACGGCGTCCTCAAGTGCGTGTTCATGGGCATTTCGCTGGCCGACGTGGCCGGGCTGGACCGCCGGACCGACGAGGAGCTGCTGCGCATGATGCGGTCGTTCGCCGCCGAGCGCACCGCCGCGGGCCGCGACGTCCCCGCCGACCTCCTCCCGCTGCTGACCGAACAGGACGCCTGATGCGCATCTTCGACCCGCACATCCACATGAGCTCCCGGACCACCGACGACTACGCGGCGATGCACGCCGCCGGCGTCCGGGCGCTCGTCGAGCCGGCGTTCTGGCTGGGCCAGCCCCGCACGAACGTCGGCAGCTTCACCGACTACTTCGACGCGCTCGTCGGCTGGGAGCCGTTCCGCGCGAGCCAGTACGGCATCGCGCACCACTGCACGATCGCGTTGAACCCCAAGGAGGCCAACGACCCGCGCTGCGCGCCGGTGCTCGACCTGCTGCCTCGTTACCTGGAGAAGGACGGCGTGGTCGCGGTCGGCGAGATCGGCTACGACTCGATGACCGCCGAGGAGGACAAGGCGTTCGCGGCGCAGCTCGCGCTGGCGATCGACCACGACCTCCCGGCGATGGTGCACACCCCGCACCGCGACAAGGCCGCGGGCACCGAACGCAGCATCGCCGTCGTCCGCGAGTCCGGGATCGCGCCCGAACGCGTGGTGCTCGACCACCTCAACGAGGTCACCGTCCGCCTGGTCAAGGAATCCGGCTCCTGGATGGGGTTTTCGATCTACCCGGACACCAAAATGGACGAAGAGCGGATGGTCGCGATCCTTCGCGACTACGGGACCGAAAAGGTGCTCGTGAACTCCGCCGCGGACTGGGGCAAGAGCGACCCGCTCAAGACCCGCAAGACGGGCGACGCGATGCTGGCCGCCGGCTTCACCGAGGACGACGTCGACCAGGTGCTGTGGCGCAACCCCGTCGAGTTCTACGGCCAGAGCGGCCGGCTCGAGCTGGAGAGCGCGGCGCCGGACGCCGAGTTCGCGGGCAACTCGATCCTGCGAGGGGCGCGCAAGTGAGGTTCCGGCACCCCGACGGCACGCTCGTCCACCTCGCCTACTGCACCAACGTGCACCAGGCCGAGGACCTCGACGGCGTGCTCACCCAGCTGGCCCGCTTCGGCGAGCCGGTCCGGGAACGCCTCGGCGTGAACCGGCTCGGGCTCGGCCTGTGGCTGGCGCGGCCGGTGGCGGCCGAACTGGTGGTGGACCCGGCGGCGGTGGCCCGGCTGCGTGGCGAACTGGCCGCGCGCGGGCTGGAGGTCGTCACCTTCAACGGGTTCCCGTACCAGGGGTTCCACGACCCGGTCGTCAAGCACAAGGTGTACCGGCCGGACTGGGCGTCGTCCGAGCGCACGCGGTACACCCTCGACCTCGCGCGGCTGCTCGCCGAGCTGCTGCCGGAGGACGCCGTGCGCGGCAGTGTCTCGACGTTGCCGCTCGGCTGGCGCACGGAATGGCGGGACGACCGCGGTCAGCTCGAGCTGCTGGCCAAGGGGCTGGCGGAGCAGGAGCGTCCGGTGCGGGTGGCGTTCGAACCCGAACCCGGGTGCGTCATCGAGACGACCGCGCAGGCCGCGGCCCTGCTGTCCGATGTGGACACGGACTGGCTCGGCGTCTGCCTCGACACCTGCCACCTCGCGGTCGGCTTCGAGGACCCGGCCGCCGCGCTCGGCCGCCTCGAAGCCGCCGGGCTGGACGTCGTCAAGCTGCAGGCGTCGGCCGCGCTGGAAGCGGCCTCGCCGAAGGATCCCGCGACCCGACGGGCGCTGGAATCCTTTGTGGAACCGCGGTTCCTGCACCAGAGCAACGAAGGCGCCCCGCCGGGCGCCGACGACCTCGACCTCGCGCTGGCGGGCGGGCTCCCGGGCGAGGCGCCGTGGCGCGTGCACTTCCACGTGCCGCTGCACGCCGACCCGGCCCCGCCGCTGACGTCGACCCGGCCCGTGCTGGCCGCGACGCTGGCCGAGCTGTTCGGCGGTGCCGCCGCGCGCACCGACCACGTCGAGGTCGAGACCTACACCTGGCAGGTGCTCCCGGACGCACCCGCCGACGACGCCGGGCTGGTCGCGGGCATCGCGGCCGAGCTGGACTGGACCCGGCGCTCCCTGAACGAACTAGGCTTGGAAGAGGTTTCGGAATGAGTCTGCTGGTCCTCGACGTCGTGGGGCTGACGCCGCGGCTGCTCCCGCACATGCCCAACCTGCGCAAGATGGCCGAGCCCGGCTTCACCGCGCAGCTGGACACCGTCTTCCCGGCGGTGACGTGTTCGGTGCAGTCGACGTTCCTCACCGGCCTGCAGCCGGCCGAACACGGGATCGTCGGCAACGGCTGGTACTTCCGCGACCTCGGCGAGATCTTCCTCTGGCGCCAGCACAACAAGCTCGTCCAGGGCGACAAGTTCTGGGACGCGGCCCGCCGCGCGCAGGCCGGGCACCGCGTCGCCAACGTGTGCTGGTGGTACGCGATGGGCATGGACGTCGACCTGACGGTCACGCCGAGGCCGATCTACCACGCCGACGGCAAGAAGTCCCCGGACGCCTACACCTACCCGCCGCAGCTGCACGACCGCCTGGTCGGGGCGCTCGGCGAGTTCCCGCTGTTCACCTACTGGGGCCCGACGGCCGCGCTCACGTCGTCGAAGTGGATCATCGCCGCCGCCCAGAAGATCATGGCGGAGGACAAGCCGGACACCACGCTCGTCTACCTCCCGCACCTGGACTACGACCTGCAGCGGTTCGGCCCGGACGCGCCGCAGGCCGCGGCGGCCGCGCGCGAGATCGACACCGCGCTGAAGCCGCTGCTGGACCAGGCGGCCGCGGGCGGGCACACGGTCGTCGCGCTCTCGGAGTACGGGATCACCAACGCGAGCCGCCCGGTCGACATCAACCGCGCGCTGCGCCGCGAGGGCCTGCTCAACGTGTACGTCCAGGCCGGCATGGAGTACCTCGACCCGTGGACGTCGCGGGCGTTCGCGGTGGCCGACCACCAGGTCGCGCACGTCTACGTCGCCGACCCCGCCGACATCCCGCGCGTGCGGGACATCGTGGCCGGACTGTCCGGAGTGGACGTCGTGCTGGACCGCGAAGGCCAGGCGGGCCTCGGGATCAACCACGAGCGCGCCGGGGAACTGGTTGCGATCGCCGAGCCGGACGCCTGGTTCACGTACTACTACTGGCTGAGCGACGACCGCGCGCCGGACTTCGCGAAGACCGTCGAGATCCACCGCAAGCCCGGGTACGACCCGGCCGAGCTGTTCTTCGACCCGAACGACCCGGCGGTCAAGCTGAAGGCGGCGTCCGCGCTGGCCCGCAAGAAGCTCGGCCTGCGGTACTCGATGCAGGTCGTCCCGCTCGACCCGGCGCCGGTGCGCGGCAGTCACGGGCGGCTGCCCGACGCTCCCGAGGACGGACCCGTGCTGCTGTGCTCGGATCCTTCGCTCGCGCGCGAAAAGATCCACGCCACCGAAGTCAAGGACTTGTTGCTGACGGCCATCCGAACCGAGTAGGACCCACCAGGAGGTCAGACATGGCACGACCGTTGACGTTGTTCACCGGGCAGTGGGCCGATCTGCCGTTCGAGCAGGTGTGCGAGCTGGCGAGCGGCTGGGGCTACGAAGGCCTCGAGATCGCCTGCTGGGGCGACCACTTCGAAGTGGACAAGGCCCTCGCCGACGACGCCTACGTCCCGGCGAAGCTCGAAACACTGGCCAAGTACGACCTCAAGGTGTGGGCCGTCTCGAACCACCTGGTGGGCCAGGCCGTCTGCGACCACCCGATCGACGAGCGGCACGAAGCCATCCTGCCCGCCCGGATCTGGGGCGACGGCGAACCCGAAGGCGTCCGGCAGCGGGCGGCGGCCGAAATGCAGGCCACCGCCCGTGCCGCGGCGAAGCTCGGGGTGTCCACAGTGGTCGGGTTCACCGGTTCGTCGATCTGGCACACGGTGGCGATGTTCCCGCCCGTGCCGCCCTCGATGATCGAACGCGGGTACGCCGACTTCGCCACGCGCTGGAACCCGATCCTGGACGTCTTCGACGAGGTCGGCGTCCGCTTCGCGCACGAGGTGCACCCGAGCGAGATCGCCTACGACTACTGGAGCACCGTCCGGACCCTCGAGGCCATCGGGCACCGCCCGGCGTTCGGGCTCAACTTCGACCCGTCGCACTTCGTCTGGCAGGACCTCGATCCGGCCGGTTTCCTGTGGGACTTCAAGGACCGCATCTACCACGTCGACTGCAAGGAGGCCCGCAAACAGCTCAACGGCCGCAACGGCAGGCTGGGTTCGCACCTGCCGTGGGCGGATCCCCGCCGCGGCTGGGACTTCGTCTCCACCGGCCACGGCGACGTCCCCTGGGAGGACGTCTTCCGGATGCTCAACGCCATCGGCTACGACGGCCCGATCTCCATCGAGTGGGAGGACGCGGGCATGGACCGGCTCATCGGCGCTCCCGAGGCGCTCGAGTTCGTCCGCAAGCTCAACTTCACCCCGCCCACCGCGGCCTTCGACGCCGCCTTCTCCTCCTCCCACTAACCCCCCACCCCCTATGGACAACCCGCACTTTCACGTGAAAGTGCCGCTTGTCCACAGGGGGAGGTGCCGCTTTCACGTGAAAGCGGCGGTTGTCCACAGGCGGGTGGCCGCCAGCCCCGTCGGAAGGTGATCGAAACCGGCTTCGCGCCACTCCGGGGCGAAGCACGCTCAAAATCAGGAAGGATCCACATGTCTCCGTCCCCACCGAAGTGGGCGAGGCTGTTCGGCACCGCGCTCCTCGGCGCCGGCCTCCTGCTCACCGTCGACACCCCGGCCCGCGCGGACATCCCGCCCGCGGACTACCAGCAGGTCGCGCTCGCGACCGGCGCGGCCGAGCTGGGCGGCGAGGCGATGTCGCTCGCCGTGCTGCCCGACCGGTCGGTCGTGCACACCTCGCGCGACGGCACCGTCCGCGTCACCACCGCGGCGGGCGCGACCTCCGTCGCGGGCAAGCTGAACGTCTACACCCACGACGAGGAAGGCCTCCAGGGTGTCGCCGCCGACCCCGGGTTCGCGTCGAACCGGTTCGTCTGGCTGTACTACTCGCCGAGACTGTCCACACCGGACGGTGACGCGCCGACCGAAGGCACCGAGGCGGACTTCGCCCCGTACAAGGGCGAGCTGCACCTGTCTCGGTTCGTCCTGAAGACCGACAACACGCTCGACCTGGCCAGCGAGAAGGTCGTGCTGAAGGTCGCCAACGACCGCGGCCAGTGCTGCCACGTCGGCGGCGACATCGACTTCGACGCCGCCGGCAACCTGTACCTGACCACCGGCGACGACACCAACCCGTTCTCCTCCGACAGCTACTCGCCGATCGACGAACGGACCAACCGCAATCCGCAGTTCGACGCGCAGCGCTCGTCGGGCAACACGAACGACCTGCGTGGCAAGCTGCTGCGGATTCACCCCGAGGCCGACGGGACGTACACGGTGCCGTCCGGCAACCTCTTCGCGCCGGGGACCGCGAACACGCGGGCGGAGATCTACGCGATGGGCTTCCGCAACCCGTTCCGGATGAGTGTCGACAAGCCGACCGGCGTTGTCTACCTCGGCGACTACGGCCCGGACGCCGGCACGACGAATCCGGACCGCGGCCCGCAGGGCCAGGTCGAGTTCGACCGGATCACCGGACCGGGCAACTTCGGCTGGCCGTACTGCACCGGCTCGAACACGACGACCGAGACGTACAACCACTACACGTTCCCGAGTGGACCGTCCGGCGCGAAGTACGACTGCGCGGGTGGGCCGACGAACTCGTCGTTCCGCAACACCGGCCTCGCGAAGCTGCCCGTGCCGAAGCCCGCGTGGATCAAGTACGCGGGCGACGAAGGATCACCGCCGGAGTTCGGCAGCGGCTCGGAGTCGCCGATGGGCGGGCCGGTCTACCGGTACGACGCCGCTTCGACGTCCACCGTCAAGTTCCCGCAATCCTTGGACGGCAAGTACTTCGCGGGGGAGTACGGGCGCAAGTGGATCAAGGCGGTGACCGTCAACGCCGACGGCACCCGCGGCGGGATCGAGGACTTCCCGTGGACCGGCACCCAGGTGATGGACATGGCGTTCGGCCCGGACGGCGCCCTGTACGTCCTCGACTACGGCACCGGCAGCGACAACCAGGCGCTGTACCGGATCGAGTACCTCGCGGGCACGAACCGCAACCCGGTCGCGAAGGCCGCGGCCGACAAGACGTCCGGACCGAATCCGCTGACGGTCACCTTCTCCTCGGCGGGCAGCAGCGACCCCGAGGGCGGGGCGCTGACCTACCGCTGGGACTTCGGCGACGGCGGCACGTCGACCGCGGCGAACCCCGCGCACACCTACACGACCAACGGCACGTACTCGCCGACGTTGACCGTGTCCGACCCGGAGGGGCTGACCGGCACGGCCAGTCTCGTGGTGACGGTGGGCAACACGGCGCCGTCGGTCACGCTCGGGTCCCCTGTGGACGGTCAGCTGTTCTCCTTCGGTGACACCGTGCCGTTCCAGGTGACCGGCAGCGATCCGGAGGACGGGCCGCTGGACTGCTCGAAGGTCAAGGTGACGTACCTGCTCGGGCACGACAGCCACGAGCACCAGATCACGCAGGCGACCGGGTGCTCCGGCTCGATCGCCGTCCCGGTCGACGGTGAGCACGACGCCGCGGCGAACATCTACGGCGTCTTCGACGCGCAGTACACCGACCAGGGCGGGCTGACCTCGCACAGCGTCCGGAAGCTGCAGCCGCGGCACCGGCAGGGCGAGCACTTCGCGGCGCAGTCCGGGATCCAGCTCGCCGATCACGGCGCCGCGGAAGGCGGCCGGACGGTCGGGTACACCGACAACGGCGACTGGATCTCGTTCTCACCGTACGCACTGGGCAACGCCACTTCGCTCAGCGCCCGCGTGTCGTCGGGCGGCCCGGGTGGCACGCTGGAGGTCCGCGCGGGTTCGCCGACCGGGTCGCTGCTGGGGTCGGTCGCCGTGGCCAATACCGGGGACTGGGACACGTTCGCCGACGTCACGGCCCCTCTGACGAACCAGCCGCCGGGGACGACGACGCTGTACCTGGTGTTCAAGGGCGTGACCGGGCAGGGCAACCTGTTCGACCTGGACGCGTTCACGTTCACCACGTCGTCCGCGGCGATCGAGGGCGAGTCGTTCACGTCGGGTTCCGGCGTGCAGATCGCACCGCACGCCGGCGCGAGCGGCGGCAACACCCTCGGCTACATCGAAAACGGCGACTGGGCCGGGTACGCGTCGGTGAGCACCGCGGGCGCGCGGTCCTTCACCGCGCGCATTTCGTCGGCCGGCGCGGGCGGGACGATCGAGATCCGCTCCGGCTCGGCCACCGGGACGTTGCTGGGCACGGTCGCGGTTCCTTCGACCGGCGGCTGGGAGACCTTCCAGAACGTGACGACGTCGGTGTCGAGTGGTTCCGGCCCGCTGTTCCTGGTGTTCCGCGGTGGTTCCGGTTCCCTGTTCGACGTCGATTCCTTTACGCTGAGCGGTATGCCGACCCAGGTGGATCCGTCGTACGACGTGCTGGTGTTCTCCAAGACGGCGGGCTTCCGCCACGATTCGATCCCGGCGGGGATCCAGGCCATCCGTGAACTCGGCGCGGCGCAAGGCTTCGGTGTGACGGCCACCGAGGACGCGTCGGTGTTCACGGCCGCTTCGCTGGCCCGCTACCGGGCGGTCGTGTTCCTGTCGACCACCGGAGACGTGCTGGACGCCTCCCAGCAATCGGCGTTCGAGTCCTATGTGGAAGGTGGTGGCGGCTACCTCGGCATCCACGCGGCGGCGGACACCGAGTACGACTGGCCGTGGTACGGGCAGCTGGTCGGGGCGTGGTTCAAGAGCCACCCGGCGATCCAGGCCGCGAACTTCGTGACCGAGGACCGCACCCACCCGGCGACGGCCCACCTGCCGGCGGTGTGGAACCGGACCGACGAGCTGTACAACTACCGGACGAACCCGCGGGGCAGCGTCCACGTGCTGCAGACGCTGGACGAGTCCAGCTACACCGGCGGCGAGATGGGTGCGGACCACCCGATCACGTGGTGCCACCCGCAGGGCAGCGGCCGCGCGTTCTACACGGGACTCGGCCACACGATCGAGTCCTATGCGGACAGCGCATTCCGGACGTCGTTGCTGGGCGCGATCCGCTATGCCGCCGGGGTCGCCCCTGCCGAGTGCGGGTCTGTTTCCTCCACCGTGGAGGGTGAGTCGTTCACTTCGGGCTCCGGCGTGCAGATCGCGTCCCACGCCCCGGCGAGCGGCGGCCAGACCCTGGGCTACATCGAGAACGGCGACTGGGCCGGGTACGCGTCGGTGAGCACGGCCGGGCGCACGCGGTTCAGCGCGGTGGTGTCGTCGGCGGGCGCGGGCGGCACGATCGAGATCCGCGACGGTTCGGCCACCGGCGTCTTGCTGGGCACGGTGGCGGTGCCGAACACGGGCAGCTGGGAGACGTTCCAGACGGTGTCGACCACGCTCACCGCGGGAACGGGCCCCCTCCACCTGGTCTTCCGAGGCGGCGCGGGTTCCCTGTTCGACATCGACACCCTGACGGTGTCCTGAAGTCCGTGAAGGCCTCCTTACCGGCTCTTATGGCCGGTAAGGAGGCCTTCACGGCTTTTACCGCACCCCGAGCAGGTGCTCCAGGGCCAGCTGGTTCAGCCGGGTGAAGTGGTAGCCGCGCTCGGCCGCCGCGTCCAGGTCGAAGTCGTCCTTCAGGACGTCGTCGAACGTCTCGCCCGGCGCCAGCGTCGGCGTCGACAGGTCGGGCACCCGCGAAGCGGCGAGGGCTTCGGCGACCTCCGGGTCGGCACGGAACTTGGCCGCCTTCTCCTTCAGGATCAGGTAGGTCCGCATGTTCGCCGCCGCCGACACCCACACGTCTTCCGCGTCCTCGGTCCGCAGCGGCTTGTAGTCGAAGTGCCGCGGCCCCTCGTACCCGCCGTTCTCCAGCAGGTCGACCAGGAAGAACGCGCTCTTGACGTCGCCGTGGCCGAAGATCAGGTCCTGGTCGTACTTCGGGCCGTGCTGGCCGTTGAGGTCGATGTGGAACAGCTTGCCCTGCCACAGCGCCTGCGCGATGCCGTGCACGAAGTTGAGGCCCGCCATCTGCTCGTGGCCGACCTCCGGGTTGAGCCCGAACATCTCGGACCGCTCCAGCTGGGAGATGAACCCGAGCGCGTGGCCGATCGTCGGCAGGAGGATGTCGCCGCGCGGCTCGTTCGGCTTCGGCTCCAGCGCGAAGCGCAGCGAGTAGCCCTTCTCCACGACGTAGTCCGCCAGCAGGTCGAGGCCCTCCTTGTAGCGGGCCAGCGCCGCGCGGACGTCCTTCGCGCCGTCGGACTCCGCGCCTTCGCGGCCGCCCCACACCACGTACGTCTCCGCGCCCAGCTCCGCCGCCAGGTCGATGTTGCGGCGGACCTTGCGCAGCGCGTAGCGGCGGACGTCGCGGTCGTTGCTGGTCAGGCCGCCGTCCTTGAACACCGGGTGGGTGAACAGGTTCGTGGTCGCCATCGGCACCTTGAGGCCGGTCTCGGCGAGCGCCTTGCGGAACGCCTCGATCGCCTTGTCGCGGTCCGGCTCGGTGGCCAGCAGGTCGTCGTCGTGGAAGGTCACGCCGTACGCGCCCAGCTCCGCCAGCCGGTGGACGCTCTCCACCGGGTCCAGCGGCCGCCGCGTCGCGACCCCGAACGGGTCGTTCGCGGGCCAGCCCACGGTCCAGAGGCCGAAGGTGAACTTGTCGGCCGGCCGGGGGGCGTAGTCGCTCATGACTGTCCCTTCATTTAGTTCACGTTGTAGACTAAATATGCGCCGCGGGGGTCCCGGGCGTCAAGGGGCCCGGCTAAAGTGCACAGCGGGAGGGACGAGATGACCCAGGCCGTCCGGCACGAGGAGATGCGCGCCCGCAACCTCGAGGTCGTGCTGGGCGCGGTCCACCGCGGCGGCGCGCTCACCCGCGCCGCGCTCGCCGAGGTCACCGGCCTGACCAAGTCCACCGTGAGCAAGCTCGTCGGCGACCTGGTCGACGCGGGCCTGCTCGCCGAGACCGGGCCCACCCGGGTGGGCGAACGCGGCCGTCCCGGCGTGGCGGTCGTGCTCAGCGGGGCCCGGGTGGCGTCGCTCGGCCTCGAAATCAACGTCGACTACCTCGCCGTGCGCGTGCTCGACCTCACCGGCGGCGTCCGGTTCGCCGCGCGCCGCGAGCGCGACAACCGCGGCTCGCGGCCGAAGAAGGTGCTGGGGGAGCTGCAGGCGCTCGCTACCGAGGCGCTCACCGAAGCCCACCGGCTCGGCCTCGAGGTCGCGGGCGCGGTGCTCGCGGTGTCCGGCCCGGTCGGCGACGGCGTGCTCTTTAGCGCCCCCAACCTCGGCTGGCAGGACGTTCACCCGGCGGACCTGCTGCACCTGCCGGTCCCGGTCGAGCTGGACAACGAAGCGAACCTCGCGGCGCTCGGCGAGCTCTGGTACGGCGACGGCGAACGCGACTTCCTCTACGTCTCCGGCGAAGTCGGTATCGGCGCCGGCCTGGTCGTGCGCGGCGCGCTGTACTCCGGTGCCCGCGGGCTGGCCGGCGAGCTGGGCCACGTCGTGGTCGCGCCCCGCGGCCCGCTCTGCCGGTGCGGCGGAAGCGGCTGCCTGGAGACCTTCGCGGGCCAGGAAGCGTTGCTGGCGGCCGGAAACGCGCCGAACCTCCCCGCGTTCCTCACCGCGCTGGCCGACGGCGACCGCGCGGCCCGGGAAGCGTGTGCGGCCGCCGGAGAGGCCCTCGGCATCGCCCTGACGTCGGCGGTGAACCTCCTCGACCTCGACCGCGTCGTGCTGGGCGGGGTGTTCACGCAGCTGTACCCGTGGTTGTCCGGCCCGGTGTCGGAGGTCCTGACCACCCGCCTCGGCGGTCTCCGCGGCGCCCCGCCGGTGCTGACGGCCTCACGCCTCGGCGGCGACGCCGCGACACTCGGGGCGGCGGGGCGGATCGTGCACCGCGTGCTCGCCGACCCGGCGCCGTTCGTCAGCCGGGCGCAGGAGGCGTAAGCGCGCGCGGTGGTGCCGCCGCCCGGACGACGTGAATGACTCATTCCTGTCGTCGGACGACAGGAATGAGTCATTCACTACATCGCGCCGCACCCCGGCACCCGCTCAGGAGGCGTAAGCCTCCACTTCGGACACCTGCCCCGCGGGCCACCCGCTGTTGCCGGTGAACACCAGCCGCAGGTACCGATCCGCGCTCGACACCGGAATCGTCACCGCGTTCCCGCTCCCCGGGTCGAACACGTACCCCACCGGACTCCCGCCGTTCACCGCGATCGTCTGCGTCCGGCGGCCCCACGACGGCGGCAGCTTGACCACCACCCGGCCGACCGGAGCCGGCGCGCCGAGGTCCACCGTCAACGTCTGCGGGAAGGCGTTGTTCGTGCTCTCCCAATAACTCGACGCGTTCCCGTCGACGGCGTTCCCCGGCGGGTACCCGCCCTGCGACCCGCTCGCCGTGACCGGCCGGCCCTGCGCGAGGTTGACCGACGCGGGTGGCGGACCGCCGAGCTGGGCCGCCCAGTAGCGGGTCCGGTCCAGGTAAGCGGTTTCCGAAGCCGCGCCCGAAGTCCCGTAGGCACCGGAAAACGTCTCGTAGGCGCCCGAAGGCGGCGCGGACCGCGCGGGCTCGATGATCGACCCTTCGTGCCATTCGTTGAACGACGTCACCGAGACCCAGTCCGCCTGCGAAGAAAGCGCGTTCTGCCACTCCCGGTCGTAGGTCGCGCCGTTGTCGCGCCCCAGGGTGGGGGTCGTGTTGCCCGGCACCGCGCGGTCGTCGACGTAGCCGGGCCCGACCGAAGGCGCCCACACGAGCCCGTTCGCCTCGCAGTACGCGCCCGCCTCGCGCCAGCCCGGCGCGGTGGCCCCGGCGATCGCGTCGTAGGTGTACATCCCGCCGAAGTGCGCGACCTTGCTCGTGTCGGTCGTCTGCGCAAGCACGATCGCCGACGAGCGCACCTGGTCCAGCGCCGTCCAGTCGGTGATCCGCAGGCTCTCGAAGACGTAGAACGCGCCCCGCCCGCCTTCGCGGTAGAACGCGGGGCTCGAGCCGTAGCGCCCCAGAAGGTAGTTCACGTCGGCCACGGTGGACTCCGCCGTTCGCCCGCTGTAGGGCTCGAGGTGCCACGCGACACGGATCCCGTGCCGGGCAGCGGCTTCCAGTACGCCCGCCGCCAGGCCGTCCTCATAGGACCCCTGGCCCCACCAGCTGTAGACGATCACCCCGGCGCCGGACTGCTCGATCCAGCGCATGTGCTGCTCGACGGCGCCGGAGAAATCACCGGAGTCGTACGCGCCCAGCACCGGGTAGAAGTTCGCGCCGATGTCCGACGGCGGCGTGTGCCCACCCTGCTGCCAATGCCGGTAGCCGGTGGAACTGCCGCCGTACCAAGGGTAGTAGAACAGGTGGGTCCGGGAAGAGAGCGCGGCCGCGTGCGCGACACCCGGCAAAGTGGCCGCCAGCAAGAGAAGCGCGGCGAAGAACATCGAAATCCGGCGCATGTTCGGAGACCATACGGACACGCACTGAACCAGGGCAACACCTCACCGGACATACGCAATCTTGCGTCGGGAAGTCACCAGAAAAGCGAAAACCGCCCCGGGCGAACCCGGGGCGGTTTCCGTTGAGCGGGACTAGCTGACGGCGTTGATCAGCACCAGCGAGGAGCCGACCGTGACACCGGTGTCGGTCTGCACGGTCAGCTGACCGCGCAGGGTCCGGCCGGCCGCCGGGGCCGCCGTGGCGGTCACCGTCGCCGGCACCGTCCACGAGCTGCCCGACGCGTGCGCCGCGTTGGCGTCGGTCACCGCGACCGACCCGAAGGCCGGGTTGGTGAACACGTCGAGGTAGTCGAACTCGGTCGTGCCCGCGGGCACCGCGTACCCGTCGACCAGCGCGACCCAGACACCCGCCGCCGGGTTGGCGATGGTCACCGACTCCTCGGAGTCACCGTCCGCGCTCTGGCCGGCGAGCACGCACGAGCCGGTCGTGCAGTTGTACAGCACCAGGTCCAGGTCGGCGCCGACGTCGGACGTCTTGCCGATCGTGGCGGTCAGCGACGTCGAGCCCGGCGTCACCGCGATCTGGTACTGCTGCTGCGCGCCTTCGCCGATCGACGGCCGCGCCACCTTCGCGCTGCCCAGCGTGGCGCCGTTCAGCTTGCCGGTGAACGCGCCGAGGGTGTTCGTCACGGTGTACGACCGCGCGATCGGCGTGTTCAGCGTGGCCGAAGCGATCGTGTCCGGGTTCGGCGCGATGGCCGTGCCCAGCACCGACGCCGACAGCTTGTACGCCGAGTCGGCCGCATCGGACGTCCGGCGCGCCTCGACGACGATCTCCCACACGCCCGGGAGCGGGTTGGCGATCGTGCGGCTGGTCGGCGTGCCACCGGGGCAGCCGGCACCCGCGTCGGGGAGGTAGCAGTACGTCGTGGACGTGCTCGCCTCGGCCGGGACACCGGTCGGGTCGTAGCGCAGGAACCGCACCTGGCCCTTGCCCGGCGCGCCGGCGCCGGCGTCCAGGTCGACCTTCAGCGCGCTGGCGCCCTGCGGCACCCGCACGAAGTAGCTGGTCGCCTGGTTGCGGGCGATCTTGCCGGACACGTCGATCTGGTAACCCTTGTCCGCCGTGAACTCCTGCGGCGCGAAGACCGTGTTGAGGGTCTGCACGTCGACGCCGATGGTCAGCGGGTTGTCCAGGTTCAGCACCGCCGAGTGGGCGCCCGCCTTCTTCGGGTCGACCTTGACGTCGAACTTCACCGGCGTGTTCAGCGGCAGGACCACCGTGGACTTCGACGAGAACGTGCCGTCGTTGCCCGTCCACCGCGCGAAGTACGGCACCGGCTGCGCCGAACCCGTGGTGCGGGTGATCGTGTACGTGCGGGTGTAGGACTTGCCCGTGGTCACGCCTTCGCGGTCGTGGATGCCCACGCCCGTGTTCGGGGTGGCCAGCAGGCCCGACAGCGCCGTGTGCACCTCGACCGACGTCGAAACGGTGTCCGGCTTCGGGTTCAGCGACAGCGCGACGAACGCGGCCGGGACGTTGAACAGGCCCGCGCCCTGTGCGTAGGCGTCGATGCCCGGCACGAACCGCGCGGTCGACTTGATGGCCGAGCGCAGCTGCGCGACCGGCGGCCGCTGGCCCTTGTGCGTCGCCTTGTACGCGCTCACCAGCAGTGCCGCCGCGCCGGTCGCCTGCGGCGACGCCATCGACGTGCCCTGCAGCATCGCGTAGCCCGCGGGCAGGCCGTACGTGCCGGCCACCGGGCCTCCCGCTTCCCAGCGCGGGATGGTCGCGATCGCCGCGCCGGGCGCGATGATGTCCGGCTTGAAGCCGCCGTCTTCACGCGGGCCGCGCGAGGAGAACGGGTGCAGCGACTCGGCGTTCTTGGTGACCGAGCCGTAGTTCGACAGCCAGGTCTCCTTGGTGATGTACGAGCCGACCGAGATCGCGTCCGTGGCCACCGACGGGTCGCCGACGGTGTTCGCCCCGGCGCCGCTGTTGCCGGCCGAGATGAAGATCTGGACGTTGTACTCGGCGATCGTGCGGTTGTAGAGCTCCGCGCGGGCGTTGTTGCCGTCGTTGAGGGCCGGCAGGCCGCCGATCGAGATGTTGATGACGTCGGCGCCGTGGCTGGCCGCGTAGACGACGCCGTCGATCAGGCCCGACGACGTGCAGGCGGTGCCGGTGAGGCAGACCTTGACGGCCAGGAGCTTCGCGCCCGGGGCCGCGCCGTCCATCTTGCCGCCGAAGAGGTCGTTGCCGGCGGCGATGCCCGCGACGTGCGAGCCGTGCTCGGCGCCGGAGATGCCGATGCCGACGTAGCCCGGCTTGTCGGTCTGGACCACGAAGGCCATCCGCTCGGCGACGTCGGTCGCCGGGTTGTCCGTGCCGAAGAAGCCGTAGTCGTACTTCTTGGCGTAGTCGGTCATCGGCTTCTCGTCGGTGAAGTCGCCGTTGCCGTTGAGGTCGACCCGGACCTCCTTGGTCGCGCTGTCGAGCAGCACGCCCCACGAGTCGGCGCGGTCGCCGTCGCGGTTGACGTCACCGCCGGTCTCGCTGTCCGCGCCGCCCAGGTCGCCCGCGGTCTCGCTGAAGACGCCGAAGGTGTACGGGCCGCCGGTGGCCGGGGCCGTCCAGTTCTTGCCGTTCGCGGTGAAGGCGCCGGTGTAGGTCGCGGTGGACTGCTTGACCCAGGTGCCGTCGCCGGAGTTGGTGGCGTTGGCGTTGTACCAGTCGACGATCTTGCGTTCGCCGTGGCTGGTGGTGGCCAGCGCGGGGGAGTCGAGGTCGACGCCGGAGTCGAGCACCGCGACCGTGGTGTCCTTGCCGTCCCAGTTGGGCAGGACCTGGCCGAACTGCGCCGCGTAGGTGTCCCCGGTCGGCAGGTACGGGTTGACGCGCGGGGTGTTCTTGCCCGGGGCCGGCTGCGGCAGCGGGGTGGTCGCGCCGTCGGGCTTCGGGTCGTCGCGCACGATGAGGCCGTCGACGTCGACGGCGTTCACGGACTTGAGCTTCGCGGCCTTCTCGGCCTTGTCCGTGGGGATGCTGACCTTGACGTAGTCGAGCTTGGTGTCGGTGGATTCGACGACGCCGCCGAGCGCCTTGAGCTCGTTCACGGCGGTGCCGGTCTGGCCCTTTTCCGCCGCGATCAGCAGCGTGACGTCCGGCTTCCCGGCCTTTTCGGCTTCGGCGACGAGCGCGCGGTCGTGCTCGTCGAGGGTCTTGCCGTCGGCCACGCCGGTCGAGGGCGGAGCCTGCTGGGCGGACGCCACGGGAACGGCGACGCCGAGGACGGAGGCGCCGAGAGCGGTGGCGAGGACGGTGATCCCGGCCCGCCGTCTCCAGCGCGGTCTGTGCTGTGTCACTGAAACGACCCTTCGTGAAGATGTGCGTCCGAGCAGTACACAGTGTGGGATCTTCGTCAGCAATAAGACAGTTAGCCCAAAGACCGCAATTGGTTGCGAGCCGAATGGCCTAATCCACTGCCCGGTTGAGCGGTAACGCAAAGCCGCACTTTCACGTGAAAGTGCGGCCTTGCTATACGTGCGTATAGGGGGCTACATTCATGTGTAGTCGACTACACGCACGTATAGGACGGGCATGAGCACCGAAGACCTCACCGCGCGGGCCCGGATCCGTGACGCCGCCATCCGGCTGTTCACCGAACGCGGCATGGAAAAGACGTCCATCCTGGACATCGCCGAGGAAGCCGGGGTGTCGGGCGGGCTCATCCGCCACCACTTCGGCTCGAAGGACGGCCTGCGCGAGGCCTGCGACACCTACGTCTTCGACGAACTCCTCAAGTTCAAAGAGGAGGTGCTGGCGAAAGGCGTCGCGGACCCGGGGTTCCTCCCGACGTTCGACGCCCGCCAGCTGCTGTTCCGCCGGTACCTGGGCCGGGCGATGATCGACGGCTCCGAAGCCGCGGCCGCCCAGTTCGTCGAGATCGTCGACGGCACCGAGCGCTACTTCCGCGGGTCGGGCATGGAAATGCCCGACCCGCGAGGTGTCGCCGCCGCGCTCGCCGCGATGACCGGCGGGCTGATGATCCTGCAGGACCACGTCGCCCGCGCGCTCGGCGAGGAGCCGGGCACGAACGAGGCGATGCTGCGCATGTCGCTGGCCGCCGGGCACCTGTTCCTGAACCCGCTCGGCGACGCCGAAGTCCTCGAAAAGGCCCGCGAAGCGCTGGCCGCGTACGAACGGAAGGAATGACGATGGCCGAAGCGATCACCGCCGACGGCCTCACCAAGGCGTTCGGTCCGGCGAAGGCCCTCGACGGGCTCAACCTGACCGTTCACACCGGCGAGGTGCACGGGTTCCTCGGGCCCAACGGCGCCGGCAAGACCACGACGATCCGCGTCCTGCTGGGGCTGGTGCGGGCCGACGGCGGCCGCGTCACCCTGCTCGGCGGCGACCCGTGGACCGACGCGACGAAGCTGCACCGGCGGCTCGCGTACGTGCCGGGCGACGTCACCCTCTGGCCCAACCTCACCGGTGGCGAGGTCATCGACCTGCTCGGCCGGCTGCGCGGCGGCCTCGACGTCCGGCGGCGCGCAGAGCTGATCGAGCGGTTCGACCTCGACCCGCGGAAGAAGGGCCGGACCTACTCCAAGGGTAACCGGCAGAAGGTCGCGCTCGTGGCGGCGCTGGCGTCCGATGTGGAGCTGCTGGTCTTCGACGAGCCGACGTCCGGGCTCGACCCGCTGATGGAAGAGGTGTTCCGGCAGGTCGTCGCGGAGGAGCGCGAACGCGGCGACCGGACGGTGCTGCTCTCTTCGCACATCCTTTCCGAGGTCGAGGCGCTGTGCGACCGCGTGACGATCATCCGGGCCGGGCGCACCGTCGAGTCGGGCACCCTGGACGAGCTGCGGCACCTCGGGCGGATCACGATCGACGCGTCGCTCGCGCACGTGCCGGCGGACCTGGGGTCGCTGCCGGGCGTCCACGACCTCAGCTCGTACGGCTCTCACGTCCACCTGTCCGTCGACCAGTCGTCGCTGGACGACGTGATGCGGCACCTGGCCGGGGCCGGGCTGCGGAACCTGGTGAGCCGCCCGCCGACGCTCGAGGAGCTGTTCCTCCGCCACTACGAGCCGGTCGGAGCGGCGCGATGACCGGGACCTTCGCCCTTCTGCGGCTGGTGCTGCGCCGCGACCGGCTGCTGATGCCGCTGTGGATCGTATGCCTCGCGGCCGCGCCGATGGGCTACCTGTCGTCGATCGAGGCGGCGTACCCGGACGCGTTGTCGCGGCAGCGCTTCTACGACCTCAACGCGTCCAGCGCGACGTTCGTGGTCCGCAACGGCCCGCTCTACGGCCCGTCGGCAGGAAACCTGCTGGCGTGGCAGTGCGGGTTCGTCCCGGTCGTCGCCGGGCTGATCGCGCTGCTCACCGTCGTCCGGCACACCCGGGCCGAGGAGGAGGCGGGCCGTCGGGAGCTGACCGGCGCGACCGTCGTCGGGCGGCACGCCGGACTGGCGGCCGCGGTCATCGCGGCCTGCGGGGCGTGCCTGGTCCACGGCCTGGTGACCGGGGCCGGGCTGGCCGCGCAGGGCGTCCCCGCCGCCGGCGCGCTGGCGCTGGGGCTCGGGTTTTCGTTGTGCGGCTGGGTGTTCGCCGGCGTCGGTGCGGTCGCGGCGCAGCTCACGTGGGGTACGGGCGGTGCGCGGGGCATCGGGATCGGCGTGCTGGTGCTGGCGTTCCTGCTGCGCGCGGCGGGCGACAGCAGCGGCTCGGCGGGCTGGCTCTCGTGGCTGTCGCCGATCGGCTGGGCGCACCGGCTGCGGCCGTTCGCGGGGGAACAGTGGTGGGTCCTCGCGCTGGGCGTCTCGGCTTCGGGGCTGCTGGTGGCCGTGGCGGTCGCGGTGTCCGCACGGCGTGACCTCGGTGCGGCCCTGCTGCCCGCGCGGCCGGGGCGGGCGACGGCGAAGGCGTCCCTGCGCTCGCCGTGGGCGCTGGCCTGGCGGCTGCAGCGGGGGACGCTGGTGGTCTGGACCGGCTGCCTCGCGCTGATCGGGCTGCTGATGGGCGGGGTCGCGCGGAACGTCGCGGAGATGATGCGGGACAACCCGGCCGTCGGGGCGGTGTTCTCCCGCGTCGGCGGTGGTGGCGCGGTGACGGACGCCTACCTCGCGGGCACGATGACGTTGTTCGGCCTCGTGGCGGCGGGGTACGCGGTGCAGGCGATGCTGAAGCTGCGAGCCGAGGAGGCGGCGGGCCGCGCGGAACCGGTACTGGCGACGGCGGTCGGGCGGACCGGCTGGGCGTCGGCGCACGGGCTGATCGCGCTCGCGGGTTCGGCGTTCCTGCTGGCGGTCACCGGGCTGGCGACCGGCTTGGCGTACGGGACCGGCGCGTCACTGGTCCCGGCGGCGCTGGCGCAGCTGCCTGCGGTGTGGGTGATGGCGGGGCTGGTGGCGGCGCTGATCGGCTTCGTCCCGCGCTTCGCCGCGGCGGCGTGGGGGCTGCTGGGCGCGTTCCTGCTGGTGTCGCTGGTGGGATCGGCCTTGCGGTGGAGCCCGGCGGTGCTGGGCGTTTCGCCGTTCCAGCACCTGGCGCGCTTGCCGGGAGGGACGTTCTCGGTGGCCCCGGTGCTGTGGCTGGTCCTGATCGCTTCGGCGGCCGGCTTGGGCGGCCTCGTCGCCTTGCGACGACGAGACATCCCGGCCTGAGCGGCAACCGAGGGAGTCGAACCCTGCGCGGCTTGTGAAGGCGGCGCCCATGGACCGGCCCTGACCCTTCGGCGGGCGACGGCTGCCATCTCTTACAACGCTTCTGGTACCCGGAAATTCCCCGTACCAAGCCGTGCTTCACCCGGACGGGGGCAGGCTGGCAAGGTAAGCGGCATGGACGATCTCCTGCTGCGCCGCGTGCGCCCCGGGCTCGGCGGCGAGCTCGCGGACGTCCGCGTGAACGACGGCCGCGTCACGGCCATCACCGAGCCCGGGTCCGCCGGGTTCGCCGCTCGGGTGGTCGACGGGCACGGCGGCACGCTGCTGCCGGGCTTGGTGGACGCGCACGTCCACGTCGTGCAGTGGGCGACGTCCCGCCGTCGCATCCCCCTGGACGCGGCCCGGTCGGCGGCGGAGGCGATCGAGCTGCTGCTGGCGCATCTGCTGGCGACGCCCGCGCCGCAGTCGGAGCTGGTGGTGGGCGCGGGCTTCCGCGACGGGCTGTGGCCGGACCTGCCGCACAAGGACATGCTGCAGCGCGCGCTGCCCGGCCGCGCGGTCGCGTTGTTCGGCGCCGACCTCCACACCCTCTGGCTGAGCCCGGCGGCCCTGAAGCTGATCGGCCGCGACCACCCGACCGGCGTCCTGCTGGAAGCCGACTGCATGAGCGCGACGGCCCAGCTCCCCACGGCGTCGATCGAAACGCAGGACGCGTGGGTGGCCGAGGCACTGGCGGCGGCGGCCGCGCGCGGCGTGACCCGGATCGTCGACTACGAGTACGCGGACACGGTGGCGGACTGGACCCGCCGCGGTACGCCGTCGACCCGGGTGTCGTGCGTGATCGCGAAGCACCTCCTGGACCAGACCATCGAGCGCGGACACCGCACGGGCGACGTCCTCCCGGATTCCGGCGGGCTCGTCACGGTCGGCCCGTTCAAGCTCTTCGTGGACGGCTCCCTCAACACCCGCACGGCCTACTGCCACGACCCCTACCCGGGAAGCGGTTCCCCGGGACTGCTGGAACTGCCGCCGGCCGCGCTGGTTCCGTTGCTGAGGCGGGCTTTCGACCACGGCTTGCTCCCGGCGGTCCACGCGATCGGGGACCACGCCAACAGCATCGCCCTGGACGCGTTCGAGGAGGTCGGCTGCCCGGGCCGCATCGAGCACGCGCAGCTGCTCGCCCCGGCCGACGTCCCGCGGTTCGCGGCTCTGGGCCTGGTGGCGTCGGTCCAGCCGGCCCACCAGCCCGACGACCGGGACGTGGCGGACCGCCACTGGCACGGCCGGACTTCGCGCGCGTTCCCGTACCGGTCGCTGCTGGAATCGGGCGCCCGCCTGGAGTTCGGCTCGGACGCCCCGGTGGCACCGCTGGACCCCTGGGACGGGATCGCCTCGGCGGTCGCCCGCACCGACGACGACCGGCCGCCGTGGCACCCGGAGCAGTCGATCCCGTTCCCCGACGCACTGGCCGCGTCCTCGGACGGCCGCCGCGGCGTGGCGGTGGGCGACGTGGCGGACCTCATGGTGACGGCGACCGACCCGTCGGCGCTGTCGCCGTCGGACCTGCGAAACCTCCCGGTGACGGCGACCATCCTCGGTGGGCACGTGACGCACCAGGTCTGATCCGGCGTGCGGGGCTTGCAATGTCCACCGGACAACGGAAAAGATCACACGACCGATGTGACAACGTTGTCAGGAGGACACGGGATGAGAGCGCGGACACGCGTCCTTGCCACCTTGCTCGCCGGAGCCACCACGATGGCCCTCGCGACCCCCGCGCAGGCCGCCGGACCGAGGTTCGCCGACGACCCCACCACGCTCGTCGACACCTCGATCGGCAACAACGGGGACGGCACCACCTTCCCGGGCGCCACCACCCCGTTCGGGATGGTGCAGCTCAGCCCGGACACCCAGCTCAAGAAGTACGCGTCCTACGACTACGCCCAGGACACGACCCTCGGCTTCAGCCACACCCACCTCTCCGGGGTCGGCTGCCAGACGATGGGCAACTTCCGCTTCATGCCCACCACCGGCGCCGTGACCAGCAGCGATCCCGCGCAGTACGGCGCCAAGTTCAGCCACGCCGACGAGACGCGCCGGCCCGGGTACTACGGCGTCAAGCTCGGCAACGGCGTCGAAGCCGAGCTGACCGCCACCCAGCGCACGGGCCAGCACCGCTACACCTTCCCGGCCGGTGCGAGCCAGAACGTCCTGATCGAGGTCGGCGAGAGCAACGGCTACACCTACGCCGGGGACGTGCACGTCGTCGGCGACGACACCGTCGAGGGCTGGCTGCAGGGCGGCAACTTCTGCTGGGAGACCCAGAAAGAGCGCTACAAGGTCTTCTTCAGCGCCAAGTTCGACCGGAAGTTCACCGGCTTCGGCACCTGGACCGACGACAAGCTGACCGCGAACCAGCGTGACGCGAAGCTCGGCAGCCGGCGCACCGGCGCCTGGCTCAGCTTCGGGACCGAGAAGAACCAGGTCGGCGCCTCGGTCGGCCTGTCGTACACGTCGGTCGACGGCGCCCGGCTGAACCGCGGCACCGAGCAGCCCAAGTCGTTCGGCAAGGCCGAAAAGCAAGCGCACGACACCTGGGAAGACGAGCTGAACCGGCTGCGCGTCGCCGGTGGGACGACCGCGGACCAGCGCACCTACTACAGCGCGCTGTACCGGTCGCTGCTGCACCCGTCCGTCGGGTCCGATGTGGACGGTTCCTACCGCGGCTTCGACGACGCGGTGCACCGCAGCCGTGACACGTACTACCAGATGTTCTCGCTCTGGGACACCTACCGCTCGCAGAACCAGCTGGTCGCGCTCCTGCACCCGGACAAGGCCGCGGACATGACCAAGTCCGTCCTCAAGATCTACCAGGACGGCGGCTGGGTCCCGCGCTGGGCGCTCGGCGGCGGCGAGACGAACGTGATGAGCGGCGACCCCGTCACGCCGTGGGTGGTCGACAACTACCGCCGCGGCATCCTGGACGACAAGACCGCGCGCCAGCTCTTCGACGCCTTGTGGCGCAACGCCAACGAGGTGCCGGCGGACCAGTCCGTCTTCCGCGGCCGCGACGGCAACCCGACGTACGTGAAGAACGGCTGGATCGGCTACCAGGACCTCCCCGGCTACACCTACGGCGACACCCGCCAGGCCGGTTCGGCGACCCTCGAATACGCGCTCGCCGACTGCGCACTGTCCACAATGGCGGCCGGGCTGGGCTACCGCGACAAGGCCGCGACGCTCTCCGCCCGCTGCGGCAACTTCGCGAACCTGTGGGACACCGGCGTCGAATCCCACGGGTTCACGGGTTTCCCGCGCACCAAGGCCGCGGACGGCACCGGCGTCGGCAACCCCGACCCGGCGCAGTCGACCGGCTTCCACGAGGGCACGCCGTGGCAGTACCAGTGGCTCGCCCAGCAGGACACGGCCAAGCTGTTCGGCCTGATGGGCGGCCCGACGCAGGCCGAGAAGCGGCTCGACACGTTCTTCGACCTGCCGCTGCTGCTCACCGACCCGGCGAAGGCCGCCAAAGACTCCTGGGTCCACGGCGCGTACGATTACCACAACAACTTCGCCTTCAACCCGAACAACGAGCCCGACCTGCACGCACCCTGGATGTACAGCTGGACGGGGGCGCCGTGGAAGACGTCGGCCGTGCTGCGCGCGGCGCGGACGCTCTTCACCGACACGCCGTACGGCATGCCCGGCAACGACGACCTCGGCACCATCTCGTCGTGGCTCGTCTTCGGCATGACCGGCGTCTTCGAAGCCCAGCCCGGCTCCGGGACGTACCTGCTCAGCACCCCGATGTTCGAGAAGGTCGAGATCCGCCCGGCCGGCGGCCGCAAGATCGAGATCGAGGCACCCGGCGCGAGCGCGGCGAAGCTGCAGTACACCAAGGACGTCCGGGTCGGGTCGCGCGGCTACGACCGCGGCTGGATCTCCCACGCGGACCTGCTCCGCGCGGGCAAGATCCGATTCTCGCTGAGCGACACGCCGACGACGTGGGGCACGAAGTCCGTTCCGCCCGCTCTGTCCCAGGTGCGCTGACCTGCGGTTTGTGCTGAGCTGGGGTGCATGACGGAAGCGAAGACCACGGCGACCGAGAAGTTCTTCCGGGTCGCCATCGCGATCAAGGGCCTCGACGGCGCTCTGCAGGTCGTCGGGGCCCTGATCCTCGCCTTCATCCCGGCGTCCGCCGTCAGCGGGTTCACCCACGCGGTGATCACACGCGACCTGCTCGGCGACCCCTCGGGCACCCTCGCGCGGCACCTGGAGTCGGCGACGGAGAACTTCATCGACGGTGACACCAAGACGTTCGCCGTCGCCTACCTGCTGGCCCACGGGCTCATCAAGCTCGGCCTCGTGTGGGCGCTGGCCCGCAAGATCGTCCGCGCCTACCCGGTGGCCGCCGTCATCCTCGCCGCCTTCGTGGTCTACGAGATCTTCCGGGCCGTGCACACCCACTCGATCGCGCTGCCGTTCTTCGCCGCGCTCGACGTCGTGATCATCGTCCTCGTGCTGCGGGAGTACCGGCAGCTGAAACGGGGTTAACCGGGTTCACGCGGCGACGGGAAATCGCACCGTCGTGCTGTCGGCCTCCAGGGGTTCGACGTAGATGGCGGTCGCGTTGTCGGAGCCGCCGCGGGCCAGCGCCGCCTCGACGAGTTCGGCGGCGCCCGTGCCCGGCTGGGCCAGCACGGCGCGGATGCCGGCGCCGGCGAGCGGCTTGTGGATGCCGTCGCTGGTCAGCAGCAGGCCCGCGCTCGTGGTCTCGGCCGTGCCGATCTCGTGCGGTTCGGTGGTGCGGACGCTGGTCGTGACGACGTGCTCCATCCGCGGCGTCACCGGCTGGTGGCGGGCGCGGAAGTACTCGGCGAGCGTGTGGTCGGTGGTCAGCCGGGAGAGCGTGGTGCCGTCCCAGGAGTACGCGCGGGCGTCGCCGACCCAGGCGATGCGGTAGCCGCCGTGTTCGGCCGGCATCGCGACGACGAGCACGGCGTCCCCGCCGGTCTGCTGGCGCACGGCGCGCTGCGCGGCGAGCACCGCCTCGACCGGTCCTTTGTGGACGGGAGTGCGCGCGGCGGCCGCGGCGGCGGCACGGGCGGCCTTGGCGGCGGCGGGATCGTCGCCGACCCCGTCGGCGAGCGCGAAGACGACGCCGGGCCCACCGGCGGCGGCGTACGCCCCGACGGCGTCGGCGTTGAGCGAGCGGGGGCCCTGCGCGCTCGCGGTGTGCCAGCGCGGGTACCCCGGACGGGTGGTGATCATCGCGGCCTCCTCATCCCCTCTGAAGCCCATGATCCGCGCCGAACCTGTGGACCGTCTGAGACTTTGCCGTGCGTTTCCGCCGCTGGCGGCGTGGCGCGCACTAGGGAAAGTACTTGTACTTTCCCTGTAAGATCGTTTCGGTGGACGACTACCGGGCGCTGGCGAACTTGATCTTTTCCTACGCCGCCCTGGTCGACGCGGGAGATTTCGCCGGGGTGGGCGAGCTGTTCGCGCACGGATCGTTCGTGGGCAGCGGCGGTTCGTCGTTCGGAGCGGCGGCGGTCGAGCGAATGCTGCGCGAGACGGTGATCGTGTACGAGGACGGAACCCCGCGCACTAAGCACGTGACGACGAACGTGGCGGTGGAGGTGACGGGATCGACCGCCACTTCGAGCGCGTACTTCACGGTGCTGCAGGCGGTTCCGGGCCTGCCGCTGCAGACGATCGCGGCGGGCCGGTACGCGGACCGGTTCGCCGCCCGGGGCGGCCAGTGGCACTTCACGGAACGCCGGGTGACGGTGGACCTCGTCGGCGACATCAGCCACCACCTGCGCCCGAAAGGGGCGTGAGCGCCGGATCGCGCTCACGCCCCTGGGTGCGTGCCGTCAGCTCTGCAGGTCGTACACCGTCTGGCCGTCGACCGTGGTGGCGGTGAAGTTCGCCGTCACCCAGTCCGTGATCTCCGACGAACCGCCCCCCGGCCCGCCTCCCCGGCCACCCTCGATGTAGTACTTGATCTCGCCCGCCGCCACGTACGCCTTGAACTCGGCCAGCGTCGGGGCCGGGTCCGAGCCGCTCCAGCCGCCGATTCCGATCACCGCCTTGCCGCTGGCCAGTTCCAGCGATGCCGCGCTCTGCGAGCCGGTTGTCGCCGCGGCCCACGTCGTCGTGGTCTTCGCCAAAAGCGAACCGACCGCGCTCGACGAAGAATCCTCACCACCGAAACCACCATCGCCGAAGCCGCTCGACGTCGGGCCGGACGTCGGGATCGAACCGCTGTGGGCCACCGAAGCCGTCTCGACGCCGTACGCCGCGGACGACACCCCGATGGTCAGGACCAGGGCCGCCGCCACGACGGCGACCAGCCGGCGCGACGCGGGCGCGCCCATCACCAGCACCGTGCCGACCAGCACGCCCAGCACCGCGACGAACCACTTCAGCGCCGGGAACCAGTCGGGCGTCCGGTCGAGCAGGATGAACGACCACACCGCCGTCGCCACGACCATCCCCGCCAGCACCGCCCGCGGCGCGAGGTTCGTGCGGCCCTGCCACAGCGCGCGGCCCGAAATCGCGACCAGCCCGGCGATCGCCGGCGCGAGCGCCACCGAGTAGTACGGGTGGACCGTGCCGCTCATGAAGCTGAACACCGCCGCCGTCACGACCAGCCAGCCGCCCCACAGGACCAGCGCCAGCCGGGTGCGGTCGGTGCGCGGCGCGCGGCGGGTGAACCACAACCCGGCGACCAGCCCGATCAGCGCGGCGGGCAGCAGCCACGAGATCTCCGTGCCGAAGCTCGAACCGAACATCCGGAACAGGCCGGTCGACCCGCCGAACCCGGTGTTGCCGCCCATGCCGCCACCCATGCCGCCGCCGTTGCCCTCGCCGCCGAAGATGCGGCCCAAACCGTTGTAGCCCAACGCGAGTTCGAGCAGGCTGTCCCCTTCGGACCCGCCGATGTACGGCCGCGACGCCGCCGGCCACAGCTCGACCAGCGCGATGAACCAGCCCGCCGAGACGACCAGCGCGACGACCGCGCCGCCGAGGTGCAGCAGCCGCCTGCCCAGCGACGTCGGCGCGGCGAGCAGGTACACCAGCCCGAACGCGGGCAGCACCAGGAACGCCTGCATCATCTTCGTCAGGAAGCCGAATCCGATCGCGACGCCGGCCAGCGCGAGCCACCGCGGGCTCGCCTTTTCCGTGGCCCGCACGACGAAGTAGGCGCCCGCGACCATGAGCAGCACGAGCAGCGCGTCCGGGTTGTTGAACCGGAACATCAGCGCCGCTACCGGCGTCACCGCCAGAATCGCCCCTGCCAGCAGCCCGGCGACCGGGCCCGAGGTCCGCTTCACCGTGAGGTACAGGATCCCGACGGACGCGACGCCCATCAGCGCCTGCGGTGCCAGCACGGTGAAGCTCGAGAAACCGAAGATCCGCGCGAACAACGTGCCGGCCCACAACGCGGCCGGCGGCTTGTCGACGGTCAGCACGTTGCCCGAGTCGAGCGAGCCGAACAGCCACGCCTTCCAGCTCTGCGTCCCGGACTGCACGGCCGCCGCGTAGAAGGAGTTGCCGTAGCCGGACGCGGTCAGGTTCCAGAAGTAGAGCACCGCGGTCGCGGCCAGCAGCCCGAACGCGGCCGGGCGCACCCAGCGCGGCGGTGCGTGCGGCGCGGACTCCTTCCGGTGCCTCGGTTCGGAAACCGGGGCGGGCAGGACGGCGGTCATCAGGACTCCTTCTGGGTGGCGGCCTGGCGGCGCGGGTTGAACACCCAGCCGCGCAGGAGCAGGAAACGGAGCACCGTGGCGGCGAGGTTCGCCAGCACGAGCACGGTGATCTCCAGGACGAGGCCGGGTGTGGTGGATCCGTTGAGCAGCGCCAGCGATCCGCTCGTCAGCGCCAAGCCGAGGCCGAACACGATCAGCCCTTCGAACTGGTGCCGCCCGGCGCCGGCGCGGCCGCGGATGCCGAACGTGAGCCGCCGGTTCAGCGCGGTGTTGCCGATCGCGGTCACCAGCAGCGAGGTGAAGTTCGCGGCCTGCGCGCCGACGACCGTCCGCAGCAGCAGGAACAGCACGAGGTAGGCGAGCGTGCTGCTGACGCCGATCGCGGCGAACCGCACCAGCTGCGTCACCAGCCGCGGCGGCACGCCTGGCGCGTCGATCCCGATCGGCTGACGGCCGAGCTGCTCGCGCAGCTTGCTGACCGGGATTTCGCCGGTGAAGGTGGCCTTCGTGACGCGGGCGATGCCCTTGAGGTCCTCGGTGGCGGTCTTGACGATGTTGACCGACGAGTCCGGGTCGTCGACCCAGTCGACCGGCACCTCGTGGATCCGCAGCCCGGCGCGCTGCGCCAGGACGAGCAGCTCGGTGTCGAAGAACCAGCCGGTGTCGACGACGTGCGGCAGCAGCTCGCGGGCGACGTCCGCGCGGATCGCCTTGAAGCCGCACTGCGCGTCGCTGAACTTCGCGGCCAGCGTCGAGCGGAGGATCAGGTTGTAGCAGCGGGAAATGAACTCGCGCTTCGGCCCCCGCACCACTCGCGCCCCCCGGGCGAGCCTGCTGCCGATGGCGAGATCCGAGTGCCCGGAGAGCAGGGGCGCGACGAGCGGCCCGAGCGCGGCGAGATCGGTGGAGAGGTCGACGTCCATGTAGGCGAGGACAGCCGCGTCGGAGGCCCGCCAGACGGCGTTGAGCGCGCGGCCGCGGCCCTTTTCGTCGAGGTGGTGGACGGCCACCTCGGGGAACTCGCGGGCCAGTCTTTCCGCCACCTGCAGCGTCGCGTCGGTGCTCGCGTTGTCCGCGACGGTGATCCGGTACGGGTAGGAGACGTGTTCGGCCAGGTGCGCGTGCAGCCGTCGGATGCACGGTTCGAGGTCGGCCTCTTCGTTGTAGACCGGGATGACGACGTCGAGAACGGGCTGCGGGCCGGCCAGGTCGACCGGGACGGTCCCGGGCCGCGGTGCGGGGGCGGTGGCTGTCATGCCCCCACGGTCGCGGCCGCCGCTTTGGTGATCGTGTGATCTCTCTGTGCGGTTGCTGTGCGCCGCGCCCGGTGTCCGAGCGGTGGACACCGGGCAGCGGCGCTCAGCTGTGGGCGCGCAGCGGCACCACGTTGCTCGGCAAGGACGCCCGGCCCGGCTCGCGCTTCGGCGCGTCCGCGCTGATCGTGAGCGTCACCAGGCTCGCGTACCGCGGGTGCCGGTCGACGTACACCTCCGGCACCGAGCACGCCTCCGCCAGGACCGAGCGGTGGCGGTGCAGGTGGTCGAAGGCCTCGCGCCCGTACAGCGACACGACGACGTCACCGCCGCGCGGACGGCTCCAGAGGATGGTGGGCCGGCCGCCGGGGAGGCGCAGGTGCGGGAACACCGCCCGCAGCCGGTGCTGCAGCGCCACCGCGCGGAACCGGGCGCGGACCTGGCGGCGGCGCAGCACCGCCCAGCCGAGCGTGAGGGCCAGGAGCGCCGACGCCCACAGCGGACCCGCCCACAGCGCGAAGGTCACGACGCAGTAGGGGAGCAGGGTGACGGCCAGGATCTCCCACCGCCAGTGGTAGACGCGCAGCGGGAAGGACGGCTGCTTGCTGGTCATGTCCGTGCTCCTTTCGGTCGGGCGTCGGCGGAGGACACCGCCGAGGTGGTGCAGGAGACGTCCGGCGCCGGTCGCGGCCACGATGGCCGCGACGATCGCCGGCCCGGACGTCATGTCGGGATCCGGGTCTTGGGGGCGGGCCGCAGGTCCTTGTCCTTGCCGAGCCGCCAGGTCCACCGCCACCCCGCCCAGACCGCGGCGACGGATCCCATCAGGACGAGCACGACGGCCTGGCCGACGAGGCCGTCGAGCGGCGCGAGGCGCAGCAGCACCAGCAGCGCCCAGACTTGGGACGCGGTGAACGGGATGACGAGCCCGGCGGCGTAGACGCCGCGGCGCCAGCGGCTGCCGCGCGGCGCGGCGGTGGTGTAGGGGTCCATTGAGTGCCCTCCTCCTCGGTGGATCCAGAAAACCTCCGGAACGCCGCGCCTTGTGTGTCAGGTGACTCAGAAGGCGGGATTCAGCTCGCGATTCGTCGAAATTCGGCCAAGCGGGTAGACCGTCAGTCGTCTCCGGCCGGTGCTGATCACCCCTTGCCGCCGCAGATCGCGCGTCGCCCGCCGGTCGGCCGGAGCCGGACCGGCTGGGAATGCCGTCGGTTCCACTGCCCCACCTCCGTTGCGGTCCGAGGCGATCAGGTCCTCTTCCGGTTCGGCCGCCTCGACGTCGGGGAAGCCGTGCCGGACGACCGAGCGGTGCATCTCCTGCGAGACGCGGAGCGCGACGCGTCCGGCGTTGATACGCAGCTGTCGCTCGAGTTCGGGTGCGTCGACGAGACGGCAGGTGATGTCGATGTCGTCCGGGCGGACCAGACGCGGCGCGTTCTCACCTCGGTCGGCGAGCCGGCCGCGGTAGCCGGGGCCGGTCCAGGCGGCCGCCAGGCTTCATCGAGCGGCGAGAAGAGGACGTTGCGGGGCTGGGAACGCACCGAGTCCATCCGTCCGGTCGCATTCTCGATGTCGACCGGAACGACGGCCCAGTGCCGGGGTAAGTCGGCTGAGGTGTCCATGGCCCGCTCCTGCCTTCAGGTGTGAACTGAAGTTCAGTCAAGTTCACTGTATGGGATGGAGTACCTTGGAACAACCGAGATGGATCGACGTTATCGGTTTGGTGCGGCGGAATTAGGCCAGACGTAACACTTCAGTCTTCAGACTTGGAGGTTGCCGCGATGGGGTTGCTCCGTGAGGAGTATGATCAGCGCACCTGCTGGCAGTGCTGAAATTTGCTGAAGGGTGGCGAGGTCGTGTCCCCGAGCATGCCGCGGCCTGAGCTGCCTCGCCGCCTCCGGCACCTGCGCGAGCGGCATTGGCCCGAAGCCGGCATCACGCAGGCTCAACTGGCCGAAGCGCTCGGCGGGGACAAGCCGCTCAGCGTCTCGCTCATCTCGTCGTGGGAGAACACCGACAAGGTGGTCCGCCCGCCGGTGAAGCGGTTGGAGGCCTACGCGACGCTGTTCGCGACCCGCCGGTCGATGAGCGCCGAAAGCTTGCGCGTTCTCCCGGTGGAAGAACTGACGGACGAGGAGCGTGCCGAGCGCAAAGGCCTCCTGGAAGAGCTACTGGTGCTCCGCGAAGGCAAGAGGGGCAACCCGGTGCCGCGGGCGAAGGTCTGGAAGTTCCAAGAAGGCGAAGACATCACTATCGTCTGCGCTCAGCTCCCCGCGAAGCTCAGGGAACACTTCTCCTACGCCGACCCGGAGAGCGCCGACTTCGCCTCCCTGTACACCTACGCCGACCCGGATGCTTTGATCGAGTTGTTCGGGCACATCAGGGCGACGAACCCGGAAAACGCGGTCACTTTTCACACGAATGACGAGTTGACTCCTGACCTCTACACGACCCACCTGGTGTTGCTCGGCGGAGTCGACTGGAACACGGTGACTCGCGACGTCATCGAACGCGTCGACTTGCCGGTGCTGCAGGTCGTTCGCGACGGCAACGAGCCGACCAGCGGGCACGGTGGCTTCGAAGTCGAACGTCACGGCAAGAAGACGCTCTTCCCGCCGGAGTTGGATAGTCGAGGCCGGCTTTTGGAGGACGTGGCCCATTTCTACCGCGGCGTCAGTCCGTTCAACCAAAAGCGCACGGTGACCGTGTGCAACGGCATGTACGGTCGAGGCACGCTCGGAGCGGTCCGCGCGCTGACGGACAGCCGGTTCCGCGACCGGAACCAGGAGTACTTGAGCCAGCGGTTCGGCGACGCCGAATCCTTCAGCATAATCAGCCGGGTGCCCGTGGTGGCGGGCATGGGGCTCACCCCGGACTGGACCCTCGAGGAGAACCGGTTGCACGAATGGCCGGAGGCTGCCGCGTGAACGCAAGGCAGCACGAGTCCCACCGAGAACTGCTGACCCCCGTCGAAGCCGCCGGGGCACCGCACGCGCCGCTGGACGCGATCATCGTGCCCAATGGGCGACCGTCCGCCTACCTCGAGCACGCCATCAGTGCGGCGAAGCAGCTCAACACGCACTTGCTGTTGTTGTGCAGCCTGCGGGCGAACGCGTCCACCGCGGCCTTGGTGGCCAAGCGGGCGGGCGTCCGGGTGACCGCCATCGACGTGGACCTGCTGCCTCCCGGTGTCGTGCCCGAGTTCGCCACCGACAAGCTGCTCCGGAAGACGCGGTTCCACCGCCACGCCGACACCAGCCTGAAGCGCAATCTGGGGTTGCTCGTGGCGAGCCTCGCCGGGTGGAAGCGGATCGTCTTCCTCGACGACGACATCGTGCTGCCGAAGCCGGGTGACCTCCTCGCTGCGGCCGGGTTGCTCCAAGAGCACCCAGTCGTCGGTCTCGCGAACACCGGCATGCCGGACAACTCGGTCGTCTGCCACGCACTCCGCGACGTTGGCGTCTGCCAGGACACGTTCATCGGCGGTGGAGCGATGGTGGTCGGGGAATCCGCCCTCGGCTCGTTCTTCCCCAATATCTACAACGAAGACTGGTTCTTCTTGCTGGACGGGCTGCGGCTGCGCTCGTCGGCTGTCACGGGGTCCGCGTTCCAATACGACTACGACCCGTACAGCGATCCGCGGCGGGCACGAGGTGAGGAACTGGGCGACACCCTCGCCGAAGGTGTGTTCGGTCTGTTGGACAACGGCAGGGGTCTTGCGGACGCCAACGCCACCTACTGGGCTGCGTTCATCGCCGCGAGACGAGAGGTCATCCGGACGACGATCTCGCGGGTAGAGGCGTCAGTGATCGAGCCGGCGCAGCGAGGGAGGATGGTCAATGCGCTGAAGGCCGCGATCGGTCGCAGTCACCTGATCAGCCCGGAACTGTGCGTCGACTACTTGCGCGCTTGGCAGAGCGACTGCGTGCGCTGGCGCAGGCACGTTCGTGAACTCCGGCGTGACCACCGCGGCGGATGGGGGATCGAGGAGGCGCTCACGACGCTGCGCATCGGCAACATCGCTCAGCCTGGTGTCGACGGGCGTATCAGCGCCGGACTCAGGCGAAAGCAGCTACCGCCGGCTCGGCCGATGGCGCGGGTGTGGGCATGACGCTCGTGATGTTCTTGACGAGCACGTGGCAGATTTCCCGCTCGCGCTTCGGGAACCATCCCTTGGCTGGGATCGGATAGGCGCGGCAAGTCACCTTTTGGTGTCCCCAGTCTTCGTACCCGAGCCGCTCGTAGAGTCGGGCGGCCCGGTCGTTGTCGGTCCGCACCGCGAGCGTGATCCGCTCGTTGCCGAGACTTGCGGCGTGCTTCTCGACGGCCTTGATCAGAGCGCGGCCGACCCCCTTGCTGCGGTACTTCTCCAGAACCTCGAGATGGGTGAGTTGGGGGACGCCCTTGAGGTACCTGTCGATCTTCTTCTCTTCGGCCTTCTCGAGGCGCAGGTAAACCACGCCGGCAGCCTTGCCCTTGATCCACGCCGCGAACAGAACGCCTCGACCGGCCTGCTGGCGGTGGAAGTGATCGGTGAGGAATGCCTCCTCGCCGAAGGCGTTGATCAGCTTGTCGAGCTGGCCCAGCCTTCTGACCTGCCCAACCACAGCGTCGGCCACCGATGGACTCCCGTTCGTCATAGGCCCTATTCGTGCGAGCCTGAGGGAACGAGTTGCCACGCTTAAGTCCATTTGGCACGCTCCCCATGCATGCCGCAGGGTGCGGCGATGATTTCATGCTTACTGAATGTGAGATAGCCCCCTGTCAATCTTCAACGGAGAGTAGTCGTCCGGTTGCTAGTTGGCGGTAGTCAGGTCGTAGACCGTTACACCGTCCACAGTGGACGACTGATAGTGCTCGGCCACCCACTCGGCGATCTGCTGGGCCGCGTCGGAACCGCTGCTGCCCTGCATCGTCATGCCCTCACCGAGGAAGTAGTGGATCCGGCCGCTCGCCACGTACTGCTGGAACTGCGCCAGCGTCGGGTATGGGTCCGTCCCATTGAACCCGCCGACCGCCATCACCGGGGCGCCGCTCGCCAACTGGTAGCCCGCCGCCGCGTTGGACAGGACCGTGGCCGCCGTCCACGTGTAGTGGGAGGCGTCCTGCTGCAGCAACGACGTGAGCGAAGCGCCGGGCGTCGTCGTGCTCAGCAGCGAACCCGGGCCACCTCCGCGTCCGCCGCCGAAGCCGGAGGACGGGCCTGCTGATGGGATTGCGCCGCTGTGGGGCGCCGATGCCGTGGCCAGGGTGTACGCGCCCGTGCCCGACAACGTCACGACGAGGGCGAGGACGGCGACCGCGGTGGCGGCCCAGCGAGTCAATTGGGCCGCGAAGAACAGCGCCACCGTGGCCAGCAGGCCGCCCACCAGGATCGTCGGGGCCAGCCACGTCGAGCCCGCCAGCACCAGGTACGCCGTGAGGGCCGTCAGGGCCACGCCGCCGCTCAGGAGGCCGGAGGCGGCCGGGCGGGAACGCAGGCGCCACAGCTGGACCGCCGCCGTGCCGACCAGTGCCGCGATCGGTGGGGCCAGTGCCACCGTGTAGTACGGGTGGATGATGCCGCCCATGTAGCTGAACACCAGCGCCGTCACGACCAGCCAGCCGCCCCACAGGAGCAGCGCCGTGCGGGAGCGGTCGGTGCGCGGGGCGCTGCGGGTGAACCACAGGCCGGCGCCCAGTGCCAGCAGGGCCGCCGGCAGCAGCCACGCGATGCCGCCCGCCATCTCGGTGCCGAAGAGCCTGGTCAGGCCGGTCGAGCCCCAGCCGCGGCCGGCGCCGCCGCCGACGCTGCCGACCTCGTCGCCGGTGATGCGGCCGAAGCCGTTGTAGCCGAAGACCAGTTCCCACAACGAGTTCGTCTGGGAGCCGCCGATGAACGGGCGGTCGGCCGCCGGCCACAGCGCGACCACCACGAGGTACCAGCCGGCCGCCGCTACCGTGGAAAGCAGCGCGCCCAGCAGGTGCAGCAGCCGCTTGCCGAGCGGCACCGGCGCCGCGACGAGGTAGGCGAGCGCGAACGCCGGGAGCACCAGGAACGCCTGCAGCATCTTCGCCAGGAACCCGAAACCGACCGCGACGCCGGCCAGCGCGAGCCAGCGCGGGCTCGCCTTCTCGGCCGCGCGGACCACGCAGTACGCGGCCGCGACCAGGAGCAGCACCAGCAGCGCGTCGGGGTTGTTGAAGCGGAACATCAGCGCGGCGGCCGGGGTCAGGGCCAGCACGAGCCCGGCGACCAGGCCCGCGGCCGGGCCGGACGTCCGCCGGACGGTCGCGTGCAGCAGCCAGACCGAGCCGACGCCCATCAGCGCCTGCGGCACCAGGACGCTCCACGCGTTGACGCCGAACAGGCGCGCCGAGAGGCTCATCACCCACAGCGCCGCCGGGGTCTTGTCGACCGTGATCGCGTTCGCCGCGTCGCTGGAGCCGAAGAACAGTGCTTTCCAGCTCTGCGAACCCGCCTGCGCGGCCGCCGAGTAGAAGGCGTTGGCCCAGCCGGACGCCCCGAGGCCCCAGAGGTAGAGCACGGCCGTGCCGAGCAGCAGGACGGCCAGGGCGGGGCGGTGCCAGGTGGCGCGGACGGGCGCGGAAGGAGTCACGACGGTTTCGCGTGACGCTAAGGCGGTCATGGGATCAGCTTCCGGTGCCCAGCTGGGGCCGGGTTGTGCCGATGCTGTGCACCCGCTGTGCGGGCACGGCCACGGGGAGGCGCACCGCGAACTCGGTCCGTCCCGGCCGGCTGTGCACCTCGATGGTGCCGTGGTGGGCGAGCACGACGGCGGACGCGATCGCCATGCCCAGCCCGGTGCTGCCGGCCGTGCGAGAACGCGACGAATCACCGCGCGCGAACCGCTCGAAGACCTCCGGGAGGAGGCTCGGGTCGATGCCCGGGCCGTTGTCGGTCACCGTGAGCACGGCGCTGCCGTCAGCCGAGCGGGCGAGCGCGGTCACGACCGTGGTGCCGGGCGGGGTGTGCGCGCGGGCGTTGGCCAGCAGGTTCGCCAGCACCTGGTGCAGGCGCTGGACGTCGCCGTGCACGAGGACCGGGTCCGGCGGCAGCTCGAGGAGCCAGCGGTGGCCGCGGCCGGCGACCTGGGCGTCGCCGATCGCGTCGGCGACCAGGCGGGTGAGGTCGACGTCGCGGACGTCGAGCGGGCGCCCCGCGTCGAGGCGCGCGAGCAGGAGCAGGTCCTCGACGAGCGCCGACATCCGGACGGCCTCGGACTGGATCCGGTCCATCGAGTGCGCCACGTCGGGCGGCACCAGCGCGCTGCCGCGGGCGGCCAGTTCGGCGTACCCGCGGATGGCGGCGAGCGGCGTCCGCAGCTCGTGGCTGGCGTCCGCGACGAACTGGCGGACGCGGATCTCGCTGTCGTGGCGGGCTTCGAGGGCCTGCGCGACGTGGCCGAGCATGAGGTTGAGCGCCGAGCCGACCTGCCCGACCTCGGTGCGCGGGTCGGTGTCGGACGCCGGGACGCGGATCGACAGCGCCACCTGGCCGCGGTCGAGCGGCAGCTCGGTGACCTGCCCGGCGGTGGCCGCGACGCGGTCGAGCGGGCGCAGCGTGCGGCGGACCGCGAACGCGCCGAGGAAGGCCGCGCCGAGCACGCCCGCGGCGGCGACGCCGAACAGGATCAGCCCGACGGTGACCAGCGTGGCGGTGACCGGCGCCAGCGGCAGGCCGGTGACGACGACTTCGCCGGTCCCCGCGACCGGCAGCGCCATCAGCCGGTACTCGCCGAGGTCGTCGAAGGTCACCGTGTGCGGCTCGCCGTCGGCGGGCACCGAGCGCATGACGGCCTGCTGGGCCGCCGTCAGCTGCAGGCGCTCGCCGTGTTCGGAGATGCTGTCGTCGTGGACGAGGTTGGTCCCGTCGAAGGTGCCGCTCACCGTGCCGACGTTCTGCCCGAGCGGGTGCTGGCCCTGGTCGCCGGGCAGCGGGCCGGTGGCCGGCTTCGGACCGGCGTTGCTCGCGAAGACGAGGGAGCGGGTCGCGGCGGCGGCCAGCTGCTGGTCGATCTGGCGGGTGAGGAAGAGGTCGAGCGCGAGTTCGCTGACGACGCCGACGATCAGGCACACCACGGTGAGCAGCACGACCATCGACCCGGTCAGCTTCGCGCGCAGCGAAAGCCGCCCCCGGCGGGGGCGTGACGAAGGGGTTCGCGCGGCCATGGGTCCAGCGTCCGGCCGGGCCGTGTGTGCGGGTTGTGTGCTGCCTGTGAGGCGGCTGTGCGGTGCCGGGTGCCCGATTCCTCCGGTCACAGGAACGGCTGACGGCGGGCACAGTCCGCGCACAGCGAGGGGCCGCACCGTGGATCCCACCGCAGGATCTCGTTAAGGAGCACCACGATGACCACACCGCAGGCACCGTCCACACCGGACCAGACGTGGGGCGCCGCGCCCGCACCGGGCACGCCGCAGAGGGCGAGCTGGTCCCCGCGCAAGAAGATCGCGGCGGGCGCCGTCGCGGCGGTGATCGTGGCCGGCGGGGGAGCGGCGGTCTGGGCGGCTTCGTCGTCCTCGGCGTCGACCGGCACGGCCATGGGCCCGGGCGGCATGAACGGCGGCGGAATGAACGGCGGCCCGGGCGGCGGCTTGGGCTCCGCGTTGCACGGGGAGTACGTGTCCTCGGACGGGAACGGCGGCTACGTCACGAAGATCATGCAGACGGGCGACGTGACGGAGCTGAGCGCGACGTCCCTGACGGCGAAGAGCGACGACGGCTTCACGAAGACGTACACGATCACGTCGGCGCAGGCGACGGGCCTGGCGACGGGCGACACGATCACGGTGGTGGCCACGGAGTCGGGCGACACGGCCACGGCGACGTCGGTGACGGAGGGCCAGACGGGCGCCCAGCCCGGCGGCGGTGGCCAGGGAACCCCGCCGTCGGGCGCCCCCACCCGGACCGGCTGAGCGCGGGCGCCCCGGGGGTCAGCGGCGGTCGTAGTCGACCGCGACCTCCGGGGTCGTCGCCCGGGCCCGGCACGTCAGGATCCGGGACGCCGCCACGTCGTCCTCCGTCAGCGCGTAGCGGACGTCCATGTCCACCTGCCCGTGCCGCAGTGTCGCCTGGCACGTGCCGCACGCGCCGCCCTGGCACGAGTACGGGACCTCGAAGCCCGCGCGCAGGGCCGCGTCCAGCACCGTTTCGCCGGCCGCGGCCGGGATCGGAGTCGTCGTGCCGCCCAGGGTCACCGACACCGTGGCCGGGGTGCCCGCCGGGTCGCGCAGGGGCGCCGCGCCGCGGAACAGTTCGAAGTGGACGTTCTCCTCCGGGACGTCGGCGTCCGCCAGGGTGCGGCGGGCCAGGTCCGTGAGACCCCGCGGCCCGCACAGGAACCACTCGTCGACCTTCGCCGGGTGCAGGCGGTTCTGCAGGAGGGCGCGCAGCCGCGTGGCGTCGAGGCGGCCGCGCTGGTAGCGCTCGTGCGAAATCGCCAGCGCCTCGCCGATCACGTCGAACTGGCGTGGCCGGTGCGCGTGCAGGTCCGGGTCGCGCTCGTCGGTGCGGTAGTGGACGACGTGCAGCCGCCCGCCGAAGCCCTCGGCGAGGGCACTGAGCTCCCGCGAAAACAGCGTCGTCGCGCCTGAGGTGTTCACGTACAGCAGCGTCGCCTTGCTGTGCGGCTCCGCCGAAAGCGTGCTGACCAGGATGGACAGCACCGGCGTGATGCCGCTGCCCGCCGCCAGCGCGACGTAGTGCGCGGTCCGCGCGGGATCCGGCGTGTGCGTGAACCCGCCGGACGGCGGCAGCACGTCGAGGAAGTCGCCGACGGCCAGCGCCGTGGTCGCGTGGCTCGAGAACGCGCCGCCCGGGCGCCGCTTCACCGCGATCCGCAGCTCGCCGGACTCCGCCGGCGCGCAGATCGAGTACGTCCGCCGCACCGGCCGCCCGTCGAGCACCGCGCGGACCGCCACGTGCTGGCCGGGCGTGAAGCGGAACTCCTCGGTGAGCTGCGGCGGGACGTAGAAGGTGATCGCGACGGCGTCCGCGGTCAGCGGCCGGACCTCGCGCACGCGCAGCCGGTGGAAGCGGCTCGGCCCGAGCGGGGGCGGCTCCGGGTCGGGTTCGCGGCCGAGGTCGCACGTCAGCCGCCGCCACGCGCGGTACTCCGCCGCGGTCAGCTCGCGGCCCCACGCCGTGATGATCGGGACGTCACGGGCCAGGTAGGCCTCGCGGTTGTCCTTCCACGCCCGCAGGTAGCGGTAGAACGGCACGGCGGGGTGGAGGTGGTGCACCAGGTGGTAGTTCTGGTAGAGCATCATCGGCGTCATCAGCCACTCCAGCCCCACCCGCACCCGCGTGGTGCCGAACTTGTCGCGGGGCTTCGCCGCGGGCAGCCCGTGGTGCGGCAGCCAGTCGAACCACCACGCCAGCACGGCCAGCCCGAGCCGCTGCGGCAGCACGTACCCCAGCAGCAGCTCCACCCCGTGGCCGGAGGCGATCAGCGCCGCGGCCGCCGCGAACGCCAGCGACAACGCGACGATCGTCTCCGCGCGTTCCTGCGGCGGACGGGTGCGGACGCGGGCCGTGTAGAACCGCGCGTACCAGAAGTCGATGGTCAGCCACCGGAACGGCAGCGACCACCAGGCACCCTGCGACGTCCACGCGTCCGGGTCGGTGTGCGAGTCCGCGTTGGTGTTGCGGTGGTGTTCGCTGTGGACGAACCGCAGCAGCGGGAACGACGCGTACGCGGCGACGAACGGCATCGCCAGCCTGCCGAGCACCTCGTTGACCCACGTCAGCTTGCCCGCCGCGTGGTGCGCCGACTCGTGCACCACGGTGAACATCGTGAAGGTGACGATCGCGTGCAGCGGCACGGTGAACACCGGCGGCGCGATCCCGGTCAGCAGCAGCCAGGTCGCGGTGGTCCACAGCGTGACGCCGCCGGCGAACAGCAGGAGCGTCGGCACCGACGCGGCCGGCAGGGGAATGCGGGGCGAAGGCACCGAGCGGGCCGGCACCGGCGACGACGTCCCGGTGCCGCGCGGCGGGGTGTCGACGACGGGCATCGAGCGGTCTCCTCGGTCGAGAAGCTCTGGGCGAGGCGGGAGTCACCGTAGACAACTCGACGGGGTTTGTAAACGTTCTGGCAGGCTTCGAAAAAAGGTGCCCGCCAGCGGAACGTTAGCGGTGGGTAAGCTCGCGCTGTGAAGGCCGTCACCCACCCCGCCCCGGCGCGCACCCGGGAACGGCTGCTGGCCGCGGCCGAGGACGTCATCGCCGCGGACGGCTGGGCCGCCGTGACGATGGGAAAACTGGCCGCGCACGTCGGGGTCAGCAGGCAGACCGTCTACAACGAACTCGGCTCCAAGGCCGAGCTCGCCCAGGCGCTGATGCTCGCCGAGACCGACCGGTTCGTCGCGCGGGTCAGCGCCGACGTCGACGCCCACCCGGACGACCCGGTCGAAGGCGTCACCGCGGCCTTCCGGCACACGATCGAAGCCGCCCGCGCCAACCCGCTGGTCGGGATCGCCCTCGGCGGCGCGCAGGGCGGCCGCGACGACTTCCTCCCGCTGCTCACCTCCCAGCCGGAGGCGGTGCTCGGCCGGGCCGTCGAGGCCGTCGCGGCGGTGTTCGCCGGCGCGTACCCGCAGGTCCGGCTGACGCCGTCGGAGTGGGCGGTCGCCGTCGAAGCGTTCGTCCGGCTGCTGCTCTCGCACCTGGTGCAGCCCAGCGGCTCGGCGGAGCACGCGAGCGGCCAGATGCGCTGGGTGATCGGCCGGATGCTCGGGTCGTGACGCCGCAGGTGGCCCCGGCCCCGGCGGCGCGGGCCACTGGCCTAGACTCGGACGTCCCGGACTGCAGGTGACCGGGGCCATTTCCGCAGGATTGTCCTACACAATCGTTACCGCTCGAGGAGAAGACCTTGAAGAGCACCGTCGAGCAGCTGAGCCCGACGCGAGTCAAGATCAATGTCGAGGTGCCGTTCGACGAGTTGAAGCCGAACTTCGACCGCGCCTACCGCAAGATCGCCCAGCAGGTGCGCATCCCGGGCTTCCGGCCCGGCAAGGCGCCCGCTCGCGTCCTGGAAAGCCGGATCGGCCGCGGCCCGGTGCTCGACGAGGTCGTCAACGAGGCCATCCCGGCCAAGTACATCGAGGCCGTTCGCGAGAACGAGGTCCGCACGCTCGGCAACCCCGAGTTCGACGTGACCAAGCTCGAGGACCGCGACGTCCTGGAGTTCACCGCCGAGGTCGACGTGCGCCCGGAGATCGAGCTGCCCGACCTCGAAGGCTTCGCGGTCACCGTCGACGACGTCGAGCTGACCGACGCCGAGGTCGACGAGCAGCTCGACGAGCTGCGAGCCCGCTTCGGCACGCTGACCGGCGTCGAGCGCCCGGCCGAGACCGGCGACTTCGTCTCGATCGACCTGTCCGCGACCGTCGACGGCGAGACCGTCGAGGAGGCGAGCACCACCGGGCTGTCCTACGAGATCGGCTCCGGCCAGCTCGTCGACGGCATCGACGAGGCCATCGTGGGTGCCAACGCCGGCGAGACCAAAACGTTCACCACCCAGCTCGTCGCCGGCGACCACGCCGGCAAGGACGCCGAGGTGACCGTGACCGTCCAGTCGGTCAAGCAGCGCGAGCTGCCCGAGGCCGACGACGAGTTCGCCCAGATGGCGAGCGAGTTCGACACGATCGAGGAGCTCAAGGGCGACCTCCGCGAGCGCCTCGGCCGCGTCAAGAAGATGCAGCAGGGCGTCCAGGCCCGCGACAAGGTGCTCGACGAGCTCCTGGAGCGCACCGAGGTGCCGATCCCGGAGAAGGTCCTTGACGCCGAGATCGAGAACCGCAAGCACGACGCGATCCACCCGTTCGACCACGACGAGGCCCAGTTCGCGCAGGCCCTCGAGGCCGACGGCCGCACCCTCGAAGAGTTCGACACCGAGACCCGCACCGAGTCGGAGAAGGCCGTCCGCACGCAGCTGCTGCTGGACACCATCGCCGACAAGGAAGAGGTCTCGGTCAACGACGGCGAGCTCACCGAGCGGATCATTTACCAGGCCCAGCGCTTCGGGATCAGCCCGGACGAGTACGTCCAGCGTGCCCAGCAGTCCGGCCAGCTGACCGCGATCTACGCCGACGTCCGGCGCGGCAAGGCACTGGCCTCGGTGGTCCGCAAGGCCACCGTGACCGACGGCTCCGGTGCCGAGGTCGACCTCTCGGAGCTGTTCGGCTCGGACGAGCCGGCCGCCGACGAGGCAACCCAGGAGACGCAGGTCACCGACGAGACGGCGAAGACTCCGGCGGAGTGAAGCTGTGAGCGAACTTGGGCGGTGTCAGGCATTCTGCACCGCCCAAGTTCGTTAGGGTCGGATACAAGATCTCAAGCATCTGAAACGACAGCGGTGGCCGTCAGCACCGGGCCACCGCCGGCGAAAAGGCAGGCAGACGTGACGCAGCACACGCCCGAGGCGCGGTCCGGCACCGCAGGGCTCACCCTCACCGACTCGGTGTTCGAGCGGTTGCTCCAGGAGCGCATCGTCGTCCTCGGTTCCGAGGTGAACGACGAAGTCGCCAACCGGATCACCGCGCAGCTGTTGCTGCTCGACGCCGACGACGCCGAGTCCGACATCCGCTTCTACATCAACTCGCCGGGTGGCTCGGTCACGGCCGGGTTCGCCATCTACGACACCATGCAGCTGATCCGCCCGGACGTCGCGACGTACGCGATGGGCATGGCGGCCTCGATGGGGCAGTTCCTGCTCTCCTCGGGCACGCCCGGCAAGCGCTACTCGCTGCCGCACGCGCGGATCCTGATGCACCAGCCCTCGGCCGGGGTCGGCGGTACCGCGTCGGACATCGCGATCCAGGCGGACCTGTTCAACAAGTGGAAGCGCGAGCTGGCCCAGATCACCGCGGACCAGACCGGGCAGACGGTCGAGCAGATCATCGCGGACGGCGACCGCGACCGCTGGTTCACCGCGCAGGAGGCGAAGGACTACGGGTTCGTCGATCACGTCCTCACCCGCGACATCGCCCGTCCGGCCTCGAACTGAGCGCGAAGTACACACAGGAGAGTCGATCATGAGCAACTTCAGGCTCCCGGGTGACTTCCGGGCACCGGCCGTCCCCCAGTCGCGGTACATCCTCCCGTCGTACGTCGAGCGCACCAGCTACGGCGTCAAGGAGTCGAACCCGTACAACAAGCTGTACGAAGAGCGGGTCATCTTCCTCGGCGTCCAGGTGGACGACGCGTCGGCCAACGACGTGATGGCCCAGCTGCTGCACCTCGAGCACGAGGACCCGGACCGCGACATCCTGATCTACATCAACTCGCCGGGTGGCTCGTTCACCTCGCTGATGGCGATCTACGACACCATGCAGTTCGTCCGCCCGGACATCCAGACGTACTGCCTCGGCCAGGCCGCCTCGGCCGCCGCGGTGCTGCTGTCGGCCGGCACGCCGGGCAAGCGCTACGCGCTGCCGAACTCGCGCGTGCTGATTCACCAGCCGGCCACCGAGGGCACCTACGGCCAGGTCTCCGACCTGGAGATCCAGGCGAACGAGATCCAGCGGGTGCGGCGCCAGATGGAGGTCATCCTGGCCAAGCACACCGGCAAGGACGCGGACCAGATCCGCAAGGACATCGAGCGGGACAAGATCCTGACGGCCGACGAGGCCAAGTCGTACGGCATCATCGACGAGGTCTTGCCGTACCGGAAGGCGTCGGCTCTGTAGATCCGCCAGGCCGGTGTGTGTCGAGAAGACGACACACACCGGCATCCTGGTTTAGGGTCGTCCTCTGACGTGCTCCCGGAGCTCGTGGGTGTTCCCGCTCGCGGCATCGGACGGGTACCGTCAGTGGCAATGCGTGCGGCTCCGCTCGGTCACGGGTGACCGGGGCCGCACCGTGGCAACACAGTCAGGCGCGGAAACCCGCGCCGGAGGGGACGAGGTCACAGGCCATGGCACGGATCGGTGACGGCGGAGACCTGCTGAAGTGTTCTTTCTGCGGGAAGAGCCAGAAGCAGGTGAAGAAGCTCATTGCCGGCCCCGGGGTCTACATCTGCGATGAGTGCATCGACCTCTGCAATGAGATCATCGAGGAGGAGCTGGCCGAGGCCGGCGACGTCAAGCTCGACGAGCTGCCCAAGCCCGCCGACATCCACGAGTTCCTCGAGCAGTACATCATCGGTCAGGAAGACGCCAAGCGGACGCTCGCGGTAGCGGTCTACAACCACTACAAGCGGATCCAGGCGGACGACAAGGCCGGGCCGAAGGACTCCAAGGAGGAGTCGGTCGAGCTCGCGAAGTCGAACATCCTGATGCTCGGCCCCACCGGGTGCGGCAAGACCTACCTCGCGCAGACCCTGGCGAAGCTGCTGAACGTGCCGTTCGCGATCGCGGACGCCACGGCGCTCACCGAGGCCGGGTACGTCGGCGAGGACGTCGAGAACATCCTGCTCAAGCTCATCCAGGCGGCGGACTACGACGTCAAGCGGGCCGAGACCGGGATCATCTACATCGACGAGGTCGACAAGATCGCCCGCAAGAGCGAAAACCCGTCGATCACCCGTGACGTGTCCGGCGAGGGTGTCCAGCAGGCGCTGCTGAAGATCCTCGAGGGCACCACCGCTTCGGTCCCGCCGCAGGGCGGCCGCAAGCACCCGCACCAGGAGTTCATCCAGATCGACACGACGAACGTGCTGTTCATCGTGGCCGGCGCGTTCGCCGGGCTGGAGAAGATCATCAACGAGCGGGTCGGCAAGCGTGGCCTCGGCTTCGGCGCGGAGATCCGCACGAAGTCCGAGATCGAGGAGAGCGACGTCTTCTCCGACACCATGCCCGAGGACCTGATCAAGTTCGGGCTGATCCCGGAGTTCATCGGCCGCCTGCCGGTCGTGGCGACGGTGAACCACCTGGACAAGGACTCGCTGGTCAACATCCTGACCCAGCCGCGCAACGCCCTGGTGAAGCAGTACAAGAAGCTCTTCGAGATGGACAACGTCGAGCTCGAGTTCACCAAGACCGCGCTCGAGGCCATCGCCGACCAGGCGGTCCTCCGGGGTACGGGTGCCCGCGGGCTGCGCGCCATCATGGAAGAGGTGCTGCAGCCGGTCATGTACGACATCCCGAGCCGCGACGACGTGGCGAAGGTCGTCATCACCGAGCAGACCGTCCGGGAGAACGTGAACCCGACGATCGTCGCCCGGCAGCCGACTCGGCGCACGCGCAGCGAGCGCGGCGAAAAGTCGGCCTGAGGCCGGCCGTCTCCGGGCCACTCCGGGCCCGGAGACCGACAGGAAAAGCTGAATGACTGCTGACTCTTTCCCGGGTACCGGGGGCACCGCCCCCGGTGGCGGCGTGCAAGCGCCACCGGCCCCGGCCACCGTCGCGGTGGCCGTCGGGCCGGTCCTCGGGTTCCGTGAGCTGAGCGAGCGCGTGATCGCGTCCGTCTTCGACCGGTACCCGTGGCTGAACCGCGTGCTGATGGGCGTGCTGGCGGTGTTCACCGGCACGTGCGTGGTGGCGGTGGTGGCGCGGCTGTCGCCGTTGCCGCTGATCCCGGTGCCGCTGTTCCTCGTCGCGGGCTACGGGCTGTGGCAGGCCCGCGGCGTGACCGAGCGGCGTCAGCTGGTCAACTGGGTGCTGCTGTTCGCGCTCGCGACCATGGTCGGCTTCTGGCTGATCTCGGTCGTCGGCCGCTGGGTGGAGTGAAAATCCGGCGTTCGGCGCGTTTGACGTCGTGACCGGCTGGGTATGCCCCCCGCGTGGTAGATGCCCCCGAACCCTTCCGGCATCCCGCACTTTTCTACTCTGGTGACGCAGAGTACCTCGACGGTGTCGTTCCGTTCCTGCTCGAGGGACTCGAGCGCGGTGAGCCCGTGGTCGTCGCCGTCCCCGGGCGCAACCTCCTGCTCATCGAGAAGGCACTGGAACACCGGGCGGACGACGTCCGGCTGATCGACCTGAGCCGCGCGGGCCGCAATCCCGGCGCCATCCTGCCTTCGATGCACGCCCTCACCGCCGGGTACGCGGGCCCGGTGCGGATCGTCGGCGAGCCGGTCTGGGCCGGCCGCACCGACGCCGAATACCCGGCGTGCGTGGAGCACGAAGCCCTGCTCAACCGCGCCTTCGCGGGCCGCGACCTGGCGGTGCTGTGCCCGTACGACGTGGCGGCGCTGACCCCGTCGATGCTGGCCGACGCCGAGCGCACGCACTCCGAGCTGTGGGGGCTGGCGGGCCCGTTCGTGAGCCCGCGCTTCGACCCCGACGGCGTCCGCGCGGAGCTGAGCCGCCCGCTGGAGCCCCCGCCGGGCGCGCTGGAGCGGATGTTCGACATCGCCCAGCTGGCGTCGCTGCGCGGCTACGCGGAGATCTGGGCGGCCCGCCATGGTCTCCGCCGCCCACGCCGGGACGACTTCGCACTGGCGATCGCCGAGCTGACGACGAACAGCGTCCTCTACGGCGGCGGCACCGGCACCCTGCGACTGTGGTCGGCGCCGGACGAGGTGGTCGGCGAGGTGACGGACGCGGGCACGATCACCGACCCGCTGGCCGGCCGTATCCCACCCCCGGCGTCGACGTTGGGCGGGCGCGGGTTGCTGCTGGTGAACCGGCTGGCCGACCTGGTCCGCACGTACTGGGTGCCGGGCCGCACGACGACCCGGGTCCACTTCAGCTGCCGCTGAGCCGGGCTCGGGGTCGCGAATGACTCATTCGGGACGTGTGGGGCCGCCAATGACTCATTCGCGGCACTCGGGTGGGCGAGCTGCTGCGCCGAGGTCCGCCGCGTCCAGGTCTGCCGCGCCGCCGCTCGCCGTGCCCGCGCTGGGCCCGCCCGAGCCGGTTGATGCGCGCCGGCCGCCGGTCGCAGCCCCGCACCGGTCACCCGATGGTCGCGAATGACTCATTCGCGACCTCCGCGGTCCCCAATGACTCATTCGCGACCCCCCGGCCAGCCGAGCAGGCCTCAGTCCGTGCGGGGGACGTGCTTGCCGAGGAAGCTGATCAAACTAGGCACCACGGTCCGGTTGAACGGGTCACCGTGCTTGCCGTGCGCCGTGTGGGCGACCGCCGGGCGGGCCGCGTCGATGTAACGCCGGACGCCCGTGATGAACGAGTCCTCCGTGCCGCACCAGATGCCGTTGGGGACGCCCTTGGTCTCGTCGATGTGGCGCAGCGGGTCCAGGGACGTCCAGTCCTGGATGTCCGGGAAGATGTGGCGCTTGGCCATCTCCGGCCACGACGTGATCAGCGCCGGGGCCAGTGTCGCCACCGCGGACGGCGGCTGGCGGCGTTCCACGCGGCGGCGGGTGTAGACCAGGGCGCCGAAGCCGCCCATCGAGACGCCCGTGCACGCGAACGGGAGGCCGGTCGGGCCGGCGAAGCCGCGGGCGCGCAGCCACTGCGGGACCTCCTCCAGCAGCATCGCCATCGGGTCGTCGCCGGGGTGGACCTGGTGCCAGTAGTTGTCGCCGCCGTCGACGGCCACGAAGCCGAAGGACGGGACCGCCTTGCGGGCGACGTCGCTGGCGAGCTGCTTGAGCGTGCCGGTCGGGGCCGCGCTGCGGGCGTTGCCGTGCAGGCCGTGCAGCACGAGGGACATCGGCAGCCCCTTGGGCGGGGTCTTCGACGGCAGGATGAACACCAGGTCGACCATCCGGCCGCGGGCCGCGGAGTAGACGCGCTCGACGCGGGTGCTGCCCAGCTGGGTCGTCGGGTTCGACGACGTCACGCCCAGCGTGCGCTGCAGGGCCTGGCTGAACGGCAGCTTGCCGGTCGCCGTGCCCACGGCCAGGCCGGTCACGGCCAGCCCCGACGCGCCCGCGATCAGCACCGAGCGGCGGCTCAGCCAGCGCCGCGCGCCCTGGACCGCCGCCTCCGCGACCGCCTTCGCGGGCTGCGGCTGGTCCCCACCGCCCGCGTGCTCCGCGTCCCCGTTTTCCTCGTTCACCTGTCTCCGTCCCCCGCCTGCTCCCATAGGACGCCGCGCACCCGCTCCGCGTTCCCCTCGCGTCCCGCTCGCCGGGTTAGTCGTTCCCACCCTGCCCGGCGTTTCGGGTCCTCGCGCGCCAAGCCGCCTTCGCGACCTCCGTGGAGCGCTCGGCCCGGTCCACAGTGTCCCCGAGACCCACGGCGAGCGTGATGCCGAGGGGTATCAAAATGTGGTCTATGCCCTGTTCGCCGGGCCCGAAGTGGCCGGACGCCTCCAGGGTGACGAAGCCGTGCAGCGCGCTCCACAGCTGGGCGGCGGCCTGGTACTTGTCCGCGGGCCGGAAGCGGCCGGCCTCGATGGCCCGTTCGGTCGCGCGGACGATGTGCTCGAACGCCTCCAAGCCCTCCGGAGCGGCTTCGCGGCCCTCCTCGGTGGTGAGGTCGGACAGCGTCGCCCGCTTGCCGCCCGGTGCGGACTGGCCGAACGTGACCGCGAACAGCTGGGGCTGCTCGGCGACCGCCTGCCGGTAGGTGCGGGCGAGGCTGAAGATGTCCGCGACCGGGTCCCCGGTCTCGCCGACCTCGGCCAGCCACTCCGAAAGCCGCAGGAAGCCCGCGCGCGCCACCTCGTCGACCAGCGCGGCCATGCCGCCGAAGTGCGTGTACACCGCCATCGTCGAGACGCCGACCTCCGCCGCCAGCTTGCGGGCCTGCAGGGTCTCCGGGCCGCCGTCGTCGAGCAGCCGGATGGCGGCCTCGACGAGCCGGGCCTTGACGTCGGTCGCGCGCGGTTTGGGGCTCATGCTTGCCAGTATCCCATAACCCTGTTATACCTGTATCCATAACCGAGTTATGGACGGCGCGGAGGGGTCACGCAATGGGCAACAAGTTCCTCGAAGGAAACTTCGCCCCGGTCAGCCGGGAGCACACGATCACCGAGCTCGCCGTCACCGGGCGGATCCCCGAGTTCCTCGACGGCCGCTACCTGCGCAACGGCCCCAACCCGCTGTCCGAAGTGGACCCGGCGGCCTACCACTGGTTCATGGGCGACGGCATGGTCCACGGCGTGCGCCTGCGCGACGGCAAGGCCGAGTGGTACCGCAACCGCTGGGTGCGCAACGCGTCGGTGACCGCGACGCTGAACGGCGAAGACGCGAGCCGGTTCTGCGGCCTGGACGCCCTCGGCGCGAACACCAACGTCATCGGCCACGCCGGCAAGACGCTCGCGCTGGTCGAGGCGGGCGCGCCGATCTACGAACTGACCGAAGAGCTCGACACCGTCGGCCGCTGCGACTTCGACGGCACGCTCCCGGGCGGCTACACCGCTCACCCCAAGCGCGACCCGCGCACCGGCGAGCTGCACGCCGTCTCGTACTTCTTCGGCATGGGCAACAAGGTCCAGTACTCGGTGATCGACGCGGCCGGCCGCGCCCGCCGCACGGTCGACGTCGAGGTCACCGGGTCACCGATGATGCACGACTTCTCGCTGACCGAGAAGTACGTCGTGTTCTACGACTTGCCGGTGACGTTCAACGCCGGGATGGCGGTCTCCGCCAACGTGCCCACGGCGCTGCGCACCCCCGCGAAGCTGGTGCTCTCCGCGATGGTCGGCAAGGTGCGCGTGCCGGATCCGGTGTCGGCGATGATGGCGAACAAGATCGGCGCGAACGGCGGCCTGCCCTACCGCTGGAACGAGAAGTACCCCGCGCGGATCGGCGTGATGCCGCGGGACGGCCAGAGCCGGGACGTCCGCTGGTTCGACGTCGAGCCCTGCTACGTCTTCCACCCGCTCAACGCCTACGACGACGGCGACGGCATCGTGCTGGACGTCGTGCGCCACCCGAAGATGTTCGACCGCGAGCTGCACGGCCCAGGCGAGGGCGGCCCGACGCTGGACCGCTGGACCGTCGACCTCAACGCGGGCAAGGTCATCGAGGAGCGGCTCGACGACCGGGGCCAGGAGTTCCCGCGCGTCGACGAGCGGCTCGTCGGCCGGCCCCACCGCTACGGCTACGCGATCTCGACCGACGGCGAGGCGAACCCGGGCGATTCCCTGTTCAAGCACGACTTCCGCACCGGCTCGCGCCAGGAGCGCGCGTTCGGCGGCGGACGGCAGCCGGGTGAGTTCGTGTTCGTGCCGAGTCACGACGACGCGGCCGAGGACGACGGCGTCCTCATGGGCTTCGTCTACGACCCGGCTTCGCGGCGCAGCGACCTCACGGTGCTGGACGCCGAAACGCTGGAGACGGTGGCGGCGATCCACCTGCCCGACCGCGTGCCCAACGGCTTCCACGGCAACTGGGTCGGCGCCTAGACCAAGACCCGGTGGTCGCCGGTGTAGAGGTTCATGGAGTCGCCACGCAGGAAGCCGATCAGGGTCATGCCGTTCTCCTCGGCCAGCTCCACCGCCAGCGACGACGGGGCCGACACCGCCGCCAGCAGGCCGATGCCCGCCATCGCGGCCTTCTGCACCAGTTCGAACGACGCGCGCCCGGACACCAGGAGGCCGTGGCCGGGCGCGGGGACGCGACCCTCGAGGACGGCCCAGCCCAGTACCTTGTCCACCGCGTTGTGCCGCCCGACGTCTTCGCGGACCACCGCCAGCTCGCCGTCCGGGGTGAACAGCGCCGCCGCGTGCAGGCCGCCCGTGGTGGCGAACACCTTCTGGCGGGCGCGCAGCGCGTCCGGCAGGCCCGCCAGAGTCTCCGTCTTCACCGCGAAGGGTGCGTCGGCGGGGGAGAAGCGGGTTTTGAGCTTGACCGCGTCGAGCGCGGCCTTGCCGCAGACACCACACGATGAGGTGGTGTAGAAGTTGCGCTCGACGCCGGTGTCCGGCGGGGCCACGCCCGGGGCCAGCGCGATGTCGAGGACGTTGTAGGTGTTGCGGCCCTGGTCGTCGACGCCGTCGCAGTAGCGGGCGACCGCGATGTCCTCGCGGCCGCCGATCACGCCTTCGGACAGCAGGAAGCCGTGGGCCAGCTCGACGTCGTTGCCCGGGGTGCGCATGGTGACGGCGAGCGCCTTGCCGCCGACGCGCAGCTCGAGGGGCTCTTCGGCGGCGAGCGAGTCGGGGCGGCGCCGGTCGCCGGTCGCCGAAATCCGCCGGACCGGCCTGCGCACGGTCACCCTGCCCATCCGTTCACCCTTCTCCGCCCGGAAGTTTGACACTCCACTGGTGCAACGCCGGGTATTTAGTAATACATTCCCTCCATCATCCCCACTCTACGGAGGGAACCGATGGCTCTCGGCTTCCTGGACCGATCCCGGATCGTGGCACCGCCTGGCTGGACGCGCTGGCTGGTGCCGCCGGCGGCCCTTTCGGCACACCTGTCGATCGGGCAGGCCTACGCGTGGAGCGTGTTCAAAACCCCGCTCGAGAAGACGCTGCACCTCAACGGTACGCAGAGCTCGCTGCCGTTCCAGCTCGGCATCGTCATGCTCGGCCTGTCGGCGGCCTTCGGCGGCACGCTCGTGGAGAAGAACGGCCCGCGCTGGGCGATGTTCGTCTCGATGTGCTGCTTCGCCAGCGGCTTCCTCGTCTCCGCGCTGGGGGTGGCGACCGGGCAGTTCTGGCTGGTCGTCCTCGGCTACGGCGGGATCGGCGGCGTCGGGCTCGGCATCGGCTACATCTCGCCGGTGTCGACGCTGATCAAGTGGTTCCCGGACCGGCCGGGCATGGCCACCGGCATCGCGATCATGGGCTTCGGCGGCGGCGCGCTGATCGCCTCGCCGTGGTCGTCGTCGATGCTCGGCACCACGCCGACCACCGGCACCATCGCGACGGCCTTCCTGGTCCACGGCCTCGTCTACGCGGTGTTCATGTCGATGGGGTGGCTCCTCGTGCGCGTGCCCGCCGACGACTGGAAGCCGGCCGGCTGGGAGCCGAAGACCGACCACGGCAAGGCGATGATCAGCACGGCGAACGTCTCGGCCGCCAACGCGATCAAGACGCCGCAGTTCTGGTGCCTGTGGGTCGTGCTCTGCTTCAACGTCACCGCGGGCATCGGGATCCTGGAGAAGGCGTCCCCGATGATCGTCGACTTCTTCAAGAACACCTCGACCCCGGTCGGCACGGCCGCGGCGGCGGGCTTCGTCGCGCTGCTGTCGCTGTGCAACATGCTCGGCCGGTTCGTCTGGTCGTCCACTTCGGACCTGGTCGGGCGCAAGAACATCTACCGCACCTACCTCGGCGTCGGCGCGGTGCTGTACCTGGTGATCGCGCTCACGGAGAACTCGTCGAAGCTCGTGTTCATCCTGTGCGCGATGGTGATCCTGTCCTTCTACGGCGGCGGGTTCGCGACGATCCCGGCCTACCTGAAGGACCTCTTCGGCACCTACCAGGTCGGCGCGATCCACGGCAGGCTGCTCACCGCGTGGTCGGTGGCCGGCGTGCTCGGCCCGCTGATCGTCAACCGGATCGCCGACAGCGAGAAGGCGGCGGGCAAGTCCGGGCCGGCGCTCTACGAGCTGTCGTTCTACATCATGATCGGCCTGCTGGTGGTCGGCTTCGTGGCCAACGAGCTGGTGCGCCCGGTCAAGGAGAAGTACCACGAGCCGGTCCCGGCGGCCGCGAGGAGTGAAGCCCGATGAGCGAGCCTTCGACGTCGAAGCCCAACCGGGTGCCGCTGATCGTGCTGGCCTGGGCGTGGGTGGTCATCCCGTTCGGGTACGGCGTGTACCAGCTGTTCCTGAAGCTGGTACAGCTTTTCGGATGAGCAGGGGAGTTCTCGTCACCGGCGCGTCCCGCGGCATCGGGCGTGCGGTGGCCACGGCGTTCGCGGCGCGGGGTGACCGGGTGGCCGTCCACTACGGACACCGCGCCGCGGACGCCGGGGAAACGCTTTCGCGGCTGGACGGCGACGGGCACCTGCTGATCAGCGGCGACCTCGCCGACCCGGAGGCGGCGCGGCGCATCGCCGACGCCGCCGAATCCGGGCTCGGCGGGGTCGACGTGCTGGTCAACAATGCCGCCGTCGCGACGTCGGCGGAGACCGCGCACCCGGTCGACGCCGTGTCCTACGCGGACTGGCAGCGGGTCTGGCGGCGCACCCTCGACGTCAACCTCGTGGGCGCGGCGAACCTGAGCTACTGCGTCGCCCGGCACCTCATCGGGCGCGGCGCACCCGGCCGGATCGTCAACATCGGGTCGCGCGGGGCGTTCAAGGGCGAGCCCGACCACCCGGCGTACGGCGCGAGCAAGGCCGCGCTGCACTCACTCGGCCAGTCGCTCGCCGTTTCCCTCGCGCCGCACGGCATCTCCGTGACGTCCGTCGCGCCCGGTTTCACGGCCACCGAGCGCGTGGCGGACCGGATCGACGACGCCCTGCGCGCGCAGAGCCCGTTCGGCCGGGTCGGCACGCCCGAGGAGGTCGCCGCGGCCGTCGTCTACCTGGCTTCGGCCGAGGCGACCTGGGCGTCCGGCACGATCCTCGACCTCAACGGCGCCTCCCACCTGCGCATGTGACCTGGCTCACCCGTGCAGCAGCCGTCGCGCGGGACGCGTCGGTAGGGCGTGCACCCACTGGGCAAGATCGTCGTCTCCGGGCTGGCGCTGGTCGTCTTCTGCGGCACGGCGTACGGCTACGCGAACCTCCGCGCCCTCGACGAAGTCACGCGCGACAGCGTGATCGACGCCGACGGCGAGACCAGCCCGGGGGAGCAGCCCGCGGACGGCTCGCTCGACGTCCTGCTCGTCGGCCGGGACGCCCGCACCGATCCCCAGGGGAACCCGCTATCGCCGGACATGCTGCGGGAACTGCGGGTCGGTGCCAACGGCGACGACCTCACCGACACCCTGATCGTGCTGCGCATCCCGAACGGGACGAAGCAGGTGAAAGCGTTTTCCATCCCGCGCGACAGCTACGTGTCGATGCCCGGCGGCAAGGGCAAGATCAACGCCGCCTTCGGGCGCGCGAAGGCCGCCGAGGCGCGGCGGCTGCGCACCGCGGGCGAGACCGACAAGGCGAAGGTCGACCAGGGCGCCCTCACCGCCGGGCGGCGCGCGACCCGGCAGGCCGTCGAGGACCTCACCGGCGTCAAGATCGACCACTTCGCCGAGGTCAACCTGCTCAGCTTCGCCGAGATCAGCAAGGCGATCGGCGGCGTCGACGTCTGCCTCAAGGCGGCCACCCAGGACCGGAACTCGGGCGCCGACTTCCCGGCCGGGCCGCAGCGGATCTCGGGCCCGGACGCGCTCGCGTTCGTCCGGCAGCGCGACAACCTCCGGGGCGGCGACTTCGACCGCGTCCGGCGCCAGCAGGTCTTCCTCGCCGGGCTGGCGCGGCAGGTGCTGTCGGCGGGGACGCTGGGGGACCCCGGGAAGCTCTCGGACCTCATCGACGCGGTGAAGCGCTCGGTGGTGCTCGACGCGTCGTGGAACCTGCTCGACTTCGTGGCCCAGATGCGCGGGGTCAGCGGCGGCGGCATCCAGTTCGAGACGATCCCCATCGTCAACCCCGATTACCGGTACGACCCGGCGGACCGTCGCGCGACCGCGGTGCAGGTCGACCCGGATGCGGTCAAGGCGTTCGCGGCGAGCCTGATCGGCCCGGTCGCGCCGCCGGCGTCGTCGGGGCAGGCGCAGGGGCCCACCGTCGACGTCTCCAACGCGGGGCCGCGGGAAGGGCTCGCGGCGCGCGTGTCCGGCCTACTGCGCGACAAGGGGTTCACCCCCGGCGCGACCGGCAACACGGCCACGCGGCGGACGTCGCTGGTGCGCTTCGGCGCCGAGCTGGCCGACCGCGGCGCCGAGGTGGCGAAGCTGCTGGGCGGGCTGACGACGCAGGTGTCGGCGGCGGTGCCGGCCGGGCACATCGAGGTCGTGCTCGGCTCGGTGTACGCGGGCCCCGGCGCGACCGGCGGCGGGGGTGCCCCGGCGGCCGGTGACGAGCCGATCACCTCGAGCGGGGTCGTCTGCGTGAATTGACGGCGCCCGGCGCCGGATTTCGTGAAATCGCGCGAAGATTTTCCGCAAAGCCCCGCAATGGTGTTTTCCTCCGACCGGACCACGGCGAACCACGCGGGTGAGTGGTCTTGACGCTGCCTGCCTGGTGAGGCAGGGTGCGATGACCGTCGGCGGGAGCACCGCGGAACGGACCGGAAAAGATCACCGGACCGGTGGCGAACCGGAAAGTCGATTTCAAAGAATAGCGAAAGTCCGAAACCTATGCGCATCAGCGTTGCCCGCGGAGGGTGGCTCCTTCCGGTGCTCGCTTCCGCGGTTCTGTGCGCCGGGTGCCAGTCGGCGTCCGGGACCGCGCACTACCCCGAGTCGATCGACGCGTGCAAGCTGCCCGGCGCGGACACCCGCGACCGGCTGGCCCCGGGAACCGTCGAAGTCCCGCCCGACTCGATCAAGACGGCCGACGCCAAGGTGGTGCCGCAGGACCGCTCGACCGAGGGCAACGACCTCACCGGCTGCAAGCGCCTGTTCGCCCGAGACCTCGGCGGCGGGAAGCCGAACCCGCAGGACTACCGGGTCGTCACGATCGCCGTCGTGCGGTTCACCGACTCCGACACCGCCAACGCCGCCGCCCAGGCCACCCAGCTGATGACCGACGCGCTCGGCGACCACTCGGGCGTCCGGCTCGCCACCGGCGTCGGCGACGAGGCCGGGTTCTCCGAGCAGTGGGGAGCCGTGCGCTCCGGCAACGTCGTGCTGAGCCTGGCCATCGCCGACGGCGGCACGGAGGCCGCCCTCATCCCGCCGGCGACCCTCGACAACGTCCAGGCCGTGGTCACCGGCATGACCGAGACACTGCAGCGCGACTACCGCGGCTGAGGCTCGAGCCGCACCACGATCGCCTTCGACACCGGGGTGTTCGACTTGTCCGCCACCGAATCCAGCGGGACCAGCGCGTTCGCTTCGGGGAAGTACGCCGCCGCGCAGCCGCGGGCCGTCGGGTACGCCACGACGCGGAACTCCGGTGCGCGGCGGTCGCCGTCGCTCCACTCGGAGACGAGGTCCACCAGCGCGCCGTCGGCCACGCCGAGCCCGGCCAGGTCGTCGGGGTTGACGAGGACCACCCGGCGGGCGTTCTCGATGCCGCGGTAGCGGTCGGAAAGCCCGTAGATCGTGGTGTTGTACTGGTCGTGGCTGCGCATCGTCTGCAGCAGCAGCCTGCCCTCGGGCGCCCGCGGGTACTCCAGCTCCGACACCGTGAAGTTGCCCTTGCCGTTGGCGGTGCCGGTGAACTCGCGGGAGTCGCGCGGCGCGTGCGGCAGCACGAACCCGTCCGGCTCGCGCACCCGGCGGTTGTAGTCGTGGCAGCCCGGCACGACCCGCGAGATCCGGTCGCGGATCAGGTCGTAGTCGGCCTCGAACGTCCGCCACGGCACGGCGTGCCCGGCGCCGAACAGCTTCTCGGCGAGCCTGCTGACGATCGCGACCTCCGACAGCAGGTGCTCGCTGGCCGGCTCGAGGCGGCCGCGTGAGGTGTGCACCTGCGACATCGAGTCCTCGACCGTGACGAACTGCGCGCCGGTCGCCTGGACGTCTCGCTCGGTGCGCCCGAGCGTCGGCAGGATCAGCGCGGTGCGGCCGTGCACGACGTGCGACCGGTTGAGCTTGGTCGAGACGTGCACGGTCAGCGAGCACGACTCGAGCGCCTTCTCGGTGGCGTCCGTGTCCGGCGTCGCCGACGCGAAGTTGCCGCCGACGGCGAAGAAGACCTTGCCGCGGCCGTCGCGCAGCGCGCGGATCGTGTCGACGGTGTCGAGGCCGTGCTCGCGCGGGACGTCGATGCCGAACTCGGCGGCGAGGGCGTCCATGAAGGACTGCGGCATCTTCTCCCAGATGCCCATCGTCCGGTCGCCCTGGACGTTCGAGTGCCCGCGCACCGGGCACAGGCCCGCGCCCGGCTTCCCGATCATCCCGCGCACCAGCGCCAGGTTCGCGATCTCCGAGATCGTCGGCACGGCGTGCTTGTGCTGCGTCAGGCCCATCGCCCAGCAGTAGATCGTGCGCTCGGACGTGGCGATCATCCGCGCGACGCGCTCGATCTGCTCGCGCGGCAGCCCGGTGGCCTGCTCGACCTCGGGCCAGTCGATCTCCCGCAGGTGCTTCGCGTAGTCGTCGAAGCCCTCGGTGGCCTGCGCGACGAACTCGCGGTCGACGATCGTGCCCGGCGCTTCTTCGTCCCACGCGAGCAGCAGGTGCCCGACGGCCTGGAAGAGCGCCAGATCGCCGCCGAGGCGGATCTGGGCGAACTCGTCGGCCAGCGGCGTCCCCTTGCCGACGACGCCGCGGACGTTCTGCGGGTTCTTGAACCGCATCAGCCCGGCTTCGGGCAGCGGGTTCACGGCGATGACCTTCGCGCCGCGGCCCTTGGCGACTTCGAGGGCCGAGAGCATCCGCGGGTGGTTGGTGCCCGGGTTCTGCCCGACGACGACGATCAGGTCGGCCTTGTGGATGTCGGCCAGGCTCACCGAGCCCTTGCCGACGCCGGTGGTGGCCGACAGGGCCGCGCCCGAGGACTCGTGGCACATGTTGGAGCAGTCCGGCAGGTTGTTGGTGCCGAAGGAACGCACCATCAGCTGGTAGAGGAACGCGGCCTCGTTGCTGGTGCGGCCCGAGGTGTAGAAGAACGCCTCGTTCGGGTCGGTCAGCGCCTTCAGCTCGCCGGCGACGAGCTCGAACGCGTCGTCCCAGGAGATCGGTTCGTAGTGCGTCGCGCCTTCGCGAAGCACGAAGGGCTCGGTGATCCGGCCCTGCTGGCCGAGCCAGTAGTCGGTCTTGGCGCGCAGGTCCTCGATCGGGTGCTGCGCGAAGAAGTCGCGGTCCACCCGTCGTTTCGTGGCTTCCTCGGCGACGGCCTTGGCGCCGTTCTCGCAGAACTCGGCCAGCTTGCGCTTCTCGCCGTCGACCTCACGCGGTTCCGGCCACGCGCAGCCGGGGCAGTCGAAGCCTTCACGCTGGTTCAGCAGCCGCAACGCCTTGATCGTCCGGCCGGTGCCCATCTGCTCGACGCTGCGCGCGAGCGACACGGCGACACCGGGTATCCCGGCCGCCCACCCCTTCGGCTTGCCCACCTCGAGGCGGGTCTCGTCCACGTCCTGCGCCGGCGCTTCGCGAGTCATGCGTTCATCGTGCGCCTCGATCACCGCGCGCGCTAACAGGGGTCGCGCTTGAGTCCCTTGTCGGCGATCGTGACGGCGAGCAGCAGGCCGCTGATGACGACCAGCGCGATGGCCAGCCGGTGCAGTCCCGCCGAGTCCGCGTGGGGGCCGTAGCAGAGGGCGATGAGCGTCGAGGCCACGATCGCGCCGAGGTACTGGGCCGTCCGGAACAGGCCGCTCGCCGTGCCCATCTGGTCGGCGGGCGCTTCGCGGTACAGCGTCGTCTGGTTCGCGACGCTGGTCAGGCCCTGTGCGAGGCCGAACAACGCGGCCAGCGCGAGCAGCGCGCCCACCCCCGTGCCGTCGTGGACGAACAGCAGCAGCGCCGAGCCGCCGGCCAGCGCGACCGCGACGGTGATCAGCCGTGCCTTGATCCCGGACGCGCGCCCGGAGAAGGCCGCCGCGCAGACCGCCGTGGCCGACATCGGCAGCAGCATCAGCCCGGCCGCCTCCCCGGACAGCCGCCGCGTGGTTTCGAGCCATTGGACGTAGCCGAACATGACCGCGTAGATCGCCATGAAGCTCAGCGCCTGCCGCAGGTAGGTGCGCAGGATCGCCTGGTTGGCCGCGAGCATCCGCAGGTCGAGGAACGGGTGGTCGCGCCGCAGTTCGACGAGCGCGAAGGCGGCCCCGAAAGCGGCGACGACAGCGAGCAGCCAGGCCTCGGCACCCGGGTTCATCAGGAAGAACAGCAGCGCCAGCAGCGTCGCGGAGAACAGCGTGATGCCGAGCACGTCGATGCGGGTGGCGGTGTGCGCGCCGCGGTCGTCTTTCGGCACCCACGCCCAGGCCAGCACCAGCGACAGCCCGGCGAGCGGGATGTTGACGGCGAAGATCGCCGGCCAGCCGAAGAGCCCGATCAGCAGCCCGCCCAGCGTCGGGCCGATCACCATCACCGTCTGCGCGGACATCGACAGCACCGAAAGCACGCGGGCGGGTACGCCCTGGCCGCTCGCTTCGGCGTGGTGGCGCAACACGGCCATGGCGGCCGGGAAGCCGGCGCACGTGCCGAGGCCGAGCACGACCCGTACACCCGTCAGCCATTCCACGGAGAGCGGGATCATGCCGGCGATCCCGGCGACGATCACCAGCGTCGCGCCGCCCAGCAGGACGCGGCGGGCGCCGTGGCGGTCCACCAGCAGCCCGACCACCGGCTGCCCGACCGCGGTGGCGAGGTACAGCGCCGAGATCAGCCAGGCGGTCCGGCCGGGCCCGGCGCCGAAGCTCTGCCCGATCGGCACCAGCGCGACGGCGATGAGGGTGGAGTTGATCGGGTTGAGCACCGCGCCGGCCACCAGCGGGGTGACCAGGCGGGCGCCGAACTTCGCGGGTGCGGTGAGGGTGGTCGTGAGGTGCTCCTTCAGTGCTGGGCGACGCGCTGCAACAAGGGCAGAGCACGCGTGACGGTGTCGATCTCGGCGGGGGACAGCTCGTCCAGCAGCGCCTGGGCCAGCCACTCTTCGCGGTGCTGCAGGATGCCGCGCACGGTGTCGCGCCCGGCGTCGGAGAGGCTGAGCACGACGCGCCGCCGGTCGGCCGGGTCGGGGGTGCGGGCGAGGTAGCCGAGTTCGTCGAGTGCGCCGAGGGTGGCGGCTATGGACTGCTGCCGCACGTGTTCGGCGGCGGCCAGCTCGCCTTGGGTGGCCGGCCCCTCGCGGTGCAGCCGGTTGAGCACGGCGGACTGCGACGGCGTGAGGATCCCGGCGTTGTCGACCTGGCGCAGCCGCCGGTGCAGCTGCCCGACGACCCCGCGGATCCAGCCGGCGCTCTCGGCCACGTGCGGAGGTACTTCGCCCATGCACACAGTTTAACTGTTCAGTCCAGACTGTGTATCTGGGTGTGATGCACCCCGCTCCGGGGGTGACTCACGGTGCTAGGCGCTGACGCCGAAGAAGACGAACGGGTCCTCGTTGACGCCGACGCCCTGGATCTGGTGCACGATGATCGCCGCGGCGACCAGGCCGGCCACGAGGAGCAGGGCCAGCACGCCCGGCCAGCGGCTCTGCCCCGGCCGCTGGTAGCCGCCCGCGCGCTGCTCGCGCTTGCGGCGCTTCTTGAGGTCCTTCTTGGCGCCCAGCCAGGCGTCCCGCTCGGCGTACTTCTGCCAATCGGGGTTCATCAGGTCCGGGTGCGTCTCGAGGCGCCGGTCGTCCGGATCCTGCGGCTGCTGAGGCTCTGCCATCCCGAGTGCCTTCCCCCTGGGTGACCCGCCGTGACGGGTTCGTAGACTTGTCCATTGTGACCGAGAACGCTCCGCAGCAGACCACCGACCTTCCGGGTGCCTGGGACCCGGCCGCCGAGGAAGCACCGATGTACGACCGCTGGGTAGCGGCCGGGTACTTCACGGCCGACGCCTCGTCGGAGAAGCCGCCGTTCTCGATCGTACTGCCGCCGCCGAACGTGACCGGTTCGCTGCACATGGGCCACGCCCTCAACCACACCCTGATGGACGCGATGAGCCGCCGCCGTCGCATGCAGGGCTACGAGGTGCTGTGGCTGCCGGGCATGGACCACGCCGGCATCGCGACGCAGAACGTCGTCGAGCGCCAGCTGGCCGGCGAGGGGCTTTCGCGCCACGACCTGGGCCGCGAGAAGTTCGTCGAGCGCGTCTGGGAGTGGAAGGCCGAGTACGGCGGCAAGATCCTGGGCCAGATGAAGCGCCTCGGCGACGGCGTCGATTGGTCGCGCGAGCGCTTCACCATGGACGAGAACCTGTCCAAGGCCGTCCAGACGGTGTTCAAGAACTTCTTCGACGAGGGCCTGATCTACCGCGCCGAGCGGATCATCAACTGGTGCCCGCGCTGCCAGACCGCGCTGTCGGACATCGAAGTCGACCACAACGACGACGACGGCGAACTCGTGTCGATCCGCTACGGCGACGGCGGCGACGCCATCGTGGTGGCGACCACCCGCGCCGAGACGATGCTGGGCGACACCGCGGTCGCCGTCCACCCGGACGACGAGCGGTACGCGCACCTGGTCGGCACCGAGGTCGAGCTCCCGCTGACCGGCCGCCGCATCCCGATCGTGGCCGACAAGCACGTCGACCCCGAGTTCGGCACCGGCGCGGTCAAGGTGACCCCGGCGCACGACCCGAACGACTTCGAGATCGGCCGCCGCCACGACCTGCCGATGCTCACGGTGATGAACGAGAAGGCCGAGATCACGGTGCCCGGTCCGTTCCAGGGCCTCGACCGGTTCGAGGCGCGGCCCGCGGTGGTCGCGGCGCTGCGCGAGCAGGGCCGGATCGTCGCCGAGAAGCGCCCGTACGTGCACGCGGTCGGGCACTGCTCGCGCTGCGACACGGTGGTCGAGCCGCGGCTGTCGCTGCAGTGGTGGGTCAAGGTCGAGGAGCTGGCCAAGCTGGCCGGCGACGCGGTGCGCGACGGCCGCACGCAGATCCACCCGCCGGAGCTGGGCAAGCGGTACTTCGACTGGGTCGACAACATGCACGACTGGACGATTTCGCGCCAGCTGTGGTGGGGCCACCGCATCCCGGTGTACTACGGCCCGGACGGCGAAGTGGTGTGCGTCGGCCCGGACGAGCAGCCGCCGTCGGGTGACGGCTGGACGCAGGACCCGGACGTGCTGGACACGTGGTTCTCCTCGGGCCTGTGGCCGATGTCGACGCTGGGCTGGCCGTCGTCTTCCGACGACCTGGCGAAGTTCTACCCGACGAGTGTTTTGTCGACGGGCTACGACATCCTGTTCTTCTGGGTGGTCCGGATGATGATGTTCGGCGTGCACCAGATGGCCGGGAAGCAGCCGTTCGACCACGTGTACCTGCACGGCCTGATCCGCGACGCGAACGGCAAGAAGATGTCGAAGTCGCGCGGCAACGTGATCGACCCGCTGGAGTGGATGGACGCGTACGGCGCGGACGCCACCCGCTTCACCCTGGCCCGCGGCGCGAACCCGGGCGCGGACATGGCACTGGCCGACGAATGGGCGGCGGGCTCCCGCAACTTCTGCACGAAGCTGTGGAACGCCACGAAGTTCGCAATGATGAACGGGGCTTCGGTCTCTGCTCCGTTGCCTGACGCTGCTTCGCTCACTGAGTCCGACCGCTGGATCCTGGGCCGCCTGAGCGCGCTGGTGTCCGAAGTGGACGGCCTGTTCGAGGACTTCCAGTTCGCGAAGGTGGCGGGCGCGCTCTACCAGTTCACCTGGAACGAGCTGTGCGACTGGTACCTGGAGCTGGCGAAGGTCCAGCTGTACCAAGGCGATGACGCGCGGGTCGCGGCGACGCGGTCGGTCCTGGGGCACGTGCTGGACACGGTGCTGCGGCTGCTGCACCCGTTCATCCCGTTCATCACGGAGAAGCTCTGGACGGCCCTGACCGGCGGTGAGTCCCTGGTGATCGCTTCGTGGCCCACTGCTTTCGAGGGTTACGCGGACCCGGTCGCCGACGCGCGGATCGCGGACGTCCAGAAGCTGGTGACGGAGATCCGCCGCTTCCGCGCCGACCAGGGCCTGAAGCCGGGCCAGAAGGTGGCGTCCCGCCTCGCGGGCTACACGGGCGGCCACGAGGAGGCGGTCCGGTCGCTGGTGCGCCTGACTCCGCCTTCGGAGGACTTCGCGGCGAGCGCGTCCCTGGAGGTGGCCCTGACCGACGGCGTCGTGACGGTGGAGCTGGACCTCTCCGGCACGGTCGACGTGGCGGCCGAGCGCAAGCGCCTGGAGAAGGACCTCGCGGCGGCCCGGAAGGAGCTGACGCAGACGGAGGCGAAGCTGGGCAACGAGGCGTTCATCGCGAAGGCCCCGGCCCCCGTGATCGACAAGATCAAGGTCCGCAAGGAGACCGCGGCCTCGGACATCGACCGCATCACCACGCGGCTCGCGGCCCTGCCGGCTTCCTGAGCTCGCCGAGGCGGCACTTTCATAGGGAAAGTGCCGCCTCGGCCGAGCTAGCGCAGCGCCTTGAGCACGACCGCCGCGATGCCCGCCATCCCCGTCTTGAGCGGGTGGTAGGCGGCGGCCTCGAAGACGTTCTGGTCCTTGCCGTTGATCCACGCCGAACCGCCGCGCGCGCAGGCGTCGTGGCCGCGTGACGGGCCGAAGGTGTCGACGAACTCCGCTTTCCCGTCCGCGTCCGCGGCGTCGGCGAGCGTCCGGTTCAGCGCTTCCTCGACGCTGTTCAGCCACGCGTAGTCGCCGTCGGCGAACGGCAGCACGTCCGGGCAGTAGCCCTTGTCCGGCGCGATCCGCGGGTAGCCGACCAGCAGGACCCGCGCCCGCGGCGCACGCTCGTGGATCGCGGCGAGCACCGCCTCCACCCGCGGCCCGATGTTGTCGATCGCCGATGTCACGGAGCCGTCGAAGTGCCGCTCGCACGGGTTGCCGGTCGGGTCGCTCGCCCGCAGGCCGGGGCACGTCGAGGTCAGGCTGCTGAACACGCCGTAGTCGTTGCCGCCGATGCCGAGCGTGACCAGGTCGGTGTCGATCCGCAGCGCGCCGAGCTGCGGCGGGTTGGTGCCGTTGAACGGCACGCCCTGCGGCCGCGTCATGTTCGTGGTGTCCGCGCCGGCGCAGCTGACGTCGGTGAACCGGCCGGCCCGCAGTGCCGCGGCCAGCACCGACGGGTAGTTCGCGGTGGACCGCCCGCAGCCGAGCGGGTCGAGCCGCTGGACCGGGACGAACGGCCCGGAGGTGTAGGAGTCGCCGAGGGCGACGTAGCTGCCGATGGGTGCCGCGGACGCGGCGGTGGCCGGCACCGGCAGGAGGATGGCTGCCGAAAAGACGACGGCGAGCAGCCGGGTGATGCGCATGAAGACCCCGTTCTGTTCTGCGGAACGCTCCCTTCCACATCTAGCGAGCGCCGGTCCGCCGGGGTGGGGACTTCACCCGCCAGTCGGGTCACCCTCGCCGTGCTCACGGTAAGTGATCAGCGTGCGCCAGAAGAACAGCACGCGGACGGTGCTCCCTGGCAGCAGCCGGGCCGCCTCGCGGCGCACCTCGGCCAGCGTCGGGTAGTCGTCGACCACCGGGGCCTTCGGGCCGTCTTCCGCGCCGCCGTTCAGCCGCTCGCCGGCGTAGACGACCAGCCGGGCGAGCGCGTTGACCGGCACCGCCGCGATCGCCCGCACCCAGTCCGGCAGCGTGCTCGGCCGCGCCAGGGCGAGCACCACGAGCACCCCGCCGGGCACGAGCGCGCGCCGCAGCTTGGCGAGCGTCTCGAACGGCAGGTGGTGCAGGGACGCCAGGCAGGAGATGTAGTCGTAGTGCGCCTCGGGCAGGGCGTCGGTGGTGACGTCGGCCTGCCGGTAGACGATCTCGCCGGGCCCGGGCGAACCGAGCCCCGCCGCCGCTTCGACCATCGCCGCCGAGACGTCGATCGCCTCCACCGCCATCCCGGTCGCGGCCAGCCGCCGCGCGAACCGGCCGGTGCCGCACCCGACGTCCAGCGCGAGGCCCGGTCCCGGTGGCAGTAGGTCCAGCAGGAGCGGGTGGTAGTGGTCGTTGTGGTTGAACGGCATGCGTCGAGAGTGCCATCCGCCACGCACGTAGACTCGGAAGGCAAGTGCGAAACCCCAGGCCGGAGGAGAGTCAGTGCCGCAGGATGAGACAGGTCGGAAGCCGGACCTGTCGGATCTGGACAGCTTCGCGGGCGTCGACGAACTGGGGACGTCGGGGTACGAGGAGTCCGACGACCACGACCCCGAGCTGGACGTCCGCGACACCGCGTTCGAGGCCGGCGGCGGTGCGCGCGGTGGCATCGGCGGCGTCGGCCAGCTGGGCGACAACCTCGCCACCGGCCCGGTGCCCGACCTGACCGTGCCCGAGGACGCCGAGCTGCACGAGCTCGACGACCAGGGCGCACCCGAGGTCTACGGCAGCCCGGACGGCCCCGAAGCCCGCCGCGAGCTGATGGCCGTCGAGGCCGAGCTGAACCAGCGCTGGCCGGAGACGAAGATCGAGCCGTCGCTGACCCGGATCTCCGCGCTGACGCAGCTGCTGGGCGAGCCGAACAAGGGCTACCCGGTGCTGCACGTCGCCGGCACGAACGGCAAGGGCTCCACGGCCCGGATGATCGACGCGCTGCTGACCCGGATGGGCCTGCGCGTCGGCCGCTACACGAGCCCCCACCTGCAGCTGGTCACCGAGCGGATCGCGCTCGACGGCCACCCGATCTCCGCGGCGCGCTACGCCGAGCTGTGGCACGACATCGCGCCGTACGTCGCCATGGTGGACGGTGCCGCCGCGGACGGCGTCGCGATGACCAAGTTCGAGATCCTCACCGGGATGGCGTTCGCCGCCTTCGCCGACGCGCCGGTCGAGGCCGCCGTGCTCGAAGCGGGCCTCGGCGGCGCCTGGGACGCCACGAACGTCGCCGACGCCGACGTCGCCGTCATCACCCCGATCGGGCTCGACCACGTCGAGTACCTGGGGCCCGACGCGGTCAGCGCAGCGCGCGAAAAGGCGGGCATCATCAAGCCCGGCTCGGTCGCCGTCATCGCCGAGCAGGACGCCGAGGTGCAGAAGGTGCTGCTGGAACGCGCCGTCGAGGTCGACGCGGCGGTCGCGCGGGCCGGCAGCGAGTTCGGCGTGCTGGAGCGCGAAGTCGCCGTGGGCGGGCAGCTGCTGAAGCTGCAGGGCCTCGGCGGCGTGTACGACGACATCTTCCTGCCGCTGCACGGCGCCCACCAGGCCGCGAACGCCGCGCTCGCGCTGGCCGCGGTCGAGGCGTTCTTCGGCGCGGGCAAGGACAAGCAGCTGGTAATCGAGGCCGTGCGCGAGGCGTTCGCCGAGGTCGAGACCCCGGGACGGCTGGAGCGGGTCCGCGCGGCCCCCGCGGTCATGATCGACGCGGCCCACAACCCGCACGGCGCCCGCGCGCTCGCGGCGACCGTCGCCGAGGAGTTCGCCTTCCGCCGCCTGGTCGCGGTGGTCGGCGTGATGGCCGAAAAGGACGCGCACGGCATCCTCGACGCGCTCGAGCCGGTGGTCTCGGACATCGTCGTCACGCGCAACTCCTCGCCCCGCTCGATGCCGCTGGACGAGCTCAACCAGCTGGCGATCTCGGTGTTCGGCGAGGACCGGGTGGTCGCCGAGACCGACCTGGAGACGGCGATCGAGACGGCGATCGCGCTGGTGGAGGCCGGCGACGACCCCGAGGAGCCGCTCGCGGGCGGTGGCGTGCTCGTCACCGGCTCGGTGGTCACCGCGGGCGAAACGCGGACGCTGTTCGGGAAGGAGCCGGCGTGAGCGAGCCGACCGAAGCCCCCAAGCCGAAGGACCCGATGAAGGGCTTCCGCGGCGTGATGTCGGGCACCCTGATCATGGAGGGCATCACGGTCGCCCTCGCGCTCCCGGTGGTGAACAAGCTCGGCGGCGGGATCAGCACCGGCGTCGGCTGGACCGTCATCGCGGTGGCCGTCCTGCTGGTCGTGACCTGCGGGTTCGTCAAGCGCCCGTGGGCCGTGCCGCTGATCCTCGCGCTGCAGGTGGTGCTGATCGCGCTGGTGTTCTGGCTGCCCGCGATCACCGTGCTCGGCGTCATCTTCCTGGCGATCTGGCTGTGGCTGCTGTGGCTGCGCAAGGACGTCGCCCGCCGGATGGCGGCCGGCACCCTGGCGAGCCAGCAGCAGCCCCAGGCCTGACGTCCTACAGGTAGTCGCCGTCCGCCACGTCGTCGAGCAGCGTCGGATGGCGGGGTGACCAGCCGAGCAGCTCCCGGGTGAACGCGCTGGAGACGGGCGCGTCGGTGCCGTAGGCCCGGGCGATGAACGGGCTGGCGAAGTGCCCGGCGGCTTCCTCCGGGGTCAGCGAAACCGCCGGCACGCCGAGGCCGCGCCCGATCGTCTCCGCGATGCGCCGGAACGGCACGTTCTCCGCGGTCGCGTGCAGCACGCTCCCGGCCGGCGCGCCCTCCAGGGTCAGGCGGAAGACGACGGCCGCGTCGAGCCGGTGCACCGCGGGCCAGCGGTTGGCGCCGTCGCCGACGTAGGCCGACTGCCCGGTCTTGCGCGCGGTGTCCACGAGCCAGGCGATGAAGCCGTGGTCACCGGGACCGTGGACGGTCGGCGCGAGCCGGACGACGCTCGCCCGCACGCCACGCCCGGCGAAGTCCAGGCAGGCCCGCTCGCCCGCGATCCGGAAGGCGGCCAGCCCGGCCGCGTCGGGCTCGTCCCGCTCGGTGCTTTCCCGGCCGGCGGGCATGACCAGCGTGCCGGACGTGCTGACGAACGGCCGGCCCGAACCCACCAGGACCGCGCCGAGCGCCTCGATCGCGGTCCGGTCGCGGCGGGTCATGTCCTCGAGGTCGGTGAAGTCGCCCCCGAAAGCCATGTGCAGCACCGCGTCGGCGGCTTCGGCGCCGGTCCGCAGGCTGTCGAGGTCCTCCAGTGAGCCCCGGTGCGGGGTGGCGCCCAGCGACTCCAGCCGGGCGGCGGAGGCGTCGGAGCGCGCGAGGCCGGTGACGGTGTGGCCGGCCGCGATCAGCTCGGTGACGACGGCGGGTCCGGTGAGGCCGGAACCACCGGTGACGAAGACGTGCATGAAGGCATCTCCCGGTTGGTGACAGTGACTGACGCTACGAACTCTACCTCGTAGTGTCAGCGACTGTCGCTACAGGTAAGCTGACGAGGTGCCCCGGAGTGGAGAAGAAGCGCGTCGCCGCCTGCAGCAGGCCGCGCTCGAGCTGTACCGGGAACGCGGGTTCGACCAGACCACCACGGCCGAGATCGCCGCGCGGGCCGGCGTCACCGAGCGCACGTTCTTCCGGCACTTCCCGGACAAGCGCGAAGTGCTCTTCGACGGCGAAGCCACCCTTCGGGCGGACCTGACGGCTTCGGTGACCGCGGCGCCCGACGGGCTGCCGCCGCTCGAAGTCCTGATCCGCGCGTTCCGGAAGGCCGGGCGGATCATCGAGGGCAACCGGCCGTTCGCCGAACCGCGGCTCGCGGTCATCGCGGCGACCCCGGCGTTGCGGGAGCGCGATCTGGCCAAGGCCGCGGCGATGAGCGACGCACTGGCGGCGGCGCTGCGCGCGCGGGGCGTCGCCGACCGGACGGCCGCGCTGGCCGCGCACGTCGGCTGGCTCACCTTCCACCACGCGGCCGGAGCGTGGATCGAGGAATCCGCGCGCGGCCTGGACGAGCACCTCGACGAGGCCTTCGCCGACCTGCGCGCGCTGGCGGCGGAGACGGGCGGCTGAGCGCCCGCCTCCGCCGGGGACTCAGCGCAGCACGACGATCCGCAGCGCGGGGGAGCGCAGGATGTCCGCCTCGCAGAAGCGGCCCTTGACCCACTCGCCGCGGCTGTAGAGCTTCGTCTGGTCGCTGAAGTACGGCGACTTCGGGTTCGACGACTGCGAGTACGTGAGCAACGTCGACGAGTCCGGGCACCCGTGCCCGCTGAACCCGACCACCTGGACGTAGCTCGACCCGTGCGCCACCTCGGCGTTGCCGCGCGCCGGGTCCCACACCGGCGTCATCACGTTCAGCACGCCGAGGAAGCCCTGCGCGCCGTGGATCGGGATGCGTTCGCCGTTGCGGGTGACGGCCTGGCCGTCCCGCAGCTTCGCGTCCGGCGGGAGCCCGGCCGTGCGCAGCTCGACGAGCGCGTCGCCGAACGCCTTCCGCACGGCGGCATCGGTGACGTTGAGCGTGTTCGGCGTCGTCAGCGGAGCCTTCGCGTCGAACGGCACCACGAACCGGTCCACGGTGCCGAGCCGGGCGGCGAACCGCTGGAACAGCAGCGAACCGCGGGTGTCCAGGGTGTAGGTGTGGTCCCAGCTCGCCAGCGCGGCGCACGCCGCCCCGACGGGCACCGGGCCGGACGACGACGGCGCCTGCCCGTCCGGGAAGGACACGCACAGCTTCGCCAGGTCCGCTGCCGTGAGGTCGGCGAACAGGCTGTGGTCGGCGAAGAGCATCTTTTTCATCGACTCGGTCGTGAAGCCGCCCTTTTCCGCGGTCAGCAACGCCTCCCGGGTGCGCGGCGAGCGTTCGGTGCCGAGATCGCCGACGATGTGCGGGTAGCCCGTGATCGGTGCTTTCGCGTTGGCGAGCCAGGCGCTGTCGTTGGCGTTCAGCTCGTAGTCACGGCGTTGCTGCTGCGGCAGCCGCGACGGCGCGAAGATGCCCGGCTCGATCGCGCCGGGGTCCGAACCCCACTGGCACGCCGACTTCGAACCGTCCAAAATGGCCAGTCCGACCTGATCGAACGTCCCCTGCCCCAACGGGGTGCTGCACGCCTTCGCGTGTTCGTCGGTGACGTGCGGGACCACCTGGATGTCGGCGTAGAGCGCGTTGCCGGCCCGGTCGGTGGCGATGGTGTTGACCCACGGGACGCCCTGGGTGCGGCTCAGCGCGCGGACGACGTCGGCCGTGCTGCGGGACTGGTCGAGCTCGAACCACGTGTTCAGCCCGCGCAGGTTCGTCGCGTTCGCGTCGCGCACCGCGTACGCCGATTTCGCCGTCCACGGCAGCGGGATGCCCTGGAAGTCGCCCAGCACCGGCCCGTACCGCGTCGACCAGAACGTCCGGCTGACCGGCGTCACCGAGCCGTCGGCTTGGCGCACCTGGACCGTGACGCCGGCCGACGTCATCTTCTCGGGCTTGCCGTCGACGAGGTACGTGGTCGGATCGCCCGTTTGCAGCGGGACTTCGAAGAGCCCGAACGTGACCGGTGTGGACACCGTGTGCGTCCAGGCCGCGTCGGCGGTGTGCCCGATCTGGACGAAGGGCATGCCGAGCAGGCTCGCGCCGGCAACGTCGAACCGGCCCGGGATGGTCAGCTGGCTCTGCCAGAACCGGCGCCCGGCCTGCCACGGGTAGTGCGGGTTGCCGAGCAGCACGCTGCCCCGCCCCGACGCGGTGGAGTCCGCGCCGATCGCGATGCCGTTGCTGCCCAGCCCACTCCCGCCGAGCGCCTGCCGGACCTGGGCCGACAGCTGCCCGGCCGTGCCCGGGGCCGGCGTCGGCCCGGACGGCGGTGCGGTGAACAGGCTTTCGGTGACCACGCCCTGGCCTCCGGTGATCGCGATGGCGTAGAAGTGCCGGTAGAAGTCCTGCTCGGTGATCGGCCGGACCCAGTCCGCGCCGCGGCAGGCCGGGTCGGAGATGCCGGACCGGCCGGTGCGCGCCAGGTAGGCGTTGAAGCCCTTCACGTAGCCGGAAACGATCTGCCGGACCTCGGGCTGCGGTCCCTGCGGCGCGGGCTGCGCGGCCAGCCGGTCGACGATCCCCGAATCGTTGATGCGCTGGAAGAACAGGTCGCTGTGCAGGTTGTTCCCGGCCTCGGACAGCGACGGGTAGCCGTCCCCGTCCGGGCCGAGGTACTTCGACCGCTGCGCGCTCACCGTCAGGTAGATGTTCGCGAGCTCGCAGACGTTGTCGGTCGCCGCCGCGAAGCCGTACCCGTAGCCCAGCCCGGTGAAGTCCCGGGCGACGATGTGCGGGATCCCGTGTTCGGTGTAGCGGAGGACGGCTTTTTCCTGGCCCGCTTCCGCGATGCCGGTCCCCAGTGTGGTGACGGCGAGCGCGGTCGTCAGCATCGCCAGGGTTTTCCTGAATGGACTCATCTGACCCCCTTGTCGTGATCGCCACGCTACCGACGGCGAGCACCTCCGGGGATGGGGGAAACCCCCGATATCCGTTCACCCGCACGCCATCCCGCGTTGGCCGGGGCGGGATAGAAACCGCGCATGACCCACCACTCCCGCCGTACGTTGCTCAAGGCCGGCCTGACCGGCGCCGCCGCCACGCTCGTGCTGCCTTCGACGGCTTTCGCCGCGGTCCCGCTCGTCCGCCGCGACCGCCCCGTGCTCACCCACGGCGTCCAGTCCGGCGACGTCACCCCCGGCTCGGCGATCGTCTGGTCGCGCGCGGACCGCCCGTCGCGGCTCGCCGTCGAGATCGCGCGCGACCCGTCGTTCCGGCACGCCCGCCGCGTGCCGGGCCCCCTCGCCGGGCCGGCCACCGGCGGCACCGGGCAGGTCCGCGTCGCCGCCCTGCAGCCGGGCACGGAGTACCACTACCGCGTGACGGCGGAGTCCCTGGACGGGCGCGCCACGAGCGAGCCGCTGACCGGCCGCTTCGCCACGGCCCCGCTCGGCCGCCGCGACACCCGGATCGTCTGGTCCGGCGACGTCGTCGGCCAGAACTGGGGCATCAACCCCGAACTGGGCGGGATGACGATCTTCTCGGCAATGGCCGCCCGGCACCCCGACCTGTTCCTGCACAGCGGCGACACGGTGTACGCCGACGGCCCGCTTACCGAAACCGTGGCCCTGCCCGGCGGCCGGACCTGGCGCAACGTCGTCACGGCGGAGAAGTCGAAGGTCGCGGAGACGCTGGACGAGTTCCGCGGCCAGCACGCGTACAACCGGCTCGACGAGAACTTCCGCCGGTTCGCCGCGCAGGTTCCCAGTTATGTCCAATGGGACGACCACGAGGTCTCGAACAACTGGTACCCGGGCGAGATCCTCGACAACCCGGCCTACACCGAGAAGCGCACCGACGTCCTCGCACCGCGGGCGTACCAGGCGTTCCACGAATGGCATCCGATCGACTCCCGCCGGGCCGTCGACGGCCGCGTCTACCGCAGCTTCACCTACGGCTCGCGCGTCGAGGTCTTCGTGCTGGACATGCGGACCTACCGCAACGCGAACACCGCGGACCAGACCAAGCCCGGCTACATCCTGGGCGACCGGCAGGCCCGCTGGCTGGCCGACGCGCTCGGCCGCAGCACGGCGACGTGGAAGATCGTCCAGGCGGACATGCCGCTCGGCCTGGTCGTCCCGGACGGGAAGGACATCGAAGCGGTGGCGAACAACCTGCCGGGCGCGCCGGGCGGGCGCGAGACCGAGCTGGCGTGGGTGCTGCGCGAGATCCAGCGCCGCCGTGTCCGCAACGTCGTCTGGCTGACCGCGGACGTCCACTACACCGCGGCGCACCACTATTCACCCGACCGCGCGGCCTTCCAGGACTTCGACCCGTTCTGGGAGTTCGTGTCCGGACCGCTCAACGCGGGCGCGTTCGGCCCCAACCAGCTGGACCCGACGTTCGGCCCGCAGGCGGTGTTCGTGCACGCCCCACCGACCGCGAACACGGCCCCGATCGACGGCTTCCAGCACTTCGGCGAGCTGAACGTCGACGGCGTGAGTGGTGATCTGACGGTGGACCTGCGCGATGCCACGGGAGCTTCGCTGTGGTCCAAGAAGCTGCACCCGCAGGGCCGCTGATCGGCTCGGTTCGACTCCCGCGGATGTCTTGAATGAGTCATTCAGGACCTCCGGCGTCCTGAATGACTCATTCAAGACAGCGGACCCGGCCGGTCGGGGTGTGGTCCGGTACCCCGGGCCGGTCCCGCCGCTCGCGGTGTCCTGAAGGGGACTTTGCTGTCATCACATGACAGGAAAGTCCCCTTCAGCACGCCACATGCCGGCAACGTCCCCTTCAGCACAGCGGGACCTACGACTTGGCGGATGCCCGTCGCCGGACACGATGAAAGGGTCTTTCACGACTTTCGGACCCGTGATCTCGGCCCGGCCCACCAGCTCGCCGGAGGTCGCGAATGACTCATTCGCGACCTCCGCCCCGGCCGTTCACCGGGTCCGGCTACGCTCACGCGCACCGACCCAAACCGCAACAAGGAGAAACACCGTCGTGACTGAACGCACGCTGGTCCTGGTCAAGCCCGATGGCGTCGCGCGCGGCCTCGTCGGCGAGGTCATCTCGCGGATCGAGCGCAAGGGCCTCAAGCTCGCCGCCGTCGAACTTCGGACCGTGCCGCAGGCGCTGGCCGAGGAGCACTACGCCGAGCACAAGGAGCGTTCGTTCTTCGGCGAGCTGCTGGAGTTCATCACCTCGGGCCCGGTCGTCGCGCTCGCCGTCGAAGGCCCGCGCGCGATCCCCGCGTTCCGGCAGCTGGCCGGCGGCACCGACCCGGTCGAGAAGGCCACCCCGGGCACCATCCGCGGCGACTTCGCGCTGGAGACCCAGTACAACCTGGTGCACGGCTCGGACTCGCCGGAGTCGGCCGAGCGCGAGCTGAAGCTCTGGTTCCCCGACCTGTGATCGACCCCGGGGCCACGCGCGAGCGTGGCCCCGGCACCCGCCCGGAGCGCCGATGACCACGATGCCGTTGCCCGCCCGCGACTACCTGCCCGTGCTGCGGGAGCTGACGGGCGCGTTCGCCGACGCCCTGCGCACCGGCGACCCGGCCGCGAAGGTGCCCGACTGCGGTGACTGGACGCTCGCCGACCTCGGCGCGCACCTCGGGAGCATCCACCGCTGGGTCGCCGCCGTCGTCCGGACGGGCGAACCCCAGCCCGACGACTTCGAAGCCGGCGCCGATCTGCCGTCCTGGTACGCCGAAAGCGCGCGGCTCCTGCTCGACACGCTCGAAGCGGCCGAACCGGGGGACCGCTGCTGGCACTTCGGCGGCACGGAAAAGACGAAGGCGTTCTGGTTCCGCCGCCAGGTGCACGAGACCGCCGTCCACCTCTTCGACGCCGGGAGTGCGCACGTCCTCGACCCGGCGATCGCCGCGGACGGCGTCGACGAGGTCCTCGGCGCGATGCTGCCCCGTGTCACGCGCTGGCACCCCGTGCCCGTGCTCCCGGGCCCGGTCTCTCTGCGCGCCACCGACACCGGCGACGTCTGGACCGTGCACCCCGGCGAACCGCCCGCGCTCGGCCCGGCCGCCGACGGCGCGACCGTCGAAGCGCCGGCCCGCGATCTCCTGCTGCGGCTGTGGAAGCGCACCGGACCTGCGCCGCGGACGACCGGCGACGCCGCGGCCGCGCTGCTCGCCGCGCCCCTCACGCCGTGATGGTGTTCTAGACCATTCAGGCGGCGTTCACCGGGAAGTCTTCCGTCGGCCGTGCCACTGCGCTGTGCTGATCCGGCCCACGCTCACTCGATACTGGGGTACCTGGTGAAGAAGTCACGCACGGTGCTGCCGTTCGTCGCCTTGGCCGCGACGGTGTTCGCCGCTCCCGCCCACGCCGACCCGCTCAGAGCGCCGCTCGGCACGCCGCCGGTCGAGGCCGCGCCCGCCGCGTCCTCGGCCCACGAAGGCCCGGCCGCCTTCGCCGCCGCGGACCCCGACGACGGGCTCGTCACCGGCAGCGCGACCACCGAGGTCGCGCCCGGGCTGAGCCTCACCCAGTTCGACCGGTTCGACCCGGCGGGCTGGATCCGCGGCGACACCCTCGCCGTCGACCTGGGCAGCAAGGTCCTGAAGCCCACGTACCTCAGCCCCGGCACGGTTTCCGCGCGCACACCGCTCTCGCAGCAGGTCGCGCGCGCGGGCGCGGTCGCCGGCGTCAACGGCGACTTCTTCGACATCAACGCCACCGGCGCCCCGATCGGCGTCGGCATCGACGGCGGGCAGCTGCAGACCGCGCCCGCCGCCGGCCACAACCTCACCGCGTCGATCACCGACGAGGGCAAGGCGCGGCTGGCTTCGGTCTTCCTCGAGGCCACCGTGACGCTGCCGGGCGGCACGGCGAAGGCCACGAACTTCAACAGCCCGGTCCTCGGCACGGACGCGATCGGCGTCTACACGCCGTTGTGGGGTGCTTCCGGGCGCGCGACTTCGGTGGCCGGGGCCACGCGGGTGCGCGAGGTCGAGCTCCGCGACGGGGTCGTCACCGCCGTGCGCGAGCAACCCGCGAGTGGCCCGATCGCGGCGGGCACCACGCTGCTGCTGGCCCGCGAAGCCGGCGCGGACGCGCTCGCCGCGCTCGAACCGGGTGACCAGGTCGGCGTCACCTACGCGCCCCGCTCGGACGCCGGGAAGATCGCGGTCGCGGTGGGCGGCAACGAAGTCCTGGTCCGCGACGGCGTCGTGCAGCCCGTCGACAACGTGGCCATGCACCCGCGGACCGCGGTCGGCTTCTCCGCCGACGGCAAGCGGCTCTGGCTGGCCACTGTGGACGGACGGCAGGCCGACAGCCGCGGCCTGACCGAGCTGGAACTGGCCCGGCACATGAAGAACCTCGGCGCCGACGACGCGATCAACCTCGACGGCGGCGGGTCCTCGACGCTCTTGGCGCGCACCGAGGGCGAGGCCGCGCCGAGTGTGCGGAACTCGCCGTCCGACGGCGGGGAACGCCTGGTGCCCAACGGCATCGGCTTCGCGACCGTGCCGGGCAGCGGCAAGCTGACGGCGTTCTCCCCGGCGACCGCCGTGGCGACAGCGGACGCGAACCGCGTGCTGGCCGGCCTGACCCGGCGCCTGGTCGCCGACGGCCACGACGAAACCGGCGCCGCGGTGGCGGCCGAGCCGCACTGGGCGACGTCCGACCTCCGGCGGGCCACCGTGACCCGCGGGGTCGTGACCGGTCACAGCGCGGGGTCCGTCGACGTCTTCGCGAAGTCCGGCCGCGCGTCCGGGAAGACGACGCTTTCCGTGCTGGGCATGCCGGTCCGGCTGGGCACCAGCACCGAGCAGGTCGCGCTGTCGGCCGCCGGGGCGAAGAGCACGTTCAAGGTCTACGGCTACGACGCCGACGGCTACGGCACCTGGCTGGAGCCCGACGACGTCAAGCTCGACTACGACCACTCCGTCGTGCGCGTCGAGCCGTCGGGCGACGGGTACGCGGTGACCGCGCTGACCGCGTCCGGGGCGACCGCGATCACCGCGTCGGCCGCGGGCTTCACCACGCACCTGGCCGCTTCGGTGGGCACCGTGCCGCAGGTCGCCGCCCCGCTGGACGGCCCGGCGGGCTGGACGGCGACGGTGTTCCCGGCGGTCGTCGGCGCGGCGCTGTCGGCGGCACCCGGGCGCGACGGCGGGGCCGGTCTGGCGCTCGACTACCGGCTGACCGGCACGAACGCCACCCGCGCGGCCTACGTGACGCCGTCCGCGCCGCTCGCCGTCCCGGCCGGCACCCAGAAGATCGGGCTGTGGGTGAACGGCGACGGCAAGGGCGCGTGGCTGCGGGCCGAACTGCGCGACGCCGCGAACGTGGCGTCCGTCGTGGACCTTTCGCTGAGCGTGGACTGGACGGGCTGGCGGTACGTCACGGCCGCGGTCCCGGCCGGGCTGCCCGACGGTCAGCGCCTCGCGCGGTTCTACGCCGTCGAAAACGTGCCGGACCAGCAGTACGAAGGCCGGCTGGTGTTCGACGACCTGACGTTCGAGGTGGCGCCGACCACTTCGGTGCCCGCCGACCCGGCCCCGCGCGACCCCGCGCTGGTCACCGACGGCGTGCTGACCGGCGGCCTGCGCGTCGCGGTGGTCAGCGACGCCCAGTTCACCGCGGACGACCCGGCCGGCCCGCTGGTCGCCCAGGCCCGGCGGGCGCTGCGCGAAGCCGTCGCCGCGAAGCCGGACCTGGTGCTGATCAACGGCGACTTCGTCGACCGGGGGACGGCGCCCGACTTCGCGCTGGCCCGTCAGGTGATCGCCGACGAGCTCGACGGCAAGGTGCCCTGGTACTACGTGCCGGGCAACCACGAGGCCGAGGCGGGCAACGGGCTCGCCAACTTCCAGGCGGTCTTCGGGGAGACCCACCGCGTCGTCGACGTGCACGGCATCCGGCTGGTGCTCATGGATTCCTCGCGGGGCTCGCTGCGGGCGGGCGGGTTCGACCAGGTCCGGATGCTGCGCTCGGCGCTCGACTCGGCGGCGGCGGACCGGTCCGTGCGCGGGGTCGTCGTCGCCATGCACCACCCGGTGAAGGACCCCAGCCCGACCGGGAATTCGCAGCTCGGCGACCGGAAGGAAGCCACGCTGCTGACCCAGTGGCTGACCGGGTTCGAGCAGGCGTCCGGCAAACCCGCCGCCTCGGTGGCTTCGCACGCCGGCGTGTTCTCGCTGTCCCGCGTGGACGGCGTGCCGTACCTGGTCAACGGCAACTCGGGCAAGGCACCCGCGGCCGCGCCGGGCGACGGCGGGTTCGTCGGCTGGACGCTGCTGCGCGTCGACCCGGTCGACCGCGCCCAGCCGGTGCGCTTCGAGACGCGGCCGAACGTCGACGCGCTGACGGTGTCCGGGCCGTCTTCGCTGGCCCGCGGTGAACGCGCGGTCGTCAGCGCTTCGCTGCGGCAAGGCACGCGGGACGTGCCGGTGTCCTACCCGGTGAGCGCGGACTGGTCGGTCGGCGGGGGCGTCGTCGCGTTCGATCCCGCCACGGGCGTGCTGACGGCGTTGCGGCCGGGCGTCGCGCGGCTCTCGGTGACGGTCAACGGGGTGACGGGCACGCTGGTCGTCACCGTGCGCGGCTAATCCGTTCGGTTTTTGTCGGTGCCCGCTCGTATGGTCGGGGGTGTGGACGAATCGGAGGACCGGGAACCGGCACTGGTGCAGGCCAAAGCACTGGTGAAGCGCTTCGGCGGGTTCGAGGCGGTGCGCGGCATCGACGTCGAGGTGCGGCGCGGGGAGGCGTTCGGCTTCCTCGGGCCCAACGGCGCGGGCAAGTCGTCGACCATGCGGATGATCGCGTGCGTGTCCCCGCGCACCGACGGCGATCTGCGCGTGCTCGGCGCCGACCCGGAGGTCGCCGGGCCGCGGATCCGCGCGCGCCTGGGCGTGGTGCCGCAGCAGGACAACCTGGACGTCGAACTGACGGTCCGGGAGAACCTGGTGATCTACGCCAGGTACTTCGGCCTGTCGCGGGCGGCGGCCCGGCGCAAGGCCGAGGAACTGCTGGAGTTCGCGCAGCTGACGGACCGCGCCGACGACAAGGTCGACCCCCTCTCCGGCGGAATGAAGCGGCGGCTGACGATCGCGCGGTCGCTGGTCAACGACCCGGAGCTGCTGCTGCTCGACGAGCCGACGACGGGCCTGGATCCGCAGGCCAGGCACCTGCTGTGGGACCGGCTGTTCCGCCTGAAGGCCCAGGGCACGACGCTGATCGTGACGACGCACTACATGGACGAGGCCGAGCAACTCTGCGACAGGCTGGTGGTGATGGACCACGGCCGCATCGCGGCGGAGGGCTCACCATCGGACCTGATCAAGCGCTACTCGACCCGCGAGGTCGTCGAGCTGCGCTTCGCGTCGGGGGACCAGGCTGCGGCGGCTCAGCAGGTCGAGGAGCTGGCGCAGCGCGTGGAGATCCTGCCGGACCGGGTGCTGTTGTACAGCGACGACGGCGAAGCGGCCCTGGAGCACGCGCACGCCCGCGGGGTGCGCCCGCTGTCGAGCCTGGTGCGCCGGAGTTCACTGGAGGACGTCTTCTTGCGGCTGACCGGCCGGACGCTGGTGGACTGATGCCGACGAGAACTCCTGCACCGCCCCGAGCGGCGACCGGCTTGGCCCGCCCCTGCCACACCGCAACCCCCGGGCGGCGCCCGTGACCACCGTCGAATCGACCGGCCGCGTGGTCGGCAAGTGGCACGGCGCGTGGCTGCGCGTCGAGGGCTACTGGACCTGGTACCGCCGCCACTGGGTGTCCACTTTGTACTCCACCGGCCTGCAACCGGTGCTGTTCCTCGCCGCGATGGGGCTCGGCTTCGGCTCGCAGGTCCGGCCGGGCAGCGTCACCGGCGGCCTGTCTTACCTCCACTACATCGCACCCGCCCTGCTCGCCGCCGGCGCGGCGCAGCAGGCGGTCGGCGAATCGAGCTACCCCGTGCTGTCGGGGTTCAAGTGGCAGAAGGACTACCTCGCCGTCACGGCGACCCCGGTGTCCCCGGGCCAGGTGTTCGGCGGCCACCTGATCTGGTCGGCGATGCGGCTGACGCTGGCGGGCGCGATCTACGCGTTCGTCGCGCTGTTCTTCGGCGCCTGGACCGGGCCGGGGGTGCTGCTGGTGATCCTGGCGGGCACCGTCACCGGGCTCGCCTGCATCACGCCGATGGCCGCGCTCGCCGCGCGGACGTCCGACGAGGGCCAGCGCTTCGGGCTGATCTTCCGCTTCGTCGTGATGCCGATGACGTTGTTCTCCGGCACGTTCTTCCCGATCACCCAGCTGCCGGCCGCGATCCGCTGGCTGGCTTGGCTTTCGCCGCTGTGGCACGGCACGCAGCTGGCCCGCGGCGTCAGCATCGGCGGGGTCGGCGGCTGGGCGATGCTCGGCCACTTCGCGGTGCTCGCGGCGTTGTTCGCGGCCGGGTGGGCGCTCGCGCACCGGGCCTTCTACCGGAGGCTGGTGGTCTGATGGTGAGCGTCCAGGCCCCACCGCGCCGCGCCGGGCTGCTGCTGCGGGTGCTGCCACCCGGGCTGTACGCCGGCCGTGCGCGCACGCTCGTCGAGCGCTCGGTCATGGTCTACCGCGGCAACTGGCTGATCTTCCTGTCCGGCGCGGCCGAGCCGTTCCTGTACCTGCTGGCGTTCCAGCTCGGCTTCGGCACGCTGGTCAGCGAGGTGGCCGGCCCGGACGGGCGGCCGATGAGCTACGTCGCGTTCGTCGCCCCGGCCTTGCTGGCGACGTCGGCGATGAACGGCGCGGTCTTCGAATCGACGTACAACCTGTTCTTCAAGCTGCGCTACGCGAAGCTGTACGACGCGATGCTGGCCACCCCGATCGGCCCCCTGGACGTCGCTCTCGGCGAAATCGGCTGGGCGATCACCCGCGGCGGCCTCTACGCGGTGGCGTTCCTGGCGATCGCGGCGGCGATGGGCCTGCTGGCGTCGTGGTGGGCCCTGCTGATGGTCCCGGCGGCGCTACTGGTCGGCCTGGCCTTCTCGGCGATCGGCATGGCGCTGGTGACGTTCGTGCGCTCGACGGCCCAGTTCGACTACATCCAGCTGGCCCTGACCCCGATGTTCCTGTTCGCGACGACGTTCTTCCCGCTGTCGGTGTACCCGGAGCCGCTGCAGTGGGTGGTCCGCTGCCTCCCGCTCTACCACGCGATCGAGCTGATGCGCGGCCTGGCGACGGGCCTGCTCTCCGGCTCGATGCTGATCAACCTGGCGTACCTGCTGGTCTTGGGAGGGGTGGGCCTCTGGGCGTCGACGCGCCGCATCGCCAAGCTGCTCCTGACGTGACGACCAGCGGCCGCCCGAGCAAGGTCGCGAATGACTCATTCGGGACCTCCGGCGTCCCCAATGACTCATTCGCGACACCCCGCGGCGCCGGCGCTCACCGAGCCGGGTCCGGCCGTCCCGCCGGTGCGACAGCCGCCAGCGCGTCCGCCATCCCGTGCCCGTAGAACCCGTTGTAACCCTCGTACCCGGCGCAGTACGCGTCCTGCGTCCCGTCGCCGGTCAAGTCGTAGTCGGCCGGGCACGCCATCGGCGTCGCCTGCGCGTCGAGCGTCCGGCGCAGCTGCCGTGGCCGCGCGCCGGGGTCGCGGGACGCCAGCAGCGCCAGCACCCCGGTCACGTGCGGCGCGGCCATCGACGTCCCGCACAGCGGCGCGTACCCGCCCGGCACCGTCGAAAGGACGCACTCGCCCGTCTCGCCACCCGGCGCCGTGACGTCGATCACGCCCAGCCCGTACGAGCTGTAGCCCGCCTTCACCCGGTCCGACCCCACGGCCGACACCGCGACGACGTCCCGCAGCCCGGCCGGCAGTGCTTCGCAGCCGCTGCCCGCGCCCGGTGAGCCGGATCGCGCCGAGGGGGTCAGGTCGACGGCTTCGTTGGTCGCCGCCGCGACGTTCAGCGTGCCCGCCGACGTGCTGTACTCCACCGCGCGCGCCAGTGCCTCGTGCACCACGCCGCGGTCGTTGCCGCGGATGCACGAGAGCGTCCACGGGTTCACGAAGAAGCTGCTGTTCGTCAGCCGCATGTGCCGGGACGCCGCCCACATCAGCCCGCACACCGCGGCTTCCGGGTCGGCGTAGCCGCGGTCGTCGATCACCTTCACCGACGCCACTCGCACCCCGGGCGCCACACCGGTCACACCCCGCCCGTCGTCGGCCGCGGCGATGATGCCCGCCACGTGCGTCCCGTGCACCGACGTCGTCGGCGTCCAGGCCGCGGGCGCGCGGTCGGGAGCGCCGGTCAGGCAGCCGGCCGAGTCGTCCGGGTCGAGTGCGGCGGCGAGGTCCGGGTGGTCCGGGTCGACGCCCGAGTCGAGCACGCCGACGACGACGTCGCGGCTGCCGTCCGAGAAGCCGCGCGCGCGGCCCGCGTTGATCATCCGCATGTCCCACTGCTGCGCGCTCAAGTCCGTGGTGGGCACCTTCGCGGGGTCGGTACGGGGCAGCGCCGCCCGCGCGGGCTGGGGTTTCACCGCGTCCGTGGCGCGCTGCGCGGCCAGCCGCTCGGCCTGGGCGCTGAACGCCCGGTCGAGCCCGACCCGCTCGCCGAAGCCCGGGTCGCCGGAGGTGGCGACCGCCACGGCGATCTGCGGGTAGTACACGGTGGTGGCGCCGCACGCGCCGGTGATCTGCCCGCGGGCCGAGGACTCGGTGGTGCCGCGGTCGAAGGTGACGACGTAGCGCAGGGACCGCCCGTGGGCGCAACCGGGCTCGGCGGCCACCGCCGGACCGGCGGTGACGCATCCCGAAAGCACCAGGACGGTGCACACGGCCGCCCGCAGCGGCCGCGCCAGCAGGGACACCGGACCTCCCACCGGATGCAGGTACCGCGGGTGCCGGTGCGCGCGATCTCTCCGGCCACCCCGAGCCGCACGGTAGCCACCCGGTGCCCGGCGGACAAGCGCTGCGGCCAAGTTCGCCCGGCCGGTGGCCCCCGCGGCGCGCCCGGACGCCTGCGGGAGGTACCGAGTACACCGGAGTGGTCACCCGGTGTGGGATACTCGCAGTGGCCGCTGGGCCGCGGGGCGCACGTGAGAGGTGCTGCCCGCGGTGTTTCGGCCCGGTGATGTGCATGAACTCCCGCTACGCGTCGCCGCCCGTGAACCGGGCGGCTGGACGACGTGGCGGGCGGCCCGGGGGCCGCGAGTGGGTCACGCACGCCGCCGAGCAGACCTTTGACCGGGTTGCGCCCCATCGGAAGCGGTGGTGCGGCGCCCGGTCGTCGGGCAAGGATTCCCGCCGCTGGTGACCACCACGGCGGAACGAACAGAAAGGGGCCCCTGCGCGGCCGCGTCCCTGCCGGTGCGAATCGGCAGACGCGCCCGGGGGCGGAGGAGACACATGTCGAACGCGGAAACACCCGCCGAGCACACCGGCGGGAATCCCGCCACACCCACGACCGGCCCGCTGGCCGACCTGCCCGCCCGGATCCGGGTGCACGCGCTGGCCAAGCTGCTCGAGTCGCACAGCCGGGACATCCTCGCCAAGCTCGCCGAGCTGGGCGAAAGCGTGCGCAGCGCACAGTCGAGCGTGACCAGGGAAGTGGCGCTCAAGGTGGGCGAGGCCTTCGCCGGCGGCCAGCCGGCGCCCGAGGAAGCGACGGCCGCTCAGACCGACGCCGACCAGGGCCGAGGCCAGGCTGACGCCGGTCAGGCCCCCGCCGCGGACCGCGGCCAGTCCGACGCCGACCAGGGCCGGACCACCGGCCGAGGCCAGTCCGACGCCGGCCAGGCCGCCGACCAGGGCGGGCCCACCGGTCGCGCCCAGTCCGACGCCGGTCAGGCCCTCGACCAGGCCCGGCTCACGGACCGAGGCCAGTCCGACGCCGGCCAGACCGCCGACCAGGGCCGGGTCACCGGCCGAGGCCAGGCCGACACCGACCAGGGCCGGACCACCCGCCGCGGCCGGGGCAACGCCGACCAGGGCCAGCCCGGCCGCACCCGCGGCGACGCCGGCCAGCCCCAGAACCAGGCGCCGGCCGAGGTTTCCCCGGCGTCCGACGCGCCGTCCGCCGAGGCCGAGAAGCCGCGCCCGCGGCAGAAGACCCGCGCCCACCTGCCGGTCTTCGCCGCGCCGTCGCCGGTCTTCCTGCCGCCGGAGCCGTCCGAGCGCGCGGTCAAGCCGGCCCGCAAGCCGGCCGACCCGTTCGCCGAGCCGGAGCTCCGCCCGGAACCCCGTCCCGAGCGCCGCCCGGAGCCCGAAGCCGCCGCGGACGAAGCCGAAGACACCACCCCCGCCACCGACAACGGGGACGACGACGAGGACGCCGGCAGCCGCCGTCGCCGCCGCCGTGGCCGCCGCGGCCGGGGCCGCGGCAAGGGCGCCGAAGGTGGCGAAGAAGGCACCGAGAACGACGACGACCAGGCCGAAGAGCAGCCGCGCCGCCGGGGCCGCAACGGGGACGAAAAGCCCGAAGCGGACGCCGAAGAGGCCGAGGAAGCCGCCGGCCCGGCCGCGGAGTCCGACGACGACGAGGGCGAAGGCGGCAGCAAGCGCCGTCGCCGCCGCCGTCGCCGCAAGGGCTCGGACGGCGACGACGCCGAGGGCACCGACGACCCGCCCAACACCGTCACGCACGTCCGCCAGGCCAAGGCCGAGCAGCCCGAGCGCCCGGCGCGCGACGAGGTGCGCAGCGTCCGCGGGTCGACCCGCCTGGAGGCCAAGCGCCAGCGCCGCCGCGACGGCCGCGAGGCGGGCCGCCGCCGCGCCCCGATCCTGTCCGAGGCCGAGTTCCTCGCCCGCCGCGAGTCGGTCGAGCGCACGATGGTCGTGAACGAAAAGGGCGACTCGACGCAGATCGGCGTGCTCGAAGACGGCGTGCTGGTCGAGCACTTCGTGACGCAGTCGGGCTCCGGCTCGATCGTCGGCAACGTCTACCTCGGCCGCGTCCAGAACGTGCTGCCGAGCATGGAAGCCGCGTTCATCGACATCGGCCGCGGCCGCAACGCCGTGCTCTACGCCGGCGAGGTCGACTGGGACGCCGCCGGGCTCGAGGGCAAGGCCCGCAAGATCGAGCAAGCGCTGTCCACCGGCGACTCCGTGCTGGTCCAGGTCACCAAGGACCCGGTCGGGCACAAGGGCGCCCGGCTGACCACGCAGATCTCGCTGCCCGGCCGCTTCCTCGTCTACGTCCCCGCGGGCGGCGCCACCGGCATCTCCCGCAAGCTGCCGGAGAACGAGCGCCGCCGGCTCAAGGACATCCTCAAGCGGATCGTCCCGGAGGACGCGGGCGTCATCATCCGCACCGCCTCCGAGGGCATCGGCGAGGAGGAGCTGGGCCGCGACGTCGACCGCCTGAAGGCCCAGTGGGACGTCATCAAGGAGAAGGCCGCCGCCGGTTCCGGCAAGAAGGGCGGCGCCCCGACCATGCTCTACGAAGAGCCCGACCTGCTGGTCAAGGTCGTGCGTGACCTCTTCACCGAGGACTTCGCCAAGCTGGAGATCCAGGGCAACCGGTCGTGGGAGACCATCAACGACTACGTCCGCCACGTCGCACCGGAGCTGACCGAGCGGGTCAAGCGCTACACCGGCACCGGTGACGTGTTCGCCGACCACCGGATCGACGAGCAGATCACCAAGGCCCTCGACCGCAAGGTCTGGCTGCCGAGCGGTGGTTACCTGGTCATCGACCGCACCGAGGCGATGACGGTCATCGACGTCAACACCGGCAAGTTCACCGGATCGGGTGGCAACCTCGAGGAGACGGTGACCCGCAACAACCTGGAGTCGGCGGAGGAGATCGTCCGCCAGCTCCGGCTGCGGGACATCGGCGGCATCATCGTCATCGACTTCATCGACATGGTGCTCGAGTCGAACCGCGAGCTGGTGCTGCGCCGCCTCACCGAGTGCCTCGGCCGCGACCGCACGCGTCACCAGGTCGCCGAGGTCACCTCGCTCGGCCTGGTCCAGATGACCCGCAAGAAGATCGGCACCGGCCTGCTGGAGGCGTTCTCGACGCCGTGCGAGCACTGCAAGGGCCGGGGCGTGCTCGTCTCGACCGAGGTGCAGCGCACCGGCGGCGGTTCGGGCCCGTCCCAGGGCGGGAACGGCAACGGCGGCAACGGTGGCGGCGGCGGGGAGAAGAGCTCCCGCCGGTCGCGCGGCCGCGGCAAGGGCGAGGAGGCCGCCAAGGAGCAGGCCGAAGCCGCCAAGGCCGAGGTGCACGCCGTCCCGTCGCCGGAGCAGCGCGAGTCGATCGCGTCGGCGGTGGCGGCGATGGCGAACGCGTCGAAGGCCGTCAAGGACCACGACCACGGCGCCGTGAACGGCAACGGGCCGGTCCCGGAGCCCGCCAGGGAGGTCGCGGACATCCCGGCCACCACCGAGGCGGACGAGACGCCGGTGACGGCGGAGCCGCCCGCTGAGCCCGCGTTGGAGGTCGCCGACATCCCGGTGACCACCGAAGCGGACGAGGCCCCGGTGCCGCAGGACGAGGAGCCCGCGGTCGAGGCGTCGCCGGCGCCCGAATCGGCGGAAGAGCCGGTCAACGAGTCTTCGGAGGCCGCTCAGCCGGTCGCCGAACCCGAGGTCAGCGTGCCCGAACCGGCCGTGCGCTCCACCCGGCGCCGTCCGCGCCGGGCAGCATCGCGGCCCGCGGGCCCGCCGGTGCACGCCTCGGACCAGAGTCAGTGATGCATTAGGGGGACCCCGGTGGTAACGCGCCGGGGCACCCCACGTAACCTGTAGTACGGCCTGCCACCAGAGCAGGTCGCTGCGCGAGTTCAGGACCGCCGTAGTTCAGGTGGGCCGATCGCGCGGGCCCCCACCCATTGTCGAGCAATGCAGGAGACTTCCGTGTCGGCGTACGCGATCGTCAAGACCGGCGGCAAGCAGTACAAGGTGGCCGTCGGCGACGTCGTCGAGGTCGAGAAGCTCGAGGGCGAGCCGGGCACCGAGCACATCCTCCCCGCCGTTTTGTACGTCGACGGTGGCGATGTCACCACGGACGCCGACGCGCTGGCGAAGGTCTCGGTCACCGGCAAGGTCGTCGAGCAGACCAAGGGTCCGAAGATCCGGATCCACAAGTTCAAGAACAAGACGGGCTACCACAAGCGTCAGGGTCACCGGCAGAAGCTGACCCGCGTCGAGGTCACCGCCATCTCCCTGTAAGAACTTTCTCCGGATCTTAGTTAGAAAGAGGACTGGGCTATGGCTCACAAGAAGGGTGCTTCCAGCTCCCGCAACGGTCGTGACTCGAACGCGCAGCGCCTCGGCGTCAAGCGCTACGGCGGCCAGGAAGTCAACGCGGGCGAGATCCTGATCCGCCAGCGCGGCACCAAGTTCCACCCCGGCGTGAACGTCGGCCGTGGCGGCGACGACACGCTGTTCGCCCTGGCCGCCGGTGCGGTCAAGTTCGGCGAGAAGCGTGGCCGCAAGACGGTCAACATCGTGCCGAGCGAAGTCTGAGTTTCGGCTTCGACGTAGCTTTCTGAGCGAGGGGTGGGCCGGAATATCCGGTGCCACCCCTCGTTTCTTTATGTGTCCGATCTTCCGCAGGTGAAAGAGGCAAGTCATGGCGTCCCGGTTCGTGGACCGTGCGGTGATCCACCTGACCGCAGGTGACGGTGGGAACGGCTGCGCCTCGGTGCACCGCGAGAAGTTCAAGCCCCTCGGTGGCCCCGACGGCGGCAACGGCGGCAACGGCGGCGACGTCCTGCTGGTCGTCGACCCGAACGTGCACACCCTGCTCGACTTCCACTTCCGCCCGCACGCCAAGGCGGGCAGCGGCAAGATGGGCCAGGGCGGCAACCGCGCGGGCGCGGCGGGGGAGTCGCTGATCATGAAGGTGCCGTCCGGCACCGTCGTGTTCACCGACGACGGCGAGCTGGTCGCCGACCTGATCGGCCCGGGCACCACGTTCGTCGCCGCCCAGGGCGGCCGCGGCGGCCTCGGCAACGCGTCACTCGCGTCGAAGGCCCGCAAGGCACCCGGTTTCGCGCTGCTCGGCGAGCCGGGCGAGAGCCGTGACCTGACGCTGGAGCTGCGTTCGGTCGCCGACGTCGGCCTGCTCGGGTTCCCGTCCGCCGGCAAGTCGTCGCTGATCTCGGTCCTGTCCGCGGCCAAGCCGAAGATCGCGGACTACCCGTTCACCACGCTCGTGCCGAACCTCGGCGTCATCACCGGCGGCGACACCGTCTTCACGATGGCCGACGTGCCCGGCTTGATCCCCGGCGCGTCCGAGGGCAAGGGCCTCGGCCTCGACTTCCTCCGCCACATCGAGCGCTGCGCGGTGCTGGTGCACGTCGTCGACTGCGCCACGCTCGAGCCGGGCCGCGATCCGCTGTCCGATGTGGACGCTCTCGAAGCCGAACTCGCGAAGTACACGCCGAGCCTGGGCGGGAAGCTCGAGGAGCGCCCGCGGGTCGTCGTCCTCAACAAGATCGACGTCCCGGAGGCCGCCGAGCTCGCCGAGTTCGTCCGGCCGGAGCTGGAAGCGCGCGGCCTGCGGGTGTTCGAGGTCTCGACGGCGTCCCGCAAGGGCCTGCGGGAGCTGACTTTCGCGCTCGCGGCCGTCGTCGAGCAGTACCGCGAGGCGCAGCCGGTGCTGGAGCCGGAGAAGATCGTCCTGCGGCCGCTCGCGGTCGACGACTCCGGGTTCACCGTCGAGGTCGACCCGGAGGAAGAGGGCGCGTTCATCGTGCGCGGCGCCCGGCCGGAGCGCTGGATCCGCCAGACCGACTTCGCCAACGACGAGGCCGTCGGCTACCTCGCCGACCGGCTCGACCGCCTCGGCGTCGAGGACCAGCTGGCGAAGCTCGGCGCGAGGCCCGGCAGCCCGGTCACGATCGGCGACGTCCAGTTCGAGTGGGAGCCGTCGACGCCGAGCGTCGCGGTGCACCTGTCCGGCCGCGGCACCGACGTCCGCCTGGAGCGCACCGACCGGATCGGCGCGTCCGAGCGCAAGGAAGCCCGCCGCATCCGCCGTGAGGGCACGGGCGAGTTCGACGGCCTGGACGACGGCGAGTGAGCGGCACCCGGCAGGCCATCGCGGCGGCACGCCGCCTGGTGGTCAAGGTCGGTTCGTCGGCGCTGACCACCGCGGGCAGCGGCCTCGACGTGGCCCGCCTGGACGCGCTGGTCGACGCGATCGCCGAGCGCGTCGCCCGCGACACCCAGATCGTCCTGGTGTCCTCGGGCGCGATCGGCGCCGGCCTGGCCCCGCTCTCGCTCGGCAAGCGCCCCCGCGACCTGGCGACGCAGCAGGCGGCGGCGAGCGTGGGCCAGCTGGCGCTGGCGCACGCGTACGCCGAATCGTTCGGGCGGTTTTCGCTGACGGTCGGCCAGGTGCTGCTGACGTCCGACGACGTCGTCCGCCGGTCGCACTACCGCAACGCGCAGCGCACGTTCTCCCGGTTGCTGGCACTGGGCGCGGTCCCGGTGGTCAACGAGAACGACACGGTGGCGACGGAGGAAATCCGCTTCGGTGACAACGATCGCCTGGCCGCCCTGGTGGCCCACCTGATCGGCGCGGACGCGCTCCTCCTGCTGTCCGATGTGGACGGCCTCTACGACGGTGACCCCCGGGACGGCGCGACCCGCAAGCTGACCGAAGTCCTCTCGGAGTCCGATGTGGACGGAATCTCGGTCGGCATGTCCAGCTCCGGCCTGGGAACGGGCGGCATGGTCTCGAAACTGGCGGCCGCCCGGACCGCGGCGGGCGCGGGCATCCCGGTTCTCTTGGCCGCGGCTTCGGAAGCCTCGGCGGCGTTGACCACGGCTTCCCCCGGCACGGCCTTCGCCCCGGCGGACACCCGCCTGTCGGCCCGCCGCTTCTGGCTGGGCTACGCGGCGGACACGACGGGCCGGCTCCGCCTGGACGACGGCGCGGTGACGGCGGTGGTGCGCCGCCGCCGTTCCCTGCTGGCAGCGGGTATCACGGGCGTGGAGGGCGACTTCCAGGCCGGCGACGTGGTGGACCTGGTGGACGCGAAGGACCGTGCGGTGGCCCGTGGCGTGGTGGCGTTCGACGCGACGGAACTCCCGGACCTGATCGGCCGTTCGACCCCGGAACTGCCGGAGGAGCAGCGACGCGAGGTCGTCCACGCGGACGATCTGGTCCCCCTGCGCCGCTGACCCGCCCGAGACCCCGCACTTTCACGTGAAAGTGCGGGCCTCAGCCCACCGACACCAGGCGTGCGCCGCCGTCGGCTTCCAGGATCGTGCCCGTCAGGTTGGCGTTCGTCGCCGCCAGCGCCACCACCTCGGCCACGTCGTCCGCGGTCGCCACCCGGCGTGCCGGGATCGACGCCGCCGTCTGGGCGAAGAACCCCTCCCGCACCTCCGCCGGGAAGCCGCTCCACCAAGCCGTGTCGACGACCCCCGGCGAGACCGCGTTGACGCGCCGCGGTGCCAGCTCCACCGCCAGCGGCTTGACCAGTGCTTCGATGGCCGCGTTCAAGGCGCCGATCCCGGCCGTCCCGGGCATCGCCGCCCGCGCGGTGATCGCGCTGAGCAGCGTGATCGAGCCGTTCGCGGCCAGGTGGGGCAGCACGGCCTGGATCGTCGTCAGGTGCGCCCAGAACTTTGCGTCGAACGCCCGCCGCAGCACGTCGAGGTCCAGTGAATCGATCGGGCCCATGCCTTCGGCGCCCGAAAGGCTGACCACCAGCACGTCGACCGTTCCCAGCGAGGACGCCAGCGCGGCCATCGCCGTGGCGTCGCCGCCGTCGGCCCGGTGGCCGGTCAGGTGCGGGTCGCTCAGTGCGACGTCGTCCAGGCGTTCCTTGCCGCGGCCGGTGAGGTGGACTTCGTAGCCCTGCCGGTGCAGCCGCCGCGCGGTCGCCAGGCCGATGCCCGAAGTGCCGCCGGCGACGAGAGCGATGCTCATGCGTTGTTCCCAATTTCGAACCGGTACGTCTCGTTTCGAAATCGACGGTACCATCGGATCCCATGACCGACCAGTCCCGTCCCGGCCGCAAGCGCAGCGAGCAGAGCCGGCTGGCGATCCTCGCCGCCACGCTCGACCTGGTCGCGGAGGCGGGCTACGGCACGCTGACCGTCGAAGGCATCGCCGCGCGCTCGGGCGTCGGCAAGCAGACGATCTACCGCTGGTGGCCGTCGAAGGCCGACGTCCTGCTCGACGCGCTCGCGACCAAGGCTGACCTGCAGATCCCGATCCCCGACGAGGGGTCGTTCCGCGCCGACCTCGAGCGGTTCCTGGGCAGCACGTTCGAGCTGGGGGAGAAGGAGCAGGTCGCGGAAACGCTCCGGGCGCTCATGGCGCAGGCGCAACTCGATCCGGAATTCGGCAAGCGATTCCGCGAAGACTTCCTGAACCGCCGGCGCGAAGCACTCGGCACGATCGTCGACCGCGCTCGCGAGCGCGGCGAACTGCCCGCGGGTGTCGCCCCCGGCACGGTGCTCGACGTCGTGTTCGGCGTGCTCTGGTACCGCCTGCTGGCCACGCGCGAGCCGATCGGCCAAGGGCTGGCGGGTGAACTGGTGACGCTGCTAGCGGCTCACGGCGCTTCGACCGCCGAAATGCGGTAGCGCGCCACGGAGGCGTCGAGGATCTGCGCCGACTGCTCGTCCGACGGCCCGGACCCGCGGAAGCGCTCGAGGTCCTCATCGGACTCCCAGCGTTCGTACACGGTGATCCGGCCGTCGTCGAGCAGGTCGGCGCCCAGCGCGTAGTCGAGGCAGCCCGGCGCTTCGCGCGCCAGCTGCACGGCCTCCGCGCAGCCGGCCAGGTAGGCGTCCCGTGCCTCCGGGGCGACCGCGAGCCAGCCGGCGATGATGATCACGTCGTGATCCGGTCCGCTTTGACGGTCAGCAGCAGCCGAGTCTGATCGCGACCACCCCACCACGGGTACGGGCCGCCGAGGTAGCGCTGCGCCAGCTTCTCGATGTGCTCGACCGCGCCGTCCTCGGTCGTGTCGACGACCTGCCCGCGGATCGCGTAGTACCGCGACGGCCGGTCGCGGTCGGCCACGTTGAGCGCCACCCGCGAGTCGCGCTCGATGTTGCGCTGCTTCTGGTGCCCCAGCACGGTGTTGACCAGGATGTGCGTCCCGTCGCTGTCCACCCAGGTCTGGGTGAGCTGCGGCGAGCCGTCCGGCATCGACGTCGCCAGGAAGCAGAGGCTGGGTTCGCGCAGCAACGCGACGAGGTCGGCGGGCAGTTCCAAGGGGGCCTCCGCGATAGCCGTTCGGGCGCTTCGATGCCGAGCAGCGAGAGCCCGAGCGCGAGCGTTTGCGACGTCAGCGTAGTCAACCCCAGCCGGGACGCGCGCAGCGACGGCGTTCGCGAAGGGGTTACCGCAGCTCGCTGCCCTTGGTCTCGGGCAGCGTGAGGATCACCGCGAACGCGATCGCCGCACCGACGGCGACGTACCAGAAGTAGAGCGTCTGCGACACCGCGCCGAACAGCGTGATGAGCAGCGGTGCGGTGCCCCCGAAGACCGCGACGGTCAGGTTGTACCAAGCGCCGATCCCGAGCGCGCGCAGTTCGGTGGGGAACAGCTCGCTCATGATCGCCGGCGCGATCGACGTCATCGCGGTGTACAGCCCGAGCCCGACGCAGAACACGACGAGCAGGCCCCCGATCCCCGGACCGATCAAAGTGGACAGCGGGACGACGACGATCGCGGTCGCACCGGACCACACGAGCAGTTGCGGCTTCCGCCCGAACCGGTCCGACAACGCGCCGAGCGGGTACTGCAACGCGATGAACAACGCCGTGCCGACCGAAAGGGCGAGGAAGACGACGTCCGCGTCGGCGTGCCGGGTTTTCACCGCGAAGGACGTGAGCGCGCTGAAGAAGGTGTAGTAGCAAAGGGTCGAGAGCATCGTGAAGCCGATGAGCCGGACGACGGCCTTCGGGTGGTGCGTCAGCGTCGTCAGCAACGGCCGTTCGATCTTCCGGGCCTTGACCTTCGTCTGCTCGAACAGCTCGGTTTCGGCGAGGCTGCGCCGCAGCCACAACCCGACCAGGCCGAAGACGCCGCCCAGCAGGAACGGCAGCCGCCAGCCCCACGCCGTCAGCTGCGCCTTGTCCAAGCTCCGCGCGAGCACGAAGCCGAGGACGGTCGCGACGAGCACGGCCGAGCCGGTCGAGATGTAGAAGAACGCCGAGTAGCGCCCCCGGCGTTCCGCGGGCGCGATCTCGCCCAGGTAGGCCGACGCGTTGGACACCTCGCCGCCCAGCGACAGGCCCTGGGCGATGCGCGCGAGCAGCAACAGGATCGGCGCGAGCCAGCCGACCTGCGCGAACGTCGGCAGCAGCCCGATCGCCACCGAGCCGCCCGCCATGAGCAGGATGGTGAGGATCATGGCGGGTTTTCGCCCCCGGGTGTCGGCGAAGCGCCCGAGCAGGACGCCGCCGAGCGGCCGGAAGAAGAACGCCAGCGCGTAGGTCGCGAAGGTGTTGATCAGGGCCAGCGTGTCGTTCCCGGAGGGGAAGAACGCGCCGGCGAAGTAGATGCTGAACGTCGCGTAGATCGTCCAGTCGAACCACTCCAGCGCGTTGCCGGCGCTCGCCGCGAACAGCTTGCGCACCGGCAGCCGGTGGCGCTGCTCCTGCACGGTGGACTCGGTCATGGCGGCCTCCCGTCACCCGAAGGTGGAACGGGACTTTGCCACATTCGTTCGCGGTGCGAAAGATCCTGACTGCCCGGTTTCCCCGGTCCTCCCTCCTCTCAGGCCGTGCTGGCCAGTGCGAACGGCAGCACGGCGGGTGCCCCGGCCCGCCTCAGCAGCCGGGCGGCCAGCGTCATCGTCCAGCCGGTGTCGATGACGTCGTCCACCAGCAGGACCGGCCCGGCCGGCAGCGTGGCGGCGAGGTCGGCGGGCATGCTCATCCGCCGCCACAGGTCGGCCAGCCGCTGTGCGCTGTTGGCCTGCCTCGGGGGTGGCCCTTCCGCGTCGAGCGCGCCGAGGAAGTCCAGCTTGCCGATCTCGGCCAGTCGCGTCGCGAGGCTGTACACGAGCTGTGGCCTCGTCTCCGACGGGACGGCGATCACCGCCACCGGCCGCTCGGCCCACTGCCACCCGGCGAGCACCTGGACGCACGCCTTGAACACCGAGTCGGGGACCTCGGCGTCCGGTGCTCCGGCGCCGACGAGCTCCCGCAGCCGGTTGCCCCAGCCGACGTCGGTGAGCCGCCCGAGGACCTGGCCCGGCTCGGCCTGGTCGTCGGCCGAGATCCGGCCGGACACCGGAACGTCCAAAGAGGACATCCCGGTGGGCCACTGCTTCCGCGGCGCGACCTCGACCCCGGGTCGCTGCAGGCGTTCCCGGGTCGCGGTGACGACGTCGTCGGCGACCGCCGTGTCCCAGTGCTGCCCGGTGCAGTTGTCGCACCGCCCGCACGGCGCCGCGTCGGGGTCGTCGAGCTGCCGCCGCAGGTATTCCATCCGGCAGCCGTCGGTCGCGAGGTAGCCGAGCATCGCGTTCTGCTCGCGGTCGCGCGCCTCCGCGACCCGCTTGTAGCGCTCCCGGTCGTACTGCCAGTCCTCACCCGTGCTCGTCCAGCCGCCCTTGACGCGCCGGACCGCGCCGTCGACGTCCAGCACCTTGAGCACCATTTCCAGGCGGGAGCGGGAGAGCTCCACGGACGGCTCGAGCGCGGCCGTCGAAAGGGGACGGTCGGCGTAGGCGAGGGTGTTCAGCACCTGCGTCACCCGGAGCTCGTCGGGGAAGGCCAGTGACCCGAAGTACGCCCAGATCGCCTTGTCCTCCTCGCCGGGCAGCAGCACGACTTCGGCGCGTTCCACACCACGCCCGGCGCGGCCGACCTGCTGGTAGTAGGCGATCGGCGAGGACGGCGCGCCGAGGTGCACGACGAACCCGAGGTCCGGCTTGTCGAACCCCATGCCCAGCGCGGAAGTCGCGACGAGCGCCTTGACGCGGTTGCCGAGCAGGTCGTCCTCGGCCGCCTGCCGGTCGGCCGGGTCGGTCTTGCCGGTGTAGGCCGCCACCGGGTACCCGCGGTCCTTCAGCAGCGCCGCGACGTCGTGCGCCGCCGCGACGGTCAGGCAGTAGATGATCCCCGACCCGGGCAGCTCGGCCAGGTGCTCGGCGAGCCACGCCAGCCGTGCCTGCGACGTCGGCAGCCGGCACACCGACAACCGCAGGCTTTCCCGGTCGAGGCTGCCCCGCAGCACGAGGGTGTCGCCGCCGGTACCGAGGCCCAGCTGCTCGGCGACGTCGGTGACCACGCGGTCGTTCGCGGTCGCCGTGGTCGCCAGCACCGGCACGCCTTCCGGGAGGTCGCCCAGCAGGGTGCGCAGGCGCCGGTAGTCCGGCCGGAAGTCGTGGCCCCAGTCCGAAATGCAGTGCGCCTCGTCGACCACCAGCAGGCCGGTGCTCGCGGTCAGCTTCGGCAGCACGTTGTCGCGGAAGTCCGGGTTGTTCAGCCGTTCGGGGCTGACCAGCAGGACGTCCACCTCGCCGGCCGCGACCGCCGCCTGGACCTGGTCCCACTCCTGGGGGTTCGCGGAGTTCATCGTCGCCGCGTGGATCCCGGCGCGCGCCGCCGCCGAGATCTGGTTGCGCATCAGCGCGAGCAGCGGCGAGACGATCACCGTCGGCCCGCTTCCCTGTTCCCGCAGCAACGCCGTGGCCAGGAAGTACACCGCCGACTTGCCCCACCCGGTGCGTTGCACGACCAGCGCCCGGCGCCGGTGCGCGACCAGTGCCTCGATGGCCGTCCACTGGTCTTCGCGCAGCTTCGCCGAGTCGCCGGCCAGCGCACGGAGGAGGGTCTCGGCGCGGTCGCGGAGGGCTGGGGTGGTGCTGGTCGTGTCCACGTCCCCACGTCTACCCCATGGCACCGACGAACCGGGAATCGGCGGCGGCGCGAACGGACCGTTCGTGACGAATACGGGTGGTTATGTGACCTGAATCACATCCATCGCCCGGTCGGGCCGGGTGGCGAACAGCACCCGGCGTCCCGCGCGCGCGGTGTATAGGCTCTCCGGACATGTCACCACGGCGGATCGGGGTCATGGGCGGCACGTTCGACCCCGTGCACCACGGCCACCTCGTCGCGGCGAGCGAGGTCCAGTCCCGGTTCGGGCTCGACGAAGTGATCTTCGTCCCCACCGGCCAGCCCTGGCAGAAGACGAGCCGCCAGGTGACGAAGGCCGAGGACCGCTACCTGATGACGGTCATCGCGACCGCGTCGAACCCGGTGTTCTCCGTCAGCCGCGTCGACATCGACCGCGGCGGCCAGACCTACACCGTCGACACCCTCCGCGACCTGCACGCCGAGTACCCCGACGACGACCTCTTCTTCATCACCGGCGCCGACGCGCTCGAACAGATCCTGACCTGGCACAAGGCCGAGGAGCTGTTCGACTTCGCGCACTTCATCGGCGTCACCCGGCCCGGCTACCGGCTCAACTCGCACCACCTGCCCAGCGGGAAGGTGAGCCTCGTGGAGGTCACCGCGATGGCGATCTCGTCGACCGGCTGCCGCGACCGGGTCGAACGCGGGGAGCCGGTCTGGTACCTCGTCCCCGACGGCGTCGTCCGCTACATCGCCAAAAAGGACCTGTACCGGAAGAGCGACTGAAGGCCCGCTGGTCGCGGCGGGTACTCTTCTCGGGCGAACCCGATCTGTGAAGGAGCACCGTGGCAGCCACGTCCGAGGCACGAGAGCTGGCCGTAGCGGCCGCACACGCGGCGGCGGACAAGAAGGCCAGCGACGTAGTCGTGCTGGACGTGTCCGAGCAGCTCGTCATCACCGACGCCTTCGTCATCGCCTCCGCGTCCAACGAGCGCCTGGTCGGCGCGATCGTCGACAACGTCGAGGAGAAGCTGCGGGAGAGCGGCCACAAGCCCGTCCGCCGCGAAGGCGCCCGCGAAGGGCGCTGGGTCCTGCTCGACTACGTCGACGTCGTCGTGCACGTCCAGCACGTCGAAGAGCGCACTTTCTACGGTCTCGAACGGCTGTGGAAGGACTGCCCGCGCATCGAGGTGTCCGGTCTCGAGGAGGCACCCGCCGACGAGGACCCGGACGTCCCGTGAGCCCGCGGCGGCTTGTGCTCTGGCGCCACGGCGAGACGGACTACAACGCCGCCGGGCGGATGCAGGGTCACCTGGATTCGGCGCTGACCCCGCGCGGCTGGAACCAGGCCCGGTTCGCGGTGCCCGCGCTGGCCCGGTTCTCACCGGACCTCGTCATCGCGTCCGACCTGCGCCGCGCCACCGACACGGCCACCGTGCTCACCGACGCCATCGGCGTCCCGCTGCGCATCGACAAGCGCCTGCGCGAGACGCACCTCGGCGAGTGGCAGGGGCTCACCGGCGCGGAGGTCGACGCGGCCTACCCCGGTGAACGCGACCGCTGGCGCACCGACGCGACCTGGGCCCCGCCGGGCGGGGAGAACCGCGTCGACGTCGCCGACCGCGCCGGCGAAGTGGTCGCCGACCTGCAGCAGGCCAACTCCGACGTCGGCGACACGGTGCTGCTGGCCGCGCACGGCGGGCTGATCATCGCGCTCACCGCCCGGCTGCTGAACCTGCCGGTCGAAATCTGGCCGTCGCTGGGCGGGATCTCGAACTGCCACTGGGTCGAGCTGGGCCTGCGCGACGGCAAGTGGCGGCTGAACGCCTACAACGCGGGGATGCACGGCTAACCGATGGGGCCGCGCCTGCTGGTGTTCGGCGATTCGCTGAGCTTTCACGGTCCCGAAGGACCCTGCGCCGCGGACGAGCCGCGGTTGTGGCCCAACATCGCCGCCACCGCCCTCGGCGGCACCGCCGACCTGGTCGCCGGGATCGGCTGGAACGCCCGCGACGCCTGGTGGTCGCTGACCGGCGACCCGCGCGTCTGGGCCGATCTGCACCACGTCGACGCCGTCGTGCTCGCGGTCGGCAGCATGGACACCCTGCCTTCGCCGTTGCCGACCTACCTGCGCACGGGGCTGAAGTACCTGCGTCCCGACCCCGTGCGGCGGGTGGTGCGCAAGGCTTATCTGGGCGCGCAGCCCCGGCTTTCCGTCGCGTTCCGCGGCCGTCCGGTGGTGCTGCCGGCGAAGCTGACTGTCCGGTACCTCGACGAGTGCGTGGGCGCGCTGCGCGCCCTGCGGCCCGAGCTGCCGGTCTTCGGGATGCTGCCGTCGGTGCACCGCGCGGCGGCGTACGGCGGCGTGCACACCGCGCGGCCGGCCGCGGCGGCCGCGATGGCGGCGTGGGGCGCGCGGGCGGACGTGCCCCTCCTCGACCTCGAAGCCGTTGTCGGAGAGCACGTCCTGAGCGGCGAGGGCAACCCGGACGGCATGCACTGGGGGTGGCGGGGACACGCGGCGGTGGGCGAGGCGATGTCCGTGTTGCTGGCGCCGGTGCCGGCCCCCGGCCACGTAGGCTGACGGCGTGTCGGTCGCCGTAGTCACGGATTCCACCGCCCACCTGCCGGAGGGCTTCGCCGAACGGCACGAGGTCCGGGTGGTGCCGCTGCACGTCCTCGTCGACGGCGTCGTCTCCCTCGACGGCGTCGAGACCGGGCCCGCGGCGGTCGCCGAAGCGATGAAGCAGCGCAAGATCGTCACGACTTCACGGCCGACACCCACCGAATTCGCCGAGGAGTACCGCGCGGCGCTGGACAGTGGCGCGGACGCGATCGTCTCGGTCCACCTGTCGCGCGAGCTCTCGGGGACGTGGGAAGCGGCGGTGCTGGCGGCCCAGGAAGTGGGGCCCGACCGGGTCCGCGTGGTCGATTCGCGGACCACGGCGATGGGGCTCGGGTTCGCCGCGCTGCACGCCGCCGGCGCCGCGGCGGCGGGGGCGGAACCGGCCGCGGTCGAGGCCGCCGCGGTGCGCGCGGCCGGCTGCTCGTCGACGTTGTTCGTCGTGGAGACCCTCGACCACCTGCGCCGCGGCGGCCGGATCGGCCCGGCGGCGGCGCTGCTCGGCACCGCGCTCGCGGTGAAGCCGGTGCTGCACATGGCCGACGGCCGGATCCTGCCGCTGGAGAAGGTCCGCACCATGAACCGGGCGATCGCGCGGCTGGTCGAGCTCGCCGCCGAAGCGGCGGCCGGCGAGGACGTCGAGCTCGCCGTCCACCACCTCGCCTCGCCGGAGCGGGCGGTCGAGCTGGCGAACCGGCTCGAGGAAGCCGTGCCGCGCTCGGCGGGCTGCGTGGTCTCCGAGCTGGGCGCGGTGATCGGGGCGCACACCGGGCCCGGGGTGCTGGGCGTGGTCGTCCAGCGCACGGTCCCGTCCCGGAGCTAGCCGAACCCACCAGCATGCCACCCGGGTACGACGGAAACGGCCGTTCCCGGGCCGGACCGGGGGAATCCGTCCACAGCACCCCGGTTGTCCACAGGACGCGCCGGCACCCCTGTCGGACGCCTCCCCGCGGGCCCTAACGTCGATCGTGTGTTCGAGCAGTCCGCCCGGGATCCGGGCCCTCCCGTCAACGACCGGCTCTCCTGGCTGGCCGACCAGCTCTCGCCCGATGCGAGCACGGTCGGGCCGGGTGGCCGGCTGGTCCGGCGCTGGCTGCCGGGCGGCCCGGCCGGTCCCGGCCGCCGCCGGTGGGCGCTCGCCGGCGTCCTGGCCGCGGTCGTGGTGATCGTCCTCGGCTCGGTCGCGCTCTTCGGCGGCCGTCCGGCGCCCGAGCCCCTGCCCGCGTTGCCAACCGCGAAACCGGCGGCGGAGGCGCGGGCCTCGCCCCAGGCCGGCCTGGTCGTCAGCGTCATCGGCCGTGTCCGGTCGCCGGGACTGGTCACCGTGCCCGCCGGCGCCCGCGTCGCCGACGTACTGCGTGCGGCGGGCGGGGCCGAGCCCGGTGCGGACGTCTCCGGGCTGAACCTCGCCCGCAAGGTGACCGACGGCGAGCAGCTCGCGGTCGGTGTCCCGGCGCCCGCCGCCGTTCCCGGCGCGGCGGCGGACGGCGGCAAGGTCGACCTCAACGCCTCGAGCGCGGATCAGCTGGACACGCTGCCGGGCATCGGCGAGGTGATGGCGAAGCGGATCGTCCAGTGGCGGACCGACCACGGCGGCTTCACCAAGATCGAGCAGCTGCGCGACGTCGACGGGCTCGGCGAAAGCAAGTTCGAAAAGCTGCGGGAGAAGGTGACGGTCGGATGAGCTTCCCCGCGACCGACACCCGGCAGGACCTGCGGCTGGTCCCGGCGGCGCTGGCGTGCTGGCTGGCCGCGCTCGCCGGGCTGCTCCTCGGCTGGTGGACGGCCGTCGTCGCCGGGCTCGCCTCGGCGGTGCTCGCCGGGCTCGTGCTCTGGCGGGCCCGCGATCGGCCCCGGGTACTCGGTGCGGCGGCGGCGGCACTGCTGGTGCTGGGGCTCGTCGCGGCGGGCCCGGTCGCCTGGCGGATCCGTGACGCGCAGCAGGACAGCCTTCGCGCCGAAGCGGCCCAGGGACTGCCCGCGGTGCTGAGGGTCGTCGTCGCCGAACGTCCGAAGCCCGTGCGCGGCGCGGGGTACGCCGATCGCCAGGCCGGTGCCCGGTCGGTGGTGCTGGCGGCCGACGTGCGCACGGCGTCGGTCGACGGACGGCCGGTGCCGTCGTCCGGGCGCGTCCTGCTCCTGGCTCCGGTCGCGCACTGGGCGGCCCTGCTTCCGGGCCAGGAAGTGACGGTGCCGGGGCTGCTGATGCCACCGCGCGGGCCGGACCTGACCGTGGCCGTGCTTTCGGTGCGCGGCCCGCCGGGCGAGGCCGGTCCGGCGCCGTGGTGGCAGCGGACGGCGGCGAGCCTGCGTGCCGGTCTTCACGACCTGTGCCAGGCCTTGCCGGACGAGCCCGCCGGCCTGCTGCCGGGGCTGGTGCTGGGCGACACGAGCGGGTTGTCGCCGCGCGTCGAGCAGGAGTTCGTCACCGCGGGCCTCGCCCACCTCACCGCGGTCAGCGGCGGGAACCTCGCCGTGGCCTGTGGCGCGGTCCTGCTGCTGCTCCGGTTGCTGCGGCTGGGGCCACGGCTGTCGGCGGTGGCGGCCGGTGCCTGCCTGGCGGGGTTTCTCGTCCTGGTCGGGCCGGAGCCGAGCGTGCTGCGGGCGGGCGTCATGGCGGCGGTGGCGTTGCTGGCACTGGCGCTGGGCCGGCAGGGTTCGGCGCTGCCCGCGCTGGCGTTCGCGGTCTGCCTGCTCGTGGTGGTGGATCCGGCGATGGCCACGGACTTCGGGTTCGCGCTGTCGGTGTGCGCGACCGCCGGCCTGGTGCTGCTGGCGCCGCGCTGGGCGGGCGGGCTGATCCGCCGCGGGGTCCCGCCGGGTGTCGCGGAAGGGCTGGCGATCCCGCTGGCGGCGTTCCTCGTGACCGCACCCGTGCTCGCGGGCATGGCGGGGTCGGTGAGCCTGGTTTCGGTGCTGACCAACGTCCTCGCCGCGCCCGTGGTGGCCCCGGCGACCGTGCTCGGCGTGCTGGCGACGGTCACCGGCCCGTGGTGGCCGGGTGCCGGGGAGTTCCTGGTGCACCTCGCCGATCCCGAAGCCCGGTGGCTGATCACGGTGGCGCGGCACGGTGCGCGTGCTCCCGGTGCGGTCATCGCGTGGCCGGGCGGCTGGTGGGGTGGGCTCCTCGCCGCCGCCGTTCTGGCGGCGCTCGTGCTGGCGGCCCGGCTACGGCGAGTGCGGGTGCTCATGGCGGTCCTGGCCGCCGGTGCCCTGCTGGTGCTCGTGCCGGTGCGGGTCCTGGCGCCGTCGTGGCCACCGCGGAACTGGGCGATGGTCGAGTGCGACGTCGGCCAGGGTGACGCGGTGGTGCTGGCGACCGCCGAACCCGGGCGGGCCGTCGTCGTCGACACCGGGCCCGAACCCGGGCCGGTCGACGAATGCCTGCACCGGCTGGCTGTCGACCGGATCCCGCTGGTGGTGCTGAGCCACCTGCACGCCGACCACATCGGCGGGCTCGCCTCGGTCTTCGACGGCCGGGAGGTGGGCGGGATCGCCGTCGGGCCGGGGCGGGCGCCGGAGTGGGCGTGGCGGCAGGTCGCCGCGGAGGCGGCGCGGCAGGCGGTGCCGCTGGTGGAGCTGAACCCGGGGGAGCGGCTGGCGTGGCCCGGGCTGGCGCTCGACGTACTGGGTCCGCGCTATGTCCCGGCTCGCACGGCGGGCCAGGACGGGACGGCCGTCAACAACAGCTCCGTCGTGCTGCGCGGGGAAACGGCGGCGGGCCGGGTCATGCTGACCGGCGACGTCGAACTGGCCGCGCAGGCCGACCTGCTGGCCGACATCGGTGATCTGAAAGCGGAGGTGCTGAAAGTCCCCCACCACGGTTCGCGTTACTCGCTGCCGTCTTTCCTCGCGGCGGTGGCGCCGCGGGTGGCCTTGGTCAGCGTGGGTGCCGGCAACACCTACGGCCATCCGAACAAGTCCACAGTGGACACCCTGACGGCGCTCGGTGCGCTGGTCACCCGAACCGACGTGGACGGCGACACGGCGGTCGTGACGGACACGGCCGGGCCGGCGGTGGCGCGCCGGGGCGAGCCCCGCGGGCCGCCGCGCCGCTGAACCCGGGGCGCGCCACGCGGCCCGCCCCGGGCGGACGTCAGTAGCCGAGCGCCTCGTTCACGGCGGCGGCCGACGGGGGCACGATCGCCTTCGGGCCCACGTGGTTCTCGATCGCGTCGAGGGTCTTGAGGCCGTCGCCGGTGATCAGCAGGACGGTCTCGGCGTCCGGGTCGAGCTTGCCCGTCTCGATCAGCTTCTTCGCCGTGGCGACGGTGACGCCGCCGGCCGTCTCGGTGAAGATGCCCTCGGTGCGGGCCAGCAGGCGGATGCCCTCGACGACCTCTTCGTCGGTGACGTCCTCGATCGCGCCACCGCTGCGGTTGACGACGTCGAGCACGTAGGGGCCGTCGGCCGGGTTGCCGATCGCCAGTGAGCGGGCGATGGTGTCCGGCTTCACCGGCTGGACGACGTCGTGGCCGGCCCGGAACGCGGCCGACACCGGCGAGCAGCCGGTGGCCTGCGCGCCGAACACCTTGTACGGGCTGGCGTCCACGAGACCGAGCTGGCCCAGCTCGCGGAAACCCTTGTCCACCTTGGTCAACTGCGAACCGGAGGCGATCGGCACGACGATCTGCGGCGGGATGCGCCAGCCGAGCTGCTCGGCGACCTCGAAGGCCAGCGTCTTCGAGCCTTCCGAGTAGTACGGCCGGACGTTCACGTTCACGAACGCCCACTTCGGGTGCTCGCCGGCCAGTTCGGTGGCGAGGCGGTTGACGTCGTCGTAGTTGCCGTCGACCGCGACGAGGTCGCCGTCGTACACGGCGGTGGTGAGGATCTTGGCGCGCTCGAGGCTCTTCGGGATCAGCACGACCGACCGCCAGCCGGCGCGGGCCGCGGCGGCGGCCGTCGCGTTGGCCAGGTTGCCGGTCGAGGGACACGCGAGCACCTCGAACCCGAACTCGCGGGCCGCGGCCAGCGCGACGGCGACGACGCGGTCCTTGAACGAGTGGGTCGGGTTGCCCGTGTCGTCCTTGACCCACAAGCGCTTGAGGCCGAGTTCCTTGGCGAGGCGGTCCGCGCGGACCAGGCGGGTCGCGCCCGGCTCGGTGTTCGGGATCTCTTCGACGTTGGACGGAACCGGGAGGAGTTTCTTGTAGCGCCAGATGTTCTTGGGGCCGGCCTCGATGTCTTCGCGGCGGACGCGGCCGAAGTCGTAGGCGACCTCGAGCGGCGAGAAGTCTTCGGCGGAGACGAATTCGGGGGCGAGCGGCTGCCGGTGACCCTCTTCCTTCGACACCAGTTCGACGGCGGGACCGAGGTCCGGGGTCTTGGTGGTGGAGGTCGTGCCGAGGGTTGCGGTCATCGCGAGGTTCCTTTCCTCATCTGCCCCGCCGAAGCGGGCCGGAATTGGCACCGTGGTCGTCAGCTACCCCGCGATCGCGGGATGACAGGCTGTACGCCGGTTGCCGGGGCTTCGTCGGGCCGTTCCCTCTGCCCCTCTGGATGAGCGGTATTCACTTGTCGGCGCGCACACCGGGATTCCCCGGGGCGGGCTGCCTCGACTACACCGTACGACATCGTGCTCGGACCGTGCCATGGTGGCCGCCCGACATCACCGGAGCGGGCGCATCGCGGCGCGGGTGAGAGGATTCGGGGGTGACCGCGCAAGCCACCGCCCCGGCCCCGCTGCACCTGGTGCTGGGTGACGAAGAACTGCTGATCGAGCGGGCCGTCCGCGACACGCTGGCCGCCGCCCGCGCGATGGACTCGACGGCCGAGCTGACCCGGGTCCGGGTGTCCGATCTCACAGCGCCTGAGCTGGCCGAACTGGTGAGCCCGTCGCTGTTCAGCGAAGGACGCGTGATCGTCCTCGAATCGGCGCAGGACATCTCGCAGGAGCTGGCCGACGCCGTGGCGTCCTACCTGAAGGACCCGGCGGACGGGGTCGTGCTCGTCGTCGTCCACACCGGCGGCGGCCGCAGCAAGGCGGGCAAGTCGCTCCCGGCGTCGCTGAAGAAGGCCGGGGCCGAGATCACGGAGTGCCCGAAGCTGACGAAGCCGGCCGAGCGCGAGCAGTTCGTGCGGCACGAGGTGCGGCGGGCGGGCGGCAAGATCGACCCGGCCGGGGTCGCCGCGCTGATCGACGCCGTGGGCTCCGACCTGCGCGAACTCTCCTCCGCGGCCAGTCAGCTGGTGGCCGACACGGGCGGGGCGGTCGATGCCGACGCGGTCCGGCGGTACCACCGCGGCCGCGCCGACGTGACCGGGTTCGCGGTCGCCGAAAAGGCGGTCGGCGGCGACCGCTCGGCGGCGCTGGAGTCGCTGCGCTGGGCGATGCAGCTGGGCGTCCCGCACGTCCTGGTGGCCGACGCGCTGGCCGACGCGGTCCGCACGATCGCGCGCGTCTCGGGTGCCGGGCGCGGCAACCCGAACCAGCTGGCGGGCGAGCTGGGCATGCCGCCGTGGAAGGTCCGCAAGGCGCAGGGCCAGTCCCGTGGGTGGAACCAGGACGGCCTGGCCACCGCGATGCGGGTGGTCGCGCGGCTGAACGCCGAGGTCAAAGGCATGGCGGCGGACCCGGGCTACGCGCTGGAACGCGCTGTCCTCGAAGTCGCGGCGGCCAAGGGCGACCGCTGACCCCGGACACGAAGAAGGCCCCGGCCGGAGCCGGGGCCTTCCCAGAAATCACCCAGCTCAGAGCGCGTTGACGCGCTTCGCCAGGGCGGACTTCTTGTTGGCGGCCTGGTTGGCGTGGATGACGCCCTTCGAGACGGCCTTGTCCAGCTTCTGGGCGGCGTCGCGCTGCAGCTCGGCAGCCTTGGCCTTGTCGCCGGCGTCGGCGGCTTCGCGGACCTTGCGGATCGCGGTCTTCACCGAGGACCGGATCGCCTGGTTGCGCTGACGCGCCTTCTCGTTCGTGGTGATGCGCTTGATCTGCGACTTGATGTTGGCCATAGGGCAACTCCTGCTTCACTCGGTGAGATCGCCGCCGCGCTGAAGTGGCCCCGCGAAAAGCGGGTTTCCTCCATGACGGAATGCCGCACGGGCAGCGAGCGACCACTTTAACAGCCGGGCCGCGGACGTCCGGAGCCGGGAGTAGGCTGGGCGGCGGTCAGTGCCTAGGGTTCCGCCGCCGGTCCGCGCACGCCGCACCACACCGCACCACCGCACCACACAACCAGGGCCGGGCGGGTCTGGTCCGAGCGGCACCATCGGCGGGCCCGGACGGCCGGTCGTTCATCTGACGGGGCAAAAGCCTGGAGGACCCGGTTTTCGCGCGCGCGAAAACCCCGAAGGGTCCCGTGAACGCCACCGCCTTGTCCCTCGTCCTCGTCGCCGCCGTCGTGCACGCCGCGTGGAACCTCGCCGCCAAGCGGATCTCCTCCGGTGGCACCCAGTTCGTCTGGCTCTACTACACCGTCAGCGCGGTCGCGCTGCTGCCGATCACCGCCGTGCAGCTCGTCTTCGAAGCCGACCGTCCACAGTGGAGCTGGCTGCTCGCCGCGGTCGTCACGTCGGTGCTGCACATCGCCTACGGCGTCGTGCTGCAGCGCGGGTACCGCGTCGGCGACCTCTCCGTCGTCTACCCCGTCGCGCGGGGCACCGGGCCGCTGCTGTCGGTGCTCGCGGCCGTCCTGGTGCTCGGCGAACGACCCGGGTGGCTCGGCCTGCTCGGCGCGTTCCTGGTGATCGCCGGGGTGCTGGTGATCAGCACCGGCCGCAAGGACGGCGAGACGCACGGCCGCCGGGCGGGGATCTTCTACGGCCTGCTGACCGGCGCCGTCATCGCCGGGTACACGCTCTGGGACGCGCACTCGGTGACCGGGCTCGGCGTGCCGCCGGTCGTCTACTTCGGGCTCGGCTCGATCCTGCAGAGCGTCATGCTCGTGCCCGGCGCGCTGGCCGGCCGGGCCGAGGTGGCGCGGATCTGGCGGGAGCAGCGCCGCGAGGTGTTCGTGGTCGGGCTGCTGTCGCCGGTCGCCTACGTCCTCGTCCTGTTCGCCCTCACGATGGCGCCGGTCAGCCTGGTCGCGCCGGCCCGGGAGCTGAGCATCGTGCTCGGCGGCCTCGCCGCGTGGCTGGTGCTGGGCGAGAGCGACGCGGTGCGGCGGCTGGCCGGCTCGGTGATCGTGCTGGCCGGCATCGCCGCGATTGCGGCCGCCTGAGCCCGTCCGGTAGGGATGGTGCGATGGAAGTCCTGAAGAGCAGGCTGATCGTCCGCCCGCGCGACGCCGCCGCGACCACCGCGTTCTACCGCGACACCCTCGGCCTGGCCGTGGAGCGCGAGTTCCCCGGCGGCACCGTGTTCTTCCTCGGGCACGGCTCCCTGGAGGTCTCCGGCGCGGGCGAGGCGGGCTCGTCGCCCGACCTGGTGCTCTGGCTGCAGGTCCGCGACCTCGCCGGCACCCTGGCCGGCCTCAAGGCGAAGGGCCTCGAGCCGGTGCGGGACGCCCAGCGCGAGCCCTGGGGCCTCGACGAGGCCTGGCTCGCCGACCCGGACGGCACGCGGATCGTCCTGGTCGAGGTGCCCGAAGGCCACCCGATCCGGACGGACACCCGCTAGGCGGGCTTGACGGCCCGCAGCTGGGCGGCCAGCGCGGCGAAGCCGGGCGGCTCCCAGGTCCACGTCTGCAGGTCGGTGAAGCCCGCGGCCGCGGCCTCGTCGGCCAGCACGTGCCTGCTCACGGGCAGCCACTTCTCGTGCGCGGACAGCAGCAGCCGGCCGCCGGGGCGCAGCACCCGGAACAGCTCGGCGAAGCCCGCCGCGCGGTCGTCCCAGAGCATCACGTTGTTGACGGTCAGGACGACGTCCACCGACCCGTCGGGCTCGCCGGTGCGCGCGGCCGACCCTTCGCGCAGCTCGGCGCGGTCGCCGCAGCGGTCGTGGCACAGCGCGAGCATCTCGGGGGAGGGGTCGACGCCGATGGTGCGCCCGGCCAGGCGGGCGGCGGCGGCCAGGCCGACGCCGGGGCCGGGCCCGACGACGAGTGCGGTCTCGTCCGGCTCGATCTTCGCCAGGTCGACGACGCGGTGTTCGGTTGCGGCGTTGCCCCGCGCCATCACCCAGCCGCCGAGGCGGCCGAGCGGGCCGGAGGGGTGACCGAACGCACGGTCGAGAACGCGGGAAAAGCCGCTGGTCTCCGGCTGGGGAGGGGGTGCCGGCTGGTGCGGAATGCTCATACTTCGAGGGCACCACGGATCACGGGAGGCCGCATCGGGGATGACCCCCACTGGCACCCGGAGGGGCATGGGAGCATAGAGGTGGCCATCCCCGACTTTCCGAGGACTCATTCGAGTGACGACGTTCGCCGACACCACCTTCACGCCTCCGGAGCTCATCCGGAACTTCTGCATCATCGCGCACATCGACCACGGCAAGTCGACCCTGGCCGACCGCATGCTGCAGCTCACCGGCGTCGTCGAAGAACGGGCCATGCGCGCCCAGTACCTCGACCGGATGGACATCGAGCGCGAGCGCGGGATCACCATCAAGGCGCAGAACGTCCGGCTGCCCTGGCAGGTCGACGGGCAGGACCACGTCCTGCACATGATCGACACGCCCGGCCACGTCGACTTCACCTACGAGGTGTCGCGGGCGCTCGAAGCGTGCGAAGGCGCGATCCTGCTGGTCGACGCCGCGCAGGGGATCGAGGCCCAGACGTTGGCCAACCTCTACCTCGCGCTGGAGAACAACCTCCAGATCATCCCGGTGCTCAACAAGATCGACCTGCCCTCGGCCGACCCCGACAAGTACGCGGGTGAGCTGGCCCACATCATCGGCTGCGAGCCCGACGACGTCCTGCGGGTCTCGGCCAAGACCGGCATGGGCGTCGGCGCGCTGCTCGACGAGGTCGTGAAGCAGGTCCCGGCGCCGCAGGGCGACGCCGACGCGCCGGCCCGCGCGATGATCTTCGACTCGGTGTACGACACCTACCGCGGTGTCGTCACCTACATCCGCGTGGTCGACGGCAAGATCACCCCGCGCGAGAAGATCAAGATGATGTCGACCGGAGCCACGCACGAGCTGCTCGAGGTCGGGATCATCTCGCCGGAACCCAAGGCCAGCAAGGGACTCGGGGTCGGCGAGGTCGGCTACCTGATCACCGGCGTGAAGGACGTCCGGCAGTCCAAGGTCGGCGACACCGTGACGTCCGAGCGCAACGGCGCGAAGGAGGCGCTGGCGGGCTACCGCGAACCGAAGCCGATGGTCTACTCGGGCCTGTACCCCGTGGACGGCTCCGACTACCCCGAGCTGCGCGAGGCGCTGGACAAGCTCCAGCTCAACGACGCCGCGCTCGACTACGAGCCGGAGACGTCGGTGGCGCTCGGCTTCGGCTTCCGCTGCGGCTTCCTCGGCCTGCTGCACCTGGAGATCACGCGCGACCGGCTCGAGCGCGAGTTCGGCCTCGACCTGATCTCGACGGCGCCGAACGTCGTCTACGACGTGGTGCTGGACGACGGCAAGGAAATCCACGTCACCAACCCGTCGGACTGGCCGACCGGCAGCAAGATCGACAAGGTGCTGGAGCCGGTCAGCAAGGTCAGCATCCTGGCGCCGTCGGAGTTCATCGGCACGATCATGGAGCTGTGCCAGAACAAGCGCGGCCAGCTGCTCGGCATGGACTACCTGTCGGAGGACCGGGTCGAGCTGCGGTACAACATGCCGCTGGGCGAAATCATCTTCGATTTCTTCGACACGCTGAAGTCGCGTACGCGCGGTTACGCGTCGCTGGACTACGAAGAGGCGGGCACGCAGGCGGCGGACCTGGTCAAGGTGGACATCCTGCTGCAGGGCGAGGGCGTCGACGCGTTCTCGGCCATCGTGCACAAGGACGACGCCTACAACTACGGCAACCGCATGGTGAACCGGCTGCGCGAGCTGATCCCGCGGCAGAACTTCGAGGTGCCCATCCAGGCGGCCATCGGCGCCCGGATCATCGCCCGCGAAACGATCCGCGCGATCCGCAAGGACGTGCTGGCGAAGTGCTACGGCGGTGACATCTCGCGGAAGCGGAAGCTGCTGGAAAAGCAGAAGGAAGGCAAGAAGCGGATGAAGACCGTCGGCCGGGTCGAGGTCCCGCAGGAAGCCTTCGTCGCCGCACTGTCCACTGAGGACTCGGGCAAGAACAAGAAGTGAGTGTCGCCTCGAAGTGACACCGGCGCCGTTGTTCGCTCTTTCGTGTGAATAACGGCGCCGAACCCGTGTTCGACGCGGTTTCTGTCGGTGCTCTCTGGTGCTCTGGTGCGAAGAGCGAAAGGAGGGCACGATGACTCTCATGATGGACTTCCAGTATCCGACCGGGTCGGGCCCCATGACGGTGCGCGACCTGGAGGGGATGCCGGATGACGGCCGAAGATACGAGCTCATCGACGGGGCGCTGCTCGTGACCCCGGCACCCGGGCTGCGGCACCAGAAGATCGCCTACCGCCTCTACGGCGTGCTGGAAGCGGTGTGCCCGCCCGAATTCGACGTGCTCGGCGCCCCGTTCGCGGTGCACCACGGCGACCGGATCGAACTGCAGCCGGACGTCCTGGTCGGCCGGGCCGAGGACTTCACCGAGAAGGACCTCCCGGCGCCGCCCGTGCTCGCCGTCGAGGTGCTTTCGCCCAGCACAGCGATCTACGACCTGAACCTCAAGAAGGCGGTCTACGAACGGCTCGGCACCGGCAGCTACTGGGTGATCGACCCGGCCGACCCGGCGCTGACGGTGTTCGAGCTGGACGAGGAAGGTCACTACCAGCAGGTGGACAAGGCCGCGGGCGACGAAGTGCTGGAGGTCGAGCTGCCCTTCCCGGTGCGGATCGTGCCGCGGGAGCTGCTGGGCCGGCGCGGCTGAGCCCCCGGGCGGTCAGTGGTGGCGGATGCGGGGTGAGCCGCGGAGCTGGGCGTGCAGCTGCCGGTGCCGCAGCTCCTTCCGGAGGCGCTCGACGACGGCGTCGAACAGGGCCGGGTCGAGGATCGCCGTCTGCTCGAACTGCCGCCGTCCCGGCGCGGCCGGCGCGAGCCGGCCGCGGGGCGCGTAGCGCTGCACCGAGCTTTCGACGCCACCACCGGTGACCAGGTCGACCCAGAGGGCGTCGCGCACGAAGCCGTCACCGAAGCGGGCCGAGCGGCGCGGTGTGATGTCGGCGATCTGCGACCACGGGATCACGCGCGTGCTGAGCGTGCCCGCGGGCAGGCGGAGGCCTTCCTCGCCGACGGTGAGGTCCTGGAGGCCCTCGAAGCCGCGCTTGAGCTCGCGGGCCCGGGACGCGCGGTAGGCCAGCACGGCGACGACCACGGTCGCCGCGTAGGCGCCGCCGATCAGCCACGGCGACTGGCCCCGCACCAGCCCGAGGGCGAGGACCACCCCGAACCCGGCGTCGGCGGCGAGGAGCACGCCGAGCAGGACTTTGACCGGCGTGCTGACGCGAGGCGATGACTCGGACAACGAACGACTCCCGGGGACCGAAGGGTCAGGAATTGCCGATTATCCGGTCCGCCCGGATGAACACCGCGACCCGCCGCTCTTCGGCCATCACGCGGTCGTACTCGTCCCAGTCGTCGTGCGTCCCGGTCGCGGCGACGAAGACGTCGCGCAACAGCCGCGGCAACCCCGCCGGATCGAACCCGGGATCGGGATCATCCGGCCCGACGAGGTGCGTGGCCCCGGTGACGGAGAGCCAGTTCCACCCCCGCCGGAAGGTCACGGTGGCATGCCCGGCCCGCCGCAGCAGCGCGAGCTTGTGCGCCTTCCCGATCGCGACATAGGCGACACCGGCCGCTCCGGTCACCGGATCGTCGAAGACACCGGCGTTGACGACGGAGGAGTGCACAGTCCCATCAGCCCGCGTGGTGGCGACGGTGGCGAGGCCGTGCTCCTGCAGCGACAGCGTCCGAACCTGCTCCAGATCAGCGCTCATGCCCCAACCTAACCCGCCGGCCCGGTCGCGTGTTCCGCACGGCGAAAGTCACCCGGCCCCGGCGGGCGTACCCCGGTGTCGGACGAAGACGTGCTGGTGGAAGTGCGCCACGGTCCGCCCGGTCAACGCCGAGTGCAGGGCCTCGGCATCGAGCTCCGCGCGCAACGCCCGCGCCGCCAGCCAAGCCGCTCGGCGCTGTGGCTGACGACGACCAGGTCGTCTGACCAGACCTCGAGGCTCGGGAGCGGCCCGTCGCCACGGTGCTTGGCGCAGATCGGGCACGGCTCCGGCATGGCCGCAGGACAGCGACGCACGCCGGAGCCGCCCGTTCTCAGCAGGCGCCGTTGTCGGTCCACACCCCCCACTGGCCCGTCGTCCCCGGCTCCTCGCCCTGTGTCCACCACTTCGCCGTCCACTTGTGCCCGTTGTGGGACACCACGTTCCCGCCCGTGTAGACCTGCGACGCGCTCCACGCCGCGTCCGTGCAGGTGCCCGGGTTCGTCGTACCGCCGGTGTCCCATGCCACCTGGGTCGACCGGTAGAAGTTGATGCCCTGGGCCACCCAGCGGGGCGCCTGGGCGCCGAGGCGGGTGCGGAACATCGGCCAGTCGTGGGTGGACCAGGGGGACCAGCCCAGTTCCGCGTGGGCGGCCAGGCGGGGGAACGCCAGGTAGTCGATGTCGGCCGGCTTGGTCACCGTTTCCGCCCACAGCGGGGATTCGACGCCGCGGACCGACGACTCGCCGACGCCCGACAGGTAGGCGCCCGGGTTCCAGCCGTACGCGTCCTGGACCTCGATGTAGCCCGCCCACGACAGGCCGATCGGCGTGGCGCTGTTGTACTTCATGTCCAGGTACGCCTTGTTCGCCGGCGACAGGATCACCTTGCTGCCGCGGGACGCCGCCGCCGAGACGCCCGAGTCCGAAGTCGTCGTGCCCCAGAACTGCGGGGTCGCCGAGGCGGGCAGGGTCGCCTTCGCGATGTCGTGCCAGCCCACCACCTGCTTGCCCGTCGCCGCCACCAGGGGGAGCACCTTGTTCACGAACGTCAGGTAGTCGGCTGCTGAGGTCGACGATGCTTCGTCGCCGCCGATGTGGACGTACGGGCCCGGGGTCAGGGCCGCCAGTTCGCGCAGGACGTCCGCGATGAACGTGTACGTGATGTCCTTCGAGATGCACAGTGAGCTGTAGCCGACCGCCGTGTCCGTGCGCAGGGCCGGGGCCACGCCGTTGCAGTTCAGCTCCGCGTACGACGCCAGCGCCGCGTTGACGTGGCCCGGCATGTCGATCTCCGGGATGATCGTGATGTGGCGCGAAGCCGCGTAGTTCACGATCTCCGTGTACTGCGCCTTCGTGTAGTAGCCGCCCGGGCCGCCGCCGACCTGGGTGCTGCCGCCGTAGGTCGCCAGCTTCGGCCAGCTGTCGATCTGGATGCGCCAGCCCTGGTCGTCGGCCAGGTGCAGGTGCAGGTTGTTGATCTTGTACTGGGCGAGCTGGTCGAGGTAGCGCTTGACCGTCGACACCGGGTGGAAGTGCCGGGCGACGTCGAGCATCGCGCCGCGGTAGCCGAAGCGCGGGTAGTCCACGATCGTCGCGCCCGGGACGCTCCACGGGCCGGGCTGCGCCGACGCGCTTTCGACGCTGCCGGGCAGCAGTTGCCGCAATGTCTGGACGCCGGCGAAGAGCCCGTCGGCCGTCTGGGCGCGCACGGTGACCGAGGATGCCGCCGACACCAGCTGGTAGCCCTGCGCGCCGACGGAGGCGGGCGCGCCGCTCAGCAGCAGCGCGATGCTGTCCGGCGGCACGGACGCCGGGGCGTCGGACACCGGCAGCGCGAAGCCGGTCGACGGGCGCAGCACGCCCGCCAGGTAGTCGCCCACCTGCTTGGCCGGGGCGGAGCCGGCCTCGGTGACGATCTTCGTCGTCGAGACCAGCGGGAAGGCGACGCCGGCGGCCGGGGTCACCGAGACCGGCACCGGCACGATCGACTGCAGTGCCGGGGTGGCGGCCGCGGCCGGCGCGACCTGCGCGGCCGTGGTGCCGGCGCCGAGCAGCGCCAGCACGGCGAGTGCGCGGCCGAAGCGCCGCGTTCTGGACGTCTTCACCGGGGGACCTCCTGGCGGGATGGGCGCGACATCGCCGTCGCGCCTGTCCGGATCGTCGCACTTCCGGCGGTCATGGTCTAGACCAGTCTGGGTGGTTAAGCTCGCGCGGTGACGCGGGACTTCGCTCCGGGCTCGCCGTTCGCGCTGCTTTCGGCCGCCGAAACGGCCGCTTGGTACGCCTACATGAAGGTGCACCTGCGCCTGGACTACGAGATGAACCGGCAGCTGCGGGCCGACAGCGGCCTCTCGCTCGCCGACTACCACGTCCTGGTGGCCCTGACCAGCGAGCCGTCGGGGCGGATGCGGGTCGGCGACCTCGCGATCCGGATCGGCTGGGAGCGCAGCCGGCTGTCGCATCACCTGAAGCGGATGCGGGAGCGCGGGCTGGTCGGGACCGGGACCGCCGCCGAGGATCGCCGGGCCACGGAGGTGGTGCTGGCCGACGCCGGGTGGGAGGCGCTGCGGCAGGCCGCGCCGGACCACGTCGGGTTCGTGCGGCAGGCGTTCCTGGACGCCCTCGACCCCGGTGAGCAGGCGCAGCTCACGACGTTGCTCGAGCGCGTCTACGACTCGCTCGTCGAGCACGGCACCCTGCCGCGGCCGGCCGACCACCCCTGACAGTTGCGTGACATGTCACGTAATATGGCCGCGAACCCTGGAGGTGCGATGGCGACGGTGGCCGAACTGATGGCAGCCAACCTGTTCGAGGTCTTCAACGAGCGCGACGACGAGCGGCGGGCGAAGGCGATCGCCGCGACCTACGCGGCCGACGTCACCTTCGCCGATCCGGAAGGGATCGCGACCGGGCACGAGGAGCTGAACGCCAAGGCCCGCGGGCTGCTGGCGCAGTCGCCCGGCTTCGTGTTCTCGGCCGCGGGCCCGGTGCTGGTGAACCACGACCTCGGCCACCTCGCCTGGGCGCTCGGCCCGGAAGGCGAGCCGCCGGTCGTGCGCGGGATCGACGTCGCCCTCGTGGCGGACGGCGTGATCAAGAAGCTCTACACGATGCTGCTGCCCGCCTGAGTACTACGCTCGGTGGCATGTTCGACGAGCTGCCGTTCCCGGTCATCGCCGCGCCCATGGCGGGCGGCCCCACCACCCCGGAGCTGGTCGCCGCGGTGACCGAGGCCGGCGGCTACGGCTTCCTCTCGGCCGGCATGCTCACCCCCGCGGCGCTGGCGGCGCAGATCGACCGCACGCGGGAGCTGACCGGCGGGGCCTTCGGCGTCAACCTCTTCGTGCCGCAGCCGGACACGGGGGCCGACATCGGCGCGCACCGCGAACGGCTCGAGGCGTTCGCGCGCGAGTACGACGTCGAGCTCGGCGAACCGAAGTGGGACGACGACCACTACCCGGCGAAGCTGGACGTCGTGCTCGAAAAGCGGGTTCCGGTGGTGTCGTTCACCTTCGGGCCGCCATCGCCGTCGGAAGTGCTGCGCCTCAAGGAAGCCGGCACGAAGGTGGTCATCACCGTGACCACGCCCGAAAGCGCGCAGCGGGCCGCGGACCTCGGTGCCGACGCGCTCGTCCTGCAGGGGTTCGAAGCGGGCGGGCACCGCAGCCTCTTCACCGACGACGCCCACCGGCCCGGCGGCGGCGCGGAGTACGGCGTGCTCGCGCTGCTGCGGCTCGTCTCCGCCCGCGTGGACCTGCCGCTGATCGCCGCCGGCGGCCTGGTGCACGGCGCGGACGTCGCCGCCGTGCTCGCCGCCGGGGCCGTCGCCGCCCAGCTCGGCACCGTCTTCCTGCGCGCGGACGAAGCCGGGACGTCGGAGGCCCACCGGAAGGCGCTGGCGCTCGCCGAGCGCGAGACGGCGTTCACCCGCGCCTTCAGCGGGCGCCCGGCGCGGGGGCTGGTCAACAAGTTCACGGACGCGCTCTCCGAGGGCGCGCCCGCGGCCTACCCGCAGCTGAACCACCTCGCGGGCCCGGTGCGCAAGGCGTCGGCCAAGGCGGGTGACCCGGAAGCGGTTTCGCTGTGGGCGGGCCAGACCTACCCGCTGGCCTACGACGCCTCGGCCGCCGTCATCCTCGAGCGGCTGAAGGTCGAGGCGCGCGACGCCGCCGCACGCCTCGACCGGATCCGCTAGCCGTCCGCGCGGTCCGTGCCGCCGGTGCGGTTGAGCACGGAATGCCGCTTGCTGTAGAGGAAGTAGACGAGCATCCCGAGCACGAACCAGACCGCGAACCGGATCCAGGTCTCCGGCTGCAGGAACGTGATCAGCCACAGCGAGAAGACGATGCCGATCGCGGGCACCACCGGCATGCCCGGCGTCTTGAACGTCCGCGGCAGGTCCGGCTGCTTGTAACGCAGCACGATCACCGCGACGCACACCACGACGAACGCGAGCAGGATGCCGATGTTGGTCAGCTCCGCGGCCTCGCCGATCGGCAGCACCCCGGCGATGATCGCCGACGCGCCACCGAGGATCCACGTCATCCGGCTCGGCACCTGGCGCTTCTCGTTGGTCTTGCCGAACCACGCCGGCAGCAGGCCGTCGCGGCTCATCGAGTAGCCGACGCGGGTGGCACCCATCAGGAACGTGAACAGCACGGTGAGGATGCCGACGATCGCGCCGACCGCGATCACCGTGGCCAGCCCGTCGAGGCCGACCGACTTGAACGCCGTCGAGAAGCCGCTCTTCGGGTCGATCTCGGTGTACTTCTGCATGCCGGTCAGCACCAGGCAGGCCAGCACGTACAGCACCATCGAGATGCCCAGCGAGTAGAGGATCGCCTTCGGCATGTGCCGCTGCGCGTCCTTGGACTCCTCCGCCGCGGTGCTCATGGCGTCGTACCCGAAGACCGCGAAGAACACCGTCGCCGCACCGGTCACCGCGCCGCCGAAGCCGGCCGGGGCGAACGGCGTGTAGTTGCCGGTCTTCACGTAGAAGAAGCCGACGAGCACGACGACCAGCACGATCAGGACCTTGATGCCGACCATCGCCGTCTCGAACCGGGCGGCGCTGCGGATGCCGCGGTTGAGCAGGTACGCGATGAGCAGGCAGAGCAGTGCGGCGAAGAGGTCGACCTTGTGGCCCGGCCCGGTGCCGGGCGCGCCGAGCATCCAGGCGGGCAGGTCGAGGCCGATCTGGCCGAGCAGGAAGCTGAAGTAGCCGGAGATGCCGATCGCCACCACCGCCACGATCGCGGTGTACTCCAGCAGCAGGTCCCAGCCGATGAACCAGCCGACGACCTCGCCGAGCACCGCGTACCCGTAGGTGTAGGCCGATCCCGCCTTCGGGATCAGGCCGGCGAACTCGGCGTAGGAGAACGCGGCCGCGGCGCTCGCGACGCCCGCGATGAGGAAGGAGATCAGTACGGCCGGGCCGACACCGGGGATGCCCGCGGAGTCGTCGCCGTGCGCCACGCTGCCGGCGAGGGCGAAGATCCCCGCGCCGATGATGCCGCCGATGCCGATGGCGGTCAGTTGCCACAGCCCCAGAGTGCGTTTGAGGCCGCCGCTTTCGCTGGTGTCCTGGATCTGGTCGATCGGCTTGCGCCGGAAGATGCCGGAGCTGGAGCCCAGGCTTGGAGCGGACATCTTCGTCTCCCGAACGTCGGTGTGCGAGCCCGGATCACGGACTCAACGGGGGAACCTACCGTCAAATCCGCGTGAAGACAGCGTGAGCGATCAGCCCGCCGCGGTGTCCTCGCTCACGGCTTCCGACGCGGTCGCCGCGGCGCGCTTGGCCTGGGTGGTCCGGACCGCGCTGGCGGCGAAGTAGGCGAGCAGCTCCGCGATCTCGACCGGGTCGTCCAGCTGCGGGCAGTGCCCCCAGTCCTCGCGGACCAGCAGCCTGCTGTGCGGCACCAGCGTGTGCAGCTGGCGCCCGGACGCGGCGGTGACGAGCTTGTCCTTGCCGCACGCGACGACCAGCAGCGGGACCTGGACCGAGTCGAGGCGGTAGGCGTCGGCGAGCTCCGCGACGAGCTGCCGGGCCTGCTCCAGGCGGCTCTTGGTCGCGCGGTAGTCCGGGAACAGCGCGGTGAAGCGCTGCACCTGCGTCGCGTCCGCCGCCGTCGAATCGGCGTAGAGCAGCCGCGGGACGAGCTGCTCGGCGACCTTGCGCACCAGGAACCCCGGCACCGGGACCGGCAGGGACGAGTACAGCCGCAGGGGCAGCGGGTAGCGCGCCACCGTGCGGATCAGCCACGAGTCGACGAACCCCGGCGCGGCGATCGACACGACGCCGGAGATCGGCAGCCTGCTGTTCTGCGCCGCGCGCAGGCTCATGGTGCCGCCGAGGGAGTTGCCGGCCAGCACGACCGAGCCGAGCACGGCCTGCTCGCGGACGACGGCGGTGGTGAACGCGTCGAGCTGGGTCAGCATCGGGCCGGGCCGCAGCGGCTGGGCGTCGCCGAAGCCGGGCAGATCGACCGCGACCGCCGGGATGCCGGCGGCCGCGAGCTGCTCCAGGGCGGGGCGCCAGGTGTCGGCGCTGTCGCAGTAACCGTGCAGCAGCACCAGGCGCGGCGCGGTGGGCCGCAGGTGCGGGACTGCGCCGCGGCGCCGCAGCGAGCGGCGGGGGAGCTCCGGTTCGGGGCCGGGGTCGCCGACCTCGAGGACGCGGGTGCGGACGCCGGCGTAGCGCCGGAAGGAGACTCGGATCGGATCCGGGTCACTGCTGGGCCGGCCGCCCGGTCCAGCCGGAGCGGGCCGCTGCGTTGCGGTCATGTTTACAGATTAGCTTGCCGCCCTTGGGTTTTGGTCGAATTTGGGTGCTAACGACCAGATCTCGATCCGAGTACGTTGACAATTCACCAAGTGGGCGGTACAAGCGGTGACCTGGGCGGTCCGGTAGGCGATCCGCCCAGGTCACGGCGTCAGCGGGTGAAAACGATCTTGCCGGCGGTGTCGCCCTCGAGCATCGCCTGGAACCCCTTGGCTGCCTCTTCGAACGGCAATTCCTGCCCGATCTGCGGCCGCACGCCGGTCAGGTCGAGGTAGGCGAGCAGGTCCGAGAGCTCGTCGCGGGTGCCCATGGTCGAGCCGGCGACGCGCAGCTGCAGGAAGAAGACGCGCTGCAGCTCCGCGCCCGCGTCCGGGCCGCTCGTCGAACCGGAGACGACGATGATGCCGCCCGGCTTCAGCGACTTGACCGAGTGCGACCAGGTCGCTTTCCCGACGGTCTCGAACACGGCGTCGACGCGCTCGGGCAGCCGCGCGCCCGACTCGAACGTCTGGTGCGCGCCGAGGCTCTCGGCCAGCGCGCGCTTCTCCTCGGTGCGGCCGGTGACCCAGACCCGGAACCCGGCCGCGCGGCCGAGCTGCACCAGCGCCGTCGAGACACCGCCGGAGGCACCCTGCACGAGCATCGTCTGGCCCGGCCGCAGCCCGGACTTCACGAAGAGCATCCGGTACGCGGTCAGCCAGGCCGTGCCCATCGTGGCGGCCTCGGCGAAGCTGAGGGCGGCGGGCTTCGGGACGACGTTGCGGGCCGGGACGATCACCTGGTCGGCGAAGGTGCCCTGGTGCTTCTCGGTGAGCAGGGTGCGCTTCGGGTCGAGGGTGTCGTCGCCCTGCCAGCCCGGCGCGTTGATCACGGAGTGGATGACGACCTCGGAACCGTCGTCGAGGGTGCCGGCGCCGTCGCAGCCGAGGATCATCGGGAACTGCTCCGGCTTGATGCCGACCCCGCGCAGCGTCCAGAGGTCGTGCATGTTCAGGCTGGCCGCCTTGACGTGCACGCGGACCCAGCCGTCCGGCACGTCGGGTTCGGGGCGCTCGCCGACGACGAGCGAGTCCAGCGGGTTGTCTGCGTTGGGTTCCTGCGCGTACACGGCGAACATGTCTGGCAACGTACCGCCCCTGAGACGCGGGGGCAGCAGAGCGCGCGTAGGCTCACACCGTGTTCAACGGGCTTGCCGACTGGTGGGACGGGGTCGAGCTGTGGCTCGCCCAGGCGTGGTTCCCGGTCCAGTTCGTGCTGGTCATGGTGGTCGTCGTACCGCTGTGCCTGGCCGCCGCGTGGGTGCTCGACAAGCTCGTCGGGCTCTTCGCCCGCCGGTTGACCCCGGGACGTGACGACGACCGCTCCGACGGGTCGGCATAGGCTCGCGCACCATGTTCAACCGAAGGCGGATCACCGCCGCGCTGATCGGGCTCCTCGTGCTGGTGCTGGGGGGCTGGCTGGTCAAGGACGCCGTCGGCGGCGGATCGTCGTCGCCCGCTTCGAGCAGCGCTCCCAGCACGTCTTCGAGCGCGTCCTCCGGTGCGACTTCGGGCGCGCCGGCCAAGGGCGGCGCCACCGTGCCGGGTGCCGACTCCGGGCTCCCGCTGAAGGCGCTTTCCGCGTTGCCGCCACAGGCCGCGGACACGTGGCGGCTGATCGAAAAGGGCGGGCCGTACCCGTACCCGCGCAACGACGACGTCGTGTTCGAGAACCGCGAGAAGCGCTTGCCCGGCAAGAAGTCCGGCTACTACCACGAGTACACCGTGAAGACCCCGAACAGCCCCGACCGCGGCGCGCGGCGGCTGATCACCGGCCAGGCGCACGAGCTGTACTACACCGGCGACCACTACTCGTCGTTCGTCGTCGTGGACCCGGCCCGATGAGCGCGTCGGAGCAGGCGAAGGCGGCCGCGGAAGAGGCGTTCGCGCGCGGGGCGTACCCGCACCTGGTGAACTCGCGGCCGACCGTGGACAAGGCCAGCACGCTGAGCGCGTTCGCCGACGCACTGTCCTTTCCGGACCACTTCGGCAACAACCTCGACGCGCTCTACGACTGCCTGACCGACCTGTCGTGGCTGCCGCCGGGGGAGCACGTGCTGATCTGGCCGGGCTCGGACGCGCTGCGCAAGGCCGAACCCAAGACGTACCTGGCGATCCGCAGCGTCCTCTCGGACGCGCAGCGAGCCCTCGGCCCGACCGGCCGCAGCGCCGGCTCCTGGCGGCTCACGGTCGTCCTGCCGGACGCCTGAGCGGCGTCCGGCAGCCCGGACCGCGTCAGTCCTGCGGGACCCAGCTCGGCTTGCGCTTCTGGGCGAAGGCCAGGATGCCTTCCTGGCCTTCCTCACTCGCGAAGAACTTCGCCGACAGGCCGAGCATCTCGTCGAAGCCCTCCGACGGCGTCGCGTAGCGGGGGCGGCTCAGCAGCGCCTTCGTCTCGGCCAGTGCCTTCGGCCCGCCCGCGGCCAGTGCCTTGACGAACCGGGCCACCTCGGCGTCGAGGTCGCCGGCCGGGACCGCCGAGTTGAGCAGGCCGATCTCGACCGCGCGGCGGGCGTCGAACGTGTCGCCCGTAAGGAACAGCTCGTGGGCCGCGCGCGGGTTCAGGCGGGGCAGCACCGTCAGGGAGATGATCGCCGGGACCACGCCGATGCGGACCTCGGAGAAGGCGAACGTCGCTTCCGGGACCGCCACCGCGATGTCGCACGCCGCCACCATGCCGATGCCGCCGGCGCGGGCGGGGCCGGCCAGGCGGGCGACGACCGGCTTCGGGCTGGTCCACAGCTGCTCGAGGATCTTCGGGAACTCGTTGACGCCCTGGTCGCCCGCGCTGCCGCCGCGGGCTTCCTTGAGGTCCATCCCCGCGCAGAACACCGGCCCGGTGTGGGTCAGCACGATCACGCGCACGGCGTCGTCGGCGGCCGCGGCAGCCAGCGAGGCCGACAGTTCGCGGCGCAGCTGCGCCGACAGCGCGTTGCGGTTGTGCGGGGAGTCCAGGGTGATCGTGGCGGTGCCGCCCACCACGTCGTAGTGCACCAGTTCGTCAGCCATGCCCGTCACCCTTGCACATCCGTCGCGCGACGCCGGTGTTACGCGGGGCACAGCCGGCCCTGGCCACCCCGCGGGCCGGAAAACCGCGGGGTGGCCGGGGACCTCAGCCGATGGTCGTCGTGGTGAAGACGGGGCTGGGGTTGGGGAAGCAGGCCGTCGGCGCGGTGATGTCGCCGATGATGCTGCTCGCCACCGCCTTGAACGTCAGGCCCGGGTCGCTGTAGCTGGTGCCGGACAGCTTCGTCTCGATGGTGCCCGACTGGCCTGCCGTCAGGTGCGCGGTGATCGTGGGCAGCTCGAAGGTCGCGCCGCCGGCGATCGGGCCGGGGAAGCTCAGCGTCGCGACGCCGTTCGCGACCGCGATGGCCGGTGCCGTGCTGCCCAGGCCGGAGCCGCCGGCGAGGTCGGCGCCGACGTAGGTGGAGTTCGCCGGGATCGGGAACTTGAGCGCGAAGGTGTTGATGTTCTTGACCTTGTTCCCGCTCACGTCACTGGGGACGGTGTTCGGCGCCGGGTCGATGACGACGTCGAAAGCGCCGCCGGGGGCGACCGTCGCGGGCGCGGTGACGTCCGCGTCCTGGTTGAGCGACACCTTCTGCGGACCGACGATCGGGGCGTCGGCCTGGCAGTCGAAGGTGACGGTGGTGGCCGCCGACGCCGGGGCGGCGAGGGCGATCGGAAGGGCGGCGGCCGCGGTCAGAGCGGCGAGCCGGGAAAGGTGAAGAGCTTTCATCTGTATCCACCTACCTGCGGTTTCAAGAGGGGAAGGAGAAAGCTGCGCAGCGATTAGATAGTTACCGGCAAGTTAACTAGCGCGTCAAGGATTTACCGTTCCCATGTACGAGGGGTGACGGCAAATGTGAAAAAGACTCGCCTTTCGGCGGTGTCACGGTGACTCAGGCGTACTGGCGGAGCAACCCGCTCACCGCTGAGGCGTACCGGCTGATCACCACGTCCGCGACGCGCGGGTCGTCGGCCAGCGGGTTCGCGATGAACGCCTTCGGGTCGGCCTCGCGGGCCAGCCGCGCGATGCGGTCCGGCAGCCGGCCCGGGGCGAGGAACCACGATGCGACGATCAGGTGCCGGACCCCGCGCGAACGCAGCCGGGCCGCCGCCGTCGGGATGTCCGGCTGGGTGGCGGACGCGAACGCCTCGCTCACCGGGATGCCCAGGCGCTCTTCCCACTGCGCCGCCAGAGACGCGACGACCGCGTTCGCGGCGGCGTTCGACGAGCCCACCGCGCTCAGCAGCACCCCCGTGCCGCGACGGCGGGGCGCCGAGGCCAGGCGGTCCAGGGCGACGGCCTCCAGGGCCGGGTCCGCGCCCAGGACGTCCGACACCTGGATGCGGAAGCCCGGGCACTCCGCAACCACCGAGGAGATCAGCGCGGGCAGGTCGACCCGCGCGTGGAACGCGCTGCCCAGCAGCAGGGGCACCACGACCGCGGTGCGGTGCCCGGAGGCGTACAACCCGCGCAGCACGTCGGTGACGAGCGGGGCCGAGAGGTCCAAAAAGGACTCGTGCACCTCGAGCCCCGGTGCCTGCGCGCGCACGACGTCCATGAGCGCCCGCACGGTCGCCGCCGAGCGGGCGTCACGGCTGCCGTGCGCGACGGCGACCAGGGGTGGCGTCACGAGAAGCGCTCGCCCACCAGGCCGGCGGCCAGCGTGTCGCCGTCCTTCGGGTCGATCACCAGGAACGCGCCGGTGCGCGGGCTGACGCCGTAGTCGTCGACGCCCAGCTCCTCGGCCAGCCGCAGTGTGACCAAGCCGATGTCGTTGAGTTCCAGCGACGCCGGCGAGTCCACACTGGACAGCGCCTGCTCGTCGAACCGCGCGTGCAGGTCGCCGACGAGGGCCTGGACCGTGCGGGTGCCGTGCTTGACGAGGACGCGCGCGCCCGCCTTCAGCGGCTTCGACGACAGCCAGCACAGGGTGCCGGTGATCTCGTCGGTGACCTGGGGCGGTGCGTCCGCGGCCGCGATCAGGTCGCCGCGGGAGATGTCGATGTCGTCGGCCAGCAGCAGCGTCACCGACGTTCCGGCGCCGGCTTCCGCCAGCGGGCCGTCGGCGGTGTCGATGCGCTCGACGCGGCTGCGGATGCCTTGCGGCAGCACGACGATCTCGTCGCCGGGGCGGACCGTGCCCGCGGCGATCTGGCCCGCGTAGCCGCGGTAGTCCAGGTACTCCGCCGTGCGCGGGCGGATCACGTACTGCACCGGGAACCGCAGGGCCGAGTCGTGCGGGTCGGGGGCGACCGGCACGTCCTCCAGGTGCTCCAGCAGGCTCGGGCCGCGGTACCACGGCGTCCGCTCCGAGCGCGTGGCGACGTTGTCGCCTTCGAGCGCCGACACCGGGATCGTGAGCACCGAACCGCGCGCGTAACCGAGCGTCTCGGCGTGCGAAGCGAACTCCTCGGCGATCACGGTGAACGTCGCTTCGTCGTAGTCGACCAGGTCGATCTTGTTCACCGCCAGCACCAGCTGCGGCACGCCCAGCAGCGCCAGCACGGCCGCGTGCCGCCGGGTCTGCTCGATCACGCCCTTGCGCGCGTCGACCAGCAGCACGGCCAGCTGCGCGGTGGACGCGCCGGTCACCGTGTTGCGCGTGTACTGCACGTGCCCCGGCGTGTCGGCCAGCACGAACGACCGCTTCGGCGTGGCGAAGTACCGGTAGGCGACGTCGATGGTGATGCCCTGCTCGCGCTCCGAGCGCAGGCCGTCGACGAGCAGGGACAGGTCCGGTGTGGACAGTCCCTTGTCGACGGACGCGCGGGTGACGGCGTCGAGCTGGTCCGCGAGCACCGACTTCGTGTCGTACAGCAGCCTGCCGACCAGCGTGGACTTGCCGTCGTCGACGCTCCCGGCGGTGGCCAGGCGCAACAGCGAGCTCATCAGAAGTACCCCTCACGCTTGCGGTCTTCCATGGCCGCCTCGGACATCCGGTCGTCGGCGCGGGTGGCGCCGCGCTCGGTGAGCCGCGACGCGGACACTTCGGCGATGACGTCTTCGACGGTGGCGGCCTCGGACTCGATCGCGCCGGTGCACGAGCCGTCGCCGACGGTCCGGTACCGCACGGTCAGCTCGCGGACCTCTTCGCCGGGACGGGGACCGCCCCACGGGCCTTCGGCCAGCAGCATCCCGTCGCGCAGGTAGACCTCGCGCCGGTGCGCGTAGTAGATCGAGGGCAGCTCGACCTTCTCCCGCGCGATGTAGTTCCAGACGTCGGCCTCGGTCCAGTTGGACAGCGGGAAGACGCGGACCTGCTCGCCCGGGCGGTGCCTGCCGTTGTAGAGGTTCCACAGCTCGGGACGCTGGCGCCGCGGCTCCCACTGGCCGAAGGCGTTGCGGAGGCTGAAGATCCGCTCCTTCGCCCGGGCGCGCTCCTCGTCGCGGCGGCCGCCGCCGAACACGGCGTCGAACTTGTTCTCCGAGATGGTGTCGAGCAGCGGCGTGGTCTGCAGCGGGTTGCGCATCCCGTCGGCGCGCTCTTCGAGGCGCCCGTCGTCGATCCAGTCCTGGACCTTCGCCACGACCAGGCGCAGCCCGTGCCGCTCGACGACGCGGTCGCGGAACTCGATGACCTCGTCGAAGTTGTGCCCGGTGTCGACGTGCAGCAGCGGGAACGGCACCGGGGCCGGCCAGAACGCCTTGATCGCCAGGTGCAGCAGCAGCGTCGAGTCCTTGCCGCCGGAGAAGAGGATCACCGGCCGGTCGAACTCGCCCGCCACTTCGCGGAAGATGTGGATGGCTTCGGATTCCAAAGCCGCCAAGTTGTCCTGTGCCGCATCGGTCGCGGGCTCCAAGGTCGTCATGCGTCCCTTCCTCAGCCGTGCAGTCCGCACTCGGTCTTCGACTGACCCGCCCAGCGGCCGCTGCGCGGGTCCTGCCCCGGCGCCACGCGAGCGGTGCACGGCGCGCAGCCGATCGACAGGAATCCGATCGACACCAGCGGGTTCTCCAGGATCCCGTGCTCGCGGATGTAGCCGTTGAACTCCTCGTCGGTCCACGCCGCGATCGGGTTGACCTTCACCAGGCCGTTGCGGTCGTCCCAGGTGACGATCGGGGTGTTCGCGCGGGTCGGCGCGTCGACCCGGCGGACGCCGGTGATCCACGCCGAGTAGTTCGAGAGGGTCTTGCGCAGCGGCACGACCTTGCGCAGGTTGCAGCACAGCGTGGCGTCGCGGTCGTGCAGCTTCTCGCCGTACTCCGCGTCCTGCTCGGCGACGCTCTGCTCGGCCTGGGCGTTGACGATCTTCACGTCCGGGTAGACCGTCTGCACGGCGTCGCGCGTGCCGAGCGTTTCCGGGAAGTGGTAGCCGGTCTCCAGGAACAGGATGTCCACATCGGACTTCACCTTCGTGGCGAGGTCGATGAGCACGGCGTCCTGCATGTTGGACGCGACGATGAAGTCGTCGCCGAACGTGTCGACGGTCCAGCGGATCGCTTCGGTGGCGGTCGCGTCCGCGAGCTCCTTGGACGCGCGCTCGGCGAGGGTCTTGTAGTCGGCGGTGGCGGTCATCGGGAAACCTCCGGGAGGGACAGGCCGAGGAACTTGACCGAGAAAACCCGGCGACAGGCAGAACACAGCCAGCCGCCGTTCTCTTCCGGCCGCAGGTCCTCGTCGCCGCAATACGGGCAGTAGTACGGCACCGCGCGTTCGGTGGAAGTCACTGCAGGGCGCTTTCCTCGGCGCGCGCGGCCCATTGCGCGAACCGCTCGCCGGACTCGCGCCCGGCCACGTAGTTGCGCACGACCCGCTCGACGTAGGCGGTCAGCTCGCCCGAGGTCACCTTGTGCCCGCGCAGCTTCCGGCCGAACCCGGCGTCGAGGCCGAGCCCGCCGCCCAGGTGCACCTGGAAGCCTTCGACCTGGTTGCCGTCGGCGTCGGTGACGATCTGGCCCTTGAGGCCGATGTCCGCGGTCTGGATCCGCGCGCAGGAGTTGGGGCAGCCGTTGAGGTGCACGCTGACCGGGGTGTCGAGGTCCTTCTGGATGTCCGCCAGCGACTTCTCGAGGTCCGCGACGAGCTGCTGCGCGCGGGCCTTCGTCTCGACGATGGCGAGCTTGCAGAACTCCAGGCCGGTGCAGGCCATCACGCTGCGCCGCCACGGCGACGGCTTCGTCTCCAGCCCCAGCTCGGACAGCTCGGCGGAGAGCGCGGCGACCTGCGCCTCGGGGACGTCGAGCACGACGAGCTTCTGCTGCGGGGTGAGCCGCACGCGGCCGGACCCGGCGCGCTCGGCGGCCTTGGCGACGGCGACGAGCGTGCCGCCGGAGGACCGGCCGGCGACCGGCGCGGCGCCGACGTAGAAAGTGCCGTCGACCTGCGGGTGCACCCCGACGTGGTCGATCGGGACGGCGGGGTCGACCGGCGGCGGGCCGTCGATCAGCTCGCGCTTGAGGTACTCGTCCTGCAGCACCTGGCGGAACTTCTCCGCGCCCCAGTCCTTGACCAGGAACTTGATCCGGGCGCGGGAGCGCAGCCGGCGGTAGCCGTAGTCGCGGAAGATCGAGATGACGCCTTCCCAGACGTCCGGGACCTCGTCCCGCGGCACCCACGCGCCGAGGCGCTGCCCGAGCATCGGGTTGGTGGACAGGCCGCCGCCGACCCAGAGGTCGAAGCCGGGGCCGTGCTCGGGGTGGTCGACGCCGACGAAGGCGATGTCGTGGATCTCGTGCGCGACGTCGGACTGGCCGGAGATGGCGGTCTTGAACTTGCGCGGCAGGTTGGCGTACTCCGGCTTGCCGATGTAGCGGCGCTTGATCTCCTCGATCGCCGGGGTGCCGTCGATCACCTCGTCGGCCGAGATGCCGGCGACCGGCGAGCCGAGGATGACGCGAGGGCTGTCGCCGCACGCCTCCATCGTGGTCATGCCGGCCTGCTCGAGCTTGTCCCAGATCGCCGGGACGTCTTCGATCCGGATCCAGTGGTACTGGATGTTCTGCCGGTCGGTGATGTCGGCGGTGTCGCGCGCGTACTGCTGCGAAATCTCGCCCAGCACCGTGAGCTGCGCGGTGGTCAGCGCGCCGCCGTCGAGCCGGACCCGCAGCATGAAGTAGCGGTCGTCGAGCTCTTCGGGCTCCAGCGTCGCGGTGCGGCCGCCGTCGATCCCCGGCTTGCGCTGGGTGTAGAGGCCGAACCAGCGGAACCGGCCGCGCAGGTCACCCGGGTCGATCGCGTCGAACCCGCGGTGGGCGTAGATGTTCTCGATCCGGGCCCGCACGTTGAGCGGGTGATCGTCCTTCTTCGACCGCTCGTTCGGGTTGAGCGGCTCCCGGTAACCGAGCGCCCACTGCCCTTCGCCGCGCTTCTGCTTCGCGCGCGCGGGTCGGGCGGGGGTCTGACGCGTGGGCGTGGCCATGGCGGCCTCCTCCGAGGGGGCTGTCCGATTTCGTGGCGGGTGGTGGCGACGGCAGTCAGCGAACGGGTGCGCAGAGGGCGCTCGCGACCCGCAGGAGGTCTACGTGGCGGCGGGCCACGAGGAAAACACCGGCATGAGTCACGACGTGAGCGTGCCACGTGTCCACAATGTGGTCCAGGCCTGACCGCATGCTGGGAGAAGGGTCACTTACCTGCGAAAATCGTGTCAACCATGCTTCGGGCGGCCTCTTGCGCCGTTCAAACCACTACAGATAGAGTACTTCGAACACAGTGGTTTGAGGAGAGGAAACCGGGGATGCAGGTCAAGGGTTTCGGGGCGGGGTACCTGGTCGACGACGTCGCCGCGACCACCCGCTTCTACGCCGACGTGATCGGGCTGCCGGTCACCGTCGAGCTGGACTGGTTCGCCAGCGTCAACGCCGGCGCGCCCGGCTACGAGATCAGCTTCGTGCAGCGTGGCCACGCTTCGGTGCCGGAGGGCTACCGCGCGGCCGAGACGACGGGGGTGATGTTCGGGCTCGTCGTCGAGGACGCCGCGGCCGAGGCGAAGCGGCTGGAGGAGGCGGGCGTCGAGCTCGTCGTGCCACTCGTCGACGAGGTGTACGGGCAGCGGCACTTCTACGTCGCGGACCCGGACGGCGTGCTGCTCGACTTCATCGAGATGATCCCCGTCGACCCCGAGTGGGCGGCGGCGAACCTCCCGGCTTCGTAGGGGACAATCGGACCGTGCCCGTACTGCGTCCCGACCCCGCCACCCCGATCGATCCGGCGTTGCCGGAGAGCGCGCTCGAGGGGCTCGGCAGCAGAGCGTTCGGGGTGTACGTGCACGTCCCGTTCTGCGCGACGCGCTGCGGTTACTGCGACTTCAACACCTACACCGCGGGCGAGCTGGACTCCGGCTCGTCGCCGCAGTCGTGGCTCGAAGGGCTCCGGCGAGAGCTGGAACTGGCCGCGCGCGTGCTCGTCGTGCCGCCGGCCGCCGACACCGTGTTCGTCGGCGGTGGCACGCCGTCGCTGCTCGGTGCCGACGGGCTCGGTTCGGTGCTCGACGCCGTCCGCGACGTCTTCGGCCTCGCGCCGGGTGCCGAGGTGACGACGGAGTCGAACCCGGAGTCGACGTCTCCGGAGTTCTTCGCCGGGATCCGCGAAGCCGGCTACACGCGTGTTTCGCTGGGCATGCAGTCGGCCGCGCCGCACGTGCTGAAGATCCTCGACCGGGTGCACACGCCGGGCCGTCCGGGGCAGGCCGCCGCCGAAGCGCGCGCGGCCGGGTTCGACCACGTGAACCTCGACGTGATCTACGGCACGCCGGGAGAACGGCCGGACGACCTCCTCGCCACGCTCGACGCCGTGCTGGCCGCGGGCGTCGACCACGTGTCGGCGTACGCGCTGATCGTCGAGGAAGGCACCGCGCTGGCCCGCCGCGTCCGCCGCGGTGAGCTGCCCGCGCCGGACGACGACGTGCTGGCCGCGGACTACGAGATGATCGACGCCGCGCTCACGGCGGCGGGGCTGCGCTGGTACGAGGTGTCGAACTGGGCGGCCTCGGACGCGGCCCGCTGCCGGCACAACCTCGGTTACTGGCGCGGCGACGACTGGTGGGGCGCCGGCCCGGGCGCGCACAGCCACGTCGGCGGCGTGCGCTGGTGGAACGTCAAGCACCCGGCCCGCTACGCCTCGCTGCTCGCCGACGGCGCTTCGCCCGCGGGCGGGCGCGAAGTGCTCACCGACGACGACCAGCACCTCGAGCGGATCATGCTCGAACTCCGCGTCGCCGAAGGGCTGCCGCTCGACGTCCTCGACGAGCCCGGGCTCGCCGAAGCCCGCGCGGCCGCGGCGGAAGGCCTGCTGGATCCGTCCGCTTTGGACAGCCGGGGCCGCGCGGTGCTCACCGACCGCGGGCGGCTGCTGGCCGACGGCGTGGTCCGGCGGCTCGCGGGCTGATCCGGGATTAAATCGCCGGGGCCGGTCGTTGCTTGTATTCAGCAACGACTTTCGAGGAGGCCTCATGGCGCGCGCGATCAGGTTCGACGAGTACGGCGACGTGGAGGTCCTCCGGGTCGAGGAGGTGCCGCGCCCGGTGCCGGGCCGCGGGCAGGTGCTCGTCGAGGTGCGCGCCGCCGGGATCAACCCCGGCGAGGCGTCCATCCGGCGGGGTCTCCTGCACGACCGCTACCCGGCGACGTTCCCCTCGGGCCAGGGCAGTGACTTCGCGGGCGTGGTCGCCGAACTCGGCGAAGGCGTCGAAGAGATCGCCGTCGGCGACGAGGTGATCGGGTTCGTCGACACCCGTTCGAGCCACGCGGACTTCGTCGTCGCGGAGGCGGTGAACCTCACGCCGAAGCCCGCCGACCTGCCGTGGGAAGTCGCCGGCGCGCTGTTCGTCGCCGGGACGACCGCGTACGCGGCGGTGGGCGCGGTGTGCCCGCGCGAAGGGGAGACCGTCGTCGTTTCGGGCGCGGCGGGCGGCGTCGGGTCGCTCGCGGTGCAGCTGGCGAAGCTGGCCGGCGCGACGGTGATCGGCCTCGCGGGTGAAGCGAACCACGAGTGGCTGCGCGAGCTCGGCGTCGTCCCGGTTTCCTACGGCGAAGGCGTTCTCGAGCGGATCCGGGAAGCCGCGCCGGACGGCGTGCACGCCTTCGTCGACACCTTCGGCTCCGGGTACGTCGAACTGGCCCTGCACCTGGGGATCCACCCCGGGCGGATCAACACGGTCATCGACTACGAGGCGGCCGCGAAGTACAACGTCAAGACCGACGCCAACGCGGCGGGCGCGTCCGCCGAAACCCTGCGCGAGCTGGGCCTGTTGCTGGACAAGGGTTTGCTGACCCTGCCGGTCGCCCGGGTCTACCCGCTCGACGAGGTGCGGGACGCCTACCGCGAGCTGGAGCGGCGGCACACGCGCGGCAAGATCGTGCTGCGGCCCTAGTTCTTCGCGGCGAGCACCTCGAGGCCGGCGAGGTAGGTGTCGAGCGCGAAGTCGAGGCGTTCGGCGGCGGTCTCGGCCGAGAAGAACTCGCCGATGCGGAGCATGTTCGGGAACGACTCCGGCGGCAGGGACCGCATGTAGGCGACCATCTGCTCGCCGCGTGCGGTCACTTCGGCCGCGTCGATGTCGCCCCAGGTCCAGCCGCTGGCCTCGTACGCGTAAGCCTTCGCGTAGAGGGAAAGCGCGTCGCCCGCGAACGTCGCCTGCTTCAGGTCGAGGCCGCCGGCGCGCAGCAGGGCCAGCATCGCCTCGCCCTGGCGCAGCGAGCTCGGCGTGACCGGCACCGCGATGTCCCACGCCACGCGCGCGATCCCGGGGTGCGCGACCATCACCCGGATCTGCGCGCGGACGAGGTCCTTGACCTGCTCGCCCCAGCGGTCCGGGTCCGGATCCGGCAGGGGCACGTCGGCGAGCACGGCGTCGAGCATCAGCTCCGCCAGTTCGTCCTTGTTGGAGACGTGCGCGTAGAGCGACGCGGGCCCGGTCTCGAGTTCCTGCGCGATCCGCCGCATGGTGACCGCGTCGAAGCCCTCCTTCGCCAGGACCGCCAGCGCCGTCTTCACGACGAGCTCCTGGGACAGGGCGGGCTTCGCGGCGCGGCGGCGCGGAGTGCTGCGCCACGGCGGCGGGGGAACGGTCACGCGAACACTGTACTTGACGCGAACGCCGTTCGTAAGTAGAACGGTGTTCGTCAAACGAACAGCGTTCGTAAAGGGGATCTCATGACCACTGCGGAAGCCGATGTCCGTGCCGTGCTCGGCCAGCTCACCCAGGCCTGGAACGACGGGGACGCGACCGCGTACGGGCGGCTCTTCACCGAAGACGCCGACTACGTGACGTTCTTCGGGGCGAACTTCCCCGGGCGTGCCGGGATCGAGAGTTCGCACCGCGCGCTCTTCGAGGGGCCGCTCAAGGGGATCAAGCTGACCGGGCGGCCCGAGGCGGCGGCGAAGGTGCGGTTCGTCCGCCCGGACGTCGCCGTCGCCGTCGTGGGTGGCGGTTCGTCGCTGACTGGAGCGGACACCACCGACGAAGGCCGTGAATCGACCGTCACCTTCGTGTTCGTCCGGGAGGACGGCGAGTGGCTGATCACGGCGTTCCAGAACACGCGAGTGTCGGATCCGCGGTCGTGAAAGCGCTTGCGGAGGCGTCGGGGGTCGTCGCGCGGCCGCCCGGCGAGGTGTTCGACCGGCTGCGGCGCCTGCTGGGCGGCGGCGCCCACCCGATGCGGATGGACGTCGACCGCGAGCGCGGGTTCGTGGCGGTCCAGGGTGGCTGGTGGTACCGCGGGGAGTACCGCGTCACACCGGATCCGGGCGGTGCCCGCGTCGAGCACCGCGTGGTCAACGCGGCTTCGCGCGGGCGGTGGGGGGTGCCGCTCGCGAACCGGTTCTTCGTCGGGTTCCGGGCGCGGACCGCCGCCGGCTTCGCGCGATTGCTCGAAGAACTGGGTGCACCGGGGTAGGCGCGCGCTCGGATCGGCGCGTAGGCTGACTTAGGTAAGCCTTAGTATTGGAGTGGTCGATGACTGAAGCACCCCGGCGGTCCGGGCGTCCCGCGGTGCGGCTGCGGGTGCTGCGCACCGAACGGCTGACCCCGCACATGATCCGCATCGTCGCGGGCGGCGAAGGCATCGCCGACTTCACGCCGAACGACTGCACCGACGCCTACGTCAAGGTGCTGTTCAAGGTGCCGGGCGTCGAGTACCCGGAGCCGTTCGACGTCCAGGAATGCCGTGCGACGCTGCCGCGCGAGCACTGGCCGCGGATGCGTTCGTACACCGTCCGGGCGTTCGACCCGCAGGCCGGCGAGCTGGTCATCGACTTCGTCCACCACGGCGACGAGGGCATCGCCGGCCCGTGGGCGGCCGCCGCCCAGCCGGGCGACGAGCTGCTGCTGTCCGGTCCCGGTGGCGGCTACGCGCCGGGCACCGAGGCCGACTGGCACCTGCTGGCGGGCGACGAAAGCGCGTTGCCCGCCATCGCGGCGTCGCTCGAAGCGCTCCCGGCCGGCGTCCCGGCCCGTGCGGTGATCCTCGTCGAGAACGCGGACGAGGAGCAGCCGCTGGTCACCAAGGCGGACGCGCAGATCACCTGGCTGCACCGGGCGTCCGGCGGCGACGTCGCTGCGGCGGTGCGCGAGCTGCCGTGGCTCGACGGCGTCGTGCAGGCGTTCGTGCACGGCGAGGCGGACTTCGTGCGGAACCTGCGGCGGTACCTGCTCGACGAGCGCGGCGTGCGGCGGGAGCTGCTGTCGATCTCGGGCTACTGGCGCACGGGCAAGAACGACGAAGCGTGGCGCGAGGAGAAAGCGGCCGAACGGGCGCGGGAGAAGTAACCTCGCCGCATGGCGGAACTCAAGGTGGAAGTCGACCCGGCCGAAGCCGGGTTCGACGCGGACCGGCTGTCGCGGCTCGACGCGCACTTCGACCGGTATGTCGAGGATGGACGGTTACCCGGCTGGCTCGCGGTGGTGAGCAGGCACGGCCGGGTCGTGCACGTCGGCCGCGGCGGGCACCGCGACGTCGAAGCGGGTCTCCCGGTGGAGACCGATACGCTCTGGCGCCTCTTCTCGATGACCAAGCCGGTCACGTCGGTGGCGGCGATGATGCTGGCCGAAGAGGGCTTGCTGGAGCTGGACGACCCGATTTCACGCTGGCTGCCGGAGTTCGCCGAACCGCGCGTGTTCGTCAAGGGATCGGCGCTGGCGCCCGTCACCGAGCCGGCGACGTCGCCGATCCGCGTGTGGCACCTGCTGACGCACACGGCGGGCCTGACGTACGGCTTCCACCACGGCCACCCGGTGGACGCGATCTACCGGGCGGCCGGCTTCGAGTGGGGCACCCCGCGCGGTCTCGACCTGGCGGCGTGCAGTGAGCAGTGGGCGTCGCTGCCCCTGGTGTTCCAGCCGGGCACCGAATGGAACTACTCGATCGCGACGGACGTGCTCGGGCGGCTCATCGAGGTGGTGTCGGGCCTGCCACTGGACGAATTCTTCGCGACGCGGATCTTCACGCCGCTGGGCATGACGGAAACGGACTTCGCGGCCACTTCGGTTTCGCGCTTGGCCGCGCTGTACGTCCGCGACCCGGCTTCGGGGCGTGCGGTGCGGAACGACGCTTTCGGGCGGTCCGGTGTCTCACGCCCGGACTGCTTGTCCGGCGGCGGAGGCCTGGTGTCGACGGCGGGGGATTACTGGCGCTTCACGGAGATGCTCCTCCGCGGCGGCGAACTCGACGGCGTCCGGCTGCTGTCCCCGCGAACGGTGTCCCTGATGGCTTCGAACCACCTCCCCGGGCGGGTGGACCTGGAGGCGTTCGGCCGCCCGTTGTTCGCGGAGATGCCCTTCGACGGCCACGGCTTCGGTCTGGGCTTCTCGGTTTTGGAGGACCCGGTGAAGGCCCGGACGTTGTCCTCGGCCGGCGAGTTCGCCTGGGGCGGCGCGGCTTCGACGGCGTTCTGGGTGGATCCGGACGAGGACTTGACGGTGGGGTTCTACACGCAGCTGCTGCCTTCGAGCACCTACCGGTTGCGGCCGCAGCTGCGTCAGCTGGTTTACCAGGCGCTGGTGGACTGAGCAGGCTGGCCCGCCTGCGGCTGCCCCGCGGCGAGGTACCTCGCCACGGTGCTCCGCAGGTGGGCGGAAGATTTGTCACGTCAACGCGGGCTCCAGGTGCGCGTCACAGCCCGCATCGCCCGCGCCGGGACTGCGGTTCGGATTCGTCGCCGCGCCGGAGGCGCTCGTGCCGTCGCTCGAACGTGCCGTCCGTGCCACGACGTGGAACCCGCGCTGTTCACGCGTACCGCTGACCGCCCGATCGGGCAAGGAAACTCGCCCGGCCACGAGTACGTTGGGGGGCAGAGGGTTCTCGGGGAGGGGCGGCCATGCGGCGGATCGGGATCGTCGGAGCGGGGCAAGCGGGCTTGGTCCTGGCCATCGGACTACGCCAACGGGGTTACGCCGTCACCGTGTTCGCCGAGCGTCCCGCGGACGAGGTGCGGGCCGGGCGGCTCGTCTCCAACCAATGCCTGTTCGCTCCCGCGCTGCAGCGGGAACGCGAGCTCGGCATCAACTTCTGGGACGCCGAGGCGCCGCCGATCCGGGAAGTCGCCTTCGCGGCCGCGGGGGTGGAAACCGAACCCGCGATGTCCTGGCGCGTGGGACTCGACCGGCCCGCCCAGTCGGTCGACCAGCGCGTCAAGGTTTCGGACTGGCTGGCGGAATTCGAACGCCTCGGCGGCGAAGTGCGAATTCGAAGGGTCACCCCGGACGAGCTGGACGAGTGCGCCCGCGAGTTCGAGCTGCTCGTCGTGGCGGCCGGGCGCGGCGCGCAGTTCGACGCGCTCTTCCCGCGCGATGACGAGCGCTCGCCGTACCGCGAACCGCAGCGGGCGATCGGCATCATTTACGTCGCCGGGGAACTCGACGCGGTGCCCGGCCTGACGTTCGGGATGTCCCACGTCGGGGAGTTCTTCCTGCTGCCGGTGCTTTCGGTGCACGGGCCCGTGCACGGCATCGGCTTCTTCGGCGTGCCCGGTGGGCCGATGGACGTCTGGGACGAGGTCACCGACGTTGAGCAGCACTACGAGACCGCGCGGAAGCTGTTGCGCGCGCACTACCCGTGGCAGGCCGCGTTGCTCGACGACGCCCGGCCGGCGGCGCCCGGCGATCTGCTGCACGGCCGGATCACGCCGGTCGTCCGGCACCCGGTCGGTACCCTGCCGTCCGGGGCGAAGGTCCTCGCGATGGGGGACACCGCGGTGACCAACGACCCGGTCGGCGGCCAGGGCGCCAACATGGCCGCCCGCGCGGCGCGGGCGTACCAGGAGGCCATCGTCGAGCGCGCGGACCGGCCGTTCGACGAGGAGTTCATGCACGACGCCTTCGCCCGCTACTGGCAGCACGCCCGGCACGCGACGCGCTTCAACAACGACCTCCTGGCCCCGCCCGCGGACCACGTACTGGCCACATTGGACACCGCGCAACGCGTTCCCGAAGTGGCGCACCGGTTCGCGCACCTCTTCGAGAACCCGGCCGACTACGAAGGCTGGCTCGGCGATCCCACAGCGGCGATGGCTTACCTTCAGTCGAAGGGACCGCGGTCGGGGGCGCAGACCGTGCCCGGGGCGGGGACCGAACCCGTGCCGAAGTAGCGGTCGAGCCAGGCGTCGGCGCACGCGCTCTTGCCGCGCGAGCCGTGGCCGTACGCGTCGAGGGTCAGCAGCCGCGCGTTGCCGAGCAGTTTCTCGGTGCGCTGCGCCCCGGCGTACGGCGTTTCCAGGTCGCCCTGGCGGTTGGCGAGCAGCAGGATCGGCGCCGTCGGGCGGTTCCACGGACCGGCGTAGCGGCCGGTGTCGGAGACGTCCCAGCTGGCGCAGGGGAGCGTCTTGTAGACGTCGTACGCGCCGAAACCGCGTCCGACCTGGTCCGCACGCCGGGCGTAGTCCCACCAGACGGCCGGATCGCGCGGGTTCGCCGCGTCCGAGCACAGCGTCGCGCCGCCGCCGAGCAGGGAGTCGATGTCCGGTGGGCCGCCCGCTGACGCCGGTGCGCGCGAGGCCGGATCCGCCAGCGCGGTCAGGAAAGCGGCCAGCTGCGGCGCGGCCTGCGCGTCGGTCAGGTAGTTGTGGATCGTGGCGATCGCGCTCTGGTAGGTGACGACGACCTGCTTGCCGGTCGTGTCGGTCACCGTGATCGGGCCGGCTTCGAGCCGGTCCAGGATCGCGTTGTGGTCGAACGGGCAGCGCGCCGCGCAGGCGTCCAAAAAGGACCCAAGCGCCCGCGGGCCGTCTTCGTAGCCCTGAAGCCGGTAGCTCATCGGACCGGTTCCGGTCGACCAGCGCACCGGGTCGTCGACCGCGTCGAGCGCCAGGGAACCCACCCGGCCGGGGAACAGGTTGGCGTACGTCTCGCCGAGGTAGGTGCCGTAGGACTTCCCGTAGTACCGCAGTTTCGGCTCGCCGAACGCCGCCCGCAGCCGGTCGAGGTCGCGGGCGATCGTGCCGGTCGAGAGGTGGTTCGCCAGCGGGCCCGCGTTCCGCTCGCAGAGGTCGGTGACCGTGCGGGTGTCCGCGATCTGCTGCCGCTCGGCCTCGCGCGTCAGCGGGAACGTGCCGAGCGCTCGCTGGAGCACCTCGAGCTGCGAGGGATCGGTGAAGCAGTGGATCTTCGAGCTGGCGCCGACACCACGCGGGTCGAACCCGACGATGTCGTAGCGCGCGTGCAGGAACGGCGTCAACGCTGGGGCGAACCGGCCGGACGAGCCGGGGCCGCCGGGGTTGTAGAAGATGGTGCCCAGCTTGTGGGCCTGGTCGGTGGCGGGCAACCGGCCGACGGCGATCGACGCGGTGCCCAGCGAAAGGTCCTGATAGGACAGCGGGACGTCGAGGTGTCCGCACTGGTACCCGGCCTGACAAGTGTCTTCCCAGACGATTCCGGCGGGGCTCGCCGCGGCCGCGGGCGCGAGTGCGCCCACGGCGAGAGCGGCGGCCCCCAGAGCCAGCGCAGCACGGAGTTTCGGAGAATTCATGACCCCGATCGTCCCGGCACCGGGACCGGGGGCGCGCTGGTGCGCACCCCCGGAACCGGGGTAGGGCGGGCCCTACGCGGTGAGCTTCGGGATGATCTGCGAGCCGTAGGACGCCAGCGTCGCCTCGCGGTCGTCGTGCATCAGGTACAGCGAGAACTGGTTCACGCCGAGCTCCGCCAGCTCCTGCAGCCGCTCCACGTGGGACGACGCCGGGCCCAGCAGGCAGAACCGGTCGACGATCTCGTCCGGGACGAACTCCGTCGACGGGTTGCCCGCCTTGCCGTGGTGGCTGTAGTCGTAGCCCTCCCGCTCGCGGATGTAGTCGGTCAGCTCCTTGGGCACCGCGCCCGAAGACCCGTACCGCGCCACCAGGTCCGCGACGTGGTTGCCGACCATCCCGCCGAACCAGCGCAGCTGTTCGCGCTGGTGCGCCAGGTCGTCGCCGACGTACGCCGGGGCCGCGACGCAGATCGTGATGCCGCCGGGGTCGCGGCCGGCCGCCCGCGCTGCGTCGCGCACCGCGCCGATCGTCCAGCGCGCGATCGCCGGGTCCGCGCACTGGAGGATGAAGCCGTCGGCGTGCTCGCCGACCGTCTTCAGCGCCTTCGGCCCGTACCCGGCCATCCACATTTCCAGGCGCCCGTTGCGGATCCACGGGATCCGCACGGTCGTCTCGTTCATTTCCACCGCACGACCTTCGGCGAGGTCCTTGACCACGCGCATGCAGTCGCGGACGGTGGCCAAAGTGGACGGTGGCTTCCCGACCACGCGGTGCGCCGAGTCGCCGCGGCCGATGCCGCAGACCGTCCGGTTGCCGTACATGTCGTTGAGCGTGGCGAACGTCGACGCCATCACCGACCAGTCCCGGGTGCCGGGGCTGGTCACCATCGGCCCGACGACCATCGACGACGTCGCCGCGAGGATCGCCGAGTAGATGACGAACGGTTCCTGCCACAGCACGCAGGAGTCGAACGTCCAGCCGTAGCGGAACCCGGCGTCCTCGGCGTCCTTCATCAGCCGTACGACGTCCCGCGCGGGCGGGTCCGTCTGCAGCACGATCCCGAAGTCCATCGCTACCTCAGTTCAGGTATTGGTTCAGCGCACGGGACAGGAACTTGCCGTGCGAGGTCGACCCGGTGAACCCGTCGGGCGACACGACCACGCGCCCCCGTGACAGCACCGTGTGCACGCGGCCGGTGATCTCGAGCCCCTCGTACGCCGAGTAGTCGACGTTCATGTGGTGCGTCGAAGCCGACAACGTCTGCGTCGCCGAGGGGTCGTAGATCACGATGTCCGCGTCGGAACCCGCCGCGACGACTCCCTTCTTCGGGTACAGCCCGAACATCCGCGCCGGCGTGGCCGAGCACGTCTCGACCCAGCGTCCGAGCGTCAGCTCACCCGCGACGACGCCCTGGTGCAGCAGGTCCATCCGGTGCTCGACACCCGGTATCCCGTTCGGGATGGCCCGGAAGTCGCCCCGGCCCAGCTCTTTCTGGTCCTTGAAGCAGAACGGGCAGTGGTCGGTGGACACCACGGACAGGTCGTTCGTCCGCAGCCCGCGCCACAGGTCGGCCTGGTGCGACTTCTCCCGCAGCGGCGGCGAAGCGACGTACTTCGCGCCCTCGAAGTCCGGCTTCGCCAAGTCCTCAATGGACAAGTAGAGGTACTGCGGGCACGTCTCGGCGAAGACGTTCTGCCCGTCGTTGCGTGCCTCCGCGACCGCCGCAAGCGCTTGCGACGCCGACAGGTGCACGATGTACAGCGGCGAACCGGTGACCTTCGCGAGCTGGATCGCCCGTGACGTCGCTTCGCCCTCCAGCTCCGGCGGCCGGGTGAGACCGTGCTGCACGGGGTCGACGTTGCCGGCGGCGAACGCCTGCGCCGCCAGCTGGTCGATCGCGATGCCGTTTTCCGCGTGCATCATGATCGTAGCGCCGATTTCCCGCGCTTTCTGCATCGCCAGCAGGATTTCCCCGTCCGTGGAGTAGAACACCCCCGGATAGGCCATGAACATCTTGAAGCTGCCGATGCCGGCGTCGACGCAGGCTTCCATCTCCTTCAGCGACTGGTCGTTGACGTCGGAGACGATCATGTGGAAGCCGTAGTCGATCGCGCAGTTGCCGTCGGCCTTCGCGTGCCACTTGTCCATGGTGGACAGCAGCGACGTGCCCTTGGCCTGCACGGCGAAGTCGATGATCGTCGTCGTGCCGCCCCAGGCGGCCGCGGTGGTGCCGGTCGAGAACGAGTCGACGGAGTGCGTGCCGCCGAACGGCATCTCCATGTGCGTGTGCGCGTCGATGCCGCCGGGCAGCACGTACTTGCCGGTGGCGTCGATCGTCTCGTCGCCCTGCAGCGTCCCGGGCGCCCCGACGGCGGCGATGGTTTCGCCGTCGACGAGGACGTCCGCGAGCAGCGCGCCCGACGGCGAAACGACCTGACCGCCCTGGATGAGCGTGGTCATCAGGCCTCCGTGAGCGGTCCGTAGGTGTCCGGGCGGCGGTCGCGGTAGAACGCCCACAGGTCCCGGACCTCGTCGAGCTGCGCCATGTCGAGGTCGCGCACGACGACCTCGTCCTCGGTGTCGGACGCGGCGTCGCCGATCAGCTGGCCGCGCGGGTCGGCGAAGTACGTCTGGCCGTAGAAGTCGTTGTCGCCCAGCGGTTCCTTGCCGACGCGGTTGATCGCACCGACGAAGTACTCGTTGGCCACCGCGGCCGCCGGCTGCTCCAGCTTCCACAGGTACTGCGACAGGCCGCGGCTGGTCGCCGACGGGTTGAACACGATCTTCGCCCCGGCCAGGCCCAGCGCGCGCCAGCCCTCCGGGAAGTGCCGCTCGTAGCAGATGTAGACGCCGATGCGGCCCACGGCGGTGTCGAACACCGGGTAGCCCAGGTTCCCGGGCCGGAAGTAGAACTTCTCCCAGAACCCCTTGACCTGCGGGATGTGGTTCTTGCGGTGCTTGCCGAGGTACGTGCCGTCGGCGTCGATCACCGCGGCGGTGTTGTAGTACACGCCGGGCTGCTCGACCTCGTACATCGGCACGACCAGCACGACGCCGTGGCGCTCGGCCACCTCCTGCATGAGCTTGGTCGTCGGGCCGTCCGGGATGCCTTCGGTGTAGGAGTAGTAGTCGGTGTCCTGCACCTGGCAGAAGTACGGCCCGTAGAACAGCTCCTGCAGGCAGACGACCTGGGCGCCCTGCGAGGCGGCGGTGGCGATGTGGTCGACCGCCGCCTTGATCATGGACTCCTTGTCACCCGTCCACCGCTGCTGGATCAATCCGGCTCGGACGACGCTCACTGATCTCCTCCTTCTTCGTTGCGGGCAGGGACAGGGCGGCGAAGACGGCGAACGCGCCGACGAAGCCGACCACCCAGTTGTAGTCGTAAAGCGGCTTGAGGAACGGGATCAGCCCGGCGTCGGGGAACGGGCCAGTATTTGCGGCACTGTAGGCGCCTCCTACTGCTAGTACGGCTCCCACCAGCGTGGCGACCAGCGCGCGCCAGTTCCAGCCGCCGCTGAACCAATACACCCCATCGGGTGTGTAGAGGTCCTTCAGCTTGAGCTTGGTGCGGGCGACCACCCAGTAGCCGGCGACGAGCACCCCGGCCACCGCGCCGAGCAGGCCGCCGTAGAAGCCGAGCCAGGCGAAGATGTAGATGTTCGGGTCGGAGTAGAGCCGCCACGGCTGGATCAGGACGCCGATGACGCCGGTGATGCCGCCGCCGATCGCGAACGTGATCTTCTTCGGGAAGGCGTTCGAAAAGTCGTAGGACGGGCTGACGACGTTGGCCGCCAGGTTCGCCGAAATCGTCGCCAGCACCAGCGCGACCAGGGCGACGACGACCACGATCGGGCTCGAGAACTTGTCCGCCAGCTGCGCCGGGTCCCAGATGTCCTCGCCGTAGAGGACGTGCCCGCCCGACGTCGTCAGAATGGCCACGATCGCGATGAACGTCATCGTCGTCGGCAGGCCGAGGATCTGGCCGCGGACCTGCTTGCGCTGGCTGCCGCCGAAGCGGGTGAAGTCCGGCATGTTGAGCGAGAGCGTCGACCAGAACGCGATCATCGCCATCAGGGACGGCGCGAACACCTTCCAGAAGTCCGGGCCCCAGCCGAGCTTGCCGCCGTCGGACAGGATCGGGCCGAGCCCGCCCGCCTTGACCAGCACGTACCCGAGCATGATCAGGAAGCCGACCGACACCAGCGGCGCCGTCCAGTTCTCGAACCGGCGGACCGCTTCCATGCCGCGCCAGATGATCAGCATCTGGCCGATCCAGAAGACCACGAAGGACAGCCACAGCGTCCAGTGCTGGCCGGCGACCACCGGCGAGTCGCGCCACCACGAGCCGAGCAGGCGCCCGAGGATGACGTAGATGGCCTCGCCGCCGACCCAGGTCTGGATGCCGAACCAGCCGCACGCGATGAACGCGCGCAGCAACGCGGCCAGGTTGGCGCCGCGCAGGCCGTAGAACGCGCGGGCGAACACCGGGAACGGGATGCCGTACTTCGTGCCGGCGTGGCTGTTGAGCAGCATCGGCGCGAGCACGATCAGGTTGCCGATGGTGATCGTGATCAGCGCCTGCACCCAGTTCATGCCGAGCGCGATCAGCGACGCGGCCAGTGCGTAGCTGGGGATGTTGTGCGCCATCCCCATCCAGAGCGCGAAGTAGTTGTAGGTGGTCCAGGTCCGCTTTGCGACGGGGACGGGGGCCAGCTCTTCGTTGAAGAACCGGCTGCCTTCGAGAGACCCGGCGTCGGCGGGGTCGAGCTCGACCCGGCCGTCGTCGTGCACGCGCTGGTCTGCGGGTGTCGGCGCCATTGCGGCATCCTGCGCGCCTGGTCATCACCGGGGCAACGGCAGAGTGTTCACTCTTCCACGGCCTGGAGTGCAGTCTGTCGATTGCGCGAACGGGCGCCGGAGTGCATGACCTGCGTCACACATCTCGCCGTCACGAACCGGCAAAGCGGGTGAAACGTCTCCACAGGATCTCCACACTTCACGCGGACGGTCTCCACCGGGGGTGCATAGGGTCGTGGCCATGGAACTGGGTGGGCGGCGGGTGCTGGTCGTCGAGGACGACGTCACGATCGCCGCGTCGATCGCGGCCCGGCTGCGGGCCGAAGGGTTCAGCGTGGACGTCGCCCACGACGGGCCGGCCGCCGTCGAAGCGGACACCGCTTCGGAGCCGGACCTCGTGGTGCTGGACGTGATGATCCCCGGGTTCGACGGCTTGGAGGTCTGCCGCCGGATCCAGGGGCGGCGGCCGGTCCCGGTGCTCATGCTGACCGCGCGGGCCGACGAGACGGACCTGCTGGTCGGGCTGGGCGTCGGCGCCGACGACTACCTCACGAAGCCGTTCTCGATGCGGGTGCTGACCGCGCGGGTGCACGCGCTGCTACGGCGGGTCGACCGCTCGGCGTCCGTCGCGGGCACCCGGATCGTGCTCGGCGACCTCGAGATCGACGTCGACCAGCGGCGCGTCGCCCGGGCCGGGGTCGCGGCGCAGCTGACGCCGATCGAGTTCGACCTGCTGGTGCACTTCGCGCGGCGGCCGCGGGCGGTGCAGCCGCGCGAACGGCTGCTGTCGGAGGTGTGGGACTGGGACGTCCACGGCACCTCGGCGGGGACGCGCGCGGTGGACAGCCACATCAAGGCGCTGCGGCGGAAGCTCGGCGCGGATCTCATCCGGACGGTGCACGGCGTCGGGTACGCGCTGGAGGCGGGATCGTGAACCTCGTGCCGCGGCCGCTGGACCGGATCCGGTCGATCAAGCTGAAGCTGGCGATCCTGATGGTCGCGTCCGGCGGGGTCGCGTTCGCGTTCTTCAGCTGGCAGATCGGCTGGTTCCCGCCGAAGACGATCTTGACCGCGGTGCTGCTGGCGCTGGTGCTGTCGCAGCTGCTGGCCCACGGGATGACGCGGCCGCTGCGGGAGATGACGGCGGCGGCGCGCGCGATGGCGAAGGGCGACTACACGCGCCGGATCCGCGCGACCACGAGGGACGAGGTGGGCTCGCTGGCTTCGGCGTTCAACCAGATGGCCGGGGACCTCGGGGACGCGGACCGGCAGCGCCGCGAGCTGATCGCGAACGTGTCGCACGAGCTGCGCACGCCGATCACGGCGTTGAACGGCGTGCTCGAGAACCTGGTCGACGGCGTCGAGGACCCGGACCCGGCGACGTTGAAGACGGCGCTGCAGCAGACCGAGCGGCTGGCGACGCTGGTGGACGAGCTGCTGGACCTGTCGCGGCTGGACGCGGGGGCGATCCCGCTGCACAAGACGTCGTTCTCGCTTTCGTCGCTGCTCGACGAGGCGGTCTCGGAGGCGGCACTGGTGCGCGGGGTGCGGTTCTCGGTGTCGGCCCCCGACGTACGGGTGACCGCGGACCGCGGCCGGCTGTTCCAGGTGGTGGCGAACCTGCTGGAGAACGCGGTCCGCCACGGCCCGGCGGGCGGTTCGGTCCGGGTGCTGGGCGAGGTCCGGCCGGGTGAGGTCCGCATCGACGTGTGCGACGAGGGCCCGGGCATCGCCCCGGCCGACCGGGTGCGGGTGTTCGAGCGCTTCACCCGCGGCGAGCGCCCGTCGGGCGGGGGAACCGGGCTGGGGCTGGCGATCGCCCGGTGGGCGGTGGAACTGCACGGCGGGACGATCGGGGTGGTCGACTCCTCGCCGGGTTCCCGGATCCGGGTGACTTTGCCGGCTGAGTAGCGCTCGCCGGATGTCTTGAATGAGTCATTCAGGGCGTTGGGGGTCCTGAATGAGTCATTCAAGACCTTGGGGGGCGCTCGGGCGGGGGTATTTGCGAACGTGAACGCGAGGAGTTGAGATGCCGAAGAGCAGTGTGGGTGGACCGGGGCAGCCGGCTGAGGGGAAGGGGGTGCCGAGGGGTAAGCGCCAAGCTGCCGCGGGTGGCGCGCCGGTCGGTCCGGCTGGGTCCGCGGCGGGCGGCGCGGGTGGAGTGGCTGCGCGTTCGGGTGGGCCTGCGGTGAGGGGTGGGGTTGGCGCGGGGCCGGCTGGGTCCGGGGTGAGTGGCGCGGGTGGGGTGGGCGCGGGGCCGGCTGGGTCCGGGGTGAGTGGTGCGGGCGGAGTGGCTGCGAGTTCGGCCGGGCCGGTGGCAAGCGGTGCGGGTGGAATGGCCGCGAGTCCTCCCTGGCCCGCGGCAAGCGGCACCGGCGGAGTCGCCGTTGCCGCTCCGCCTGTCCTCCTCCACCACCTCCCGCCACCCAAGTCCGCGACCGTCCCCCTGCCTCCGGCCGTGCTCCCCGCCGCCGGTGTCGCCGGGGTGGCCGGGGCGCTCGTCCTCCCCGTCGACCGGCCCGGCGTCGGCTGGCTGCTCGCCGGCCTGGCCGTCGCCGTCGCCGTGGGGGTCGCGAACCGAGGCCGCTTCACCGCGGGGAGCGTGAGCTGGGCCGTGCTGGCCCTCGCCCTCCTGAGCGTCGGGACCTTCCGGGCCTCGGGGTGGCTGTTCGTCCTCTGCGTGCCCGCCGCCGTCGTGGCCGGGTCGCTGGCCGTCGTCGGGGCGCGGACCGTCCACAGTGTCCTCTACGACATGGTCGCGCTGCCCCTCGAAGCCCTCCGCGCCATCCCGTGGGCCGGTCGCGGGCTCGGGCGCTTCGCCGCCCGCCGGGACGGGGTCGCCCGCCGCATCGCGCTCGCCGTGCTCGGGTCGGCGGTGCTCGTTGCCGTGTTCGTGCCGCTGCTCGCCAGTGCCGATGCCGCCTTCGCCGCCGTCGTCACCGCCGTGGTCCCCGATCTCAGCCCCGCCGTGCTCGTGCGGTGGTGCGTGGTCTTCGCCGTCGTCGCGTTGCTCGTGGCGGGAGCGTGCTACTTCGCCGCCGCACCAGCCGAAAAGGCGAGCGACGAGCGTCCGATGAGGACCAAGTACGGTCTGGAGTGGACGGTCCCGCTCGTCGTCCTCGTCCTGTTGTTCAGCGTGTTCGTCGCCGTCCGGCTGGTCGTGCTCTTCGGCGGCACGGAATACGTCCTGCGCACCAGCGGCCTGACGTCGGCGGAGTACGCCCGCGGCGGCTTCTGGCAGCTCTGCGCGGTCACCGTCCTCACGCTGGCCATCGTCACCGCGGCCCTGCGCTGGGCCCCGAACACGGCGAAGGCCGACCGGCTCCGCCAGCGCGTGCTGCTCGGCGCGCTGAGCGCGTTGAGCCTCGTGCTCGTCGGCTCGGCGCTCAGCCGCATGATCACCTACCAGCAGGCGTACGGCTTCACCGTGCTGCGGCTGCTGGTCGAGGTCTGCGAACTGTGGTTCGGCGCCGTTTTCGTCCTGGTGCTGGTGTCGCTGGTCCGGCTGCGCCCGTCGTGGCTGCCGCGGGCCGCGATCGGGACGGCCGCCGTCGCGCTGCTCGCGCTCGCCGTGCTCGACCCGGAACGGCTCATCGCCGAGGCCAACCTCGAGCGCGCCGCCGCCGGGAAGCCGCTGGACCACCACTACCTGGCCGGGTTCTCCGCCGACGTCGTGCCGGTGGTCGAGGCGCGGCTGCCGGAACCGCTGCGCACCTGCGTGCTGCGGCAGGTGCTCGCCGGCGACGCCGCGGACGGGTGGCCGGCCTGGAACCTCGCCCGCGCCTCGGCACGTGACGTACCTCTCGGGCGCTGCGGCTGAACCGGACCCGCGGGCCAGGCGTGGTTAACCACATGCGCGGAAGGCGCCGGGCCGTCGTGGGGGCGGTCCGGCGCCTTCCGCGCACTGCTCAGAACGCGAAGACGTCGTCCGAGTCGCGGTCGGCGGCGCAGCGGTTCGGGAACGTCGTGCGGAACGACACCGGCTTGCCGCGCCAGGTGCCGACCGCCGTGACGTCGACCGGGGCGTAGATCAGCGTGCACGCCTGGTGCCGCGCGTTGATCCGCGAGAAGTCGCCGCCCGCGCCGGAAAGCACCGCGCACGCCTTGTCGCGCTTCGGGTGCGTGCCGCCGGTCGGCTCGCACGTGAGCACCACCGAGCCGATCCGGTTCGCGGTGTCGTGGGTGGTCAGCTGCAGCGTCGACGCCGGCGGCTGCGCGGGCGCGAGGCAGCTCAAGCTCATCAAGCAGGCAGCGAAGGGGAGTAAGGCCATATCGGTGTCATCGGCAGCCCCGGGGCGATCACTGTGCTCCACGTCCGGGTGAGTCTTCTTCGCTCGTCCGAGTGAGGTCAGACGCCAGTAGGGCGACGTAGAGCGAGAGCATCGACTCCGGGTCCTCCAGCCGGACGCCGAGGACCTGCTCGATCCGGGCGAGCTGCTGGTAGTACGCCGTCCGCGAGGTGTGCGCGGCCGCGGCCGCCGCCGACTTGTTGCCGCCCTGCTCGCAGTAGTGCCGCAGGGCCTGGACGAGCCGGCTGCCCGAAGCGGCGTCGCGCTGCAGCAGCGGGCCCAGCTCCCGGTGCGCGAACGCCGTCACCCGCTCGTCGCCCGCCAGCAGGTGCAGCAGGCCGCGCAGGCGGACGTCGGACAGGCGGTGCAGGACGCGCTCGTCGCCCGCCCCGAGCGCGGCCGCCGCGACGTGCGCCGCCTCCTGCAGCGTCCGGTGCGCTTCGGCGGGCGACGCCACCGTCGTCCCGACCGCCAGCACGCCGGGTGCGCTGCCCCTGGCCTCGTGGACGTCGGTGGCGAGCCGGTGCAGCACGGCGTCGGCGTTCGCCTCCCGCGACAGCGCGAGCAGCGCCCGCACCCCGAGGTCGTCGGTGGCCACCAGCGCCGACACCTTCGCGCGGCGGGCCGCCAGCACCGTCGCCTCGGCCAGCTCGCGCAGCACCGGCGGCGTGGACAGCGCGGGACGGCTGCCGGCCAGCCGCGGCCGGACCGCCAGCCCGACCAGCTGCCGCCCGGTCAGCGGCACGGCGAGCGCCGAAGCCCGCGCGAGCAGCTCCGACGACGGTGCCGGCGAGGCGAGCAGTTCGGTGAGCACCGCGCGGTGGGCCTGCCGTTCGAGGCCGTCGGAGTCCTTGGCGACCAGCCGGTGCACGGCCAGCGCGGACGCCGCCCGCTCGGCGACCACCCGGTGGCGGTGCGGCGGCAGGTCGGCGCAGACGAGCACCAGCCGTCCCCAGTCGTGCCCGCGCGCGCCGACCACGGTGACCAGCCAGCCCGAACCGGGGTGGTAGCCGGTCCGCTCGCCGAGCTGCACCACCCGCGAGCGCGCCGGCCAGCCGGCGAGCAGCTCGGCCGGGTCCGTGCCGGCCGCGTCGTAGGCGAGCAGCTCGTGCGAGAGCGTCTCCAGCACCACCGGCTGCTCGGTGAGCCGGGCGACCTCGCCCAGCACGACGCCGGGTTCGGCGCCCGCGACGGTCAGCGCGGTGAACGTCTCGTGCACGCGCTCGGCGGCGCGCAGTTCGGCGACCTGGGCGTCGACGATCTGGCCGTTCACCGCCTCGGTGACGCTCACGAACCGCGTCTCGCGCGAGAGCGTGACCAGGGGCAGGCCGTGTTCTTCGGCCGCGTCGACCAGCGCGGCGGGCAGCTTGTCGCTCCAGTGCCGGACCAGTTCGATCACCACACCGGCCGCGCCGACCCCGGCCAGGTCGGCGACGTAGCGGGCCAGCGCCGGGCCGTCGTCGGGGAGCGCGACGCCGGTGGTCAGCACCAGCTCGCCGCCGCGCAGCAGGTGCGCGATGTCGGCGACTTCGGCGACGTGCGCCCAGCGCACCCGCGCGTCCAGCCCGGCCGCGCCGGCGACGACGTGCGGGCGGCCCTGGCGCAGCACCGGCAGCGCCAGCGCCTCGGCGACGGTCGGGTACATGGCTCCTCGCGGTGATCGGCAGGCACAGACTGTACGGCCGAGGGGCAACTGGCGTACACGTTGCCGATGGTGTCCGCGTGGCGCCCGCCCGGAGACTCGGGTGGACGTCCCCCGAGCGAAGGAGCGCACCGCCGTGAGCGACCGCATCAGCCACTGGATCGACGGCAAGCCGTTCACCGGGACCCCCGCGCGCAGCGGCGACGTGTTCGACCCCGCCACCGGCCAGGTCCGGGCGCAGGTCGACTTCGCGGGGGACGCCGAGGTCGAGGCCGCCGTCGCCGCGGCCAAGGCGGCGCTGCCGGGTTGGCGCGGGACGTCGCTGGCGGGGCGGACGCGGGTGCTGTTCGCCTTCCGCGAGCTGCTGTCGGCCCGCAAGCACGAGCTGGCGAAGATCATCACGAGCGAGCACGGCAAGGTCGAGTCGGACGCGGCGGGGGAGATCGCCCGCGCGATCGAGAACGTCGAGTACGCGTGCGGCGCGCCCCAGCTGCTCAAGGGCGGCTTCAGCGAGAACGCCTCCACCGGCGTCGACGTCTACTCGATCGCCCAGCCGCTCGGCGTGGTCGGCGTGATCTCGCCGTTCAACTTCCCGGCCATGGTGCCGCTGTGGTTCGTGCCCAACGCGCTGGCCTGCGGCAACACCGTCGTGCTCAAGCCGAGCGAGAAGGACCCGTCGGCGGCGGTGTTCATCGCCGAGCTGTTCGCCGAGGCCGGGCTGCCCGCGGGTGCGCTCAACGTGCTGCACGGCGACAAGGCCGCGGTCGACGGGCTGCTGGAGCACGCCGACGTCAAGGCGATCTCGTTCGTCGGGTCGACGCCGATCGCGCGGTACGTCTACGAAACCGGCACCCGGCACGGCAAGCGCGTCCAGGCGCTCGGCGGGGCCAAGAACCACATGGTCGTGCTGCCGGACGCCGACCTCGACCTCGCCGCCGACGCCGCGGTGTCGGCCGGGTTCGGCTCGGCGGGGGAGCGCTGCATGGCGGTGTCGGTGGTCGTCGCCGTCGACCCGGTCGGCGACGAACTGGTCGCGAAGATCGCCGAGCGGATCGCGCGGCTGCGCGTCGGCGACGGCCGCGACCCCGAGTCCGAGATGGGCCCGCTGGTCACGGCGACGCACCACGCGAAAGTCCAGTCCTATGTGGACGCCGGAGTGGCGGAAGGCGCGTCGCTCGTCGTGGACGGCCGCGGGATCGAGGTGCCCGGCGACGGGTTCTGGCTCGGGCCGACGCTGTTCGACCACGTCCGCCCGGAGATGTCGATCTACACCGACGAGATCTTCGGCCCGGTGCTTTCGGTGGCGCGCACGGCTTCCTACGACGACGCGCTGGACCTGATCAACGCGAACCCGTACGGCAACGGCACGGCCGTCTTCACCGGCGACGGCGCGGCCGCGCGGAAGTTCCAGAACGAGGTCGAGGTCGGCATGGTCGGCGTCAACGTGCCGATCCCGGTCCCGGTCGGCTACTACTCCTTCGGCGGCTGGAAGGACTCGCTGTTCGGCGACAGCCACGCGTACGGGCCGGAAGGCTTCCACTTCTTCACCCGGACGAAGGTCGTGACGTCGCGGTGGCCGGACCGCTCGCACGCCGGCGTCAACCTCGGGTTCCCGCGCAACTCCTGAGCTACGCGCGGGCGGCGAGCGCTTCCCGGCTCTCGTCGTCCGCGGGACGGCCGATCATCAGCCGCTGGCCGGTGTCCCGCAGCGGCACGAGCACCTCGAAGTCCACGGCGATCACCCCGGCCACGGGGTGGCGCAGCACCTTGCTCCCGCCGCCGGTGCCCCGCACGTCCCGCTCGGCCCACAGCCGCGCGAACTCCGCGTTGCCCTCGGTGCATTCGGCGATGAGCGCGGTCAGCACCGGGTCGTCCGGGTGCGCGGCCCACGCGGCGCGCAGGTGGGCGATCCCTTCGCGCACGACGCGTTCGCGGTCGACGTAGGACTCGCGGAGCTCCGGGTGCAGCAGGCACAGCCACATCGCGTTCCGCTGTGCCGGCGGCAGGGTGCCGAAGTCCAGCAGCAGCCGCGCCATCTCACCGTTCCAGGCGAGGATGTCGAAGCGGTGGTTCAGCAGCATCGCGGGCAGCGGCGACAGGTCCTCGACCAGCCGCGCGAGCGACGGCACCGCCGTGGTGGCGGGCTCGTCGGCCCCGCGCGGGCGCTGGCGGGTCAGGTCGAAGAAGTAGGCGCGCTCCTCGGCGGTCAGGCGCAACGCCCCCGACAGCGCTTCCACCACGGCCGCCGAAGGGCGCAACCCGCGTGCCTGCTCCAAGCGCACGACGTAGTCGACGCTGACCCCGGCCAGCTCGGCGACCTCTTCGCGGCGCAGTCCCGGGGTCCGCCGCGACCGGCGCACCGGCAGGCCGAAATCGTCCGGGTTCAGGCGCTCGCGCCGGGTCCGCAGGAACGCGGCCAGCTCCACGGTGGCGGTGCTCATACCGGGTCCAACCGGCAGGGTGGGACCGCTGTTCCCAGGAAGGTCCTTCCCTTACCCCGTGAGCGCCCCCGGCAGAGGCTGGACGCACATCACGACACAGGAGGACTCGATGGCGCTCACCCTCGACACCTACCGGCTGCTGGGCCGGTCCGGGCTGCGGGTCTCGCCGCTGGCACTGGGCACGGCGACCTTCGGCACCGAGTGGGGCTGGGGCGCGGAAGCGGCCGACGCGCGCAAGCTGTTCGACACCTACGTCGAGCGCGGCGGCAACTTCCTCGACACGGCACCGACGTACACCGACGGCAGCTCCGAACGGCTGCTGGGCGAGTTCGCCCGCGAGCACCGCGAAAGCCTGGTGCTGGCGACGAAGTACACGACGCTGCTGCGGCCCGGCGACCCGAACTCCGGCGGCCCGCACCGCAAGAGCCTGTTCGCGTCGGTGGAAGCCAGCCTCCGGCAGCTGGGCACGGACTACCTCGACCTGCTCTACCTGCACGTCTGGGACTTCACGACGCCGGTCGAGGAGATCCTGCGCGGCCTCGACGACCTGGTCCGCCAGGGCAAGGTCCGGTACGTGGCGATGTCCAACGTGCCGGCCTGGGAAGTCTCGCGGATGCAGGCGATCGCGGACCTGCGGGGCTGGTCGCCGCTGATCGCGCTGCAGGTCGAGTACAGCCTGATCCGGCGGGACGCCGAACGCGACCTGATCCCGATGGCGCGGGAGCTCGGCCTCGGGGTGGCGCCGTACTCGCCGCTGGGCGGCGGCGTGCTGTCCGGCAAGTACCGCGGCGCCGGCTCCGGGGAGAGCACCCGCCGGAGCTTCAACGCCGGGATGGGCATGGTCACCGAACGCACGCTGGCCATCGCCGACGTCGTGACGGAGGTCGCGGCCGAGGCGGGCCGCACGCCCGCCCAGGTCGCGCTGGCCTGGACCCTGCGGAACCCGGGCGTGACCGCACCCGTCGTCGGCGCCCGCACGCTCGCGCAGCTCGAGGACAACCTGAGCGCCCTCGACGTCGAGTTCACGCCGGACCAGCTGGCCCGCCTCGACGACGTCAGCGCGATCGACCTCGGCTACCCGCACGAGCTGCTGCGCGGCGACCACATCCGCGCGGTCACCCGCGGCGACCTGAAGATCGAGCCGCGGGCTACGCCGGCAGGACGGTGATCAGCAGCCGGGCCCGCGGGGTCAGCAGGACGGTGTTGTTCCGCCCGGGCTGGATCCGCGGGCTCGTCCGGTACAGCTGGAACTCCTTCCCGCCCGCCGTGAGGTAGTGGTGCTCGTTCATGCCCTTGCTGAGCCGGGTGGACAGCACGATCGGGTAGTCGCGGTCGGGCCGCTGCCTGCCGAAGTCGTGGGTCCAGCCGGTGATCGCGACCAGCCGCCCGTCCCGGACGTCGGCCAGCCGGCGCCCGCAGACGAACCCCAGCCAGGCGGCCAGCGCGAGGAGGGGGAGCGCGGTGCCGAGGGCGGCGGCGACCGTGGACCCGGTGAGCCGCGCGCCGAACCGGGTGTCGATCGTCGAAACCGGGATGACCACGGCGACGACGAGCGCCGCGACCGCGAAGACCGCGGCCAGCCAGAACGAGCCGTCGAGCACTTTCCCCCGCTGCGAGGGGTGGAGCCGGCCCTGCCGGTTGGCCAGCTCCACCTCCGCCTGCCCGGCCGTGGTCACTCGCCTTCACCCTCCGGGTGTTCCTTCTCGTAGGCCTCCTGGCCTTCGTGGTAGCGGTCGATCTGCTCGTTCTCCTGGCGGCGCCCTTCGGTGACGACGCCGACGCCGTCGGCGAGGTTGAAGCCCGGGACCTTGCCGCCGCCTTCGCGCCACTCCTTCTGGCTGAGGAAACTGCGGCCGTCGTCGGACAGCTTGTCGCCGAGCCCTTCGACCTTCTCGCGGCCGGGGACGTGCTCCTTGGCGGCGTCGCTCCACCCCTTGGCCGTCTCCTCGGCGGACTTCGCCTCCTTGCCCGCCTGCTTGAGCTCGTTGGCGCGCCGCTCGATGCCCGCGGCCGTGTCGACGCTCTTGTCCACGATCTTGTCGACGCCCTTGCCGACCTTCTTCAGCGCGTTCGCCGCGCCTTCGAGCGCCGCCTTCGACTTGCCGGCGCCCTTGGCCAGGCCCTCGAGCTTCTCGACGATCTTCGCGATCCGCGTGCTGATCTTCTCGGCGAGCACCCCGCCCTCGATGACCGTGTCGGCGATGAACGCGGCGATCGTGCCGCCGAAGGTGCACCACGACGCCGCCAGCGCGGCCAGCGCCTTGACGATCAGCTCACCGACGAACGACGAGATCATGTCGCGGATCAGCCCGCGCTCGGTGCCGACCAGTGCCGCGCCGACGTTCATCGCCGTCGACGCGCTGTCGGCGTGTGAAGCCGCTCCGCGCAGGACGCCGACGTAGCTCTCCGCCGTCCTTTGGTACGCCTCGGCGGACCCGCAGTCGCTGAACGACTGCTGGACCTTCTTGGCCTGCTGTTCGTACTGCTCGGCCGTCTCGGTGAGCTGCTTCGAGATGTTCGACCAGGTCACGGCCTTGGCGGTGACGGCTTCGGGCTTCCCGGCGAGCTTGTCGAGGCCGTCCTTGAGGAAGCTGATGTGCTCGATCAGCCAGCCGACGCCGGCACTCGCGAGGGTGCCGAGCGGGTCCATCGCCGCGCCGAGCAGGTCGAGCGCGTCAGTGCCGACGTCCATCGCGAGGTTGCCCCAGTCGCCGTTGCGGGCGTCGGTGAGCGTCGAGGCGGCGTCGCTGAAGATGCCCGCGCCGCCGGTCTGGGCGTTGACGTTGTCGAGCTCGCCCTTCGACGGGTCACCCATGCCGCTCCAGAAGCCGCTGCTCGGCTCGGCCGTCGCGACCAGCGGGTTCTCCTGCGTCTCGGTCATGCCGGCAGCTCCTTGCCGATGCCTTCGATCAGGCACTTCGTCGTCTGTTCGTGCTCGGTGAAGGCACCGTGGGCGGTCTTCACCCGATCGGCGACCTCGTGGCCGGCGTCGACGGCGGAGCGGAGGAAGTCCTCCGCCTGGCTCGTCCAGATCTGGATCGGCGCCGCGAAGACCTGCCCGACCAGCCCGAAGGCGTCGAAGTCGAGCGCCTGCGCGGTGCCGGCGGCGTCGAGGGCCTGCTGCACCTTGGCCGCGATCTCGCGGATTTTGTCCTCGTGGCCGCCGAGGACGTCGAAGTCGACCTTCAGCGCCATCAGAGCCCCCGGCGCAGGATCGGGCCGCCGAAGTCTTCGTCGTCGTCCGGCCGAGGCCGGGGCGGCCGCACGGGCGGCGGAGGCGGTGCCGCCGACTCTTCCGCGGTGAATTCCCAGCGCGGCGCCGCTTTTTCCGGTTCGGGCAATTCGGGCGAGGGGATCTGTTCCTGGAGGAAATGCATCGCGTCGCTGTCGGTGCCGATCACTGGCGCCATGATCGCGGTCAGCTGCTGGGCGGCGTCGACCTGAGCGCGGCGGGTGGCCGCGAGGACGGCCTGCGCGAGCCGGGCCCGCGGCAGCTCGTCGGCTCGGCTGCCGAAGGTGAGTTCCTGCAGCGCACCGCTGGTGTTGACGGTGACCGTGACCGCCCCGTCGGGACTCGAGGCGGTCGCCGAGACCTGCTCGAGCCGGGCCTTCGCCTCGGCCGCGCGCCGGGCGATTTCGGGCATTCCGGCCGAAGCCGGTTCAATTCGGTTCACGGCGACCTCGGAAGTCGGGAAGGGCATGCGGATCAGAGGCAGCAAACCGCTTTTCGGTTCCACCATCAAGCCGGAAATCCCTTTCCAGAACTGCGCATGGGAATTGATTGGGACGCCCTTTACCCGGGTGTGGGACTCCGCCGGTCACCTCGCCGGAGTGCCCGGGTTGAGCACGACCGGCTCAGGCTTACGTAAACTCGGGTTCGGCAGCGAACGAGGTAGGTGAGGAACCGGTGGCCAACGCGGAGGAGCGCCGCTTCGACGTGCTGCGCGCGATCGTCGCCGACTACGTCTCCAACCAGGAGCCGGTCGGGTCGAAGGCGATCGTCGAACGGCACAACCTGGGCGTGTCGAGCGCCACCGTGCGCAACGACATGGCCACCCTCGAAGAAGAGGGCTACATCACCCAGCCGCACACCAGCGCCGGGCGGGTGCCGACCGACAAGGGCTACCGGCTCTTCGTCGACCGGCTCTCCGAGATCAAGCCGCTGAGCGCGGCCGAGCGGCGGGCGATCACCACCTTCCTCGACAGCGGCACGGACCTCGACGACGTCCTCCGCCGCTCGGTGCGGCTGCTCGCGCAGCTGACCCGGCAGGTCGCCGTCGTCCAGTACCCGATGCTGACCAACGCCAAGGTGCGGCACCTCGAAGTCGTACCGCTCACCCCGGCGCGGCTGATGCTGGTGCTGATCGCCGACAACGGGCGCGTCGACCAGCGCACGGTCGACCTCGGCGACGTCGTCACCGAGGAAGACGTCAGCCGGCTCCGGACCGTGCTCAACACGGCCATGGCCGGACGGCGGCTCAACGAGGCCGCCGCGCGGGTCGCCGAGCTGCCCGACAAGTCGCCCGGCGAACTGCGCGACGCGCTCATCCGCGTCACGACGGTCCTCGTCGAATCGCTGGCCGAGCACCCCGAAGAACGCCTGGTCCTCGGCGGTACCGCGAACCTCACCCGCAACGTCGCCGACTTCCCGGGCTCGCTGCGCCAGGTCCTCGAAGCGCTCGAGGAACAGGTCGTCGTGCTCAAGCTGCTGGCCGCCGCGCGCAACCCCGGTGCGATCACGGTGCGCATCGGTGAGGAAAATGAAGACGAGCAGATGCGCAGCACCTCGGTCGTGTCGATCGGCTACGGCCAGGACATGGTGCTCGGCGGCATGGGGGTGGTCGGCCCGACCCGGATGGACTACCCCGGCACGATCGCCGCGGTGCGCGCGGTCGCCAACTACGTGGGGCAGATCCTGCACGGCCGCTGAGCCGGGCAGAGCAGAAGGAGAAGCGAAGACGGTGGCGAGGGACTACTACGGCATCCTCGGGGTGGCGAAGAACGCGAGCGATCAGGAGATCAAGCGCGCGTACCGGAAGCTGGCCAGGGAGCTGCACCCCGACGTCAACCCGTCGGAAGACGCCCAGCACAAGTTCGGCGAGGTCACGACGGCCTACGAGGTGCTGTCGGACCCGCAGAAGCGCAAGATCGTCGACCTCGGCGGCGACCCGATGGACGGCGGCGCGCGCGGCGGGGGCGGCGACCCGTTCGCCGGCTTCGGCGGCCTCGGCGACATCATGGACGCCTTCTTCGGCGCGGCGGGCGGCGGTGGCGGCGGCCGCGGCCGTGGCCCGCGCAGCCGCGTCCAGCCCGGCTCCGACGCCCTCATCCGGCTCGGCCTCAGCCTCGAAGAGTGCGCCACCGGCGTCGACAAGGAAATCGCCGTCGACACGGCGATCGTCTGCGACCTCTGCCGCGGCGCCGGCACCTCCGAGGGCACCTCGGTCAAGACGTGCGACACCTGCGGCGGCGCCGGCGAAGTCCAGTCCGTCCAGCGGTCCTTCCTCGGCCAGGTCGTCACCGCCCGCCCCTGCCCGGTCTGCCGCGGCTTCGGCGAAGTCATCCCCGACCCCTGCCGCCAGTGCGGCGGCGACGGCCGCATCCGCGCCCGCCGCAACGTCACCGCCAAGATCCCGCCCGGCGTCGGCGACGGCATGCGCATCCGGCTCTCCGGCCAGGGCGAGGTCGGCCCCGGCGGCGGCCCGGCAGGCGACCTCTACGTCGAGATCGACGAGACCCCGCACGAGGTCTTCGTCCGGCAGGGCCACGACCTGCACTGCAACTTCCGCATCCCGATGACGACCGCCGCCCTCGGCGCCACCGTGCCCATCGCCACCCTCGTCGACGGCGACTACGAACTCGACATCGAACCCGGCACCCAGCCCAACGCCGAGCTCGTCCTCACCGGCAAGGGCATGCCCCGGCTGCGGTCCTCCGGCCGCGTCGACGGCCGCGGCGACCTGCACGTCCACATCGACGTCCAGGTGCCGACCAAGCTCGACGACGCCCAGCGCGAACTGCTGGTCGAGCTGGCCCAGCAGCGCGGCGAAGAAGCCCCGACCCTCTCGTCCAACGGCAGCAAGCACGGCGGCCTGTTCTCCAAGCTGCGCACCAAGAACCACCGCTGACCGTGCCCGACACCACCCTGCCGGTCTTCCTCACGGCCGCGGTGCCCACCGGCGGCACCGCGGTCCTCGACGGCGAGGAAGCCCGGCACGCCGCCACCGTCCGCCGCCTGCGCGCGGGGGAGCGGCTGGTGCTGTCCGACGGCGACGGCACCATGGCCCGCTGCGTCGTCGACGCGGTCCACCCCGGCCGCGACGCGACCCTGAACCTGACGGTCGAGGAGCGCTGGACCGAGGAACCGCCCGCCCTGCGCGTCGTCCTCGCCCAAGCCCTCGCCAAAGGCGACCGCGGCGAACTCGCCGTCGAACTCGCCACCGAAGCCGGCGTCGACGCCGTCGTACCCTGGCGCGCCGCCCGCAGCGTCGCCAAGTGGGACGAAGGCGACCGCGGCGGCAAAGCACTCGCCCGCTGGCGCGCGACCGCCCGATCCGCCGCCAAGCAAGCCCGCCGCGCCCACGTCCCCGCCGTCACCGACCCCGTCACCACCCGCGAACTCGCCGGCCTCATCGCCACGACGTCCCTCGCCGTCGTCCTCGAATCCGACGTCCCCGACCGCCTCACCGACCTCACCCTCCCGGACACCGGCGACCTCCTCCTCGTCGTCGGCCCCGAAGGCGGCATCACCGACGACGAGCTCACCACCCTGCGCGAAGCCGGCGCCCGAGCCGTCCGCCTCGGCACCACGGTCCTGCGCACCTCCACCGCCGCGGCCGTCGCCCTCGGCGCACTAGGGGCCCTGACCACCCGCTGGCACTGAAAAGATCAACCCCGAAAAACCCGGAGAATTTGCGCCCAGTTATGGCGCGATCACACTCCGACCCGTTACTCTCGTTTACTAACGCGCCACCCACCGTTTCGGCGCGCCACTGGGAAGAACACGGACCCCGCCGGGCACCTCCCCCCTCGGTCCGGCGGCAGCCGCACTGCGACGGATCGACCCCCAGGGTCCGCCGCAGTGCGGCACCTCACTCCGCTTCGCTTCGTCGAGCTGCCGCCTGCTTGCGGTGTGTTTTCTGGGGGTCAAACCCCCAGGCCCCCAGCCGGGGGCGCGCCCCCGGACCCCCCGCGACCTCCGCTCGGTGCCCGTTGGGTGGGGCGGCGTCGCGTTCGGTCGGTGGGCGGCGTGGCGGGAGTGGGGCGGGCGGCTCGGTAGGGTGCTGCCATGAGTGATGATGCCGAGATGCTCTTTGAGCGGATTATTGCTGGTGAGATCCCTGCTGATGTTGTCTATCAGGATGAGACGACCTTTGCGTTTCGGGATATTCGGCCGCAGGCTCGGGTTCATGTGCTCGTCGTGCCTAAGAAGCGGTATCGGAACCTGGGGGAGCTGGCTGCTGCGGATCCGCAGTTGCTTGCTGACGTTGCGTTGACCGCTCGGCGGGTTGCTGAGCTTGAAGGTGTGCTCGAGAGTGGGTATCGGGTTGTCTTCAACACTGATGCCGATGCCGGGCAGACCGTTTTCCACGTTCACGCCCACGTCCTGGGCGGGGAAGCGCTGGGGCTCTTCGGCGCTGGTAGCTAAACCGGCCTGCGTCTTGTCGGGGGGTGCCAGTAGCATCGGTGGGGTCCAGTCGTACTCACCGAGAAAGCAGGCCTGAGGCCACGTGGCCGGAACCGTACCGGGTGGTGCCGCCCGACCCGACGTCCCCGGGGACGTCGCCAAGACCGAGGATGGCGCTGTTCAGGCTGCTCAGTCCCGGTTTCCCATTCCCGACGCCGCCGCGCTGAGCCTGCTCGGGTCCCGTGACGAGAACCTGCGGGTCGCCGAGGAGCTCCTCGCCGCCGACGTGCACGTCCGGGGCAACGAAGTCACCTTGACCGGCTCGCCGGCGGACGTGGCGTTCGCTGAGCGCGTCTTCGCCGAGCTCGTGCAGCTCGCCGGCGGCGGGCAGCAGGTGGGGCCCGACACCGTGCGCCGCACCATCGGCATGCTTTCCACGGGCGACGCGTCGCCGGTCGAGGTGCTGAGCCTCAACATCGTTTCGCGGCGCGGGAAGACCATCCGGCCCAAGACGCTGAACCAGAAGCGGTACGTCGACGCCATCGACAAGCACACCGTCGTGTTCGGCATCGGGCCCGCCGGCACCGGCAAGACCTACCTCGCGATGGCGAAGGCCGTGCAGGCGCTGCAGGCCAAGCAGGTCACGCGGATCGTGCTGACCCGGCCCGCCGTCGAGGCCGGCGAGCGGCTCGGGTACCTGCCGGGCACCCTCAACGAGAAGATCGACCCCTACCTGCGGCCGCTCTACGACGCGCTGCACGACATGGTCGAGCCCGAGTCCATCCCGCGGCTCATGCAGGCCGGCACCATCGAGATCGCGCCGCTCGCCTACATGCGCGGCCGCACCCTCAACGACGCCTTCATCATCCTCGACGAGGCGCAGAACACCACGCCCGAGCAGATGAAGATGTTCCTCACCCGGCTCGGCTTCGGCTCCAAGATCGTCGTCACCGGCGACATCACCCAGGTCGACCTGCCCAGCGGGCAGCGCAGCGGCCTCCGCGTCGTCCGCGACATCCTCACCGGCGTCGAAGACCTGCACTTCGCGGAGCTCACCAGCCAGGACGTCGTCCGGCACAAGCTCGTCGGCGACATCGTCGACGCCTACGAGAAGTGGCAGGCCGTGCAGGACGCGCAGGGACAGCAGGGCAACGGCTGGAAGGGCAACCGGCGTTGAGCATCGAGATCGCCAACGAGTCCGGCGTCAACGTCGACGAGACGTCCATCGTCTCCGCCGCCCGCTACGCCCTCGACAAGATGGAGGTCAGCCCGCTCGCCGAGCTGTCCATCCTCCTCGTCACCCTCGACGTCATGGAAGACCTGCACGAACGCTGGATGGACCTCCCGGGCCCGACCGACGTCATGGCCTTCCCGATGGACGAGCTCGACTCCTCCCGCCGCCCGGACGCGCCCGACGCGTCACCGGCGCTGCTCGGGGACATCGTGCTCTGCCCGGCGTTCGCCAAGGACCAGGCCAAGACCGCGGGGCACGCCCTGATCGACGAGCTGCACCTGCTCACCGTGCACGGCTGCCTCCACCTCCTCGGCTACGACCACGCCGAGCCCGCCGAGGAGCGCGAGATGTTCGCCCTCCAGAAGCGCATCCTCGGCGAGTACCAGGACGCCGTCGCCGCGCTGGAGAAGAAGGACGCCCAGCGCAACACCGACGACCGCGTCCTCGGCATCGCCGGGCTCGACGCCGCCGAGCCGAGCGCCGCGCCGCCGGGAGAAACGCCCTAGGCGTCAGCCATGGTCCAGCTCCTCTTCGCGATCGCGCTCGTCCTCCTGGCGGGCGTCTTCGCGGCGGCCGACGCCGCCATCAGCTCCGTCTCGCAGGCCCGGGCCGACGGCCTCGCCCGGATGGGCCTGCCCGGCGCGCGCCACCTCGCCGCGGTCGTCGCCGAACGGCGGCGCCACATCAACCTGCTGCTCCTGCTCCGCCTCGGCTGCGAGCTCACCGCGACCGTGCTCGTCACGGTGTTCGTCGGCACCCGGCTCCAGCCGCTCGGCCTCGCGGTGCTGGTCACCGCCGTCGTCATGATCGTGGTCAGCTACGTCCTCATCGGCGTCGGCCCCCGCACCCTCGGCCGCCAGCACCCCTACCGCATCGGCCGCTACGTCGCCGGGCCCGTGCGCGTGCTCGGCTCCGTCCTCGGCCCGCTGTCCCGGCTGCTGATCCTCATCGGTAACGCCATCACACCCGGCCAGGGCTTCCGCGAAGGCCCGTTCACCTCCGAAGTCGAGCTGCGCGAACTCGTCGACCTCGCCCAGGAGCGCGGCGTCGTCGAAGACTCCGAGCGCGAGATGATCCACTCGGTCTTCGAGCTCGGCGACACCGTCGCCCGGGAGGTCATGGTGCCGCGCACCGAGATCGTCTGGATCGAGCGCGCCAAGACCGTCCGGCAAGCACTGGCGCTGGCGCTGCGCACCGGCTTCACCCGCCTGCCGGTGATCGACGAATCGGTCGACGACATCGTCGGCGTCGTCAACATCAAGGACCTCATGGCCGCGTACATGGATCCGGACGGCGCGAGCACGGTCGTCAGCACGCTGATGAACGAAGCCTCCTTCGTCCCCGACTCGAAGCGCCTCGACGAGCTGCTCAAGGAAATGCAGCGCTCGCACAACCACATGGCGATCGCCGTCGACGAGTACGGCGGCACCGCCGGCCTGCTCACCATCGAAGACGTCCTCGAGGAGATCGTCGGCGAAATCACCGACGAGTCCGACGCCGACGAGCGCCCCGAGGTCGAGGAGCTCGACGACGGCGCCGTGCGCGTGTCGTCCCGCATGGGCGTCGACGACCTGGGCGAACTGTTCGGCATCGACCTCGAAGACCACGACGTCGAGACCGTGGGCGGGCTGCTCGCGGAACGACTGGGTAGGGTCCCGCTGCCGGGGGCCGAAGCCGAGGTCGCCGGCCTTCGGCTGTTCGCCGAAGGGGGCAAGGACCGGCGCGGCCGCATGCGGATCACCTCCGTGGTGGTGCACCCGGCCGACGCCGAGGCGATGACGGACCCGGCCGACCGGACCACCCGCCGTCGCACCCGCGTACCCCACCCCGACGAACGCGACAGGAGCGTCGAACATGCCTGACCTCGAGGCCGAGGACCAGAAACTGGTCACGCTGGCGCGGTCTTCGCGCGCCCGCATCCAGGCGCCCGAGGGTGCGGCGGTCCGCGACACCGACGGCCGCACCTACGCCGCCGGCACGGTCGACCAGCCGTCGTTCAAGCTCACCGCGCTCCAGGCCGCGGTCGCCGCGGCCCTGTCGAGCGGCGCCGAGGGCATCGAGGCCGCCGCCGTCGTCAGCGAAGAGGGCCTGCTCAAGGGCGCCTCGGTGCACGCGGTCCGCGACATCGCGAAGTACGCTCCGATCATCCTCGCCGCCCCGGACGGCACCGTGCTCGAGGTGCTGGAGCGATGACGGAGCACCGTTCCGGCTTCGCCTGTTTCGTCGGCCGCCCCAACGCCGGCAAGTCGACGCTGACCAACGCCCTCGTCGGCACCAAGGTCGCGATCACCTCCAGCAAGCCCCAGACCACCCGGCACGCCATCCGCGGCATCGTCCACCGCGAGGACGCCCAGCTCGTCCTCATCGACACGCCCGGCCTGCACCGCCCCCGCACGCTGCTCGGCGAGCGCCTGAACGACATCGTGCACGCGACGTGGTCCGAAGTGGACGTCGTCGGCCTGTGCGTGCCGGCGAACGAGAAGATCGGGCCCGGCGACAAGTTCATCGCCGGCGAGCTGCAGAAGATCGCCAAGCGGACGCCGGTCATCGGCATCGTCACCAAGACCGACCTCGTGCAGCCCCAGCAGGTCGCCGAACAGTTGCTTGCCCTGCAGCAAGTGATGGACTTCGCCGAGCTGGTCCCGGTGTCCGCAGTGGACGGTTTCCAGGTCGACACGCTGGCCGAGCTGCTCGTCGAACGGCTTCCCGAGGGCCCGCAGCTGTACCCGGGCGGCGAGCTCACCGACGAGCCGGAGCAGACCCTGGTCGCCGAGCTGATCCGCGAAGCGGCGCTGGAAGGCGTCCGCGACGAGCTGCCGCACTCGATCGCCGTCACCGTCGAGGAGATGCTGCCCCGCGAAGGCCGCGACGACCTCATCGACGTGCACGCGTTCCTGTACGTGGAGCGGCCCAGCCAGAAGGGCATCATCCTCGGGCACAAGGGCGAGCGCCTGCGCGAGGTCGGCGCCACCGCGCGCAAGCACATCGAACGGCTGCTGGGTTCCAAGGTGTACCTCGACCTGCACATCAAGGTGGCCAAGGACTGGCAGCGCGACCCCCGCCAGCTGCGCCGGCTGGGCTTCTGAATTCCTGGTCTCATTTCGGTCGCGACGGGAGCAATCCCCGCGCGCGGGCGGAGCAGTACCCCTACAGTTCGCACCTCGACCACACCGCGGCCGGTCGGGGCGGCCGCGGATACCGGTGGTCGTCCGTGGAGCACAACGAAGGGGACCGACCGAAATGACCGACAGCCAGGGCATGCCCAACTACCCCGGCGACCAGCCCGGCGGGCAGCCGAACTACCCCGGCGGCCAGCCGGGCGGTTACCAGCCGGGCCCGCCCCCGAGCAACAACCTGGTGTGGGCCATCCTCACCACCATCCTCTGCTGCCTCCCGTTCGGCGTCGTGTCGATCGTGCAGGCCGCGAAGGTGAACGGGCTCTGGGCGCAGGGCCAGACCGCCGCCGCGCAGGAAGCCGCCGACTCCGCCAAGAAGTGGGCGATCATCTCGGCCGTCGTCGGTGTCGCGTGGCTCGTGCTGTGGATCATCCTGATGATCGCGGGCGTCTTCACGTTCGGCGCGGGCACGACGTCATACTGACGTAGCCGAACAGCAGGAGGATTCCGGTGACCGACCAGTACCCGCCGCCGTACCCGCCCCCGGGCGGACCGCCACCCGGCTATGGCTACGGCTACGGCTACCCGCCGCCGAACTACGGCCCGCCGCCGGACAACAACATGGTGTGGGCGATCCTGAGCACGGTGCTCTGCTGCCTGCCGCTGGGGATCGTCTCGATCGTGAAGTCCAGCCAGGTCAGTTCGCTGTGGTTCCAGGGCATGCACGCCGAGGCGCAGAAGGCGGCCGACGACGCCCGGAAGTGGGCGATGTGGTCGGCGATTTCGACCGGGATCCTCCTGCTGCTCTACGTCGTGTTCATCGTGGTGATGATCGTGGTCGTCGGCGCCAACGCGGACCGGTTCACGCCGTGACCGCGACGACCGTCTACACGGGAATCCCGGCTCGGGGCACGAAGGCCAAGCTGCGCGCGCTCGCGCCGCCGCTGGCCCTCGTGGCCGGGCTCGGCTTGTGCTGCGCGGTCGTCTGGGTCGGCGATCCGACCACGCCCGGCGGGTTCCTGCCCGTCTGCCCGACCAAGGCGCTGTTCGGCATCGACTGCCCGGGCTGCGGCGGCATGCGGATGGCGTACAGCCTGATGCACGGGGACATCCCGGCCGCACTGCACTACAACGCCGTGTCGTTCGTGGTCGTGCTCCTGTTCGTGTGGAGCACGGCCACGTGGACCCTCGGGCGCCTGCGCGGCCGCGCGCTGGACAGCTGGCTGCACTGGCGCTGGACACCACTGGTGTTTTCCATCGTGTTCGTCGTCTGGTTCGTCATCCGCAACCTGCCGTTCGCGCCGTTCACGGCGTTGCGCGTCTGAATCCCGCGCGGCGCGGAACCGGTGATCCACCCTTCGCGTCGGACCGGTGCGCGGGTCACCCGGACAGCCGACGCCTGGGAGGCGCGGCCGTGACCGGAGCGAGTACGCTCCCGCGGACCGGACCGATGAGGGCGGATCCGTTTCCGCGCGTCGGGGAAGTGACCAGCGAGGGGAAGACCCAATGACCGATCCCTACGGCCAGCAGCCGTTCGGGCAGCAGCCCGGTGGCCAGCAGCCGTTCGGACAGCCGGGGCCGACGCCGTACGGCCAGCCCGCGCCGTTCGGGCAGCCGGCGCCGTTCGGGCAAGGCGCTCCCTTCGGCCCGCCGCGGACCTACGCGAGCTGGGGCCAGCGCGCCCTCGGCTGGCTCGTCGACTTCGGACCCGTCGTCCTGCTGTACCTGATCGTCATCCCCGCGTCGTTCGCCGGCGGGGACGCCGGCTCGCTCCTGGCCGTGATCGGAGGGCTCGCCTGGCTCGGCTGGACCATCTACAACCGGTGGATCCAGCAGGGCAACACCGGGCAGTCGCTGGGCAAGCGGGTCGCGAAGATCAAGCTGGTCCGCGAGGACACCGGGCAGCCGGTCGGCGCGGGCATGGCCTTCGTGCGCGACTTGGCCCACTTCGTCGACAACGTCCTCTGCTACGTCGGCTGGCTGTGGCCGCTGTGGGACGACAAGTCCCAGACGCTCTCCGACAAGATCGTCGGCACGGTCGTCGTGCCGGCCGACGCCGTCGCCGCCCCCTCGCCCTTCGGCCAGCCGGGCGCGCAACCGTTCGCGGGTGGCTACCCGTCGCCCTCCGGCGGCTTCGACCAGCCGCAGTCGGCGCCGGGTGGCTTCGGCCAGCCGCAGCCCGGGGGTTTCCCGCAGCAGCCGCCATCCGGCGGGTTCGGCCAGCCGCAGCCGGGTGGCTTCCCGCAGCAGCCGCAGCCCGGCGGGTTCGACCAGCAGCCGCAGCCGGGCGGGTTCGGGCAGCCGCCGCAGTCCGGTGGCTTCCCGCAGGCGCCCGCGCCGGGCGGGTTCGGCCAGCCGCAGCCGCCTTCGGGTGGTTTCCCGCAGCCGGGTCAGCCGCTCGCGCCGCCGCCGGGCGGGTCCGCGTTCGACGAGCAGGCCGAGCGCACGCAGATGCTGCGCCCCGACGCCGGGGGCACACCCGCCGGCGGCACGCCCGCGTTCGACGAGCAGGCCGAGCGCACCCAGATGCTGCGTCCCGAGAAGCAGGACGAGGCCGAGCAGACCCGCAAGATCGACCCGGGCCAGTTCGGCCAGCACTAGATCTTCCCGCACCACCGCCGGGGTGGCCCGGCGGACAATCACGAGTAGTTGGGGTACAAGTTCATGACCAATCCCTACGGCCAGCAGCAGCCCTACGGCCAGCAGCCGCAGCAGCCGGGTTACGGCCCGCCGTCCGGTGGCATGCCCGCGCCCTACGGCCAGCCTGCGCCGTACGGCCAGCCCGCTCCGTACGGCCAGCCGCCCACCGGTGGGTTCGGCGCCCCCGGCTACGGCGGCATGCCCGGCGGTGGTGGCGACATCAACCAGATCAAGGACTACAAGGGCTGGGCGATCGGCTGCATCTTCCTCTTCTGGATCCTCGCGATCTTCGCGATCATGAAGTCCAACGAGGTCCAGACGTACAAGATGCAGGGCAACTACGCGATGGCGGAGCAGGCGTCGAAGACGACCAAGACGCTCTGCCTGATCGCCACCATCATCGGTGGGCTCAGCTGCGTGACCGTGATCATCGTCTGGATCATCGCGCTCGCCGCGGCCTCCAGCGTCAGCTACTGCACGGGCTACTACTGCTGATTCCCGCGGGGCGCACCACCCCGGCATCGCCCGGAAGTGGGACGATGTCGGGGTGGTGAACCTCTACCGCGACACCGGGGTGGTGTTGCGCACGCACAAGCTGGGTGAAGCCGACCGGATCGTCACCCTGCTGACCCGGCGGCACGGCAAGGTCCGCGCCGTCGCGAAGGGCGTGCGGCGGACGTCGTCCCGCTTCGGGGCCCGGCTGGAGCCGTTCGGCCACGTCGACGTGCAGTTCTACACCGGGCGCACGCTCGACGTGATCACGCAGGTCGAGACCGTCGACGCGTTCCAGCTGCCGCTGGTCGCCGACTACCAGCGCTACACCGCGGCCAGCGCGATCGCCGAAACCGCGGACCGGCTCTCGGCCGAAGAGGGCGAACCGGTGCTCAAGCTCTACCTCCTCGTCTGCGGCGCGCTGCGGTCCCTCGCCGCCGGGGAGCGTGACGCGTCCCTCGTGCTCGACGCGTTCTTCCTCCGCGCGATGTCCTACGCCGGCTGGGCGCCCGCGCTCACCGAGTGCGCCCGCTGCGGCCTGCCGGGCCCGCACGTCGCGTTCAGCGTCGCCGCGGGCGGCTCGATGTGCCAGGACTGCCGGATCCCCGGCTGCGTGCACCCCGCGCCCGAGGTCCTCGACCTGCTCACCGCCCTCCTGCACGGCGAATGGCCGCTGGCCGAGTCGACCCTGCCCGGCACCCGCCGGGACGCCAGCGGCCTGGTCGCTGCCCACCTGCAGTGGCACCTGGAGCGTCAGCTCCGGTCGCTTCCGTTGGTCGAGCGACGTGCCCGGGAAGCGGCGGTGTCCTCCGGGGCTTCGCCCCGAGCCCCCGAAAGACAGGCGGTGCCCGGGCAGTAGGGTCGGGCTGACCGGTTTCACCCATCCAGGGAGGCTCGCAGTGCTGCGCAGGGGACGCGAGAACAAGGCGTCGCGGTACGAGCTGCGTGCCCCGGATCCGCACCCCTCGGGCGCGGTGCCGCCGGAAATCCCGCGCGAGCTGGTCCCGAAGCACGTCGCACTGGTCATGGACGGCAACGGCCGCTGGGCCAACCAGCGCGGCCTGCCCCGGATCGAAGGCCACAAGCGCGGCGAAGCGGTGATGATCGACGTCGCCGCCGGCGCCGTCGAAATCGGCGTCAAGTGGCTCTCGGTGTACGCGTTCTCGACGGAGAACTGGAAGCGCAGCCCCGAAGAGGTGCGGTTCCTGATGGGCTTCAACCGCGACACCATCCGCCGCCAGGTCGACTACCTCGGCTCGATCGGCGTGCGCATCCGGTGGGCGGGCCGCCGTCCCAAGCTGTGGGCTTCGGTGATCAAGGAGCTGCAGGCGGCCGAGGAGAAGACCAAGCACAACACGGCGCTGAACATGACGATGTGCGTCAACTACGGCGGCCGCGCCGAGCTGGGCGACGCGATGCAGCGGATCGCTCGCGACGTCGCGGACGGCAAGCTCGACCCGGGCAAGGTCACCGAGAAGACCATCGGGAAGTACCTGTACCAGCCGGACATGCCCGACGTGGACCTGTTCCTGCGGCCTTCGGGGGAGCAGCGGACGTCGAACTTCCTGCTGTGGCAGTCCGCGTACGCCGAGATGGTCTACCAGGACACGCTGTTCCCGGACTTCGACCGGACGCACCTGTGGCGGGCCTGCCTGGAGTTCGCGAAGCGGGATCGCCGCTTCGGCGGCGCCGTCGACCAGGCGGCTTCCTCGTGAGCGCGACCGAGGCGGCGGAGACCGGGGAGCTGCTGACGCAGGCGAAGGAAGCGCTCGAGCGGTACCTCGAGGTCCGCGTCGACGACGACGGCGCGCTGACGTTCTCCCACGGCGACGTCCCGTGCGTCATCCAGGCGACCCGGCTCGGCGAGGGGCTCACCGTGCTCTCGCTGACCTGCGTGGTCGCCTGGGACTTGGCGGACGGACCGGAGCTGTCGATCGCGGTCGCCGAGCGGGCGGGGCAGGGGCTGTTCGGGACGCTCGGCGTCGGGCACACCGACTCCGGGGTCGATGTGACGCTGCGGTACGCGTTCCCGGCCGCGGGCCTGGACGCGGCGGCGCTGGGGACGTTGCTCATGCTGGTCGTGTCGACGGCCTCGCAGCTGCGGACGGATTTGCCGGGTATCGGGTCCGCCGGGTAACCCACACGGGGTGGAGATTCCGCCGCGAACGGCGGATTCCGGTCGGAAACGGACCGTATCCGTCCTTTCGCGGCCCGTGCGGGTCACTTCCTGTCGGTGGGCACTGGCATCATCGTCGTCGTGAACATCGTTTCCACTTCCGGCACCGAGCCCGGCCGGCGCGTGCGCCGCTTCCGGATCAGCTCGGTCGAGGTGCTGTGCGCGATCCTGCTCATCGCGATCCTCGGCCAGGGCTGGCTGCAGCAGCTGTTCGACGTGCCCGCGCTGCGCACCGGCTCGACCGTGTTCGTCGCCGTCTGCGTGCAGGCGCTGCCGTTCCTGGTGCTGGGAGTGCTGATCAGCGGGGCCATCGCGGCGTTCGTGCCCGCCCGCGTGCTGGAGAAGGTGCTGCCCCGCCGTCCCGGTGCGGCGGTCGGCGTGGCCGGCCTGGCCGGGGTCGCGCTGCCGGGCTGCGAGTGCGCGTCGGTACCGGTCGCGCGCCGGCTGATGGGGCAGGGCGTGGCCCCGGCCGCGGCGCTGACGTTCCTGCTGGCGGCGCCGGCGGTGAACCCGGTGGTGCTGGTGGCCACCGCGGTCGCGTTCCCCGGCAAGCCGGAGATGGTACTGGCCCGCTTCGCCGGCTCGCTGGCGACAGCGGTGGTGATGGGCTGGCTGTGGGCCCGCTGGGGCAAGCTCGAGTGGATCACCGCCCGTGCGCTGCGCCGCCTCCCGGAGGTGCCGAGCGGACAGCGGTGGCGGGTGTTCGCCGAGACGGCCCGCACGGACCTGGTGGAGGCGGGCGGCTTCCTGGTGCTGGGCGCGCTGATCTCGTCGGCGCTGAACGTGCTGGTCCCGGCGAAGTGGTTCGGCGTATTGGGCGACCAGCTGGTGCTCGGCGTGCTGGTGATGGCGGTGCTCGCGGTGGTGCTGGCGCTCTGCAGCGAGGCGGACGCCTTCGTGGCCGCGTCCCTGACGGCGTTGCCACTGCTGCCGAAGCTGGTGTTCCTGGTCGTCGGCCCGGCGGTGGACGTCAAGCTGTTCGCGCTGCAGGCGGGCACGTTCGGCAAGTCGTTCGCGATCCGCTTCGCCCCGGCAACGTTCGCGGTGGCCACAGCCTGCGCGGTCGCCGCCGGCGTCCTGGTGGGAGTGTCGTGAAGCGCGAGACGCAGAACATCCTGCTGCTGTTGCTGGGCGGCGCCCTGATCAAGATCGCGGTCAACGGCGACTACTTGAGGTACGTGAAACCGGCCCAGCAACCCTGGATCATCACCGGCGGCGCGGTGATGGTGCTCCTGGGAGCGGTCGCGATCGTGCGCGACCTCCTGTCCGCCCGCGCCGGCGCAACCCCGGAGGAGTTCTCGGCCGCCCCGGTCGACGACCACGCCCACTCGGCCCCTCCGGCCGGGCGAGGTGCGGCCCTGGGCGCGTCGGCCGCGCCAGACCGCCTGCCCGCGCCGGACCGCTCGGCCACGTCGGCCGCGCCAGACCACCCAGTCGCCCCGGCCGACGGTCACGGTCATGCCCACTCGGCCCGCCCGGCCTGGCTGCTGCTGGTCCCGGTCCTAGCCGTGTTCCTGGTGGCACCCCCAGCCCTAGGCGCGGACTCGGTGATCCGCACGGAAGCGAGGGTCCCGGCCAGCGCGGCAGCAGCCAACGCGGCCTCCTTCCCACCCCTCCCGGCGGGCGACCCGGTTCCCCTCGCGGTCAACGAGTTCGTCAGCCGAGCAGGCTGGGACGCGGCAGGCACCTTGAACGGCCGCACCGTCGCCCTGACCGGGTTCGTCGTCCACACCGACGGCGGCACCCTGCTGGCCCGCCTGGTGATCAGCTGCTGCGCGGCCGACGCGTTCCCGGTGACGGTCCGCCTCCGCGGCGGCGAAGCCGACCACCTGGCGAGCGACGCGTGGATCCGCGTGACGGGCCAGGTGGTCCCCGGCACCGCCACGAGGACCAACAGCTACACGCCCGACTTAACCCCGGCCTCGCTGGCGACGGTCCCGGCCCCGAAGGATCCTTACGAGTACTGACATTCGTCCAAGACGGACGACCGGAGCAGGCACCGCCCCTGCTGCTCATCCACGGCTCGAGTGCCTACACGCGCGAACCCGGCCCGACGGCCAATCCCGCGCGCCAGCCGCGCACCGGGCCCGGCTCAGTGCTCCGCGCAGGTGCCGGTGATCTCCACCGTGTGCGAGATCTCCGAAAAGCCGTGCTCGCTCGCGATCTTCTCCGCCCACCGCTCGACCGCCGGTCCCTCGACCTCCACCGTCCGCCCGCACACCCGGCACACCAGGTGATGGTGGTGGTGCGCCGAACACCGCCGGTAGATCGCCTCGCCCGAGTCCGTGCGCAGCACGTCGATCTCGCCGGCCTCCGACAGTGACTGCAGGGTGCGGTACACCGTCGTCAGGCCGATGCCGTCGCCGCGTTTGCGCAGCTCGTCATGCAGTTCCTGGGCGGAGCGGAAGTCGTCGACGGTGCTCAGCAGCTCGACGACCGCGGCTCGCTGGCGGGTCGATCGGCGCCCGGGCACCGGGGCCTGGCTGCGCGGCGCGGCGGGGTTCATCACTTTCCTTCCTGCACGTGGGCGACGGCGTCGACCACGATGTGCGCCAGGTGGTCGTCGGCGAGCCGGTAGACGACCTCGCGGCCGCGGCGTTCGCCCTGCACCACCCCGGCGGTCTTCAGCACCCGCAGGTGCTGGCTGATCAGCGGCTGCGCGACGTCGAGGGCGTCCACCAGCTCGTGCACGCACCGGTCGGCGGCCCGCAGCTGCAGCACGATCGCGATCCGGACCGGCGCGGCCAGCGCGCGCAGCAGGTCGCCCGCGTCCGTCAGTACCGACGGTGACGGGTGCACCGGCGCCGGACCCGGCGCGCACTCCGCGAGACCCGGCTGGGCACCACTCCCGGTCACCGTCGCCATGCCCGCCTCCACCCTGCCCGTCCGGACCATGAATTCCGTAGTCATTGCCAGTAACGGCCTCGCCCATCCTAGTGTTCCCCCGGACGGGAGCCCCGCCCCGGCGGCGAGCTGCGGGGTACGGCTGGTGGTATTACCCCGTTCGGGTGAGTTCGTGGGATATTGGCTCTTCGGCTTCGCATGTAGTGGCCGACGGTGCAAGGTTGTCGCGGAGCGTTTCGTCGCTTCTCGGTACGCCGGCGCCGCGCCCGAGCAGACCAGTGGGGAGACATGACCCGTTTCGCAACAAAAGCAGCCGCGCTGACGGCTGTGGTGTTCCCGCTGGTCGGAGTGGGTTTGGCCGGAGCGCAGACGCAGGCCGTCGACGAAAAGACCGGGCCGGTCTCGTTCGCGAACATCGCGTCGGTCCGGATCGGCGGCGAAGGCCAGCGCGGCGGTGCCCTCATCACCGAAACGCAGCGCTCGCCGCTGCTGCCGGGCCAGTCGAAGCTCGGCACGGATCGCGTCACCGTCCCCAAGGACGACGGCGAGCGCGCGACCTTCGGCGGGCACTACCAGATCGACCTCGGCCGCTACAGCCCGTCGCAGAACCCGTACCCGCCGGGTGTCGCGAGCCGCGACCACAACGTCGTCGCCGCACTGCAGGCGACCACCGTGCCCACCGCCGTGGCGGAGACGAACTACGCGCTCCGCGACGTCTGGCAGGGCGCGGCGAAGCCGGTCGACAACACCGTGCTCGTGCTCGAAGGCGCGAAGTCGGCGGTGGACTGCACCGGTCCCGCCAAGCTCACCGCCACCACGTCCGTCGCGCGGCTGTGGGTGCGCCAGTCCGACGGCGCGCTCGGCATCGTCCCGGTGCCCGGCGGCAACGCGGGCCTCCAGCTGACCAACCTGCGCCTGGGCCCGCCCGGCGAAATCACGAACGCGGACAAGGGCACCACGGTCTCCGACCTCAAGCTGACCCGCGTCGGCACGTTCGACCAGCTGATCCGGCAGGACGGCTGGCGCGGCGGCGACTTCACCGCGGTCGCCGGCTGGCGCGTCGAGATCACCACCCACGTCAAGGACGCGACCGGCGCCGCGCTGCAGGACGTGCAGACGAACATCGTGCTCGGCGGGGTCAGCTGCTCGGTCCCGAAGGGGTTCGTCGCGAAGGCGGGCAACCAGGCGGGCGGCACGAGCGCGTCGCAGGCGGCGGTCCCGACGCAGGTCCCGGCCGGCTACCTCGGCGCGGCGGCCCCGGCGACCGACGGCGACGGCTCCCGCGTCCCGCTCGGCATCGGCCTGCTCTTCGGCGGTGTGTTCTTCGCGGCGGTCGCCCTGCTGCTCGGCCGGCGCCGCAAGTCCGGGACGGACTAGGTGCTCCGCACCGCGCTGGCCGCCGTCGCGGCCGCGCTGGCCGTGGCCGCGTTCGCGGCCGGGATCGTCCTGCTGACGTGGCTGCCGCCGACGTCGGCGCCGCTCGCCGCGCCACCGCCCGGCACGCTGCCGGGCGAGAACGCGGCCCCGGCGGTGCTGCCCGCGGACAGTGAATCGGCGGCCCAGCAGCGCCCGGGCACGGTCCGCCTGCCCGACGGCGCGACCGCGCGGCTGGTCCGCACGGAGCTGACCGACACGGGCGTCCTGCCGATTCCCCGCGGGCTCGCGGACGCGGCCTGGTGGGGCGCGAAGCTGGGCGCGGACCGCGGCGCGGCGCTGCTGTCGGGCCACGTGAACTGGGAAGGGCAGCGCGGCCCGTTCGACGAGCTGTGGCGCACCCGGGCCGGGGACGAGGTGAGCATCGTCGACGCCCGCGGCGGCCGCTGGGTCTACCGCGTCGACGAGGTGGTCACGCTCCCGAAGGAGACGCTCCCGCAGCAGGCCCGGCGCTGGTTCGGCCAGGACGGCCCCCACCGCCTGGTCCTGGTCACCTGCGGCGGCGACTACGTGGGCGGCACCGAGGGGTACGACGAGAACCGCCTGGTCACGGCGAAGCTGGTCACCCGCCCGACCGGCTGATCCCCGCCCGCTGAACGACGTGAATGACTCATTCCTGTCGTGAGACGACAGGAATGAGTCATTCACGTCATCGACCCCCCCGGCCGCGAGCCGGACTCGATGCAACCTCCCACGCCCGCCACCGCATGTGTTCCTCCGCCAAGTCACCGAGCGAAGGAGCCCGACCCCATGCAGGAGCAGAACCCGGCCGAACGGAAACCGGGCGCCGGCCGCTGGTGGATCGTCGGCGTCGCCGGAGCGTTCGTCGTCGCCGCGCTCGTCGCCACCCTGCTCATCTTCACCGGAAAGGATGAACCCGCGGTCGCGAACGCGCCCGTTCCCGTCGCGAACCAGCCCGCCGGCCGGCAGACCACCCAGGACGCCGGTCGCGATCCCGCGAACCTGAGCCTGCCCGGCGGTGGTGCCGCGAAGCTCGTCCAGGAAGACCTCGACGCGAACGGCGCGCTCAAGATCCCCGAAGGCCTCGGCGAAGCCGCCTGGTGGGGCGCGAAACTCGGCGCCGACCACGGGGTCGCCCTGCTCTCCGGCCACGTCAACTGGAAGGGCAAGAAGGGCCCCTTCATGGAGCTCTGGCAGGTCAAGCAGGGCCAGGAGATCAAGCTGACCGACACCGCGGGCGGCGCCTGGGTCTACCGCGTCGACGCCACCGAGACCGTCCACAAGACCGACCTCGCGGGCCGCTCCGAGCAGCTCTTCGACCCCGACGGCCCGCACAAGCTGCTGCTGGTCACCTGCGGCGGCGAATACGTCGGCGGGACCGAGGGCTACGAGGACAACCGCGTCGTGACGGCGTCGCTGGTGTCGCGGCCGTAGCCTGCGCGATAACCGCTGGGCCCCGGCGGATACCCTGGACGTTCTAGTCCGATAACCGTCCCCGCATGCTTCCGGAGCGTGGAGTGCCCACGAACACCATCGATACCGTAGTCAGCCTGTGCAAGCGCCGTGGTTTCGTCTTCCCCAGCGGGGAGATCTACGGCGGTACCCGCTCGGCGTGGGACTACGGGCCGCTCGGGGTCGAGCTCAAGGACAACATCAAGCGCCAGTGGTGGAAGACGGTCGTCCAGGGCCGGGACGACGTCGTCGGCCTCGACTCCTCGGTGATCCTGCCGCGGCAGGTGTGGGTGGCCTCCGGCCACGTCAACGTCTTCACCGACCCGCTGATCGAGTGCCTTTCCTGCCACAAGCGGTTCCGCGCCGACCAGCTCGCCGAGGAGTACTCGGCGCGCAGCGGCAAGGAGACCACCGAGGACGACCTGTCCGACGTCCCCTGCCCGAACTGCGGCACGCGCGGCAAGTACACCGAACCGCGGGACTTCAACATGATGCTGAAGACCTACCTCGGCCCGGTGGAGTCCGAAGAGGGCCTGGCCTACCTCCGCCCGGAGACCGCGCAGGGCATCTTCGTGAACTTCACCAACGTCCAGCAGACGACGCGGAAGAAGCCGCCGTTCGGCATCGGCCAGATCGGCAAGTCCTTCCGCAACGAGATCACGCCGGGCAACTTCATCTTCCGGACGCGCGAGTTCGAGCAGATGGAGATGGAGTTCTTCGTCGAGCCGGGCGAGGACGAGCGCTGGCACCAGTACTGGATCGACGAGCGCACGAACTGGTACAAGGACCTCGGCATCAAGGCCGAGAACCTGCGCCACTTCGAGCACCCGAAGGAAAAGCTCTCGCACTACGCGAAGCGCACCGTCGACATCGAGTACCGCTTCGCGTTCAACGCGGGCCAGGAGTGGGGCGAGCTCGAGGGCATCGCCAACCGCACCGACTTCGACCTGACCACCCACTCGAACCACTCGGGTCAGGACCTGTCGTTCTTCGACCAGGCATCGGGGCAGCGCTACCGGCCGTTCGTCATCGAGCCGGCGGCGGGTGTCGGCCGGTCGATGATGGCGTTCCTGGTCGACGCCTACCACGAGGAAGAGGTGCCGAACGCCAAGGGCGGCACCGACACCCGCGTGGTGCTCAAGCTCGACCCGCGGCTTTCGCCGTTCAAGGTCGCGGTGCTGCCGCTGTCGCGCAACGCCGACCTGACCCCGAAGGCGAAGGAGGTCGCCGCGACCCTGCGCAAGCACTGGAACGTCGACTTCGACGACGCGCAGGCGATCGGCCGCCGCTACCGCCGCCAGGACGAGATCGGCACGCCGTACTGCGTCACGGTCGACTTCGACTCGCTCGAGGACCAGGCCGTGACCGTGCGCGAGCGCGACTCGATGTCGCAGGAGCGCATCGCGATCGACAAGCTCGAGTCCTACCTGGCGGCCCGCCTCATCGGCTGCTGAACCGCCCCGGAGCCCGGGTACCCCTGACACCTGTCACGGCCAGGTCGTGACGCACGGTCTGGGGTCCCGGGCCCGCCGGGCGGCAGCCTGGGGGCATGCGAGAACCAGACATCCAGGCGGTGGCGGCGGGGGCCGCGATCCACCTCACCGGCCTGCGCAAGCACTACGGCGACGTCCACGCGGTCGACGGCCTCGACCTGACGATCGCCCCGGGCGAGGTGGTCGCCCTGCTCGGCCCGAACGGCGCCGGCAAGTCCACCACCGTCGACATGATCCTCGGCCTGACCAGCCCCGGCGCCGGTGAAGTCCGCGTGTTCGGCCGCAAGCCGATCGACGCCGTCCGCGCCGGGCTGATCGGCGCCATGCTGCAGGGCGGCGCCCTGATGGACGACCTGACCGTCGGCGAGACCGTCGGCATGGTCGCGGCCCTGCACCGCCGCCCGATGCCGGTGGCCGAAGCCCTGCGCGCCGCCGGAGTCGAAGAGCTGGCCGGGCGCCGCGCGAACAAGCTGTCCGGCGGGCAGAAGCAGCGCGTGCGCTTCGCTGTCGCCCTGGTCAGCGACCCCGACCTGCTGATCCTCGACGAGCCGACGGCGGCGATGGACGTCGGGACGCGGCGCGAGTTCTGGCAGTCGATGTACGCGTTCACCGAGTCCGGCCGCACGGTCGTGTTCGCCACGCACTACCTCGAAGAAGCGGAGGAGTTCGCCGACCGCGTGGTGCTGATGCGCCGCGGCCGGATCGTCGCCGACGGCAGCGTCGCCGAGGTCCGCGCGCTGGCCGGCGGCCGCACCGTGCGCGCCGCCGTCCCGGGCGCCACCGAGGCGCTGATCGCCGCGCTGCCCGGCGTCAAGGAGTTCGAGCTGCGCGGCGACCGCGTCGCGATCTCCAGCGCCGACTCCGACGAGACGCTCTGGGCGCTCAAGGCCGCCGTCCCGGCCGTGCACGACGTCGAAATCAGCGCCGTCGGCCTCGAAGGCGCCTTCCTTTCCCTGACCGCCGACGAGACCGCGGAGCCCGTCCGATGAACGCCGCCTACCTGCTCACCGAGATCCGCCGCAACTTCCGGGCGCCGCGCTTCCTGATCTTCGTCGTCGCGTTTCCGGTGCTGATGTTCCTGTTGCAGGCCAACGTCTTCACGAAGGCGGACGCGCCGGACCACGCCGCGGTCGCCGCCGTGATCATGATCAACATGATGACGTTCGGGACGTTCGCCGCCGCGACGAACAGCGGAGCCCGGCTCGCGCTCGAACGCGCTGCCGGCTGGCAGCGCCAATTGCGCCTGACGCCGCTGACCGGCTCTGGTTACCTGGCGGGCAAGGGCGTCTCCGGGATGCTCGTGGGGCTGCCCGCGCTGGTCCTGGTGCCACTGCTGGCCGTGACGGTCGAGGGCGTGCACCTCGACGCCACGGGCTGGGTCCGGATCTTCGCCGGCGTCTGGCTCGGCACGATCCCGCTGGTGCTGCTCGGGCTGCTGCTCGGCCAGTTCGGCACGCCGGACTCGATGCAGCCGATCACCATGATCGTGACGCTGGGCATGGGTTTCCTCGGCGGCCTGTGGATCCCGCTCGAGACGATGCCGGGCTGGATGCACGACGTCGCCCAGCTGATGCCGACGTACTGGGTGCTGCAGGTGGCGCGGCCCGCGGTGACCGGCGACGTGGTGGTGTCCCTGCCGGCCGCGGCCGGCGTGCTCGGAGCGTGGACAGTCGTGCTCGGAGTGCTCGTGATCAGGCGTTACCGTAAGGACAGCGCCCGCGTCTGAGGGCCGGGAGAACGAGGAACGGCGATGGCGAAGCGCAAGTTCGGGCTGGACAGCAAGGAATCCTGGTGGGAGGACCCGCTGCCCGATCCCGAGCGCGGCGGCGGCCCGAAGGGCTGGCGGTGGTCGGTCATGTCGGTGGTGTTCCTGCTGCCGTTCCTCGTGCCCGTCACGCGATCGCTGCTGGCCGAGCCCGGCGTCTCGGCCGGGGCGGTGCTCACCGGCCTGCTGATCTACACGTATTCGCTGTGCTACGCGATCTTCCCGTTCTTCTTCCGCCGGGAACGCCGCGTGAAGCTGGCTTTCGGGATCACGATGAACGTCCTGGGGGTCGCGACGCTGGCGACGACCAGCGCGAGCGCGTTCGTCCTGCTCTACGGCACGGCGGTGCTGGTGTTCCTGGTACCGGCCGCCTGGTCGGTGATCCTGGACGTCGGCGCGCTCGCCGCCGGCGCGGTGGTGATGCTGATCGAAGGCCGGTTCCTGGCCGACTACGGCGACCTCATCACGGTCGGTTCGGTGACGCTGGCGATGTTCTTCATGGCCAACCTCGTCCGCGCCATCCGGCGGCTGGAGCGGGCCAACGAGGAGATCGCCACGCTCGCCGTGGCCAACGAACGCCAGCGCGTCGCCCGCGACCTGCACGACCTGCTCGGGCACAGCCTCACCACGATCACCGTCAAGGCGGGGCTGGCCCGGCGGGTGCTGGAGAGCTCCGGCGACATCCCGCGCACGGTCGAGGAGATCCGCGAGATCGAGAGCCTGACCCGCAGCGCGCTCTCCGACGTCCGCGCGACCGTTTCGGAGTACCGCGAAGTGTCGCTGTCGGCGGAGCTCGCCGGCGCGCGGGCGGCGCTGCGGGCCGCGGAGATCGACGCCGACCTGCCGCACGCCGTCGACAACGTCCGGCCGGAGCTGCAGAACACCTTTGGGTACGTGCTGCGCGAAGCCGTCACGAACGTGCTGCGGCATTCGGGCGCCAAGCAGGTGACGGTGCGGCTCGGCGACACCTGGCTGGAGGTCGAGGACGACGGCCGCGCCACCGTCGTCGTGGCGGGCAACGGCCTGCGCGGGCTGTCCGAGCGGCTCGCCGCGGCGGGGGGCACCTTGCGGACCTCCGTCCGGCCCGGGGGAGGATTGCGGGTGCGGGCGGAAGTCCCGCAGCCCGAACCCCGCGCGGCCGCCCCGGCCGTGCGCGCCGAACCCGCGGGAGGCCTCGCTTGATCCGGGTGCTGCTGGCCGACGACCAGGCCATGGTGCGCGGGGCGCTGGCCACCGTGCTCGGGCTCGAAAGCGACATCGAGGTGGTCGGGCAGGTCGGCTCGGGCAACGAGGTCGTCGCCGCCGCGCGCGAGACGAAACCCGACGTCGCCCTGCTGGACGTGCAGATGCCGGGCAAGGACGGCCTCGAAGCGGCGGCCGACCTGCGGGCCGCGCTCCCGTCGTGCCGGGTGATCATCTGCACGACGTTCGGCAGGCCCGGCTACCTCGCCCGCGCGATGGCGGCGGGCGCGGCCGGGTTCGTCGTCAAGGACGCCCCGCCGGAGCAGCTCGTCGAAGCCGTCCGGCGAGTCCACAGTGGACTCCGGGTGGTGGACCCGGCGCTGGCCGCGGAATCCCTCGCCACCGGGGCCAGCCCGCTCACCGGGCGGGAGCTGGACGTGCTGCGGGAAGCCAAAGACGGCGCCACGGTCGCCGACGTGGCGCGGGCCCTGCACCTGTCGGAGGGCACCGTGCGCAACCACCTGTCCGCCGCGATCGGCAAGACCGGCGCCCGGACCCGGGCCGAAGCCGTCCGCGTCGCCGAGGAGCGCGGCTGGCTCTGAGCGGGCCCCGGGGTTCTGACAAGATGGGGCGGGTGGGTACCGCTGAACGCACCAAACCTTCGCTCGCGAACTGGGCGCGCCGGATCGCCTTCGGCGTCGTGCTCGTGGTGGTCGCGCTGGTCGGCGGTACGGCGTTCCGCGTGTGGCAGGTCGCCCGCGAAAACGACCGGACCCCCGCCGACGTCATCGTGGTGCTGGGCGCGGCGCAGTACAACGGCAGGCCGTCGGACATCTACGCGGCCCGGCTGGTCAAGGCCAAGCAGCTCTACGACGCGGGCGTCGCGAAGACGATCGTCACCGCGGGCGGCAAGAAGGCCGAGGACAACTTCACCGAGGCGCGCGCGGGCCAGCTGTGGCTGACCCGGCACGGCGTCCCGGCGTCGGCCACGCTGGCCGTCGGCGAGGGGAGTGACACGCTGCGGAGCCTGCGCGCGGTCGCCCAGCAGGTGGAAGCACGCGACTGGCACACGGCGGTGCTCGTCAGCGACCCGTGGCACTCCTTCCGCGCCCGGACGATGGCCGACGACCTGGGCCTGGACGCCTGGACGGCGCCGACGCACAGCGGGCCGATCGTGCAGGAGCGCGTCACCCAGTTCCGCTACATCGTCCGCGAGACCGGCGCGCTGCTGTACTACCGGCTGACGAAGACGCCGGCCGACGACCTGTTCGCCACCTTCCTGGGCTGAGTTTTTGTCGGTGGTGCCGCTTAAGCTGGCCGGGTGGGTTACACCGAACACGAGACCGCCCGCCTGCTGCCGGAACCGGCGAAGGTCGCGGCGCTGCCCGGCGCGCGGGCGGACGGGCGCAGCGCGTTCTCGCGCGACCGGGCCCGGGTGCTGCACTCCGCCGCGCTGCGGCGGCTCGCGGGCAAGACCCAGGTGGTCGGGCCGGGGGAGGGCGCCGAGGTCACCGGCGTCCCGCGCACGCGGCTGACGCACTCGCTGGAAGTCGCGCAGATCGGCCGCGGCATCGCCGAGGAGCTGGGCGCGGACCCGGACCTGGTGGACACCGCGGGCCTGGCCCACGACATCGGCCACCCGCCGTTCGGCCACAACGGCGAGCGCGCCCTCGACCAGGTCGCGGCGGCGTGCGGCGGCTTCGAGGGCAATGCGCAGACGATCCGCATCCTCACCCGCCTGGAGCCCAAGCTACTGGGCCCCGACGGCGCCCCGGCGGGCCTCAACCTGACTCGCGCGTGCCTGGACGCGACGACGAAGTACCCGTGGCCGAGAAAGCCGGGCACGGCGAAGTACGGCGTGTACCCGGACGACGCCGCGGTGTTCGCGTGGTTCCGGGAGGGCGCGCCCGAGGAGCGCACGTGCCTGGAGGCCCAGATCATGGATTGGGCGGACGACGTGGCGTACTCGGTCCACGACGTCGAGGACGGCGTACTGGCCGGCCGCATCAAGCTGCGCGTGCTGGCCCACCCGGACGAGCGAGCGGCGGTCGCCGAGGCCGCGGCCAAGCACTTCTCGTCGCAGTCGGTGTCCACCTTGGAGAACGCGGCGACGGAGCTGCTGGCCCTCCCCGCGGTGGCGGCACTGGCGGAGGCGGAACCGGACGGCTCACCGGGAGCCCAGGTCGCCCTGAAGCGCCTGACGAGCGAACTGGTCGGCCGCTTCACGACGGCGGCGGTCACGGGCACCCGCGCGGCCTTCGGCACAAGCCCCCTGAGCCGCTACCAGGCTCGCCTGGCAGTCCCGGAACAGGTGGCAGCGGAGGTGGCCCTGCTGAAGGCACTGGCCCTGCGCTACGTGATGAGCGACCGCCGCCGGCTGGCGATGCAGGAGGGCCAGCGGGAGCTGCTGGCGGAGCTGGTGCACGCGCTGGCCCGCCGGGCGCCGGAGTCGTTGGACCCGCTGTTCGTGCCGGCGTGGAACGCGGCGAAGGACGACGCGGGGTTGCTGAGGGTGGTGATCGACCAGGTCGCTTCGCTGACGGACGCTCAGGCCCACGTGTGGTACTCGTGGCACGTGACCCGCCTGCACCGGTAATCCGGGGCCAGTGGTTCGGTGGCGTCTGCTCGAAGTGGTCGAGCCGCACCGGCGCCTGCTTTCGGCCCGGCTCGACGCAGTCCGCGGGCGCCGGTCGCCCGGGCGGGTGGCTCCGCCTGTCGCGGGACCCGTGACCGGCATTCGGGGGAGCGGCACTAGCACCCTGCTCCGAGTCGATCGGTGGGGGATTTGTCACCGATGGGCGGAGTTCCGCGTGGCCGCCCGGTCGGGTGAGGGGTTCCGGTAGTCTCGCCCGCATGGCCACGGACAGCCACCTCCGGTTCGCCCTCGCCGTTCATCGGGCCCTCGGTGCCGAGGGCGGGAACAGCTGTTTCTCGCCTTATTCGGTGGCCAGTGCGCTCACCCTCGCCGCGCTTGCCGCGCGGGGGCGGACCCGGGAGGAGCTCGTTGCTCTGCTCGGGGAGGTCGGGGAGCAGGCCCGCCTGCTCAATGCGGCCGCTCAGCTCGGCGAAGAACGCGGTGAGCAGCCCGAACTGGCCGTTGCCAATACGTTGTGGGCCGACGATCGGCTGCCGCTCGAGGACTCCTTCAAGGCGGAGCTTGCCGGGTGGCCGGGGGCTGCCGTGGCCGGGGCGCCTTTCGAGAGTGAGCCCGAAGCCGCGCGGGGGATGATCAACGATGATGTCGGGCGGACCACGCGGGGGCTGATCCCGCAGTTGCTGCCGCCCGGGTCGATCGATCGGGACGTCGCCGCCGTGCTGGTCAACGCGCTTTACCTGAAAGCCGCCTGGAAGCTGCCCTTCCGCGAGGCCAACACCTCCGACGCGCCCTTCCACGCGCCCTCCGGCACCCGGGACGTGCCGACCATGTGGCTCAGCGAGAGCGTCGGCTACGCGCACGCCCACGGCTGGCAGGCCGTGCAGCTGGTCGCCGGTGGCGGGCTGCAGGCCGTCGTGCTGCTGCCCGACGGCGAGCTCGCCGAAGCCGAAGCCGCGCTCGACCAAGCAAAACTCACTGCACTGCTCGGCGAGATCCGCTTCAAGCCGGTGGAGCTCTCGCTCCCGAAGGTCTCCCTCGACGTGCCCAGTTCGCTGACCGGCGTGCTGCGCGGCCTCGGCGTGCGCACCATGTTCAGCGACGAAGCCGACCTCTCCGGGCTGTCGCCGGACCCGCGGCTGACCGTCTCCGAGGTGCTGCACCAGGCCGTGCTGCGCGTCGACGAACAAGGCTTCGAGGGCGCCGCGGCGACCGCGCTGACGATGCGGCTCACCTCGATGATCATCGACGAACCGGTCGCCGTCGCGGTGGACCGGCCGTTCCTGCTACTGGTCCGGCACGCCGCCACGGGTGCCCTCTACTTCTTCGCCAGGGTGGTCGAACCGTGAGCTTGAAGTCCGAAGCCGTCCCCGAGCTCGTCCCGCCCGCCCCCGAAGCACCCGCCGGCCCGAGGCGCTGGGCGTGGCAGGACACCGCCATCGGCGGCGGCTTCCTCCTCTTCACGATCCTGCTCTACAACGGCCTCTGGTTCGACCTGAAGCGCGGCTACCTCTGGAACGGCGCGTCCGACCAGAGCCAGTGGGAGTGGTACTCCACGGTCGTCGCGAAGTCCGTGCTGCACTTCCAGAACCCGTTCACCACGGACCTGCAGAACTACCCGCTCGGCGTGAACATGGCGGCGAACGCGGCGATGTTCGGGCTGAACATCCCGCTCGCGCCCATCACGCTGACCTTCGGTGCGACGCTCACCTGGGCCATCGTGCTGACCGCGGGCCTCGCCGGCACCGCGTTCGGCTGGTACTGGGTGTTTTCGCGTCACCTCGTGCCGAACCGGACCGCCGCCGCGATCGGGGGTGCCTTCTGCGGCTTCGCCCCGCCGATGATCTCGCACGGCAACGCGCACCCGAACTTCGTCGTGCTGTTCGTGATGCCGTTCATCGCCCTCAAGACCATCCAGATCGCGCACGGCGAACGCCCGGTGCGCAACGGCATCGTGCTCGGCGTCCTCGTCGCGTGGCAGATCCTGCTCGGTGAGGAACCGCTGGCGATCTTCGCGCTCACCTTCCTCGTCTTCGCGATCTCCTACCTCATCCCGCGCCGCGCGGAGTTGCGCGGCATGCTAGCGCCGCTGGGCAAGGGCGTCGGCATCGGCGCCGTGGTCGCGCTGCTGATCGCCGGCTTCCCGTTGTACTGGCAGTTCTTCGGCCCCTACAGCTTCCACTCCCTCCTGCACGGTTCGGCGGGCAACGACACCGCGGCCCTCACGCGCTTCGCGACGCAGTCGATCGCCGGCACCCCGGAAGCCGCCGCGGACGTCTCGATGAACCGCACCGAAGAGAACGCGTTCTTCGGCTGGCCGCTCATCGTGCTCATGGTCGTGCTCACTATCTGGCTGTGGCGCGACGTCGTTTCGCGAGCGCTCGCGATCACGATGTACGTGATGGCCTTCCTTTCGCTGGGTGTCGAAATCACGGTGGCGCACCAGGACACCGGCGTCCCGGGGCTGTGGAAGTGGCTGGGGCAGCTGCCGCTGCTGGACTCGCTGATCGAGTCCCGGCTCGCGATGGGCTGCATCCCCGTGGTCGGCGCGCTGCTGGCGATCGCGACGCACCGCGTCTGGACGGCGGCGGCCGAACTGCCGCAGCCGCTCGAAGACAAACCTCGCTTCCCGTTGAAGATGCTGTGGGTCGGCGCCGTCGTCGCCGTGCTGCTGCCGATCGCGCCGACGGAGCTGGTGGCGAAGGAGCGCCCGCTGTCGCCGCCGTTCTTCGCCGACGGCATCTGGCGCCAGTACATCGCGCCCGGCGGTTCGCTCGTGCCCGTTCCGCTGCCGAGCACCGGTGAAGCCGAACCGCTGCACTGGCAGGTCGACGCCGGACTCGGGTACCCGATGCCGGAGGGCTACTTCGTCGGCCCGACCTCGCCGGACGACCGGCGCGGCCGGTACGGGGCCGTCCCGCGGCCGACGTCGGACCTGTTCGCGGAGGTCGAACGCACCGGTCAGGCCGCGGAAGTCACCGAAGCGGACCGCACCCAGGCACTGGACGACCTGCGCTACTGGAAGGCGGACGTGCTCGTGGTCGGCCCGCGGCAGCACCAGGAAGCCCTCAAGTCCACAGTGGAACTGCTGCTGCGCAAGCCGGCCGAGTTCGTCGGCGGGGTGTGGATCTGGGACGTGCGTCCGCTGACGCCGTGAGAAACCAGTACGTATCGAGCCATGATCGGAACCTAGCGGAGGGGTCCGACAATTTCGGTAGAGTCGGCTCCCGTGACTTCTGTGGACGACCAGGGACGGCCCGAACCGCCCTACGACGGTGACGAAGCCGCGACCCTCCTCGGCTTCCTCGACTTCCACCGCGCGACCTTGGCGTGGAAGTGCGCGGGCCTGGACGAGGCGGGCCTGCGCGCGAGGGTGGCGCCGTCCACGATGACCCTCGGCGGGCTGCTCAAGCACCTGGCCTACGTGGAGGACAACTGGTTCTCCTACGTCTGGTCCGGCCACGACCGGATGCCGCCGTTCGACGCGGTCGACTGGGCCGCAACCCCGGACTGGGACTGGGATTCCGCCGCGGACGACACCCCGGAGCAGCTCCACGGACTCTGGCAGGACGCGGTGGACCGGTCGCGCGAGGCCGTGACGCAAGCGCTGGCGGACGGCGGCCTGGCGCGGCGGGCCCGGCGTTCGCTGCGGGACGGCAACACGCCCACCTTGCGCTGGATCCTGGTCCATCTGGTCGAGGAATACAGCCGCCACAACGGCCACGCCGACTTCCTTCGCGAGTCGATCGACGGCAGCACCGGGGAGTAGCTCAGCGGTTCTTGGCGAGGGAGTCCGAGTCGATGCACAGCTCGCCGTCGCGCAGAGCGAGCCCGAGGACGTGCGTTTCGGTGCTGTCCGGACGGCCGTCGCGGTGGTGCAGCCGGATCCGCGCGGTCACCGTGCTGCCCGCGACCGCGGGCGTCCCGACGACCTCGGCCCCGCTGAACCCGCTCCAGAACTTGTCGTAGCTGTCCCGCGTCCGCAGCCGCAGGTTCGGCCCGATCAGCTCCCAGCCGGCGGCGGTGTCGGGCATCAGCCCGTAGTAGTGGACGACGAATCCGGCGAGGTCGCCCGGGTCCGGCCGGTTCGCACTGGCCGTGGTGACCGCGACGGGCACGGTCGTCGCCACGGCCGGCGTGGTCGTGCGGACCGGGACCGGAACCGGTGCGGCCAGCGGTGCCGACGTCGGCGTCACGGCCGGGGTTCGCGCCAGCAGGGCCGGCAGCGCGAACAGCGTGCCCACCCCGCCGAGCAGGAGGACCGTGACGGCGATGAGCGCGACCAGCAGCCCGGTCCGGCGCCGCGGCGGGGCCTCCGGCTCGACCCTGGTGAACGCCCGGGTCACGGCCGGCGGGGGAGGCGTACCGAGAGCGGCCTTCGCGCCGGCCGCGAGCGCCGCGGCGGTCGGGTACCGGTCGTCCGGGCTCTTCGCCATGCCCCGGGCCACGACGCCGTCGAGTGCCGTGGGGACGCCCGCGCGCAGCAGGCTCGGCCGCGGTGGCGCCTGGTTGAGGTGGGCGTGCAGGAGGGACGCGGCCGTCGTCGCGGCGAACGGCTTGGTGGCGGTCAGGCACTGGTGCAGCACGCACGCCAGCGCGTAGACGTCGACGCGCAGGTCGGGCCGGGCGCCGGTGAACCGCTCGGGCGCCATGTAGTCGAGCGTCCCGATCGCCGCGCCCGCGCCGGTCAGCCCGGACGTCGCCTCCTGCGACCGCGCGATCCCGAAGTCCACCAGGTAGGCGAAGCCGGTACCGGTCAGCAGGATGTTCGACGGCTTGACGTCCCGGTGGACCAGCCCTTCGGCGTGCGCGGCGGTGAGGGCCTGGGCGATCTGGCCGACGACGTCGACGGCTTCGGCCGCGTCCATCGGCCCGCGCGTGCTCAGCCGCGTCGCGAGGTCTTCGCCTTCGACGAGCTGCATGTCCAGGTACAGGCGGCCGTCGATTTCCCCGAACGAGTGAATCGGCACGACGTGCGGCTCGCGCAGCCGGGCCGCCGCGTGCGCTTCGCGGCGGAAGCGTTCGCGGAACTCCTCGTCGGCGGCGAGGTGGGGCGGCAGCACCTTCAGCGCCACGACCCGGTCGAGCCGGGTGTCGCGGGCGCGCAGGACTTCGCCCATGCCGCCGCGCGCGATCGGCCGTTCGATGCGGTACGGCCCGAATTCCGGGTTCACGTGGCTCCTTCGGCGGAGGAATACCCCCCGAAGTCGCGGCGCGACCGGCACCGCGTTACACCTCGGTCGCCGTCAGCCCAGGACTTCGCCCGCCAGCCGGCTCAGGTAGCCCGCGAACCGCTCGCGGTCCTCGGCCGGCCACTGCCCGACCAGCGCTTCGAAAGCTTGCCGCTGGTGGGCCTGCGAAGCCGCGAGGAATTCGCGCGCGGAATCGGTGAGCGTCAGCACCGCGCGGCGGGCGTCGCGGGTCGACGTCGAGCGCGTCACGAAGCCGTCGCGGGCCGCTTCGGTCGTCATCCGGCTGGCCACCGAGCGGTCGATGCCCAGCTGGCGGGCCACGTCCGCGACGGTGACCTCGTCGCCCGCCGCGCCGTCGATCGCCTGGATGACGAACAGGTTCGGCACCGTCCACGTCGGCGGTGCGTCGGCGGCGAAGCGCTCGACGACGTCCGGGGCCCACTGGCGGGCCCAGTGGCGGACCAGGCGGAAGAGAGCGGGGCCGCCGTCGCTTGATGTGTGCACAAGGCACGCTATAACGTGTGCTTTATGCACGCATCTCGGAACCTCGCGTTCGCCGGGCTCCTGCTCGGCATGGCCATGGCCCAGCTCGACGGCCTGATCGTCACGGCAGCGCTGCCTTCCATTGGCGCTGACTTGCACGCCCGCACCGGCCTGGTCGCGGTGACCGCCGCCGGCCTGCTGACCCTGACCGTCGCGACCCCGCTGCACGGCAGGCTCGGCGACCTCTACGGCCGGCGCACGTCCTTCGCCGCGTCGGTCCTCGTGTTCGCCGCCGCCTCCGCGTGGTGCGCCGCCGCGCCCGACGTCGGTTCGCTGATCGCCGCCCGTGCGCTGCAAGGGCTGGGCGGGAGCGGCCTGGTCGTCACGGCGATGAGCGCGCTCGGCGAGCTGTTCGACCGCGACGAGCTGCTGCGCCGTCAAGGCTGGCAGACCGCCGTCTTCGCGGCCGCGACCCTCGGCGGCCCTCCGCTGGGCGGGCTGCTCGCGGCCGGTCCCGGCTGGCGGTGGATCTTCCTGGTCAACCTGCCGCTGTGCGTGCCCGCCCTGCTGCTCGGGCTGCGGGGACTGCCCGCGAAACCCCGTGGCGCCAAGGAGAAGTTCGACGTGCCCGGCAGTGCGCTGCTGGCCGCCGCGGGGGCCGCGGTGGTCGCGCTCGGCACGTTCGAGAACCTCGCGCGCAGTCCACTGTGGACGCCGCTGCTGGTCGTGGCCGCCCTCGCCGCCGGGTTCCTGTTCGTCCGGCGGCAGCGCCGCACGCCGAGCCCGCTGATCTCGCCGAAGGTCTTCGCCGACGCCGTCCTCAAGCGCGCGGTGGTGGTCAACGGCCTGGCCGGCGCCGCGCTCTACGGCACCTTCACCTACGTCGCGCTGGCCGCCGCGCTCGGGTCCGGCGCGGCCGGCACCGGGCTGCTGCTCGTCGCGATGACCGCCGGGCAGCTCGCGCTCTCCGCGTCGTTCGCCGCCTTGGCGCGCCGGCGCCCGGAGATGACGGCGTGGGGCCGCTTCGGCTGCCTGCTCGGCACGGCGGGGCTCGCCGCGATCGCCGCCGCGGCCGCGTTCGACGGCGAACCGTGGCTCCTCGTCCCGGGGCTGTTCGCGATCGGCGCCGCCTTCGCGGTCTGCACGTCCGCCTCCACCGTGCTGGGCCAGACACGCGCGGATCGCACTCTGCTGGGCGTCACGCTGGGGTCGCTGACCTTCGCCCGGCAGGCGGGCGGCCTGGCCGGCGCCGCGGTGTTCGGCTGGCTGGCGCTGGTCACGACCGGCGGGCTGGCCGCGCCGGGCCTGACCGTCGTGTTCGCGGGCGCGGCCGCGGTCATGCTGGTGGCCTGGCTCACCTCGCCCGCCGTCACGTCTTCGGAAGCCGTCTCGTCCCCCTCGTGACCGAGACGAAGGAGAACGGACATGCCGCGCATCACCGCGAAGAAGAGCACCGAGGCCGGACCGGTCCTCAAGCTGGTCTACCGGATGGCCGGCCGCCGCTACGGCGCCGTGCCGGAGCCGATGGCCGTCGTCGCGCACCACCCCGGCCTGCTGCGCGCGAACCTGGCGCACGAACTGCTGGTCGAGCGCGCCTCCAAACGGCTGCCGGTGAACGTCCGCGAGCTCGCCGTCTACCGGGTCGCGACCCGGATCGGCTGCTCGTGGTGCGTCGACTTCGGCACCATGCTGCAGAAGCACGACGGCCTCGACATCGAACGGCTGAAGAAGATCGACGACTACGCGACCTCACCCGCGTTCAGCCACCAGGAACGGCTCGCGCTCGCCTACGCCGACGCGATGTCCGCGGCGCAGGTCACGGTCACCGACGAACAGGTCGCCGAACTCGAGCGCGAGTTCGGCCGCGAAGGCGTTATCGAGCTGACCTACCAGATCGCGCTGGAGAATTCGCGCGCCCGGATGAACAGCGCGCTCGGCATCGTCGACCAGGGTTTCACCTCCGGTGACGCCTGCCGGGTCCCGCTGCCGTAGGACCCCGGGAATCGGACTCCGGTGGGACGCGCCACCGGGGTCCCCCGCGGGAGCGTTCCCGCATGCACCTCATTGCCGCCGAGCGGATCAAGTTCTTCAGCATCAGCACCCCCGTCGTGTGCGGGACGGTCGCGGTCACCGGGCTCGTCGTCCCGGCCGGGCTGGTGGCCGCCAACGCCTCCGAGTCGCGGCTGCCGCCGACCGTCGCGAGCACCCAGTTCGGCTTCCTGTTCGGCCTGGTCGCCGTCCTGGTCATGGGCGCGTTGTCGGTGACCAGCGAGTACCAGACCGGGACGATCCACGGCTCCTTCCAGGCCGTGCCGTCCCGGACCCCGGTGCTGCTGGCCAAGGCCGCGCTCGCCGGCGGGTACGCGTTCGCCCTCGGCGAGGCCGCCGCGTTCGGGGCCTGGCTGGTGGCGCGGCTGGTCGCGCCGGACGCGGACCTGGCGCTCGACAGCGCCGCCGACTGGACGATCGTCGCGGGCACCGGGGTCGTGTTCGCGCTGGGCGTGGTGTGCGCGGTCGGCGTCGGGCTCCTGGTCCGCCACACCGCGGGTGCGGTGGCGCTGCTGCTCGTGTACCCGTTGCTGGTCGAGAACCTCGTCGAGGTGATCCCCGGTGCCGGCCCGGCGATCCACCGCTGGCTGCCGCTCAACGTCGTCACGAAGTTCCTCAGCGGCACCGGTGGCGCCAGCGGCGGGCGCGACGGCGGCAACGCGGCCGCGCTGTCCGACTCGCCGCTCGCCCCGGGCTGGGCGCTGGCCTACTTCGCGGCGTTCGTGGTGGCGGTGCTGGCCGCCGGGATCACGACGGCGAAGCGGCGGGACGCGTGATGCGGGCCAGCTTGTCCGGGTTGACCACGTCGTAGATCGCCACGATCTTGCCGTCGCGGACCGTCATCGCCTGCACGTGCTCGTCGAGGGCGAAGAAGCCGTCCTGGCCCGGCTGCGGCGCGAGGTACACCCCCAGATCGCCGTTGACGAGCACCGGCGTGCCACGGGTGAGCGCACCGGGCGGGTACTTGCTCGTGAGGCCCACGAAGAACCGGACGATCTTGTCCGCGCCGACGATGAGCTGGCGCGTGGTCCGGCCCTTTCCGTTCGAGTCGCCGACGAGCACGACGTCCGGGGCCAGCAGCTCGGTCATCGCCCGGATGTCCCCGGCCTGCAGGGCGACGACGAACTTTTCGAGGATCTTCGCCTGGTCGTCCAGCGGGACGCGCGGCGCCGGGTCGGCGTCGGCGAGGGCCTTGCGGCCGCGGGAGGCGTGCTGGCGCGCGGCCTCGACCGAGACGCCGAGCGCGTCGGCGATCTCGGCGAACGGCACCGAGAAGGCGTCGTGCAGCACGAAGGCGACGCGCTGCTCCGGGGTCAGCTTGTCGAGCACGACCAGTGCGGCCATCCGCAGCCCGTCGTCGCGGACCGCGACGTCGAGCGGGTCCTCGCTCACCGGCCGCCCGAACGGCGTGACGACCGGTTCCGGGAGCCAGTTGCCGACGTACTTCTCCCGCTGCGCGGCGGCCGACTTCAGCCGGTCGAGGCAGATCCGGCCGACGACGGTGGTCAGCCAGCCCCGCAGCTCGCGGATGGCCGCGCGGCCGGCGTCGTCGAGCCCGGCCAGCCGCAGCCAGGACTCCTGGACCGCGTCCTCGGCGTCGGCGCGCGTGCCGGTCAGCCGGTAGGCCACCCCGATGAGGTGACTGCGGTGCTCGGCGAATTCGGCGGCGAGGGCGTCCTGGGCGGTGGGCGTGGCGGCCATGCCCCGAGTGTGCCGCAAACGGCGGGACTAGAGTGGGCGGCGTGGCAGGACGGATTCGGGAGAGCGACATCGCGGAGGTGCGCGAGCGGAACCGGATCGACGAGGTCGTCGGGGAGTACGTGGCACTGCGCCGCGCCGGTGGGGGCAGCCTGAAGGGCCTCTGCCCGTTCCACAACGAGAAGACCCCGTCGTTCAACGTCCGCCCGACGCACGGCACCTTCCACTGCTTCGGCTGTGGCGAGGGCGGCGACGTGATCAAGTTCATCCAGAAGATCGACCTGATCTCGTTCGTGGAGGCCGTCGAGCGGCTGGCCGACCGGGTCGGCATCCGGCTCACCTACGAAGGCGGCGGCGCGACGATCCAGCGCGACCGCGGCAGCCGCACCCGGCTGGTCGAGGCGCACCGCGCCGCGCAGGAGTTCTACGCGGAGCAGCTGGTCACCGACGAAGCGCGCGCGGCGCGGGACTTCCTGTCCGAGCGCGGGTTCGACGCCGCCATGGCCAAGACGTTCGGCTGCGGGTACGCGCCCGGCGGCTGGGACAAGCTGACGAAGTTCCTGCTCAACCGCGGCTTCGAGGTCAAGGAACTGCTGACGGCGGGGCTGTCCAAGGAGGGCCAGCGCGGCCCGATGGACCGCTTCCACCGGCGGCTGGTCTGGCCGATCCGGGACGTCGGCAACGACGTCGTCGGCTTCGGCGCGCGGCGGCTGTTCGACGACGACCGGATCTCCGCGAAGTACCTCAACACCGCCGAGTCGCCGATCTACAAGAAGTCGCAGGTCATGTTCGGCCTCGACCTGGCCAAGCGCGAGATCGCGAAGAAGCACCAGGTCGTCGTGGTCGAGGGCTACACCGACGTGATGGCGATGCACGCGGCGGGCGTGCCGACGGCGGTCGCGTCGTCCGGCACGGCGTTCGGCGAGGACCACATGAAGGTGCTGCGCCGGCTGATGATGGACGACGACGCCTTCCGCGGCGAAGTGATCTTCACGTTCGACGGCGACGAAGCGGGCCAGAAGGCCGCGTTGAAGGCGTTCGAGGGCGACCAGACGTTCGCCGGCCAGACGTACATCGCGGTCGCGCCGGACGGCATGGACCCGTGCGAGCTGCGCCTGGCCAAGGGCGACAGCGCGGTGAAGGACCTGGTGGCGCGGCGGACCCCGCTGTTCGAGTTCGTCATCCGCAGCACGCTCAAGAACTACGACCTCGACTCGGTCGACGGCCAGGTCGCGGCGCTGCAGAAGACGGTGCCGATGGTGGCGTCGATCAAGGACCGCGCGGCCCGCGACGGCTACGCGTCGAAGCTCGCCTGGTGGGTGGGCTGGCAGGACGTCGCGCAGGTGGTCAACCGGGTCCGCGGCAGCGCGGGCGCGACCGACAAGCGCGGTGGTGCGCCGCTGCGCCAGCCGGGGCGCGCGCAGCAGGCGGCCCCGGCGGCTTCGGCGCCTTCCGACGTCGCTCGCCCGGCGCCGAAGGACCCGCGGTTCGCGGTCCAGCGCGAGGCGCTGAAGGCGGCGTTGCAGCAGCCGGCGATCGCCGGGCCGGAGTACGACGCCCTCCCGCTGGAGGCGTTCACGCACCCGGTGTACGTGGCCGTCCACGAAGCGGTTTTGAAGGCCGGCGGCGCGGGTTCGGGCCTGACCGGCCCGGCGCTGCTGGACGCGGCGGCCCCGCACTGTCCGGAAGGGACGGTCCGGCGCGTGCTCTCGGAGCTGGCCGTGGAACCGTTGCAGGCCAAGGACGAAGTCGACTCGCGGTACATCTCGTCGATCCTCGCGCGGGTGCAGGAGAGCCTCGTCGGGCGGCAGATCGCGGAGATCAAGGGCAAGCTGCAGCGACTGTCGCCGGTCGAAGCGCCGGACGACTACCGCGCGCTGTTCGGTGACCTCGTCGCGCTGGAGCAGTACAAGAAGTCGCTGGGCGAGCAGGCCGCCGCCGGCGCGTGGGGCTGAGATGGGGTTCCTGCGCCGGTTGCTCGGCGACCGCACGCCGTCCGACTTCTCCGGCGCGCTCGCACCGGGCGAAGACGTCGTCGACAGCGCCCCGGTGGAGGGCGGCGGGTACCTGGTCGTGACGGCCTTGGGCCTGTGGGTCCCTTCCGAAGACGGCGCGCGGCGCGTCGGCTGGCACCTGATCGGCAAGGCGGCCTGGTCCGACGGCGTGTTCACGCTGACCGAGTCGGCCGAGGTGGGCACCGCGGGCGCGGCCGTCCTGCTGGCCGACCTGCCCCCGGTCCGGTTCCGGCTGCCGGAGCCGGGCAAGGTGCCGCGCGAGGCCTACCAGCGCGTCGAGGGCTCGATCCGATCGCGGCACCGGCAGGAGATCGGGTCCGGCGGAGCGTGGTTCGTCCAGCGCAAGGTGCCCGGTCGCGACGGCAGTGTGCTGCAGGTCCGCCCGGACGCCGGCACCGACGCCGCGCTGGTGGCGGCCATCGCCGAGCAGGCCGCCGCGAAGCTGGTCAACCCCGCCGAATAGCAGTACGCTCGTACTCAGTACAGGCGTACTGTTTATCGGAGGCGACCGTGTGGGATCCCGGCAAGTACCTCGACTACGCCGACCTGCGGGCCCGGCCGTTCTACGACCTCGTCTCGCGCATCGGGGCGTCGTCGCCCCGGCGCGTGGTGGACCTCGGCTGCGGACCCGGCAACCTGACCGTTTCCCTCCGGGAGCGCTGGCCCTCAGCCGTGCTGGAGTGCGGCGATAGTTCACCCGAAATGGTGACCGCCGCTCGCGCCCGCGGCCTGGACGCCACGGTCCTCGACGTCCGCGACTGGACACCGGCGCCGGACACCGACGTCGTGGTGTCGAACGCCGTCCTGCAGTGGGTCCCGGACCACGAGGCTCTGCTGCGCCAGTGGGTTTCTTCGCTGCCGGCGGGTGCTTACCTGGCGATTCAGGTCCCGGGCAACTTCACCGCCCCGTCGCACGCGCTGACGCGGCAACTGGCAGCGTCCCCGGCGTGGGCGTCCCGGCTGGCCGAGGTCGTCCTGCGCGAGGACGACGCGGTCTCGAGCCCCCTGGAATACGCGAACCTCCTGGCCGACGCGGGCTGCGCCGTCGACGCCTGGGAGACGACGTACGTGCAGCCGCTGCGGGGCGAGAACCCGGTGCTGGAGTGGATCACCGGAACGGCGTTGCGCCCGGTCCGCGCGGCATTGGCGGACGACGAGTGGGACCGGTTCCGCACCGAACTGGCCCCGCTCCTGGCCGCGGCGTACCCGACCCGAGCCGACGGCGTCACGTGGTTCGAGTTCCGCCGGGTGTTCTTCGTGGCCCAGGTCTAGCGCCGCACCTTCTCACTGATCTTGGCCCGCGCCACCCCGGCGGCCCCTTGAACCATGGGGTGGTCGACGACCCGGCGGTAGGTGCGCACGAGCTGCTCGTACCGCCCCCGGCCTGCCTTGGCGCCCAGCACGTACCCCAGGCCCGCACCCAGCAGGAACTTCTTCATCCGCTTCCACGCCTTCCGTCGGTAGGTCGTCCGACTGTCCATTGTCCAGGAAAACCGCGCCCCTGGGGCCGGTTGCGCCAAGTGGGGGGTGCTGCAAAGGGGCTTGGGGGCATGGGCTAAGGTTTCTCTTGTCGGTCGGAGAGACCGGCACCGGAAGTGAGCGACATTCCCCTGTAGCTCAACTGGCAGAGCATTCGGCTGTTAACCGGAGGGTTCTTGGTTCGAGTCCAAGCGGGGGAGCAAAGCCCAGGTCTACGACCTGGGCTTTTTTGCTGTCCGGGAGCAGGGGTAGGATAGTGTCTATCTTGACGATCGTCCAAGGATGGGGTCGGCCACCGACGCCGGTTCACAGGGGTGCGTGGGACGGTGCTGCCGACTTGTGCCTTGGCGCCCTGCGCGGTGTCCCGTCGGCGATACTGTCGCGATGCCTGGGGTCGTTTGGGTAGTTCGATGATCCTGAAGCCGGGCTGGCCACTGACCGGGGCTGACGGCGACGGACGTGCCTCGGATGCCCCAAGCGGGCAAGCTGTCGTTCATGGGCCGAGGTCCCCGCCGCGAACGGGTCAAATTCAGGGAGTCTCCTCAGGGTGCCCGCACGCGTGAGTTCGTGCGGCGGGACGAAGCTGATCCTGTCAACGTGCGCAACCGCGACGGACAGCCGATGCGGACGCGGGAGAACCGTCGGAACTGGCAGGAGGAGCCGGAGCGGCTCGCGGTGTGGTTTTCGGATCTTCACCCGGTGACGCAGAAGCGGCTGACTGCCTTCGTGATCCGGTGTCCGATGAGAGGCTGCCTGCTAGGCCGCGTCTTCCGGCAGGGGGACCCGAAGGCAAGGATTCAGTATGTCTGGCTGGCTCGGGCTCATGCCGGCCAGAACTCGGCTGCAATTGTCAACTGGGCGTGGGATGGGGGTCGCGGCTCGAAGGAGTTCATGACGACGAGTTGCAGACACGGGACCGCGCGCATCGACATCGGGCTTCTGCAGGGGATGATCGAGGCTTTGGACTTTCCGCCGTCGTCGCCGACGGAGGGTTGGCTGAACCACTACGAGATGGCCATCCAACGCGGGTATGCCCGCCGAACGATCATCGCGTCCGACACGGACTGGTCTGCGCGGACCTAACTGGGGGAGCCAGGTTCGGTATAGTGATGACCACAACCCAAGATCGCCTGCTCGAGCTACAAACGAGGCCTGCCCGGGCCGTTGGCGTCTGAGCGCCCCAGCTGTCACAGGAGAGCGCCGGCCGTAGCCGCTTGGAGATGAGCACCAGGACCATCCCCTGGAGGGTCCTGCAAGCATGCTCTTGAACATCCTTACTGCCGCGTTGCCGGGCGTGGCCGTGCCGGCCTTCAGCTACCTGAAGTATCGCGCCTACCTGAAAACTGTTCGGCACGTCGTCGACAACCTGGGCGGCGACGGCCTCGACAAGCTCGACATGGTTCTTCCGCCATCGGGTCCGATAAGGCATTCGCCCTCGCATCGGCGGCAATCGAGTTCGCGCTGAAAGCGGTCGAGAACTCGGCAGCTCATCGAAGGCCGTGGCCGGCCGCGATGTGAGGCTTCTGGGCGAGAAGCGTCTCCAGCCTGCTGTCGGGCCAGAGTTCGATGAGGGGTGAAGCTCCCGTCTCGTTGTGTTTCTCTGCCCAGCTCACGGCATCGGCTGTGAAGCGGCCGGTAGTGGCGATGATGAGACCGCGAACCAGGGGCGGCTCCCACAGCTTGACCGTGGCGACGGTGTCCGACACATCAGTGGGGCGAACAGAACGCGAGCGCCAGTGTTTGGCTTGGACGATCACCCGCTCGTTACGCACGCCGCCGGTGCCGTCACGAAGGACGCGGTCCAGCGAAAGATCTCGTCCTCGATCGGGCGCTCGGGTCTGCATGAGCCATTGGACGTTCTCGTGCTCGGGGAAGCTTCGCAGCAGGTCGTACAGCAGGCGCTCGAAACCGCCGTCATCGAGGCGGTCCCATGGAAGAGCGATCGTGGCGGCCCCGGTCAGGCTTCCGGCTGCGGCCTGACCGAGATCAACGGCTGGAACGGGCAACGGATCGGAGTCGGCGAGCGCACTGGCTTCGATGTCGGAGCGCACGCTCGGCCAATCCAACTCGGCGATGTCGTACCAATCGTGGCCTTCGCTGAAACGTAGGTGCCGGCGGAGGTCGCTCCAACGGCCCTTGCGCTCGGCTGTGTCTCCCAAGAGCCGCTCGATCTCGTCGACTGCGGCCCTGATCTTCTCTGTTTCTGGGCCTTCCAGCTTCGTTGAGGAGTCACGGGCTACATCGGCGAGCAGAGCGGCCAGCAAGACGTCGATGGTCGACGTCAGCTCATCGAGTCGCTGGCGGGCGGCGCGGCGACGGGCACGGTTGAGCCGGTACCGATACTCGGCTAAATCCTTCGAAGGTTGTTCTCCGACTTCGTAGGCTTCGAGCGGCGGCACGTCGATCTCGAAGCAGTCGACGAAAATCGCACCGATTTCGTCGATATCGGGCAGTCCGGCAGTGATGGTCCAGCCATCGATCTCGGGCAGGCCCGCCAGGAGGTCTGACCATGCGCGTCGGAGGTCGTCGTACTCGGGGTGTGAGCCTCGTGCCGGTCCGGTCGGGATGAACGTCTCGGCCCGGCGCCAGACGTCCTCGAGCTTCGCGACGTTCGCCGCCGTTCGGTCCATAGCGTTGAGCAGGTCGTCGAGCTCCACGATGGAAGTGTTACAGATGAGCAGCGCCCACCTTCGCTGCGACACGGAGCGCGGAGCGGCGTCGCCCACCTGCGATCTATAGCGGCACCCGGGCCGATTCAGGTTCGTCGAACTGGTCGGACATGACCATGACCCGGCCGGGAAGCGGCATCGCGTCGGCCGTGAGGATGCCGAACTCGTGCGCGGCGCCGATGCCGAGTGAGATTCGCTCAGGGCGGTATTGGATCTGGGCGTACGACTCGTCCCGATCGGAGAATTGTACGCGCGTGGCGTCGGCTTCTCCGATGTTCACCAGTCGATACAGCGCACCCCTCACGTGCTCGACAGCGAAGGCAGGTCGGCGCGCTTGCTCGGCCTGCACACGGACAGCCTCGGCATCCTTTTGATCTTGGCGACGATCGAGCGCCTTCCCCAGGCGTCCGAATCCGAAGCCGACACCGCCTCCGAGCAGTGCGGTGACGATCGGCAGGGTTATCTGCAACCAAACAGGCATGCTGCCATTATTCACCGCGAAGTCCTGGAACGGTCGCAATAAGAGAAGATTCTCTTGGTCGCGGTCCTCGCCGGCGACGACTCCAGAAACCACGGCAGCTTCACCGTGCGCGCCCGCCGCCACGTGTCCTCCGGAAAGCGCGGGACCTGAACTAGAGGTGTCGGACACCGGTCTGTAAGCGGGCCACGCTGGGTTGGCTTCTAACGTCAAGCGGACGGTAGGTCAGGGTAGCGATGGGTGCGACTGGTCAGACCGAGTCTTCGAAGAGGTCGAGTAGAAGCTTCGCTTTCTCTACGAGTTCGTCGAACGTGACGATCTCCACGTCCGGAATGCTGTTCCGGTAGAGCTCGAAGCTTCGGACTCGGTCGATATCGTCTTCGCGGGCCAGATTCCCGACGATCAGCAGCAGCTTCGGCTTGAACACCCGGAAGTCTGGCGGTTTGTCCCCTGCGAGCGCCGAGTAGTTCTGGCGCAACGAGTAGTGGTCTTGGAGTACCTGCTGGACCGCCCCGGCGAGCTCTTTGCTTGGCGGGTAGGCGTTGTTCCGGTAGGGCGTTTGGGCGGTCAACGACGTCGCCGGCGTCTTCAGTTCGACGATGAGCGCGTTGCCGGTCACTTGGTTGCGCAGGAGGAAGTCTGCGTTGTTGCCGCCGGTGTTGTGCACCGACTTCCCGCCGAGGTACGCCTCCCTCTTCACGACGACCAGCGGGTGGGAGAAGACCTGGCCGATCGCCCAGGCGTTCCGTTCGATGATTCCTTGCCAGAGCTTCTCGTCCGCGCTCTCTAGTTCCGCACTGGCTTCCTCGATGAACCCGCGTAGTTTCGCCAGCCCGGTCGCGATCACGATCCGCGTGGAGATCTCGGGCTCGGCGTCCTGCAACGCGTGGGCCAGCTGCTCGGAATCCTGGCGCGACATCCAGCCGAGGACGCGCTTCACGTGCTGGTCCTGTCCGATCGCGGAGATCGAGTCCAGAATCTCGGCCAGGTCGGTGCCAGCGTCAACGGACAGCAAGCGTTTGGTCCCATATTCGAACCCGGTGTCCGCCATGAACTCGTACAGCGCGGCCACGCAGTTGAACATTTTCAGCAGCTCACGACTACTCAAGTCGAGGCGGATGCTCTCGCCGGCGGCCAGCGTCCGGAGGTCGAAAGGCTTGTCTCGTTCCCACTCATCGGCCGCGTTTTTCGAGAAGTACGACAGCTCGCCGCGAACAGTCGCGGCGGGCTCGCCCTCGTTGTCGACCAGTACGGGGGTGAAGACCAGGCGTTTACGTTGGCCGTCCCGGAGCACCACCGGCGTGACGTCGGCTGTCGTGCTGCTGGTGCTCGTGACCTGGATGTAGCCCGGCTTCGTCACCTTGATCCTCCCTGTGCTCGGTGACCGTAGGTCGCGATCGGATCGCTCGATGTTTCAGGACGTGACGAACTCGAGATCGGGGAGTGACGCAGCTGATCGCGACTTGGTGCAGTTCGGGCACCTGTCCGGCGTCGCCTTCTTTGCGGCGTTGTGTCGGAGCCGGGGTTGTCGAAGGCCAGGAAGACCATGGTGATCGTGTACCAGCGGACGTGGCACCGCGAGATGGCGTGTTCTTCCGGAACCGCCTGAGCGGAGCGGCGGAACATCCGTCGCTGTCGGGGCGAGGCGGACCAGCCGCAGCACCGTAGATCGCGGCGACCACCACGGCCACCGCGACAAGCGTCGAGATCGGCGGGGCTGTCAGTGCGGTCATGGAGACGTCGGGAACTGCGGCGGCCGTCGGTGGCCTCGTGGATCCCCGGACCGATCGGAACGGTCGTAAGTGGGGTGGCTGCGGCAGGAAACGCCATCCAGGGGAATTGGGGAGCGGCGTTTCAGTACGGCGCGCAGGCCCTCGCAGGTGTCCTCACCGCTCGGATCGGCACGGCGGCGGTCGGCGCGGCGATCGGTGCTTACAAGGCCGTCGAGTTCGCCCGCGGCGTCGGCACGATCCTCAAGGCCGCTCGACGTTCACAAGGGTTCGTGTACAAGGGCGTCAAGGCGACCTTCCGCCAGTCCCGGGTGGCCGGACGAATCTGGGTCGGTCCCCTCGCCAAGAAGACGGTCACGAAACGCGGCAGCGTCCGCTGGGTCTCCCGTAACGGGAAACGTCAGTATCGCTCTCCGGAGAACAAGGGACGGCGTGGTTGGCAGTCCAACTTCGAGTCCGGCCGCGTCGATAAAAAGTACACCAACAACTACCATGTACGACACTGAGTGGCAGGAGGTGTCATGACGCGTGACACGTCGAACGACTTCGCGTTCGCCGACCGGATCGCCGAAGTGATGGACGGGACGCGGTTCGAGGGATACCTCCACGTCACGGTCCCGGAGCTCGTCAAGAGCGCTCGTGCCGACGGTGCCACTTATGTCGACATGGTGTTCGCGCGACGGGATCCGGATGAGCCGGAACATTGGCGATACGAGGATCGCGCAGATCCGGGGACGGAAAGTGCCCAGGAGGAACTGGAGACGGCGCGGCTCGACTGGTATGGCGAGCAGTTCGAGTTGCGCTGGTTGGACAACGAGACGACGGCGAAGGTCCGTCTTGACGTGTTCCACGAGGGGGACGAGCTCGCGTAGGGCGTGACGTCGTACTGGGGAACTGCACGATTGCGAGTCAACGGTGCAGTTCCCCAGTCGTGCAACCCGCCGCGGAGGCACGAACTAGTTACGACGGCCAGAACATGCGCGCGGCGGCCTGGCTGTCGAACTAGGGGCGATTTAAGGGCGAAATTGCAGGTCGAACCAGGTCGACTGACGTCGACTGAGAGCATGAACGATTGCAAACATCCCAGGTAGATCGACTGACGTCGACCCGAAACGACTCGAACCAATAATCCGGAGGGTTCTTGGTTCGAGTCCAAGCGGGGGAGCAAAGCCCAGGTCTACGACCTGGGCTTTTTTGCTGTCCGGGGTCGAGTTCGTGCCTGCGTTGATGATCGTCCAAGGATGGGCCCGCCATCGACGCCGGTCCACCGCAGCGCGAGGTTGCACCGCCGAACGCGGCTGAGCGCAGGATCGATGACGCATGCGTCTGAGTGCTTGCCGGTTTATGGTTCTGGAGGCCGGCGATCCCGTCTGCCGCCTCGACCTCGATGGCCATGGCTGGTTCAGTACCCTCGTCGGCGCCGTGACCCGGGTCCGCGCAGGTGATCTCCTGGGTGAACGGTCTCGAACTTCCACGGTCACACGAGCTTCAAGGAGAAGTGAGCGGGATGAGTAGATGGCAGCGGGAGCATCCGTCGATGCTGGCCCGGTGTTCGCACTGGGCAACGGAAATCGAGCGGATGCTCCCGGCGCGCAGTCAGGTCACGCTCGAACTCGATCCCGGTTCGGAGCCTGCACCCGAGACTTCGTGGAACTGGTTGATCTCCTTGGAGGTCGATGGCACCGATTTCCAGGCGCTGGTGGCTGAAGACCTCACTGTTGCGGCGTTCGAGAGTCAGGACGGCCGGTTCGACGATGAAGTGAAACTTGACGACGTTCCGGTGTACATCTCCCAGCGGCTGTCCTGATCAGTCAGTTGTCGGCTTCGTCGGTGAGAACAGCAGGTTCCTGCACGGCGCGGACGGTGTCGGGTGCGCCGCTCACACCGGGCGTCTGAGCGTCAGGACCGTCCGGCGGTCGTCCTCGTCGCGCGGGCCGCTCCCGGCCCACTCGATCTCGCTCTCCAGGCGCATCGGTGCGTGGTCGCGGTCGATGTCCTCCGCCTGGCGGCCACGCGCCTGAGCGATCGAGTCCAGGCGGCGGCCGACGTCGTTGAGGGCGGTGCTCATCAGGCCCTGCATGCTGATGCCGAACGGGGCTCCCGGGCCGAACGGTGCCAGCATTTCGCCCAGCATCTCGGTCGCGAGGGGCAGCAGTTCCTGCGTGCGGTGCAGGACGATCGGCCAGTTCGCGTCGTCGGCTGCGACGTGGCGGCGGCACGTGAACGTGCCCCACGCGACGTGGCGGCGTTCGTCCGCCGCGATGCGGTCGATGATGCTGAGGAGGCCCGGGAGGATTGCGCGGGTTCGGCAGATTCCGGCCGCCGCCGTGTGGCACGTCAAGGCGAGGCAGCCTTCGAGGATGTGGTGGTGGGTCACCGCGGCGCGGATTTGCGCTGCGGGTGAATGGTCGTCGGTGAGGGCGTACAGCGACCAGGACAGTTCTTCCAGGAACGTGCGGCGGTGGACGTCGCCGCTCTCGGCGAACCATGGGAGGGCGTCGCTCATGCCGACCGCGTCGAGCCACGTTCGGAGGGCCTGGGCGTGCTGGGCTTCCTCGAACACGAGCTGCGTCAGGTAGGTCGCGTCGTCGCGCCGGTTTTCGGTGGCCATCGCCGTCACGAACTGCTGGAGGTCCTGGGGGGCCGATTCGCCGGCCGAGATCAGGTTTGCCACGAAGAGGCAGGTCAGGCGCCGCTCGCGGGGGGACAGCGTGGCGAAGTCGGCGGCGTCCCTGGTGAGGTCGATGTCGTCGGGGTTCCAGAACGCCGCGTTGCCGTCGCGCAGGAGCCGGCGGGGGACCGGGTCCGGCCGGTGCCCGGTGCGGACGCCGCCGAACCCGCGGTGGCCGGGCCCGATATCGCGGGTGAGGGACATGGCCGCTCCAGGTGTCCGGGTGATCGGGCCGTCAGGATTACCCGGCGGGCGCGCTGTGGGAATGGTCCGCGCGCGCCACGGCTGGCCCGCGCGGGCCAACTTCCGCACCCGCTCAGTCCACCGGGACCTCGACCTCGGCGACCAGCCCGCCGCCGGGACGGTTCCGGAAGCCGACGCGGCCGCCGAGTGCCTGCACGATCTGCTCGACGATCCAGAGGCCGAGGCCCGCCGTGCCGCGGTTCGACCCGGCCGCGGTGAACTTGCCGGTCAGCTTCGCGAGGTTGCCCGCGTCCACTCCAGACCCGCGGTCGAGCACGCGCAGCACGAGCCGGCCACCGGTGACTTCGGCCTCGACGTCGACGGGCTTGCCTTCGCCGTGGCGGGCGGCGTTCTCGAGGAGGTTCGTGAGCACGCGGCGGAACCGCTGGGGGTCGGTGGTGACGGCCAGCTCGTCGTCGAAGCGCACCCGCAGCCGCGGCGGCCGGAGCCCGGCCGCGTCCGCGGAGGCCAGTACCAGGGCCCGCAGCTCCACCGGGCGGGACCGGCCGGTGCCGAAGGCCGGACGGCGGCTGGCCGCGACGTCGCCCAGGGCGTCGAGCATGTCGGAGAGGTGGTTCGCGTGTTCGGCGATCAGCCGGCTGCCGGCTTCGCGGTCGGCCGGGGCGAGCGTGCCGTCCGCGGCGAGCTCCCGGGCCAGCACGCGGAGTGAGAGCACGGGGGTGCGGAATTCGTGCAGCACGATCGCGAGGCCGTCCTGCTGGGACTGGTACGACTCGAGGAGCCGCCGCCGCAGGTCGCGTTCCTCCCCGGCCGCGGCGTGCTCGGCCATCGCCTCGACCCGGGCGGCGATCCCGGCCTCCCGCTCGCGCTCGACCAGCCGGGACAGGCTCGCGCCGAGCAGGCCGGTGAGCAGCAGGTAGCCCGTCCACCAGAGACCCTGCAGCCAGCGCTCCTGCCGCGAGGTGAACTCCGGGTCGACGAGCACCGCCACCGCGAGATAGGTGACGCCGAGCCCGACGGCGAGGGCCACGGTGGGGCCGAGGGGCAGGCGGATCGCCGCCGCGGTGACGACCAGCACCAGGATTGCCACCGCCGGGCTGGCCGCCGCGCCGGTCGTGGCGATCGTGAGCAGGGTGAACGTCGCGTCGAGCGCGGTGAGCAGCCAGGCCGCCGGCGAGGCGTACAGCTCCCAATGGGGGTTCGCCGCGACCACGATCGCGTAAACGGAGGCGACGGACAGAGTCACGACGACCAGGGGAAGGTGCCGGCGGGCGTCGTCGTCGGCGACCAGCAGCAGGACCACCGACAGCGCGACCGCGAGCCGCACGGCCACCATCACCCGGGCGACGGGCAGCGCGCCCCGCGCGGTTCGCCCGTCGGCCGGCATGCCGGTCCTCCTCGTGACTCGCTGTGATCGGAACGTTCCTGCAATACTAGGCCCGTGGATGATCAGCGCCTGGTGGTCGTGATCGTGGACGATCACGACCTGTTCGCCAGGGGGCTGGCGCTGCTGCTGACGACCAACGCCGGCGACCGGTTCGAGGTGGGTGGGACCACCACGCACGTGGAGGAGGCGCCCGCGCTGGTCGAGTCCTGTGCGGCCGACCTCGCGCTCGTCGATCTGGCCATGCCGCCCCTCGGCGGCGCGGCCGCGATCCGCCAGATCAAGCGGCGCCACCCGGCCACCCGCGTGCTCGCGCTGTCCGGATCGGACGATCTGGAACTCGCCGAACAGGCGCTGCGCGCCGGAGCGGACGGCTACCTCGCCAAGTCGGCCGACCCGGAGGTCCTCGTCGCGCCGTTGCTGGCTGTCGCCGCCGGGTTCCGGGTCCTCGAAGGCGAACTGCTCGACGTGCTGCTGACCACGACCCGCAAGCCGCCGGAGACCCTGCTGGACACGCTCGACTCCCAGGACCTGCGGCTGTGGGCGCTGCTCGCCCGCGGCCTGGAAACGCAGGACATCGCCACCCGGATGCTGGTCTCCGAGCGCACGGCCAAGCGCATGGTCGCCTCGTTGCTGAACCGCATCGGCGCGGCCAACCGGGTCGAAGCCGCCGGCCTCGCCGGCGCCTACGGCCTGCTCGACCACGACCCGGCGGACCGTCCACAGTAGAGGTCTTCGCTCCGGGAGCACCCACCCCAACGGGGTATCCGGTTGCCGCCAGGTGGTGATGCGCGCCCGGTTCCGCGCGCCGCATCATTACCGACCATCGCAGTCCCGCGACGCGGCCTGACCGGAAGCACGGTCACGCCCGGAGAAGGAGTTGGGTGGAATGGTGAGCCGATCACGAGTCGGGCCGGTCGCCCGGTCCGGCACCCGGGTGACGATGTCACGGGGAATCGACACCAAGGCGTGCGGCCGGGGTATCTGGCGTGGCTTCGTGATCCTGGTGATCGGTGCGCTGCTGCAGCCGATCGCCGCGGCCGTCGCTCCGGCCGTCGGGGCGAGTTTCCTGCTGATCACCGCCGTGGTGGCGTTCACCTTCGCCGGTTTTCGCACGGGTGACGCGGACCGCCCGATCCTCCAGGGTGCCGTGACCGCGGCCGGCAGCTACGTTTTCGTGCTGCCCCTGACTTTCGTCGCTTCCGGGGCGGTCGAGCCGCAGCAGGTACTGGCCACCGCGGCGGTCGCCGTCGCCGTCGGTGGATTGGCGGGCTTCGCCGGGCGCACTCGCGGGAAGCGAGGCGAAAAGGCGTGACCACAACGAAACCCGCACGCCAGTGGAGCACCGGTGTGCAGCGGCCGCTGGTCGAAGCCGGCGAAATCGTCCACCTGCTCGGCCGGGTCCTCTGGCTCGCGGTCCGCCACCCCTTCGGGTACTGGGGCGAAGTCCGCGACCTGATGTTCGAGACGCTGCGCCGGTGCTGGCTGCCGGTCATCATCTCCACGACCGCGCTCGGTTTCGCCGGCCCGGGCATGCAGGGCGGCAGCCTCTACAGCGTGCTCGGCATTCCCGACCGCCTCGGGTCCTTCCTGCTGATGGCCAGCGTCCGCGAGTTCGCGCCGTGGATCGACGCGATGATCGTCGCCGGGGTGATGGGCACGGCCATCGCCGCCGACCTCGGCGCGCGGCGGATCCGCGAGGAGATCGACGCCATGCAGGTCCTCGGCGTCGATCCCGTCCGGACCCTCGTGCTGCCGCGGATCATCGCGGTCACCCTGATGACCGGCCTGCTCGAGGTGTTCGCGCTCGTGTGCGGCGTGATCGGCGGGTACATCGCGGCGGTGCCGATCTTCGGGGCCACCGGCGCGGCCTTCATCGGCAACTTCTGGTCCAACGCGACGACCACGGACATGTGGGGCAGCATCGTGAAGACCCTCGCGTTCGGACTGATCCTGTCGGTCGTCTGCTGCTACAAGGGATTGAACGCCCAGGGTGGCCCGATCGGCGTCGGCCGCGCGGTCAACCAGGCGGTAGTCATCTCGTTCGCCTCGATCTGGATCTTCAACTACGTCTACACGTCCGCGCTCCTCGGACTGAACCCCGACATGCAGGTCTTCAAGTGAGGGATGCGGAAATGACCACACCGACGGGCCGCACGAAACAACCCGACGTCGTCATCACGTTCGGCAGCATGGCGGGGAAACTGCGCGACGGCGTCGCGGCCGGCGGCGACATCATGAAGTTCGCCGGCCGCACGGTGCGCAGCCTGCCGGACCTGCGCCACCACGTCACGGAAGTGTTCGCCCAGGCGGGAATCCTGATCCTGTCGAGCGGCATCATCGTCTGGCTGATGCAGTTCGTCGTCGGCACGATGTGCGCGACCGAAGCCAGCTACACCCTCAAGCAGGTCGGCGCGCCGATCTATTCCGCGGTGTTCAACGACGTCTGCGGCCTGCGCGAGATGTCGGTGTACATGTGGGCTTACATCTTCGCGGCGAAGGTCGGGTGCGGGCTGGTCGCGGAAATCGGTTCGATGCGCATCGCCGAGGAGATCGACGCGCTGGAAGTGCTGGGCATCAAGTCGCGCAGCTACCTCGTCGGCACCCGGATCGCCGCCGCCTGGCTTTGCATGCCTTTCCTGTACATCGTCGGGCTCGGCCTGATGTTCATCTCGATGCACCTGGTCACGGTCTACCAGCTGGGCACCGTTTCCAGTGGTGGCTATTCCTTCGTCTTCTGGCTGTTCCAGAACCCCTACGACCTGATGGCCGCGATTTCGAAGATGATCGCCATGGGCACGATCATCATCTTCGTCGGGTGTTACTACGGCTACAACGCTTCGGGCGGTCCGGTCGGGGTGGGGAGAAACACGGCGAAATCGATGATGCTCAACATGGTGCTCATCCACGTCGTCGGGTTGCTCGGCACGTGGTTCTTCTGGGGCTCCTACCCGAACATGCCGATCGGCAACTGAACAAGGAGAACTCATGGTCACCGGGATGAACGGGACGGCCGCCGCGATCGGCTCACCGGAGCGGGTGCACACGATGGAGGTGCGCAACGTCCACAAGTCCTTCGGCAGCTTCGACGTGCTGAAGGGGCTCAACCTGGAATTCGCCGACAACGCGATCACCACCATTCTCGGCCCGTCCGGGACCGGCAAGAGCGTGCTCATCAAGCACCTCGTCGGCCTGCTCGAGCCGGACCAGGGCGAGGTGATGATCTTCGGGCGCGACATCTGGAAGATCGGCGAACGGGAGCGCTACGAACTGCGCAAGCGGTTCGGCGTCCTGTTCCAGGACGGCGCGCTGTTCGGGTCGATGAACATCTTCGACAACACCGCGTTCCCGCTGCGCAAGCACACCGACAAGAGCGAGGACGAAATCGAGGCGATCGTCAACCAGCGGCTCAAGGAGGTCGGCCTGGAGCGGTCGTCCTACAAGTACCCCAACGAGGTCTCCGGCGGCATGCGCAAGCGCGCCGGCTTCGCGCGGGCGCTGGTGATGAACCCCGACATCGTCCTGTTCGACGAGCCCGACTCGGGCCTCGACCCGGTCCGCACCAGCTTGCTCAACGACCTGATCCTCGACATGCACCAGGAGTACCGCGGGACCTACCTGCTGGTGACCCACGACATCCGCACCGCACGCAAGGTCAGCGACTACGTCGGGGTCATCTGGAAGGGCCAGGTCGTCCACTACGGACCGACCGAGGAGGCGTTCAACTCGCCGGACCCCTTCGTCCGCCAGTTCCTCTCCGGCGACTCCGCCGGCCCGCTGGGAATGGACTGAGACCATGCGCAGAATTTTTTTGGTGGTCCTGGGGTTGGCCGCGGTGGCCGCCGCCGCGCTGCTGATCGCCCCGGGCGACGACGACTACCCGGCGAACGTCGTGCTGCCGTCGGCGACCGGCTTGATCGCCGGCAGCAAGGTCCTCGTGAACGGTTTCGACGCCGGGCAGGTCGACGACGTGTCCATCAAGGACGGACGCGCGCAGGTCACCATGAGCCTGAGCAAGGACTTCGCGCCGCTGCACTCCGGCGCGTCCGCGGGCATCGTGTGGAAGGCCGTGCTCGGTGAGCGGCAGCTCGACGTCCGGGACGGCCCGAAGACGAACCCGGTCATCCCGCCGGGCGGCACCCTGGACGGCAAGGTGTCCGACCCGGTCGAGATGGACAAGGTGCTGGCCGCGCTCGATCCCACCACCCGCGCTCACCTCAGCTCCCTGGTGCGGGGCCTCGACGACACCGTCGCGGGCAACGAGACCGACCTGCGGCAGACCCTGCGGAAGGCGGGCCCGACGGTGGAAGCGCTCGGTGGGGTGCTGCGCGCCGTCGGCTCGGACGGGCCGGCGATCAAGGAGCTGGCCGGGCAGCTGAACGGCATGGTCACCACGCTGGTGAACCGCGACCAGCAGGTGCGGGCCATCGTGTCCGGGCTGGCCGGCGCGACCGAAGCGGCCGCCCAGCAGCGCGAGCAGCTGCGTGCGGCGCTGCGGAAACTGCCCGGCACCCTCGGGACCGCGGACCGGACGCTGGCCGACGTGCCCGGCACGGTCGACAAAGCGGTACCGCTGCTGGAGGATCTGCGCCCGGCGACCGACCGCCTGCCCGCCGTGGCCCGCACCCTGCGCCCGGTGCTCGCCGACCTCCGCCCGACCGTGGCGCAGCTGCGGCCCACCCTGGCTTCGCTCGGCACGCTGCTGCAGTTCACCCCGGGGCTGCTCGACAGCGCTCACGGTGCCCTGCCCGGCACGAACTCGGCGGTGTCGTCGCTGACGCCCGCGCTGAGCTTCTTGCGGCCCTACACGCCCGAAGTGGTCGGGTGGCTGTCGAACTGGGGCTCCTCGGCCGCCAACTACGACAGCAACGGTCACTACATGCGCGTCAACATCCCCGCCGGGCTCACGAGTTTCGACAACAACCCCGGCGTCATGCCGCCCGGGATGACCAGCGATCCCTTCCCGGCACCCGGTGCGATCGCCGGGCAGCCGTGGACCGACGCGTTCGGGAGTGGTGTCCGATGAGCCGGTCGAAGATCCGGGTCGTGCTGGTCACGACCGCCGTCGCGGCCGTGGTCGCCGGCGCCGCGGTGACCAACACCGATTCCGGCGCGCAGCCGGAAAAACTGACCGTCGCGGCGGAGTTCGCCGACGCGAGCCCGCTGGTCGTCGGCAACGACGTGAAGGTCAAGGGCGTCACCGTCGGCGAAGTGGCCGACATGAGCGTCCGCGACGCCAAGGCGATCGTCACCCTCAAGCTCGACGGCTCGGCGCTGCCGCTGCACAAGGACGCCCGCGCCACGGTGAAGCCGGTCAGCCTGCTGGGCGAGCGCTTCGTCGACCTCGACCGCGGCACCGCGTCCGCGCCGCTGCTGAAGGACGGCGACGTGCTGCCGATCCAGCAGACCGGCCAGGCGACCGACCTCGACCAGGTGCTCAACACCATCGACGACCCGACCGGCCAGTCGCTCGCCGCGCTGGTCACGATGCTGGGCCAGGGCATGCAGGGCAACGGCGCCCACGCGCAGGCCTCGATCAAGGCGCTCGCGTCGTCCATGCAGGACACCGACGGGCTGGTGAAGCTGCTCGGGCAGCAGAACCAGCTGCTCACCGACCTCGTCGACCACGTGCAGCCGGTGGCGGGCGCGCTGGCCGCCGACAACGGCAAGACCCTGGACGGCCTGGTCGACTCCGCACGCCAGGTGCTCGGTGTCACGGCCAAGAACCAGGAGGGCCTCGACGCCTCGCTCGCCGAACTGCCGGGAACCCTGGCCGCGGCGCGCGACACCCTCGCCGAGCTCACCGGCACGGCCAAGGCCACCACGCCCGTGCTCGAGGGGATGCGGCCGGCGACCGACAACCTTTCCGCCGTCAGCGACGAACTGCGGAAGTTCAGCGAGTCGGCGGACCCGGCTTTGACGAGCGCCAAGCCCGTCCTCGAGCGCGCCGAGAAGCTGATGGACGCGGCCCGCCCGGTCGTCGAGGAGCTCCGGAAGGCGGGCCCGGGCCTGCGTGGCACCGTGGCCGGAGCGAATCCGCTCACCGCGCAGCTGACCGGCAACCTCGAAAACGTCCTGAACTTCTTCCGGTTCTGGGCGATGTCGACCAACGGCTGGGACGGGCTTTCGCACTACTTCCGCGGCCAGGCGATCATCCACCCCGAGGAGATCACCGGGCTCCTGCCGTCGCTGACCGGGACGCCTCCGCCGCCCACGATTCCCGGCGCGGGCAAGTCGTCGCCGATTCCCGGGCTCCCCGGCGCGCTCGGCTCGTCGGGCCTGCTCGACACGAAGTCCCTCGTCGCGCCGGACGGCGGCGTGACCGGGCTCAACGAGCGCCAGGAGAGCGGCGTTCTCCAGTTCCTGCTCGGAGGTTCCTGATGGGCAAGCGCAAGTTCCGCTCGGTGTCCACGGGCGCCGTGGTGCTGGTGGTGTTCGCCCTCGCGCTGCAGCTCGCGCTCACGGCGGAGAAGGGGTTGCCGGGAGCGACCTACACCCTCGTCGACGCCGATGTTTCGGACGTCGGCGCGCTCCGCCCCGGTGACGACGTCCGCGTCGCCAGCGTCCGGGTCGGCCGCGTCAAGGACGTCCGGCTGGTCGGCGGCACCCCGCGGGTGACGCTCCAGCTCGACGGCACGCGGGAGGTCTACCGGGACGCGGCGGCGGAGGCCAAGAGCATCACGGTGGCTTCGCGGTCCGCGCTGGGGCAGAAGTACATCGCGCTGACGCCGGGTACGCCCGGCGCGGGGAAGCTCGGCCCGGCGGAGGTGATCCCGCCCAAGCGGACCGCCGGCTCGCAGGAGCTGAGCGACCTGCTGGACGTGCTCGACGCGCCCACCCGGGACGCACTCGGCTCGACCGTCCGCGAAGTGGGCGGCGGAGCCGGCGGGCACGCGCAGGACCTGCAGGACGCGCTCAAGGCCGCGCCGCAGATGCTTCCTGACCTCGCGACTGTCTCGAAAGCCCTGTCCGCGAACGACGGCGCCGACCTGACCGCGCTGCTGACCACGGCCGACCGGCTGTCAGCCCGGTTCGCCGGGCGCCAGGAACAAGTATCGGAACTGCTCGGCCGGCTGGACACGACGATGCGAGCCGTCGCGGTGGACGAAGGGAAACCGCTCGACGAGGTCGTGCAGCGCGCTCCCGGCACGCTGCAGGCGGCCCGAGCCGGCCTGCAGTCGCTGCAGGCCCCGCTCAAGGACCTGCACGCCGGTATGGCCCAGCTCGTGCCCGGCGCGCGTGCGCTCGGCCAGGCGACTCCGGACCTGCGCGGCGTGCTGAGGGAAGCGGTGCCGCCACTGGGAAAGGTGCCGGACGTCGGCAAGCAGGCCGAGCCCGCGCTGACCGACCTGACGAAGACCGTCGACGACGCGCGGCCGCTGGCCCCGCGGCTGACGCAGACCTTCGGCAGTGCCGACCAGTTCCTGCGGGTGCTGGCGCCGTACGCCCCGGAAGTCAGCGGGTGGTTCACGAACTGGGCCGCCGCGCTCTCGCACGGCGACGCCAACGGCCATTTCCTGCGGCTGTACCTGCTGTTCAGCGAGGAGTCCGTGCTCGGCCAGGGCGGTCTTCGGGACCCGCTGGTCGCCCGGAACCCCTATCCCGCACCGGGTGAGGCGGCACACGACGCCCGGAAGATCCCAGGAGGCAACCGGTGAAGGCGCTTCGTTCCCGCACCCGGCACCGGCAGCCGGTGTCCGCGTTCAAGCTCGGCGTCGTCGTCCTCGTGGTGACCTTGCTGGCCGGCTACGCGCTGCTCGAAAAGGACCGCGTCGCGACGGCGTTGCGGCCCGGTGACCTCGTCCGCGTCCAGTTCGCCCAGGACTACCACCTCCAGCCGTTCGTCTCGCAGGTCAAGGTGGCCGGGGTGCCGGTGGGCGTGGTGTCCTCGGTCGACCGGGCCGGCGACGGCTCGGCACTGGTCGAGCTGAAGGTCGACGACGGCGTCACCGGCAAGCTCGGCACCACGCCGAGCGCCGCCCTGCGCCCGACCACGATCCTCGGCGGCAAGTACTACGTGGAGCTCGTCCCGGGCGGCGGCCGGACCACGTTCGCCGGCACCATCCCGGTCGAACGGACCCAGACGCCGGTGGAGCTGCAGCAGCTCGCGGACGCCCTGCAGCCCGACGCGGTGAAGGGCATCCGCTCCGCGACGCGGAACTTCGACGACACCCTGCACGCCGGCGGCAAGTCGGCGATCGAGGACCTGCTCGCCGACGCGCCGGACACGCTCGACGCGACGACACCAGTCCTGCAGGGCCTGCAGGGCACGGACCCGCGCACCGACCTGCCCGACCTCGTGCACGGCTTCGAGTCGACCGCGCGCGTGCTGACCGAGCAGCCGGGCCAGCTCGACTCCATCGTGCGGAACCTGCAGCAGGTCACCTCGACGCTCGACCACCGGCGGACCGACATCGCCACCGCCATCGCCGAACTGCCCGGGACCCTGGACAACGCGGACGACGGACTGGCCCACCTCGGCGTCACGCTCGGCAAGCTGCGGGACACCGCGGACCCCGCGCGCCCGGTCGCGCGCGAGCTCGACGCGTTCCTGGCGCACGCCGATCCGGTGCTCACCAAGACCCGCCCGCTGCTGAGCGACGTGCGCGGCCTGCTCACCGACGCGCAGCCGCTGGTCGAGCAGCTCGTCCCGGCCGCGCAGGGCACCACGAAGGTGTTCGACGACGTCCGCGGGCCGGTGCTGGACCGCGTCAACGGCCCGATCATGAACATGGTGCTCTCGCCCTTCAAGGGCACCGGCATCTACGCCGGCGGCGGCTCGGACCAGCCGTTCTACAAAGAGGTCGGCTACATGTTCTCGACCATGGACCGCGCGTCCTCGCTCACCGACCCGAACGGCGTGGCCGTGGGTCTCCAGCCGGGCTTCGGCGGCGGCAGCATCGCCGGCACCCCGATCAACTTCGAGCAGCTGATGAACACGCTCGCCCACCTGCAGGGCGCCACCCCGGAGAACAGGAGCGGCCGATGAACGCGCACCCGGGCCGGGTCCGGCGGACCTGGCAGCGGATCTCCAGCGAACCGCGGCTCAAGCGCAACGTCCTGGCCGTGGCCGCCCTCGTGACCGCGGGCCTGGTGGCCGGTGGCTACATCCTGACGATGCAGCAGGTCCGCGTGCCCTGGGACGGCAAGGCCCACTTCTCGGTCACCTTCGAGTCGGCGCCGGCGATCAACCCGTCGAGCCGGCAGGAAGTGCGGATCGCGGGCGTGGCCGTCGGCGACATCCGCGCGGCGAGCGTCGACGACCGCGGGCACGCACGGCTCGAGCTGGCGATCGACCAGGGCCACCAGGTCTACGACAACGCCCGGGTCCTGCTGCGCCCGAAGAGCCCGCTGAACGAGATGTACGTCGAGCTGAACCCCGGTGGCCCACCGGGGAAGCCGCTGCCCGAGGACGGGGTCCTGCCCGTCGCCAACTCGGTGCGGCCGGTGCAGGTCGACGAAGCGCTCGGGCACCTGGACACCAACACCCGGGCCGCACTGACCACGCTGCTGTCCGAATCGGACGTCGCGCTGGCCGGCGCGCCGGGCCACCTCCCGAAGGGGCTCGAGGCGACCGACCAGGTCGTGCGGGACCTGCGCCCGGTCGCGACCGCGCTGCAGACCCGCAAGGAGACGCTGCAGAAGCTCGTCACGTCGCTGGGGCAGATCGCGTCGGCGACCGGCGGCGACGACCGGCGGCTCAGCGAGCTGGCCGGCTCCCTCCAGAAGACCCTGGAGACGGTGGGGCAGCGCAACGGCGACTTCGACGCCGCGCTGGCCCAGCTGCCGGACTTCACCCACCAGCTCGAGCAGGCCACCGGCAGCATCGGCGCGCTGAGCGCCCAGCTGGACCCGGTCCTGGACAAGCTGAAGGAGGCGAGCGGGACCCTGCCCGGCTCGCTGGAGAAGTTCACCGGCACGGTCGACCAGCTCGGCCAGACGGTCGACACCGCCCGGCCGGTGGTCGACAAAGCGCTCCCCGTGGTCCGCGACCTGCGCCCGTTCGTCGGCGACCTCGACGCCTCGCTCGGCGACCTGCACGACGTCACCGGACGGCTGGGCCCGATCACCACCGCGGTGCTGCCGTACCTGAACGACCTGGCCGCGTTCGTCACGAACTCGCGGTCGATCACGAGCCTGCGCGACGGAACCGGTGGGGCGTACCGCGCCATCGCCCAGCTCTCGCCGGAGAGCGTCACGGGCCTGCTGCCGCTGCTGCCCGCCCTGCAAGCCGCCGCGCGATAGGAAGTGACTGTCCCATGAGGATTCCCAGTCGGCTGGTCCCGCACATCCGGACCGTGGTGCTGACCGTGTTCATCGCCGCCTGCGCCGGCCTGTTCGGCTACCTGTGGCTCAACTCCGGTGGCCGGCTGCCCGGGATCTCCCGGGCGGGCTACACCGCCGAAGTCCAGTTCCGCACCGCGTCGAACCTCGTCTACGACTCGGACATCACCATCGCCGGGGTCAAGGTCGGCAAGGTCGAGGCGCTGCGCACCGAAGGCGACCTCGCGCACGTCACGATGCGGCTCGACCGCAACGCGCCGCTGCACGAGGGGGCGACCGTCCAGGTCCGGAACAAGACCCTCATCGAGGAGACCTACCTCGAGATCACCGACGGCCACGGCCCGGAGCTGGCCAGTGGCACCGTGCTGCCGCCGTCGGCGGGCCAGGAGGCGGTCGAGCTCGACGACGTGCTCACGAGCCTCGACCAGCCGACGAAGGAGTCGCTGGGCACGCTGGTCCGCTCGCTCGGCGCCGGGACGAAGGACACCAAGCAGGGCGTTTCCCAGGCCCTGCAGGGACTCGGCGACCTCGGCAGGGAGGGCCACGGCGCGCTGGCGGCCCTCGCGGCCCAGTCCGGGGACCTGCAGCAGCTGACCGGCAACACGGCGAAACTGCTCGCGGCGCTCGACACCCGGCAGGGGCAGATCGCCGACCTGGTGACCGACGCCGACAAGCTCACCCAGGCGACCGCGGGCAGCGACACCGAACTCCGCGAGGTCCTGCGGCGGCTGCCCGGCCTGATGGACACCGCGAAGAACGCCAGCGGCGGGCTGAGCCGGCTTTCGCCCGCGCTGGCCCCGGTCGCGGGTGGGCTCAACGCGGCCGCCCCCGACCTCGACGCGGCGCTGCGGGAGCTGCCGGCCACCTCGGCCGATCTGCGGGGCCTGCTGCCGTCGCTGAACGGCGTGCTCGACGCGGCGCCCGGAACCCTGCAGCGGGTGCCCGCGGTGGCCGCGGACGCGTCGAAGTTCCTGCCGACGCTGAACGTGGCACTGGGCGACGTGAACCCCATGCTGTCCTACCTGGTGCCCTACGGCCGCGACGTCGCCGCGTTCTTCACCAACATCGGGCAGGTGACGGCGCGGGGTGACGCCAACGGCAACGCGATCCGGCTGTTCATGGTCTTCAACGAGCAGAGCGTGAAGGGCTTGCCGCTCAACATCGACGTCGGTCCGCTGAAGAAGAACAACCCCTACCCGGCGCCCGGGCAGTCGGCGAACCCGGGACCGTTCACCGGGACCTACCCCCGAGTCGAGCAGGACCCGCCGAAGTGAGGGGCCTCAAGCTGCGGCGGCCGTCCCGCCGGGTGCTGGCGATGACGGCGGTCGCCGTCGTCCTCGCCGGGTTCGCCGGCACCGGGCTGGCCAAGACCCGCATCGAGACCGGGGTCAGCTCGTTCCTGCCCGGCGACGATCCCGCGGTGGCGCGGTTCGACGAGCTGAGCCGGTCGTTCGGCGGCGACCCCGTCGTCGTGCTGCTCGAATCGGCGCAACCGGGTCTGCTGCTCGACCAGCCGCACCTGCCGTCGCTGGTCAAGCTGGAGGGTGAAGTCGCGAAGCTGCCCGACGTCGCCGCCGTGTACGGGCCCGGGACCGTCCTGAACCAGGCCGCCGCCCGGGCCCAGGACCTGATGGCCGAGCTCTCCGGCCGCCGTGACCGCCTGCGTTCGCAGGCACAGGCCGAGGCCAAGCAGCGTGGCGCGTCCGATCGCGCGGCCGGCCACGCCGCCGACAACGCGGTGGCCGCGTTCGACCAGCGGTACGGCAAGCTGCTCGTCCAGGCCCTGCCCGCGGGCCTGCCGACGCTGAAGAACCAGGCGTTCGTCACTTCGGTCGTCTTCGGCGCGGACGGGAAACCCCGGCCGCAGTGGCACTTCGTCGTGCCGTCGGCGAAGGCGGTCGCGATCCTGGTCCGGCCGCGGCAGAACCTCGACCAGTCCGCCACCGAGCGGTTGGTCCGGGGCGTGCGGGACGCGGTCGGCGCGGCCGCCGTCGACGGGGCGAAGGTGACCGTGTCCGGCGTCCCCGCGATCGCGGGTGCCCTCGCCGACGAGGTCCGCGCGGAACTTCCCCTGCTCGGCGGCGCCGCGCTGGTCGCGGTGGCCCTCTGTTTCCTGCTGGTGCCGTGGCACCGCCGCCGGCACCGGCTGCTGCCGCTGGCCGGTTCGCTCGTGGCCACGGCGGTGACGGTCGCCCTGTTCGGCTGGCTCGGCCGGCCGCTGTCGCTCGGGGTGGTGGCCTTCCTGCCGGTGCTGCTCGGTGTCGGCAGCGACTTCCCGACCTACCTGGCGCGGCGGGCGGACCGGCGGGTCGTGTTCGCGGTCGCCGCCGCCACCGCGGCCGCGTTCGGCGCGCTGGCCTTCGCGCCGCTGCCGTTCGTGCGGGACCTCGGGATCGCGCTCGGGATCGGGGTGCTGGTCGCCTTCGCCGTGGGCCTGCTGTTCCGGCCGGCGGTGGCGGAGCCCGCCCCCGTGAAGGTCTACAGTGGACGCCCGGCGAGCCTGCCCGTGCGGCTGGGCGTGGGACTGGCGGTCGCCGCGCTGGCGGCCGGCGGCTGGGCCACGTTGCCCGGGCTGCCTCTGCAGAGCGACATCGAGAGCTTCGCGCACGGACTGCCCGCGTTCGACGACGCTGAGCACGTCGAGCAGGTCATCGGCTCGTCCGGCGAGGTCGACGTCGTCCTGCACGGCCCGGACGTCACTTCTCCGCAGGCGCTGGCGTGGGCGCGCCAGGCTCAGGACGTGACCATCGCCCGGCACGGTGACCGGCTCCGGCCCGTCGTTTCCCTGCCGACGCTGCTGAACTTCCTCGGGCCCACGCCCACGAAGGACGAGATCACCGCGGCCGTGCGGCTGCTGCCGCCCTACCTGACCGGCTCGGTGCTGCGCGCCGACGGGCAGGAGTCCGTGCTCTCGTTCGGGGTGCGGCTCGACGACGTCGAAAGCTTGGCCGCCCTGCGCGACGACCTGATGGACCAGCTGCCGCCGGCGCCGCCGGGGTACCGCGCCGAGCTGACCGGGCTGCCGATCGTCGCGGCGCGCGGGTACGAACTGGTGTCCGGCAACCGGTTCTGGACCAACGGGGTCGGCATCGCCGTGGCCGGGCTCGTGCTGGCCGTCGTGCTCGCCCGGCGGAGGGACGCTGGGCGCGCGGTCGCCACCGCTCTCGTCGCGACTGGGGTGGGCCTGCTTGCGATCTGGTTGGCGGGGATTTCGCTGACGCCGATCACCATGGCGCTCGGGTCCCTGATCGCCGCCGTCGGCTGCGAGTTCGCGGTGCTGCTGGCCGAGGCCGGCCGCCGCCGCGATCACGCGTTGCGCAGATCCGTGCTGCTGGTCGGCGTGGTTTCGACCGTCGGCTACCTCGCACTGGCGCTTTCGCGGCTCGACGCCATCCGGCAGTTCGGCCTGCTGCTCGCCGCGGCTGTCGTGCTGTCGATGGCCGCCGCCCGGCTCGTCGTCTGGCTCGCGCCCGGCCGGCCCGCCTCCGCTCCGGTAACCAGCCCGGCGCCCGACACACTCGTAGGAGTCACCTCATGAAGCTCACCGCATGGCCCGGCAAGGTCCGGCTGCCCCGCAGCCGGATCATGACCCTGCTCGTCCTCGTCGTGCTGCTGGGCGGGACCGGCCTCGCTTGGTGGTCGGCGCGCGCCGACGACCTGCCCGGCGACGCCGTCTTCGCTTATGGCGACCGGATCGAGACGGTGGCCCAACTGCAGGAGCGGATCCAGACGTTGAAGGCGCTCTACGGCGTGCAGCCACCGGATGCGCAGGACACCGCGAAGTCCGACGCGTTCCGCCGGGACACCGCGAAGGCGGTCGCCGTCGGGATGGTGCTCGACCAGGCGGCGCACGACCGCGGGATCGTCATCGCCGACAAGGCGGCGCGGGACGTGCTGACCCGGTTCATCTCCCAGCAGATCGGCGAAGGGCCGGACGCCCGGAGCAAGTTCGTGCAGGCGCTCGGCACCACGGGCACGTCCGAGGACGCGGTGCTGGACGAGATCAAGCGCCAGCTCGCGGTCTCGCAGCTGTTCGACTCGGTCACCGCGGGCAGCGCGGTCGGCGACGGCGAGGTCACGGACGCATTCGCGAAGCGGAAGGCGCAGCTGGACACGCCGGAACGGCGGCAGCTCGGCAACATCGTGGTCCGGACCAAGGAGGACGCCGACCGGGTGCGCGGCGATCTCGAGGCCGGGACCCCGTTCGAAACCGTGGTGGCCCAGCGGAGCCTGGACGGCGCGACGCGGGACAAGGGCGGCGACCTCGGCCAGGTGACGGCGGCGCAGCTCGAGGACGCATATGCCAAGGCGGCCTTCGCGGCGCCCGTCGGTGGGCTGTTCGGGCCCGTGCAGACCGCGCACGGCTGGAACGTCGGCCGGGTCCGGCAGGTCCTGCCCCCGCAGCCGGCGGTGTTCGAGCAGGTGAAGGACCAGCTCAAGCAGCAGCTGACCCTGGAGAAGGCCCTTGCCACGTGGCGCGGGTGGCTCGGGACCCAGCTCGCGGGCGCGAACGTGCGGTACGCCGACGCCTACCGGCCGGCCGACCCCGCCGCGCCGCCGCAGGAGGCCCCGGGGTGGTCGCCGGCGCCGGGTCAGGTGCCTGGGGAACCGGTGCCGGGCCAGGTGCCTGGGCAGCCGCGGCCGTCGCGGTGATCGCGGACTTCGCGGCGCTCGCGGTGGCGGGCGCCGCGCTGGTCGCGATCGGACGGTGGGGCTGCCGCGCGGCGGCCGGGCGGGTCAGCCCGGCCCTGCCGGAACCCGAGCGCCTGCGCCGGATCGGGAAGCTGCGGGGGAGCGGACACGCGCTCCAGGTCGTGGGCGTCGTGTTCGCGCTCGCCGCGGTGTGGAGCCTTTGGTGATGGGTCGGGCGGACTCGGGGGATGGCGCGGGCCCGGCCGGGTCCGCAGGAACAGCGAGCCTCAGGCGGACTCGGGGGTGGCCCGGCCCTGCTGGGTCCGCAGGTACAACGAGACCGCTTCCGCGCGGTTCGCGGCGCCGAGCTTGCGCAGGATCTGCTTGACGTGGGACTTCGCCGTGTCCTCCGAGATCGTCAGCCGGGTGGCGATCGCGGCGTTGGTGCGGCCGTCGCCCATCAGGCGGAGGACCTCCAGCTGACGCGGGGTCAGCGCCGATTCCACGAAGGACCGGACCGGCACCGGCCCGGGCGGCGGGACCACCGGGTCGCCGATGACCGGGGCCGCCGCCGGGTGGCCGTTGCTGAGGATGCGGTCCATGGCGTCGGCGATGTTCATCGTGAACCGGCCGATCTCCGTGCGCAGCGAGTGCAGGCGTTCGACCAGCAGGGTCCGCCGGAACGCGATGCCGAGCCCCTGGGCGAAAGCGCCGAGCACCTCGCGGTCGAACTCGTCGACCTGCCGCCCCTGGACGTACCGGTCCGCGTGCACCAGCCCGAGCACGCCGTCGTCGCCGACCACGGGCGCGACCACATAGGACTCCAGCCGGGCGGCCTCGACCAGGCAGGGGAGCCCCCGCGCTTCGCGTTGTGCGTCGGTGACGAGCAACGCGCGCCGCCTGCGCACGGCTTCGGTCTCGACGACCGTGCGGTCCAGGACCGGGGACTCCGCGCGGCCGATCCGCAGGATCTCCGCCGCCCAGCCGGCGTCACCCGAGACGGTGCACGACTGCGGCACCCACACCGACTCACGAACCTCCGAATACAGCGCGCGGTCGAAACCGAGGCGGCACACCGCTTCCGGCACGCACTCGGCGAGCCGGGCGACCGAACGCGCGTCCTGCAGCCGGGTCAGTGCCTCCTGGACCTCGGTGTGGACGCGCACCCGGAGGTCGAGGCGGGCCTGGCGCAGCCGTTCGCGGACCTCGGAAACCTCGATGAACAGATCGAGGACGGCGCCGGCGCGGCCGGCCGCGGCGAGCTCGCCGGCGAGCTCGGCCAAGGCCGCTTCCGCGGCCGGGAAGTCGTCGGGCACGTCCGGGCCGGGGTCGCCGCCGAGCACGGACCGGGCTCGGACGGCGACCGCCCGGACCTCGCGCAGGACGGCGTGGGGAACGGGGTGCCCGCAGCCGTTCCGGGGCGGAGTCACCGTTGACTTCATGGTTTCCTCTCAAGCCGGGCGGGGGAACGCGGGCGCCGGACCCGCTCGTCGGAGGAGGTCCGGCGGCGCGCTCGGAGGATCAGGCGTCGGCGGAAACGGCGGTGGTGACGGCGAAACCCGCCACCCACTCGGGCACCGGCTGGTAGAACCGGTAGTTCATCACGTACTTCCCGCGGGCCGCCATCGCGGCGTACGCGGCGATCCAGGTGCGGACCTCGTGCGAGGAGTGGCCGGCCTGCTCGGCGAACCACTCGGTGCTCCAGCCGTCGACGAGCCGGAGTTCGCCCGCCGAAACCACGTCGAGGAACTGCTGGTCCCACTCCGGGTTGATCGGCCGCATCGACGACGTGCCCGCGGCCAGGTCGAGGCCGGACGCGATCACGCGGGCCTGCCGCCGGGCGCGCTCTTCGGGGGTCGGGTTGCGGCCGTCGATCAGCCGGGCCGCGACCTCCGCCGTGGCGTTTTCCAGCTGGGGCACCGGCGGGTCGTGCGAGAGCCCACCGGAACCGAGGAACAGCACGCGCTGCTCGTCGAGGTGCGTGCTCGCGTGGCCGATCGCCGTGCCGAGCTGCCGGACGCGGCCGACCGGGCAGAGCGGCGCGGCGACGGAGTTGATGAAGACGGGGACGACGGGCACGCGGTCGAGGCCGCCGAACAGGAGCTGCAGCGGCTGGGAGAACCCGTGGTCGACGTACATCCGTTCGGACACCGCGACATCGATCCCGGCCGCCAGCACGTCCTTGGCCAGCGTCCGCGCGGACTTGGCCACCGAGAGCTCGCCGGCCGGGGTGTCGTAGTCCCCGAGCGCGGTGGCCCGCGTCCCGATGCAGAACGGCGGCATCATGTCGTAGAAGAAGCCGTTGTAGTGGTCGGGCGCGAAGAGCACCACGAGGTCCGGGTCGAACTCGGCGATGAAGCGCCGCGCGTGGTCGAAAGCCTTCTCGACCCGCTCTTCAACGGCTTTCGCCGGCTTGTTGAACCCCATCAGCGGCGAATGGGACAGGGCGCACACGGCAACGGGCATCGACCCACCACCCTTTCTTCGAGGGCTTTCTCACAGCCACAAACATGCTAGAATCTTAGCATACCAGTCCTCGGTTTCGATGACGCGACGGAAAGGGACCTGGCATGACAGCGCCGATCGGGAATCGCAGCGAAGGCAGTCACCGGGCAGTGCGAAAGAGGAAACGTCACCGGGTCGCCAAGACCGCGTGCACCGCGGTCGCGCTCACGAGCGCGGTCGTGGTCGGCGGTGGGGTCCTGCTGGTCGAACCCGTGGCCGACGGGCGGCCCTTTCCCGCCGCCGCGCCGGCGAGGCCGCCGGAGCAGGCGAAACCGGCGTGGCCGTCCGTGCCCGGAGCCGGACTCCCGGCGACGCTGCCCAGTGTGCCGCTGCCGGCCCCGCTCGCGGCTCCGGCGGGCCACCGGCTCGGCGGCGCCACCGGATCCGGTGCGGAGACAGGGATTCCGGCCACGGTGCTCGACGCCTATCGTCGCGCCGAGGGCTCGCTCGGCCGCTCGGCCCCGGGGTGTCACTTGAGCTGGGCGTTGCTCGCGGGCATCGGCAAGATCGAGTCGAACCACGCCCGCCACGGCGACGTGGACGCGCGGGGGACGATGGTCCGGCCGGTCTACGGTCCCGCCCTGGACGGTTCGCCGGGCTTCGCCAGGATGGTCGACGCGCGCAGCGGGCAATGGGCGCGTGCGGCAGGCCCGATGCAGTTCATTCCGTCGACCTGGCAGAAATGGGGCGCGGACGGATCCGGTGACGGCCAGGTGGACGTGCAGAACGTCTACGATTCCACGGAGTCGGCCGGCCGGTACCTCTGCGCCGCCGATCGCGATCTGAACACCGGAACCGGACTGCGGAGCGCCATTCTCAGTTACAACAACTCCGAGGATTACCTGAACAAGGTAATGGCGTGGACGCGCACTTATTCCGCGGGTTCGTTCGCCGTGCCGGACGAACCCGGTTATCCCGGCGAAGATCCGACCTACGACGAAAGCGTGGCCTCCGTTCCGGCCCGTCCGGCGGCGCCGCGACCGCCGGCGACGGGTGACGCGCCGGCCAAGCCCGCACCGGCCAAGCCGGCCCCCGCGCCGGCCGACCCGCCCGCGCGACCGGCACCTGCGCCGGCACCTGCCCCGGCGCCGGTCGCCGGGTTGCCGATCAGTGTGCCCGCGCCGCTGGACGGCGTCGTCGCGACCGCCGGGCAGGCGGTGGGCGGGCTGCTCGGCTCCCTCGGTGGGCACTGAAGTCCGGTGACGACTGATGGCGCCGCCCCGGCTGGTGGGGGCGGCGCCATCAGTTTTCCGCGGGCCCGGCCGCGCCACACACAAGCGCGGTGCCGGGCGGATCTCAGGAGTTCCGGTCACGGACTTCGCCGACGAGCCGGCGCCAGCGCCGCCCGTTCTCCCGCGCGCCATCGGCGTAGGGGGCGGGAACGACGTGGTACGGCGGGCGCGCCGGCCCGGCGGTGACGTAGCCGGCCTCGTCGAAGCGGAGCTTCTCGAGGGTGATGTTGTACTTGGAGAACTCGCGGAAGTTCGTCCTGGCGAGGAACGGTTCGTACGTCCACTCGATGCGGCGGGTGAGGTGCCGCGCCGTGTCGACGTCTCCGGCCTGGATCGCGTCGCGCAACGCGAGCACGGGCTCCGGGCCGCACAGGGCGCTGCTGCTCCAGCAGCCGAGCGCCGTTTCGGGGTGCAGCGTGTGCGCCGCGAGCCAGTCGCTCTCCAGCGGGAGCAACCGGAGCCGGTCGCCGACCGCCGCCACGTCGGCGCCGAACTTCGGCGTGATCGCGATGTACTTCGCGCCGATGATCTGGGGGACGCGGGAGAGTTCGGCGTAGGCGGCCGACGGGATCGGGCCCTTGAACGCTTCGGGGTTGTCGTAGAGGACGATCGCCATGTCCGGGAACAGCCCCGCGACGCCGCGGTAGAACGCGAGCAGCGTGTCGGCGCCGAGTTCGCTCCACATCGGACGGCCGAGGATGACGCCGCGCACGCCGAGGTCCCGCAGGAAGCGGATCCGGTCGACCGTGTCGCGCGTGTTGGGGGCGGTCGCGCCGACGAACAACGGCAGATCCGGCGCGGTGTCCGAAACCGCGTCGGCGACGCACGCGGCGAAGGCCTGCCACTCGGCCAGCGTGAGGGTCGCCATCTCGCCGAGGGTCCCGTTGGTGATGATCCCGTCCACGCCGTCGGCGACGAGCGCACGGATCATGCGGTCGGATTCGTCGAGGTCCACGGTGTCCCGTGCGGTGAGGGCGGCCGCGCCGGGCAGCGCCGGGGTCGGCGTGACGGCGATGACGCCGCGCAGGTCGTCGACACCGAACTTCTGCACCACGGATCTCCTCGTGTTCGAAGGGGAATAGGTGGCCCGCCCGGCGGGTCAGGTGGGGGGTTGCCCTGCCCGCCGGGCGAACCGGTTCAGGGGAGGGTCAGGAAGCGTGGCCGAACGACTCGGGCGGCAGCAGGCCCCACGGGCTGAACGCCTTCGGGAAGTCGTCCCACACGACCGGGTCGTTGCGCCGCACCCGCGGCATCTCGGCCGACAGCTCGTAGCGGTTGCCCGCGGCCCAGAAGTAGGTGTAGACGTTGCCGCCCACGCCGTGGCGGCCCGGCCCGACCTCGATCGGCACGCCGTGGCGGGCGAGTTCGTCGGCGGCCACCTTGAGGTGGTCGAACGACTCCATCCCGAGCGCGTAGTGGTGCAGCGACTTCCCGGCTTCGGGCGTGGAGATGATCGCGATGTCGTGGTGCAGGGTGCTGGCCCGGCACCAGGCCGCGCCGATCACCCCGGGCGCCGGGGCGAAGATGTCGGACACCTGGAAGTCCAGCAGCTCCACCAGGAAGTCGACCAGCGGCTTGGGGTCCTGGGCCTGCACGGTGATGTGGTCGAAGTCCAGCGCACGGATGCCGCCACGGTGCGGGGCCTTCGACGCGTGGATGTACTGCGGCCCGGTCGAAAGCACCGCGAGCTCCATCGCGTGTCCCGACGGCGCCTGGAACCGCAGGGCCTGGACCACGCCGGGGTGTTCGTCGGTGCGGGTCTCGGTCGCGACGCCGGCTTCGGCGAGCCGCTTGGCGTAGCGGTCGAGGTCGGTGACGTCGTCGACCCGCAGGGCGAACCGCCGGACCCCGGTCCCGCCGGCGGTCAGCACCAGGTCGCAGCCGCCGTCGATGCCGACGGAAAGCCGCACCGCGCCGTCGGCACGGCCGAGTTCCCGCATGCCCAGGACGTCGGTGTGGAAGCCGACGGCTTCGTCGAGATCGGCCACGGCGAGTTCGGCGTGGGCCACCTGAGAAATACCCATCGGTGGGTCAGCTCCTGTCCATCTTGTCGTAGGGGATGTTCCCGGCGCTTTCCCGCCGGTTGATGCCGAGCGCGTCGAGCTGCCGCGAGTTCTCGACGAGGATCATGCGGACGGGCCCGGTGCCGTCGTTGTAGTGCCGGTGCCACACCCACGGCGGGGTGTAGACGAAGTCCCCGGCCGACCACCGCAGGGTTTCCGGCCCGATCTCGGAGTAGCCGCTGCCCTCGGTCACGCAGTGCACGGACTCGTGCAGGTGGCGCTGGAGGTCCGTCGCGGTACCGGCCGGGATCTCCTGCAGGTAGAACTCCATCGCCTTCGCCGGCACGTCCGCGAGGACGCCGACCCGGCTGGGGTTGCCGGTCACGTCCTCCCCGAGCCACCGGGCACTCGCCGGGCGGGTGACCAGGTGCTCGGGCATCGACCGCTCCGGGTCGTAGTCCTTCATTTCGTGGAGCTTGTCCATCCACTGGTCGAAATTCGTCACGCTTCTCCCGTCAGGTCGAGGTCATCCCGCCGTCGACGACGTGGGTCTGCCCGGTCTGGAACCCCGAGTGCTCCGAGCAGAGGTGGGCCACGAGCTCGCCGATCTCCTCGGGGTGTCCCCACCGGCCGACCGGCAGTTCGTTCGCGAGCTGCCGTCGCTCCAGTTCTTCGGCCGGCACGCCCGCGGCGGCCGCGCGCGCCGCGGCGAGCGAACGCCGCCGCGGCGTGTCGATGTGCGCCGGGGCGATGACGTGCGTGGTGACGCCGTGCGGTGCCACCTCGGCGGCCAGCGACCGCGCGAGCCCGGCCACCCCCGCCCGCATCACGTTGGACAGGTGCAGCAGCGGCAACGGCTTCACCACGCCGACCGAAGTGACGTAGATCAGCCGTCCCCACCCCGCGGCACACATCGCTGGCAACACGGCGCTGGTCAGCGAGATCGCGCTGTCCAGCACGAGCCGGTAGGCCTGTTCCCAGTCCTGAGTGGACAGTTCGGTGGCCTTCGCCGCGCGGGTACCGCCGGTGTTCGACACCAGGATGTCGATGTCCCCGAGGGTTTCCCGCGCGGCGTCGACCGCCGCGGCCGCGGCGCCGGGTCGGGTGAAGTCCGCGATCGCCCAGCCCGCCGCCCCGATCTTCCGGGCCACCTCGCCGGTGTGCGGTCCGGTTCCCGTGATGAAGACTTCGGCGCCGTCCGCGCGCAACGACGTCGCGATCGCCGTGCCGAGCCCGCTCGACCCGGCGGTCACCAGTGCCCGGCGGCCGTAGGCCGTCATGCCGCCGCACCCTCCCCGGTACCACCGGGCAGGAGACCGGAGTCCTTGATCGAGGTGGCCAGCAGTCCGTCGATCAGGCCCAGCGGCTCGGTCCAGTCGTACTGGTTGAACTGGGTGTTGATGCGGAGGAACAGCGGATCGCCCGCGTAGAACCGCTCGTAGAGCTCGTGCCGGCCGCCGAAGGCGGAGACCGCGAGATCGGCGGCGACCTTGTAGATCGCGATGCGGTCCAGGCTGTTCGTGTCGGGACCGCGGTAGAACCGGGCGATGTCCGCGGCGATCGGCGAGTCGAACGCGCTCACGTCGGCCGGCTGGTAGAGCAGGCCGCCGGCGAGGATCTGCTGCAGGATCTCGCGGACGCGCGGGTACCAGCGGTTCGCGGAGTTGCGGACCGCGTACAGCGGCCGGACGTCGGGGAACAGGATGCCGTCGTCGTTGGGCTGCGCGCCGGCTTCGGCGGCGAGGACGGCGGCCCTGGTCAGCTCGATGTAGGTGGTGATCTCCCCGAGCGCGTCGCGGACCTGCGGGAACTGGTCGGTCTTGACGATCTCCGTCGCCCGCTTGGCGATGCCCGCGACGAACTGGAGCTTCGCCAGCAGCCGGACCGAGGTCTGGACGCCGGTGAAGGCGTTGGAGTTGATCGCCCAGATGTTGTTGACCCGCTCGAAGTCCTGGTTGATGAAGACCCGTTCCCAGGGCACGAGCACGTCGTCGAACACGACCACGGCGTCCATCTCGTCGAACCGGCTGGAGAGCGGGTGGTCGAAGCCGTTCCCGCCACCGAACGGCTCGCGGCAGATCAGCCGGACACCCGGGGCGTCGGCCGGGATGGCGAACGCGATGGCGTACGGCTTTTCCTCGGCCCCGTACTTCCGGAGCGAGAACGGCCAGACGAGGATCTCGTCGGAGTAGGGCGCCGCCGTGGCGAGCATCTTCGCGCCGCTCACGATGATGCCGTCCGGGGTTTCGCGCTTGACCCCGAGGTAGGTGAAGGGGTCGGGCTGCTGCGACGGCGGCTTCGAACGGTCGACCGGCGGGTCCGCCAAGGCGTGGGACAGGAAGAGGTCGTTGTCCCGCACGTACTTGTAGTACGCGCGCACCCGGTCGGCCCCCTCGCCGAAGAACTCGGCGTTGGCGTTCCACGCCACCAGCATCGCGCTGACGAAGTCCGTGCTGCGCCCCATCATGCCGAGGGTGGAGTCGGCCCACTGCTTGTGCATGACGCGGCGGAGCTCGAGGTCTTCTGCCGTGCGGGGCATCAGGAACTGCACACCCGCCTTGCCGTCCCCGTCTTCGGGTGCGAAGAGCAGGCGGTCCGTTTTGGACTGCAGGTCGTAGAGGCGGGCGATTTCGGCCGCGGCGCCGGACGTCGCCTGGTGCCCGGCCACGTCGGTGATCTTCTCGGCCCCGACCCACAGCTCCGGGCTGTGGGTGCGCAGCCGGTCGAGGTACGCGGCGCCGTTTCGTGCGGTCATCACTTTCCTTTCAAGAACCTGATGTGGGTCTCGGTGAACTGGTCCGGCTTCTCCCACTGCGGCCAGTGGCCCGCGCCCTCGATGACCTCGAGGCGGCTTCCGGGGATCAGCTCCTCCAGGAGCGCGGCTTCTTCGACCGAAGCCGTCGGGTCGTGGTCGGTCCACAGCAGCAGGGTCGGGGCGGTGATGCGGCCGCACCACTCCGGCGACCAGACGTACGGCCGCCGGTGTTCCCAGTCCTGCACCGCGAGGATGTTGCGCATGGCGGTCTCGAAGCCGGGCTGGGTGTAGATCCGCAGCCGCAGGTCGACGAGCTCGTCGGTGACGAGGCTCTTGTCGTGGAAGAGCCACTCGACCCGGGTGCGCACGCTCTGCCGGCTCGCCTCGCGGACCGCCTTCATGCTCGATTCCTTGAGCCCGGCCATCACTTCCGGCTTGTTCGTGATGTTGCCGGGCGTGTTGAGCACCAGCCGGTCGACGCGTTCGGGGTGGTGCGCCGCGGCCCACGCCGCCACCCAGCCACCGAGCGATTCGCCGGAGAGGTGGGCCTTTTCGATGCCCAGCGCGTCCAGGACCGCGATCAGGTGGTCGCTCAGGTAATCGATCGTGTAGGGCCGGTCGGGCTTGGCCGAATGGCCGTGTCCCGCCATGTCGTAGACGACGATCCGGAATTCTTTCGCCAGGTCGCGGATGTTGCGGGCGTACGCCTCCAGGTGCCCTCCCGTGCCGTGCACCATGACCAGGGCCGGCCCGGTGCCCGCTTCCACCACCCGCGTGGCGACGCCGGCCGCGTCCACGGTCCGCTGGCGCAGTTCGACGCCCGCCAAATCACCCCAGATGCTTATGTGCTGCTCCACAGCGTTCCTTCCTGTCGCGGCATCCTCCTATGTTGGCATACTAGAATCTCAGAGGCAAGCGGATGGAGATGTCACCCATTGACGGAAAAAGAAAACGGGCGTCATGGCCAGTGGCATGACACCCGTTCAGGTGAAAGTGGCTACACTTCCACGAACTTCCAGAACCGCGAGACGTGTTCCTCCATGAGCCGGCCGGCCCGCTCGGCGTCCCGGCGCTCGATCGCCTCCGCGATCGCGGTGTGCTCGCCCTGCGCTTGCTTCAGGTCCGTGCTCAACCGGTTCTTCTGGAGGTAGAAGTCGTTGAGGTCCCAGGTGTCCATGGCCAGTTCGGCCAGCCGCTGGTTGCCGGACGCGGCCAGCACGGCGGAGTGGAAGTCGCGGTTGGCCCCGGCGAAGGCCAGTGCGTCGTTCCGCTTGGCCGGGCCGGTGCCGCGCACCAGCATGTCGTCGATCTCGGCCAGCTGGGCGTCGGTGGCGGTGAGGGCCGCCAGCCGCGCGCCCGCTCCTTCGAGGATGCCCGCCACCGCGAAGTGGTCGCGCACCTTGCGTTCGTCCGGGACCGCCACCTGGCAGCCGACCTGCGGGATGACCGAGATGAACCCGGCCGAGGCCAGTCGCATCACCGCGTCCATCACCGGCCTGCGGCTCACGCCGAATTCCGTGGCGAGGTCGTAGGTGCTGAGGATCTCGCCGAACTGGTGGCGTCCCTCGAGCAGCTGGCCGAGGAGCGCCTGGTAGATCTGATCCGTCTTGGTGACTGACGCGGTCATGGGCATGGACTATCCGGCCCTTCGGTGCGGGAAGGTCGGTGCGGACGTACTGGTGATCACGCCGAGATTCTAGCGTGTCAGTGACGAGCTGTGGCGCACCGAAGCGAAGGCTGTCGCGCGGTGACCGGCTCATTGGGCCGGGTGGAGCAGGGGTTCGCGCCGTCCGGGGCAGTGCTGAAGCCGGAGCGGGCGCCCGCTCCGGCTTCAGGTGCCCGCGGCCGTGGTCAGTCCACCGACCAGTCGGTGTCGTCGATCTGACCGAACATCTTCATGGCGGCTTCGAGCCCGGGCAGGTTGGCCAGCGCCACCGACATGGAGCCGCGGAACTTGACCTTCCGGGTGACCATCGCCTTGGCGGCGGGCAGCTCACCCTCGCCGAGGCGCTGCCAGGTCTCCACCTTGGCCGTCAGCACGAAGTCCGGCTTCACGCCTTCGGCCGGGACGCCGGCCCGCACGACCTCGCCGGCGTTCACCTCGATCTGGCCCGCGCGGCTCTCGTCCTCCGCGAGCCGGTATTCGACGACCATGCTCAGCTTCTTGAGGCCCTCACGTGTGGCGTCCGTGGTGTTCCAGAGCTCGGCGTAGGACTTCATCCACTCCGGCGACAGGACGGGTGTTCCCATGGTGCGCTCTCCTTCGGTTCGCCTCCGCGGCGGACAACTTGGGGTTTGACAACGAGGCTGAAGATACTAGTATCTTAGAAATCCAGTCAAGCAGTCGCCGCGGCCCGGCTCATTGTGGGCCCGCGATTCTTCGGAGGAGACAAAGATGTCCGATGCCAAGGCGGTCACATGTTGAGGAATGAACTCCGGCAGATCCTCGAGAAGGGTTTGCACGACGTAGAGGCCGACTGGACCGTTCCGGCCGCGATCATCAACGACCCGGAGATGCACGACGCCGAGCGCGAGCGCGTCTTCGGCCGCTCGTGGGTTTTCCTCGCCCACGAAAGCGAAATCCCGGAGCGCGGCGACTACGTCGTCCGGTACATCTCGGAAGACCAGTTCATCGTCTGCCGTGACGAGGACGGCGAGGTCCGCGGGCACCTGAACAGCTGCCGCCACCGCGGCATGCAGGTCTGCCGCGCCGAAATGGGGAACGCGTCCCACTTCCGCTGCCCGTACCACGGGTGGACCTACAACAACAAAGGCAGTCTCGTCGGCGTGCCCGCCGGGCGCGAGGCGTACGGCAACAAGCTGGACAAGTCCCTGTGGCAGCTCAAGCCCGTCCCGAAGCTGGACACCTACAAGGGGCTGATCTTCGGCTGCCTCGACCCGGACGCCCAGTCCCTCGACGACTACCTCGGGGACATGAAGTTCTACCTCGACATCGTGCTGGACCGCAGTGACGCCGGCCTGCAGGTCGTCGGCGCCCCGCAGCGCTGGGTCGTCGACGCGAACTGGAAGCTCGGCGCCGACAACTTCATCGGCGACGCCTACCACACGATGATGACCCACCGGTCCATGGTGGAACTCGGGCTGGCCCCGCCGGACCCGAAGTTCGCGCTCTACGGCGAGCACGTGCACACCGAGCACGGCCACGGCCTCGGCATCATCGGCCCGCCGCCGGGCATCCCGCTGCCCGAGTTCCTGGGCATGCCGGAGAACATCGTCGAGCAGTTGCAGCGCCGGCTTTCGCCGGAGCAGGTCGAGGTGTTCCGGCCGGTCGCGTTCATCCACGGCACCGTGTTCCCGAACCTGTCGATTGGCAACTTCCTGATGTCGAAGGACCACGTCTCGCCGCCGACGTCGTTCCTCACGCTCCGCCTGTGGCACCCGCTCGGCCCGGACAAGATGGAGATCATGTCCTTCTTCCTCGTCGAGAAGGAAGCGCCGGACTGGTACAAGGAGGAGAGCTACCAGGCCTACGTGCGCACGTTCGGGATTTCCGGTGCGTTCGAACAGGACGACGCCGAGAACTGGCGCAGCATCACCCGGGTGCTGGGTGCCCAGTACGCCAAGAAGATGGAGCTCAACTACCAGATGGGCCGCGGCGTCTACGAGCCCGACCCCGACTGGCCCGGTCCCGGCAAGGCGTTCCCGATGGACTACGCCGAAGCCAACCAGCGCAACTTCATGGAGTACTGGATGCAGCTGATGGTGACGGACCCGGCGCCACACAACAAAAACGGCAAAGTCTCCGACGCCGCCGCGGCCGAAGCGCTCACCCGGGCGGAGGCGTAGCGACCATGACCACTGCAACGGAAATCACCGACGCCACGGTCCGCGAAGTCACCGAGTGGCTGTTCACCGAAGCCGAACTGCTCGACGCGGGCAAGTACCGCGAGTGGCTCGACCTGGTGGCCGAGGACCTGTCGTACGTCGTGCCGCTGCGGGTCACGCGTGAGCGTGAAGCCGACACGGACATCGTCGAGGGGATGACCCTGATGGACGACGACTGGGACTCGATGGAAATGCGCGTGCTGCGCCTGGAAACCGAGTACGCGTGGGCGGAGGACCCGCCGTCGCGCTCCCGGCACTTCGTGACCAACGTCCGGGTCGCCGCCGGCGAAACGGCGGACGAGGTGGCCGTGAAGTCGAACCTGCTGCTCTACCGCACCCGCGGCGACGTCGCGACGTTCGACATCCTCTCCGGCGAGCGCCACGACGTGCTCCGCCGGGTGGCCGGTGGCTACCGGCTCGCCAAGCGGGTGGTCGTGCTCGACCAGACCACCATCATGACGCACAACCTCGCCCTGATCATGTGACGGAGGCAGTTCGGTGACCATCATCCACAACGAGGGCCAGGACCCGATCATCCAGATCGCCAACGAATTCACGGTGATCCAGGTCAGCTACACCAGCACCGGCCAGCGGGAACGCCTCCTCGTCAGCTCGCCCCGGCTCGGGTTCCAGACCCTGCTCGACCCGCTGCAGCTGGAAAGCCTCACCTGGCAGCCACCCGAAACGTTCTCGAAGCTGCTCGACACCCCGTACGGCCCCGGGACGGAGCTCAACGCGCGCCCGCTGTCGGCTCTGCTCGGAAAGGACTGATTCCCATGGGTTTCCTGGACGGGAAGGTCGCACTGGTCACCGGCGGGGGATCCGGCATCGGCCGGGCCGTGGTCGACCTCTACGTGCGAGAGGGCGCGAAGGTCGGCATCCTCGAGATCTCGCCGGAGAAGGCGCGGGACCTGCAGGAGAAACTGCCCGCGGACGCCGTCGTCGTGACCCAAGGCGACGCGACTTCCATGTGGGACAACGAACGCGCGGTCGCGGACGTGACGGAAGCGTTCGGCTCGCTCACCACCGTGGTCTGCGCGGTCGGCGTGTTCGACTACTTCACGGAGCTCCCGCAGCTGCCGAAGGACAAGATCGGTGAGGCGTTCGACCAGCTCTTCGCCGTCAACGTGAAGAGCAACCTGCTGACCGTGAAGGCGGCGCTGGACCAGCTGATCGAGAACCGCGGCCAGGTCATCCTCACCATTTCCAACGCCGGGTTCTACCCCGGTGGCGGCGGTCCGCTCTACGTGTCGTCGAAGTTCGCCGTCCGCGGTCTGGTGACCGAGCTGGCGTACGAGCTTTCGCCGCACGTGCGGGTCAACGGCGTGGCTCCCGGCGGCACGATCACGGACCTGCGCGGGATTCCCGCGCTGGCCAGCGAAGGCCAGTCGCTGAAGGACGTCCCGGACATCGAAGGCCTGATCAAGGGGATCAACCCCCTGGGCGTCGTCGCCCAGCCGGAGGACCACTCCTGGGCTTACGCGTTCCTCGCCGCGAAGGAACGCGCGCCCGCGGTCACCGGCACGATCATCCACAGCGACGGCGGGCTGGGCGTGCGCGGGATGACGCGCATGGCGGGGCTCGAGCCCTGATCCGCCCGCCGCACCAAGCGAGGAGACGGCCTCGGAAACCCCGAGTTCCGGGGCCGTCTCCTGTCCACCTCGAAAGGAGGCGTCGATGAAGACGCTGGTGGCTACCGAAGAAACCCAGGCCGATCCGGACACCGCGCTGTGGATCTGCGACGTCTGCCAGGACGTGTACGACCCCCGCCTCGGCGACCCCGAGGGCGGGATCGAGCCCGGCACGTCGTTCGCCGACATCCCGGACGACTGGGTCTGCCCGGTGTGCGGGGCGCGCAAGAAGGAGTTCCGGATGCTCGCGCCGGGCGAAGAGTACGACGTCGAGGACGACGCTTACGCGGGAGCGCAGGGGTGAGCACGCCGGGCCGCGTCCTCGTCTGCCTCAAGCAGGTCCCGGTGCCGGGCCGGGGTGTCTTCGACGAACGCACGAAACGGATCCGCCGGGACGACGACCAGGTCGTCACCAACCCGCCGGACCTGCACGCGCTGGCGCACGCGCTGTCCCTGCGGGCGGAGACCGGCTGGGAGGTGGTGGCCGTGACGATGGGCCCGCCCGCGGCCGCGGAGACCCTGCTCGACGCCCTGCGCCGCGGTGCCGACCGGGCCGTGCACCTGGTCGACCGCCGCTTCGCCGGCGCCGACACCCTGGCGACGGCCCGCACGCTCGCCCGGCTCGTCGACCGGGAGCGGCCGGACTTGGTCCTCACCGGCCGGTGGACGCTCGACGGGGGCACCGCCCAGGTCGGCCCGCAGGTCGCGGAGCTGGCCGGGCTCCCGCAGCTGACGCAGGCCACGAACCTGCGGATCGGCGACGGGGTGCTCGCCGCCGACGTCGAAACCGACGTCGGCCGGGAAGCCTGGACCGTCGCGCTGCCCGCGGTGGTCGCCGTCGGGCGGGGTACCGAACCGCCGTGGGTGACCGAAGCGAACCCGTCGGCCGTCGAAACCCTCACCGCCGAGGACCTCGGCGGAGGGCCGAAGGACTTCGGCACCCGGGGTTCGCCGACCTTCGTGGCCGAGATCCGGCACGAGGCGCGCGAACGCCGGGCCGAGTACGTCGGGGCGGGGTTCGACACCGCGGCCCTGCTGGAGACGGCCTTCGCGCCGCTCGAGCCCGAGGCCGAAGTCGTCGTGGCCGCCCCGTCGCGCGAGATCTGGACGGTCGCCGAGCCGCTGCCCGGCGGTGGCCTCCACCCGGCGAGTCTCGAAGCGCTGGCCTGCGCCCGCTCGGTCGCCGGCGACCTGCAGGCCACGATCGTCGCGGTGCTGCCGTGCGACCAGCCGCACGACCTCCCGCGCGTGCTCTACGCGCACGGGGCCGACCGGGTGCTGGTGCTGCGGGGCACCGAGCCGGCGGACTACCGCACGGACCTGGTCACCGACGCACTGAGCACGGCCATCGCCGCGCACACGCCGTTCGCGGTGATCGCGCCCTTCAGCGCCCGTGGCCGCGACTACGCCCCGCGCGTCGCCGCCCGGCTCGGGCTCGGCCTGACCGGGGACTTCACCGCCCTGGAAGTCCGTGACGCCGACACCGACGAGCCCGACCTGCTCTGGCTCAAGCCGGCCCTGTCGGCGGACGTGGTCGCGCCGGTGATCGCGCACTCGACGCCGTCGATGGGCACGCTGCGGCCCGGTTCCTTCACCGCGCGAGCGGTGCGCGACCAGCGGGAGCCGGACGTCGAGTTCGCCGGTGGTACCGCGACCGGTGACGCCTCGTACACCGCGGTCGAGCGCCGGATCGAGCGCCCGGACGGCCCGCGGCTCGCCGCGGCCCGGCTGGTCATCGGGCTCGGGCCGGGCCTGGGTACCGGGGCCCGCCGCGTCGCCGGACGCGTCGCCGAGACGCCGGGCATCGCGCTCGTCGCGACGGCCGCCGCGGTCGCCGCGGGGGAGGCACCTCCGCAGCTCGAGATCGGCCCGCTGGCCCGCAGCATCGCGCCCGCCGTCTACCTCGGGTTCGGGCGGCACGACCTCGGCACGCTCCACGCGGTCAAGGCCGCCGGCCGGATCGTCGTCGTCGACCCGGGCGCCTGGCTCGACGCCTTCACCGGTCTCGTCGACACCGTCGTCACCGCGAACGTCGAGGGGGTCCTGCTGGATCTGCTGCTGGCGACGGCGGGCGCGGTCGCCAGCTGAAAACCCGAATCCCGAGGAGGACCATGAGTACCGCCGCGCCGGCGGCGAGCGTCGACCCCAGGCGGTTCCGTGACGCCATGGGCCGGTTCGCCACCGGCATCACGATCATCAGCACGCCGACCCCGGCAGGACCGCACTGCATGACCGCCAACGGTTTCATGTCGGTGTCCCTGGTGCCCGCCCTGGTCGTGGTGTCCATCGCCGAACGCGCGAAGATGCACGACCTCCTCCTGGCCAGCGGCGTCTACGGCGTCAGCGTCCTCGCCGCGGACCAGGAGGCTGTCAGCACGCACTTCAGCGGCCGGCCGGACCCGGACCTGCGGCCGCGGTTCGACGACCACGCCGGGGTGCCCCTCGTGGCCGGGGCGCTGGCCCAGGTGGCCGCGGAGATCGTCGAGGCACACCCCGCCGGCGACCACACGTTGTTCGTCGGCCAGGTCCGCCACCTGGCCGACGGCGCGGGCGAGCCGCTGGTGTTCCACGCCGGCCGCTACCGGCACCTGCTGAGCCCCGCGGCGGACCCGGAGTACTCCGACGCCTGGTCCGGCTTCTGCCTGGATCCGTTCGGCGCCTGACCCCTGGAGGTACCGCATGCGCACCCGCCCGACCCGGTGGCTGCCGTGAACCCCGCCGTCCGCGAAGCCGCGGAGCTGCTGCGGAACGCCGTCGGCGCCGGCAAGCCGTGCCTGCCGATCCGCGACCTGTTCACCTTCGGCGACATCGAGTCCGCCTACGCGGTGCAACGGCTGAACACCGAGCACGCCCTGGCCGCGGGCCGGCGGCTCGCCGGCCGCAAGATCGGCCTGACCTCGCCGGCCGTGCAGCGCCAGCTGGGTGTCGCCCAGCCCGACTTCGGCACCTTGTTCGCCGACATGGCCGTGGCCGACGGCGGGACCGTGCCGGCCGGCCGGCTGCTGCAGCCCAAGGTCGAGGCCGAGGTCGCGCTGGTGCTGAGCGACGACCTGCCGGATCCGGACTGCACCGCGGCGGACGTGGTGCGCGCCACCGGTTTCGCGGTGCCCGCGCTGGAGATCGTGGACAGCCGGATCACCGACTGGGACATCTCCATCGTGGACACGGTCGCGGACAACGCGTCTTCCGGCCTGTTCGTGCTGGGCGGCACCCGGGTGCCGCTCGACCGCGTGGACCTGCGAACGGTGACGATGACGTTGTCCCGCCACGGCACGGTGGTCTCGGCGGGCAGCGGGGCCGACTGCCTCGGCAGCCCGCTCGCCGCCGCGCGCTGGCTGGCGTCCACGCTGGCCCGCCGCGGGGATCCGTTGCGGGCGGGGGACATCGTGCTGACCGGCGCGCTCGGCCCGATGGTCCCCGTCGCACCGGGCGACGTCTTCCGCGCCGAGATCTCCGGACTCGGTTCGGTGCGGGTCGGCTTCGCGCCCGCGTTCAGATGAGCAGGTCGAACATCCGGAAGACCTGGTCCCATTCGTCGGAGCCGGGGTTCTTGACACGCGGGTCGGCGATCTTGAACGCCTGGGCGAGCGCCACGCTGAGCCCGCCGGCGACGGCCGGGAGCCGCGCCTCGGTGTCTTCGGAGAGCGCGATCCCGAGCGGCGGGCGCGCCAGGAGCTGATCGAGCAGCGGCGCGACTTCGAGGTCCTCGTCCAGCTTGAGGAACTCGTGCATGCGCTCCTGCAGTCCTTTGGTGATCGGCAGGTCCCTCGGCTCGATGACGTCCCGCCCGTTGGCCTTGGCCGTGGCCTTGGCGACCACGAACAGGTCGTAGATCTTGCGGTCGAGGAACTCGTCGTACCGTTTCAGATCGCTCTTGTCGACGTCCAGGCTCGCGGCCGTCCGGAAGAACCGTTCGAACCTCGCCGCACCCATGACCGGCATCAGGCCTCCTCTCGGGCCACCACCCACAGTGGCAAGGGCGGCCGTCCCCGCGCGTGCGCCTGGCAGGTCGAAATTCGCGTGACCGATCGACCCGGCAGGACGACGCCGCGGCGGCAGGCGGTGCGGCGAGACGGCGGTCACTTGATACGGGTACCCCCTAGGGGTACCTTCTGAGAATGAGCCGAACCACCACGAGCCCGCCGGCCCTCATCGGGGGAAATCGACCATGAACACTTCAGTACGTCTTGCCCTCTTCGGTGGAGCGCTTGCCGTGCTCGCGGCCGGTGGGTTCGTCGTCGGGAAGGCGGCGGGACCGGAAGCCGCTGCCGCCGGTGAGAACGTCAGCCACGGTGGAGCGCACAACGAAAACGCCGAGGTGGACTCCCTGCCCGGTGGGTTCGCGTCCAGCATGGACGGCTACACGTTCGCCGACGCGAAGCTGACGCCAGACCGGTTCACGTTCACCATCACCGGCCCGGACGGCGAGCCCGTCACCGCGTTCGACGTCGAGCACGAGAAGAAGCTGCACCTGATCGTGGTTCGCCGGGACACCTCGGGGTTCCGGCACGTCCACCCCGAGCTGACTCCGGACGGCACCTGGAGCGTCCCGTTGACGCTGCCCGCGGCCGGGTCCTACCGCGCCTTCGCCGACTTCGCGCCCACCGGCGGGAAGCCGGTGACGCTCGGCACCGACCTGTCCGTCGCCGGGGACTACCGGCCCGCGACCTTCGCGCCCGGCCGCACGGCCCGGGTCGACGGCTACACCGTCGAGCTCGACGGCGACCTGACCGCGGGGAAGACGTCGCCGTTGACGCTGAGCGTCAGCCGCGACGGCGTCCCGGTCACCGGCCTGCAGCCCTACCTCGGCGCGTACGGGCACCTGGTCGCGTTGCGCGAAGGCGACCTCGCCTACCTGCACGTCCACCCGGACACCGCCCCCGGCGCCGGCCCGCAGGTGAAGTTCGCCGCCGAGGTGCCCAGCGCCGGGACCTACCGGCTGTTCCTCGACTTCCGCCACGGCGACGTCGTGCGGACCGCCGAATTCACCCTCACCACCGGCCACTGACCGCGGAAGGAGCCGATCATGACCGAGATCGAACTCGCGATCGGGGGGATGACCTGCGCGTCGTGCGCCCACCGCATCGAGCGCAAGCTCACCAAGCTCGACGGCGTCACCGCGTCGGTCAACTACGCCACCGAAAAAGCGCGGGTGCACGTTCCCGAAGGCCTCGACCCGGCCACGCTGGTGGCCGCGGTCGAAGCCGCCGGGTACCGGGCGACGCTGCCGCGGGCGGAAGAACCCGAACCGGCCGGAAACGACCCGCTGCGGCAACGGCTGATCACGAGCGCGGTGCTCGCGGTGCCGGTGATCCTCCTCGCGATGGTGCCGGCACTGCAGTTCACCTACTGGCAGTGGATTTCGCTGACGCTGGCCGCGCCGGTGGTCACCTGGGGCGCGTGGCCGTTCCACCGGGCGGCGTGGACGAACCTGCGTCACGGCGCCGCGACCATGGACACGCTGGTGTCGATGGGCGTCCTCGCCGCGTTCGCGTGGTCGTCGTGGGCCTTGCTGTTCGGCACCGCCGGGATGCCCGGGATGGTGCACCCGTTCGAGCTGACGGTCGCGCCGTCGGACGGCGCGGGGAACATCTACCTCGAGGTCGCCGCGGGCGTCACCACGTTCATCCTGGCCGGTCGCTACTTCGAGGCGCGGTCCAAGCGCCGCGCCGGCGCCGCGCTGCGGGCGTTGCTCGAACTCGGCGCGAAGGACGTCGCCGTGCTGCGGGGCGGCGCCGAGATGCGGATCCCGACGGCCGAACTGGTGGTGGGGGACCGGTTCGTCGTGCGGCCGGGCGAGAAGATCGCCACTGACGGCGTCGTCGAAGAGGGCAGGTCCGCCGTCGACGCCTCGATGCTCACCGGCGAATCGGTACCCGTCGAGGTCGGAGAAGGCGACGCGGTCACCGGCGCGACGGTCAACGCGGGTGGGCGGCTGGTCGTGCGGGCCACCCGGGTCGGGGCCGGCACGCAGCTGGCGCGGATGGCCGAGCTGGTCGAGGACGCCCAGAGCGGCAAGGCCGAGGTCCAGCGCCTGGCCGACCGCGTGTCCGGCGTGTTCGTGCCCATCGTGATCGGGCTGGCCGTCGCCACCCTGGGGTTCTGGCTCGGCAGCGGCGCCGGCACGGCGGCCGCGTTCACCGCGGCGGTCGCGGTGCTGATCATCGCCTGCCCGTGCGCGCTGGGCCTGGCGACGCCGACGGCGCTGCTCGTCGGCACCGGCCGCGGCGCCCAGCTCGGGATCCTGATCAAGGGCCCGGAGGTGCTGGAGTCCACCCGCCGCGTCGACACCGTGGTGCTGGACAAGACCGGCACGGTGACCGAGGGGCGGATGACGCTCACCGCCGTGCACGTCGCCGAGGGCGTCGACGAGGCCGAGCTGCTGCGGCTGGCCGGCGCGCTCGAGGACGCGTCCGAGCACCCGATCGCCGCCGCGATCACCCGCGGAGCCCGGGACCTGCCCGCGGTCGAGGACTTCACGAACGTCGAAGGCCTTGGCGTGCGGGGGATCGTCGACGGGCACGCGGTGCTGGTCGGCCGCCCGGCCCTGCTGGAGGACTGGAGTCAGCCACTTCCCGCGGACCTCGCCGCGGCGAAGGCGGCGGCCGAGGAACGCGGGCACACCGCGGTCGCGGTGGCCTGGGACGGCGCCGCGCGAGGGGTGCTGGTGGTCGCCGACGCGGTCAAGCCGACGTCGGCCGAAGCGATCGGCCGGCTGCGGGCGCTGGGGCTGACGCCGGTGTTGCTGACCGGTGACAACGCGGCCGTGGCCCGGGCGGTGGCGGCGGAAGTCGGCATCGACGAGGTGATCGCCGAGGTGCTGCCCGCGGACAAGCTCGACGTCGTCAAGCGGCTGCAGGACGAGGGCAAGGTCGTCGCCATGGTCGGCGACGGCGTGAACGACGCACCGGCGCTGGCGCAGGCCGACCTCGGGCTGGCCATGGGCTCCGGGACGGACGTCGCGATCGAGGCGAGCGACCTCACCCTGGTCCGCGGCGACCTGCGCGCGGTGGCCGACGCGATCCGGTTGTCCCGGCGGACGTTGCGGACGATCAAGGGCAACCTGTTCTGGGCGTTCGCCTACAACCTGGCGGCGCTGCCGCTGGCGGCGGCCGGGCTGCTGAACCCGATGATCGCGGGCGCGGCGATGGCGTTCAGTTCGGTGTTCGTGGTCGGCAACAGCCTGCGGCTGCGGAGTTTCACCAGCCAGACCCTCACGGGCACACGATGAGGCCGGCGCCCACGACCAGGGCGACCGCCACCGCGGGCGGCGCGAGCAAGGCCGCGATCCCGCCGGCCACCGCCTTGACGCCGGCGGTGAACGGCGGGTCCGAGGCGCCGTCGAGGTAGCTCAGGCGGATCTCGGTGTCGCCCCCGGCCATCGCGAGCGCGCGCCGGGGACCTTCGCCCGCGCGGACCCGCAGGAGCGCCGAGCGCAGGGGCGCAGCGCCGCACCGTGCGGAGGCCGTCCGGTCGGCGGCGAGCTCGACCAGCAGCCGGACGGCGGCGGGCAGCTCGCGCATGAGCGGGACGAACCACAGTGTCCGGCCGAGTACTTCGGCCCAGCTCGTCAGCAGGTGGTGGTGGCCGCGGACGTGGGCGCGTTCGTGCTCCAGCACCGCACGCAGTTCCGGCTCGGTGAGCCGGTCGGCCAGCCCGGTGCTGGCGACCACGAGCGGCCGGCGCCCGCCCATGCTGTAGGCGATCGGCTGGTCGTCGGGCAGCCACAACGTGGGCAGCGGCTGCTGGTCGCCGGACAGCCGCAGCGCCGTCAGGTGCCGTCGGTGCAGGACGTTCCGGCGCCGGCGGCGGTCGAGCGCGTGGCGGGCCAGGCGGGCGGCGGCCACGCCCAGCACCGCGACCGACCCCAGCCCGGCGATCGGGTCGAGGGCGGGGAAGCCGTCGTGGCCGGCCGTCGACCAGCAGTCGTGGAGGATCCGCAGCACCGCGCCGGCCGGACCGTGGCCCGGCAGCACCAGCAGGAGCACTCCGCCGACGGCGCCGGCGACGACGCCGGCCGCGGCGAGCAGCCACCACGCGATGACGGTGCCCGGCCCGGCCCCGGTCGCGGCGAGCCGGCTCAACGCCGCCGGTGACCACCAGCCGATGACCACGGCGCCGAGCAGCAGGGCCGCCGCCAGGATCATCGCTTGCGCGCCTTGCGTCGCAGCGCCCGGCGGAGGATGTCGGACTCTTCCTCCGAGGCCGAGCTGACGAAGTGCAGGAGGACGGACTCGCGGTCGCCGGCCGCATCGAGGAGGTCGCGCAACGTCTGCGCGGTGGCTTCTTCACGGGTGGTGATCGTCCGGTAGCGGTACGCGCGATCTTCCATCTCGCGGTCCACCCAGCCCTTGCGGTGCAGGTTGGTCAGGACGGTCATCACCGTGGTGTAGGCCAGGTCGCGGTCCCGGTTGAGCTCGTCGAGGACGTCACGCACCCGCATGGGCTCCGCCGCGTCCCAGAGCACGTCCATGATCGCCGCTTCGAGTTCGCCGAACTGCCGCATGGAACCTCCCCGGGCCAGGATAGCCGGGGCGGGCCTGCGCACCGCGGCACGCAGGCTCGCTCCGCGGCCGGCGTCAGCTCCGCAGGAGCCCCTGCATCTCGGTGATCTCCGCTTGCTGGGCGTCGATGATCTTCCGGGCGAGCGCCTTCGCCTCGGGGTTACTGCCCTTGCTCAGTTCGGTCTCGGCCATGTCGACCGCGCCCTGGTGGTGCTTGATCATCATGTCCAGCCACCTCTTGTCGAACTCGGCGCCCTTGCTGCCTTCGAGCGTCGTCATGTCCTCGGCGGGCATCATCCCGGGCATCGACTCGTGGCTCATCCCCGGCATGCTCGCGCCCCAGGTGGTCAGCCACCCCTGCATCTGCTTGATTTCGGGGTCCTGCGCCTTTTCGATCCGCCCGGCGAGGTCGACGACCTTCGGGTCGGTGCTGCGCGAAGGCACCAGCTTCGCCATGTCGAGCGCCTGGCTGTGGTGCGGGATCATCTGCTGGGCGAACGTGACGTCGTCGGCGTTGTGGTCACCGTCCATTCCGGACATCGAGTCGTTGCCGCCGCACGCGCCGAGGACGACGGCGGAGGCGACGGCGAGCGCGCCGAGGAACAGCTTTTTCCGCATGACAAAACCTTCTCTGGTTACTGGGGAATGTGAACGGCTGGTGTGATCCGGCCGCTCACACCCGCAGCACGCAGAGAGAGTTCAGGATGGTCCGCCCGGGTCTGTCCGGTGGGCGCTCCGGCGCCGGTGAACCCCGCAGGCGCTTCCTTCGCGCGTGGGTTCCGGTGCCCGGACGGCGCACGAGCAGGAGCCAGGCCAGGAAGAGCGCGCCGACCACGGTCAGGATGGCGAGGCACAGGTGGAGCATCTCGTGGGCGCCACCGGGACCGGGTTCGTGGTGCTCCCCGGTGCCCATGCCGGTGTCCGTGGCCGGCACGCTCGCGGCGACGGACATCGCTGCCACGGAGTCCGGCTCGCCGGACGCCGAGACGTGGTGCATCGCTGTGACGCCCAGCGCCAGCAGGCACAGCAGGATGACCTGCTGCACTCGGCCGATGCGCGCTGCCATGGCGCCACAGTACTACGCAAGTTAGTACTCAGGTGCGCGATGCCCCCGCCTCGGCGCTCCGGTCAGGCGGTGGGCCTGGTCGCACCGGCGTACTGGCTCTGCAGCGGCGAGATCTTCACGACGTCGCCACTGGTCGGTGCGTGCACCATCTTGCCGTCGCCGAGGTACATCCCGATGTGGGACACCGGCGAGTAGTAGGCGACGAGGTCGCCGGGCTGCAGCTGGTCGCGCGGCACCGGGGTGCCGAACCGGGCCTGGGCCGCGGAGTTGCGCGGCAGGGTGATGCCGGCTTTCGCGTACGCCCACTGCAGCAGGCCCGAGCAGTCGAACGAGTTCGGCCCGGTGGCACCCCACACGTACGGGCTGCCGAGCTTGCTCAAGGCCGCGTTGATCGCGGTCTGGGCCGCCGCCGTCGGAGCCTTGACGTTGGGCGCCTTGCCGCCGGTGTCGCGCTGGACGGCCCGGTCGGCGGCACTCAGGTTCTCGTCGGCCGCCTTGATCTGCTCGATCTGCTCGTTGAGCGTCTTCTGCTTGGCCTTGATGTCCTCGGTCAGCTTCGCTGCGGCGTCTCGCGCGTCCTGCGCGCGTTTCGCGGCGTCCGTGGCCTTGGCGGTGGCGTCATCGGCCTGCCGGACGGCGCCGGTGAGGTTGTCCATCGCGCCGTTCTTCTCGGTCGCGATGACCTCCAGTGCGGAGGAGCGGTCCAGGAAGTCCTGCGTGGACGTACCGGCCAGCAGCGCGGACAGCTTGTTCAGCTGGACCCCGCTGGTGAACGACGCGCCGGCGAACTCGTCCACTTCGGCCTGGTACTTCTTCTGGTTCTCGGTGGCCGCGGCACCTTGCTCCTTTGCCGCGTTGACGTCGCCGGTGGCCTTGTCGAGTTCTCCCTGCTTGGCGTCCAGATCGCTCTGGGCCTTGAGGAGGTCTTCGTTGAGCCTTTCCGCCTGCTCGGCGAGTTCGCGGTATTTCGCGAGCGCGTCGGAGCCGGTGGGCGGGGCTTGCAGGACGGGGACGGGGGCGGCGGTGGCCGGGGGGAGGCCGACGGTGACGAGGGTGATCACCGACGCCGCGGCGAGGACGCCGGACATCACGCGCCTGATCGGTTGCGACTGCACGGTCGCGGAGTTCTCCTTTGCCGTAGGGCTGCCAGGAGGGAGTCCTCTTCGCCGGAACCAGGCCGCGCGGCATCGCAAAAGGTGACGCGCGCGGTGGTGGTCCGGCATCCCGGCAGCGATCCCGCGTCGCCGTCGGGGAACGGCATCGGCCGCGAGATCTCGGACAGATTACGAACGGATCGTGCTTCCGTCCACCTTTTGGGTGAAGAAATTTCGACGATCACCAAGTGTCGCAACGAGTTCACCGCGAGCTACTAAGTGCGATAGTAGTCGTGCTCCTGGCCGGTGGGTGCCCCTGGTGGCCACCCGTCGAGTCACCGATTTTCACCATCGGGTGACGTCGTATGCCGGAACCACCCTCATCGCATCGGTTCGTCAGCGATTTGTCCGGGTAGTGCCGGTCTGGGCCTCGGCGGTATTGCGGAGCTGCAAAACCCCAGGTCATACCCGTTGCCAGCGACAATAAACCCGTTCAAACAAAGAAAAAAAGATCGTTTGCTCGCCCATCCGAGGGGGATTCGGGCCCCGAACCAGTACTGACGGTGAAGTCCAGACTCGAAGGGGGGTGAGATGGATGGATACTTCCCTGACGGATGACACACCGGTGGGGCACCCGGTCGTTCTTCGGGTGCTCGTCGTAGCCGGCGCGTTGTTCGGATTCACCCTGCTGGCCTTGGCCGTGTCGGGGGCCGCGAACGCTTCCGAAGGTTCGCCGCCGGACCGGCCTGGTGTGCTCAGCCGGGCCGGGAGCACCGCGCACGACCTGCTCAAGCCCGCCGGACCGGCGCTCAAGCCGGTGACGGGCACGGTGCACGCGGTGACATCGCGGGTGGCTCCGGCGGTGAAGCCGGTGACGAACGGGCTCGAGCCCGTGATCGCGCCGGTGACCCGGCCGGTGCTGCACGCGGCGGAGCCGGTGCTGTCGGCCTTGCGGCCGGTCACCGCGCCGGTGGTGCACGCGCTGTCTCCGGTGACCTCGCCGGTCCTGCGCGCCACCGCACCGGTGACCGCGCCGGTGGTGCGGGCGGTGACCGGGTGGCCGGCGAAATCCGCGCCACGCGACGACAGCGGTGCCACGCCGGGGAACCCCGCGCCACGCGGGGACTTCGGTTCGGTACCGGTGGCTGCCGGGCCGAGTGGTCCGGTCGTGGTCGAGCAGGCCCACGCGCAACGCCGGCACGACGTGCGGGCCGCGGCCCGGTGGGCGGCCGGACGTTCCGGTTCGGTGCGGATCGGTGCTGCCGATCCGCGGCCGGGATCCGATGGCGGCGTGCCACCCGCGGATGTGAGCGGTGCGCTGTCGGCGGGTTCCGGTGCCCAGCACGGTGGCGAGTTCGCCGTGACCGGGGCCGGGAGCGGTGTGCCCGGGACGGATCGCACGTGGCGGGCCCCGCCCGCCGGTGCGTGGTCGTTGCACTGGCTCGAACACTACGGCAACGACCATCCGAGCTGACGAACCCTTTCCACCTCCGGAAATCCATTGAGGACAGATGGTCAGGAAAGGGAAGTCCATGCACAAGTACGTACGACGCGGCCTGACCGCCGCGTTCATCTCCGGCGGGTTCGTCCTGCTGGGATCCGCGGTGGCCAGTGCGGACACCGGGAACTCGGGCCCGCTGGACGGGCTCGGCACCACACTGCACTCCGTCGTCTCCGGTGCTTCGGCCGGCGGCACCGGCGGGGACTCCGGTTCCGGCGGGAACGCGCACAGCGGCAACACCGCTGTCAGCGGGAACTCCGGTACCTCGGGCGACTCCGGTTCGACCGGGCACAACAGCGCTTACGGCGTTTGCGTGCTGGCGAAGTGCAGCACCTCGGTGTCCTCGGGCAATTCCGGGAACACGGGCGCGACCGGGTCGACCGGGAACGCCTCGAACACCAGCACCACCACCGGCGGCAACTCCGGGAACGCCGGCCACGGCGGCTCCGGGACCTCGGCGGCGTCGGGCACGAACACCGCGGACTCGCGGGGCGCCCGCGGCGTCCTCGGCTCGGTGACCGGCATCGCCAAGGGCGGCAACGGTGGTGACTCCGGCGACGCCGGGAACGCCACCAGCGCCAACTCCGCGACGTCGGGGAACTCGGGTGACTCCGGGAACTCCGGCTCGACCGGCGGCAACAGCGCCTACGGCCTGTGCGTGCTGGCGAAGTGCGAAACCTCGGTGTCCTCGGGCGATTCCGGGAACACCGGCGCCACCGGTTCGACCGGTGACGCGACCAACACCAGCACCACCACCGGCGGGAATTCCGGCAACGCGGGCCGCGGCGGCGACGCCACCACGGCCACGTCCGGGAAGAACGCCACCACCGGTGGGCACCGGTACGGACAGGGTGTCCTGGGTGTCGTGACCGGCGCCGCCAAGGGCGGCAACGGTGGCGATTCCGGCGACGCCGGAAACGCCACCAGCCACAACAACGCGGTGAGCGGGAATTCCGGCACCTCGGGCGACTCCGGTTCCACCGGCGGCAATTCCGCCGTCGGGTGGACCGTGGGTGGCCAGGGCAACCGCGGGAACCACGAAAACGGCACGAAGTCGGCCACTTCGGTGACTTCGGGCAACTCGGGTGACACCGGCGCCACCGGTTCGACCGGCGACGCGGGCAACTGGAGCACCACCACCGGCGGGAATTCCGGCTGGGCGGGCAACGGCGGCGACGCCACCGTCGTGAGCACCGGCCACAACTCCGCCACGAACACCGGTGGGCACGGCCGGAACCGGCACGGACAGGGCCTCCTGGGTGTCGTGACCGGCACCGCCAAGGGCGGCAACGGCGGCGATTCCGGTGATGCCGGAAACGCCACCAGTCACAACAACGCGGTGACCGGCACGTCCGGTGACTCGGGCACTTCGGGCTCGACCGGCGGCAACACCGCCGTCACCTCGGCCCGCGGGCACGAGCAGCAGGGCCGGCACCACGGTTGTGGCCGCACCCACGAGAACGGCACGACGTCGCACACCACGGTGACCTCGGGCAACTCGGGTGACACGGGTGCCACCGGTTCGACCGGTGACGCCGGGAACGACAGCAGCACCACCGGCGGGAACTCCGGCTGGGCGGGCAACGGCGGCGACGCCGGCGTCCACGCCTCGGGCTGGAACACCGTCGCGCACACCCCGCACACCGTCTGACGGTTCGCGGGAAACAGCGGGGCACCGGAGAAATCCGGTGCCCCGCTTTCGAATGTGCATCGATTCGCCGTCCGTTGCGCGACGAGCGCGGATTCGGTGCCGTGGGTACTGTTGCCGAACTGACCGCGGAGATTCGCGAGAACCCGGCGGCGAAGGAAGCGAGAGCCGCGGTGAACGGCTATCCCGATGTCAACGCTGAAGTCCGCTTCGTGCCGGACGCGGTGTGCGTGGTGGCTTTTTCCGGACGCCTCGACAAGGTGGCGGCGCCGACGGTGGCGCAAGTCCTCGCGGAGTACGTCCCGCCCGGCGAGCGCTTGGTCGTCGACCTGACCCGCTGCACGGTGGTCGCCGCGGCCGGCGCGGCCGTGCTGCGCGACGCCGCCCGGACGACCGCGTCGACGGTCATCGTCGCGATCGGCGCCGCGGCGACGGCCGTCAAGCTCATCGCACCGGGTCCGGGTGCCGACCTGGCCGGCTCGACCGGCGAGGCGCTGCGGCTGCTCGGCCTGCCGCCGGACTTCGCGTTGCCGGCTCCCGCCGTCATCGACGTCCGCCGGATGCACACCCGCGCCCACATCGCCCGATCCCTGCGGGCGGTGCGGCGGCGCTACGGCGTGCCCGAGCCGGTGGCGTTCGGGCTCATGCGGGAGGCGTCGCAACGGTTCAACGTCCGGTTGCGGCTGCTGGCCGGCGCGGTCCTCGACCTGCGGGAACCGTGCGGCCCGGAATGGTTTCCCGGCCGGCGGCGCATCCCGCGGCCACGGGCGTCCTTCCGGTCGCGCACCACGCCGGCCACGACACTGTGCGAGGCGCTCGACCGCGTCCTCTCCCTGAGCGGCTCCGACCGCGGCAGCACCCAGACCGCCGATCCCTTCCACATCGGCCTGTGGCTGGAGGGGCATCGGGGCTTCGACGACGCCTTCGCCGGAACGTTCGCGATGGTCACCGGTGGCACGACGTGCTCGCTGGCCCTGCGGCACCGGCGGCAGGTCGTGAGCACCGACCTGGAGACCGATCCGCACCTGGCGGGCACCGACCAGAGCGGCCTGCTGCGCGCCGGCGTCCGCGCGGTGCAGAGCACCCCGGTGCTCGGCCCGGGCGGCAGCGGCCTCGGCGTGCTCTCCACGCACTACCGCGATCCCGGCGCCCTGCCGGGGGACGCCGACCTGCGGCGGATCGCGACGGTCGCGGAGGAAGCCGGCGAGTGGCTGGACTGGTACCGGCGGGTGGTCGTCTTCGACGCGCTGGAGCACCTGCACCAGCGGGGCCGCGACGTCCTGCTCGGGTAGCCGGTCAAGCGGGAACCGGGTCCAGGCGCGGGGTTTCGCCGGGCCCAGCGGGGAAGTGGGCGACGAACGTGACCCCCTCGCCCTGGGCGTCGAACCGCGCGATCCGCGTCGCTTCCGGTTCGTAGAAGACGTCGCCCCGGCTCAGCAGCACCGGGGGCTCGCCCTCGATCTGGTACACCGCCGAACCCCGCTCGATGCTGCCGAACACCGGGCCGTTGTGGACGTGCAACCCCGTTCCGCCGCCGGGGGCGATCGAGATGCGGCGGACTTCGAAGTGGTCGATCACGCGGGGTTCCGGGAGGTGCTGCTCGAGCACCAGTGCGCGGCTCACCGCCGGCAGCTCTTCGGCGTCCGGGAACGAGCCGAGTTCCGTCGGGGTGCCGTCCGCCGGGAGTTCCTCGATCGCCAGGTGGGTCAGCGGGGTCGTGTCCGTCGCGCCGTGCCAGTGCCACTCGCCGGGTGCCACCCGGACCGTGTCGCCCGGGCGGATCAGCTCGGGTGGGGAGCCCTTGCTCTGGACGTGGCCCATTCCTTCCGTCACGACCAGGATCTGGCCCAGCGGGTGGCGGTGCCAGCGGGTGCGGGCGCCCGGGGCGAACCGGACGGTGTCGACCTGCGTGCGGGAACCGGTGGCCAGCGCCGTGACCCACGCGCTGCCGGTGACCGCTTCGGCGGGGGCGGGCGTGCTCGCGGAGGGGATCAGGATCTCCATGCGAAGCACCGTACATACTAGTAGGTACAGAGAACAAGTGATCCCCGTCATGCGCTGTCACAAGGACCTTCCGAGCGGTGTCTTGAGGCCGAACCGAGAGAAGGAGACCGCCATGGAACTGGCGCTGTGGATCGCCGCCGGAGCGCTCGCGCTCGTCGCGCTCGCCGGGGGTGTCAGCAAGGCGTTCCTGCCCGTGGAGAAGCTGGCCGCCGCGCCGGGCGGGGAGTGGACCGCCGCGGCCGGGCCCGGGTTCGTCAGGGGACTCGGGGTGCTCGAACTGCTCGCCGCCGCCGGGCTGGTGCTGCCCGCGCTGACCGGGATCGCGCCCGTGCTCGTGCCGGTGACCGCCGCCTGCTGGGTGCTGCTCATGGCCGGTGCGATGATCACCCACGTCCGGTACGGCAGCGCGAAGTTCGCGGTCCTGAACCTCGCGTACCTCGCCGTGGCCGTGTTCGTCGCCTGGGGACGGTTCGCGGCCTGACCGCGGCGAGGAAAGGAGCCGACCATGAACGCCACCGACACCTTCGTCGCCCACCGGAACCTGCTGTTCACCGTCGCCTACGAGATGCTCGGGTCCGCGGCCGACGCCGAGGACGTGCTGCAGGAAACCTGGCTGCGGTGGGCGGACGTCGACCCGGCCGGGGTGCGCGACGAGCGCGCCTACCTGGTCCGGATCACCACCCGCCTGGCGCTCAACCGGCTGCGCACCATGAAGCGCCGCAAGGAGGCCTACGTCGGTCCCTGGCTCCCGGAACCGCTGCTCACCACGCCGGACGTCGCCGAGAACGTCGAGCTCGCCGAGAGCGTGTCCATGGCGCTCATGCTCGTCCTCGAGACGCTCGCGCCGACCGAACGAGCTGTCTTCGTGCTGCGCGAGGTCTTCGACTTCGGGTACGACGAAATCGCGGACGCCGTCGGCAAGACCCCGGCCGCCGTCCGGCAGATCGCACACCGCGCGCGGCGGCACGTCGACGCCCGGCGCCCGCGCGAGACCGTCTCCGCGCGGGAAACCCGGGCCGTGCTGGCGTCGTTCCAGCGCGCACTGGAAAGCCGTGACCTGCAAGGACTTCTCGACGTCCTCGCACCGGACGTCGTCATGCTGAGCGACGGCGGCGGCATCAAGCAGGCGGTGCCGCGGCCGATCACCGGGGCCGGCCGGCTGGCGCGCCTGGTCCTCGGCGGGCTCGCCAAGAACGAGGCCGCGCTCACCACCGAGCCCACGGTGGTCAACGGGAACCCCGGCCTGACCCTGCGCCTCGACGGCGAACTCGACGGCGTGATGGCCGTGCGGGTCGAGGCCGGGCGCATCACCGGCGTCTACTACGTGCGCAATCCGGAGAAGCTCACCCGCGTCGAGTCGGAAACGCCGCTGACCCTGCGGTAGCCGAGTGGCCGAGACTGCGGGAAGTAGTCCCGCGGGTGCGTTCGGTGATCCGGGACAGGTATGGAGTCGGGTACTTGTACGGGTGCGGTGCGTGGCCGTGGCGGAGCAGGCTCGGAGGTGCCGCAGTAGTCCGCAGGAGGTTCGGAACCCATGGTGCACGGCCGGTCGCGTCCCCTCCTCCGGGTCGTCACCCCCTCGGACGTCCCGGAGGCGCGGCCGGCCCCCTCGCCCGCCCGCAGCCGCGACCGCTACGCCGACCTCGCCGACCGGCGGCTGGCCGCGATCCTGGCCGCCGAAGACACCGCCGAAGAGCACGGCCTCAGCCCGCACACCCGCAGCACCTGCTACGTCCACCGGTGCTGGACCCACCAGTGCGTCGGCGATCCGCTGCACGTCCTGGTCGCCACCGGGCACCGGTGGTGCCGCCGCTGCGAGTGCCCGGTCGACGTCGCCGTCGACGAAACCCCGCCCGGTGCGGTGCACCTGTTCTGCCCGCGCTGCGGTCAGGCTGGATCGGCGGCGAACCGCGACGTCCGCCAGGCGTGCCGGACGAGCCTGGCCGCGATGCACGGCGGCGACGCGCCGACGTTGTACCGGATCCCGGACGCCTGACGCCCGTGCGTTGCAACCTCCGAGGGACGCCCGTGCCCCCGCATTGACCGGTCGTGGTGCCCTCCATACGGTTTCAGTCGTGGGCAAGGCCGGCACGGGGTTCGAGAGGGGCAACCTGCCCGCGGACAGCACGAGTTTCGTGGGACGCAAGGCCGACGTGGCCGAGGTCAAGCACCTGCTGACGCGGGCGCGGCTGGTCACGCTGACCGGCGCGGGCGGGGTCGGCAAGACGCGGCTGGCCGTGCAGACCGCCGCCGGGCTGTCCCGCGCGTTCCCCGACGGCGTCTGGCTGGTCGAGCTCGCCGGGCTGCAGGACCCCGCGCTCGTGGCGCACACCGTGCTCGAGGCGCTGGGCGTGCACGACGAAACCGGCCGGAGCCCGGCGGGCGTGCTCGCCGAGCACCTGCGGGAGCGCCGGGCGCTGGTGGTCCTCGACAACTGCGAGCACCTCCTCGACGCCTGCGCCGCGCTGGCCCACGACCTGCTGCGGGCCGCGCCCGGGCTCCGGCTGCTCGCGACCAGCCGGGAACGGCTCGCGCTGGCCGGCGAGCACCTGTGGCCGGTCTCGCCGCTGCCGGTGCCGGCCCCGGGCCGCCCGCTGGCCGGCGGGGCCTGGCTGCGCTACCCGGCGCTGACGTTGTTCGCCGAGCGCGCGGCCGCGGTCGACCCGGAGTTCGCGGTCACCGAGGAGAACCAGGAGCGGGTCGGCTCGATCTGCCGCCTGCTGGCCGGGATCCCGCTGGCCATCGAGCTGGCCGCGGTCCGGCTGCGGGTGCTGACGCTGGCGGAGCTGGAAACCGGGCTGGGCGACTGCTTCGGGCTGCCCGGCACGGTCAAGCGCGGTGGCGAGCCGCGGCACCAGACGCTGCGCGCCGCCATCGAGTGGAGCTTCGCGCTGTGCTGCCCGGCCGAACGGCACCTGTGGGCGCGGGCGTCGGTGTTCGCGGGCGGCTTCGACCTGGCGGCGGCCGAGCGCGTCTGCGCCGGTGCGGGGCTGCCCGCCGCCGAGCTGCGGAGCCGGCTCGCCGGGCTGGTGGAGAAGTCGGTGCTGATCCGCGAGGCCGACGGCGACCGGCAGCGGTTCCGGCTGCTGGAACCACTGCGGCAGTTCGGCCGCGACAAGCTGACCGGGTCCGGCGAGACGGCGGCGGTGCTGCGGCGGATGCGCGACCACTACCTCGACGTCGCCGAGCGGAGCGAGCGCGCGTGGTTCGGCCCGGAGCAGGCGGACATCTTCCGGCGGACCCGCCTGGAGCACGCGAACCTGCGGGCCGCGCTGGACTACAGCCTGACCGAACCGGGGGAGCTCGGGACCGGTCTCCGGCTGGCCTCGACGCTCTGGTTCTACTGGGCGGGCTGCGGGGTGTTCGGCGAAGGCCGCCACTGGCTCGACCGCGCGCTCGCGCTCGACGCCGAACCGGACGCGGAGCGGGCGAAAGCGTTGTGCGTCAACGGGTACGTCGCGACGCTGCAGGGTGACAACGCCGCCGCCGTCGCGATGCTGGAGGAGTGCCGCGCCTACGCGAGGCGGGCGGGCGACGACGTCGTGCTGGCGTACGCGACGCACCGGCTCGGCTGCAACCTGCTGGTCGGGGACGACGTCGGGGACGCGAAGGCGTTGTTCGAAGAGGCGCAGGCCCGCTACCGGCAGCTCGGCGAGCTCAACAGCAACGTGATGCTGGCGGGCATCGAACTGGCCGTCGCCTCCATCTTCCTCGGTGACCTCGACCGCGCGGGCCGGCTGTGCGAGGAGGCGTGCGCGACCGGCGTCGCGCACGGCGAGCAGTGGGCGCACGCGTACGCGGTCTACGCGCAGGCTCTGGTCGCGCTGGGCCGCGGCGACCTCGACCGGGCGGCCGAACGCGGGCGGGACTGCCTGCGCGTGAAGAGCACGTTCCACGACCTGCTCGGCATCGTCCTGGCGATCGAGGCGCTGGCGTGGACCGAAGCCGCCCGCGAACGCTGGGAGCCGGCCGCGATCATGCTGGGTTCGGCGCAGCCGATCTGGCAGGCGGTCGGCTTCCCGATGTTCGGTTCCCGCTACTTCGGTGCCCCGCACGGCGAATGCGAGACGCGCACCCGGCGGGCGCTGGGCGACGGGCCGTTCGAAGCGGCGGTGCGGCGCGGGCGCGAGTTCGCCCTGCCGGAGGCGATCGCCTACGCGCTGGGGGACCTGGGCCCGCCCCGGTCCGAGGCCGCGGACCCGGAGCGGCCGACGCCGCTGACCGGCCGCGAAGGGGAAGTCGCGTTCCTGATCGCGGACGGCCGGTCGAACCAGGAGATCGCGGACCGGCTCGTCATTTCCCGCCGGACGGCGGAAGGGCACGTGAACCGGATCCTGCGGAAGCTGGGCTTCGACTCGCGCGCGCAGGTGGCCGCGTGGGCGGCCCGGAACCCGCAGGTGCCGACCCGGCAGTCGTGACCGGGCCGGCACCGGCCGTCGTCAGCCGAGCCGCGCGCCCCAGTTTTCGAACGCCGTCACGACGTCGGCGGGGGCGCCCGTGTCGCGCAGGCGCTTCGTCTCCGCCTCGATGTAGTGGCCGTACAACGGAACCAGGCCCGCGAGCAGTTCCGGGCGGGCTTCGGCCGCCTCGAGCGGGTGACCGGCCCGGACCCGCTCGGCCAGCTTGACCAGCGACGCCGCGGGGGCGTCCGGCTGGGCCAGGAACCACTCGATCGCTTCGTCGTTGTTCGCCGCCCGGCCCGTCGGAAGCGTTGCCGAGTACAGGAACCGGACCGGGAACAGCACCGCCTTGGTGAACCACACCTTGTCGGCCAGCAGGCGCCGCGGCTCGCGGAACTCGGCGGCCACCTCGTCGGTCGCCAGCACCGCGATCGCGAACCGCGCGCTCTCCAGCAGCATCTCCTCCGCCGTCGGCCGGGCCACCTCGGCGAGGACGTCTTCGCCGTCGAGGAGCACGCCGTGGTCGGCCAGCTGCAAGCGGTCCAGCGCCGGGAAGCGGCCGTCGTCGCGGCCTTCGCGCAGGGCCGGGAGGGAAGCCCAGAACACCGACAGCTTGCGGTGCAACGGACTCCGCTCCTGCAGCTCGGCCGTCACCGGTCCGACCGGGTCGCCGCCGGGGACGTCGGTGAGCACGAGGGCCAGGTCGATGTCGCTGGCGGCCGCGGAATAGCCGCCGTAGGAAAGGCTGCCCAGCAGGTACGCACCGATCAGGCGGTCTCCCAACGCTTCCCGGTACGCGAGCGCGGCCTCCTCGGCGATCGCACGGGCCGCGCCGGCGGGTTCAGGTGTCGTCATGCGGCCACCGTATCGCGGCGGGCGCACTCGGCGATGCGGTCGGAAACCACGCCGATCACCTGCCACGCCCGGTCGAGGACGGCGATCACCGCGTCCTCCGTCCAGTCCCCGCGCTGCCGCAGGACTTCGTACCCCATCTCGAGGTGCTCGACGTCGGCTTCGTCGTGCAGCTCGAAGTACTCGTCCTCGGGAAACGCTTTCGTGCCCGCCTGGCTGAACACGAGGCTGCCGGCTTCGAGGGCCAGGTGCGCCAGCACCGCGCGCTGCACGCCGGGCAGGATCGCGAACTGGTCGACGAACCAGGAAGCGCCCATCTCGATGACGGGGTCCCAGACCAGCTGCCGGTCTTCCGCGCGGCTGCGGGCCAGGATCTTGTCGTGGCCGACCTCTTCCTGCTGGTGCTCCAGTGCGAGCGCCCGCAGTTCCGGGTCGCTCTCGAAGCTGACCCGCGCGCTGATCATCCGCTGGAACGCGTTCGACCACGGCTGCAGGTACGTGAGCACCGCTTTCCTGGTCTCGGCCGACGTGGCCTCGTCGGCCAGCAGGCGGATCAAGTCCGAGGACTCGTATTCCCGTTGCCGCTGCTCGTTGTGACGGGCGATGCGCTCGACGTCCTGCTGGGTCACGATCGGCTCCTTACCGTGGTGCTGCGGGAGATCATCCTTCCGGGACGGCTAGCGAAGATCAACAGGCGCGAGCGCCCGGTCGTAGACGGGGAACCGGAAGTACGTGGTCACGTCACCGCGGCGGCCCGCTGTGCGGTAGCTCACCAGCTCCAGCAGCCGCGTTTCGGCCAGCGGCCGCGGCGCCAGCGCGGCGGTCAGGAGGCGGAACCGGCCGGGGTCGACGCCTTCGCGGTGCAGCAGTTCCGCCGTGCGCTCGACGGCTTCTTCGTCACTGGACGTGAGATCCGGCAGCCGCAGGTACGTCGTGGACTCCGCGGCCCGGTCCACCCCGGACCGGAACGCCAGGCAGCTCAGCGCGGCCGCACCGGCGTCGGGCCGGTCACCGGTCAGGATGCGGTACGCGGCCGCCGCGGCTCCGGCGTCGTGGCTCAGCGCCACCGAAGCGACGTCGTTGACCTCGGCGAGGCCGGCGCCGTGGTTGCGGTAGTAGATCTTGACCCTGGCCCGGGTTTCTTCGGCCAGGTCGACCGCGAAGAACTCGATTTCCCGTTCGCCCGCGACGGTTTCGACGCGGCGGCGGGCGTCGTCCCAGGCCGCGCCCATGCCGAGCCGGTCCATCGCTTCCGCGACGGCGGCCTCGCGGTGCGCGTGCGGCCAGTCGTAGAGCCCGAAGTAGGTCTTGTGGACCACGCGCGACGGCGGGCGCCAGGCGACCGAATGCCACACCGGCGCGGGGGACGGGCGGCCCGCCCGCGGGGTGAACGTCTCGTGGACGCGGTCCAGCCGCCGGGTGACGGGATCGCTGTCTCCCGGCCAGGTGAAGTCGTGGCCGAGGCTGTCGAAGAGCACGCGCAGTTCCGGCCGGTCACCGGACCAGTTCACCGACATCTCGGCCGGGAAGCCGTCCTCCGCCACATAGGACGGGTGGGCGGGTATGAGCCCGATCCGTTCGTGCGCCCACCGGGGCAGGGCGGTGCGCAGCTTCTGGGTCGTCCGGACGGACTGCTCGACCGGGACCCCGAGCGCTTCACAGGCGGTAGACCAGAGCCCGCACAGAAAGTCACCGAAGAGCCGACCCGATGCGGGGTAGTTTTCCCTTATATATTCAGGAAAGTCCGGCATTCGATCGGTCACGACCGGATGCTATCAGTTGGATGCTTGCTCAACTAAAAAGCTGCACCCGGGTGGTCCAACCAATTGGGCCATGTGGGTACGCCGGTGTCCGCCGTGGACACGGAGGGACACTTCGGACACCGGCGCGTCCGGACCGGACACGAAGCGGACAACGCGCAGGTCTCAGACCCGCGCGGGCACCACGGTCATCGCGTGCTTCACCAACCGGATCAGCGCGAGCTTGCTGGAGTCCCTGTCACGCGCGTCACACATGACGATGGGCACCCGATCCGGGACCACGAGGGCCTCCCGGATCTCGTCGGCGGTGTAGCGCGGCGCGTTGTCGAAGCAGTTCACCGCGACGACGAACGGGATCTTCCGGCGTTCGAAGAAGTCGATGGCGGCGAAGCTGGTCTCCAGCCGCCGGGTGTCGACCAGCACGACCGTCCCGATCGCCCCGCGCGCCAGGTCGTCCCACATGAACCAGAAGCGCGCCTGCCCCGGCGTTCCGAACAGGTACAGCACGTGCCGCGGCGAGATGGTGATCCGGCCGAAGTCGAGCGCGACCGTCGTGGTCGTCTTCCGCTCCACGCCGGACAGGTCGTCGATGCCGGCGCTCGCCTCGGTGAGCACCTCTTCGGTCGTCAGCGGCGGGATCTCGCTGACCGAACCGACCATCGTGGTCTTCCCGGCACCGAACCCGCCGGCGACGATGATCTTGACCGGCGTCGGGACCAGGTCGGCCCCGGTGCCGTCAGTACTTGATGAGGCCATCGAGAACCGCCTGGAGAGTTTCGAGGTCCGGCGACTGCGCCGGGTGGTGGGTGGGGGAGCGCGTGATCACGAGGCCGCGTTCGATCAGGTCGCCGACGAGCACGCGCACGACCCCCAGCGGGATCTTCACGTAGACCGCGATTTCCGCGACCGAAACCGGGTGGCGGCACAGCTGCACGATCGCCACGTGCTCCGGGCCGAGCCCGACCGGCTCCTGCTCCGACCGCAGCGTCATCACCTGCGTGGACAGGTCGAGCCGCGCGGTGTCGGCCGGCGTCCGCCCGCTCGTGATCGTGTACGGCCGGACCAGCGGCCCGGCGGCCTCGTCGTACCAGCCGTCGTCCGAGCTCATGTGGCCTCCCGCAGGACGTGCGCCGCTTCGCGCGGCGCGGACGCCATGTAGTCGCCGACCCGTTTCACCAGCCGGCTCATCTCGTAGGCGATCATTTCGACGTCGACGTTGTCCGCGGCCAGCACGGCGAGGCAGGCACCCTGGCCCGCCGCCGAGACGAACAGGTAGCCGCGCTCCATCTCGATCATGTTCTGCAGCACCGGACCGCGGTTGAACTGCTTGCTCACCCCCTTGGCGAGGCTCTGCAAGCTGGAGGCGATGGCCGACAGCTGGTCCGAGTCGTCCTTGCTCATGCCTGCCGACTTGCCGATGAGCAGCCCGTCGGCGGACAGCACGATGGCGTTCTGCGCGCCGACCACGCGGCTCACCACGTCGTCGAGCAGCCAGTTGAGATCGGGTTTGGGGTTCCCGTACTCGTTCATTCGACGTCAGACCCTGACTTTCCTGTGTGGACTTTCCTGTGTGCGGTCGGGAACTACGCTTCGTCCGGCCCGCGGCCGCGGCGGGTGCCCTTGTGGAACGCCGCCAGCGTGCGCGCGGTGCCTTCGCCCGGTGTCACGACGTCGTCGTCGCTGTCGTCCGGTTCGGCCTCCAGCTGGGCGACGAGGTTCTGCTGCGGCTCGCGCCGGGGCAGCCGGGGCCGGTCGTCGGCCGGGCGCGGCCCGCCGGCGGGTTCCGCGGCGGCCACCGGCTCCGGCACCGCGGCCGGGACGGAGGGCAGGGCCTCGGGCGGGGTGAGGGCCCGGACCGGGTACGGCCGGGGCTTGGTCTCCCGCTTCATCGGGATCTGGCCGGTGAACGAGCTGGGTGAGTCCATCGAACCGGGCGAGCTTTCTGCGGCCCGCGCGGCGGGCGCGCCCACCGGGGCCAGGACCGCGGTCGTTTCCGCCGGGGAACTGCCGGGCTCTTCGGTCCCGGGGGTGTCCTGGCCCGCCAGGTGCTGGACCGGGATGAGGACGGTGGCGCGGAGGCCGCCGTAGCGGGAGGGGTCGAAGGTGACGGTGATGCCGAGCCGGGCCGCCAGCCGCGCGACCACGAACAGGCCGAGGCTGGAGTCGGCCCGCAGCGCCATCGCGTCGAACTCGGGCGCCTCCGCCATCATCGAGTTCGCCCACTCGCGGACGCCGTCCTTCATGCCGAGCCCCTGGTCCGAGACGTCGACGACGACGCCGCGTGCGACCAGGCGGCTGGTCACCTCGACCGGCGAGCCGGGCGGCGAGAACGACGTCGCGTTGTCGACCAGCTCGGCGATGAGGTGGATGGTGTCGGCCACCGCGGCGCCGAGGATCGCGACGTCGGCGACCTGCTCCACCTGGACCCGCGCGTACTGCTCGGTTTCCGAGACGGCGGCGCGCAGCACCTCCATCAGCGCGACCGGCTTGCGCCAGCGGCGGCCGGGCTGCTTGCCGCCGAGGATGATCAGGTTCTCGGTGGTCCGCCGGGCGCGGGCGGCGAGGTGGTCGAGCTGGAACAGCGACGCCAGCTGCGTCGAGTCGTCTTCCCGCGCTTCCATCTCGTCGAGGATCTGCAGCTGCTGGTGGACCAGGACCTGGTTCCGGTGCGCGATGCCGAGGAACACGTTGTGCACACCGCTGCGGGCCTTCGCCTCGCTCGCCGCGGCGTTGACCGCGGTCAGCTGGGCGGTGTTGAACGCCTCCGCCACCTGGCCGATCTCGTCGCGGCCGTGGTCGAGCTGCGGCAGCTCTTCCTTGAGGTCGACCGGTTCGCCGTTCTTCAGCCGCTCCACGATGTTCGGGAGCCGGTTGCGGGCGAGGTCGAGGGAGTCGTTGCGCAGCCGCGCGAGGCGGGTCATCAGCGCGCGGTCGACGAGCGAGCGCGACACCCGCACCGCGACGATGATCGCCGCCAGTGACGCGAGCAGGGCCAGGATGCTGCCGATGATGACGTTGCGCAGCTGCGCGTCACCGGAGTCGATCGCGGCTGCGGAAACCTTGTCCGCCTGGGTGATGGCCAGGTCGTTGAGGCCCTGGGCGACCTGGGTGGTGGCGTTCAGCCAGTCCGTTTCGGACACCGGCACGGAGTTCTGCTCACTCGGCGACCACGGTCCGTGCTTGACGATCGCCTGCTCGGCGGTGGCCAGCTGCTGCCAGGCGGTGCTCTTGGTCAGCGCCCGGTACCGGTCGCGGACGCTCGCGTCGAGGAACGGCTCGATCTGCGCCAGCTGCGCGCGGTAGGTCCCGGACAGCTGCGCGAACTGGGCGAAGTCGTCGGGGGCGAAGGTGCCGGCCGAGAAGGCCGTCGACACCAGCGACGTCTCGCGAGACATCGCGTCACCAGCGCGGAAGACCGAGGTCGCGGTGATACCACCGGTCGCGGCTTCGGCGTCCGGCACGACGCGGGCCTGGGTGTCGAACAGGTTCGACGCCGTGTCCATCACGCCGTTGTAGTAGCTGTTGACCTGCGCCCGGTCGATGCTGCGGAAGCTGATCTGCGAGCGCAGCACGGGCAGCCGGTCGAACTGGGACTTCAGCGCGTTCACCTTGGACGCGATCTCGTCCGGCGCGTTGGAGATGGTTGCGGCGAACGCGTCCTGCAGGGTGTCGAGCTTCTCGTCGGTGACCTTCTGCTGCGCCTGCAGCCGGCCCGGGCCGAGCGCGGGGTCGTCCAGGTACTGCAGCGCGCTCTGGCGTTCCTTCTGGAATTCGGCGAGCGCGGTGGCCGCGGGGATCGACACCTCGCGCACCGACGCGGCGACCAGCCGGACGTAAACGCCGTTGAAGAGGAAGTACGAAGAGACCGCGATCCACAGCACCAGCAGCGTCACGCTGGGAATGAGAACGGTCCTGGTCAGCCTTTTGCGGATCGACTTGTCGTACGGCTTGTCCGACTCGTCCTTGGCGTCTTTGTTCAGCACGGCGGTTCACGAACTCCTGAGTGACGGTCGGCGAGGAAAGGGGACCCGGACGAGGAAGCGGACACGACGATGGGACACAGCGGCCGCCGTCACCCGTCTTCGCCTCACCCTCCGTGTTGCCGCGGAATCGATCAGGGTCCGTTTTTTACCACGAACCACCGAGGCCCGGTGGTGCTGACCCGGCTGGCGGACGGTTGTCCGCCAGCTGTTGAACAGTGTTTACCGAGTGCGTTGGGGCGGTTACCGCCATTTCCTCTGGTAACGGCCTCGCGGTGGGTATCGGCTCCTTGCACGCTAGGCCGAACGGGTGAAGATGAATTCGTCCGAACCGGCGGACGGGTTGTTCGCGTTGCGGGAAAGAAGGGGCAGGGGTAGTGCCCCTTCTGTCCGGTGATGATCTTGACCACGGGGGGTCGCTAGGGCGTGTCGCCGTAGCCGGGTTCTTCGCGGGGTTCGGGGAGCGGGCGGCGGGGTTCGCGCACCCCGCTGGGGTCACCGCCGCCGGCCACCCAGACGGTGACCGTGCCCCAGCGGTCCAGCCGGGTCCCGGCGGCGGGGAGCTGGGCGACGACCAAGCCGTTGAGAAGCGGATGGGGGCTGTCGGGGTCGGGTCCTTGCAGGGTCAAGCCCGCGTCGTGGCCCGACAGCCACGCGTCGAGCGCTTGCCTGCCCCGGAAGTCCGGCACGACCACTGGCCGCGGTTCGTCTGCCACTGCTCCTCACCCGTCGTCCAGGGTATCGGCGCGGGCAAGGCCCGGTTGACAAAGAACCCGCTCTTGTCAAACCAGCTTTACATCACCTACAGTTTCGTAAATCACTCGAGGAGGCGTGATGAGCGAAATGACCGGAACCGTCCCCGCCGGTTCGACCGAGCTGTGGCGTGACCGCAAGCGGTACCTGTGGCTGATCGGCCTGGTCGTGCCGTCCCTGGCGTTCCTCGCCATCGGGCTCCACGCGGCCACCGGCTGGAGCGGGTGGTTCTGGATCGGCCCGTTCGTGATCCTGGTGGTCGTCCCGGTCATCGACCTCGCCGCCGGGCTGGATCGGAGCAATCCGCCCGACGACGTCATCGAACGGCTCGAGCAGGACCGGTACTACCGCTGGATCACCTTCGCGTTCCTGCCGATCCAGTACGTCGGCTTCGTGGCCGCGTTCTGGCTGATCGCGCGCGGGGACTACAGCGTCGTCGACAAGATCGGCCTGGCCGTCTCCATCGGCTGCATCGGCGGGATCGGCATCAACACCGCGCACGAGCTGGGGCACAAGAAGGAGAGCCACGAGCGCTGGCTGTCGAAGATCGCGCTGGCGCAAAGCTTCTACGGCCACTTCTACATCGAGCACAACCGCGGCCACCACGTCCGCGTCGCGACGCCGGAGGACCCGGCGAGCAGCCGCCTCGGCGAGAGCTTCTACCGCTTCTGGCCGCGCACGGTCTTCGGTTCGCTGAAGTCGGCGTGGCGCCTGGAGCGCAAGCGCTACGCCCGCCGCGGCAAGCACCCGTTCCGCATCGGCAACGACGTCCTCAACGCCTGGCTGATGTCCGCGGTGCTGTGGGTGGCGATGATCGCGTGGCTCGGCGTGGGCATCCTGCCGTACCTGGTGATCCAGGCCGTCGTCGGGTTTTCGCTGCTGGAAGTCGTCAACTACATGGAGCACTACGGCATGCTGCGGCAGCGCGTCGGCGCGGCGGGGAAGCGGCGCTACGAGCGCGTGGATCCCAGCCACAGCTGGAACTCCAACAACATCGCCACCAACGTCCTGCTCTACCACCTGCAGCGGCACAGCGACCACCACGCCAACCCGACCCGCCGCTACCAGACCCTGCGCGACTTCGCCGAATCGCCGGTGCTGCCCACCGGGTACGCCGGGATGATCGTGCTGGCGCTGGTCCCGCCGGTGTGGCGCCGGGTGATGGACCCGCGGGTGCTCGCGCACTTCGACGGTGACGTCTCCCGCGCCAACATCCAGCCGTCGAAGCGCGAGAAGATCCTGGCCCGGTACGGAACCCGCGTCACGGCGGCCGAGCCCGCGGCCGCGGACACGCACGGCGACGCGACCGAAGGCGGGATGTGCCCGGGCTGCGGGTACGTCTACGACGAGAAGCTCGGCGACCCACGCGAAGGCTTCCCGGCCGGCACCCCGTGGTCGGCGATCCCGGACTCCTGGTGCTGCCCCGACTGCGGCGTCCGCGAAAAGGTCGACTTCGTCGCGCCGGGCCGGGTGGGTGCGTGATGCGGATCGAAGCGGACCGCGGCAAGTGCGACGGCCTGGGCATGTGCGAAGCGATGGCGCCCGACTTCTTCGAGGTCGGTGAGGACGGCACCGTCGTGGTGCTCGACGAGCGCCCCGGCGAGGAACACCGGCAGGACCTCGCCGCCGCCGTCGACGCCTGCCCCGTCCTGGCCTTGAAGCTGACATGACCCTCGTCGTCGTGGGCGCCTCGCTGGCCGGGCTGCGGGCCGTGGAAGCCGCGCGCCGCACCGGGTACCGCGGCCGGGTCGTGCTGGTCGGGGCCGAGGAGCACCTGCCCTACGACCGGCCGCCGCTGTCCAAGGCGTTCCTCGCCACCGGCGGCCCGGTCGCGGTCGAGCCGTTCCACTCCGAGGAGGTGCTCCGCGAAGTCCTCGGCGTCGAGCTGATGCTCGGTGCGCCGGCCGAGGGGCTCGACATCGGCGCGCGGGAAGTGACCGTCGCGGGCACGGCCGTGCGCTACGACGCCCTGGTCATCGCCACCGGGGCCACCGCCCGCACCTTGCCGGGCGCCCGCACCCTGCGCACGGCCGAGGACGCCGTCGCGGTGCGTGCCGCGCTCGACCGGGGCGCCCGGACCGTCGTGATCGGCGCCGGGTTCATCGGCTCGGAGGTCGCGTCCGCCGCCCGCGCCCGCGGCCTGCCGGTGACGATCGTGGAAGCCGCCGCCGTCCCGCTCGCCCGCGCGGTCGGGGAGACCGCCGGGGCCGCGCTGGCCGGCCTGCACCACGAGGCCGGCACGGAGCTGCGGCTCGGCACCGAGGTCACCGGCGTCACCGAAGACGGCGTGCACCTGGCCGGGGGCGAAGTCCTGCCTGCCGACCTCGTCGTCGCCGGCATCGGCGCCGTCCCGGCCACCGGCTGGCTCGAGGGCAGCGGGCTGGTCCTGCACGAGCGCGACCGCGGCGTGGTCTGCGACGCGACCCTGTCCGCCGGGGCGCCGGGCGTCTACGCGGCGGGCGACGTCGCGCACGTGGCGAACCCGCTGTTCGACGGCCACCTGCGGCTGGAGCACTGGACGAACGCGGCCGAGCAGGGTGCGGCCGCCGCTCGTCACGCGCTCGACCCGGCGTCGGCGCGGCCGCTCGAAGCCGTGCCGTACTTCTGGTCCGACTGGTACGGCCACCGGATCCAGTTCGTCGGGACGCCGGTGGCCGACGAGGTCGTGACCGCGGGGGACACCACGCTCTACCGCCGGGGCGACCGGCTGGTCGGCGCGCTGACCGTCGATCGCCCGCGCGAGATCATGAAGCACCGCAGGCGGATCGCTACGGGTGCAGCCTGGGCAGATGCGCTGGCCTTCGCGGGGACGGCCTAGAATGACGATCATGAGCGGGGCACCTCAGGCGCCGCCCGAAGGTGGTCAGCACCGGCGGCCGATCATCACCGCGGCGATCGAGCTGACCGCGCGGTCCGGCTGGCCGTCGGTCACCATGGCCCGGCTGGCCGAGGTCGTCGGCGTCAGCCGCCAGACCGTGTACAACGAGATCGGCTCCAAGGCCGCGCTGGCCGAAGCGATGGTCGCGCACGAACTCGACCGGTTCCTCACCGTCGTCGATGCCGCCTTCGAGCACCATCCGGACAACCTCATCGAGGCGTTCTACGAGGCCGTCCGCTCGGTGCTCGAACTCGCCGAGGACAACGTCCTGCTGCGGGCGATCGTCTCGGCGTCGCACGGCGCCGCCCCCGAGCTCCTCCCGCTGCTGACCACCGACGCGGGCGCGTTGCTCGCCCGCGCGAAGGTCGTGCTCGGCGCGCGCGTGCGGCCTTACCGGCTGCCGCTCACCGACGACCAGGTCGACGTCGTGATCGACCTGGTGGTGCGCGCGGTCCTCAGCCACGTCATGCAGCCGTCGGACACGCCGGCCCGCACGGCGGATTCGCTGGCGTGGGTGGCGACCCGCGTGCTCGGCCTGGAAGCCGTGCCGCCGCTGCGCCACACCTGACGCGTCAGCGGAGGCCGTGCCGGTCCAGCCACGCCGAGAGCTCGGCCGCGATCTCCTTGGGCCGGTCCTCCTGGGCGTGGTGCCCGGCCTCGCCGCACGCGACGACGTCCAGCGCGGCGATGTTCCCGGCGCACCACCGCGCCATCTCCTCGCCGATGAGCAGCGTCGGCGAGCCTTCGAACGTCAGGAGCAGCTTGGGGGTGCCGTCGCTGCCGGCCAGCCACCGGTCGTAGGCCTCGACGCGCTCGACGACCTCGGCCGGCTCCCCGCCGAGCGGCAGCTGGCGCGCCCAGGCGAGGACCGGGCGGCGGCTCTCCGGCGTGGGGAACGGCGCGAGGTAGACGGCCAGGTCGTCGTCGCCGACCGGGGTGCGGACGCCGCCGGTGAACGCCTGCCGGATGAACAGGTCCTGGGCCAGCACCAGGTCTTCGCCGGCGCCGGGCGTGCGGATCTTGCGGGATCGCTCGGCCGCCTGGGGTGTCAGGTCGGCCCAGGCCATCGGCTTCACGATGGTTTCGAAGAAGGCGAGCCCGCGGACCCGGCCGGGGTGGCGGGCCGCGAAGTCGAACGCGAGCGCGCCGCCCCAGTCGTGGCCGACGAGGACGACGTCGTCGAGCTCCAGTGCGTCGAACCAGGCGTCGAGGTACCGGGCGTGGTCGGCGAAGGTGTAGGCGAGGTCGGGCTTGGGCGAGCGGCCCATGCCGATGAGGTCGGGCGCGAGCAGCCGCCCGGCGCCGACGTGGGGGCGGACGTGGCGCCACCCGTGCGACGAGCCGGGGTTGCCGTGCAGGAAGACGATCGGGGTGCCGCTGCCGGTTTCTTCGTGGTGGAGGACGGGCATGGTCAGGCTCCTTCGAGCGGGGTGTCGAGCAGCAGGGTGAGTTCGCGGGTCAGCGCCGCGGTCCGATCGCCGCGGCGGCCGCCGAGCGGGGCCAGGAGCCGGTCGAGCAGCGCGCCGACGGTGGCGATCGCGGGCTCGACGACCTCGCGCCCGCGCTCGGTGAGGGCGAGCCGGATGGTCCGGGTGTCGTGGGGGTCGCGGGCGCGTTCGATCAGGCCGCCGGCGTCGAGGGTGCGCGCGAGCTTGGAGACGTAGAGGGCTTCGAGACCGGTGTGGTCGGCGAGTTCCCGCTGGCTCGGCGGCTCGGTGCGCTGGAGGTCGAGCAGCGAGGCGAGGAAGACGTACTGGGCGTGCGTCAGGCCGGCGGGGGCCAGCGCGCGGTCGACGGCCACCCGCCACTTCATGGAGAGGCGCCAGACCAGGTGTCCCGGAGTGCTCATGCCAGATACAGTACATGGCTATAGTAGCCATGGCTACTATCCGGCGAGCTCCCTGATCCGGGCCATCGCCGCGCGGACCTCGGTGAAGCCCGTGGTGAGCGGGCTCAGTCCGACGCGGATGCCGTCGGGACGGCGGAAGTCGATCAGCACGCCGTTCTCGATCAGCACCCGCGAAAGCCGCTCGGCGTCGGGGTGGCGGAGGGTGACGTGACCGCCGCGGCGGTCGTCGTCGCGGGGTGAGGCGACGGTGAACCCGAGCGGGACCAGCCACTCGTCGGCGAGCGCGAGCACCCACCGCCCCAGCGCCACGGCCTTGGCACGCACCCGGTCGATGCCCGCTTCGGCCAGCAGCGCGACGCCTTCCTGGACGCCCACCATGCCCAGCACCGGCGGCGTGCCGGACAGCGCCCGGCGGATCCCCGGCGCGGGGACGTACTCGGCCGCCATGCCGAAGGTGTCGGCCGCGCCCATCCAGCCGGTGATCGGCTGGCCGAAGTCCGCGTGGTGGCGGGCGTTGACGTAGAGGAACGCGGGCGCGCCGGGCCCGGCGTTGAGGAACTTGTACGTGCAGCCGACGGCGAAGTCGGCGCCCGCCGCGTCCAGCTCGACCGGGATCGAGCCGACGCTGTGGCAGAGGTCCCAGACGGTGAGGCCGCCGCGTTCGTGCACCAGCCGCGTGATGGCGGCCAGGTCGGCGATCGCGGCCGAGCGGTAGTCCACATGGGACAGCACGACCGCCGCGGTGTGCGGCCCGGTCACCGCCGCGACGTCTTCGGGCCGGACGTCGGCGGACTCGATCCACCGGACCGTGAGCCCGAGTTCGGCGGCGACGCTTTCGACGAGGAACCGGTCGGTCGGGAAGTTCGCGGTGTCCGTGACGATCTCGTCGCGCCCCGGCCGCAGCGCGACGGCCGCGCGGAGCGTCTTGTAGAGGCACACGGATGTCGAGTCGGCGACGATCGTCTGGCCCGGCGCGGCGCCGAGCGCGACGCGGCCGAGCTCGTCCCCGATCGCTTCGGGCAGCGCGAGCCAGCGTTCTTCCCACGACCGGATCAGCCGTCCGCCCCACTCTTCGGCAACCAGCTCCCGCAGCCGTTCCGCGGTGGCGCGCAGCGGACGGCCGAGCGAATTGCCGTCCAGGTAGGCGACGACACCGGGATCGGAGATCGGCACGAACCGGTCGCGGAAGGCGGCCAGTTCGTCCGCCGCGTCGAGGCGCGCGGCTTCCGCCGTCGTGGTCAGCGGTTCTTCTCCTTCACGCGCACGGTTTCCTTGCGCACCTCGGCCTGCGTGGCGCGTTCCCGCACCAGCCAGTCGGGGCTTTCCTCCTTCAGCGCGTCGATCTCGTCGGTGGTCAGGGCTTCGGTGATCCCGCCCCGCGTGAGGCCGCCGATGGAGACGCCGAGCTTCGCCGCGACGACCTGCCGCGGGTGCGGCCCGGTGCGGCGCAGCTCCCGCAGCCACTCGGGCGGGTCGGCCTGCAGCGCGTTCAGCTCGTCGCGCGAGACGACGCCCTCCTGGAACTCCGCGGGCGTGGCTTCGAGGTACACGCCCAGTTTCTTCGCCGCCGTCGCGGGCTTCATGGTCTGGGCGGTTTTGTGCGACGTCATGCCGTCCAGGGTAGCCAGCCGGGTGCCCGGTAACCTGACCCGGTGACCTCGTTCCGCCTCGCCTACGTTCCCGGCGCGACCCCCGCCAAGTGGGTGCGCACCTGGGGCGAGCGGATGCCGGAGGTGCCGTTGACCCTCCTTCCGGTCGCCGCGCCGGACGCGGCGGGCCTGCTGCGCGCGCGGGACGCGGACGCGGCGCTGCTGCGCTCGCCGATCGACCGCGACGGCCTGCACGCGATCCCGCTGTACACCGAGACGACGGTGGTCGTGGTGGCCAAGGACCACCTGATCGCGGCGGCGGACGAAGTGTCCACGGTGGACCTGGCGGACGAGGTCGTGCTGCACCCGCTGGACGACACGTTGGAGTGGTCTTCCCTGCCGGGCCGTCCGGCGGTGTCGCGCCCGGAGACGACGGCGGACGCGATCGAACTCGTGGCGGCCGGCGTCGGGGTGCTCGTCGTCCCGCAGTCACTGGCCCGGCTGCACCACCGCCGCGACCTGACCTACCGCCCGATCGGGGACGCGCCGCAGTCGAGCGTCGCGCTGTCGTGGCTGGAGGAGGAGACGACGGAGCTGATGGAGCAGTTCATCGGCATCGTCCGCGGCCGCACGGTCAACAGCACGCGTGGCCGCCCGCAGGCACCGGCTGCGGCTCCGGCGGAGCGCAAGCGCCCGGCCCGCAAACCGGCGCCCCCGAAGCCGGCCCGCCGGACCGGCGGCGGCTCGGGAAAGCGCCGCCGCCGGTCCTGAGCCGTCGCTACTGAGCCGCGTCAGGCGGTCGTGCAGACGCAGTTGCCGTCGGCGCGGTCGGCCAGGTCGGGGTCGTCGAACCAGTGGCCGTTTTCGCCGAGGTAGCGGAAGTGCAGCACCGTGCCCGGATCGACGTCGATCGACGCCGAACGGCGGCCGTTGGAGCGCGGGGTGAGGTGGTGGCGGCCGGGCGTCCAGTCGTTGAACGAACCCACGACGCTCACCCGTCCGGGCGGTGCGCCGACGGGGAGGCTGAAGGTGACGCGCTGGGTGCCGGCCCGGCTCTTGCTGATCTTGATCACTCGGTGGCGGCCTTTCGCGGAGGGTGGTCGGGAGGGCGTGCTCGGCACTGAGCGCCGACATGGTCGCACAGCTGTGACCGAACGGTCACCTGGAGTGCCCGATCCAGCGACGGCGCCGCTCATCGGGCCGCCACCGACCGGGTGGTCCTCGGGTGAACCATGATCATCTTGGGTTCACGGCGGTGTTCCGGTGGGAAACTGGCTGCCGTGACCGTCGTCGTCGATCGTCAAGTCAAGGACCCGTGTGCCTGGCTCAGTGCCGTCAGCCACGAGCTCGCCGTCGCGCCCCCGGCCGACACGCGGGCGGTGCTCCTGACGGTGTGGGACGGGCTGGCCGCCGCCCGGCTGGCCGGACTGCACGCGGCCGCGGCTTCGCCCCGCTGGCGAGCCCGGCAGCGCCACGCCGAATCCGTCGAGTTCGACCTCGCCCTGCAGCTGGCACGTGACTGCACCATCGCCACCGGCCTGGCCATCCCGGCCCGGCTGCCGCGAGCCGCCGTCGCCTGGCCGGAGGAAAGAGCCGACGCAGCGGTCGCGGCGATCGTGTCCTTCTGCGGCACGGCCGAAGCGGTCCTGCGCCAGGCGGGCGCGCTCACCCCGGTGTGGGAGGACAGCCTGCTCGGCCCGGTCGCACTGACGAGCTGGCTCGCGGACTGCTGGACGGGCCGCCACGCGGGCGGCGCGGCACTGCACTTGCCGGTGCCCCCGCCGCCCTGGTGGCGGTGATGGGCCGGCGCGCGGATTGCTGGGCCGGCCGGCAGGCGGGTGGCGCGGTGCCTCCGCCGCCCTGGTGGCGGTGGTGCGCTGGCTCGCGGATTGCTGGGCTGGCCGCCGCGCGGTGCCCCGCGACCGTGGTGGCCGTGAGAGGCCGGCTTGCGGTTGCTGGGTCGGCCGCCAGGCGGGGTGGCGCGGTGCCCCCGCCGCCGTGGTGGCGGTGAGGGGCCGGCTCGCGGTCTGCTGGACCAGCCGTCACGCAGGTGGCGCGGTGTGGTGCCGGTGACGTGTCCGTCAGGTGATGTCTGGGCCGGCGGCGGTGCGCCGGTGTGGTGGAGAGGAGGCCGGGGTGACCGAAGCGGCCCCGCTCAGAAGAATCCCCGATGCGGCGCGCGCGGCGATGCGGGCGGTCCTGCTGGCCGAGCTGACCGCCGCCCGGCGGCGTGCGCAAGCTGCGGGCTGTTCGCCGGAGGTGCTGACGCGGGTTTTCGAGGCCCGCCGGAGCCGGCTGGCCGAAGACGGCCGCGCCGCTCCGCCCAAATCGGCCTAGGTCGTGCCCGCCGAGCCCCGTCCCGATGTCTTGAATGACTCATTCAGGACGTCGGATGTCCTGAATGACTCATTCAAGACATCCGGCACCGAGCACGCCCGACCGCGGTCAGCGGCCCAGGATGGCCAGCACCGTGGCCACGATCCCGTCGCGCCGCTCCCGGTCGGCGAGCGCGCGCGCCAGCCAGTCGTCATGGACCGAGGTGCCCGCCGCGCCGAACAGCGCCCGGATCACCCCCGCGACGACCTCCTCCGCCGGGTCGCCCCGGGCCAGCCGGGTGTCGATCGCCGCCAGTGCCTGCTCGGCCAGCGCCACCAGCTGCGCGTCCTCGACCTCGTCGCGCCCGACCAGCTCCAGCGCCGGCAGTTCCGCCGCGTGGTCCGCCGGCATCGGGGCCACCGGCGCGCGCTTGTGGCCCAGTGGCCGTTCGACGTGCTCGGCGTACCACTTGGGGCGGGAGCGCATCGCCGTCAGCACCTTCCGCACTTCGCGGTCGATCGTGTCGCGGTCGGCCACCGGCTCGCCGGTCACCTCGGCGCGTCGCGCGGCCCAGGCGTCGAGCGGCCACAGTTCGGCGCCCGCCGTCGTCGGGACGCCGGCCCAGGTCAGGACCTGCACCGCCAGATCGCACAACCAGGTGTCGTGGCGGAGGGCTTCGCCCAGCCAGGACGGCAGGCGGGGCCGTTGCAGGGCCCCGATTTCGCCGCGCCGGCGCCGGTGGGCGTCGACCGTCGCCGGACTGAGGCGGGTGGCCAGCCAGCCTTCGAGGTTTTCGATCGGGTCGGTCGCGCGCCGCAGCGCGTGCTCGACGACCGCCTCGACGTCGTCGTGGAAGCGGTCGAGGCAGTCCGGGCGCAGCCACTCGAGGCCGCGGGCGCAGTCCGGGTGCCGTCGCCGCCGCTCCAGCGGCTTGGTGATCCGCGTGAACACCAGCGGCCACGCCACGCTGTAGACCGCGCCACGCAGCCGGGCGCGGACGCCGGGCGTCGCGTCCGCGGCCGAGCAGGCGAGCAGGCCGTCGCGGGCCAACCGGCGGACCCCCGCGACGTCGGTGCTGTCGAGCAACCCGTCCTCCCGATGTCGTCGACGGGAAAATGGTCGGACAACCGAAGAACCGGAAAAGGCCACGGCCGGGCCGAATCGCGGCGGAATCGGCCAGGAACTGGCCATCCCGGAATCACCTGATCGGCGCACGGCCTACGCCCGATCGCCCGGAAGTCCGCGTGTCACAATCGAAACCCCATGGCACAACAGGACGGTCTGCTCCGGGAACTCACCGCTTTGCGGCGTGGCTGGGGATTGGAAGCCGAACGCTTGCGAAGCCGCCTCGGGCCGCTCGTCTCGGGCTGGTGCGAAATCCACCGGACGACGAGCGACCGCGACGCGCGGCGAGTTCTGCGTGACGCGATTTCGGCCGCGATCGCGGATTTCCCGCCCGACGACCAGCTGGCGGTGAACGTCGCGCTCGGCATCGCCGGCGGCACGCAGCACGCCCGGCTCAGCGACCGGATCGGCATCCTCGCCGAGCGTCTCCGGATCTCCGAACGCACGGCGCGGCGCCGCATCGACCGGGCGTTCACCCGGCTCGCCGCGGAGATCCAGGCCGGTTCCCAGCCGGGCGACGGCGTGCCCGACCCGGACCGGGGCTGGTTCGTCAAGCGGCTCAAGGCGCTCGTGCGGCTGGACACGCCCGAACCGGAACTGATCGAGGAACGCGTGATCGTGGCGACCCAGGACGGGCTCCGCCGGATCTCCGCGCAGCTCACCGTGCCCCGCACCGACGACGACCTCGACGGCGAGCGGCAGGTGGCCGCCGACGCCCAGCACGGCGTCCGGATCAGCGACCGGAGCCGGGAGGGCCAGCGGCACTTCCGCTGGCTGCTCGACCTGCCGCGGCCGCTGTCCCGCGGCGACAGCCACACGTTCTCGCTGGTCCTGCGGGTCCGCGACGGCCGGCCGATCCGGTCGTCCTACACGTTCGTGCCGCTGGTGACGTGCGAGTCGTTCACGGTCCGGGTCCGCTTCGACCCGGACCGGCCGCCGCGGTCGGTGTGGCGCCTGGACCGGGTCGCGCCGTCGGTGCTCGCCGACCCGCCGCAGCCGGGCGCGCCGCTGGACCTCGACGGCGCCGGCGAGGTGGCGCAGGACTTCACGGCACCGCAGCTCGGGTACGCCTACGGGCTGCGCTGGCTCCCTGACTAGAAGTATTCCTTGACATGAATATTCTGCTATGTGAATACTTAGCGCCATGGACGGGATCGCAGCAGCACTCGGGGACGCCGCGCGGTGGCGCATCGTCGAACTCCTGGCCGAGCGCCCCCGCTCGGTCGGCGAGCTCGCCGAGCTGACCGGGCTGCGGCAACCGCAGACCACCAAGCACCTGCAGACCCTCGCCCGGGCCGGCCTCGTCGCCGTTTTCCCGCTGGGGCAGCGCCGCGTCTACGCCCTCGAGGCCGAGCCGCTCGCCGCCTTCGCGGGCCGGGTGCGGGAACTGGCCGAAGCCACCGCGGGCCACGCGGGCGAGCGGGACGTCGTCGCGCGCTACCGGGCGGCCATCGAGGCGGACTCCGCGCTCGCGGACGGGGACCGCTGGGCGGACGGGCGCGAATTCGCGTTCGACCGCCTGCTGGCCGTGCCGCGCGAGACCGTCTGGCGGCACTGGACCGAGCCGGACCTGCTGGCGTCCTGGTGGGTCCCGGCGCCGCTGACGATCACCGACTGCGTCCTCGAGCCGCGGCCGGGCGGGCGGGCGGTGGTCGCCTACCGCGACGCCGACGGCGAATACCGCTCCGAAGGGCGGGTCCAGGCCGCCGACGAGCCCGGGCGTCTGGTGTTCGACCTCGCCGTGCCGGGCCCGGCTTCGTTCACCGGCCACTACGACTTGACGCTCACCGAAGAACCCGAGGGCACCCGGCTGCGCCTCGGTCTGCGCATCACCGCGACGACCCGCGAGGCCGTCCCCTTCATCGCCGGCATCGAAACCGGCTGGGGTCAGGTCCTCGACAACCTCACCGCTGTACTCACCGAGAAGGGCTGAACCCCATGACCGACCGCACTGTGACCGCGAACCTGAGCCTGACCCTCGACGGCCGCTACCACGGCCCCGCCGGGCCCGCCGACATGGGCGCCATCGTCTCGTACGCGATGACCGACGTCGCACGCGCCCACCTCACCCGCATCTGGGAGGGGGCGACGACGGCGGTGCTCGGCCGCCGCAACGCCGAGGGCTTCCTCGGTTTCTGGCCGGCGGTGGCCGCGGACGAGAACGCCGACCCGCGCGACCGCGGCTACGCGAAGTGGCTGGTGGACGTGGAGAAGGTGGTCTTCTCGACCACGCTGACCGAGGCCCCGTGGGAGCGCACCCGCGTGGTGAACGCGCCGGCCGCGGACGTCGTCGCCGAGCTCAAGGCGGCGGGATCGGGCGAAATCCTGGTCAACAGCAGCGCGAGCGTCATCAAGGCGTTGCTCCAGGCGGACCTGCTCGACCGGCTGTACCTGATGATCTGCCCGGAAATCGCGGGCGGCGGGCCCCGGCTGTTCGACGACGGCCTGCCCGCGTCGAAGTGGCGCCTGACCCACCACGAAACGGGCGAGCTGGGGGAGACGGCGGTGGTCTACGACCGGCTGCGCTGACCAGTCCCGAGTGGACGGTCACCGACCGGGACCGGCACGCAAGGTGCCCCGCGTTGCGCGCCGGGGGTCCGGGGGTTGTCCCCCGGGAAGATACTCCGGGCGCCGGGAGCGATGCCGAAGGCGTCGCGAACAGGGCTCGCTGCCTCGTGGGGCGGGCGGGGCTCGAACCCGCGGCCAAGGGATTATGAGTCCCCTGCTCTAACCAACTGAGCTACCGCCCCCTGACCCCGGCACGCGGATTTGCATCCGCACAGAAGTCTCAGTTCGTTTCAAGTTATCACAGCGGCCATCCGGGCAGACCCGGTAGGCCAAACAGGTTGAAGTGACCGCCGACCGGGGCACGCTCGTCTAGGTTGCAAGGGCGTCACCGCTGAAGCCCACGGCGGGAGGGACCGATGGCCGGCGCCACCCCGCCCGACCGCCAAGCGTTCCGGCTGGCGCTGCTGGACGCGTTCACGGCGGGGGCGGGCCTGGGCTTCCTCGCACACCAGTACCGGGAGGAGCTCGTGGCGAACCCCGCGGTCATCGGCCTCGCGCTGCTCTTCCTGCTCGCACTCGGTTTCCTGATCCGCGCCGGCGCGCGAGCCCTGTCGCGGGCGAGCTCGCGCGTCGACGCGATCATGGCGGAGGAGTTGCGGGACAAGCCTTCGCCGCACCCCCGGTGACGGAAGTCGTTGCGGAGCAAGGCCAAGACCGCGGATTCCGCTCAGCGGGTCGAAGTCGGTGGGGTGAAAGTGAACGTAGGCACCGGGTCGGAGGGACCGTAAGCCGCGTAGGTGAACCAGATCTGGCCGAACGTCTTCGGCGCGGTCTGCGTGAACATCGCCCGCACCTGGAACGTGGTGGCCGTGTACGAGCCCTGCACCGTGTTGAGCATGAACGCGTTGAACGGCCCCGGCGTGTCGGCCGACACCACGACCGCCTCCGGCACCTTGCCGAGGCCGTGGGTGACCGTGCAGAAACCGCTTCCGTCCGTCACGCAGGTGGCTTGCGCCGCCTGCACGATCGGGGCCGGCGACGGGCCGACCGCGGCGGACGCGCCCGCGAAGGCCACCGCGCCCGCGGCGACGACGGCGGCGCCGCCCAGTGCGGCGAGTGCCGTCCGAACCTGAAGTGCCATGTGCATCCTCCCCTGGAAACGACTCCACCGAGATCGTTCCGCCGCTCGCCGCCGTTACGGCCGACTGTCCACTGTGCTCAGCTCGACGGGGTCCAGCCGGACCCGGGTGCCGCCGGGCGTACGTGCGGTGCCCCATCAGCGGGGCCGCGGGAACTCATCGGTCAGGCGGGCACCAGTTCCCGCTCCGCCGCCGCGGCGTAGCGGCGGGCCAGCGTCGCGCAGACGATCAGCTGGATCTGGTGGAACAGCATCAGCGGCAGCACGATCAGCCCCACCTGCGCGTGCCCGAACAGCACCGTCGCCATCGGCAGGCCGCTCGCCAGGCTCTTCTTCGACCCGCAGAACACGATGGTGATCCGGTCCGCGCGCGCGAAGCCCAGCAGGCGGGCGCCCCAGCCGGTCGCGGCCAGCACGATCGCCAGCAGCACGCCGCACACCGCCACGAGCACCAGCAGGTGGCCCAGGTCGAGCCGGTGCCAGATGCCTTCGGTCATGCCCGCGCTGAACGCCGTGTAGACCACCAGCAGGATCGAACCGCGGTCGACCACCTTCAGCGGCGCCGCGTGGCTCCGGATCCAGCCGCCGATCCAGCGCCGCGCCAGCTGGCCGGCCACGAACGGCGCGAGCAGCTGCAGCACGATCCCGAGCACGGCCGACCCGTCGACGCCGGCGCCGTCGCCCGCGAGCAGCAGCGCCACCAGCACCGGCGTGAGCACGATTCCGGCCAGGTTGGACAGCGACGCGCTGCAGATCGCCGCCGCGACGTTGCCGCGGGCGATCGAGGTGAACGCGATCGAGGACTGCACGGTCGAGGGCAGCACGGCGAGGAACAGCACCCCGGCGGCCAGCTGGGCGGGCAGCACCGACGACGGCAACGCGAACAACGCGAGGCCGAGCAGCGGGAACAGCACGAACGTCGCGCCGAGCACGACCGCGTGGAGCCGCCAGTGCCGCAGCCCGTCGAGGGCTTCCTGCGTGGACAAGCGGGCGCCGTACAAGAAGAACAGCACCCCGACGGCGATCGAGGTGGCGGTGCCGAAGCCGGCGGCCACCGCGCCCGAAGCGGGCAGCAGGGTGGCGACCCCGACGGTGGCGAGGATGGCGAGGACGAACGGGTCGAGACGCAACCGGGACATGGATCTCCTTCCACGGCCATTGTCGGCGCGCCCTCGTTCATTGTGAACCCCGATGACCGAACTGACTGTCATCGCGGATCGCGATAAAGTGACCCCGTGCTGGACCCCCGCCTGTGCCGTTCCTTCCTCGCCGTCGCCGAGACGCGCAGCTTCACCGCGGCCGCGCGGCGGCTGGGCGTCGGCCAGCCGACCGTCAGCCAGCACGTCCGGCGGCTCGAGCGCGACTCCGGCGGGCTGCTGTTCGCCCGCGACACCCACACCGTCGAACTCACCGCGCGCGGGCAGGCGATGCTGGGGTTCGCGCAGACGATCGTCGACACCGAAGAACGCGCGGAGCGGCACTTCCGCGGCGCCGAACTGCGCGGGCGCGTCCGCTTGGGCGTATCGGAGGACTTCGCGCTCGGCGAGCTGCCGGAGATCCTGCACCGGCTGCGCCGCAGTCACCCGCTGGTCGACGTCGAGCTGACGGTCGAGCTCTCGGACGTCCTGGCGCAGCGGCTGCGTGCCGGGCAGCTGGACCTGGTGCTGGGCAAGCGCCGCCCGGGCGCGCACCACGGGCGGCTGCTCTGGCGGGAGCCGCTGGTCTGGATCGGCTCGGCGGCCACGGTGCTGGAGCCGGGCCAGCCGGTGCCGCTGGTGCAGTACCCGATGCCGTCGATCACGCGGCAGCTGGCGGTGGAGTGCCTCGAACGCGCCGGCCTCGAGTGGCGCGCGGCGTGCCAGACGTCGAGCTTGACCGGCCTGCGCGCCGCGGCGGCGGCCGGGCTCGGCGTCACCCTGCACGCGCGCAGCCTGGTCCCGGCCGACCTCATCGAGCTCGACGGCCTGCCCGAACCCGGCGACATCGAGTTCATGCTGCTGGCGAGGGAGTCGATGGCCGGCCCCGCGGCGGCGCTGGCGGAGTTCGTGCTGGAGCGGGTGCGGCGCTGAGTCAGTCCTCGTCGCCCAGGAGTCTTCGGAGGCGGCCGAGCGCGCGGTGCTGGGCGACGCGGACCGCGCCGGGGGTCGAGCCGACCGCGGCGGCCGTCTCCTCCGCCGACAGCCCGACCACGATGCGCAGCACGACGATTTCGCGCTGCTTCGGCGGGAGCACGTCCAGCAGCCGGGCCAGCCGCTCGTTCAGCTCGAACCGCAGCGCCCGCTGCTCGGGGCCGACGGCTTCGCTGACGCCGTCCGGGAGCTCGGGCACCGGGTCCGTGCGGTTGCGCGCCGCGGCGCGGTGGGCGTCGGCGACCTTGTGCTGGGCGATGCCGTAGACGAACGCGAGGAACGGCCGGCCCTGGTCGCGGTAGGACGGCAGCGCGGTGAGCACGGCGAGGCACACCTCCTGCGCGACGTCGTCGGCCGACGCGAACGAGCGCTCGTGGCGGCCGACGCGGGCCCGGCAGTAGCGCACCACCAGCGGGCGGATGGTGGCGAGCAGCCGGGCGGTCGCGGCGCCGTCGCCGGCGATCGCGTCCGCGACCGGCTCGTCGTGCCGGCGCCAGTGCGCGGGGAACGCGTCGCCGGGCTGCGCCGCGGCGATCTCCCGGACCAGCACCCGGCTGTGCACCCGCAGCAGGGTGCCCTCCACGTCGAGGCCGGCCCGCAGCGAGTCGTGCAGCGCGGTGTTGGACTCCCGCAGCAGCTCGGTGATCGCCCGATCCCCGTACTCGGTTGCCGGCATGGTGCTCACCTTTCCCTGTCCCGCTGGTCACCGGGTCGGGCGACCCGGAGTCGCCGGAGGCGCTCCCGCACGTGGCGGAGGGTGGACCGGACGGTCGCGGGCGCGATCCGCAGCGCGTCCGCGATCTGCGCCGGGGTGAACCCGTCGAGGGACCACGCCAGGACCATCCGCTGCCGGCCGGGCAGGGCCGCGAGCAGGTCGATCAGCTCGCCGTGCTGGCCGACCAGCACGGCGAGCTCGTCGTCGGCCCGCGGGTCACCCGCCAGCGTCCAGTCCGGCCGGGCCTCGCCGGCACCGTCGAGCAGCCGCCCGGCGACCCGGCGGACCCACGCCCGCGGGTCGTCGAGGGTCGGCCACGCCTCCAGGGCGTGCACCATCGCCTCGGCGGCCGCGTCCCGCGCGGTCTCGACCTCGAACCCGGCCTTGCAGAGGAACGCCACCAGCGGCGCGAAGTCGGCGCGGAAGAACGCGTCGAAATCGTCGTGACTCCCCACCGGCCCCTCACCACCCCTCGCCTCCACAAGGACAGGTGCGCCGAGGTGACCGCTACGTGTAACGATCCGATCAAGACTGCTCGGTAGGAGTAATGGATTGGTTCTCCTGATGACACGCCGTGACGAGTGACGGCGGACTTCCCGGGTACTCGGCCCCGATGATCGAGCGAGGCAAGGTCCGGGACCCGCCGGCGGCGGACCGGCCAGGACGCGAAGCCGCGAACGGCGGATTCCGGCCGTCGGCGGCGGTGCCGTGGCCGGTGGGCGCGGTCGCCCGGAGTCTCGGCCCGGGCGGTCGCGGCGGGGCCGGAAAGCCTTGCGGGGCGCGGAGAAGCCCGGAGCCGGCCGCGCCGGCGAGACCGGTCGCCGTCCGGTGCGCCGGGGCCCGGTCTCGCCGATCGGGTGACGTGATCGACATCGAGATCCCGGGAAGAAAGGCGTAGTCTCTTGTGTTGCAGTCTTGGTTGCCCGGAGGGTGAGCCGGGGACCGAAGCCAAAACCCCTTGACCGAGGCGGGTACGCTCGCGCGTCCGCCGCGTTCAAGTCGGTTGACGCGCGATGACAATGGGAAACAGAAGAACAAGGGAGGTGAACGAAGGAAATGGAAGCCACGATGACGGGCTGGGCGGAACTCGCGGCCTGCAAGGACGAGGACCCGGAACTGTTCTTCCCGATCTCCGCGGTAGGCCCCGGCGCCCGGCAGACAGCGCAGGCCAAGGCCGTGTGCGCACGCTGCCCGGTGCGCGCCGAATGCCTGCGCTACGCGCTCGACAACGGGCTGGACCACGGTGTTTTCGGCGGGACCACCGCCGAGGACCGACGCCGGCTGGCGCGCCCCGCGCCGCAGCGGCACCGAGTGGCCTGACCGCCGCCCGGTGACCTCTTCCCGGCGGCCAAGAGCAATGAAACCGAATCCGGAAGAAAATCGGATCCGGGAGTGTGCGCGCCCGGGCGGGTGATTCCTGTGCGAATCACCCGCCCGGGCATTTTCACGCCCGTACTCGGTCGCTTATTCGCTTCGCACGGTATTGCCGTCAGCGCGACCCGTACCCATCGTGCGCAGTTGGCCACGCTTCGGGCAGGCCCCAGGCAGCGGCCGGCACCGACTCGAACGCGGCCATCGCCGTGATCAGCCCGGCTTCGACCGTCAGCAGGCTGACCCCGAACCACCCGAAGCCGTCTTCGCCCGGCCGTCGCAGGTAGGTCGCCACGGCGGGCTGGCGGTTGGCGCGGACCGGCCGCATCCGGAACCGCCCGACGCAGTGCGGCGACGCCGGGTCCATGGACAGCGACAGTGCCCGGATGATCGACGCGCGACCGTCGAACCACAGCGTGTACGGCGGCATGATCGCCTGCGCGTCTTCGCGCAGCAGCCGCGCGACCGCCGCGGGGTCGCCGTCCTCGTACGCGGCGATGAACCGCTTGAGCAGCGCGGTTTCCTCGGCCGTCGGGTCGCCGACCGTCCACTCGGCACGGCGCGCGGGCAGTCGCTCACGCAACGTCGTCCTGGCCCGCTGGAGCGCGCTGTTCGCCGAAGCCACGCTCGTCTCCAGCGCCGCCGCCGTCTCCTTCGCGGGCCAGCCGAGCACGTCGCGCAGAACGAGCGCCGCCCGCTGCCGGGGCGGCAGGTACTGGAGGGCGGCGAGGTAGGCGAGCTCGATGGTTTCGCGGTCCACGACGGCGTCGTCCGGCGCGGCCCCGTCGAGCAGCCGGTCCGGGTAGGGCTCCAGCCACGGCAGGTCCGCGGCCTCGATCGGGCCGACCGGCTCCCCGGCCGGGCCGAGCTGGTCGGGCAGCACCCGCCGGGGACGGCGGGCCAGGACGTCGAGGCACGCGTTCGTCGCGATCCGGTAGAGCCAGGTGCGCACGCTCGCCCGGCCTTCGAAGCCGTCGCGGGCCTTCCACGCCCGCAGGAACGTCTCCTGCGCCAGGTCTTCGGCGTCGCTCAGCGAGCCGAGCATCCGGTAGCAGTGCACCTGGATCTCCCGGCGGTGCCGTTCTACGAGCGTCTCGAAGTCCGGAGCGTGACCCACCCCGGCACGCTAGCGCACCCAGGCTGCCAGACTGCTGCCGTGAGCGGAACGGTTCTGGTGCTTGGCGGACGTAGCGAAATCGGGCTGGCCCTGGCGAAACGCCTGGTCAGCGGGGACACCCGGCGGTTCGTGCTGGCCGCGCGGCCGGGCGCGGACCTGACCGCGGAGGTCGCCGCTCTGCGGGAGGCCGGTGCCGAGACCGTCGAGACCGCGGACTTCGACGCCGACGACCTCGCCGCGCACGGCCCGTTCCTGGCGAAGGTGGCCGCGGAGCACGGGCCACTGGAGACGGTGGTGCTCGCCTTCGGCATCCTCGGCGACCAGACCCGCGCGGAGACGGACGCGGCCCACGCCGCGGCGGTCGTGCACACCGACTACGTCGCCCAGGTCGGCGTGCTGACCCACGCCGCGAACCTGCTGCGCGAACAGGGCCACGGGAACCTGGTGGTGTTCTCGTCGGTGGCCGGGATCCGCGTGCGCCGCGCGAACTACGTGTACGGCTCGGCGAAGGCCGGTCTCGATGGCTTCGCGAGCGGCCTCGCGGACGCCCTGCACGGCTCCGGCGTCCACCTGCTGCTGGTCCGCCCGGGCTTCGTGATCGGCCGCATGACCGACGGCATGGCCCAGGCCCCGTTCTCGAGCACCCCGGACCAGGTGGCGGCCGCGACGGCGGCGGCGTTGCGCCGGCGGCGCGGGGTCGTGTGGGTGCCGGGCGTGCTCCGCCCGGTGTTCTTCGCGATGCGCCTCCTGCCGCGCGCGATCTGGCGCCGGATGCCCCGCTGATCCGGCCGCTGTGGTCAGCGCCACAGCACTTCCCCGTGCGCGTTCCGGCACGGTCCGTCGCGAAAATCGGCCGATCGGCTCGAACCGGCTCGGCCGATCGGGCAGCGTCACGACCTTCCTACAATTTTCTCAGCTGATTCCCAGCTAACCCGGTGATCCTCGACGGAGGGGTTCAACCAGAGGGAAGCAAGGGGAAGTGTCGTGCTGCTGTCGTCCCGGGGGCGCCGGATCGGTGGGCGCGTGGCCATCGGCGTCGTGTCGACGGTGGTGCTCGCCGTCACCGGGTACGCGTGGACGCAGCTGAGCAAGCTGGACGACGGCATCGTCACCGCGGACGTCATCCCGCCGTCGGCGCAGGTCGACGGCGAGGACGCCGTGCCCGGCGAACCGCTCAAGGTGGCCCAGAACATCCTGCTCGTCGGGATCGACGCGCGCACCGACACCTACGGCAACCCGTTGCCGCAGAACGTGCTCGACGCCTTGCACGCGGGGAGCGGGGACGACGGCGGGGACACCACCGACACGATGATCGTCGTGCACATCCCGGCGGGCGGCGCCGCGGCCACCGCGATCTCCATCCCGCGCGACTCCTATGTGGACATCGCGGGCGGGTACGGCAAGCACAAGATCAACTCCGCGTACAGCCGCGGCAAGAACGCCTCGATGTCCGGGTTGCGCGCGGAAGGGCTTTCCGGCGCGCAGCTGGAGGTCGCGGCGAACGCGGCGGGCGCGAAGACGGCGATCCAGACCGTGGAGAAGTTCACCGGGCTGACGATCAACCACTACGCGGCGATCAACCTCGCCGGGTTCGACGCGCTGTCGCAGGCGGTCGGCGGCGTCGAGGTCTGCCTCAAGGAGCCGGTGCACGACACCTACTCGGGCGCGAACTTCGCGGCCGGGCCGCAGACGCTGTCCGGCGCGCAGGCGCTCGCGTTCGTCCGGCAGCGCCACGGCCTGACCAACGGCGACCTCGACCGGATCGCGCGGCAGCAGGCGTTCCTGTCCGGAATGGCCAAGAAGGTACTGAACGCGGGCACTTTCACCGACGTCTCGAAGCTGAACTCGCTGGTCAGCGCGGTGCAGGGCGCGGTGGTGCTGGACAAGGGCTGGGACGTCCTGAGCTTCGCGCAGCAGCTGCGGGGGATGACGTCGGGCGCGATCGCGTTCGCCACCATCCCGGTGCAGAGCCTGTCGCTGCAGACGCCGTCCGACGGCGACGCGGTGAAGGTCGACCCGGCGCAGGTGCAGCAGTTCGTGCGCACGGCGATCAGCACGCCCGCGGTGCAGGCCTCGGGCGACGACACGACCGGCGGCGTCAAGCCGGTCGCGGCGACTACCACCGGGACCCCGGACAGCAAGCAGCCGGCGACCAGTGCGGCCGCCGGCTGCGTGAACTGAAGCGCTTACACGAAAGCGCTTTGCCCGGTGATCGCCTTGCCGACGATCAGGGTGTTCATCTCGCGCGTGCCCTCGAACGAGTAGATCGCTTCGGCGTCGGCGAAGAATCGCGCGACGTCGTAGCCGAGCACGATCCCGTTGCCGCCGAAGATCTCCCGGCTCCAGGCGACGACCTCGCGCATCCGCGAGGTGACGAACGCCTTGGCCAGCGACGAGTGCTCGTCCTTGAAGATCCCGGCGTCCTGCAGGCGGGCGAGCTGCACGAGCATGCCCCACGACGCGGTGATGTGGCCGAGGCTCTTCACGAGCAGGTCCTGCACCAGCTGGAACCGCGCGATCGGCCGCCCGAACTGCTTGCGTTCCTGCGAGTAGGCCAGCGCGGCCTCGTAGGCACCGATCATCACGCCCAGCGCCTGCCAGGCGACGCCGCCGCGGGTGGCGCGCAGGATCTCGGCGACGTCCCGGAAGGAGTCGATGCCCTGCAGGCGGTTCGCCTCCGGCACGCGGACGCCGGTGAGGGTGATCTCGGCGTTCTCGACGATCCGGAACGCCGTCTTGCCCTGGATCTTCTCCGGCACGAAACCCGGCATGTCCTTTTCGACGACGAAACCCTTGACGTGGTTGTCATCCACGTCGCGAGCCCACACGACGACGTAGTCGGCGAAGGTCGCGTTGCCGATCCACTTCTTGGCGCCGTCGAGGATCCAGGTGTCGCCTTCTCGCTTGGCGGTGGTGCGCATGCCGCCGGCCACATCGGACCCGCCGAGCGGCTCGGTCATCGCGAACGCGCCGATCTTGTCCATCGCGGCCATTTCCGGGAGCCAGCGGTCGCGCTGCTCCTGGCTGCCGCCACTGTAGATGGAGTACATCGCGAGTCCGTTGTGGACACCGAAGAACGTCGCCACGGAAGCGTCCGTGCGGCTCATCTCCATCGCCATCATGCCGGTGAGCAGGTGGCTGACCGCGGGCTTGTGCTCGCCGTAGCCCTCGTACGGCAGCCCGGCGAGCCCGCTCTCGCGGAACATCCCGATCAGTTCCTTCGGGAAGGTGCCGGCTTCCCAGTTCTCGTTCACCAGCGGCTTGACGTCGTGCTGCATGAACTCGCGGGCCTGGACGAGCAGCTTGTGCTCGTCGTCCGGGAGCAGCGCTTCGAAGTCGTAGAAGTCGGCGGTCAGGGATTCCATGTCAGTTCTCCTCCACTGCGTGCAGAACGGCGAGCTGCTTGCGGTCGCGCGTCTCGGCGAGTTCCGAGTACGTGGAGGAGCCGTAAGCCTGTTCGACGGCTTCGATGAGCCGTTCCTGCTCTTCGGGACTCTGGGACGGGTTTCCGAGCCCGGCCCACATCTTCTTCATCGACTTGCCGATGTGCCCGGCCATGTGCCGGTAGCCACCGGGGCCGCCGCCGAGGTGCGAACCGAGGAACGGCCCGACCGTGGCCCAGCGGATGCCGAGCGAGTTCGTGATCACCGCGTCCAGTTCGGACGGTGTCACCACGCCTTGCTCGACGAGGTAGATCGCCTCGCGGCTGAGCGCGTTCTGGAGCCGGTTGCCGACGAACCCGGGGATCTCCTTGCGTTCCACGACCGGCGTCCGGCCGAGGGAGGTGTAGAAGGCCACGGCCTGTTCGACGCTCTCCTGGCTGGTCTGCTCACCCGGGACGACCTCGACCAGCGGGATCAGGTGCGGCGGGTTGAACGGGTGTCCGATGAGGACCCGGCGGCCGTCGATCTCGCCGGTGAACGCCGTCGACGGGATGGCGCTCGACGAACTCAGCAGGAGCGCGTGCTCCGGAGCTTCCTCGACGAGCTGCTTGAAGAGGTCCTTTTTGAACTCGACGCTCTCGGGCCCGTTCTCCTGCACCACGTCCGCCACTTTCACTGATTCAGTGACGTCCTGGGCGATGCTCACCCGGCTCGCCAGCTCGGCGGCCGTCGTGCCGAGGTGCGGCGCGAATGTCTTCAGCGCTTCGGCGACGGCCTCGGCGAGGTCGGGGCGGGGGTCGGTGACCCGGACGGTCAGGCCGTGGTGGGCGAACAACGCCGTCCACGAAAGGCCGATGGTGCCGGCACCGATGACGGCCGCGTTCTTCATGACCGCACTCCGTTCAGGTAGTCGAAGACCGGCTTGACCGGGGCGAGCGTCAGGTCGGTGAGGATGTGGCTCGCGGAGACGACCTCCAGCACCGGCAGGTCGGCCAGCGGGGCCAGGACGTGCTGGAACAGCTGCAGCCGCGCGGGCCCGATGTAGGCCTCCTTGACCACGACGTCGGTGATCTCGGTCCGGACCAGCTCCTGCACGCGCGGTGCGCCGTCGTAGCCCGGGATCGTCTTGAACATGAACGTCGGGACGGTGATCTGGCGCTCGGCCTCGCCGGCGTCGAGCTCGTGGTGCTTGTAGCCCATGGTCGCGGTCGCCACCCGGAGCGTCCCGTAGTCCAGCGTGCCCACGAGGACGCCGTTGTCGACATAGAGGTTCGGCGACCCGATGGTCTTCGGGTACGCGCTGACCTCGCGCCCGGACGCCGTCGCCGGGAAGTTGTCGAGGTACATCGCGTGCAGGTACTCGCCGCGCTCGCCGTCGAAGCTGACCTCGATCGCCTGGCCGGACTCGGTGTACGGGCCGTAGCCGGAGACGTCGCCCATCTTCATGACCTCGAAGCGCACCAACGGTTCTTCGACCTTCAGCGGCTCCGGGACGACGGCGCGCAGCGCGTCGGCGTCGGTGCGGTAGACGATGTTCAGGTACTCGCGGTCGGTGAACCTCGGGACCACGGGCGCGAACGCCGGGGCGGTCAGGGGCGTGGTCACGTGCCGGCGGACTTCTTCGATCTTCATTCGCCTGTCCACTTCGGAGCGCGGCGCTCGGCGAAGGCGGTCATGCCCTCGCGGACGTCGTTCGACTGCATCAGTTTCTTGATTTCCTCGCGCTGCGCGGCTTTCGGATCCGCGGCCCGCACGACCTTCTTGACGGCGGCCAGCGCCAGGGGCGCGTTCTCCGCCAGCTTTTCGGCCAGCTGGAGCGCGACGGCGGCGGCGTCGCCGTTCGGGGTGACACGGTTGACCAGGCCCAGCTCGCCGGCCCGACGGCCGGTGACGGGCTCGCCGGTCAGCAGGAACTCCATCGCCAGGTGGTGCGGGATCCGCTTCGGGAGCCGGATGACGCCACCGCCGGCGGCGATCAGGCCCCGCTTGACCTCGGGGAGGCCGAACCGCGCATCCTCACCGGCGACGATCAGGTCGCAGCCCAGCGCCAGCTCGAACCCGCCGCCCATGGCGAACCCTTCGACGGCGGCGATCAGCGGCTTGGCCAGCTCGGCTTCGGTCAGGCCGCCGAACCCGCGTCCCGGGATCTCCGGGGACTCGCCCTTGAGCGCGGCCTTGAGGTCCATCCCGGCGCTGAAGGTGTTCTCGGCGCCGGTCAGGACACCGGCCCGCAGCGTGGGGTCGGCCTCCAGCTCGTCCAGGGCGGCGGCCAGCCGGGTCGCGACGGCGGCGTTGACCGCGTTGCGGGCCTGGGGCCGGTCGATCGTGATCAGCAGGGTGCTGCCGATCCGTTCGGTGCGTACTTCACTCATGACTTCACTTCCCAAGTACCGCACTTTCACGTGAAAGTGATGTGGAGGTGCCGGCTCCGGATCACTTTCGTAGGGAAAGTGCCAGTGGTTCAGACCAGCTCGGCGAGGACTTCGGCGGTGTCCTGGCCGGCCAGCGGGGCCAGGCGACGGATCGAGCCGGGCGTCGCGGAGAACTTCACCGGGATGCCGACCGTGCGGATGGTGCCCTCGCTCGGGTGCTTGACGGTGTCGAGCAAGTGGCCGTCGCGGACGTAGGGGTCCTCGTGCGCGCGGTCCAGTTCGAGCACCGGCGCCATCGGGATGCTGTGCTTCGCGCAGACCTCGGCCCACTCTTCGGTGGTCAGCGCCGGCGCGCACGCGGCGATCTGCTCGGTCAGCCACTCGTTGTCCACGCGGTCGATGGCTTCGCCGTTCACGCGCGGGTCCTCGGCGAGGTCCGGACGCTCGGCCGCGGCGAAGAAGTCGCGGAAGTTCTTCGGGTTGTAGGGGATGACGCAGGCGAGGCCGTCCTTGGTGCGGACCGCGGCGTGGCCCTTCGTCATCGACAGCCCGAACCCGGTGGGGCCCTCGGCCGGCTCGTAGGTGTGCCCGGCGAGGTGCTCGACCAGGTTGAACGCGAGCAGTGTGTCGGTCATCGGGATCTCGATCTGCTGGCCCTGGCCGGTCTTGTCGCGGTGGACCAGCGCGGCGAGCACGCTGTAGGCGATGGTCAGCGACGACACCTTGTCGCCGATGATCGTCGGCAGGTAGACCGGCTCGCCCAGGGCGCGGTTGGCGACGTCGACCAGGCCGGAGGAGGCCTGCACGGTCTCGTCGTAGGCGGCGTTGCCGGCCTGGGGCGAGTCGCCGCGGAAGCCCTGCGCGTGGGCGTAGACCAGGCGCGGGTTGCGCTCGGCGACGTCGGCGTAGTTCAGGCCGAGGCGGCTCAGCGCGCCGGGGCGCATGTTGGTGATCAGCACGTCGGCGGTGTCGATCAGCTTGAGGGCCTGCTCGCGCTCGGCGTCGTCCTTGAGGTTGAGGGCCACGCTGCGCTTGTTGCGGTTGACGTTCAGGTTCAGCGCGGTCATGCCCGGCGTGGTCCGGTAGCTGCCCACCCGGACGGTGTCCGCGGGGGACTCGATTTTGATCACGTCGGCGCCGAGGTCGCCCAGGATCTGGGCCGCGTACGGGCCCATCACCACGGTCGAGAGGTCGATCACGCGCACGCTGTCCAGCGGTCCGGTCGTCATCATTCGTCCTTTCGCGCCTTGCTGTTTCGCTCTACTTACGAACGTAGGCGCGGGCGGCGCGAAAGGGAATGATCATGATGCGCACAATGGTGTGACCACGGCGGTCATACCATTGTTTTACGTGCTGATCGGGTCCGCGAAGATGTCCTTCGCGGCTTCGACAAGCTCCCCGAGATCGCGGTCCCGGCGCCAGAGCAAGCCGGTGTCCAGCTGGGGCCGGAAGTCGCTGAACGGCAGGACGATCACGTTGTCCAGGCGGTAGCCGTGCATCGGGCTCCGGTCGTCCAGCATGGAAATGGAAAAGGCCTCGCCGCTGGAAATTATTTCGGACGTCCCGCCGTAGCCGGTATTGGTGAGGCGAATGCGTTTCTTGACGCCGAGTTCGTTCAATTGGTGGTCGAGCTGGTCGAAATAGGCAGGCGTGATTTCCCCTGGTGAGGCGACGTACGGGAGTTCCTTGAGCTCGGCCAGGCTGACCGAGTCCCGCCCGGCGAACAGGTCGGCGGGGACGACCGCACCGAGCCGTTCCGACATGACCGGCACCTGTTCCAGCGCCGGGTCGGTGACGGGCAGCCGGGCCAGCGTGAGGGCGAGCTTGCCGTCGTGCACGCCCTGGACGAGGTCGGCGGTGGTGCCGGGCCAGCGCTTGAGCTCGTAGTGCGCCTTGACCCGCTCGGCGAGGGCGTTGACGCGGTCCCGCAGGTCGGGGTGCACGCCGGCGGGCATGCCGAGGAAGACGGTGCTGCGCTGCGGCCGGGTCGCCTCCTTGAGCCGCCACGGGATGGCGCTCACCTGCTCGAGGACGTCCCGGGCGAGCGGCAGCAGCGCGGCCCCGGCGGCGGTGAGCGTGACGTGGTGGGTGCTGCGGTCGAACAGCTGCTGCCCGAGTTCGTGCTCGAGGTCCTTGATCCGCTGACTGAGCGGAGAGGCGGCCATGTGCAACTTCCGCGCGGCGGCGGAGAAGTTCAGTTCCTCGGCGACCGCGACGAAGTAGCGCAGGTGCAGCATCTCCATTCCTCGACCCTAACGAGCCGACTGCCCAGGTACGCGGTCAGCGGGTCGCCGTGCCGCGGCGGACCAGGGTGAGCAGCCGCCCGGGCTCGCCGCCGGACAACGCGATGCCGGTGGCGAGCAGGAGGAGGTCCAGCTCCGTGAAGTCGGAGGCCACCACGCCGGCCGCCCGGGCGCGGTCGAGGAGTGCGGCGGCGGTCGCGTTCATCGCCGCGTGCCAGCCGGCGAACAGGCTCTCGTGCTCGCCCGCGGGATCGGCCAGGGAGAGCGCGAGCGCACGCTTCGTCCGCACGTGCTCGACGAACAGCTCGAGCCACGCGAAGAGTGCTTCGCCGGGGTCGGCGGCGTCGAGGTCCGCGCGCCTTCGCAGCTCCGCGACTTCGTCGGCGTACACGGCGACGACCAGCTCTCGCCGGTTCGGGAAGTGCCGGTACATCGTCGCGTTGCCGACGCCGGCGCGGCGGGCGATGCGGTCCAACGGCGCGTCCGGCCCGTCCTCGGCGAAGACCTCCTTGGCCGCGGCGAGGACCAGTGCCTGGTTGTCTCGCGCGTCCGACCTGCGCGCCCGTGCCGTCATGCCGCTCCTGGCCAAGTGGGGACTTCCCCGGTTAGCATAACCGAACGCTATCCGGGGAACTCCCCGCTTAAGGAGTGAGCATGGACGCCGCCGAAGTGCACCGCCGCTTGATCGCGTTGACGCCGTTCACCGCGGAGAGCGTCGCGGAAGGTCTGCGCTACATCGACCCGCACGTGGTCGACCACCGCGGCGGCGCGGGCGGCGACCACCACGGCATCGACGCCTGGCGGGCGAAGTGGGAAGCCATGCTCGGCGGCGAGTTCTTCGCCGACTTCCGCGACGTCGGCGTGCGGGTCGAGCAGAACGTCGCCGACGGCGAGTTTTCGGTCAACCGCTACACGAGCACCGGAACGCAGATCTCGACCGGCCGCAGCTACGCCGTGACGAGCATGGACATGATCCGCGTCCGCGACGGCCGGGTCGTCGAGCACTGGGCCCTGATGGACGTGACGGACCGCGCGGCCCAGCTGGCGTGATCAGGGGAGGCGGAGGGGGACCGTCGCGTCTGAAGTGGCCAGGGGGAACGTCATCGTGAACGCCGCGCCGCCCTCCGGGGCCGGGCCCGCGGTCAGCGTCCCGCCCATCCGAGTCACCAGCCCGTGCACCAAAGCCAGCCCGATGCCCGACCCCACCGGGCGCCGGTCCCGGTAACGCGCGTTCAGCACCCCGCGCTCGAACGCCACCGGGTAGTCCTCGGGTGCCAGGCCCGGCCCGCCGTCACGCACTGAAAGGGAAGCGCCGGAAGCGGACACCGACAGGGAAAACACCATCGGGGCACCCGCCGGCGTCACCCGCAGCGCGTTCTCCGCCAGTCCGTCCACCACCTGACGCAGCCGCCGGGCGTCGGCCACCACCGGGACCGGGGACGCCGGTGCCGACACCGACAGCCGGACGTCTTCGCGGGCGCAGCGCAGCTGCCACACCTCCGCGCAGTCGCGGACCAGCGCCGCCAGGTCGACCGAGGCCAGGTCCAGGCGGAACTCGTCCGCGCCCAGCCGGGCCAGCTCCAGCAGGTCCGTCACCAGCCGCTCGAGCCGCGCCGCCTCGCGCTGGATCGTCTCGCCGGCCCGGACCGCGTCGGGACCCGAAGCGACGCCGTCCGCGATCGCCTCCGCGAAGCCCGTCACGGCCGTCAGCGGCGTCCGCAGCTCGTGCGACACCGACAGCAGGAACTCCCGCTGCCGCGCTTCGCTCACCGCCAGTGCGTCGGCCAGCGAGTTCAACGAGCCCGCGACCTCCGCCACCTCGCGCGGGCCCTGCACCGGCACCCGCACGTCGCGGCGGCCCGCTCGCAGCGAGCCCGCCGCCAGAGCCGCCCTCCGCAGCGGACGGCCGAGCAGCCACCCCGACACGAAACCCGCGACCGCTGCCACCAGCAGACCGATGCCCAGGGCCAGCGCGATGTTGCGCACCAGGGCGCGCTGCGTCGCTTCGGCGTTGCGCGCGGGCAGGACCAGCGCGAACGCCGCGCCGCGCGTGCCGACCACCCGGGTCTCGACCAGGTACTGCGCGCCGCCGACCGTGGTGCGGCTCGAGTGGTCCGCCGCGAGGCCGACCTTGGTCGCGGCCTGCACCGCGACTGCTTCACCCAGCGCCTGGCCGCCCGCGCGGCGGACCACCACCGAGATGCCCTGGCCGCGCACGACGTCGGCCACCTTGCCGACGCCGAGGCGGTTGCCGATGCCGGTGTCGTCGAGCTGCGACGCGACGACGTCGGCCTGCGCGGACAGCGACGACTGCAGCGCGTTGTCCGCCGTCGTCCGGATCAGCCGGGCCCCGACCAGCCCGGCGACGATCACCGCGACCCCCGCGACCGCCAGGCACACCAGGGTGATCCGGCCGGCGAGCGTGCCCCTCACGCCGGGTCCGCCGCGTAGCCGATGCCGCGGACCGTCCGGATCGGACTCGACGCGCCGAGTTTCGCCCGCAGCTGAGCCACGTGGACGTCCACGGTGCGCGTGCCCGCCGCCGCGGCGTAGCCCCAGACCGCGCTGAGCAGCTGGTCGCGCGAAAGCACCTGCCCCGGGTGCCGGAGCAGGTGCGTGAGGAGGTCGAACTCGGTCGACGTCAGGAAGACCTCGGCGTCGCCCGCCCAAGCCCGCCGCGAAACCACGTCCACCCGCGTGCCGCCGACCGTGAACGCCGATGCGGCCGGCGTCGCCCCCGACGCGCGCCGCAGCACCGTCCGGACCCGGGCGGCCAGCTCACGCGGGCTGAACGGCTTGGTCAGGTAGTCGTCCGCGCCGATCTCCAGGCCCAGCAGGCGGTCGAGCTCGTCGTCGCGGGCGGTGACGAACAGCACCGGCGTCCAGTCCCCGGCCGCGCGCAACGCTTTGCAGATCTCGATACCGTCCATTCCGGACAGTCCGATGTCGAGCACGATCGCGACCGGCTTGAGGCGGCGGACGGCGTCGAGGGCCCGCCCGCCGTCGGCCTCGACGTGCACCCCGAAGCCGTCGCGCTTGAGGTAGAGCGCCGCCAGTTCGGCGATCGCGGCCTCGTCCTCGACCACGAGGACGAGGCCGCGCCCCGGTGACCCCATACCCGCTCCCGTCTCCGCCGTCACAGACGAGGAGACGCTAGCCGGTCAGGGCGTGCCATCGCTGTTCATGTCGGATTCGATGCCGTTCAACGTCGACTCGACGCCGCTCAGTTCGGACGACGCGGGCGCGCTGCCGGGCGGCGACCCCATCAGGTTGTCGCGGCAGCCGGAGCAGCCGAGCGCGATGAGCGCGGCGGCCCCGACCGCGGCCGCGATCCTCGCCGCCCTCACTTGGCCGGCTTGCAGTGCGCGGACGCGAAGGCGTCGAGCTTCTGCTTGGCCGCGTCCAGCTCGCCGACGCGGCCCTGGCGCTTGGTGGCCCGCTGGTCGAGCTGGTCGGCGCGCTGCGTGTGGCCCTTGGCGCGCTGGTCGGCGGCCCGCGCCTTGAGGTTGGCGACCGAGCCGCTGATCTCGGCGCCGCCGTTGATCCGCTTCTTCAGGTTGTCAGCCTTCTTCTGCAGCTTCGGCACCCAGTCCGAGCAGACCTGCTGCGACTCCTCGGGGCTGAGCGTGATCGGCGCGACCGGGGCGGGCGACGTCGTCTGGGCCGAGGCCAGCGGTGCCGCCACCAGCAGGCAGGCCGCGCTCCCGCAGCCCGCCAGTGCCAGCCGCGTCCAGGTGGTTCCTCGCATCGTTTCTCCTCGTCTCAAGGGGTACGAGGAGAACTTTCGCGCGGCGGTGTTCGAAGGGCGTCCGCCTACTGTTCGGGCTTTGTAAGGCCGAAGGTGACCGACGTGCGCGCGAGGTCGAACGTCAGCGTGTCACCCAGAGCCGGCAACGCCGGGTCGAACCGCAGCCCGTCGGTGCCGCCGAGGAGCAGCCCGAGCCGGTGCCCGGCCGGGACGACGTGGTCGAGCGCGGTGAGGGTGAACGTCATCGGGTACGCCCGGCCCGGGACGAGCGGCTCGCCGCGGCGCAGCGACGCGTGGTGCCCGAGGTCGGCCGAGCCGTACGCGATGATCCGGTGGTCGACGTGCACGAGGTCGGTGGCCGTGTCGAGGAAGCAGGCGGAATCCCCGGGCCGGCTCACGCCCCAGCACGACGTCGTCGCCAGGTTCCTGATCCCGCTGCCGAAGTTCGCCGTGTTCCGCACGTCCGCCGGGCCGTAGTCGACGAGCGCGACGCCGAGCCGCGCGGCGGTCTTGTCGGACGACGCCGTGACCGTCACCGAAGGCGACCCGGCGATCCGGACCTCGGCGGGCAGGGAAGCACCGGTGAACCGCGCGGCCGACACCCCGGCCGCCCATTCCTCGCGGCCCACGGCGGGGTCGTCGACGACCGTGGCCGTGCCGGAGCCGGGCCGGAACGTCACCGGCGCGGTCGCGGGCGGCCAGCTCCGGACGTCGGTCCAGTGGTCCGGCGTGGTCTCGAGGTGCACGGCGGGCTCGTGTTCGACGCCGTTGCGGACGCCCTTCAGCCAGCGGTCGAACCAGCGGCCCAGCGTCTCGACCCACTGCGCCCGCTGGAGGTCGAACGGGTCGACGTGCCCGGCCTGGCTCAGCCACGCCTTGCGCGGGACCCCCGCCCGGCCGAGCGCGTCCCAGTAGGCGGCGAACTGGTCGGGCGCGACGGCGCCGTCCCCGAACCCCTGCGCGACGAGCACGCTCGCCTGACCGGGTTCCGGCACGTAGCGCACGCTGCGCCAGTAGGCGTTGTAGTCGCCGTTCGTGCCCATCCGCGCTTTGAGGTCCGCCTCGAACGGCTTGCACAGCCCGGCCGCGCGCTCGTTGTAGGTGAAGGCCGACCCGGTGTGCTCCGGCGTGGCCAGCGGCGAGCCGTTCGCGATGAGCTGGGCGTAGTTGTCGGCGACCCCTTCGAGCGGCACGATCGTCTTGAGCCCGCGGATCCCGGACGCGGCCATGCCGATCGCGGTGGCGCCGTCCTGGGACTTGCCGATCGCGCCGACGTCCCCGGTCGCCCAGTCCGCCGTCACCGGCCGGCCGGCCTCGGGCGCGTCGAAGGCCGTCGCCCGGCCGTTGAGCCAGTCCACGACGGCGTTGCCGTTCGCGACGTCGTCGAAGCACCCCGACGAGCGGTTCGTGCCGCCGACGTCGGCGAGCACCACGGCGTACCCGCGTGGGACGAAGTAGTTGTCGTAGAAGAGCGGGAACTGAGCCGGGGTGCCGTCCGGTTCGTACGTTTTCTTCTGCGACTCGTTGCCGCGGCCGCAGCAGGCGTAGTACGGGCTGACGTCGAGGATCGCCGGGACGCGGCCGCCCGTCGCCGGTCGCACGACGTCCGCGGCGACGCGGTCGATCTTCCCGTCCCGATCGTGGTCTGTGCCGGTCTCGACCCACGCCGTCTCGCGGACGGGCGGGCTCGCGGCCGCCGCCACGGGCGTCACCCCGATCGTCGTGAGCAGTGCGGCCGACATCCCCAGTAGCAGGCGCATCGCGCCAGTATCACGTGCGTGGTCCGTACCTCGCCAGGAACTGCGCCATGGCGGCGTCAACGGCTTCGCGGTCGCCGGTCGTGACGAGGTCGAGCAGCAGCCCGCGGGTGACGGCGAGGCCGAGCCGGGCGTGGGCGGCGCGGTCGTCCTCCGGGACGCCGTACTGCGCGAGCAGCGCTTCGATCGGGCCGAGCCAGTCGTCGACGACGCCGTCGAGGAGCCCGGTCGTGCCCGGCGTGCCGCCGAGGGCCTGGCCGTAGAGCTGGAAGAAGAGCTTTTCGTTGGCGCGCAGGTCGTCGTCGGTGAGTCGCCGCCAGAACTCCGCCGGGTCGAGGCCGGCGAGTGCCGCGCGCTGCCGGGCTTCCACTTCGCGCGCCACCGCCGTGAGCAGGCCCTCCTTCGACCCGAAGTGGTAGATCAGCATGCGGTGGCTGGTGCCGAGGTCCGCCGCGAGCGCCCGCAGGCTCTTGCCCGCCCCGCCGTGGTGGGCGATGTGGTCGATGGCCGAGGCCAGGAGCCGGTCGCGCGGGCTTGTCCCGATCATGTACCAGATGGTACACGTACCAGATGGTACAGAGAATTTCCGTGCGCGGCCGGACGTCCGCGCCGCCCAACGCCGTCTACGCGCTCCTCCGCGACGGCGCGAGCTGGCCGGAGTGGTCGCCGCTGGGCTCGTTCGAGCTGGTCCGCGAGGGCGAGGGGGAGCCGGAAGGGCTCGGCGCGGTCCGGCTGTTCCGGACCGGCGGCGTCAAGTCGTACGAGAAGATCGTCGCGCTGGAGCCGGGCCGGCGGTTCGGCTACGCGCTGGAGCACGGCCTGCCGTTGCGGGACTACGTCGCCCACGTCGATCTTTCGCCGCGTGACGGCGGCACCGAGATCCACTGGCATTCGACGTTCACGGCGAAGATCCCCGGCACGGGCCCGCTCTACCGCCGGTTCCTGGCGCGGTTCATCGAGCGGGTCGTGGCGGGCCTGGTCGAGGCGGCGACCGCGGCCCCATAAGGTGGGCGCATGTCAGCGCCACGACGGGGATCGACCGGCCGCACGCAGGAGGAGCGCAGCGCGGCGATGCGCGTCCGGCTGCTCGACGCGACGATCGACTGCCTCGTCGAGTACGGCTACGCGGGCACGACGACCACCCGCGTCGCCGACCGCGCCGGTGTCACGCGCGGCGCGCAGGTGCACCACTTCCCGACCAAGGCCGACCTGGTGACGTCGGCGATCCGGCACCTGGCGGCCAAGCGCACCGAGGTCGCGATGGCCGAGCTCGACCGGCTCCGCGCGTCCAGCGACCCGGTCGGCGACGCGCTGCAGCTGATGTGGGAGATGCACCAGGGCCCGGTGTTCTCGGCGACGGTGGAGCTGTGGGTGGCCTCGCGCACGGATCCCGAGCTGCGCCGCCAGATGGCCGTGGTCGAGCCGATCGCGACGTCCAGCCTGGTCGAGTTCGGCACGGCGCTGCTGCCGGAGCACGCCGAGCACCACGAGTTCCTGCACGCGGTGTACACGGCGATGGACGTCGTGCGCGGCATCCTCATCGCCAGCTGGGCGACGAAGGACCAGGACGAACTCGAAGCACGGTGGGAACGCGGGCGCCGTCACCTGCGGGTCCTGTTCGAAGCGCTGATGGCTCCCACCGGCTGAAACGCGTGTTACTCTCTCCGGGAAAGTGAGGAGACGCGCTGTGTGGCGACCCGACCCGTACGACCGCAACTGCCCGACCCGCCAGCTGCTCGACCGCATCGGCGACCAGTGGACCGTCCTGATCGTGGGCGCCCTGAAGGGCGGCCCCCTGCGCTTCACGGAGATCGGCCGCCGCGTGGACGGGATCTCGCAGAAGGTCCTCACGCAGACGCTGCGCAGCCTGGTCCGCGACGGCATCCTCACCCGCACGGCGTACGCGACGATCCCGCCGAAGGTGGAGTACGAGCTGACCCCGCTGGGCCGGAACCTGTCGGAGCCGCTGGAGATGCTGGACCAGTGGGCGCGAGTGCACATGGCTTCGGTGCAGGACGCGCGTGACGCCTACGACGCGGAGCACACGCCCGCTTCGGCGTAGGCCAGGACAGCTCCTGGACAATCGGCGAACGCTCTCCCACCCGGCCGTTTTCCCGGCGACACTGGGGAAAACGGCTCCGGGAGGGACGCCATGGCGTCGGCGTTCGCCGTGCTCAACGAGACCGTGCCCGCGCCGGGCCGGGGGATCGTCGCGACGACCGCGCTGCTGGCCGGGGTGGTGGTGCTGGTTTCGCTCGCCGCGCCGGCGAACGGACGGCGCAGCGTGCTCTACCGCGCCAACTTCCTGGGCACCTTGTTCCACGAGGGCGGGCACGCGCTGGTGAGCGTCCTGGCCGGGGGCAAGGTCCTGCGCGTCGAAGTCACGGGGGCCGAGTCCGGCGGCACGTGGCAGCGGATCCCGTCGGCACTGGCCGGGGTGCTGATCGGCGCCGCCGGGTACGCGATGCCCCCGCTGGCCGGTTTGGGCGCGGCGGCGCTGCTGCACCGCGGGCTCGTCCCGGCGGTGCTGGCGCTGACCGCGGCCGCGATGGTCTTCCTGCTGGTGTTCACCCGGGACCTGCTCACCTTCGCTGCGGTCGCCGCGGTCGGGGCGATCGCGTTCTGCGCCCTGCGCTGGGCACCGCACTGGCTGCGGGACGGCGTCGCCTACGCCGAAGCCTGGCTGCTGCTGACCAGTGAGATCGGCGGCCTGCGGGTGCTCGTGCTCAACCGCTTCCGGGGCGAGGCCCAGCAGGACGATGCCGCCGTACTCGCGGAGTACACCGGGATCCCGGGCTTCGTCTGGATCGCCGCCTGGTTCGCCCTCATCGGCTGGGCGGTCTCACGCGCCTTCCCGTTGCTGTGGCCCTAGCGGACCACCAACCCCGCCTCGTGGGCCAGCAACCCCGCCTGCGTCCGGTTCGCGCACTCCAGCTTCACGAGCATCCGCGACACGTAGCTCTTCACCGTCGCCTCGGCCAAGTGCAGCCGGCCCGCGATGTCCGCATTGGACAGTCCTTCGCCCAGGCACGCCAGCACGTCCCGCTCGCGGTCGGTGAGGCCCGCGGTCCGGCGCCGCGCGTCCTCCCCGCGTTCGCGGCCGTCCGACGACAGCGCCACCAACCGGCGGGCCGCCGACGGCGAAAGCACCGTGTGGCCGTCCGCCGCCACGCGGACCAGGCCGATCAGGTCCTCCGGCGGGGTCGACTTCACCAGGAAGCCCGCCGCGCCCGCGCGCAGTGCACGGATGACGTAGGTGTCCGCGTCGAACGTCGTCAGCGCGACCACCGCCGGCGGGTCCGGCATGGCCGTGATGCGCGCGATCGCCGTCAGGCCGTCGACGCCCGGCATCCGCAGGTCCATCAGGACCACGCGCGGCCGGTGCCGGACCACGGCTTCGACGGCTTCGGCGCCGTCGGCCGCCTGGGCCACCACGTCGATGTCGCCCGCCGAGCCCAGGATCGTGCGCAGGTGGGCGCACACCATCGGCTCGTCATCGACCACGAGCACCGGGATCACAGTGCGTGCCTTCCGCCGTCGGTACGTAAGCGGGCAGTATCGCACCGACCCGGAACCCGCCGCCGGGTGCCGGACCCGCGTCGAAGCGGCCGCCGACCAGCTCGACGCGCTGGCGCAGGCCGGCCAGCCCGGCGCCGGAGCCGCTGCCGGCCAGCGCCGGGTCGGGCGGGCGCGCCGCGGCCGTGTTGCCGACCGAGACGTCCAGCCCGTCGTCGTGGTAGCGCAGGGAAACCGTCGCCGACGCGCCCGGCGCGTGCTTGCGCACGTTCGTCAGCGCCTCCTGGACCAGCCGGAACGCGGTGCGCGCGACGGTCGGGGACACCCGCGCCGGGTCGCCGTCCACCACCAGCTCCGTCGTCACCCCGACCGAGCGGGACTCCTCCACCAGCCGTGCCGGGTCGCCGGGTTCGGCCGGGCTGAGCGTCCGCGCGCCGACGACCTCGGTGCCGTTGCGCAGCACACCGACCAGGTCGCGCAGCTCGTCGAGCGCCTGGGCACCCTCGCGGCGGATGTCCTCCGCCGCGGTCCGCACCGACGGCTCGGCCGAGACGACGCCGAGCGCGCCGGCGTGCAGCACCATCAGGCTGAGCCGGTGCGTGACGACGTCGTGCATCTCGCCCGCGAGCCGCCGCCGTTCCTCCGCGCGGGCCTGCTCGGCGAGCAGGTGCTGTTCGCGCTCGGCCCGTTCCGCGCGGTCGCGCAACGACTGCAGCAGCTGGCGCCGCGCTTCGAAGTACAGCGAAACCAGCGCCGGCAGCGCCGTGCTGAGCAGCCCGAACGGCGTGACCGCCCAGTCCGGCGCCCACGGCCGCGAGGCCACGACGGCCAGGATCCCGGCCACCCACAGGACGGTCCGCCGGTCCAGCACCCGCGCCGCCTGCGACAGGATCACCGGGGTGATCGTCGGGACGGTCAGCAGGGCGAGCGGGTGGACCGGCACGAGCAGGCCGGGCGCGAAGACGTCGGACGCGAGCATCGCGAACGCCACCGCGGTGACGAAGGCGCACACCTGGACCGGGAACCGGAACAGCAGCACCAGGCTGAGGTCGCAGACGACCTGCAGCACCAGCCCGGCCGCCGGGCCGAGCGCGCCGGTCGTCCGGTCGCCGATGGCGAAGAAGAGCACGTTCATCCCGGCGAACGCGAACGCCGCGAAGAACAGCCAGCAGGCGTCGGAACGGCTCGGCCACAACGGCCGCCGGGCGGTGGTCACCCGGTCACGGTAACCGCCGCGCGAGGCCGCCGCGCCCGGATCGCAACCAAAGTTGCACCCGGCCGCCAGGGCCCGCAACCTTCGTCGCCGCGATCACCACCCTCGTCCGGTTTCGCCGGGGCCCGCCGAACCGGTGGACTGGGGACACCACGACGAGGGGGGAGGAACGGTGACCGTCCTAACGCGACCGAAGACGACGTTCGCCACGGGCCCGGTGCTCGTGGTCGCGGGACTGGCCGGGCTCGCGCTGCTGCTGACCAGCGGGCGCTACGCCGGCGGCTTCGACGAGCTCTACTTCCTGGTGGCCGGTCGAGATCACCTGGACTGGGGGTATTTCGACCAGCCACCGCTCATCCCGGCACTGGCGGCGGCGATGGACTGGCTCGCGCCGGGTTCGCTGGTCGGGTTGCGGCTGCCGATGACGCTGGCCGCGGCGGCCGGGGTGGTCGTCACGGCGCTGATCGCCCGCGAGTTCGGCGGCGGCCGCGGGGCCCAGGTGCTGGCGGCCGGGTGCTACGCGACGTCCGGTGTCGTCATCGCGAGCCACTGGCTGGCCACGTACGTGCTCGACCCGTTCCTCTGGACGGTCGTCACGTGGCTGCTGGTCCGCTGGACCCGCACGCGCCGCGACGGCCTGCTCGTGTGGGCCGGCGTCGTGACGGCGGTGTCGCTGGAGACGAAGTTCCTGATCCCGGCGTTGTGGGCGGCGGTGCTGCTCGCCGCGTTGTGGCTGGGACCGCGGGAGCTGTTCAGCCGGCCGAAGCTGTGGCTGGGTGCGGCGATCGCGGTCGCCGCCACGCTGCCGACGCTGGTCTGGCAGGCCACGCACGGCTGGCCGTACACCCACATGAGTGACGTCGTCGCGGCGGAATTCCCCGGCTACGGCAGCTTCGCGCGGGACGCGCTCCTCGGCGCCGGGGTCGGGGCGGGCGTGCTGGCGCTGGGGTACGGGATGTGGCGGTTGCTGCGCTCGCCCGAGCTGCGGCCGTACCGGTACCTCGGCGTCGCGGCGCTGGCGGTCTCGGTGGCGGTGCTGCTGATGCACGGCCGGGCGAACTACGTGATGGGGTTGTACGCGGTGCCGTTCGCGGCCGCGGCCACCGAACTGACCCGGCGGAATCTGGTCCGCTGGTGGAAAGCCGTGGTGTGGCCGGTGTTCGCGCTGTCGGCGGTGGTGACGCTGGCCGCGTTGCCGGTGTGGCCGGCAACGGCGCGGACGTCGTACGGGCCGTTCCTGCTCGGCAGCGCGTTCGCGCAGGGGGAGCTGCCGCAGCAGGAGCTGGCGAAGGCGATCGGGCAGGCGTACGCGGCCCTGCCCGCCGACGTCCGGGCGCGGACCGCGGTGTACGCCGAGATCTACCCGTTCGCGGCGGTGACGGAGTTCTACGGGCCGCCGTACGGCATCCAGCGTGTCTACAGTGGACACCGCGGGTACTGGTACTTCGGCCCGCCACCGGAGTCGGCCGACGCGGTGCTGTTCGCGGGCTTCGACCCCGGGCAGCTGCGGCCGTACTTCGCGCGCGAAACGACGGTGGTCGACGGACTGCTGTGGGAATACGACGGCCGGACGGCGCCGTGGCGGGACATCTGGCCCGCGCTGAAGCGGCAGTGAGGAGAACGACGATGCTTTCCCTGCCCGCACGGGCATATCTGCTCGCCTGCGACACCCGGCGCGACCGGTTGCCGGACCGCGAGCGCGTGGCACTGCTGGTCCGCGCGGCGGCGCTGACGGACCTGGTGCTGCGCGGCCTGGTCGCCGACGAGGACGGCCGCCCGGTCGTCACCGGCGCCGGCGGCACCGGGCACCTGGTGCTCGACGACCTGCTGGCCGAGCTGTCGGCGGACCCGCACCGCAAGTGGCGCACCCGCGTCCGCCGCGGCGCCCGCGGCACGCTCGAGTCCCTGGAGGCCCAGCTCGACGCAGCCGGGGTGATCACGCTGCGGACGTCCCGGCTGCTCGGCCTGTTCCCGCGCCGCCGCCCGGCGGTCCGCGATCGTGCCGAGGCGGCCGCGCTGCACGACGAGGTGACGTCGGCGCTGCGGAGTACGGGCGAGGTGGCCCCGGGCATCGCGGCGTTGACGGCCTTGGCCGCGGCGGCCGAGCTGGGCGCGGTCCTCCCGCGCGCGGAACGGCGGCGGTACAAGGCCCGGATCGCGCAGCTGGGCGAGCAGGCGGGCGCGGTGGTCCCGGCCCTGCGCAAGGTGATCCGCGAGGTGAGCGCGGCCCGCACGGCCGCGATCTCGGCGGCGTCGGGTGGGGGCGGCGGCGGGGGCTGAGCGGTGCCGCCGGCTGGTGGTGCGGCCGGTTCGGTGCTGGGCAACGTGAGCGCGGGCCGCGACGAGTTCCGGCGGCGGCGCGGCCGGACCGGTGAGCAGCGAGGTGAGCGCGGCCCGCGGCGAGTTCGGCGGCGGCACAGCCGGTTCGGCGCTGGGCAACGTGAGCGCGGCCCGCGGCGAGTTCCGGCGGCCGGCCGGCCCGCCGCCACGGCGCTCGCGGCCGTCGAGTGGCGGAGCGGGCGGCGCGGCGGTTTCGGCGCTGCGCGCTGCGCGGCCCGCGACCGTGGCAAGCGTTCGCGGGCACCCGGCGGAGCGATTCCGGCGCCGCGCGAGGCCCAAGCGGCGAGTTCCGGTGGTGGTTGAGCGGCGGAGCGGGCGTCCTCCACGGCGCTTGCGCTCCGCGGGTCCGGTGGCCCAGGGAGCCGAGGGGGCTCGCTGGCGTCAGCCGGTGAACAGCCGGCCGAGGTAGTGGTCCACAGCGGCCACTGCCTCGGCCGGTGTCTCTTCAGGATTTCCGAGCCCTGCGAGTCCGCGAGGGCTCACGCGGACGCCGCGCCGTTCGCTTCGGTGCCCGCCGAAGCGTCGCGGGCCTAGGTTTCGGGGCATGGACGAATTCCGTGCCCTGCACGTTCCCGGGTCCCCGCTGCTGCTGCCGAACGCGTGGGAGTTCGGCGTCGGCGCCTTCCTCGCCGCGCAGGGGTTCCGCGCGCTCGGCACGACGAGCCTCGGGGTGTCCGCGGCGGTGGGGGAGCCGGACGGCGCGCCGTCGACGCGGGCCGCGACCGTCGCGCTCGCCGCCCGCCTGGCCCGGCTGGACGTGCTGGTGAGCGTCGACATCGCCGACGGCTTCAGCGCGGACCCGGCCGCGGTCGCCGATCTCGCCGAGGAGCTGGCCGCGGCCGGTGCCGTCGGCGTCAACCTCGAAGACGGCCGCGCGGACGGCTCCCTGGCCGCGGTCGACGTCCAGTCCGCGCTGGTCACGGCCGTGAAGGAGCGCGTGCCGTCGTTGTTCGTCAACGCGCGGACGGACACGCACTGGGTGGGCGGCCACTCGATCGCCGAAGCCGAGCGGCGGGTGCGGGCGTACGCGGCGGCGGGTGCGGACGGCGTGTTCGTGCCCGGCCTCGCCGAGCCGGCGGACGTCGAGCGGATCGTCGCCGCCGGTCTCCCGCTCAACCTGCTGTTCCTGCCGGGGAAGGTCACCGTGGCCGGCCTCGCGGAGCTGGGCGTCGCCCGGATCAGCCTGGGCTCGCTGCCCTACCGGATGGCCCTCGCGGCCGCCGCCGAGGCCGCGCGGGCCGTGCGTGACGGCCGTGACCTGCCGCTGAGCCCGCCCTCTTACGCCGACGTAGTCGCGCTGCTGCCTTAAACGGCTTGGCCCGGTCTGCTTGAGTCGGGGCATGCGTGCCTTCGGAACCGACTTCGCCGTCCCGCCCGGATACCTGAACACGCCCAGCGTGGGCATCCCGCCCGCGCCGGTGGCCGAAGCCGTGGCCGAGTCGGTCGAGCGGTGGCGGACCGGGGCGACCCGGCCGGGCGAGTTCGACCAGTACGTCGTGCGGTCGCGGGCCGGGTTCGCCCGGCTGCTCGGCGTCGGCGCCGAGCGGGTCGCGATCGGGGCGTCGGCCTCGCAGCTCGTCGCCAACGTCGCCGCGGCGCTGCCCGCGGGCACCCGCGTCCTGGCCGCCGAGGGCGACTTCACCAGCGTCACGTTCCCCTTCGCGGCGAACCCGGGCGTCACGGTCACCGAAGTGCCCCTGGAGCTGCTTCCGGAGCGGGTCGAAGGCCACGACGTCGTCGCGGTGAGCGTCGTCCAGTCCGCCGACGGGCGGATCGCGGACCTCCCGGCCCTGCGCGCGGCCGCCGAAGCCGCGGGGGCGGCGGTGCTGCTGGACGCCACGCAGGCGGTGGGCTGGCTGCCGCTCGACGTCGCCTGGGCCGATTGGGTGGTCGCGGCGGGCTACAAGTGGCTGCTCTCGCCGCGGGGCTGCGCGTGGCTCTACGTCCGCCCCGACGCGCACGAGCGCACCCGGCCGGTCGCGGCGAACTGGTACGCGGGGGAGGACCCGTGGGCCAGCGTCTACGGCCTCCCGCTGCGCCTGGCCGCCGACGCGCGCGCGTTCGACCTCTCCCCGGTGTGGCTCGCCCAGGTCGGCGCCGCGGCAGCGCTGGAGTACCTCGATGGAGTGAATTTGGCGCAGGTGCACGCGCACAACACCGGGCTGGCCGACGCGCTGCTGGAGAAGCTCGGGCTCTCGCCGCGCGGTACCGCGATCGTGTCGCTCGACGCCGATCCGGAGCGGGTGGCGGCGGCCGGGATCGCGTCGAGCCTCCGCGGCGGCCGCGTGCGGGTCGGTTTCCACCTCTACAACACCGTTGACGACGTCGAACGCGTCTTACACGCATTCGAGTGAACGCCGTCCGGGCGGTGAACTACCGTATGGAGCCGTGGTTGGTGCTCGTTTCACCCCAGGCCCGTCCGACACGGCCCCGCTGGGCGCGGTTCCCCCGCAGCCCCGCCCGCCCGCGCCGGGCCCGCCCGCGCGCGACACCCGGGCCCTGCTGCTCCGGGGCGCCGGGCTGGTCGCGATCGCGGTCGTCGCCGGGCTGCTGTGGTTCCTGATCCGGCACGACTCGACGCCGGACGAGCCGGTCGCGCAGCCGCCGTCGCAGACGTCGGGGCTGTACCAGTTCACCAAGGTCGCCGGGCCGGCGCGCGCCGACGACTGCCCGGCGAACTCGTACGGCAGGACCAAGGACTTCTTCCAGGACAACCCGTGCCAGTCGCTGGTCCGCGCGTTGTACACGACCGAAACGGGCGGCGCGAAGGCGCTGGTCTCGGTGGTCGTCGTGGGGATGCCGGACTCGTCGAAGGCGAAGTCGCTCAAGGCGCTCACCGACCAGGACAACACCGGCAACGTGACGGACCTGGTGCGGGACAAGACCTTCGCCGGCACCGGCACCCCGAGCCTGACCGGCAAGAACTCGGCGTACGCCTCGAAGGTCGACGGCACGGACACGGTGATCGTGCTGGCCGACTTCTACGAGAAGCACACCGACAAGGACCTGATCGAGAAGATCGCCGACGACGCGCTGCGCCTGTCGGCCGACCTCCACTCCTGACCACAAGCCGTGAAGGCCTCCTTACCGGCCATAAGAGCCGGGAAGGAGGCCTTCACGGCTTTTCAGCCGGACTGGCCGGGCATCGCGATCGCCGTGGGCTTCTCGCCTGCCTCCGCGCGCCACGGGGTGCCGCGGCGGGAGGCCGCGACCAGGGCGTGCAGTGCCGTCGTCCGCAGGCCCGCGTCGTCGGTGTGGTTCACCACCGCCAGCCACGCCGACGAGCAGTCCGCCTCGGCTGTCGCGACGACCTGGGAAGCCGACTTCGCGTCCGTCACCGGGTTCTTCGGCACGTACGCGGCTTCGGGCGCGACCGGGGTCGCCCCCGAGGCCGCCAGCGTCGCCTGCAGGAAGTCACGGCGCAGGGCGTGCTCGGCGGCGCCGCTCTTCTCGCCTTCGCCGAAGTCCGCGGGCAGGAACGCGCCGACGAGCCCGTACACCCACACGGCGGCGTGCTCGGCGGCCAGCGCGGTCTGCAGCGGGTCCACCGCCTCCGCGGGCACGGCGCCGCCGGGCGCGACGCCCACCTTCGGCGCGTCTTCGCCCGGGCCGAGCGCCGGGTCGATGCGCTGCAGCGCCGCGCAGCCCGCCGCGACCGCCGCGACCAGGCCGGCGCGGTAGCGCGGCAGCCCGCCGACGAGGTCTTCGGCCTGCTTGCGCGCGGTCGCCAGCCGCTCCTTCAGATCGCCCAGCGCCGCCGGGGCGGGCGGGGCAGGCGACGGCGACGGTTTCGGCCGGTTCAAGCGGTCCACTTCGGACTTGAGCGCGGCCGCGTGCGCCGCCCGCGCGGTGGCGAGCTGGGCCGCGGCGTCTTCGCCCTTGGCCAGTGCCCGCGCGGCGGTGGCGTCCGCGTCGGCGGCGGCCAGCAGCGGCTGCAGCGGGTCGGGGCTTTCGTCGTAGCCGGGCCCGCAGGCGGCGAGCGGGACGGCCAGCGCGGCCAGCGCCCCCGCGCGGAGGGCGGCACGACGGGTCAGGTCGGTCGGTCTTCCGGTCACGTCGGCCCATCCTGCCAGGCCCCCGCCCGCCCCCGCCGCTCGCGCGGCCCGAGCGGGCGACCGGATAAGCTGGTCCACCACCGACCCGCGCAACCTAGGAGAGCCCCACGTGCCAGGAGAACTCGCCAGCCGGCTCCAGCCGATAGTGGCCGAAGCCGTCAACGCCGCGGGTTTCGACCTCGATTCGTTCGAGGTGCAGCAGGCCGGCCGGCGGCAGCTGGTCAAGGTCGTCGTCGACGCCGACGACGGGGTCGGGCTGGACGAGGTCGCCGAGGTCAGCCGCAAGGTTTCGGCGGCGCTCGACGAGAACGACCACGTGCTGGCGAGCGCCTACACGCTGGAGGTCACCTCGCCGGGGCTCGACCGCCCGCTGACCCAGGCCCGCCACTGGCGGCGCGCGCGGTACCGGCTGGTGAAGATCACCCCGGCCGAGGGCACGGCCTTCATCGGCCGGGTCGGCCACGCGGGCGCGGACGCCGCCCGTGTCCTCGAAGGCGGCAAGTTCCGCGACGTCCGCTACGCCGACGTGGCGAAGGCGGTCGTGGAGATCGAGTTCAAGCAGCCGCCCGCCGAGGACCTGAAACTGCTCGAAGACGACGCGTCCGGCATCATCGCCGCCGAGACGGAGAAGGGGTCGAAGTGAACGTCGACATCGCCGCGTTGCGGGCGATCGAACGGGACAAGGACATCCCCTTCGAAACGGTGATCGAGGCCATCGAAACGGCCTTGCTGACCGCCTACAAGCACACCGAGGGCCACCAGTCGCACGCCCGCATCGACATCGACCGCAAGACGGGCCTGGTGCGCGTCCTCGCGCACACGCTGACCCACGACGGCCAGGTCGACGAAGAGTGGGACGACACCCCCGAGGGCTTCGGCCGGATCGCCGCCACCACCGCGCGCCAGGTCATCCTGCAGCGGCTGCGCGACGCCGAGCACGAGAAGACGTTCGGCGAGTTCTCCACCAAGGAGGGCGAGATCATCGCCGGCGTCATCCAGCGCGACGCCCGCGCGAACGCCCGCGGCATGGTCGTGGTCCAGGTGGGGGACACCGAGGGCGTGCTGCCCTCGGCCGAACAGGTGGCCGGGGAGTCCTACGAGCACGGCAACCGGATCAAGGCGTACGTGGTCACCGTCTCGCGCGGCAACCGCGGCCCGCAGATCACGCTCTCGCGCTCGCACCCGAACCTGGTGCGCAAGCTCTTCGCGCTCGAGGTGCCGGAGATCGCCGACGGGACCGTCGAGATCGCCGCCGTCGCGCGCGAGCCGGGGCACCGCACCAAGATCGCGGTCAAGTCCACCGTGCCGGGCGTCAACGCCAAGGGCGCCTGCATCGGCCCGGTCGGCGCGCGCGTGCGCAACGTGATGAGCGAGCTGGCCGGCGAGAAGATCGACATCATCGACTACTCCGAGGACCCGGCCCGCTTCGTCGGGAATGCGCTGTCGCCCGCCAAGGTTGTTTCGGTACGAGTCGTGGACGAGCGGGCGAAGACGGCCCGCGTCGTGGTGCCGGACTTCCAGCTGTCGCTGGCGATCGGCAAGGAGGGCCAGAACGCCCGCCTCGCCGCCCGTCTGACCGGCTGGCGGATCGACATCCGCAGCGACGCCGCACCGGTGGACGACGAGGGTGATCAAGACCACGCCGGTCCGACGCGGCCCGCCGCGACAACCGGTTCGGCTGAGTGAAGGTCGAAGCGCTAGACTCAGGAGTGGTTCAACGCCCGCGGCGGGTAGCCGAGCACCAGCCCCACCGGAATCTCCCGGTGCGGACTTGTGTCGGTTGCAAGCGGCGGGCATTGATCGGTGAGCTGCTGCGCGTGGTCGCGGTGGCCGGGCGGGTGGTCGTCGACGGACGTCGGCGGCTGCCGGGCCGGGGGGCTTGGCTGCACCCCGACCCGGACTGCCTGGCCAAGGCCGAACGGCGGCGAGCCTTCCCCAGGGCCTTGCGGGCCCCGGGGGTGCTCGACGTTCGTGAACTCCGCGAGTTCGTCGAGCACACCACTACGCACCACGAGCCCGGGACGTTCCCGGGGTCGCGAGGAACCAAGGAAGCAGGTCGACCCGTCATGAGTCAGCCGTGAAGCTGAAGCCATGAGCGTCAGACAATAAGGACGAGGTCAGCGGGTTTTCCGCCTGGCCTCCCCTAGATGAGGAGAGTTGTGCCAGGCAAGGCCCGCGTACACGAGCTCGCGAAAGAGCTCGGCATCACCAGCAAGGACGTTCTCGCGAAGTTGAAGGAACAGGGCGAGTTCGTCAAGTCCGCGTCGTCCACGGTCGAGGCGCCCGTCGCCCGCCGTCTCCGCGACGCGTACGCCCCCAAGGGCGCCAAGAAGCCCACCCCCGGTCCGTCGGCGCGCCCCGGCCCGCCGGCCGCCAAGCCCGCCGCCCCGAAGCCCCCCGCGCCTGCTCAGCAGCAGGCTCCGGCGGCCCAGGCGGCGCCCGCTCCGGCCGCGTCGGCTCCGGCCGCACCCCAGCAGCAGGCGCCCGCGGCGTCGAAGCCGGCCACCCCGGGGCAGCGCCCCGGTCCCCGGCCCGGCCCGCGTCAGCAGCCCGCCGCGCCCGCACCCCAGCAGCAGGTCCCGGCCGCGAAGGCCGAAGCTCCTGCCGCGCCCAAGCAGGACACCCCGGCCGCGCCCGCTCAGGGCGGCACCGGCTCGGTCGTCCCGCCGAAGCCGCAGGGCCCCAAGCCCGGCGGTCCCAAGCCCGGCCCGCGCACCCCGCGCGTCGGCAACAACCCGTTCGGTGTCGGTTCCGGCGCGCCCCCGCGGCCGCAGGGCCCGCGTCCCGGCGGTCCCGGCCAGGGCGGCGACAACCGCCCGCCGCGTCCCGGTGGCGGCCAGGGTTCGGGTGACCGCCCGGCCCCGCGTCCCGGTGGTGGCGCCGGTGGCAACCGGCCGAGCCCGGGCAACATGCCCCCGCGGCCGAACCCCGGCATGATGCCGGGCCGCACGCAGCGTCCCGCCGGTCCCGGTGGCGGCGCCCGCGGTGGTCCCGGTGGCGGTGCCCGTGGCGGTCCTGGCGGCGGCGCTCGTGGCGGCCCCGGTGGCGGCGGCGGCGGTTTCCGCGGCGGTCCCGGTGGCGGTGGCGGCGGCGGTGGCTTCCGTGGCGGTCCCGGTGGCGGCGGCGGTGGCGGCGGTTTCCGTCCCGGCGGCGGCACGGGTGCCCCGGCCGGCGGTGGCGGCGGTTTCCGTGGCGGCGGCGGTGGCCGTGGTGGCCCCGGTGGCCGTGGCGGTACCGCGGGTGCCTTCGGGCGTCCGGGTGGTCCCTCGCGCAAGGGTCGCAAGTCGAAGCGGCAGAAGCGCCAGGAGTACATGGACAACATGCAGGCGCCCAGCGTCGGCGGCGTCCGCCTGCCCAAGGGGCAGGGCGAGACGATCCGGCTGCCGCGGGGTGCTTCGCTGACCGACTTCGCCGAGAAGATCGACGCCAACCCGGCTTCGCTGGTGCAGGTGCTCTTCCACCTCGGTGAGATGGTCACCGCGACGCAGTCCGTGTCGGACGACATCCTCGAGCTGCTCGGCGGCGAAATGAACTACACGGTTCAGGTCGTCAGCCCCGAGGAAGAAGACCGCGAGCTGCTGGAAACCTTCGACATCACCTACGGCGACGACGCGGGTGGCGAAGAGGATCTGCAGGTCAGGCCGCCGGTCGTGACCATCATGGGTCACGTCGACCACGGTAAGACCCGCCTGCTCGACACGATCCGGAAGACGAAGGTCCGCGAGAGCGAGGCCGGCGGCATCACGCAGCACATCGGTGCGTACCAGATCGAGACCGAGCTCGAGGGCAACCCGCGCCTGATCACCTTCATCGACACCCCGGGTCACGAGGCGTTCACCGCCATGCGTGCCCGTGGTGCCAACTCGACCGACATCGCGGTGATCGTGGTGGCGGCCGACGACGGTGTGATGCCGCAGACGGTCGAGGCGATCAACCACGCGCAGGCCGCCAAGGCCCCGATCGTGGTCGCGATCAACAAGATCGACAAGGAAGGCGCGAACCCGGACAAGATCCGGCAGCAGCTGACCGAGTACGGCCTGGTCGCCGAGGAGTACGGCGGCGACACGATGTTCGTCGAGATCTCCGCGCGGCAGAACATCAACATCGACGGCCTGCTCGAGGCGATCCTGCTGACCGCCGACGCCGCTCTGGACCTCCGGGCCAACCCGGACATGGAGGCCCAGGGTGTCGCGATCGAGGCGCACCTCGACCGCGGCCGCGGCCCGGTGGCCACCGTCCTGGTCCAGCGCGGCACGCTGCGCGTCGGCGACTCGGTCGTGGCGGGTGACGCCTACGGCCGCGTCCGCCGGATGGTCGACGAGCACAACGTCGACGTGACCGAGGCGCTGCCGTCGCGTCCCGTCCAGGTCATCGGGTTCACCTCGGTGCCGGGTGCGGGCGACACCTTCCTGGTGGTCGACGAGGACCGCGTCGCCCGGCAGATCGCCGAGCGCCGCGCCGCTCGTACGCGCAACGCGCTCAACGCGTCGCGCCGCAAGCGGGTCAGCCTCGAGGACCTCGACTCCGCCTTGAAGGAGACGAACAGCCTCAACCTGATCATCAAGGGTGACAACTCGGGTACGGTCGAGGCCCTCGAAGCCTCGCTGCTCCAGCTGGACGTCGGCGACGAGGTCGAGCTGAACGTGGTCCACCGCGGTGTCGGTGGCGTGACCGAGTCGGACATCGACCTGGCGACCGCGTCCGACGCGATCGTCCTCGGGTTCAACGTCCGCGCCCAGGGCAAGGCGACCGAGCGGGCCACCCGCGAGGGCGTCGACGTCCGGTACTACACGGTCATCTACCAGGCGATCGACGAGATCGAGCAGGCCCTCAAGGGCATGCTCAAGCCGGAGTACGAAGAGGTCGAGCTGGGCCGCGCGGAGGTTCGCGAGGTCTTCAAGTCCTCCAAGATCGGCACGATCGCGGGTTGCCTGGTCATGTCCGGCGAGATCCGGCGCAACGCCCGGGCCCGTCTGCTCCGCGACGGCACCGTCGTGGCGGAGAACCTGCCGATCAGCTCGCTGCGGCGGTTCAAGGACGACGTGGTCGAGGTTCGCGAAGGCTACGAGTGCGGTCTGACGCTCGGTTCGTACGGCGACCTGAAGGTCGGCGACCTGATCGAGACGTACGAGCAGCGCGAGAAGCCGCGAGCGTAAGGACGATCGGACACCGGGTGTGCGTTTCGCGCACACCCGGTGTCTCCCTACTACACCACCTCATTTGCCTATGTACGTCGGAGCTCTCGAGCTCGACATCCTGCTCGGCGACGTCCATTCGCTGAAGCAGAAGCGGTCCGTGGTCCGTCCGGTGCTGGCCGAAGTGCGCAAGCGCTTCGCCGTGTCGGTGGCCGAGGCCGGGCACACCGAGCTGCACCGCCGGACCCTCATCGGGGTGGCCGTGGTCGCCGAAGGTGGCGAGCACGTCCGGGACGTGCTCGACTCGTGTGAGCGGTACGTGGCGAGCAGGCCGGAGTTCGAACTCCTGTCCGCCCGGCGGCGGCTGCTCGGTCCCGACGATTAGATCTTTCTAGGAGAACGACATGGCCGATCCTGCTCGGGCTCGCAAGCTCGCCAAGCGGATCTCGCAGATCGTCGCGTCCGCGATCGAACACGAGGTCAAGGACCCGCGACTGGACTACGTGACCATCACGGACACGAAGGTCACCGGCGATCTGCACGACGCGACCGTCTACTACACGGTGCTCGGCGAGAAGCTGGACTCCGTCCCGGACTTCGCGGGTGCGGCCGCCGCGCTCGAATCGGCGCGCGGCGTGCTGCGCACCAAGGTCGGGCAGGGCACCGGCGTCCGCTACACGCCGACGCTGACCTTCGTCGCCGACACGATTCCCGAAGAATCCAAGCGGATCGAAGACCTCCTCGCGAAGGCCCGTGAGGCCGACGCGGAGGTCGCCCGCCGCGCGACCGGCGCCCAGCACGCCGGCGAGCCCGACCCGTACAAGGCGCCTCGTGAAGAGGCCGAAGACGACGAGTTGGCGGAGGAGGAGAGCCGGGGCTGACCTCGTGCTCTCCCGCCGCGGCCTGCTCGCCGGCAGCGCACTCGCGCTGCTGGCGGGCTGCTCGTCCGCCGAACCCCCGCCCGGCCCGCCGGCGGTGCCGGCGCCGACGCGTCCCTCGGTGCTGCGCGACCCGGTGACGGTCCAGCGCATGCGGTCGGACGCCCGCGACACCGACGTCGACCTGGTGCTGATCACCCCGGCCGGCGTCCCGGCGTCGGGGCTTCCGGTGTGCCTGGCGCTGCACGGCCGTGGCGCGCAGGCCCGGACGTTCCTGTCGCTGGGCGTCCCGGACCTGCTGACGGCGGCGGTCCGCGCCGGCACCCCGCCGTTCGCGATCGCGGCCGTCGACGGCGACCACTACTGGGTGGACGTCGGTGGCGGCGACGATCCGCAGCGGATGCTCACCGAAGAAGTCCCGGCCTGGCTGACCGCCCGCGACCTGCGTCCGGCGTCGGCGGTGTTCGGCATCTCGATGGGCGGCTTCGGCGCGCTGAGGTTCGCCCGCGCCCACCCGGACCTGAAGGCGGTCGCGACGGCGAGCGCGGCCCTGTTCGTGGACTGGCCGGATGCCCGCAGCCGCAAGGTGTTCTCCGGCGAGGACAACTGGCGCGCGGAAGAACCGCTGCTGCACGCCCCGGACCTCCGCCCGGCCGCTCTCGGCGTCTGGTGCGGCGAGTCGGATCCGTTCCTGGGCGCGGACAAGAAGCTCGTGAAAGCGGTTTCGCCCGCGGTGTCGAGGTTTTCCCCGGGCGGGCACAAGGACGAGTACTGGCGCGGGATCCTGCCGGAGGTCCTGAAGTTCGTCGGCACGCGGCTCTAGGCCGTCGCGAACAGGATCCCTTGCGGCACTTCGGCTTCCTTGTCGAGCAGCCATTCGGACTCGACGGCGAACCCGGCTTTGCGCACCCGCCCGGCCAGCCACCACGGCTGCCGGAGGTGGACGTGCACCCGCATCGGGTGCCCGCCGTACCCCTGCGTCTTCAGCCGGCTCCCGGCCCCGACGTGGTAGCCGATCACGAGCAGGCCGCCGGGCCGCAGGACACGCCGGAAGTGCGCCAGCGCCGCGGGGACCTCGTCGTCGGGGACGTGGATGAGCGACCAGAACGCGAGCACCCCGGCCACCGACGCGTCGGGCAGGTCGAGGTCGGTCATCGACCCGACGTCGAACCTCAGCCCGGGGTGGTTCCGCCGGGCGAGCTCGACCATGTTCGACGAGAGGTCCACCCCGGCGGCGTCGACGCCCAGCGAGCGCAGGTGCGCGGTGACGTGCCCGGGCCCGCACCCGACGTCCACGACGGGCCCGTCGACCCGCGCGGCCAGCACGTCGAGCGCCGCGCGCACGTACGGCCGCATGGTGATGGCGTCCCGCATGAATTCGGCGTAGCTCTCGGCGACGGTGTCGTAGGAATCGCGGGTGTCGGCGAGCCAGCTCATCGCGCGCGCAGCCCGTCGAGGACCATGCCGAGCGCCCGCCGCCAGTCCGGGGTGGCGGTCGCCGCGGCGAAGACGATGGCGAGGTCGGGCCCGCGGAAGTCCGCCCGCAGCGCCCCGGCCTCCTGAGCGCGTTCGATGATCCGGTTCAGCCGGGAACCTTTGGCGCGCTTGGCTTTCTCGATCCCGGAGTCCGGATCGAACACCCGCGAGCACACCTCGGTGAACCCGCGGTCGGCGACCTGCATGAGGATCGAGCGTTCGAGGAAGTGCACGAAACCGTCCCACGGGTCGTCGCGCGCGAGCGCTTCTTCGGTGACGGCTTCGGCCTCTTGCAGCGCCGGCAGGAAAGCGGCTTCGACGAGGTCGGCCCGGGTGGGGAACCGGTTGTAGAGCGTCCCGATGGCGACTTCGGCCCGCCGCGCGACCTCGTCGAGCGGGGCGTCGACCCCCTTCGCCCCGAAGACCTCCCGGGCGGCGGCGACCAGTGCCTCCCGGTTGCGCCGCGCGTCCGCGCGCAGGGGGCGATGCTCGACCGTCACGCTCCGCAGTATAGCCAACCGGGACGCACCGGATCGGTACCTCGCGGCGCCCACCAACGGCCGCCGCCGGGAGCACAATGGGGTTCAGCGGGGGCGGAACCCGCACCGAGGCGGTCCACCGAGGGAGGCCGGCACCATGCACTCCGACCTCTCCCCGGCGGGCCGGACGGGAGTCCTCCTCGTCGGCACCCGCGGGCAGCGGGGCCCGGGGGAGGTGCTGATCAGGATCAGGGGTGGCTCGGAAACCTTCCTGGCCTGGTCCGACGCGGAGCTGCCGAAGGGCACGACCGTCCTGGTCGTGGAAGCCCGGGGACGGCGCGCGGTCGACGTCGTGGCGTGGGACGCCCCGGATCCGGTTTCCTAGTGTTCGCGGAAGGACAGCGGTGTTCGGTTATCGCGTTCCGGCGCCCAACGAGGCGATGCTCATCTCCGGGGGCAAGCACAGCAAGGGCACGTCGCCGTTCCGGGTCGTCACCGGCCACGGCGCGTTCGTCATGCCGGTCTTCCGGAAAGTCCGGTTCCTCACGCTTTCCATGTGCGAGGCCGAAGTGACCGAAGTGTGCGTCACGAAACAGGCGATCGCGCTGACGGTCCGGGCGGTGATCGCGTTCAAGGTCGGCAACGACACCGAGAGCATCGTCAACGCCGGGCAGCGCTTCCTCTCCGACCAGGACCAGATGTCCGTGCTGACCGGCCGGATCTTCGCCGGCCACCTGCGGTCCATCATCGGGTCGATGACGGTCGAGGAGATCATCACCGAGCGGCAGAAGCTCGCGACCGAGGTGCTGGACGGTTCGGCGGTCGAGATGGCGAAGATCGGGCTCAGCGTGGACGCGCTGCAGATCCAGTCGATCGACGACATGAAGCTCGGCTACATCGCCGCGATGGCCGCCCCGCACAACGCCGCCATCCAGCGGGATGCCCAGATCGCCCAGGCGGTGGCGAACCAGGCCGCGGCGGAGGCGGAGCAGAAGTCGCAGCGGACGCAGGCGGAGTACGCGCGCCAGACGTCGATCGTGCAGGCGCAGTACCGCGCCGAGGTCGACAAGGCCCAGGCCGAGGCGGCGCAGGCGGGCCCGCTCGCGCAGGCGCGGGCGCAGCAGGAGGTCATCGACGCGCGCACCGAGCTGGCCCAGCGCGAGGCGGAGCTGCGGCAGCAGCAGCTGGTGGCCGAGGTCATCAAGCCCGCCGACGCCGAAGCCGAGCGCATCCGCATCCTGGCACTGGCCGAGGCGGAGAAGATGCGCGTCCAGGCCGAGGCAGCGGCGTCGAACAACCGCGTCGCCCTCGACCGGATGTTGATCGACCAGCTCCCGCAGATCGTCAAGGAAGCGGGCCGCGGCCTGTCGGGCGCGAACGTCAACATCCTCAACGGCGCGGACGGCCTCGGCGAGATGGCCGCGGGCCTGGTGGGCCAGGGACTGTCCATCTTGGACTCGGTGAAGCGGGGGCTGAGCACGCCACCGCCGCCGGCTGCGGCGGCTGTCGAGGAGAACGGGCAGGTGCCGAAGCCGGCCGAGCTGACGCAGTCCTGATGGCGGGTCACCACTGGAAGGCGCCATGCCCGAGAACGTGAAGTCGTTGGTGCTGAACCTCCTGGCCGATTCCCCGCTGGTGTCGGAAGAGGTGATAGCCGATGTCCGGCACTTGGTCGCAGTCGGCGAGGAGGAGTTGGCGTTCAGAACCCTGTGCTCGTGGCTTTACGAGGACGCCTTGCCCATCTCGGCGCACTACCACGGACGTCTCTCCCGCGCGGCGGCCGACCTCGGCGAGCGCAGGTCGATGGAGAAGCTGGACGAACTGGTCCACCCGTAGGCGGGATGGCCCTGCTCAGGCTCTGTCGACTCAAGACGTGGGCTTCACCGCGACGACCAGGTCACGCAGGATGGCCTGGTCGACCCGGTGCGCGAACTCCTCCCACGGCCCGCCCTCCCGCACGTCGAGCCCGGCCTTCCGCAGCACCTCGACGAGCTCCTCGCGCGGCAACACCGTGGTGTTCCACGAGATGCCGAGCGCGCCGCCCGGGCGCAGGACCCGCGTCCACACCGGGACCGCCGCCGCGAGGAGGTCGCGGGGGCTGCGTTGCAGGCCGGCTTCGCGGTGGCTGCCGTGCTGGACGCCGTACGGTGCGTCGGTCACGATCACGTCGCAGGAGTTCGCGCGCAGCACCTCGTCGGTGGTCAGCGTGTCGGCCTGGAAGTACGTGAGCTTGCGGGTTTCGCCCGCCTTGTAGTCCTCCTTGGACAGCGCGTACTCGATGTCGAGCCGCCGTCCCAGGCGCACCTTGTTGCGGCGGAGCTGGCCGGACTCCGCCGTGTGCTTCACGCGCTTGTTCCGCAGCCACGTCTTGATGAACGCCTCGTACGCCTCGAAGTCCTTGCCGTCGACGTCGAGGCCGGTCGCGTGCAGGCCGTACATCATCGCCTGGTTCAGCGTCGTGCCGCGACCACAGAGCGGGTCCAGCAGGTACTTCGCCTTGGCCGAAAACGGGTCCGCCGTCGCCATCAGCGTCACGTTCACCAGCAGCTTCGTGAACAGCTCGTTCGTCTTGCCCGCGTACTTCTGGATCGTCAGCAGGTCCGAGTCCGCCTTCGCCAGCGGTGTCACCGTCACCGGACGGAGGACGCCGTCGCCCAGCTCGAACAGCGCGTACAACGAGGACAGGTTCGACAGGATCGCCAGGTCGCGCTCGCCCAGCGGGGCCGAGCTCGTGAAGCGCACGTACCCCACGCCGCCCAGCTCGGCCTCGTCGATCGCGGACAGTTCGGCCGCCAGGGCCGCGCCGAAGACCGCCAGCTCGGCGCGCAGCAGGGCGGCGGAGGAGGCGGCGTAGACCCGGTTGGCCGACGGGTAGACCAGCATCGCGTACTCAGGCATCCCGCAGAGCGTAGCGTGACGCACCGTGACCCCTACTTCGGCGCAGGACATCCGGGCCGCGGCGGCGTTGCTCGCCTCGGCCACCGACGTGACGATCCTCGGCCACATCCGCCCGGACGCCGACGCGCTGGGCAGCGCGCTCGCCCTCGGCCGGGCCCTCGTCCAGCGCGGTGCGAAGGTGCGCGTCTCGTTCGGCGAGCCCGACGAGGCGCCCGAGACGCTGCGGTGGCTCGACGAGGACGGGCTGCTCACTCACCCGGACGACCTCCCGGCCACCGAACCTCTGCTGGTCTGCGTCGACACGCCGACGCCGAAGCGGCTGGGCCGGCTCGCCGGGCGCGTCGAGACCGCCGGTGCCGTGCTGGTGATCGACCACCACGCCACCAACACCGGCTACGGCACCTGCCACGTCGTCGACGAGACGGCCGAGGCCAGCGCGATCCTGGTGTTCCGCATCCTGGACGAACTGGGCGCCGAATTGGACGAGCCGATCGCTCGCGGGATCTACGCCGGGATCGTCACCGACACCAGCGGGTTCCGCCGGGCGAGCCCGGAGACGCACCGGATGGCGGCGCGGCTCCTCGAGGCGGGCGTCGACGCCGAAGCCGTCGTACGGCGGATCGTCGACGAGCGCCCGTTCGCGTGGCTGCCGATGCTGTCGTCGGTGCTGAGCGGCGCCCGGCTGGAACCGGAAGCCGCGCGGGGCAAGGGTTTCGTGCACGCCGTGGTCGGCGTCGACGCGGCCGGGACGGTGCGGGCCGAGGAGGTCGAGTCGGTCGTCGACGTCGTCCGCTCGGTGCGCGAGGCCGCCGTCGCCGCGGTGCTCAAGCAGGACCTCGCCGACCCGGGGCAGTGGCAGATCTCGTTGCGCTCCATCGGGATCGACGTCTCGGCGGTCGCGGCGGAGTTCGGCGGCGGCGGGCACCGGCAGGCCGCGGGCTGCACGATCCCGGGCACCGCCGAGGAGGTCCTCGCGGGACTGCGCGCTGCACTGGAGCGGGCGCCACTCCTCTAACCGCATCCGGCCCCGGTTCGTTGACGGCCGCGGGATGCGCCCCAATGTGGCATTGGGTGCGTCAGACGCACCGAACGCCACATTGGGTGCGCTGGACGCACCGAACGCCACATTGGGGCGCTTGGCCGGCTCCGGGAGATCGTGCGGAACGCACTGGCCGCCCGGGAGTTCGGCACTTCGTTCACCGTCTCCGCACTGGGGAGCAATCCCCGCCGCGATCACGCGCGATGCTGCGGTGACGCCGGTCGAGTCCGGCGGGGAGCGAAGGAGGCGTGCATGAGCGAAGCGAAGCCGCTGACCGGGCCGGTGCGGAAAACGGGTCCAGGGTGGACCGCGGGACTGACCGTCCCGCGCGAACACCCCTTCTTCTTCGACCACCCGCTCGACCACCTGCCCGGCTCGCTCACCATCTGCGGCCTGCTCGACCTCGCCGAGTCGGTGACCGGGCGGCCGGGCGGGGCCGAGCGGCTGGTGCTCGACCTGCGCTTCCCGGCGATGGGCACGCTGGCCGGCCCGGTCGAGCTCGGTCTCGCCCCGGAACCGGGCGTGCCCGGGCAGTGGTCGCTGCTGGCCCAGCAGGCCGACGCCGACATCTGCGCCGGGACCCTGCGGCGGGTCGCCGGTCTCGCCCGTCCGGCCGCGGCCCCGCACCCCGGCGACACCCGGGACGCGTTGTGTCCCAAGGACCTCGTGCACCGCGTCGACGAGGACAACATCGTGCTCGGCGTCCCGGCCGACGCCGGGGCGGAGGTCACCGCGCCGGCCCTGCTCGCCCGGCCGGGCCACTACCTGGACTCCGGTGAGCCCGCTTTCTCGGCGCGCGGCCTGATCGAGTCGAGCCGGCAGTTCTTCACCGTGCTGGAGCACTGGGCGGCGGGCTGGTCCTACGGCACCACGGTCCTGTGGACGGCCTTCCACGCCGACCTGCCGGCGTCGCCGCCGAGCCCGGCGTACTCGTTCCGCTGGGTCCGCGAGCCGGTGAAGCGCACCAAGCTGGCCGTCTCGTTCGACCTGCTGGACGCCGGTGGCGTGGTCGCCGGCCGGTTCGAGTACGTCGCCATCACCGTCAGCGCCGCCGCGTACGAGCGGTTCCGCGCCGCGCGTGACCGCTTCTCCGGGGAGGCCGCCGCGTGATCGGCCTCGTGCGGGTGAACCAGGTTCCCCGGCTCCTGTACTTCGTCATCGTCGCCGCGCTCGGCGTGGGCCTCGTGCTCCGCCTGCTGTCGGCCGCCGACCCGCGGTCCGCGGTCGCCGCCGGGTTCGTGCTGGTCCACCTGGTCTGGATCGTCGCGGAATCGCGGATCACCTTCACCCCCGCCGGCACGTCGCCGCCCGACCCGACGGTGCTGCCCTACGGCTTCTCGCGCACCGTGGTCGTCGTCTCCGGCGCGCTCGGCCCGCTGCCGTGGGGCGGGATCGGCTGGTGGGTGCTGGCCCCCGCCGCCCTGTTCCTGGGCGGGATCGCGCTGCGGCTGCGGGCGATCGGCGAGCTCGGGCGGTTCTACACCCACCGCGTGCTGCGCCACGACGGCCACGAGGTCGTCACCACCGGGCCGTACCGCGCGGTCCGCCACCCGGCGTACACCGGGATGCTGGTGGCCAGCGCCGGCTACACCGCCTACCTGTTCACCGTGCCAGGCGCCGTCGGGCTGGTGGTGCTCGCCGGTGCGCTGGTGTGGCGGATCCGCGTCGAGGAACGGATGCTCTTCGGCGTCCCGGGGTACCCCGCGTTCGCCGCCGGCCGAGCCCGGCTGGTCCCGGGGGTGTGGTGACCGTGGAGCTCCTGCGCGACGGCCCGCGGCTGACCGACCCCGCCGCCGTCGGGAACAAGTTCGCCCGCCAGGCCGAGCTCCGCGCCGCGGGCTTCCGGGTCCCGGAGTTCTTCTGCGTGCCGGTGGAGGCGTTCGACGCCGCTCTCGCCCGTGCGGCCGCCGAGGACCCCGCCGACCGGCGGCGGGTGCTGAGCCGCGGCGGGGTCCCGGAGCCGCTGGCCGGGCGGCTGCTGGCGGCGTTCGACGAGCTCGCCGGTCCGGACGGCGTGGTCGCCGTGCGCGCCTGCGTCGTCGGCGACGGGGAGGACAGCGCGGCCGACCCGTTCGCCGGGATGAGCGACAGCTTCCTGAACGTGGGCCGCGAGGCCCTGCTCGCCCGGGTCGCCGAGTGCTGGGCGTCCGCGTTCACCGACCGGGCGGTGGCCTACCGGCGGCTGCGCGGCGCGGACCCGGGCGGGGCGCGGGTCGCGGTCGGCGTGCAGCGCATGGTGCCGGCGGCCCGCTCGTTCGTCGCGTTCAGCCGGGATCCGCGCACCGGGGCCGCGCACCACCTGGTCGCGGCCGCGTACGGCCTCGGCGAAGGCGTGGTTCAGGAGCTCGCCGACGTCGACCACTTCGCGCACGACCCCGCGACCGGCCGCGTGACGCGCACGGTCGTGCCGAAGCACCGCATGGTCGCCCCCGATCCCGCCCGCGCGGGGGAGCCGCGGGTGACCGGAGTCCCGGCCGGGCTCCGCGCCGCACCGGTGTTGACCGACGCCGAGGTGCGGGCTATCGGCGCTCTCGCCGCGCGGGTGGCCGCGCACTTCGGTGCCCCGCAGGACATCGAGGGGGCCCTGACCGCGGACGGGACGATCGAACTCGTCCAGGCGCGCCCGATCGTCTTCGCCGGGGACGACCCGGCCCCCGCGTCCGGTGTCCTCTGGACCAACCACAACCTGACCGAGAGCTTCCCGGGCGTCACCTGCGCGCTCACCTACTCGCAGGCCCAGGAGTTCTACGAGGTCTGCTTCCGCGGGTTCTACCGCCGGATCGGCGTGCCCGCCCGGCGGCTCGACCGGCACGCCGGCGACCTCGCGCGGATGATCGGGCTGCTCGACGGGCGCGTCTACTACCAGCTCGACGCCTGGTACCGGCTGCACGCCCTGATGCCGGGCTGGGGACAGCTGCGCCCGACGTGGCAGCGGACGCTGGGCCTGTCCGGCGACGAGCTCGACGACGCGCCGCCGCTGCCCCGGCACGGGTGGCTGACGACGCTCCGGGCGCTGCCCCGCGCGGTCGCGAGCCTGCTCGGGCACCCGCTCGCCGTGCGCCGCTTCCTGACGTGGTGGGACGATCTCGCCGCGGCCACCGGGCCGCTCGACGGCGTCGCGCCGGAGGAGCTGGTCCGCCGGTACCGCCGGATCTGGGCGGAGTTCGTCGGGCCGTGGCCGGTCACCCTGCTCAACGGCTACTTCCTGCTCGTCGGCCTGACCGTCACGCAACGGCTGCTGGCCCGCTGGACCGACGGCGACCCGGCGCTGCTCGTCGGGCTGCTGCCCGGCGGCCCGGAGAACCGCTCGCTGCTGGCCCTGCGGTCGGCGTTGCGGCTGGCCACGCGCTTGCGGCGGGACCCGCGGCTGGCCGCGGCGCTGGCGGACGGCACCGACCGGGAGGTGCACGACGCGATCGTCGGCGGCCGGTTCGGCAGCGACGTCGCCGAGGCGTTCGCGGAGCACCTGCGCCGGTACGGCGACCGGACCGTGCACGACCTGAAGCTCGAGGTCCGCACACCGCGCCAGGACCCGTGGCGGCTGATCGGCGTGCTGCGCCCGCTGGTGGCGAGCGGCGAGACCGCCGAGGGCAACCGCGCCGCGGAGCGCAACGCCCGCCGCGACGGCGTCCGGCGGCTGCGCCGGGCCTGCCCGAGCCCGGCGCGCCGGATCGCGCTCGGGCTCTGCGTGCGGGCGCTGCGGCGGTTCGTCAAGGCCCGCGAGGACACCCGGTTGTGCCGCAGTCAGCTCTACGGCGTCAGCCGCGACATCCTCTACCGGCTGGGTGCCGTCCTGGCCGCCGACGGCCGGCTCGCCGACGCCGGCGACGTCGTCCACCTGCGCGTGGACGAGGTGCTCGGCGCGATCGACGGCACGGGCGGGACGGCCGGGCTCGCGGACCTGGCCGCGCGGCGCCGGGCGGAACTCGAGGCGTGGCGCGAAAAACCCGCGCCGCCGGCCTACCTGTCCCCGGACGGCCCCGGCCGCGACGCCGCACGCAGCGGCCCCGCGCCGGGCGACGTCCTGCGGGGACTGGCGTCCAGCCGCGGCGTCGTCCGGGCCCGGGCGGCGGTGGTGCTCGACCCGACCGCCCCGGTCGAGGACTGCCGGGACCGCATCCTCGTCGCGCGCGAGACCGATCCCGGCTGGCTGTACCTGATGACCGCGGCGAAGGGCATCGTCGTCGAACGCGGCAGCCTGCTGTCGCACACCGCGATCACCGGACGGCTGCTGGGCATCCCGACCGTGGTGGCCGTGCCCGGCGCCACCACCGCCATCGCCGACGGCGGCTGGATCGAGCTGGACGGCGCGGCCGGCACGGTCCGGCTGCTGCGCACAGAGGAGGTTGCCTGATGAGCGCCCCGTCGTTCCCGTTCGCCGAAGGACCCGGCCTCGAACCGCCGCCGGAGTACCGGGAGATCCTCGGCGCCGGCGCGCTGTGCCCGGTGACGCTGGCGGGCGGGCGGCCCGCGGTGCTCGCCACGCGCTTCGACGACGTGCGGACCGTGCTCGGCGACCCGAGGTTCAGCCGCGAGGCCCACGGCGCGTTGTTCGACCGCGAGGCCGGCTCGCTCGCGCTGCTGCTGACCGACCCGCCGGTGCACACCCGGCGGCGCCGGACGGTCGCGGCCGGCTTCACGGCGCGGCGGGCCGAGGCCGCGCGCCCGGGACTGGCCGCGCTGGCGGCCGAGCTGATCGCCGGGCTGCGGGCGCGGGGCACCGAAGCGGAGCTCGTCGAGGAGTTCGCGGTGCCGTTCACGCTCGCGGTGATCAGCGATCTGCTCGGGGTGCCGGCCACGGACCGGGGCCGGTTCCGGCCGTGGGTCAACGCGATGATGTCGCGTGGCCACGCGTCGCCGGCGGAGGTCGCCGAGGGGCACCGCGCGATGCACGAGTACTTCACCGCGCTGGTCGACGAGATCTGGGCTGGCCGCGCCCCGCGCGAGGGCATCATCGCCGACCTCGCCCCGGTTCCCGGCCGGGCGGACGAGCTTTCGCGCGAGGAAGCCATCGTGATGAGCGCCGGGCTGCTCGTCGCGGGCTACGAGTCGACGAGCAACCAGCTCGCGTCGTGCGTCTACCTGCTGCTGACCGACCGCGCCCGCTGGGAGTCGCTGCGGGGCGAACCGGCGGCGCTCGACCGGGCGATCGAGGAGATGCTGCGCTGGACGTCGTTCACCACCGGCGGCGGCACCCCGCACGTCGCGACCGAGGACGTCCGGCTGACCGACCGGATGGTGCGCCGCGGCGAGGTGGTGGTGCCGCTGACCGACGCGGCCAACCGCGACGCCGAGGTGTTCGCCGACCCGCAGCGGCTGGACCTGGCCAGGGAACACAACCCGCACGTGGCGTTCGGTGCCGGGCGGCACCGGTGCCTCGGCGCCGAACTGGCGCGGGCCGAACTGCAGACCGGCCTCGCGGTCCTGCTGCGTGAACTGCCCGGACTCGAACTCGCGGTGCCCGAAGGGGCCCTGCGCTGGCGGAGGGAGATGCAGGTGAGCGGTTTGTGGGAGCTTCCGGTGCGCTGGGCGGGTGACGCGCGATGACCGAGCCCGCCATCCCCGACGTGTACTTCACCGAGCGGCAGATCGCGGCGGTCCGCCACGTGGTCGAGCACCGCCTCGGCGGCGAGATCGAACTGGCGTACCTGGCCGGCAGCCTCGCCGTCGGCCTCGGGCACGGGACGTCCGATGTGGACGTCTACGCCGTCGGCGACCACCTGCCCGGCCAGGACCACGGCTACGAGCACGACGGCGTGCTGGTGCACGTGACCAAACTGGACGGTGCGCTGGTGCGCCGGCTGGCCGCGCTCGGCACCCGGTTCACCGCCACCGGCACCGACCGGGAGCAGTTCCTGCTCGAGTTCAAGGTGCTCAACGCGCTCGTCCGGCTGACCACCGGGCACCGGGTCAAGGTGGCCCCGGCCTGGCAGGACGTGCTCGCGCCGCTGCGCCGGGACGTCGTGCGCCGGATCCTCGTCGCCCGGCACGCGAACATCTTCGCGGCCTTCGCCGAGGACGTCTGGGGCGCGCTGCTCAGCGGCGACCGCTACACCGCGGCGACGGCGTCCGCGATCGCGCTGGAGAACGCGGCGGAGGCACTGCTGGCGGCGGCCGACGACCTCTACGTCGGGCCGAAGTTCCTCTTCCGCAGGCTGCGGCGGACCGAGGCGACCGCGCCGTGGGCGGAGGAGCTGTGGCGGCTGCTCAACCAGGTCTTCGCCGCCGGGCTCGACGACGTCGAAGTCGTTGCAGCCCACCGGCTGCGCGTCGGCAACCTGCTGCTGTCGTGGTGCGTGACGGAGGGCTGGGACAAGCCGCTCGCCCAGCTGCCCGCCCCGGCGGGGGAGACGTCCCGGCGCAGCCCCTTCTTCGCGCCGGTGCGGTTCTCCGAGGGCATCGCGCTGATGAGCGACGACGAGGCGTACGCGGTCGACGAATCGGTCGTGGCGGCCTGGCGCGACGCCGACCGCTTCGGCCTCGACGGCGGTGAGCTGTCCCCGGCCCTGCGCGGCCTGCTGGCGATCGGCGCGCTGGACGGCCCCGACCGGCCGGGCGCGGGCGCGCGCAACCCCCGGCTGCCCGCGGATCCGGCGGTGACCGCGCTGATCCGGGAGCAACCCGGGTACACGGTGCACCCGCAGGTCGCGCGCCCGTGACCGTCCGAAGTGGACCCGTCGTCGCGGTGGTCGGCGCCGACGGGGCCGGCAAGTCGACGGTGACGGCGCTGCTGGCCGAGCGGCTCACCGCCGCCGGCCACGCGGCGGCGCGCGTCGACCGCTGGGACATCGCCGACGCCGTCCGGTACCCCACCGCGAGCTGCCTGACCGGCGACGTCGCCGTGGCGCGCCGGTGCGCTGCGCTGATGCCCGGCGTGCCCCGGCTGCTGTTCCTGCTGTGGGCTTCGGCGCTGGCGCTCACCGGCCGGCCGGCCGGGACCGGGGAGATCCTGCTGCTCGACGGGCACTGGCAGAAGCACGCCGCGAGCGAAATCGCTTACGGCGCCGACGTGTCCTGGGTGGAGGCGGTCGGCGCGGGGCTGCCCGCCGCGGACCTCACCGTCCACCTCCGCATCGACCCCGAAGACGCGTGGGCGCGCAAGGACGGCCGGGCGGTGCCGTTCGAGTGCGGGATGGACCTGTCGTGCTCCCGGGAGAGTTTCCTGGCCCACCAGCGGTCGATCGCGGCCACGCTCGACCGCTGGGCGGCCCGCGATGGCTGGCTGGTCCTCGACGCCCGCACCCCGCCGGAGCGGCTGGTGGCGCGGCTCGTGCCCCGGGTGCTCGCCCTGACCGGCGCGGAAGCGAGGGACAGCGCGTGAAGATCGGGCTGTGCGCGTTCCCCACCGACTACGGGATCGCGCCGGGCGCGCTGGCGGCCGCCGCGGAGGAACGCGGCTTCGAGTCGCTGTTCTTCTGCGACCACACGCACATCCCGGTGTCGCGCCGGACGCCGTACCCGCCCGGCGGCGCACTACCGCGGATGTACCTGCGCTCGCTCGACCTGTTCGGCGCGCTCACCGCGGCCGCGGCGGTGACCACCACGCTGCGGGTCGGCAGCGGCGTCTGCCTGGTGGTGCAACGGGATCCGATCGTCACGGCCAAGCAGGTCGCCACCCTCGACCTGCTCAGCGGCGGCCGGTTCCTCTTCGGCGTCGGCGCGGGCTGGAACCGCGAAGAGATGGCCCACCACGGCACCGACCCGCGCACCCGGATGCGGCTGCTCGCCGAGCGGGTGCGCGCGATGCGGGCCATCTGGACCGAGGACGAGGCCGAGTTCCACGGCGAGTTCGTCGACTTCGACCCGCTCTGGTCGTGGCCGAAGCCCCGCCGCGTCCCGCCGGTGCTGGTCGGCGGCATGGGCCCGGGAGTGGAGGACCGCGTCCTCGCCTGGGGCGACGGCTGGCTGGCCCAGAACGTGACCGCGGACACGATCGGCGCCTTCGCCGTCCGCCTGGGCCGCCTGCGGGAGCGTGCCGGCGCGCCCGTGCCGGTGACGTTGTTCAACGGTGCCGCCGACCCGGCGATGCTGGCCCGCTACGCGGAGCTGGGCTTGGAACGGGTGTTGCTCCTGGTCCCGGACGCGGGCGCCGACGTGGTGCTCCCGCGGCTGGATCACCTGGCGGCGCTGGTCGCGTGACCGGCGTCGGCCGGCGGGCCCGGAAAGTTCCGCCGTTCCCGCCGGTCAGGACTGTCGGTGGGGGCGGTTAGAGTCCGGTTCGTGGTGAACGTGGAGGAGACCGAGCGGGTGCCGGCGAAGCGCGTGCTGGGCCTGGCCGTGCCCGCGCTGGGGGTGCTGGCCGCCGAGCCGCTGTACGTGCTGGTCGACACCGCCGTGGTCGGGCACCTCGACGCGCTGTCGCTGGCGGGCCTCGCGCTCGGCGGGGTGGTGCTGGCGCAGGTGTCGAGCCAGCTGACGTTCCTGTCCTACGGCACGACGTCCCGCACGGCGCGCCTGCACGGTGCTGGCCGCCGGGCGGACGCGGTCCGCGAAGGCGTCCAGGCGACGTGGCTGGCGCTGTTCGTCGGGTTCTTCGTGCTCGGCGCCGGGCAGCTGCTGGCGTGGCCGATCGCCCGCGCGCTCTCGGGCAGCGACGAGATCGCGTCCGCGGCCGTGTCGTGGCTGCGGATCGCGCTGTTCGGGGCGCCGCTGATCCTCGTCACGATGGCGGGCAACGGCTGGATGCGCGGGGTGCAGGACGCCGCGAAGCCGTTGCGGTACGTGCTGGCGGGCAACGGGATCTCGGCCGTGCTGTGCCCGGTGCTCGTCTACGGGGCCGGGCTCGGCCTGGAGGGCTCGGCGATCGCGAACGTCGTCGCGCAGGTGATCTCGGCGGCGCTGTTCTTCGCGGCGCTGGTGAAGGAGAAGGTGGGGCTGCGCCCGGACTTCAAGGTGATGCGCGCCCAGCTCGGCCTGGGCCGCGACCTGGTCCTGCGCAGCCTGGCGTTCCAGGCGTGCTTCGTCTCGGCGGCGGCGGTCGCGGCCCGCACGTCGACCGAAGCGGTCGGCGCCCACCAGGTGGTGCTGCAGCTGTGGACGTTCCTCGCGCTGGTCCTGGACTCGGTGGCGATCGCGGCGCAGTCGCTGGTCGGCGCGGCCTTGGGAGCGAACTCGGCGCGGCAGGCCCGCGGGGTCGCCAACCAGATCACGGCGTACGGGCTGCTGCTGGGGTGCTTCCTGTGCGTGCTGTTCGCGGCGCTGTCGTGGGTGCTGCCGCACGCGTTCACGTCCGACCCGGGCGTACTGGCGGAGATCCCGCACGCATGGTGGTTCTTCGTGGCCCTGCAGCCGATCGCGGGGGTGGTGTTCGCCCTGGACGGAGTGCTGCTCGGCGCTGGCGACGCGGCCTTCCTCCGCAACGCGACCCTCGGCAGCGCGGCGCTGGGCTTCCTGCCGCTGATCTGGGCGTCCCTGGGCTTCGGCTGGGGCCTGACGGGGATCTGGACCGGGCTGTCGCTGTTCATGGTGATCCGGCTGGCGTTCGTGGTGGCCCGCTGGCGCTCCGGCACCTGGGCGGTGACGGGCGCGATCCGCCCGGCCTGACCCGCTCTGTGCCCGGCTGCCCCCACGACCGCGGGCCGCCCCGTTCACCCGTCCGAGCGACGCCCCCCGGCAACACCCTGACCACGTGTGACGCCCCCGACCCTGTGGCGAAAACCACCCGGATAACGGCTATGTTTCGCCGTTGCTTAGGCGATACAAGTAGTAGGGACGGCAGCGCAGGCGTTCCACGCCCCGAACACCGCCGAACCCCTGGAGGTCATCGTGCCGCCCGCCACCGGCCGCGCCACCGCACGGTCCTGGCTCATCTGGCTCGCCGCCGTCACCGTCTACCTCCTCGCGGTCTTCCACCGCACCTCCTTCGGCGTCGCCGGGCTGCAGGCGGCCGAACGGTTCGGAGTCGGGGCCGCCGCGCTCGGCACCTTCACCGTCCTCCAGGTCGGCGTCTACGCCGCGATGCAGATCCCGACCGGGGTCCTGGTCGACCGCTACGGTCCCCGTCGCGTCCTCATCGCCGCCGTGCTGATCCTCGGGGCCGGGCAGCTCCTGCTCGGCATCGCGCACTCCTACGGCCTCGGCCTGCTCGCCCGCGGCGTCCTCGGACTCGGCGACGCGCTGACCTTCGTCAGCGTGCTGCGCCTGGTCGCGGCCCACTTCCCGGGCCGCCAGTACGCGCTGCTGACGTCGTTCACCGCCGCCGTCGGCTACATCGGCAACCTCGCCGCCACCGTTCCGCTGTCGCTGCTGCTCGACGTCTCCGGCTGGACCCCCACCTTCCTCGCCGTCGGTGCCCTCACCGTGCTCTACACGCTGGTCGTGGCGCTGCGGGTCCGGGACGTCCCGGACGGCGAAGCGCAGCCCGCCCGCGAGCAGGTCCGCCCGCGCCAGCTCGCCCACCAGGTCGCCGAAGCCTGGCGGACGCCGGGGACGCGGCTGGGCTTCTGGGTCCACTTCAGCACGATGTTCGCCCCGAACGCGCTGACGCTGCTGTGGGGCGTCCCCTGGCTGGTCCAGGGCCAAGGGCAGTCGAAGGCCGCCGCGAGCGCGCTGCTCACCGTGTTCGTCTTCGGGTCGATGGCGGGCGGGCCGCTGCTCGGCGGCGTGATCGGCAGGCACCCGTCGCTGCGGATGCCGCTGGTCGGCGGGTACATCGGCGGGGCCGCGCTGATCTGGGCGGTGCTGCTGAGCTGGCCCGGCACCGTTCCGGTGCCGGTGCTCGTGCCCGCGTTCGCCTTCCTCGCCCTCGGCGGCCCGGCGTCGATGATCGGGTTCGCGCTCGCCCGCGACTACAACCCGCTCTCCCGTGTCGGCACCGCGACCGGCGTGGTCAACGTCGGCGGGTTCGTGGCGACCACGATCGCCGCGCTCGCCGTCGGCGTGCTGCTGGAGTGGACCGGCGGGAACTTCCGGCTGTCGCTGCTGGCGATCGTCGCGATCCTCGCCGTGGGCACCTCCCGGATGCTCGTCTGGTGGCGCCGCACCCGCGCCCACCTGTTCCTGGCCGAGGCCCGCGGCGAGGAGCTGCCGGTCCGGATCACGCGCCGCCGCTGGGACGCCGCACTACCGGAGACGCCGATCGTCGCCGCCTGAACGGCCTGATCGTTCCCCAATCGGCGGCCGCTAGGGTTTGCCGCGTGTCGAGCCCCAAACCGCCCCGCCGTCCCGCCCCGCCGCCCGGTCTGCTGATCGTCGACAAGCCCGCCGGGATGACGTCGCACGACGTCGTCGCCCGCGCTCGCCGCATCATGGGCACCCGCAAGGTCGGGCACGCCGGCACGCTCGACCCGATGGCGACCGGCGTGCTGGTGCTCGGCATCGAGCGCGCCACCAAGCTGCTCGGCCACCTGGCGCTGGACCGCAAGACCTACCTGGCCACCCTGAGCCTCGGCAGCAGCACCACGACCGACGACGCCGAGGGCGAAGTCCTCACGACCGGGGACACCGGGAAGGTCACCGACGACGGCATCGCCGAAGGCGTCGCGAAGCTGACCGGCGACATCCAGCAGGTGCCGAGCGCGGTCAGCGCGGTCAAGATCGACGGCAAGCGCGCCTACGCCCGCGTCCGCGCCGGCGAAGACGTCGTCATCCCGGCGCGCCCGGTCACCGTCTACCGCTTCGACGTCCTGGCCGTCCGGCACGAGGAGGACCACGTCGAGCTCGACGCCGTCGTCGAGTGCTCGTCCGGCACCTACGTCCGCGCGCTGGCCCGCGACCTCGGCGCGGACCTCGGCTGCGGCGGGCACCTGAAGGCGTTGCGGCGCACCACGGTCGGCCCCTTCACGCTGGCCAAGGCCCGCACCCTCGACCAGCTCGAGGAGCAGCCCGAGCTGAGCCTGGACCTCGACGCCGCCGTCGCCGCCGCCTTCCCGAGGCGCGACCTGGACGCGGCCACGGCGAAGGCGGTCCGGCACGGGCAGCGCATCCCCGCGGCCGGGCTCGAAGGCACCTACGGGCTCTTCGGACCCGACGGCCGGGTCCTCGCGCTGGCCGCGGACGAACAAGGCGTGTCCCGCGCGGTGGTGGTGTTGCTGCCCGCCTAGGGTGGGCCTTACAGAGACGGGAGTGCGACGTGCTGCGGTGGCGTGGGCTGGGGGACCTTCCCGGCGGCTGGGGCCGGTGCGTGGTCACCATCGGCGTGTTCGACGGGGTGCATCGCGGGCACCAGGAGCTGATCAGCCGGACCGTGGCCGCGGCGGCCGAACGGGGGCTGCCGAGCGTCATGCTGACGTTCGACCCGCACCCGTCGGAGGTGCTGCGCCCGGGCAGCCACCCGGCGCAGCTGACCACGTTGCGGCGCAAGGCGGAAATCGTCGAGAGCCTCGGCGTCGACGTCTTCTGCGTGCTGCCGTTCACCTTGGAGCTGTCCCGGCTGGCGCCGGAGGAGTTCGTGCACGAGGTCCTCGTCGACCGCCTGCACGCGGCCGCGGTGATCGTCGGCGACAACTTCACCTTCGGCGCCAAGGCCGCCGGCGACGTCGCGATGCTGCGCACCCTCGGCCGCCGCTTCGGCTTCGCCGCCTACGGCGCGGAACTGCAGGGCAAGGAACTGTCCGAAGAGGACCAATCGGCGATCACCTTTTCCAGCACGTACGTCCGGTCGTGCATCGACGCCGGTGACGTCGTCGCGGCGGCGGAGGCGCTCGGCCGCCCGCACCGCCTGGAGGGCATCGTCGTCCGCGGCGACGGCCGCGGCCACGAGCTGGGCTACCCGACGGCGAACCTGTCGACGCCGCGCTTCGCCGCCGTCCCGGCCGACGGCGTGTACAGCGCGTGGTTCACCCGCTCGGCGGACCCGTCGCGCCGGCTGCGCGCCGCGGTGTCGGTGGGCACGAACCCGACGTTTTCCGGGCGCGAGCGGACCGTCGAGGCGTTCGTCCTCGACGTCGACGAAGACTTCTACGGCCAGCACGTGGCGATCGACTTCGTGACGCGGCTGCGTGACCAGGTCCGCTTCGCCGACTCGGCCGGGCTCGTCACGCAGATCGACGAAGACGTGATCGAGACGAGAAAGGCACTCGAAGTGCCCTCGGACGCCCCGACCGGGGACGAATAGGGGATTTCGCGGTCACGCGCCGGACGGCGATGGCAAGATGCTCACGGACGGTGCTCGCAGGCCGTCCGGCCAAGCGGGTTTTAGGGGAGCGGAACTGGTGGAGGACCACAAGATCGTCCAGCGGAACATCGCGTTGCAGCGCGAGTGGTACGGGGAGCCGCTCGGCGACCGCGTGCGCCGGCTCGTCGTGGCGTTCGACGTTTCGCAGGCGTTCTTGGCCGAAGTCCTCGGGATCAGCGCCCCCATGCTCAGCCAGGTGATGAGCGGGCGGCGGGCGAAGATCGGCAACCCGGTCGTGCTGGCCAGGATGATCATGCTCGAGCGCAAGATCCTGGTGCCCGAGGTCGCCGCCGGCAACCGCGACGCGATGCTGGCCGCGATGGAGGACGTCCGCGACTCCCGCCCGACCGTCGGCCGCGACAACATCCCGGTGGTCAACGAGGACGCGAAGGTCCTCGCCTACCTGCGGGACCTGGCCGAGGACGAAGACCTCGGCGAGGCCGCCAAGCGCCTCGACGACGAGTTCCCGGCCATCGCCGACCTGCTCCGCCGGGCGGGCAACGGCTCCTGATGCCGGTCCTGTTCAGCGCGCTGCTGCCGCCGGACGACGTCGTCGCGGCGGTCGCCGAAGCCGTGGGCGAGCCGGGCGGCGGGCTCCGCTGGGAGCCGCCGGAGCGCTGGCACGTCACGCTCGCCTACTACGGTCAGGACGACGTCGAGACCCGGGCGGCCTGGCTGGGGGAGCGCCTGGCCGGGCGGGCGGGCGCCGGCGTCCGGCTGGAAAAGGCCGCGACGTTCCCCGGGGTGCTGTGGTTGACTGCCGCCGGACCGGAGCTGACGCCGCTCGCGCACGCCGCGGGCGCCGACGCCGAGGCGAGGCCGTACACGGCCCACCTGACGCTCGCGAGGTTCCCCCGGGAAGAACCGGGGCTCGCCGCGCGTTGGAAGGAGAAGCTGGCCGGCTTCACGAGCCGGCAGTGGCACGCCGCCGAGGTGGCGCTCGTGGTCAGCGAGCGCGAGCCGGGTGGTCCCCGCTACCGGGTGGCGCGGGTGTTCGAGCTGGACGGCGCCTGAAGCCGCTGTTCAGCCGACTGGTAACCTCACGAGCGGGTCCGGCTGCAGTCCGTGGCGGCCGTGACCGTCTTCCCGGCGTGCATCCACGCCCGGGGCCGCACGGCACTGATTATTTCGAGGAGCAACACAAGTGGCGCTGTCCACCGAAGACAAGAAGTCGATCCTGGCCGAGTACGGCGTGCACGACTCGGACACCGGATCCCCCGAGGCCCAGGTCGCGCTGCTGACCAAGCGGATCGTCGGCCTCACCGAGCACCTCAAGGCTCACAAGCACGACCACCACTCGCGTCGCGGGCTCCTGCTGCTGGTCGGCCGTCGCCGCCGGCTGCTGAACTACGTGATGAAGGTGGACATCGAGCGTTACCGTGCGCTGATCCAGCGCCTCGGCCTGCGCCGATAGCTCGAAACCGAGGGGGAGCGGCCGGCGGCTGCTCCCCCTCGGTGCAAGTACGGAAACAACGGCGCGAGCGCGCACGAGGATCCCGTCCGCCGGTCCTCGGTAGTGGTTCCCGGGAAGAGTCCCGGGGGCTTCGATCGAAGACCGGCACCACTCCTCGAGCGTCCTCAGGCGAAATGGGTCCCAGGGTGGGAGACTCGCGCCGACTGAAGGAACCAAAGAGGAGAAACATCCATGACCGACTCCACCGGAGTCACCGTGCACGAGACCGAAGCCGTGATCGACAACGGCCGGTTCGGCACCCGCACCGTCCGCTTCGAGACGGGCCGCCTGGCCAAGCAGGCCGCCGGCGCCGTCGTCGCGTACCTCGACGAAGAGACCATGCTGCTCTCGGCGACGACCGCGTCGAAGCACCCGAAGGACCACTTCGACTTCTTCCCCCTGACGGTGGACGTCGAGGAGCGCATGTACGCGGCCGGCCGCATCCCCGGCGCGTTCTTCCGCCGCGAGGGCCGTCCCTCGACCGACGCGATCCTGACCTGCCGCCTGATCGACCGGCCGCTGCGCCCGTCGTTCGCCGACGGTCTCCGCAACGAGATCCAGGTCGTCATCACCGTCCAGAGCCTCAACCCGGACGACCCGTACGACGTGCTGGCCATCAACGCCGCTTCGGCGTCGACCCAGATCGCCGGCCTCCCGTTCTCGGGCCCGGTCGGCGGCGTGCGCGTCGCCCTGATCGAAGACCAGTGGGTCGCGTTCCCGACCTGGTCGCAGCTGGAGAAGGCGACCTTCAACATGGTCGTCGCCGGCCGCATCGTCGGTGACGACGTCGCGATCATGATGGTCGAGGCCGAGGGCACCGAGCACACGCTCGACCTGATCGCCGACGGCGGCAAGGCGCCGGACGAGGTCTCGGTCGCCGAGGGCCTCGAGGCCGCCAAGCCGTTCATCAAGGTGCTGTGCCAGGCCCAGCAGGAGCTGGCCGACGTCGCCGCCAAGCCGACCGGCGAGTTCCCGGTCTTCCCGGCCTACCAGCAGGACGCCTACGACGCCGTCGCCGCGATCGCGACCGACGACCTGGCGAACGCGCTCCAGATCGCCGGCAAGCAGGCCCGTGACGCCGCGACCGACGAGGTCAAGGCCGCCGTCCTGGAGAAGGTCGGCATCGGCGAGGGCGAAGCCTTCGCGGGCCGCGAGAAGGAGATCGGCGCCGCGTTCAAGGCGCTGTCCAAGCAGATCATGCGCAAGCGCGTCCTCACGGACAAGATCCGCATGGACGGCCGCGGCCTCACCGACATCCGGTCGCTCGCGGCCGAGGTCGCCGTGATCCCGCGGGCGCACGGTTCGGCGCTGTTCGAGCGCGGCGAAACCCAGATCCTGGGCGTCACCACGCTGAACATGCTTCGCCTGGAGCAGCAGATCGACTCGCTGTCCCCGGAGACGCACAAGCGCTACATGCACCACTACAACTTCCCGCCGTTCTCCACCGGCGAGACCGGCCGCGTCGGTTCGCCGAAGCGGCGCGAGATCGGCCACGGCATGCTCGCCGAGCGCGCCCTGGTCCCGGTGCTGCCGAAGCGTGACGAGTTCCCGTACGCGATCCGCCAGGTCTCCGAGGCGCTGGGCTCCAACGGCTCGACCTCGATGGGCTCGGTCTGCGCGTCCACGATGGGCCTGTACAACGCCGGCGTGCCGCTGAAGGCGCCGGTCGCGGGCATCGCGATGGGCCTCATCTCCGACGAGGTCGACGGCGAGACCCGCTACGTCGCGCTGACCGACATCCTCGGGGCCGAGGACGCCATGGGCGACATGGACTTCAAGGTCGCCGGCACCAAGGACATCATCACCGCCCTGCAGCTGGACACGAAGCTCGACGGCATCCCCTCCGAGGTGCTCGCCGCCGCGCTGAAGCAGGCGAAGGACGCTCGCCTCACCATCCTGGAGGTCATCGCCGAGGCGATCGACGGCCCGGACGAGATGAGCCCGTACTCGCCGCGCGTCACCAGCGTGAAGATCCCGGTGGACAAGATCGGCGAGGTCATCGGCCCGAAGGGCAAGATGATCAACTCGATCACCGAGCAGACCGGTGCCGACATCTCCATCGAGGACGACGGCACGATCTACGTGGGCGCGGCCGACGGCCCGTCGGCGGAGGCGGCGATCGACCTGATCAACGCCATCGCCAACCCGCAGCTGCCCAAGGTCGGCGAGCGCTTCCTCGGCACCGTGGTGAAGACGGCCGCGTTCGGCGCGTTCGTCTCGCTGCTGCCGGGCAAGGACGGCCTGGTCCACATCTCCAAGCTGGGCAACGGCAAGCGGATCGCCAAGGTCGAGGACGTCGTCAACGTGGGCGACAAGCTCCGCGTCGAGATCGCCGACATCGACAACCGCGGCAAGATCAGCCTGATCGTCGTCAAGGAGGACGAGGCTCCCGCAGCCGACGCCCCCGCCGCCGACGCCGAGAAGGCCGACGCGTAAGCAAGTCCAGTCAGCGTGAAGGCCTCCTGATCCGCTCGGTGCGGGTCGTGAGTGTTTAGTCGGGTTAGAACCCGACTAAACACTCACGACCGCCGGCGGCAGGGGGCCTTCGCGGCATCGTGAGTAAGGAACCCATGGCACGGCAGGTTTCCGGGCACGAACAGCCCGTCGGCACCACCCGCACGCTCGAGTCCACTCCGGACGGTGCGGTCGTCAAGCGCAGCGTGCTGCCCGGCGGCCTGCGCGTGATCACCGAGCACGTCCCGGCGTCCCGCTCGGCCACGGTCGGGCTGTGGGTCGGCATCGGCTCCCGCGACGAGCCGGTCGCCGTCGCCGGTGCCGCGCACTACCTCGAGCACCTGCTGTTCAAGGGCACGAAGAACCGCGACGCCAAGCAGATCGCCGAGGAGATCGACGCGGTCGGCGGCGAGTTCAACGCCTTCACGGCGAAGGAGCACACCTGCTACTACGCGCAGGTGCTCGACGCCGACCTCCCGCTGGCCGTGGACCTGGTCACCGACGTCGTGTTCGAGGCGCTGTGCACCGACCGCGACATGGACATGGAGCGCAGCGTCGTCCTCGAAGAGATTTCGATGCGCGACGACGACCCCGAAGACCTGCTGCACGAGACGTTCGTCAGCGCGATCCTCGGCGACCACGTGCTCGGCCGCCCGGTGCTCGGCACCGAGAAGTCGATCATCGAGATGTCGCCGTCCGCGCTGCGGAGCTTCTACAAGCGCCGCTACACCCTGCCGCGGATGGTGCTGGCCGTGGCCGGGAACGTCGACCACAACCAGGTGCTGCGCCTGGTGCGCAAGGCGCTCAAAGACCGCCTGAACGGGACCGCGACGCCGGTCGCGCCGCGCGAGGGCCGCGCCCGGATCAAGACCGTGCCGAAGCTGGCGCTGCACACCGACGACACCGAGCAGGCGCACGTCATGCTGGGCCTGCGGTCGCTGTCGCGCCACGACGAGCGGCGCTTCGCGCTGTCGGTGCTCAACGCGGCCCTCGGCGGCGGCATGAGCTCGCGGCTGTTCCAGGAGATCCGGGAGCAGCGCGGGCTGGCCTACCAGGTGTACTCGTCGGTCGCGAGCTACGCCGACACCGGCCACATGGCCGTGTACGCGGGCTGCCAGCCGGAGAAGCTCGGCGACGTCGCCGGCGTCATCCGCGAGCTGCTCGACAAGGTCGGCGTCGACGGCCTGACCGACGCCGAGGTGGCCCGCGCGAAGGGCCAGCTGCGCGGCGGGCTGGTGCTGGGCCTCGAGGACACGTCGTCGCGGATGTCACGGATCGGCAAGACCGAGCTCAACTACGGCCGCTACCTGGGCGTCGACGACACGATCGCGCGCATCGACGCGGTGACCACCGAGGACGTGTGTGCGCTCGCTCGCACTTTGTTCGCGCGCCCGGGCGGGGTCACGGCGGCGGCGGTCGTCGGGCCGTACGCTCACGCCGACGACCTTCCTGACGACCTGCACGAGGTGATCGCTTCATGACCATCAACGTCGGTGTGCTCGGTGCCCGGGGCCGGATGGGCGCGACGGTGGTGAAGGCCGTGGAAAGCGCGGGCGACATGAAGGTCGTCGCGGCGCTGGACGCGGGCGACGACTTCTCGGCGCTCGCCGAGGCGCAGGTGGTCGTGGACTTCACCCACCCCGACGCCGTGATGGACAACCTGAAGTACCTGGTGGAGCACGACGTCCACGCGGTCGTCGGCACCACGGGCTTCAGCGAGGAGCGGCTGGCCTCCTTGCGTGCCTTGCTGGAGCCGAAGCCGTCGCTGGGTGTGCTGATCGCGCCGAACTTCGCCCTCGGCGCGGTGCTGGCCATGCGGTTCGCGGCCCAGGCGGCGAAGTTCTACGCCTCCGCCGAGATCATCGAGCTGCACCACAACCGCAAGGCCGACGCGCCTTCGGGCACCGCCGCGCACACCGCCCGGATGATCGCCGCTGCGCGGGCCGAGGCGGGCGTGACGCCGGGCCCGGACGCGACGACGTCCGAGCTGGACGGCGCCCGCGGCGCTTCGGTCGAGGACGTCCACGTCCACTCGGTCCGCCTGCCGGGCCTGGTCGCCCACGAGGAGATCCTGTTCGGCGGCGAGGGGGAGACCCTGACCATCCGCCACGACTCCCTCGACCGGACGTCGTTCATGCCGGGCGTGCTGCTCGGCGTGCGCGAGGTGCTGAAGCGCCCCGGCCTGACGGTCGGCCTGGAAAACGTCCTCGACCTGTGAAGGCCCGCAACGTCGCGCTGCTGATGACGGCGGCGCTCGTCGTCTACCTGGTCCTGCTCGCCGACCGGGCGTTCGCGCTGTTCGCGTCGGGGACGGGCGCGGGGATCGCGCTGGGCGTCGGCGTGCTGCTGCTGCCGCTGCTCGGCATCTGGATCGTCGTCGTGACCTGGCGCAACGGCCTGCAGATCCAGCGGCTCTCGCGGCGTCTGGACGCCGAGGGCGAGCTCCCGGACGTCTCGGACCTGCCCCGCAGGCCCTCGGGCCGCGTGGACCGCGACGCGGCCGACGCGTGGTTCCAAGACCGCCGCGCGGAGGTCGAAGCGGATCAGGAGAACTGGCGGGCCTGGTACAAGCTGGCCTACGCGTACGACATCGCGGGCGACCGGCGCCGGGCCCGCGAGACGATGAAACGGGCGGTGGAGCTGGAAGCCGCCGACCGCTCAGGTGCCGAGTAGCTCCGGCGCGAAGATCTCTTCGAGCCGCCAGAGCCGGGACGACAGCCCCTGCTCGTAGTGGTACCTGAGGTAGGTCTCGAGGGTCACGCGGTTGGCGGAAATCCCGTAGGGCCACCAGTTTTCGCCGAAATGGGCGAGAGTTTCGTCGACCAGCGCGTTCGCCCACGGGACCATGGTCTGCACCTGGTAGAGCCGCCGGTTCCGGCGGTAGCGCGCCGCGGCGGCGTCCTTCGCGGCTTCGAACTCCGCGTAGACGCGACGGGCCAGGCCGGGGTCCTCCCGCAGGAGCTCCCGCCGGACGACGACCGTGTGCATGATCGGGAAGATCCCGGTGCGGCGGTGGTATTCGCGCTCTCGCGCCACGAAGTCCGGGAACAGGCGGGCGACGTTCGGGGAGCCGTCGAGCACGCACTGCGGGACGTTGGCGGAGAACAGCGCGTCGAGCTCGCCGGCGTCGAGCATGTCGCTCAGCGTCTTGCCGTCCCCGGCGGTGGTGACGTCGAGGGCCGGCGGGTGCGGGTGCGGGACGAAGCCGAAGGGCGCCGACGGGTGTTCGAGCCCGCCGATCACCCACCGGTTCGCCTCGGGCTCGAAGCCGTACTCGTCCATCAGGATGCCTTTGGCCCAGACGCCCGAGTCCTGGCCGTAGGTGCCGAATTCGCCGATGGTCCGGCCGGTGAGGTCACCCGGCCCGGTGATGCCGGCGTGGGTGTTGACGAAGACGCAGGAGTGCCGGAACACCCGGTTGGGGAAGATCGGCAACGCGACGAAGGGCGTGTCCTCTTCGAGCAGGCGCAGGTAGAACGTGAGGCCGAGTTCGGCGACGTCGAATTCGTTCCCGCGGATCAGCCGTTCGAAGATCTCCGGCAGCGTATCGGCGGTTTCCACGGTGGTCGTTTCGAACAGCCGGCTGGTGGTGTCGTAGCGGAAGCACCCGATCCTGAGGTCCATGCCCCTGATCATCGGTCTGCGCGGCGGCGGGCGTCCAAGACCGGCTGCGTCGACTCGATACCGTGGGAGTATGGACCTGCGCGTGCTCCGGTACTTCGTCGCGGTGGCCGAGGAGCGGCACGTCGGCCGCGCGGCGGGGCGGCTGCACATGGCGCAGCCGCCGCTGAGCCGTGCGGTCCGCGGGCTGGAGGACGAGCTGGGCGCGACGTTGTTCGAGCGCACGCCGAAGGGCGTCTCGCTCACCGCCGCGGGCGCGCTGCTCTACGACGAGGCGGTCGCGCTGCTGGCGCGGGCGGACCGGATCCGCGACCGCGTCACCGCGGCGGGCGCGGCGACCCTGACGGTCGGCACGCTGGCGGACACCGCCGAGCACGCCGGCGCCCGCCTGGTCGCGCTGTTCCGCGAACGCCACCCGCACGTCGACGTCCGGGTCCACGAGACCGACCTCGCCGACCCGACGGCGGGACTGCGCGCGGGCCTGGTCGACGTGGCACTGACCCGGACTCCGTTCGTGGACAACGGAATCAGCGTCCACGTGCTGCGCCCGGTCCGGACCGGCGTGGTCCTGCGCGACGACGACCCCCTGTCCGGGCGGCCGTCGGTGTCCACGGCGGACCTGGCCGGCCGCCGCTGGATCTGCCTCCCGGACGGCACCGACCCGGCCTGGGCGGCGTACTGGACGAGCGGTGTGCCCGGTGGGCCGGTCGTGCGGACGATCCAGGAGTGCCTGCAGGCGGCGCTGTGGAACGGGATTTCGGCGTTCGCCCCGCTCGGCCAGCCGCTGCCGCCGGGGTTGCGCGTCGTCCCGGTGGTGGACCGCCCGCCGAGCGACCTGGTCGTGGCGTGGCCGAAGGCCGGGGGAGGCCCGCTGGTCCGCGGCTTCGTGCGGGTGGCGGCCTCGCTGAGCCCGGCGGACTGGACTCCGTGATGCTGGTCTTGAAACTCGTCCTGGCCCCGCTGCTGGTAGCCGGCTCTTCACTGGCCGGTCGCCGGTGGGGCCCGGGAGTGGCCGGCCTCCTGGTGGCGATGCCGGTGGTGGCGGGGCCGATCCTGCTGATCACGTACCTGGACCACGGCGCGGCCTTCGCGTCCCGGGCGGCTTCGGCATCGCTGTCGGGGTTGGTGTCGCTGGCGGTGTTCGCGGTGGTGTTCGCCCGGGTCGGGCTTGCTCGCGGGTGGCCGGTCACCGTGCTGGTGGGATGGCTCGGGTGCCTCGCCTCGGACCTGGCGCTGTCGTTCGCCCCGGTCCCGGCGTGGATCGCACTGGGCTCGGCCCTGGCGGCGGCCTGGGCAGGCACACGGCTTCTGCCGGCCCGCTCGCCGGTGTTCGGGGAGCTGGGCTCACCTGTGTCGGACGAGCCAAGACGAGCGGGCTCGCGCGGGGCGGGCGAGCCGAGACGAGCGGGCTCACTGTGTCGGACGAGCCAAGCGGGCTTGCGTGGGGCGGGCGAGCCAAGACAAGCGGGCTCGCACAGGTCGGACGAAACCGGCCCGCCGAGCCTGCCGTGGTGGGACCTCCCCGCCCGGGCGCTGGCGACCGCCGGACTCGTCCTCGTCCTGACCGCCGCCGCCGGGCGCCTTGGTCCGGACCGCACCGGCGTCCTGGCTCCGTTCCCCACCGGCACGACCGTCGTCGCGGCCTTCGCCCTGGCGCAAGGGGGCCCGGCAGCGGCCGTCGCGACCATGCGAGGCGTGCTGAGCGGCCTCCGCGGCTTCGCGGCGTTCTGCTTCCTGGTGGCGGTCCTGACCCAGCCGATCGGCGGCTGGGCGTTCGCCGTGGCCGTCGCCGTCGCGGCCGCCGTCCAATGGTTGACTCGCTAAAAAGCTGAAGCCAGTCAACCTTCGGACCGACTCAACTTCCTCAGTGGTGCAACCATCCCGCAAACACCGCAGGTGAAGCCGCTATCAAACTGAACCGGATCCACCTTCCGGCGAGCCCGGTGGTCAGGAACGTCGCCAGCCGCATCCGCACCAGCCCCGCCAGCACGCTGGTCGCCATGAACGGCGGCAACCCCACGAGCGAACTGACCCCGTACGTCCCGGCCATCCAGTGCGGGTGCCGGTGACACCGCTCCCGCAGCCGCTCGACCCACCCCCGCAACCGCTTGGTCCGCAACTGCCAGCGCACCCGCCGCGGGGTCATCGGCCGCTCGCGGTGCAGCCGGTCGTGCAACGGCTTCGGCAGCTTGATCGTCCCCCGCGCGGCGAGGTAGTAGAGCGTCTTCCCGGCGATCTGCCCGACGGCCACGGCCGCCCCGAGCCACAGCCAGTGCAGGCCGGGCTGGCTCGCGCACAGCCCGATCAGGAACACTTCGGCGTTGATCAGCGGCACGATGGCCGAACCGAACGCGACGCCCAGCGTCAGCAGGATCCAGCTCATCGTGTCACCTCCCGAAAATCGCTCGCGTTCTCCACGTTATCAGTTCGAAACCTGGAAACACGGGGGTTAGCCCCCCACTTCGGCCGGTGGCCCGCACCAGAAGATCACCTGCCGGACGGCTCCCGGTCACCTCCCGCTGGAACGCTGACGAGGTGGCCGCCGAGCAATCCCGTACGCCCGCTGACCGCTTCGGCGCCCTGTGCCGGGCCGTCGTCCGGATACTGCCGTTCGGGTTGTCGCGGATCGTGGCCCCGACGTTTCTCGGCTTCTGCGTCATCAACGGTCTGACGTTCGGCGTCGACCTCGGGTTGCTGACCGTTTTCCACGGTTTTCTCGGCTGGCCGCTCTGGCTGGCGATCACGGTCGCCTACGGCTGCGCGTTCGGGCTCAGCTTCGCGCTGAACCGGACGTTCAACTTCCATTCCCACGCCGCCGTCGGAATCCAGCTTGCGCTTTACGTCGTGGCGATCGCCGTCAACTACGCCGCGTTTTTGCTGGGTGTGGGCGCGGGCCTGACCGCGCTGGGCGTCGAGTACCACGTCTCGCGGCTGCTCGCGGGCGCCTGCGAGGGCGTGTTCATGTACGCCGTGATGCGCTGGGTGATCTTCCGCGACTCAGGTGAGCGCCAGGTCGAGGGTGCCGGTGAGCCGGACCTCGCGGAGCAGGCGCTCGCCGGTGTCGAGGGTGCGGACCGTGCCGTCGGGGTTCCAGCCGGCCCGGCGGTAGAAGGCCAGGGTGGCGTGGTCGCCCTGGGCGACCCAGGCGATGCCGCGGCCGGCGCCGTCGGCCCGCAGGCCCGCGGCGGCCGTCGCGAGTAGCCGTCCGGCGTGCCCGCGCCGTCCCCACCGCGGCTCGACGAGCAGGGTGGCGATCAGGCCGGTGCTGCCCGCGTCTTCGGGCAGGCTGCCGTCGGCGGCGGCGATCTCGCCCTCGGGCGCGCGGCCGGCGACGCAGAACCCGACGGTGTACTCGCCTTCGGTGGCGACGTAGACGAGGGTGCCGGGGTAGTCGATGGTCTCGGTCCAGGTGCCGGCGAGGTCGGCGGCGTCCAGTTCGGCGAGCGCCTGCTTGCCCAGCAGGTCTTCGTAGGCGGCGTGCCAGGTTTCGCGCTGGATGCGGGCGATCTCCGCGGCGTCGGACAGGTCGGCGGGGCGGACGGCGGCGTCGCTCATAGGACGTGAACATAGCGGTGCCCGTTTTTGTCGGTGGTGGGTGGCACCATGACGGCACCATGCAAACGATCAGCGTCTCGACGGCCCGGAAGACCTTCCTGGCCGCACAGGGCTTCAGCGACCCGCGTCCCTCCGGCGAGCCGTCCCGGCGGCACCTGAAACGCGTGCTTTCGCGCGTCCAGCTGCTGCAACTCGACTCGGTGAACGTCGCCGTCCGGGCGCACTACATGCCGGTGTTCTCGCGGCTGGGCGCGTACGAGCCCGCGCTGCTGGACGCGGCGGCGTGGGCGCACTCGGCCCGTCAGCCGCGCATGCTGGTGGAGACGTGGGCGCACGAGGCGAGCCTGCTGCCGGTCGAGGACTGGCCGCTGATCCGCTCGGGCGCGAAGCGGGACGGCTGGTGGAAGCACTACGGCCCGCTGATCGAGAAGTCGCCGGGGCTGGTCGACGAGATCCTTTCGGTGGTCAAGGAACTCGGCCCGATCGGCGCGGGCGGCATCGAGCGCGAAGTCGAGGCGGATGCGCAGCGGCGCGGGCCCGGCTCGTGGTGGGAGCGGTCGGAGGTCAAGCGCGTCTGCGAGTACCTGTTCGGCATCGGCCAGCTGACGACGGGCACGCGCCGGTCGTTCGAGCGGCTCTACGACCTGACCGAGCGGGTGGTCCCGCCGGACGTCCTGGCGCGCACGGTCTCGGCGGAGGAGGGCGCGCGCGGCTTGATCGAGCGCTCGGCGCGCGCGTTGGGCGTCGCGACGGAGACGGACCTGCGCGACTACTACCGCCTCGGCCCGGCCCCGGCGCGCCAGGCGGTGGCGGAGCTGGTCGAATCCGGTGTCCTGGAGCCGGTTTCGGTCCGCGGCTGGAAGGCGGTGGCGTACCGGCACGCCGAAGCCCGCACGCCGCGTTCGGTGACCGGCCGGGCGCTGCTGTGCCCGTTCGACCCGCTGATCTGGGAACGCGCCCGCACCGAGCGGCTCTTCGGGTTCCACTACCGGATCGAGATCTACGTCCCGGAGCCGAAGCGTGTGTACGGCTACTACGTGTTCCCGTTCCTGCTGGACGGCGAACTGGTCGCGCGGGTGGACCTGAAGTCCGACCGCGCGGCGGGCGTCCTGCGGGTCCAGGGCGCCTTCGCGGAGGAGGGCGCGGACGTGGCGCGCGTGCTCCCGGAACTGGCGGCGGAGCTGCGGCACATGGCGGAGTGGCTCGGCCTGTCCGGCGTCGCGGTGGGTTCCCGCGGCGACCTGGCCGGTCCGCTGGCGAGGCTGGTGCGCTGACGTCTAATCCAGCGCATGGACCGTGCCGATCCCGGTCAGGATGAGGTCGACGCCCGCCAGGAACTGCTCGCGGTCGTCGTGGTCGCGCATCTCCTCGGCGACCGCACGGGCGAAGGGGTACTCCTCGGCGTCGAGTGCTTCCCACGCCGTCGAAACGGCGTCGAGGAACTCGCTGCGGTCGGTGCCGGCCTTGACGACGCGCGCGTTCGCCGCGTTCTGGCCGGCGGCGCCGAGGACGTAGTGCACGAGCGCCGAGGTCGCCGTGAACCAGCTGCCCTTCGGCACGCCGAGGTCGCGGACGTGCCGTCCGATGCTCTCGAAGATCTTCGGCGCGACCGGGCCCGCCGGGCCGCGTGACAGCTGCGCCGAGAGCTGCGCGGCGAGCCACGGGTGGTCCTCGATCGCGTCGAAGAGGCCGAGCGCGACGGCGCGGACCTCGTCCTGGGGTGATTCGGCGGCACGCTCGACGGCCAGCGCGGCCGCGACCACCGCGCCGGTCGCGGCGTCGAGCAGCTCGCCCTTGTTCGCCACGTGCCAGTAGATCGCGCCGGGGCCGGTGGCGAGGCGCTCGGTCAGCGCCCGGAACGTCAACCCGCTCTCGCCGTCGGCGTCGAGGAGCTCGACCGCCGTCTCGATGATGCGCGCCCGCGAGAGGGCTTCCGCGCGCCGTTGTGCCATGCCTCATCTTGACATGTCTGGAACGCCGTTCCAAGATTGGAACGACATTCCAAAGAGAGGAGTCGCGATGACTGACCCCGTGGTGGTCGTCGGCGCCGGGCTCGGCGGGCTCACGCTCGCCCGCGTCCTGCACGTACACGGAATCCCGGTCACGGTCTACGAAGCGGAGAGCTCGCCGTCGGCGCGGACGCAGGGCGGGATGCTCGACATCCACGAGCGCAACGGCCAGCCGGCCCTCGAGGCGGCGGGCCTGACCGACGGCTTCCGCGCCTTGATCCTCGAAGGCCGCGAAGCGACGCGGATCCTGGACCGCACCGGCAAGGTCCTGCTCGACGAGCCGGACGACGGCACGGGCACCCGCCCCGAGGTCCAGCGCGGCGAGCTGCGCGGGCTCCTGCTGGACTCACTGCCCGCGGACACGGTCCGCTGGGGCCACAAGGTCACCGGCGCCCGCCCCCTCGGCGACGGCCGCCACGAGCTGACGTTCGCCAACGGCACGACGGCGACCACCGGCCTGCTCGTCGGCGCGGACGGCGCGTGGTCCCGCATCCGCCCCCTGGTGTCGGCCGCGGTCCCGGAGTACGTCGGCACATCGTTCGTCGAGACGTTCCTGTTCGACGCCGACACCCGCCACCCGTCGACCGCGAAGGCGGCCGGGGGAGGGGCGCTGTTCGCGCCGGAGCCGGGCAAGGGCATCCAGGCCCACCGCGAATCGGGCGGCACGCTCCACACGTACGTGGTGCTGTCCAAGCCACAGGACTGGTTCACGGACTTCGCCGACGGGGCCGCGGCCACGGCCCAGATCGCGGCGGAATTCGAGGGCTGGGCCCCGGAACTGACGGCCTTAATCACCGACGGCGAGACGCCCCCGGTCCTGCGCCCGATCAACACCCTGCCGCCCGGCCACAGCTGGCCACGCACCCCAGGAGTAACCCTACTGGGCGACGCGGCCCACTTGTCGGTCCCGAACGGCGAAGGAGCCAACCTCGCCATGCAGGACGGCGCCGACCTGGGCCGGGCGATCGCCGCCCACGCGGACGACGTGGAGGCCGCACTGGCCGAGTACGAGCGGGCGTTGTTCCCCCGCAGCGCAGAGGCCGCGACCGAGGCGGCCCGAGACTTCGACCTGTGCTTCGGCGAGAGGACCCCGCACAGCCTCATCAACCTGCTGACCGGCCAGGCTTAGCCTTCCGCGGATGTCCACAGTGGACGCGGCGAGGTGGTCGCGCCGGACCACCGCTGCGGCCACGGCGCCGAACGCAGCTCCCGCACCATCCTCACGCGGCCACCGCTCCCTCCCCGCGCACAAGATGGGCGGTCCTTGGCGCCTCGGCCGGGTTGCCCCCGGATCGCGCTGGGTCACCGCTACCGCCGAAGCACCGCGCGGCCACCAACCCTCCCCGCGCGCAAGGCAGGGCCGCCTTCGGCGGCCCCGCCGGGCTGCCCCAGGATCGCGCCGGACCACGGCAGCTGCCGCGGTCCGGCCGATACCGGCCGCCGCGCCATCCCCCGCGTCGCCGCCGCTCCCTCCTTGCGCAAGCCGGGCGGTCCTTGGCGCCTCGGCCGGGTTGGCCCCGGATCGCGCCAGGCCGCCGCTACCGCCGAAGCACCGCGCGGCCGCCAACCCTCCCCGAGTGCAAGGCGGGCGTGCCCCCGCCGCGCTGCCACCGGATCGCGCCGGGCCACAGCACCGCGCGGCCGCCACCACGCATAAAAGACGGGTCGCCCCCGGCACCCCCGCCGGGAACGGCCCGTCTCCCCCTTACTCAGCCGGCCGCGCGTGTCACCACGGCGTTGCCGGAGCCCGTCCGGGCCCGCACCCTCAACTTCACGTCCCCCTCCGGAGCCGCCTCCAGCACGTCCAGCTCGCTGGAAACCCGCCCGCCACTGGAAGTCAGATCGATCTCGGCGGCCGTCCCGCCGCGGATGCCGATCCGGACCTCACCTGAACCCGTGATCAAGTCCAACGATCCCGAAGCCGCGTCGGCGACCGACAGGTCGCCGCTGCCCGTGCGGGCCATCACTTCGCCCGAGACCGCGCCCAGCCAGACGTTGCCCGTTCCGGTCGCCAGCGTGGCCGAGCCCGCCAGTGACGAAGCCTCGACGCTGCCGCTGCCGCTGCGGACCTGGAGGCCCGCCAGGGTCGGGCCGAGCGTGATGGCGCCGCTGCCGGTGCGGATCGTGGCCGAGCCGTCCGCGCGGTCGAGCTTGATCTCGCCCGAGCCCGTCAGCAGGTCGACGCGGCCGGCGGAACCGGTCACCGTCACGTCCGCCGCGCCCGCGCGCACCTCCACGTGCGAACCCACCGGGGCGTGCACCTTCACCGCCAGCGCCACGTTCCGCAGCTGCCACGCCTTGGGCGCCTGCACGACCAGGCGGTTGCCGAGCTTCTCGATCCGGCTCTGGCGCACCGCTTCCGCGGGGGAGGCCGCCGGGTCGACGCCCAGCTGGTCGCCGAAGCGCTCGCCGACCCACGACAGCAGGTTGTTCACCCCCGCCACCCACGGCTGCTGCTCGCCCTGGTCGTGCCGCAGCTCCACCCGCGCGCCGGAGGTCCCTTCGAGGACGACCTCGACACGCCCGATCGTCACGCTGACGTCGAGCTCCAGCGGGACCTCGGTCTCGAAGTCGTCGACCCGCACCAGCTCGTCGGCCGGTGTCGTCTGTTCCTCGCTCATGTCCGTCCCCTCAGCCCTGGACCCAGCCGTGCAGGCGCGACCCGGACCGGTCGTCCTTGCCGTGGTGCTTCTGGTGGCCACCGCCACCGAGCGCACCCTGCACGGCCTGGGAAACGAATGTGTTCAGCGAGACGCCCTGCGCCGCCGCCGCGCGCTCGGCCTGGCCCTTGATCTGCTCGACCAGGCGCAGCGTGATGCGGCTGATGTCGCCGCCGTCGAGCGGTGGTGGTGGCGGCGTGGTGTCACGTGGTGTCGTGCGTGACGCCGGCTCCTCGGCGGCGCCGGTGACGACCACGCGGACGTCGCGCCCGTCGAGCCGCACGTCCACGACCTGACCCGGCAGGGCGGCCGTGACCTCGGCGGCGAGGTCGGCGAGAGCGTTCATCAACGTCAAGCGGACGGCTGGTTCGAGCGCGGAGGACAGCAGCGCGGCCGCTCGCCGGGTCTGCTCGTCCCCGGCGGCAGCCGTGTTCGCGAGGTCCTCGCGAAGGTTGGCGATGTACGGCGTCAAGTCCATGACACCACTATGACGTCATCCGTGGTGTCAGTCAAGGAAGCGGCTAGGCTGCCGGGGGAGTCGTGGACAAGGAGTGCTGACGTGACCGAAACCGTGTCACCCAGGGTGCAGCTGATCGCGAAAACGGAGTTCTTCCCGCCCGAGGACGTCCCGTGGTCGACCGACGCCGACGGCGGCGCGGCGCTGGCCGAGTTCGCCGGCCGGGCCTGCTACCAGTCCTGGCAGAAGCCCAACCCCGCCACCGCGACCAACGCCGGCTACCTCGAGCACATCATGGACGTCGGGCACCTTTCGGTGCTGGAGCACGGCTCGGTGACCTTCTACATCACCGGCATCTCCCGGTCGCTGACGCACGAGCTGATCCGCCACCGCCACTTCTCCTACTCCCAGCTCTCGCAGCGCTACGTCCCGGAGCGCACCGCCGCCGTGGTCGAGCCGGACGTGATCGCGAACGACCCGGTCCTGCACGAGAAGTTCCTCGCCGCGACGCAGGCGAGCGTCGACGCCTACACCGAGCTCCTGGCCGGCCTGGAGGAGAAGTTCGCCGACGTCCCGAGCGCGACGCTGCGCCGCAAGCAGGCCCGCCAGGCCGCGCGGGCGGTGCTGCCGAACGCGACCGAGACGCGGATCGTCGTCACCGGCAACTACCGCGCCTGGCGCCACTTCGTCGCGATGCGCGCGACCGAGCACGCCGATGTCGAGATCCGTGAGCTCGCCGTCGAATGCCTGCGCCAGCTGCAGAAAGCCGCCGCGAACGTCTTCGCGGACTTCACGATCTCGACGCTGCCGGACGGCACCGAGATCGCCACGAGCCCGAAGGTGTTCGAAGGCTGATGAAACGACTCGCGATCGACGTCCGCCCCGGCGACTACGCCGTCGTCCGGCTGCCTGCGGACGCCCCGGTGCCCGCCGAGCTCTTCGAGCCCGGCGACGCCTTCGTCTCGGTGACCCGCACCCCCGAAGAGCTGTCGGTGATCTGCCCGGCCGGCCGCGAGCCGGGCGGCAGCACGGCGGCCGAGGACGGCTGGCGGCTCCTCTCGGTCCGCGGCCCGCTGGAGTTCACGCTGACCGGCATCATCGCCGCGCTGGCTTCGGAGCTGGCCGCGGCCGGGGTCGCGCTGTTCTCGATGTCGACGTTCGACACCGACCACATCCTCGTCCGCGGCGCCGACCTCGAGCACGCCGTGAAGGCGCTGCGCGAATCCGGGCACGAGGTCGCCAACCCCTGACGCCGTTCGAGCGGTCGCTCGCCGGGTACTCCGGGCGCGACGGTGGGAACCGTCACCCTTGAAATCGAAAGTTCGGCACGCCTAAACTTCGATTTGGGGTCCCCGACATCCGGTTGAGAGGCAGACGCCATGGCAGTGACCGAGGCCGTGCGGCCGAGACTGATGTCCCGCCTGCGCACGGGATCGGCCCTGCTCGGGCCGGCGTTCGTCGCCGCGATCGCGTACGTCGACCCCGGGAACGTCGCCTCCAACATCAGCGCCGGCGCCCGGTACGGGTACCTGCTGGTCTGGGTGATCGTCGCGGCGAACCTGATGGCCGTGCTGGTGCAGTACCTGTCGGCGAAGCTGGGCCTGGTCAGCGGGATGTCGCTGCCGGAAGCCCTGCGCGCCCGGCTGCCCCGGTCCGCGCGGCTCGCCTACTGGGCGCAGGCCGAGGTCGTCGCCATCGCCACCGACCTGGCCGAGGTGGTCGGCGGCGCGATCGCCCTCAACCTGCTGTTCGACCTGCCGCTCATCGCCGGCGGCCTGATCACCGGCGCGGTTTCGCTGACGCTGCTGGCGGTCCAGGACCGCGGCGGCCAGCGGACGTTCGAACGGGTCGTCACCGGCCTGTTGCTTGTCATCGCCGTCGGCTTCCTGGCCAGCCTGTTCGTCGAGCCGCCGTCGGCGGCGGAAACGTTCGGCGGCCTGGTCCCGCGGTTCGACGGCTCGGGCAGCGTCCTGATCGCGGCGGCGATGCTCGGCGCCACCGTCATGCCGCACGCGGTCTACCTGCACTCCGGCCTGGTCCGCGACCGCCACGGCCGTCCGGACGGCTCCCAGCGCCGCCGCCTGCTGCGCGCGACCCGCGCCGACGTCGGCCTGGCGATGCTCCTGGCCGGCGCGGTGAACCTCGGCATGCTGCTGCTGGCCGCGACGAACCTGCAGGGCCAGGAGGGTGTGGACAGCATCGAGGGCGCGCACAGCGCGGTCGCCGGGGCGCTCGGCCCGGGCGTCGCGCTGCTGTTCGCGATCGGCCTGCTGGCCTCCGGCCTGGCCTCGACGTCGGTCGGCGCGTACGCGGGCGCGATGATCATGCAGGGCCTGCTGCACAAGCGGATCCCGCTGGTCCTGCGCCGCCTGGTGACGCTCACGCCGGCGATCGTGGTGCTCGCGCTGGGCGCCGACCCGAGCGCCGCGCTGGTCGTGTCCCAGGTGGTGCTGTCGTTCGGGATCCCGTTCGCGCTGGTGCCGCTGATCCGCCTGACGGCCGACCGCACGCTGATGGGCGAAGACGCGAACCGCCGCCTGACCACCGTGGCGGCGTGCGTGATCGCGGCCGTCATCATCGCGCTGAACCTGGTCTTGATCTACCTGACCTTCGTAGGCTGAGCCGATGGCCTATGCCCTCAACGCCGAATGCGGCGCACGCGAGAACTTCGCCAGGGACCTCGCACGCCACTTCGACGGCTGGCCGGTGCGGGTCTTCTCCGACGGCGCCGGCTGGTGGTGCGGGGTGGCGCCCGAGCCGGTGCCCGCCGATCCCGCGGCCATGACCGGGGCCGGGCGACGGCTCTACTGGCTGCTGCGGACCGCGCCGCCGGTCTACCGCTTCGCCCTCGCCGGCGTCGGGACGGCCGAGTTCCGCACCTACGCGCAGCTGATGGCCGAGCGCGACCTGACGGTGTTCCCCGGGCTCGTGATCGACGAAGACATCTGGGCGGCCACCGGCGGGCGCGCCGAGTTCAGCGATTTCGCACCGGGCTACCGCTGGCTCCCGTATCCGGGCGAGAAGCGCGAATTGCCCGGAACCCCCCGCGCTCCGAAGCGGTCGGACTAGCATCTGCGCGACCGCCGCCAAAAGGAGCACCGTGACCGACGAACAGACCCGGCCGTACCCACCTCAGGCGCCCGTCACGCCTGGTCAGCGGGTCGTCGCCGGCCGCTACCTCCTGCTCGGCGAACTGGGCCGCGGCGGCATGGGTGTCGTGTGGCGGGCCCAGGACCAGGTCATCGGGCGGCAGGTCGCCGTCAAGGAACTGCGGCTGCCCGACGCCGAGTCGGCCGCCGTCTTCTCCGAGCGCGCGCTGCGCGAGGTGCGCACCGGCGGGCGGCTCAACGACCCCGCCGTCGTCACCGTCTACGACGTCGTCACCGACGGCGGCACGACCTTCATCGTGATGGAGCTCGTCGAGGCGCCGAGCCTCGCCGACCTCGTGCGCCAGCGCGGCCCGATGCCCGCCGCGCAGGCCGCGCTGATGGGGGAGCGGGTCCTGGCCGCGCTGCAGGCCGCGCACTCCGCCGGGATCGTGCACCGCGACGTCAAGCCGGCGAACATCCTGGTCGCGCCGGACGGCCGCGTGAAGCTCACCGACTTCGGCATCGCGCACGCCGTCGACGACCCGCGCCTGACCACGAGCGGCATGATCGTCGGCTCGCCCGCGTTCATGGCCCCGGAGCGCGTCGAAGGCCGCGAAGCGCTGCCCGCGTCCGACCTGTGGTCCCTCGGCGCGACGCTGTTCTTCGCCGTCGAAGGCTCGATCCCGTTCGAGCGCGCGACCACCGCCGCGACGCTGCACGCGATCATGACCGAGATCCCGTACCTCACGCGCGGGCAGGGCCCGATCGCCGCGGCCATCCTCGGCCTGCTCGTCGCGAACCCCGACGCACGGCTTTCCGCCGCCCAGGCGCAGAACCTCCTGACCACGGCGCAAGGCGTGCGCCCGACCCCGCCGAACGGCACCGCGATGCTGGGCGCCCCGGCGACGCGGACGGCTCCGCAGCCGCCGCCGAAGAAGAACCTCCGCGCGCTGTGGCTCTCGCTCGCCGCGCTGCTCGTCGTCGGCGCGCTGGTCGGCGGCTTCTTCGCGGGCAAGGCCTACCAGACGCCCGCGGCCGACCCGCAGAAGCAGCCGACCATGACCTTCGGCCTCGGCGGCCAGGTGCGCGCGAACATCGGCAGCTACTACCGGTGCTTCAACACCCCGGTGCAGGACGGCGCGATCATCAGCGAAGACGAGAACAAGGGCGACTGCACCCAGAGCCACCTGCTGGAGGTCTACGAGATCGGCGGCCTGCTGTCGGTCGAGAACTGGAACTCCGACGACGCCAAGGTCGCGGACTACCCGGGGCTGGCCGCGGTGACGGCGAGCGCCGAGGCGGCGTGCGCGACCGCGTTCCGGTCGTCGATCGTGCCCGAGGCGAAGCGGCAGGACCTCACCTACCGCGCGCTCGTGCCGACCCAGCAGCAGTGGCAGAGCTCGCCGTCCAAGAGCGGCGAGGAGCCCACTCGCGAGTTCTACTGCCTGCTCGCCAAGTCCGACGGCGGCCCCATCACGGCGCCGATCGTGACCAAGGTCAAGTAGAAGTTCCGCGACGAGCGGCCGGGTCCCGGAAATCCTACGCACTTCGCCGTTGGTGACCAGGTCGGCGCGGTTTTGTCGGGGTGACGGGGTACCGTCTGGAGCATGTCCAACCCACCTACCGCAGCGCCCGGAAGACCGTTCGGGCGCGTGCTCACCGCGATGGTCACCCCCTTCGACGCCGACGGGGCGCTGGACCTGAAGCGGGCGCAGGAGCTGGCCGAGCACCTCGTGGAGCTGGGGAACGACGGCCTCGTCATCAACGGCACCACGGGCGAGAGCCCGACCACGAGCGACGCGGAGAAGCAGGAGCTCATCCGCGCCGTGGTCGAGGCCGTCGGCGACCGCGCGACCGTCGTGGCCGGCGCGGGCACCAACAACACGGCGCACAGCATCGAGCAGGCGAAGCAGGCCGAAGCGGCCGGTGCCCACGGCCTGCTGGTCGTCACCCCGTACTACTCGCGGCCGAGCCAGGCCGGCCTGGTCGCGCACTTCACGACGGTCGCCGACAGCACCGGCCTGCCGGTGATGCTCTACGACATCCCGCCGCGCTCGGTCGTCCCGATCGAGGTCGACACGCTGCTGCGGCTGGCCGAGCACCCGCGGATCGTCGCCGTCAAGGACGCCAAGGGCGACCTGATCGCCGGCTCCGAGGTCATCGCCAACACCCACCTCGCCTACTACTCCGGCGACGACGGCCTGAACCTGCCGTGGATCTCGGTCGGCGGCACCGGCGTGGTGAGTGTGATCGGTCACGTCGTCGCGGGCCGGATCCGCGCGATGATCGACGCCTACGAGGACGGCGACACGTCCACCGCGCGCACCAACCACCGCGGCATGCTGCCGGTGCTGCGCGCGATGTCGCGGGTCGGCGGGGTCGCGTTCAGCAAGGCGGCGCTGCGGCTGCGCGGCTTCGACGTCGGCGAGCCGCGGCTCCCGATCGTCGCCCCGACCGCCGAGCAGACGGCCCTGATCGCCGGTGATCTCGGGCAGGGCGGCGTGCCCCTGGGCGACACGGCGGCCCGGGACTGGCATGGTGAGCGGGTGGCACAAGCAGATTCGAGGGCCGCCTACGTGGCGCCGACCTCGCACACCAGCGTTGGGACCCTGCCTCGGTGAGCTCACTTCCCCCAGGTCCAGGCCCCACCAACGCCCCGCCCGCACTGCCCGCCGGAGCCCTGCGCGTAGTCGCGCTGGGCGGTATCGGCGAGGTCGGGCGCAACATGACCGTCTTCGAGTACGGCGGCCGGCTGCTCATCGTCGACTGCGGGGTGCTCTTCCCCGAGGACGACCAGCCCGGCGTCGACCTGATCCTGCCGGACTTCCGCGCGATCGAGGACCGCCTCGACGACATCGAGGGACTGGTGCTCACCCACGGGCACGAGGACCACATCGGTGCCGTCCCGTTCCTCCTGCGCCTGCGGCCGGACCTGCCGATCTACGGCTCGAGGTTCACCAACGCCCTGCTCGCGGCGAAGGCCAAGGAGCACCGGCAGCGGCCGAAGCTGATCGAGGTCCGCGAGGGGGAGCGCCGCGACGTCGGCGTGTTCAACCTCGAGTTCTTCGCGGTCAACCACTCCATCCCGGACGCGCTGGCCGTGGCCATCCGCACCCCGGCGGGCGTGGTCCTGCACACCGGCGACATCAAGCTCGACCAGCTCCCGCTGGACGGCCGCCTCACCGACCTGGCCGGCTTCTCCCGGCTCGGCGACGAGGGCGTCGACCTGTTCTGCGTCGACTCGACCAACGCCGAGGTGCCCGGGTTCGTCATGCCCGAGCGCGACATCGGCCCGGTCCTCGACGACGTCATCCGCCGCGTGGACCAGCGCGTGATCGTGGCCTGCTTCGCCAGCCACGTCCACCGCGTCCAGCAAGTCCTCGACGCCGCGCACCGGCACGGCCGCCGGATCGCGTTCGTCGGCCGGTCGATGGTCCGCAACATGGGCATCGCGGCCGAGCTCGGCCTGCTCAACGTGCCGGACGGCCTGCTGGTCGACCTCGACCAGGCGAGCAACCTGCCCGAGAGCAAGGTCCTGTTCGTCTCGACGGGTTCGCAGGGCGAGCCGCTCTCGGCGCTGTCGAGGATGGCGCGCGGCGAGCACCGGCAGATCTCGATCCGCGCGGGCGACACGGTCGTGCTGGCCAGCTCGATGATCCCGGGCAACGAGACCGCGGTGTTCGGCGTGGTCAACGGCCTGACCCGGCTCGGCGCGAACGTCGTCCACCAGGGCAACGCCAAGGTCCACGTGTCCGGCCACGCGTCGGCGGGCGAGCTGCTGTACCTGTACAACGCGGTGCGCCCGAGCAACGTGATGCCGGTCCACGGCGAGTGGAAGCACCTGCGCGCGAACGGCGAGCTGGCCATCCGCACCGGCGTCGCGCCGGACAACGTGGTGATCGCCGAGGACGGCGTGGTCGTCGACCTGGTCGACGGCAAGGCCTCCCGCACCGGCCGCGTCGAGGTCGGCCACGTCTACGTCGACGGCCTCTCGGTCGGCGACGTCGGCGAGTCGACCCTGTCCGACCGGCTGGTCCTCGGCGAGGGCGGGTTCATCTCGATCAGCGTCGCGGTGGATTCCAGCACGGGCCGCCCGGTCAGCAGCCCGACGGTCTCCGGCCGCGGCTTCTCCGACGACCCGAAGGCGCTGGCCGCGGTGGTCCCGCTGGTGGAGATGGAGCTGGCCCGCACCGAGTCCGAGGGCATCACGGACACGCACCGCATCGCCCAGGCGGTCCGCCGCGTGGTCGGCCGCTGGGTGGCGGACACGTACCGCCGCCGCCCGATGATCGTCCCGACGGTCATCCCGGTCTGAGTTCTCTTCGCCCATGAGGGGCACCCCGCTGGACTGCACGTCCATGGGGTGCCCCTCATGGCGTTTCAGCGCGCGTGCCACTGGCGGCTGTTACGCCGTCTGGACCACGAGACGCTCCTCTGCCGCGGGATAACCTTGATCCCCACTCGCATCGCGCAGAGAGGCCGCGCCGATGGGACGTCACTCGCCGGACGGACGGCACCGGCTGCTGGTGCCCGCCCTCGCGATCGGGCTCGTCCTCGTCCTCGGCGCCGCCGCCTGGGTGACCGTGACGGTCGTCGAGCGGAAGCCGGTGTGCGAGCGGACCACGAACGTCCTCGTGACGGCGTCCGCGGACATCGCGCCCGCCTTGTCGATCGTCGCGCGGGGGCTCGACGTCCCGTGCGGCGGCGTCCAGGTCGAGACGCGGGAAGCGACGCAGGTCGCCGAGCGGCTCGCGATGTCCGACGGCAGCCCGCGTCCGCAGGTCTGGGTGCCCGACTCGACGCTCGCCCTGCGCCGCGCGCACCAGCTCGGGGCGGCCGACGTGCCCGAAAGCGGGGCGTCGGTCGCCAGCTCGCCGGTGGTGCTCGGCGTCGCCGGCGACGTCGCCAAGGGCCTCGGCTGGCCCGACCGCACCCCGTCGTGGGCGGAAGTGCTGGCCGCGCCCGGCGTCGTGCCGGGCATGCCCGACCCGGCCCGCGACCCGGTCGGCGCGCTGGCGCTGCTCGGCCTGCGCGACAGCGTGAAGGCGGCGCCGGAGGCTTCGGCCGCGTACGTCGCGCTGTTGCGGCGGTTCTCGGCCAACACGCTCGGCGCGGAGACGGACCTGATCGCGCGGCTGCCGGGGTCGAGCGACAGCGGCGGCACGGCCGCGGTGACGACGTTCCCCACGTCGGAGAACTCCTTGCTGCGCCACAACATCGAGGACAGGTCGTCGCCGCTCGTCGCCGTCTACTCGACCGCGGTGCCCACTTTGGACTACCCGTTCGCGGAGCTGGACGGCATCACCCCGCAGCAACGCCCGATCGTCGACGCGCTGCGGGACGCCCTGCTCGGCGGTCCCGGCTCCGACGCGATCGCGAAGACGGGCCTGCGTGCCGCGGGCGGCCAGGCGCTGCAGGGCCACACCGACGACCCGCGCGTCCTGCCGACGGGCATCAAGGTCATGAACCTGCCGCAGGCCACCGTCGTCGACGAACTGCTCAACCAGTGGGCGGGCATCAACCTGAGCGCGCGCGTGCAGGTGCTGATCGACGTGTCGGGTTCGATGAACGCGCAGGTACCCGGCACGGCGCTGAACCGGATGCAGCTGACGGTCGAGGCGACCCAGAAGGCGTTGCACCTGTTCAAACCGGCGACGCAGCTGCGCATGCTGGCGTTCTCCACGAAGCTCGACGGCGACAAGGACTACCGCGAGATCCTGCCGATGGCATCGGTCGCCCAGCACCTGGCCGGCGGCGCGCTGGACAAGCTCGCGCAGCTGAAGGCGACCGCGGACGGCGGCACCGGCCTCTACGACAGCGTGCTGGACACCTACCGCACCGCACGCCGCGAGTGGGAGCCCGGCCGGCTGAACCTGGTGATCGTGATGACCGACGGCCGCAACGAGGACCCGCACAGCATCAGCCGCCCGGACCTGCTGGCCGAGCTGGCGAAACTCCAGGACCCCCGGCGCCCCATCCCGCTGATCGGCGTGGGCATCGGCCCGGACGCCGACAAACCGGAACTGGACCAGCTGACCGCGGCCACGGGCGGCCAGGCGTTCGTGGCCCCGGACCCGGCGAAGATCACGGACGTGTTCTTCGGAGCCCTGAGCCGGATCGCCGGTGGTTAGCTGAACCAGGCACCGAACATCGAACTGTGCGACCGGCCGCTGAGCCGCTCGTCGAGATCGACCGCCTGAGCTTCGGTCAGCACGCAGATGTAGTCGACGACCGCGCGTGCTTGCCGGGCTTCGGAAGACTTCCCGTAGGCGGAATCGAAGTCAGGGTCCCGCGCCAGGTCGCGATAGATCGAGCGAAGCTGGATCGGCAGCCGGGGGCTCTTCGGTGCTTCGGCCAGACAGGCATGGAGCCGGTCGTAGAGGGACTGGACGATGCGTTTCTGGCCTTCTTGCATCACCGCCAACGACGGCTTGTCGATAACGTAGAACCACGTGAGCTCCTTCAAAGCTTCGACCAGGTACTGGCAGTGAGAATCGACTGCGACGTACGGGGGATCTGCCGCGAAGGAAACTGCTCCGACGCACTCGGTGATGTTGGTCGTCGTGATCACGTTCATGGCCGAGCGGTTCGCTCGGGTGTCCCAGCACGAGGACGTGATCTGCTTGAACCTGCTGACGACTTTGTCCAGTCCGGCGTCGAAGAGAGCAGCATCGAAGTCCGGCAGCTTGCCGAGCCGGTGTCGGGCGTGTTTGGCGATGCGGTCCCGGTCGCTCGCGAGGTCGTGCAGCGGAATCAGCCCGGCTCGGAAGTAGTCCTCGATGTCGTGGGTCGCGTAGGTGATGTCGTCCGCCCAATCCATGAGGACGGCGTTGGCGGACCTGAGACCGGCGCGCGCTCCCTTGCGAGCCCAGCGGAAGTCCTCGAGTTCGCTCGCGTATGCACCCCACTTGCTGCCGAACCTGCGATCCGTCCAGGTCGGGGTGGTGAAGAGGTCGTCGGCGGACTGCGGCCTCAGCCGGGGGTACTTGAGCATCGCGTCGAGCGCGGCCCGGGTCAGGTCGAGACCCGCGTACTCTGTCCTGCGTCTGGCGAGTTTCGTGACTATCCGGAACGATTGGGCATTCCCTTCGAACCCTTCCAATCCGCCTGAGCGGCGCAGGCAAGCGTCGAGGACCGGTTCGGAGACGTGCCCGAACGGTGGGTGCCCGATGTCGTGGACGAGTCCCGCCGTTTCCACGACGTCGGCCTTGATCCCGGAGCTCTTCCGGAACTCTTGCGCTTCGTTCGAGTCGTCACACTTCAGGTGCTGAACCAGCCGACGGCCGAGTTGAGCCACTTTGAGGCTGTGGGTGAGGCGGTTGTGCAGAACTCGCTGCTCGTTCACCGCGGCCACTTGCGCCACTCCGGACAGCCGCCGGAACGCCGACGAATAAAGTACCCGGTCACGGTCTCGTTGATAGGGAGTCCGGAAGGGATCGTTCTCGACTTTGTCGTGTCGCCGCTCCGCTCTTCGTGGTTTCCGCATGGCCACCCCTCGTTGATTCGCAGGTGCCGTATACCAACGTCGTGGCTGCCGGCTTGTTACTGCGCGAAAAGAGGAAGATCGCCATAGTTGTGGTGTCGTGTCGGATTCGGAAGCGTGTCGCGACCTGTGGACGCGGTCGATTGCGATTCGGCATCACCGGCCTCGCCGGCGGATGAGGGCGTACACGCCCAAGATCACCGCCAGGCTGATCAGGCTCAAGTACAGCTGCGACCGCGTGTCCGAGTCCACGAACAGCATCGACGCCACCACCGCCAGCGTCAGCGCCAACGTCACCCAGCTCAGCCACGGGTAGCCCCACATCCGCAGCTTCAGCTTCTCCGGTTCCGAAGCCTCGAGAGCACGCCGCATCCGCAGTTGGGAGCCGCAGATGATCGCGTACACGAACAACGCCACCGCGCCCGCCGAATTGATGATGAAGTAGAAGATCTTGTCCGGCGAAACGTAGCTCATCACCACCGCCACGTAACCGACCGAAGTGGACGCCAGGATCGCCTTCCATGGGACGCCTCGCGCGTTCGTGTCCGCGATCCACGCCGGGGCCCAGCCATGGCGGCGCAGTGCGAACAACATGCGGGATGCCGTGTACAGCCCCGAATTGAGCACCGACAGCGCCGCCGTCAGGACGACCGCGCTGACCAGCGTCGCCGCCGCCGGGACGCCGAAGCGGCCGAACGCCGCCGCGAACGGGCTGGTCTCGCTGGGGATTTCGCGCCACGGCGTGATCATCACCAGCAGGGTCACCGAACCCACGTAGAACACGATCACGCGCCAGACGATCGTCGACGTCGCCTTGCGGACCGCCGTCTCCGGCTGGTCGGACTCCGCCGCCGCGATCGTCACGATTTCCGCGCCGAAGTAGGAGAAGATCACGATCACCACGCCGTCGACGACCGAAAAACCGCCGTGGGGCACGAAACCGTCCAAGCCGATGTTGCCGACCGACATCCGGGCGCCCGGCCAGAGTCCGAGCACGAACAGCGTGCCCAGCACCAGGAACACCACGATCGTCGCGACCTTGATCGACGCCAGCCAGAACTCCGTCTCGCCGAACGACCGCGCCGACGCCAGGTTCGTCGCCGTCAGCAGCAGCATCAGCGCCAGCGAAAACACCCACTGCGGCACGCCGGGGATCCAGCCCTGCAGGATCTTCGCGCCGGCGACCGCTTCGAACGCGACCACGCCGACCCAGAAGTACCAGTACAGCCAGCCGATCGTGAAACCCGCCCAGCCGCCGAGCGAGTCGCGCGCGTACTCCATGAACGAACCCAGCGCGGGCGCCGCCGTCGCCATCTCGCCGAGCATCCGCATCACGAGCACGACGAGCAGGCCGCCGAGCGCGTACGAGAGCACGGCCGCCGGGCCGACGGTGTGGATCACCGCGCCGCTGCCGATGAACAGGCTCGCGCCGATGATGCCGCCGAGGGCGATCATGCGGACGTGCCGCTGCCGCAGATCGGGCCGAAGCCCGGACTTCGTCGTCACGGTGGGGGATTGTCGCACTTCGGCAGTGCTTCGTGAAGAACTCAGCTCGTGAGGACTTCGGACTTCCGCTGCACCAGGTACGCGCCGCCGAGCAGGATCGCCGAGCCGAGCAGCTGGAGCCAGGTGAGCTCCTCGCCGAGCAGTGCCCACGCCGTGACCGTGACGATCACGGGCTCGACCAGCCCGAGCACGCTCGCCACCGACGCCGGCAGGTGCCGCAGCGACGAGATCCCGAAGACGTACGCCAGCACGGTCGCCACCAGCACCAGCAGGGTGATCAGCAGCCACACCGGCGGGTGCCACGCGCCGAACCCGACGTCGGTGCCGAGCAGTCCGACCGGCCACGTCCACGGCGGCGCGGCGAAGCTGATCGCGACCGCGCCGATCACCATGCCCCAGGTGACCAGGCCCAGCGGGTCGATTTCGGCCACCGCGCGCTCGCCGAGCAGGAAGTACCCGGCCGAGCACAGCGCCGCGCCGAAGCCGGCGAGCAGGCCGACGCCGTTGAGCGTCACGCCCTGCCAGACCTGCGCGACCAGCGACAGCCCGACCATGGCCAGCGCGATGCCGCCCCACACCGACCGCGGCAGCCGGTGCCGCCGCACGAACCGCACCCACAGCGCGATGAGCACGGGGGAGACGAACTCCAGCAGGATCGCGATGCCGACCGGGATCCGGCCCGCGGCCACGAAGTAGAGCAGCTGAACACCGGCGACGCCCAGCAGGCCGTAGCCGGCCAGCACCGGGAGCTCGGCCCGGCGCACCCGCAGCTTCCGCGGCGCCACGAGCGCGACCCCGGCGAACAGCACCAGCCCGGCCAGCGCGATGCGCATCGACGCCACCTGCTCGGGGCTGATCCCGGCGGACATCGCGGACTTGCCCAGCGTGCCCGACGTGCTGAAGAACAGCGCGGCGAGCAGGACGAGGGTGGTCCCGCGGCCGCGGTGGGCGACCCGCGGCGGGGCGAGGACGGGCAGCTCGGTGGTCACCGTCGCGACTCTAAGCGCGACCGCGTGACTGCCAAAGCGGTTTTTCCGGTTACTCGCCGCGCTTGAGGCCGGTCGCGACGTGCGTCGTGATGGTGGCCAGCCGCCGTCCCTGGACGCGCAGCGCGCCGAGCGCGAGCTCGTCGGGCGCCGCCGACTTCCGCGACACGAAGGAGCCGCCGTACGGGTTGCCCGACTCCATCAGGTGCGGGTCGGTGTAGCCGAGCGGCACGACGATCGCGCCCCAGTGGTAGAAGACGTTGTTGATCGCCAGCAGCGTCGACTCCAGGCCGCCGTGCGCGGTGGACGCCGTCGTGAACGACGTCGCGACCTTGTCGGCGAGCCTGCCCTTCGCCCACAGGCCACCCGTACTGTCCAGGAACGACTTCAGCTGGGCGGCCGGGCCGCCGAACCGGGTCGGGCTGCCGATCGCGAGCCCGTCGGCCCACTCGAGGTCCTCGAGCTCGGCCAGCGCGTGGTGCGGCCCGGAGTCGATCCAGGCCTGCCAGCGCGGGTTCTGCGCGACGGCCGCCTCGGGCGCGGTCTCCCGCACGGTCCGCACCCGCACCTCGGCGCCGGTTTCGCGAGCCCCGGCGGCGAGGGACTCGGCGAGGGCCGCGGTGTTGCCGGTCGAGCTGTAGTAGACGACGAGGATCCGTGTGCTCACGTCCACCGACTCTAGGGGGCCCGGCCGGGGGTTCCATGATCCGGGATGTACGCGCCTTGTACGCCGGTCCGCTGTCCTGGGCCGATGAAGCTCGTGACGCTCCTGGCCGCACTGGCGCTGCTCCCCGCCGTCCCGGCGCGGGCCGCCGGAGCCACGCCCGACCCGGTGATCGGGCACGCCGTGTTCAACGACCCCGCCGGGAGCACGGCCCGGCAGAACGCCATCGCCGTCCAGCTCGCCGGCCTGGTCGACCGGGTGCCCGCGGGCGAGGAGATCCGGCTGACGGTGTTCGGCTTCGACACCCCGGACACCGAGGACCGCCCGGACGCGCCGGACCTGGTCGACCACTTCGTCGCCGCGCACGAACGCGGGGTCCGGGTGAAGATCGTCCTGGACCAGGGGCAGGCCGGCAACGGCCCGCACACCCGGTTGAAGGCGGCGCTCGGGACCGACGACACCCGCCCCAGCTGGGTCGTTACCTGCGGCGACCAGTTCCCCGGCGTGCGGCGCGGCTGCATCGGCACGCGGGTCAAGCAGTGGTCCGACGGGCCCGCCTACGCCGACAACCACAACAAGTTCGGCTTGTTCTCCAAGGTGGTCCTGAACGACGGCAGCGTGCGCGCGGACGTCGTGTACGTGACTTCGGCGAACATCGGCGTCTGGGACGCGAACGAGTCCTACAACAACGCGTTCACCTACCGCGACCCCGGCACGTTCGCCGCCTACGGCCGGTACTTCGAGGACCTGCGCGCCTACCGCCACACGAAGGACGGGAACAACGACTACTACCGCGACTCCGGCTCGGGCACGGACTACCGCGCGTTCTTCTTCCCCCGCCACGAAGGTGCCGGCAAGCCGTTCGAAGACCCCGGCACGGACACGATCGTCAGCACGCTGAACTCGGTGCACTGCGGGTACACCGAGACCGACGGCTCGAAGCACCAGACCGACGTCCGGCTCGCGATGTGGGCCTTCACCCGGCCCGCCGTCGCGCAGAAGCTGGCCGCGCTGAGCAAGGCCGGGTGCTGGGTGGACGTCGTGTACAGCTCGGCAAGCCAGGCGGTCCTGGACGCGCTGAAGGGTGTCCAGGTGACGAAGTGCGATTACCACGCCGGGCCCGGTCTGGACATCCGCGTGCACTCGAAGTACCTGCTGATCGACGGCGGCTTCGACGACGACATCGTCCCGCGTGTCTACACCGGCAGCCACAACTACGCGTGGTCGTCGCTGCGCCAGGAGGACGAGAACCTGCTGCGGATCATGGGCCGCGGCCCGCACACCGAGTACCTGGCGAACTTCCACCAGGTCCGCGACACCTGCCGCGCTAAGGCACCGGCTTCCACGGGCTGACTGTGTCGGTCGGCCGCGTCGGGTCGTGGAAGCGCGGGCGGTCCAGCTCGCCGCGGCGCAGCGGGACCAGGCCGTCGGTGATGGCCTGCATGATCTTCGCGTGCGCGCGCACCCCGGCGCCGGGGCGCTCCGGCTCGACGTCCGACAGGTCGACGGGGTCGCCGAAGTGCACCTGGAACCGCGGCCGGCGCAGTGGCGCGCTGAGCCCGGAGCGGGCGAGCGGGACCAGGTCGGCCGGGCCGTTCACGGTCTCGGTGCCCCAGTAGACGGCCTCGTGCGCGCCCCACTGGCTGATCGGGATCACCGGCACGCCCGAGGCGAGCGCCAGGCGGGCCGCGCCGGTCTTGCCGCGCTCCGGCCACAGGCCCGGGTCGTGGCTGATCCGGCCCTCGGGGTAGACGATGATCGGCTCGCGCGTGGTCTTCATCGCCTCGACGGCCTCGGCGAACTGCCCGACGGCGGTCCCCGCGTGCTTGCGGTCGACCCGCAGGTGCCCGCTGACCCGCAGCGCCGGCCCGATCACGGGCGCGTCCAGGATGCCGCCCGCCAGCATGAACCGCGGGTTGATGCCGATCCGCTTGCACGCCGCCATCAGCACGAACGCGTCGAACACGCCGATGTGGTTCGCGGTCATCAGCAGCGGCTTGCCGCGCAGCCGCGCCGGGATCCGGCCGGTGACGGTGAGCCGCCCGACCAGGTTCACCAGGCCGCGGTCGATGTTCAGCATGGTCCGCCAGATGGCGGGGGCACGGCGGGGCGGTTCGGCGGTGCGCAGCGCGAGCATGGGCAGAGCATGGCAGACGCCGTTTTCACCCGAATGCGCACTCGCCGGATCGGTTCACCCGGATGGCCGTCCGGCGCCGGTTGTGAGGCAGAAGTTCACCCTGGGCCGAGAGTGGCGCACGGGACGATCGGCCACGGGCGGTTACCGTTGACGCATGGCTGGGTCGGCGACGAGGAAGAGAAGCACGGGAAGCGGCGCGAAGGGGGCGGCGGCGCGCAAGCCGCGTACACCCGCGAAGCCACGCCCACGTTCGTCGCCCGCCCGCAAGCCCGCGCCGCGCCGCAAGACCCCCGGGATCTTCGGCAAGGGCGTCCGCGGCACCTGGAACCTGCTGGCCAAGGGCACCGGAACGCTGGCGCGCACGGTCGGGCGCACCCGTGAGCTCGAGGCCGAACACCGGCGTGACGGGCTTGCGCTCGGCCTGATCGCGCTGGCCATCGTGGCGGCCGTCGGGGTCTGGTGGCGGGCCGCCGGGCCGATCGGGGCCGGGGTCGAGATCGCCACGCGGACCGTCCTCGGCGCCGGCGCGGTCACGCTGCCGCTGGTGCTGGTCGTGGTCGCCGTCGCGCTGATGCGCTCCGAACCGCACCCCGAGACGCGGCCGCGGATGGTCATCGGCACGATCATGGTCGTCCTGTCGGTGCTCGGGATGCTGCACATCTTCACCGCGCTCCCGGACACCAACGACGGCCGGATGTACGCCGGCGGCATCATCGGCGCCTTCTCCGGCGGCCTGCTCACCATGGGCGTCACCACCTGGGTGGCTGTGCCGATCCTCATCCTCGCGCTCGTCTTCGGCATCCTCGTCTTCACCGGCACGCCGGTCCGCGAGATCCCGCAGCGGCTGCGCAACTGGGGCCTCGACGAGGAGGAGATCGCCGAAGCCGAGGCGCTGCGCACCGGGTTCGCGACCGACGAGGACGCCGTCACCGAGGCGGACCCGAAGGCCGCGCGGCTGCGCAAGCCGTCTCGCCGCCGCCAGAGCAGCGACGCGAACCCCGAGCAGCTCGACATCGACGCCGCGCTCGCCGAGGTGCCGACGCCGCTCAAGCCGCCCAAGGCTGTGCCCAAGCCGCCGGTCGAGGTGCCCGAGAAGAAGCCGAAGAAGGCACCGGAGCCGCCGCTGGCGGTCACCCGGACCGTGGAAGGCGACTACCAGCTCCCGCCGCCCGACCTGCTGAAGCTCGGCGACGCGCCGAAGTCCCGCAGCAAGGCCAACGACGCCATGATCGAGGCGATCACCGGCGTGCTGGAGCAGTTCAACGTCGACGCGCAGGTCACCGGCTTCACGCGCGGCCCGACGGTCACGCGCTACGAGGTCGAGCTCGGCCCGGGCGTGAAGGTCGAGAAGATCACCGCGCTGACCAAGAACATCGCCTACGCGGTGGCCACCGACAACGTCCGGCTGCTGGCGCCGATCCCCGGCAAGTCGGCGGTCGGCATCGAGGTGCCGAACTCCGACCGCGAGATGGTCCGCCTGGGCGACGTCCTGCGTGCGCCGTCCACGGTCAAGGACAACCACCCGATGGTGATCGGCCTCGGCAAGGACATCGAAGGCCACTTCGTCACCGCGAACCTGACGAAGATGCCGCACCTGCTGGTCGCGGGCTCGACCGGTTCCGGTAAGTCGAGCTTCGTCAACTCGATGCTGGTGTCGCTGCTCGCGCGCGCGACGCCGGACGAGTGCCGGATGATCCTGATCGACCCGAAGATGGTCGAGCTGACGCCGTACGAGGGCATCCCGCACCTGATCACGCCCATCATCACCCAGCCGAAGAAGGCCGCCGCCGCGCTGGCCTGGCTGGTGGAGGAGATGGAGCAGCGCTACCAGGACATGCAGGTCAACAAGGTCCGGCACATCGACGACTACAACAAGAAGGTGAAGTCCGGCGAGATCACCGCGCCGCCGGGCTCCGAGCGCGAGTACCGGCCGTACCCGTACATCATGGCGATCGTCGACGAGCTCGCCGACCTGATGATGACCGCCCCGCGCGACGTCGAGGACGCGATCGTCCGCATCACCCAGAAGGCCCGTGCCGCGGGCATCCACCTGGTCCTGGCCACGCAGCGGCCGTCGGTCGACGTCGTCACCGGCCTGATCAAGACCAACGTCCCTTCGCGGCTGGCCTTCGCGACGTCGTCGCTGACCGACTCGCGGGTCATCCTGGACCAGCCGGGCGCGGAGAAGCTCATCGGCATGGGCGACGCCCTGTACCTGCCGATGGGCGCGGGCAAACCGGTCCGCATCCAGGGCGCCTTCGTCGGCGACGAAGAGATCGCGGCGGTCGTCAACTACGCCAAGGAGCAGGCACAGCCGGACTACCAGGACGGCGTCACGGCGCAGAAGGCCGGCGAGAAGAAGGAGATCGACCCGGACATCGGGGACGATCTGGACGTCCTGCTGCAGGCGGCCGAGCTGATCGTGACCTCCCAGTTCGGCTCGACGTCGATGCTGCAACGCAAGCTCCGCGTCGGCTTCGCGAAGGCGGGGCGGCTGATGGACCTGCTGGAGAGCCGGGGGGTCGTCGGCCCGTCGGAGGGTTCGAAGGCCCGCGACGTGCTGATCAAGCCGGAGGAGCTGGAGGGCGTCCTCTTCATGATCCGCGGCGGTGGCCCGGTGGACGCGGACTCCGGCGACGAGGACGAGTAGCCGGTCCCCTGGCTGGTGCTTCAGGCTGTTCCGTGCGGTTTACTGGTGCGAAACAGCGTGAAGCGCTGCCGAGGAGGTGTTCGGGTGCTGCGGAGTTTCCGGCTGGGCAACCACCGCTCGTTCCGCGACGAGCAGGAGCTGCTGCTGATGCCCGCGCGGCCAGGTGACGTTCGCACAGCCGTTCCGGTCGCGGCGATCTACGGTGCGAACGCCTCCGGCAAGTCGAACCTGCTGAACGGTCTCTGGTACATGCAGACGGCGGTGCTCGAAACTGTCGGCGGCATCGGCTCGGCAGAGGGCTTCCGGCTCGACGACGGCGAGGAAGAGGGAGCCTCCTCCTACGTGGTCGAGCTCGTCGCGGACGGCAACCGCTACACCTACGGGTTCGTCGTTCGAGGTGAAATCGTCGAACAAGAGTGGTTGTACTCGTACCCGGAAAAGCGCCGGAGGGTGCTCCTCGAGCGAACCGGGGAACATCTCAAGTTCGGCAGCACCGTCCCGGACCTCAAGGCCAAGCTGACCGTCCTGGACGGACTCATCCAGCCGGACGCACTCGTCCTCGGTATCTGCAAGCGTCTCTCGCTGGAGCCGTTGATGCCGGTCTACGAGTGGTTCAAAGCCGGAGTCCGCATCCACTACCGGTATGCGGAGGAGACAACGGATTCGCTCGGACAACGAGTCGCAGCCTTCCTCCGACGCGGCCCGGAACATTCACGGCGGCTTCTGGGGCTGTTGGTCGCTGCCGATGTCGGCATCACCGATATCTCGGTCGAGGACATCGGCGAGCCCATCCGCCAGCCGCACGCCCTGACGGCGCTGCAGCGGGTCCGGCGGCCCGGCCCCGGTCAAGCGCGGCTGAGGTTCAAGCACGGCGTTTCCGGTGTTCCCTTCGATCTGGTCGACGAGTCCGCCGGCACTTTGAACTGGCTCGATCTCCTGCCTGCGGTGCTCGATGTGCTCGACGCGGGTCAGTTGTTCGTGGTCGACGAGATCGACGGCAGCCTCCACCCGCGGCTGACCGCGAAGCTGATCGAGCTGTTCCAGTCTGAGGAGACCAACCCGCACGGCGCGCAGTTGATCTTCACGACGCACGATACGAGTTTGCTGGGGACCATGCTGGGTGGTGACCTGCTCGACCGCGACCAGGTTTGGTTCGTCGAGAAGGGTGAAGACGGCGCCAGCGAGCTGTATCCGCTCACCGATTTCAAGCCGCGCAAGGATCAGAACACCGAACGACGGTATCTCGCGGGCAGCTACGGTGCCGTCCCGGTCCTGGGTGACTTCGGGGAAGCGATCGCCGGACGGTGACCAGGCGGGAAAACAGCGATCGGCGGCGTCCGGCGTTCCGGGAGCAAAGGCTCTCCCTGTTGGTGGTCTGCGGCGCCAAAGCGACGGAGCCGGCTTACCTCGAAGGGCTGAAACGTGCCCGCCGCAATCCGGCTGTCACGGTGAAGGTGAAGGTCAAGGCAGCGGATCCCGAGGCGGTCGTCAGGTACGCCGCGGAACTGAGCGATCGCGCCAGGGGCGCCCATGACGAGGTGTGGTGTGTCGTCGACGTCGACGAATTCGACCTCGAGCGAGCGGTTGTGCTCGCTCGGCGCCTTGGGGTCAACTTGGCTGTCTCGAATCCCTGCTTCGAATACTGGCTGTTGCTTCACTTCGAAGCTTGCGCGGCGCCCATGAACTGCTACGGCGATGTGGAAAAGCGGTTGCTCCGGCACCTACCCGGCTACCGCAAGTCCGCTTTGCGCTTCGCTCACTACGAGCACGGCGTCGACGCAGCGGTGCGGCGCTCGCGCCACCCCGAAGCCGGGCACGCTCGCAATCCGTCCACGCAGGTGGGCCTGCTGGTGGAGAAGATGCTCTGAGGCCGGTGCAACCCGCCGCCCAGTCCCTTCCGTCCTGAGCACGTGGACCTACAGCGATTCGTGGCCGGATTGTTCGCCTTCGCCGTCGTGACGGTGGGCGCCGGGAGCTCGGTCGCCACCGGGCAGCCCGCCGCCCCTCCGGGGGCGGGGGCGCCGCCGTCGTCGACGGTGAGTGCGCCGGCCGGTCGCGATGTCACCCTGCGGCTCGGGCAGGAAGCCGCCGTGCAGGGGCGGGACCTGACCGTGCGCTACACCCGGGTCGTCTCCGACTCGCGGTGCCGCCCGAACATGACGTGCGTCTGGCAGGGCGAGGCCACGCTGGCGTTCCTGCTGAAGGAGCCCGGACGCGGCGAGAGCACCACGGCCGAGCTGCACAGCGGCCCGCGCACCGGCCCGCAGGCGACGTCGTTCGCCGCCGGCCGGATCGAACTGGTGTCGGTCAGCGAGGACGGTGGGCAGGCCACGGTCCGGATCAGCTGAGCGGTGTGCCCCAATGGTCGAGGTAGGCCACTTCGGACAGCGGGTTCCGCGGCGCGGGCTTGAAGTCCGGCACCGTCGTGTAGGCCACCGGCAGCAGGCCGGCCTGCGTGTGGCCGGCCGGGATGCCGAGGATCTCCGCCGCCTCCGCTTCGCGGGAGAGGTGGTACGTCGTGAGCGTCGAACCCAGGCCGCGGGAGCGCAGGGCCAGCTGGAAGTTCCACACCGCCGGGAAGATGCCGCCGTAGAAGGCCGCGTCGGTCGCGTTGTCGCCGGTCGGCCGGCCCTGCAGGACCGGGATGACGAACACCGGGACGCGCTCGATCACGTCGACCAGGTGCCGCCCGGACGCCAGCGCCCGCGGGTCGGCGTCCGCCTTGCCGGCCAGGTAGGCCTCGCCGACTTCACGAAACAGCACCCCGAGGCGGTTCTTGACCTCCTGGTCGCGCACGACGAGCCAGCGCCACGCCTGGACGTTGCCGGGCGTCGGCGCCTGCAGCGCCAGGTTCAGGCACTCTTCCAGGACCGCGGCTTCGACCGGCCGGTCGAGGTCGAGCTTGCGGCGCACCGCGCGGGTCGTGCTGAGCAGGTGATCGATCTCCATGACCCCATCCTGGCCCAGGTGCACCCGGGCGCACCTGGGCCGGGCCGGTCGTCAGCCGCCGAACTTGCGGACCGCCTGGTAGTACGTCCAGGCGGCGCCCTTGCAGGCCACGTTGGACCCGCAGACGCTCTTCAGGTCGCTGTAGAGGTTGTCGTCGATCTTCAGCCGGTTCGCCTCGGAGAAGCGGCCCTGCTTCTTGTAGTTGCGGTAGCCGAAGTCGTGCCGGTGGCAGCCGGGCAGGAACTGCCAGCCGAACGGGGTGTCCGGCGACCACGAGCAGCCGTCCGACGACCAGTCGAGCTGGCCGGAGTAGGGCGCCTGGTTCCGGATCGACTCGAACCCGGACAGGGACGTGGAGAAGAGGTACTGGTCGGTGACCGTCGGGATGTCGACGGCCGCCGCGGTGCCGGCGCCCGCGAGGACGCCTCCGCCGACAGTCACGGCCACCGCCACGGTGGCCCCCAGGTTCCGCAGAGTCGTGCGCATCGTTGCTTCCTTGCCGATCGAGTGACTTCGTGCCCGATCAGCTTCGGGCAACGCAGTGGCGCAGGTCACCGCCCGAAAGGAGGTTGTCGGGAAAATTTCCCCCTGACTTCGACCCCTAGGCGGGAATCGTCCAGCTGCCGTAGGGGGTGGCTCAGAGCTGCAGCAGCATCCGCGAATTGCCCAGCGTGTTCGGCTTCGCGTACGGCAGGTCCAGGAACTCCGCCACACCCGTGTCGTGCGAGCGCCGCATCTCCTCGAACACCTCGTGCGACACCGGCGTCCCGTCGATCTCCACGAAGCCGTGCCCGGCGAAGAAGCTCGTCTCGAAGGTCAGCACGAACAGCCGCATGAGACCGAGCTCACGGGCCTCCTCCACCAGGCGCGACACGAGCACCCGGCCGACGCCCTGGCCGCGGACCGCTTTGTCGACCACCACCGTGCGCAGCTCGGCGATGTCCTCCCACAGCACGTGCAGCGCGGCCGCGCCGACGACTTCGTCACCCAGTTCGGCGACCCAGAACTCCTGGACCGCCTCGTACAGCGTGACCAGGTCCTTCTCCAGCAGGACGCGGCCGGCGTCCGAGTCGACGAGGGCCTTGATCTTGCGGACGTCGGCGATCCGCGCGCGGCGGACGGTCGGGCTGGGGGAGTCGGACGGCACGAGCGTCAAGCCTGCCACATCGGCTGGCGCGGGCGTTGTCACTACCGGGCTACGCCGTCGTCGGGTCGTCCGGGCCCGGCGGCTACCCTGAACGTCGTGCCTTCCCCTGCCGTTGACCCAGCCGCCACCCGACGCGTCTCCCTGCTGACCCTGGGCTGCGCCCGCAACGAGGTCGACTCGGAGGAGCTGGCGGGCCGGCTCGCGGCCGGCGGCTGGGAGTTGGCGGCCGATCCCGAAGAGTCCGACGTCGTCGTGGTCAACACCTGCGGTTTCGTCGAATCGGCCAAAAAGGACTCGGTCGACACGCTGCTGGCGGCGTCCGACACGGGCAAGAAGGTCGTCGCCGTCGGCTGCATGGCCGAGCGCTACGGCCACGAGCTCGCCGACAGCCTCCCCGAGGCCGACGCCGTGCTGGGGTTCGACCACTACGCCGACCTCTCGGCCCGGCTCGACGACGTCGTCGCCGGCCGCAAGATCGCCTCGCACACCCCCGGCGACCGCCGCAAGCTGCTGCCGATCAGCCCCGTCCAGCGGCCCGCCGCCGCGGAGACCGTCGAGGTCCCGGGGCACGCGCAGCACGGCTGGGGCCCCCGGGTGCTGCGCACGCGCCTCGACGACGCGCCGGTGGCCGCGCTGAAGATCGCGTCCGGCTGCGACCGGCGCTGTTCGTTCTGCGCGATCCCGTCGTTCCGCGGCTCCTTCGTCTCGCGTCAGCCCGACGAGATCGTCGCCGAGGCGATGTGGCTGGCCGAACACGGCGTCAAGGAGCTGTTCCTGGTCAGCGAGAACTCGACGTCCTACGGCAAGGACTTCGGCCGCGACGGCGCCACCGCGCTGGAGCGGCTGCTGCCGCGCCTGGCGGAGATCGACGGCATCGAGCGCGTCCGCGTCTCCTACCTGCAGCCGGCCGAAACGCGCCCGCAGCTGGTCAAGGCCATCGCCACCACGCCGGGTGTCGCCGAGTACTTCGACCTGTCGTTCCAGCACTCCAGCGAGCAGGTGCTGCGCCGGATGCGCCGGTTCGGCTCGACCGACTCGTTCCTGGCGCTGACCGAGCAGATCCGCGAGTACGCGCCCGAAGCGGGCATCCGCACCAACGTGATCGTCGGCTTCCCCGGCGAGACCGAGCACGACCTCTCCGAGCTGGAACGCTTCCTGACCGGCGCGCGCCTCGACGCCGTGGGCGTCTTCGGCTACTCCGACGAGGACGGCACCGAGGCCGAGGGCTTCGACGGCAAGCTCGACGCCGAAGAAGTCGCGAAGCGCGTCACGCGTATCTCGGCGCTGGTCGAGGAGCTGACCTCGCAGCGCGCCGAGGACCGGATCGGCACCTTCGTCGACGTCCTGGTCGAGCTGGACGACGACGGCGAACTCACCGGCCGCGCCGCGCACCAGGCTCCCGAGGTCGACGGCGAGTGCGTCATCCTCGACGCGCCGGAGAAGGCACAGGTGGGTGACTTCCTGCGCTGCGAGGTCGTGGACTCGGCGGGCGTGGACCTGATCGTCCGCGCGGTACCGGACGCCGACCGGTGAGTGCGCTCCCCAGCGACGCCGCCGACGAGGGCCTGACCCGCGACGCACCGGCCCAGGTCCCGGAGCCGACCCCGGTCCCGACGCTCAACCTCGCCAACCTGCTGACGCTGTCGCGGCTGGTGCTGGTGCCGCTGTTCGTCGTCGCGCTGTTCGTCGGCGACGGCCACGACACCACCTGGCGCGCGATCGCGACCGGCCTGTTCGCTGTCGCTTCGGCCACCGACCAGCTCGACGGCTGGGTGGCCCGCAAGTACGGCCTGATCACCGACTTCGGCAAGATCGCCGACCCGATCGCGGACAAGGCGCTGACCGGCGCCGCGCTGGTGGGCTTGAGCGTCCTCGGCGAACTCGGCTGGTGGGTCACGATCGTCATCGCGGTCCGCGAGATCGGCGTGACGCTGCTGCGCTTCTGGGTGATCCGCCACGGCGTGATCCCGGCGAGCCGGGGCGGCAAGGCGAAGACGATGGCGCAGATTGCGGCCATCGTGGCGTACCTGCTGCCGCTGCCGGCCGGCGCGGACCCCGTCCGCTGGTCCCTGATGGGGCTGGCCCTGGTCCTGACCGTGGTGACCGGCGTGGACTACCTGGTCCGCGCGGTGCGGCTGCGGGCGGCCGGGCGCCGCGTCACCGGGAGCTGAGGGCGTGGAGGCGCGGCAGCTGGTCGCGACCCTGACCGCGCGCGGCGAGACGGTGGCCGCGGCCGAGTCGCTCACCGCCGGGCTGGTCTGCGCGACCCTCGCGACGGTGCCGGGGGCGAGCGCTGTCCTGCGCGGCGGGCTCGTGGTCTACGCCACCGAGCTGAAGACCGTCCTGGCGGGGGTCGACGCCGGCCTGCTGGCCGAGCACGGCGCCGTCCACCCCGAGGTCGCCATGCAGCTCGCCCGAGGTGCCCGCGAGCGGTGCGGAGCGACCTGGGGCCTCGGCCTCACCGGCGTGGCGGGTCCGTCGCCCCAGGACGGCGTGGCGCCCGGCACCGTGCACGTCGGGTTGGCCGGGCCGGGCACCGTCACAGTCCGTACGCTGGGGTTGAGCGGCGATCGCGACTTGATCAGGACCCGATCGGTCCAGGCCGCGTTTGCCCTGCTCGGGGAACATTTGACGTGAATTCGGCGTTCGCCCTTGGCGTACGGGCACACCAACTCCTGCGTACCGGGCACCGCTCTGGGTAACGTAGGGGGTACTTGTTCGGAAGGGAGGCGCGTGATGACCGTGCTGTTGCGTGAGGCGATCGGTGATCGGCTCCGTCATGCCCGCACCAACCAGCGTCGTACGCTGCGCGACATCTCCCGCGCCGCCAGGGTCAGCCTCGGCTACCTCTCGGAGGTGGAACGGGGCCAGAAGGAGGCGTCGAGCGAACTGCTCGCGTCCATCTGCCAGGCACTGGACCTTCCGCTCGGCGAACTGCTGCACAACGTGGCGGCGGACGTTTCGGCCCTCGACAACGTCGAGGTCGCACCGGTCGACGAGCGGATCGTGGAAGGCGCACCCCGGGAAAAGCGGGGTGCCGAGGCCTCGGCGGCCGGCATCGAAGGCGGTCGCCTGATGTCCGAGCTGATCGGGAACGACCTCGCGGACCTGCGGGTTTCCCCGGCGCCGAGGATGAACACCACCCTGCGGACGACGATCGGCCAGCCCAAGCTGGCCTCGACGATCGCGGCATAGTCACAGGTCGGACACGACGACAGCCCCGGGCAACCCGCCCGGGGCTGTTCGCGTTGCCTACTCGGGGTGATCAGGGCGATCCCTGAATTCCGCCGGGTCGCCTGGAACGGAAGTGGCCGACCTGACACGATGGAACCCAACGCCGGGGTCGGTGCGTTGCATGAGCAGGGGAGCGACGCCCCACCCCGAGTACTACTCAAGGCCCGTGGGACGCAAGAAGGCAGGCGGAGGAGATGGCCAACCCGTTCGTGAAGTTCTGGAAGTACATGATGGCGGCGTTCTCGTCGAAGATCGACGAGCACGCCGACCCGAAGGTACAGATCCAGCAGGCCATCGAGGAGGCGCAGCGCAACCACCAGGCGCTGACGCAGCAGGCCGCCTCCGTGATCGGCAACCAGCGGCAGCTGGAGATGAAGCTCAACCGGCAGCTCGGCGACGTCGAAAAGCTGCAGGCGTCCACCCGGCAGGCGCTGGTCCTCGCGGACGAGGCCCGCAGCAAGGGTGACGAGCAGAAGGCGACCGAGTTCGAGAACGCCGCGGAGAGCTTCGCGACGCAGCTCGTCACGGCCGAGCAGAACATCGAGGACCTCAAGACGCTGCACGACCAGTCGCTGCAGGCGGCGGCCCAGGCCAAGAAGGCCGTGGAGCGCAACTCGCAGATGCTGCAGCAGAAGCTGGCCGAGCGCACGAAGCTGCTCTCGCAGCTGGAGCAGGCGAAGATGCAGGAGCAGGTCTCCGCTTCGCTGAACCAGATGAGCCAGCTGGCCGCGCCGGGCAACACGCCGTCGCTGGAAGAGGTCCGCGACAAGATCGAGAAGCGCTACACCACGGCGCTGGGCTCGGCGGAGCTGGCGCAGAACTCGGTCCAGGGGCGCATGATGGAGGTCCAGGCCTCCACCACGCAGCTGGCCGGCCAGTCGCGGCTGCAGCAGATCCGCGCGTCGATGCACGGTGACTCGGTCGCGCAGGTGACCGACGGCGGCGCGGCGGCCCAGAAGCCGGCGAGCAGCTCGGCGGACATCCAGCGGGAGATCCAGGCGCGCGTGCAGGCCGAGCAGGGCAAGAACCCGGCCTGACCGGGCGACGAGTGCGGAGGGGGCGGGCCATGGGGCAGCAGGGCAAGCGGCGTGACTTCGGCGAACTGAGCGCCAAGCTGGAGAAGCACATCGAGAAGCTGCCCGACTACGCCGTGCGCGCCCAGGAGAAGCTCCAGAAGGTGCAGAAGTACTTCCCGCCGGCCGAGCAGGCCGGCGGGAAGTCTCCGCGCCCCAACCCGCTGCAACGGCCGCCCTTGCGGCGGCCCGACGTGACGACGTCGCTGACATCGATGGCCAACCAGGTCCCGGCGTTCGCCGAAGCGCGCGCCAAGTGGGACCGCTGGAACCACCCGGCCGCGAAGCTCGAACGCCGGAAGCGCCGGACGGCGAAGGCGCTGACGCTGTGGATCATCCTGACGATCCTGTGCGCGGTCGTGACGGTGGCCGCGGCGGTGGGCTGGATCAGCCCGACCAACGCGGCGATGATGCCGCAGGCGATCACGGCGTTCGCCGGGGTCGTCATCTTCGGCACGTTCAGCGTCCGGTCCGGCCTCAAGCTGCGCGACCTCAAGCGCACCCCGATCCCGGCGGCGCCGGCCGGCCCGCCGCCGCTGCCGCCCGCCCGGTCGGCGGCCCGCGAACCCATGGAACGGCTCGCCGAGTGCGAAGCGTCGCTGGGCGAGCTGCTGCGCCAGCTTTCGGTGCCGTCCGCGGTGGGCGCGGTCCCGGTGTCCGAAGTGGCCGTCGCGGACGCCCGCCAGACGGCGGGCGACGCGGCCGGCGCGCTGCGCGGCCTGGCGGCCCGCATCCAGGCGATCGAGCGCGGCCGCGATTCCGCACCGGCCCGCGAGAAGGCGGCCCTGGACGCGGCGGTCGGCAAGCTGCGCGAGCAGCTCGACGACGGCATCGAGGGCTACCGCGGCCTGGTCGCCGCGGCGGGCCACACGGTCGCCGCCTCCAGCGACGGCTTGGTGACGTCGAAGCAGGACCTCACCGACGCGACGGACCGCCTCGCGGGCCTGGCGATGGCGTTGCGCGAGCTTTCCTGAGCGTCCGATTCCGCGCGGCCGGGCTCGTGCGACGGCTGGCGATGCCCCTGCGTGAGCCCTCCCGATCGTCCGATTCCGTGCCGCCCAACCTCGAACCGTGGCGGAATCCGGCCGTTCCCGCGCGGATCCCACGTTTTCCCCGCCGATCACGCGAATCCGGCCGCCGTTGCGCCATCCGGGGGCTCCGCTCCGCCGTTCGAGGGCGCCCATCCGGCCGTCCCGCCCGTTCGTCACCGCCCGTGCGTGATCGTGCGTTTCACCCCGGCGTCGCCCCCTGTTCACCTCTTGGTGCCGAAACACGGGCGTAATCGGAAACTGATCGCGACGGAAACGTCCGCGAACTAACGTTTCTGTCATGCATGCAGAGGTGTCACTCGCCGGGAGGCCCGCCGTGCACTGAGGTTCGCCGGCGCCGACCGTACACAGTGGACTTTCTCGACCCGCCGAGGAAAGGACGCCCCGTGAACACGCTCCCGCCGGACCCGGACCCCGTGCCGGTCACCCCGCCCACCGCCTCGCACCGCGTCATCGCCGCCTTCGAGCGCATCACCGAAGCCGGCCGCCCCGAGATCTGGACCACCCTCCGCGCCGTCGAAGACGTCCTCGTCGACGCGAAGACCGTCGACGAACGCGTCAAAGCCGGGGAAGCCCTGCCGCTGGCCGGCACCGTCGTCGCCGTCCAGGACCTGATCGACGTCGCCGGGCAGCCGTCCGGGCACGGCGTCCCGGAGACCAGCGCCCCGGTCGTCGCGCGGCTCACCGCCGCCGGTGCCATCGTGCTCGGCAAGACCGGGGCCGCCATGGTTTCCGGTACCTGGGACCGCACCAAGGCCGGCGGCAACGGCGCGGCGGTCGCCGTCGCGCTCGGCATCGTCGACCTGGCGCTGAGCACCGGGGGAGCCGTCCCCGCGGCCCTGAACGCCGTCGCCGCCGTCCAGCCGACGCGCGGGCTGCTGCCCGGCTCCGACGGCGTCTCGGTGTACTCGAACGGCTTGCTCCCGGCCCATCGCGCGCTCTCCGTGATGACCGGCGGCGACCGGTCCTGGCCCGCCGACGTCCGGCTCGGCGCCGGCGAGCACCCGCGGCTCGCCTACCCCGCCGACCTGCCCCTCGGCGAGGCGGCGGCCTTGGCGCTGGAGACCACCGTCGCCCGGCTGACCGCGTCGGGGGCCGTGCTCACCCCGATCTCCGCGCGCGAGCCCGCGTTCGACGGGTTCGACGCCTTCGTCGTGCCCACCGTGCCGGAGCACCCCGGGATCGCCGAAGCGCTGGCCGACCCGGCCGGCGTGGGCCACCGGCTGGCGTCCTGCACGGCGTTCGCGAACCTCCTCGACGTGGCCGCGGTGTCGGTCCCGGTGCTGCCGGGCGACCGCCGTCCGTTCGGCGTCACCTTCCTGACGCGGGCGTTCGAGGACCAGATCGCCCTCGACCTCGCGACCGTCTGCACGGACGAGCCGATGACGCCCTACCCCGAGCCGGGCGAGGACGTCGTCGTGTTCGGCGCACACCTGCGCGGCCAGCCGCTCAACGCGGAGCTCACCGGGTTGGGCGCCCGGTTCGGCGGACCGGTCCGGACCATCGGGGGCTACCGGATGGTGCTCTTGGCGACCGAGCCGCCGCAGCCCGGCGTGGTGCCGGGCGGCGCCGTCCTCGACGGCGAACGCTGGCGGCTCTCCCCGGCCGCCTTCGAACGGTTCGCGGCCACGCTGAAAGAACCCTTCGTGCTCGACCGCGTCGAGCTGGACGACGGCACCGCCCCGCTCGCCGTCCGCTGCCTCGCCGCGGAGGGACCTGGTCTGGACCGCTACGAGTCCTGGCGCGGGTACGTCCGGTTCGCCTCTACCGCCGGCTCGCGAGACCCCGGCTGACGCGGCGCACCAAGCCCGGCCCGTGCAGCGCGAAGCCCGTGTAGAGCTGCACGAGCGACGCACCGGCGTCCACCAGCCGGACGGCGTCGTCCGGGCCGAGGACGCCGCCGACGCCGATGATCGGCAGGTTCCCGCCGGTGTGCTCGTGCACGAACCGCACGACCTCGGCCGCGCGGGTGGTCAGCGGCCGGCCGGACAGCCCTCCCGCCTGTCCGGCCAGGCCGCTCTCCGCGGCCGCGATGCCGTCGCGGGACAGCGTCGTGTTCGTCGCGATGATCCCGGCGACCCCGTTCTCGAGAGCGACCTCCAGGAGCTCGCCGAGCGCGTCGTCGGTCAGGTCGGGCGCGACCTTCACCAGCAGCGGCACCGGGGTGCCGGTACCGGCCAGCTCCGCGGACGTCGAACGCAGCTCGCCGAGCAGCTCGGCCAACGCGGCGCGGTCCTGCAGCTGCCGCAGCCCCGGCGTGTTGGGGGAGCTGACGTTGATCGCGAAGTAGTCCGCGTACGGGTACAGCGCCCGCAGCGAGAACCGGTAGTCCTCGACGGCCTCGCCGAGCGGCGTCACCTTCGACTTGCCGATGCTGATCCCCAGCGGGACGCCGGGTTTGCCGTCGCGGGCGAGCTTGGCCGCGAGCGCCTCGGCGCCGTCGTTGTTGAAGCCCATGCGGTTGATGACCGCGTCGCTCGCGGGGAGGCTGAACAGCCGCGGCTTCGGGTTGCCCGGCTGCGCCAGCCTCGTCACCGTGCCGACCTCGACGAACCCGAAGCCCAGCGCGGCCCACGCGGGCAGCGCGCGGCCGTTCTTGTCCATCCCGGCGGCCAGGCCGACGCGGTTGGGGAAGCGCAGGCCGAGCACCGTCACCGGGTCGTCGACGCGCAGCGCGCCGCCGAGCGCGGGCGCGACCTTGCCGAGCCGCGAAAGGACGCCGATCGTGCGCTCGTGCACCAGCTCGGGGTCGTGGTAGGACAGCCGGTACAGCGCCGGGCGGACGATCTTGTCGAAGAACACGCCCCCATGCTGCCAAACCGCCCCGGAACCGCTACCCGAGCGTCGCTTTCACGTGAAAGCGGCCACTCAGTCGCGGGCCTTCCACTCGTCTTCGAGCATCGCGTAGACCATCTCGTCGGTCCACTCGCCCTTGACGATCTCGTTCTCCTTCAGGTGCGCCTCCCGGCGCATCCCGAGGCGCTCCATCAGCGCGGCGGACGCGGTGTTCCGGCCGTCGCACCGGCCGATGACGCGGTGCAGCCCCAGGTCTTCGAACGCCAGCCGCAGCAGTTCGGTCGTCGCTTCCGCGGCCAGGCCCTTGCCGTGGTGGTCGGGGTGGAAGACGAACCCGATCTCGCCCTGGCGGTGCTCGCTGCTGAGCCACTCGAGGTTCAGGTCCCCGATCAGCTGCCCGGTCGACGCCAGTTCGACCGCCACGGCCAGGAACTGCCCTTCCTTCGTCAGCGTGGAGCTGTGCACGCGCTTCGCCAGCGCGGCGGCCGATTCGGCGCGGCTGCGCGGGCCCCAGTAGAGGTAACGGGCGACGTCCGCGCGGGACTGGAAGGAGTTCAGCGCGTCGAGGTCGCCGGGCGTGAACGGGCGCAGGAGCAGCCGATCGGTGGTGATCGGGTAGTCGGGCCTGAGCATGCTTCCAGGCTAGCGACCTTCAGCCGTCCGGGGGACAGAACGGCGAAACGCTGATCGCCGGACGGTCGTCCCGCGACGCCGGGTGGCATGACCTGCACAGATGAGCAACGTAAGGAACCCCCGGGGTGTCTCTCGAACGCCGTCAAACGTTCGAGCCCGAGCCGGACTGGTGCTCGGGAACCCCGGGGGCACGGTGACTGCCTGGTATTCGCTATCAGGCATCACGTGGAGCAGGCGATGAGCCAGAAGGTGGCTCAGCTGTAGCGCTGCTCAAAGTCCTCCACGTGCCATCCGCTAGCGGACAGCCACCTCACGAGTCCTGTTGGAATACAACTTTGGACCACCTCCTCTCTCGTGTACCTCCACGCTAGGCGAAGGTCCCGAGATCCGGCAATGTCATTTTCCTCATCTCACTCCGCAGACCGGCTTCGCGCGGGATCCGGTGCGTCGCAGGCTGTTCCAGCAGCGCGGACCAGCCGGGCGTTCGCGCAGCGCGAACACGAGTGCCTCCTGTCCGGCCCGCACGCCCTTTTCGTCCGGGAGCTCCCCGGGTGGGCCGGCGGGGTGCCGGACCGCGGGCGTCGGCACGGCACCGCGTCTACTGCGGCGGGTACGGTCCGGCCTGGTCCTTCGGGCAGAACCAGGTCGGGCGCCGCTGGACGTCGTGGCCCTGCGTGCGGATCAGGAGCCGTCCGCCGCAGCGGAAGCAGCCCTGGCGGGTTCGCTCGTAGACCCAGTTCTTGCGGTTGCGGTCGAGGTGGCCGGTGGTGCTCTGGTCGAAGTACCCGGAGCGGGCGTTGGCCAGCAACAGCTTGCGGGCCAGTGCGGCCGTGGTCCGAGCGTCCACTTCGGACACCGGGGTCCACGGCGTGACCCCGAGCAGGAAAGCGATTTCGCACTTGTACAGGTTCCCGACCCCGGCCATCACGCGCTGGTCGAGCAGCGCGAGTCCCAGCTCGCGGGCCGGGTCGGCGGTCAGGTTCGCGACCGCGCGCGCCGCGTGCTCTTCCGTCCACTGTGGATCGAGCAGGTCCGGGCCGAGGTGGGCGACGAGGTCGTGTTCCTTCGGCGTGGGCACGAGTTTGAGGTCGTGCACGCGGAAGCCGATCACCTGGACGTCGGCCGCGGTGAGGAGCACGCGGGCGTGGTGCCCGGGCCGCCGCCACTTCGCGCCGGCGGCGTAGACGTCCCACATGCCGTCCATCAACAGGTGGGAGTGGAGGGTGAGGTCGCCGGAGAAGCGCGTGAAGAGGTGCTTGCCGACCGTGCCGACGCCGAGCACCTCGCGCCCCGCGAGGTCCACAGTGGCCAGCTGGGGGACGCGGAACTCCCCGCGCAGCAGCGTTTTCCCGGCCAGCGCCTTGGCGAAGCGCTTCGCGACGAGGTAGACGGTGTCACCTTCGGGCACGGCTCACCCCGCCGATTCGGACACCTCGGCCGGCGCCTCGGGGGTCTCGGGTGCCGGGCCTTCGGGCCAGTCCGGGCCGTCGGGCTCCTCGCCCGCGACGCGGTGCCGTCCCGCCCGGTTCGAGCGCAGGATCTTCGCCAGCACCATGTTGAACGTCAGCGCGATCTCCTGGGCGCCGGGGGAGTGCCACTCGTGGATCGGGCTGCACGCGCCCTGGGCCTGCTGCACCGCCAGCCGGTCGGTGATCGCCGTCGGCATCACCAGCGAACCGAAGTTCTCACGCAGCTCGGCGATCCGGTACTGGTGCTCGTAGGAGCGCACGCGCAGCTTGTTGACCAGCACGCCGATCGGGCGCAGCCGGGGGTTGAGCTCCTTGCTGATCTTGTCGATCGCCTCCAGTGCCCGGTGCGCGCCGGCGACGGCATACATCGTCGGCTCGGTCACGATGAGCGCGCTGTCCGCGGCGACCAGCGCCGACTTCGTCAGCCGGCCCAGCGACGGCGGGCAGTCCAGGACGACCAGCTCGTAGGGCAGCTCGCCCAGCGGCTCGCGGTGCAGCTCGTCCAGCGCGCGGGAGAAGTTCGCCAGCCGCTCGCTGTCGGCATCGGGGTCGTTGAGCAGCTCCAGGTCTTCGGAGCCGACCAGGACGTCGACGTCCTCGCTCCAGACGCTGGGCGCGATCGCGCGTTCGAGCATCTCCCGGGTCGGGGATTCGAGCACGTCCGCGAGGGTGGCGTCGGTGAACGGCGGGTCGAGCGAGGTGGTGGCGTTGCCCTGCGGGTCGAGGTCCACCACCAGCGTTCGCGTGCCCCTACGCAAGGCGGCGGAGGCGATACCGAGAGCGACCGTCGTCTTGCCGACGCCTCCCTTGAGGCTGAGTACGGCGACCGTGTGCACGACGACCAGCCTACGGGTGCGGGCGAGGCGCGCCGTCGGGCAAGGGGCGTTCACTCGAAGGGAGGAGCCGGGGAGGCGGGCGGGGGCGGGCACTACCCTGTGCGGCATGAAGACCGAGACCGTGGCCGCCCGGGGTTCGGGCGCCGTCCGCCGGGTGCTCGAGGCCGAGCTGAAGGCCGCCCGCGCCCGGGGCGCCGAGCACCCCCGCGTGGTCGACGTGGGCGGCGGCAGCGGCGGCTGGGCGGTGCCGTTCGCGGCGGCGGGCTGCCGGGTGACGGTCGTCGAGCCGAGCCCGAACGCGCTGGCCACGCTGCAGCGCCGCGCCGAGGAAGAGGGCGTCTCCGAGCTGATCACGGTGATCGCGGACGACTCCGACGCGCTGGGCAGGCACGTCGAGGCCGGCTCGGCCGACCTGGTGCTGGCGCACGGCCTGCTGGAGATCGTCGACGACCCGGCGGCGGTGCTGACGGCGCTGGCCACGGCGGTCGCCCCGGGCGGCGCGGTGTCGGTGCTGGTCGCCAACCGCCACGCGGCGGTCCTCCAGCGGGCCCTCTCCGGCCGCGTCGGCGAGGCCCGGCAGCTGCTCGAAAGCGCTTCCGGCGTGGTGCCGGGCGACACGGTGCTTCGCCGCTTCGACGCGGAAGGACTGCGGGCCGGGCTGGAGCGCGCGGGCCTGGACGTGACGCTGCTGCAGGGCGACCGGGTGATCTCGGACCTGGTGACCGGCGACGTCCGCGAGGAGGACCTGGCGGACTTCGAGCGCGCGGCGGCGGCCACCCCGGCGTTGCGCGAGATCGCCGGGCGCCTGCACGCGGTGGCGCGGCCCCCGGCCTGACCGGCGGATTCCGGCCGTCGCGCTCGGCGCGAGCGGGAATTGTCGGTGGTGCCGGGTAGCGTCCGGGGACGTGGGGCGAAATGCTGAACTGCCGGGCGGGATGGCCCGGTTCCGCGTCCGGTCCGGCGAGCCGGTGCCGGACGACACCGGCTGCGGGATGCTGCACGTCGACATGGACGCGTTCTTCGTGTCGGTCGAGCTGCGCACCCGCCCCGAGCTGGCGGACAAACCGGTGGTCGTGTCCGGCGGCGGCCCCCGCGCGGTCGTGGCGGCGGCGAACTACCCGGCGCGCAAGTTCGGCGTCCGGTCGGCGATGCCGTTCTCGACCGCCAAGCGGCTCTGCCCGCACCTGATCAACATCCCGCCGACCTCGGGTCTCTACGGCGAGGTCTCGCGGGGTGTCATGGCGATCTTCCGCGAGCTGACGCCGCTGGTCGAGCCGCTGAGCCTGGACGAGGCGTTCCTGGACGTCAGCGGGGCGCTGCGCCGCCTGGGCGCGACGCCGGCTTCGCTGGGCGCGCAGATCCGCGCGCGGGTCGAGGCCGAGCACGGGATCACCTGCTCGGTCGGTGTGGCGAAGGTCAAGTTCGTGGCGAAGCTGGCGTCGGGCATGGCGAAGCCGGACGGCATGGTCGTCGTCCCCGCGGCGGAGACACTGGCGTTCCTGCACCCGCTGCCGGTCTCGGCGCTGTGGGGCGTGGGCGCCCGCACCGAAGAACACTTGAAGCGGCTGGGCCTGGACACGATCGCGGACGTGGCCGCGTTCCCACCGGAGCGCCTGAAGAAATCCCTCGGAACGGCGATCGGCGAGCACCTGTACCGCCTGGCCCACGGCGTCGACGAGCGCGCGGTGGTGGTCGACTCCCCGGAGAAGTCGATCGGCGCCGAGCACACCTTCGACGTCGACCGCCACGACCGCGCTTCGCTGGGTCTGGAGCTGCTGAGGCTGTCCGAGCGGGTGGGGGCGACGCTGCGGGAGCGGGGCGTGCGCGGCCGGACGGTGTCGATCAAGGTGCGGTTCGCGGATTTCCGGACGATCACCCGTGCTCGTACGTTGATCTCGGCGACGGACGTGGCCCGCGAGATCCACGCGGTGGCGGTGGCGTTGCTCACGGAGCACGCCCCGACGGGCGCGGTGAGGTTGATCGGGGTCCGGGTCGAGGGGCTCGACACGGGGGAGGTGGGGGAGCAGCTGTTGTTCGACTCACGGGAACCGCGCTGGCGCGACGCGGAGGTGGCAGCGGACGTGGCAAGGTCGAAGTTCGGCTCGGCAGCCGTGCGGCCGGCGTCGCTGCTGGGACCACGGGAGCGGTGAGGGGGCTTGCGGGGTGCCGCCCCGGTGCCCCTGCTGTCTCCGGATGGCTCGGCGGCGATCGGTCCCCGCGGATCGCACCCGCTGATCACCTCGCTCCCGCCGCGGTAGTCCCATCGCCGCTCACCGACATCCGGTCGGACCGCCGCACCCCGGGCACTCCGCTGCCGCCTGCCATGATCGGCCGCCCCGCCGCCCCGCCGCCCCGCCGCCCCGCGATCCGGCCGCGCCGCCGTCCGGTGTGATCCGGCCGACTTGCCGCCTGATGCGCGCCCGCCGCGATCCGAGCGGCCCGCCGCACCCCACCGACGCACCCCGCCGCGCCCCGCTCACCGACCACCCGACCGGCCGCCCCCCCCCCGTCTTCCGCCCCATCCGACCCGCCCGCCCCACCTCCCTCCCACCCGCCTACGGAAGGTGATCTTCCGCTCGTTTCCCGTCCCCCACATCGCCGTCGAGGCCGTCAACCGGTCACGATGGGCCACGGTGACCGTCCGCGACGGGGTTCCGGCGGGATTTAGCCCAATTCGATCCCTTCTGGATGCGGGATCGGGTAGTCGTGCGGGCGCGGGCCTCGTATCCTGGACAGTGCCACCCCGCCTGGGGTTGGCTGTTGGGTCCAGGACGTTGCGCGGCCCGGCGCCCGCGACAGCTGTGCCGGAGGAGGAAAGATGCCACTCTCCGAGCATGAGCAGCGGCTGCTCGATCAAATCGAGCGCGAGCTCTATGCCGAGGACCCCAAGTTCGCATCCACGGTGCGTGGCACCCGGTTGCGTCGCCCCGCTCGCCGACGGCGTATTCAGGGCATCGCCCTGTTCGTAGTGGGCGTGGCCCTGCTGGTGCTGGGCGTGGTGGTGCCGCAGTTCCGGGTGGCCGACATCCCGCTGATCAGCGTGCTCGGGTTCCTCGTGATGTTCTTCGGGGTCATGTTGGCCGTCACATCGATTCGGCACGCCGCCGACGGAGACGGCAAGGGCGGTGGATCGGGCTCCCGTGGCGGCAAGCAACCAGGGCGCCGCAGTTCCTTCACCCAGCGGATGGAAGAACGCTTCCGCCAGCGCTTCGAAGAGCAGTAGCGCCGCAAGACCGAACGAGATCCGCGTCCGGCCGCCCAGGCTGGACGCGGATCTCTTTGTGTGCTCTACGCCTCGCCCCGGCGGGTCACCCACACCGGTGACAACGGGTGACCCCCGCCGGGGTGAGCCGGCGCCTCAGTCCCGGTTGCGGAACAGGGACTTCGGGAAGAGCCGTCCCTTCCAGGACAGCGGCGCGTTGCGGTGCAGGCTCCGCCGCAGGTGATCGAACGCCGAGGGCAGCGTCGGGTCTCCTTCGCCGTCTTCGCCGTACCAAGACCGCTCGACCACGCCGATGACCGTGCGCAGGCCTTCGCGACCCTCGTCGTCGAGGTGGTGCTTCGCCGCCAGCTTCTGGCCGGCCACGCGGACCGTGTCGCTCGGAGGGATCGGCAGGCCGCGGTCGGCGCACTCGGCCCGCAGCTCGGCCCACGCCGCGTCCGCCGCGCCCGGGCGGTGGCCGACGATCTCCTGCAGCCTTCGCCTTCTCCCGACGTCGCGGGCGGCCGAGGGGCCGAGCAGGCCCGCCAGCAGCAGCACGACCAGCAGGCTGAACCACCAGACGACCAGCCACGACAGCACACCGAGCACCGCCACCCACAGCGCGGTGGAGATCAGCGGCATCCAGTTCTTCAGCACCGCGCGGAACCCGGTCAGCGCCGGCACGCTTTCCGGCTCGGCTTCCGGCCGTCTCCGGTAGAGGAGGCCCGCGAGGATCACCTGCATCGTCGTCAGCACCGCGAGCAGCACCAGCACCAGGACCAGCACCCAGGCCCAGCCCGGCGTGCCCGATTCGGTCTGCTCCGGGCCCTGCGCCTGCGGGTTCTGACCGGCGTCGCGCGGGACGCCGGTCGGTGCGGCGCTCGACTGGACCGTGCTCGGCGCCACCTGGGTGTCGTCGGGCTGGTTGCCGTCCTGCGGACCAGCCTGCAGGTACGGCGGGGTGATGCCGCGGCCGTCCGACAGCGGGGTTGGGTCGAACGTCACCCAGCCCTTGCCGCCGAAGTACGCCTCGACCCACGCGTGCGCGTCCTGGGTGCTGATCGACAGGTAGTCGTTGACCTGGACGCCGGGGGTGAAGCCGATCGCCACGCGCGACGGGATGCCCGCCACCCGCAGCATCACGGCCATCGCCGACGCGAACTGCTCGCAGAAGCCGCGCTTGCCGTTGAGGATGAAGTCGGCGAGCGCGTCCGCGTCGTTGGCCGGCGCGGTCTTCGTGTCGTAGACGAAGCCGTTCTGCGCCGTGAAGTACCGCCAGATCGCCGACGCGCGGTCGAAGTCGTTCGACGCCCCCGCGATCAGCTGCTGGGTCTTCGCCCGGACGCGGTCGTCGACCCGGTCGAGTTCGGTGTAGCGCGGTGGCAGGTCGTCGACCTGCGGCGTCACGCGCAGTTCGGCGGCCGTCGGCTCCTTCAGCGACGCGTATTCGGTGTAGGACGGCGGGGTTTCGCTGCGCGTGGTGAACACCGTGCCGCTGACCTGGTCGTAGAGGTAGCCGTTGCCCGCGCCGTCGATCACCCGCGGCGCGCCGTACACCGGCAGCCAGTTGTCGCGCCAGCTCGCCGGTTCGACGTCGATCTTGCGCGCGGCGCCGGTGCCGTCGTCGCCCGGCGCGGCCGGCAGCTGCGGCCCGACCTGGACGCCCTGCTGCGAACGGCCCTCGTCGTGCAGGCCCCAGCCCTTGTTCGGGTAGAAGGTGTCCAGCGTCATCGCGCGCAGCAGCCGCCGGTCGGTGCCGAGGCCGCGGACCTTGAACAGCTCGCGGTTGGCGCCCTGGTCGAGCATCCCGCGCAGCTCGGTGAACGGCTGGATGCCGAAGCCGCCGGAGCCCGCGCCGGCGCCGTTCCCGCTGGTGCCGAAGGGAATCCGCCCGACCGTGCCGACCCACGTGATCGCGCCGCCGGACAGGCCGAGCACGATCGCCGCGCTGACGACCGCGACGGGCGCGGACAGCACGCCCTGCTTGCCGCTGCGGCCCGGTGCTTCGCGGGTCCGCCAGCGCCGGTGCCGGTGGTTGCCGTCGACGGCCAGCAGGCCGGCGAACGCGGCCCCGCCGAGCAGGAACGTCCACCACGGCAGCATTTCCTCGCTCAGCGCGGCCGGCACGGCGTAGACGCAGAGCAGCACGAGCCCGGTCGCGGCCGGTGCCGCGGCGGCCACCGTCAGCGTGTCGACCAGGACGGCGACCAGGCCGATCAGGATCGTCACCAGGCACAGGATCGGCTGGCTGCCCTCGACCGGCGGGAGCCCGGTCCGGATCTGCTCGGCGGCGGCCGAGAGCGTCGTGCCGATTTCCTCGAACGCGTCCGGCCCGGGGATCACCTGCAGGATCCCGTTCGTGGTGAACGCGCCGGTGATGAGGAACAGCAGCACCAGCAGCTGGCCGAGGCCGACCAGGACGGTCGGCACCTGCAGCGAGCGCAGCGCCAGCCCGGTCGCGCCGATCAGCAGGACCGCGACGAACAGGTAGCCGAACCACGCCAGGCCGGCCACGACGCTGGTCACCGACGTCGCCGCGCAGAGCGTCGCGATGCCGGCCGCGGCCGGGGCGAGCAGGCTGCTCCGCCAGGCCGACAGCGGGTGCTGGGACGGCGGGCGGTGCGCCGGGCGCGGGGGTGCGGAAGTGCTCATCGCTGGCCGCCGATCAGGGTGTGGCTGCGGGCGCCGCTGCGGCTGAGCTCGGCCCACACCTGCGGCATCGGCGAGCCCGGTCCGGCGACCACCACGCCCCAGCCGGCCGCGCGCAGCAGCGCGGCCGAGTCCTCGGTGGCGGCGGCCCGTTGCTCGGGCGCGCTCACCCCGGCCGACCACGTGGGCGTGTCGAGCAGGACGGCGAGGCTGCGGATCCCGCGCGGGCGGTACTGGGTGAGTTCGTGGACGGCTTCGGTGCTCACCGTGCCGAGCACGGCGATCAGCTCCTGGCCTTCGCCGGGGTCGCCGGCCAGCGTGATGTCCCGCTGGTGGGCCGGCTGCAGCGCGGCCAGCGCGTCGAGCAGGACGTTGTCGTAGTGGTCGCCGCCCTCGCCGGGGGTGTCGGCGAGGGTGATCCCGTGCTCGCTGACCAGCCGGACGCGGTGCCCGGACCGGCGCAGGTGCAGCGCGGCCGACGCGGTGAACGACACCGCCCACTCCAGGCTGGCGGCCGGGCCGCTGCCGTGGTGCGCGGCGGCGCGGTGGTCGAGCAGGACGGTGGTGCCGCCGCGCCACGGCCGTTCTTCGACGCGCACCATGATCTCGTCGCGGCGCGCGGTCGAGCGCCAGTGCACCTTCCGCAGGTCGTCGCCCTGCCGGTACTGGCGGACGATGACGTCGGCCTCGCCCTGCCCGGCGTGCAGCCGGACCGTGCCGTCGTCGCCGACGCCGATCCCGGCGCCGCTGGGCAGGCCCCACAGCGGGACCACCCGGGGCACGACGACCAGCCGCGAGTGCCCGATCAGCTCGCGCTCGAACTCGCACAGCCCGAACGGGTCGGTGATGGTCGCGCGCAGCGGCCCGACCTGCTGGATCCCGCGCAGCACCGGCTGCAGCGGGTAGCGCAGCGCGACCCGGCGGTCGTGCGGGAGCCGCTCGACGACGAACCGCGGGCGCGAACCCAGCGCGTACGGCACGCCGTCCTCGAGGAGGATCTCGCCGGCCGGCAGCCGTCCGCTGCGCCACAGCTCGAGCTGCACTTCGCCGTTGCCGCCGACCGCGACGCGCTGCGGGTGCAGCGTGCGGGTGGCGCCGATGCGCAGCCGCGTCGCCGAGATGAACGCGGCGACGAGCAGCGGCAGCGCCACCACGAACACCGCCACCCGCAGCAGGTCGCGCTCGTTGAGCACGAACGAGCACACCGCGGCGGCGATCCCCGCGGCCAGGAGGCAGCGGCCGCGGGTGGTCAGGCCGGACAGGGCACGCAGCATGCCGTTCTCTTCCCCTTCGCGCGCTCTATCAGGGCCGGGAGCCCTGCGGCACCGGCACCCGGTGCAGCACCGCGCGCACGACGTCGGTCGCCGACCGCCGCGCCGCGTGGGCCTCGGTGGTCAGCACCAGGCGGTGCGCCAGCACCGGGACCGCGACCGTGTGCAGGTCGTCCGGGACGACGTAGTCGCGGCCCGACAGCGCCGCCTGCGCCCGCGCGGCGCGGACGAGGTGCAGCGTCGCGCGCGGGGAGGCGCCGAGGCGGATCTCCGGGACCTGCCGGGTGGCCGCGACGACGTCGACGGCGTACCGGCGGACCTCCGGCGCCATGTGCACGCCCCGGACCGTCTCGATCAGGCGGTGCACGGTCTCGCCGTCGGACACCGGCTGCAGGTCGTCCATCGGGTTGTGGCCGGCGTGCTCGTCGACCATGGCCAGCTCGGCCTGCTGGTCGGGGTAGCCGATGGAGACGCGCGCGGTGAAGCGGTCGCGCTGGGCCTCGGGGAGGGCGTAGGTGCCTTCCATCTCGATCGGGTTCTGGGTGGCGATCACCATGAACGGCTCGTCGAGGTGGTAGGTCGAGGTGTCGACGGTGACCTGGTGCTCTTCCATGCACTCCAGCAGCGCCGACTGCGTCTTCGGCGAGGCGCGGTTGATCTCGTCGCCGACCACGATGTTCGCGAACACCGGGCCGGGCCGGAACTCGAACCCGCCGGTCTGCCGGTTGTAGATGGAGACGCCGGTGACGTCGCTCGGCAGCAGGTCCGGGGTGAACTGGATGCGGCTGACCGTGCAGTCGATCGACCGGGCGAGGGCCTTGGCCAGCGACGTCTTGCCGACGCCGGGCACGTCCTCGACCAGCAGGTGGCCTTCGGCGAGCAGGGTGACCAGCGCGATCCGGATGACGTCGGGCTTGCCGACCAGCACCCGCTCCACGTTGGCGGCGATCCGCCGGGCGGTTTCGTGCAGCTCGTCCAGCGACACTCTCGCGGGGCGGCCGGGGGCCCGGCCGTTGCCCGTGGACTCCGCCGGGTAAGGCGGCCGCCCGGATGCCTGCTCGCCCGATCCGGGCGCCGCAGACTGGATTCTCGACGTCACTCGACCTCCTGGTGGCGCGTGGCCGCGCGCATTGTGCGCACCGCCGGGCCGAACGGCCCCCATCGCTGCTGTCCGCGCGCAGCGACCAGCCTTCCATCCAGTGTGTCAAACCCGGGCGAACCTGGGGCCGGAACCCCGTGAAGCCCGGGCGATCACGCCTCCCACGACGGTTGATGACACTGCGCAAGCAGGGACGATACCCCGAACGGGTGTCTTGTCACCCGATTCTGGGTGCTCCCGCTGACACCCTGCTCTGTCGTATGCTCCGATTCGAGGTCGCCCGGCTACAGAGAGGCGTAACCGCTTATGAGCGACGTGCGCGCGCAACCGCCGTTCGACCTGCGCGGCTTCGCGGTCGCGCCCGAGCTGGCGGCGGACGCCTACGGGAAGCTCGGCCAGCTGCAGGACGTCGTCGGCGAGATGGTCCGCGAGGCCAAGGTGCTCGGCCGGACGGTGCCGCTCGGCGGCGGGTACGCGGGGGAGCTCGGGCGGTTCATGGCCGAGTACGGCATCGGCGGCCGGGGGTCGGCCGTCCAGCAGCTGACCGCGTTCGGCAAGGAGCTCGAGACGCTCAAGCAGCGGATCTCGGAGGCGCTGGCGAAGTACCAGCACGCCGACGAGCAGGCAGCGGACGGGGTGGACTGCACGGGTGGCTGATCGCTTGCGGCTGTGGTGGGTCCCGGTCGTGCTCGTGGCGCTCGCCGGCTGCGGGCAGGCGTCGCCGCGGACCGAGATCGGCCACGTCACGTCGTCCCCTCCTTCTTCACCGCCCCCTGTCGCGTGGACCGGCCTGGCCGCGATCGACCCCTGCACGCTGCTCGGTCCGCAGGACCGCTCGGCCGCCGGGGTGAGCGTGCTCGGCAAGCCGAAGGAGATCGCCGGCGCCCGCGCGTGCGACTGGACCGTGCCCGGCACCTTCGGCGTCACCGTGACCCTCAGCGAGACCGACGGCCTGGCCGACCTCGAAGTCGCGAAGAAGACCGCGACCAAGACGACGGTCGGCAGCCACCCCGCGCTGAAGGTGATGGACAAGAAGGCCGCCGACGGCACCTGCGCCGTGCTGCTGGGGGTCGGCGACGCGGCCAGCGTCCAGATCGACGTCAGCAACTCCGGCTTCTCGGACACCCCGCTCGCGTGCCGCCGCGCGGGCACCGTGGCCGGCCTGGTCGAACCGAAACTGCCCTGACCCCGAGAGGTGCGCTGTGCCCGACGTCCAACCGCCCGTCCCCACCGCGCGGTACGAGTCCTACAGCCACGAGGCCATGGCCGCGGAGGTCGAAGCGGGCAACGACCCGGTCGCCGCGGGCGAAGTGGGCGCACGCTGGGACGGGCTGGCGAAACGGCTGCAGGAGTCGACCGCCGAACTGGCCGGGCTGATCACGTCTTCGCAGGAAAACTGGCAGGGCGGCGCCGGCGACGCGGCGCGGGCCGCGCTCGGCCGGGCCGCGAGCTGGCTCTCGCACTCCGCCGCCGTCTCGTCGTCGGTCGGCCGCGCGGTCGGCGCGCAGGCGGAGGCGGCCGCGCGGGCCCGGGCCGACATGCCCCCGCCGGTGGGCTACGACCCGGCGTCGATGATCCGGGAAGCGGCGTCGTCCGGGAACCTGCTCGTCCTGGCCGGGCTGTCCGACGAGCTGGCGGCCCGCCGCGCCGAGGCGGAAGCCGCGCGCCAGAAGGCGATCGACGTCCTGCGCACCCGCGACGCGGCCCTGCACGGCCACGTCCCGGCCGAGACGTTCCCCGACGCGCCGTCGCTGGGGCAGGCTTGATCCGCGTCTCGGCCTCGGCGTTCGACATCCTCTGGACCGACCTCGGCCACGACCGCCCGCCGGAACCGCTGAGCGTCCGCAGCGTCGGCGGCACCGAGGAGGAACGCGCCGAGGTCCGCAAGGCGGTCTACGACAACCTGGCCGAGCGCGGGCTGTACGACGGGTCTTCACTGGAGCCGGCGCTGGCGGAGCGGCTTTCGCTGCTCGCGTCGGCAGAGGTCTTCGTGGCGTGCGAAGCGATGGTGGACATGACGGCTTCCGCGCCGTTCCGCGCGGTGACGGGAGTGCGCGGCCGCCGAGGCGTCCTGGCGACCCAGCCGGAGCAGACGATCGCCCTGTCGGCCATCCGCGACGCGGAGCTGTGCACGGCGATCATCGACGTCCTCCCGGAACTGACGGCGGGCCCGGGCTTTGGCGTGAGCCTGCCGGCCCCGGCCCTGGCGGGTTCGGTGGAGGACCCGGTGTTCTCGGCCCGCGGAGCCGCTTCGGCGGCTTCGACGGCCCAGCTGCGGGAGGTGCTGGCGATCCAGGCCCGCCCGGTGTACTCGGCGGGTTCGTTCAGCGTGAGCCGCCGTTCGGCGTCGGGACGGGTTACGCGGGTGGGCGGGTTGTCGTGGTTCGACACGGACGTGGGCGCGTACTGTGCCACGAAGACGCCGGGTCGGGGCGGGCAGGACTGGGTGAACGTGACCCCGGTGGACAGCGCCCGCCTGGCCGCGCGAGTCGCGTCCCTCCTCACCCCCGAGGACTGACCCTTCCCCGCCTGCCCCCGCCTCGAGGGTCGCGAATGACTCATTCGGGACCTCCGAGGGCCCCCCAGAGGCCAAAGCCGCCGCCCACCCGGCGGGCCCGGGGGGGGGGGCGCGCGGCC